>NZ_SNZP01000009.1 GCF_004363805.1 Paludibacterium purpuratum | reverse complement strand
ACGTGTTCGAGTCGCCGATGTCGCTGGTGTTCGAGCAAGCGGAAAACCGCATGCACACCATCAAGTCCATCCTGGTCTCCACGCTGGGCGACTAATTGCCGCGTGAAACCACCCACGGGGCCAGGTCGGCGTAGACCTGCCGAATCCGGCCCCGGCTTTTTATCTCTAGAACCAGATGTGAAGGACAAGCACCATGCGTGTAGTAGTCGCTCTGGGCGGTAACGCCCTGCAACGCCGCGGTGAAGTGATGACCGCCGAGAATCAGCGCAGCAACGTCAAGATCGCCGCCAAGCAATTGGCCACCGTCGCTCGCAATCACCAACTGGTCGTAGCGCATGGCAACGGCCCGCAAGTGGGCCTGTTGGGCCTGCAAAACGATGCCTACGCCCGTCACGTCGACGGCAAGGTGACCCCGTATCCGCTGGATGTGCTGGGTGCGCAGACCGAAGGCATGATCGGCTACATGATCGAGCAAGAGCTGGGCAACGAACTGCCGTTCGAAGTGCCGATGGCCACCATCCTGTGCCAGACCGAAGTCGATGCCAACGATCCGGCTTTCAAGAACCCGACCAAGTTCGTCGGCCCGGTTTACACCAAGGAAGACGCCGAAAAGATGGCAGCCGAAAAGGGCTGGACCGTCAAGGCCGATGGCGAATACTACCGTCGCGTGGTACCGAGCCCGAAGCCTAAGCGTATTTTCGAAATGCGCCCGATCAAGTGGCTGATGGAAAAGGGCACCGTGGTGATCGCTGCCGGCGGCGGCGGTATTCCGACCATGTACGACAACAGCGGCAAGCGTCTGGGCGGCGTGGAAGCGGTGATCGACAAGGATCTGTCCTCGTCGTTGCTGGCTCGTGAAGTCGATGCCGATTACTTCGTCATCGCGACCGACGTCAAGAGCGTATTCGTTGGCTGGGGCACCCCGGACGCGAAGGCGATCAAGATGGCTCACCCGGACGAAATGGACAAGCTCGGCTTCGCCGCCGGCTCCATGGGCCCGAAGGTCGAGGCTGCTTGCGAATTCGCCCGCATGACCGGCAAGCGTGCCGTGATCGGCGCGCTGGAAGACATCGAACTGATCGTCGAAGGCAAGGCCGGCACCATCATTACCACCGAGACCCAAGGTATCGAGTGGTACTAATCGCCTGAAGGGAGCAACCGGCATCGCGCCGTCCTTGCTTCGCATGCAGATCGAAGCCCGCGACCGGGGAATCCGGTACGCGGGCTTTTTTGCGCTCTCGGCACCCGGCAACCTGCCGCCTCTGGCTATTGGGAACCCCTCAATCTTCGCGTAGGACGAGCGACAGCGAACGCTTGCAGAGGCCGGGCGGAATATTGTGCAAGTAGCCCAGCTCGATGGCTTTGTCGATCAGTTCGCTTTTGCTCAATACGGCGAATTTCTCCTTGAGCATGCACAGATGCCACTCGACAGTGCGGGTGGAGATGCCGAGTGCGCGGCCGATCAGCCGGGCGGATTTCCCGCGCAGCAGCAAGAACATAATCTCCTCTTGCCGCTGAGTCAGTTTGGGGCCATGGCCCGGGCTACCGATGATGTAGCTGGTACTGGTGGCGAGCGGGTCGATGCCGGCCTTGGCGCTATAGGCGATTTTGTTCAGCAGCACGCCGAGCGCCAGGAGTTCGCGGGTTTTGATCTCGTGCATCTGGCCGATGACGCCGACGATGTTTTGCGCCTGGTCGCGTAGCGGCATCTTATGGGCGAGGAACGAGTGCCAGGTGTTGTCGGCGTAGCGATGAATGTCCAGGACACGCAGTGTCTGTCCGCTGCGGATCACCTCACGGTCTTGCGCGCGAAACAGATGCGCGCTCTCCACCGCGCCGCAAGGCAGATCCAAGTCGGACATGCCGATGGCCTCTTCTTGATGGCGGAGACCAATCAGTTCCGCATCTCTTTGGTTGGCGTAAAGGTAGGTGGACTGCGAATCCTTGCAGACCACAAAACCGGGCAGGGTGTTGATCAGTTGCTTCAGTTGCGGGGTGATGGGCGATGCCATGGAGTGTCTCCTTGGAAGTACGGGATGCATAGACGTGCGCCGATTGGGCGGCATTCGACTTCGAAGGATGAAACGGCTGGAGGTTTGTCGGTCGAGTAGCGGGGCGCGGCGGGGTTCGTCCGAAATTCGTGTAGAAAAAATCCGTGGGCAGAACCCAGGTCGGTAGGCGCGGCCGTAGGGCGGCAATGCTGCGCGAGCGCTCCCTACGATCGCGCCGACTCGGTGCTTAGATCATTCCCCCGATTATTCCGCCAGTTTCCGGCCGTTGCTGGCGATCACGTCGCGATACCAATAAAAACTGTCTTTGCGAATACGCGCGAGATCCAGCGGATCGGTTTCCGTTCGGTTGACATACACGAAGCCGTAGCGCTTTTGATAGCCGTTGAGCCAGCTCAACAGGTCGGTAAACGACCAGGCGCAGTAGCCCATGAGTTTGGTGCCGTCGCTGATCGCCTGTTGGCAAGCCAGGAGATGGTGGCGCAGATAATCGATGCGGTAGCCATCGTGGACCTTGCCGTCATCGCTCAGTTGGTCGAATTCCCCCAGCCCGTTTTCGGTGATCAGCACCGGCAGGTTATAGCGGCTGGTGACGCGCCGCAGGGTGATGCGCAGGCCGTCGGGGTCGATGGCCCAATCCCAGTTGGAGGTCGGGAGGTGCGGATTGGCGGTGGTCTTGTATAAGCCGGGCACCCCGTTGACGGGGGTACTGCCTTTCTGGCCGCTGGTATTGAAGTCGGTCTCGCCCACGCCGTCGAGCGCGTTGTCTTCGAATACCTGCGAGTAGTAGTAGTTGATACCGAGAAAATCGGGCTTGGCTTCGGCGAGCAGTTCGGCGTCGCCGCCCTCGATGCGCGGCGCCTGGCCGTGTTCGACGAGCCAGGCCCAGGCGGAAGCCGGATAGCGGCCGGTGGCATAGACGTCGAGCCACCAATGATTGGTGAACTCTTCCGCGCTCTCGGCCGCGACGACGTCCTGCGGCCGGCTGCTGGCGGCGTAGGCCGGGCAATAGCAGAAGGTCGGGCCGATCTTGCCGCCCGGCACCAGTTGGCGAAATGCCCGGATGGCGCGCGCGTTGGCGAGAAAAGCATGATGGTTGGCCTGATAGAAGCGTTGGCGGTCGCGTACCGCCGGCGGGTGCTTGGCCAAGAGAAAGCTTCTCGTGGTGTCGATGTTCTGCTCGTTGAGCGTGATCCAGTAACGGACCTTGGCGCCGAAGCGCGTGAACAGCGCGCGGCAATAGTGTTCGAAATCGTCGACGATGCGGCGCGACTCCCAGGCGCCATACTCGTCCATCAGCGCTTGCGGCGCATCCCAGTGATACAGCGTCACCACCGGTTCGATGCCGTGGGCAAGCAGCGCGTCGATCAGCCGCTCATAGAAGGCCAGGCCGCCCTCGTTCGCTTCTCCGCGCCCTTGGGGAAAGATGCGCGGCCAACTGATCGAGAACCGGTAGGCCATGAGTCCCATCTCCGCCATCAGCGCGACGTCCTCCTGGTAGCGATGGTAGTGATCGACCGCCACGTCGCCGTTGCTGCCTTGATAGGTGCGTCCCGGTTGTTTGCTGAATACGTCCCACACCGACGGCCCCTTGCCGTCGGCATTCCAGCCGCCCTCGATCTGGTAGGCGGCCGAGGCGGCCCCCCATAGAAATCCTTCGGGGAAGGGCGCGAGTTGTCGATGATGCATGCTGTCGCTCCTGTGAGATAGTCGATGTTTTGCAGTATAGCGGGGGCCGTGGCGCATCGTGAATTTGGGAGAACCACGGATTTTTGACGGAAACTTGCTTTAAATAAAACTATTGTCATATTCCAATCTGGGTGCTTGCCAACTGCGGATACAGCCCCGATAATCGCCTTTCATGCAGGAGAGAGCCGGCCTGGCCGGCCGCCGAAGGCGCAAGCGCACCCGCAATCGCTCAGGCAAAAGGACTGCATTGTCAGAAAACTCTGGAGAGCGGTGCCGCAGCATCCACCGAAGGGGCTAACGGTCGAAAGACCGGAAAATCTCAGGTGTCAGGACAGAGGGGTGTTGAGTTGCTTATGTGATTTCACCCACTCGAGGATGCGCCATGACGGCACCGAAACGCACGCCCCTGTTTGAAGAGCATCTGGCCGCGCACGGCAAGATGGTCGATTTCGCCGGTTGGGAAATGCCCATTCACTACGGTTCGCAGCTCAAGGAACATGAGCTGGTTCGCGCCGACGCAGGTATGTTCGATGTTTCCCATATGACGGTGGTCGATATCACCGGCGCCGACGCCAAGACCTGGTTGCAAAAACTCATCGCCAACGACGTCGCCAAGCTCGGTTTCGAGGGCAAGGCGCTGTATTCCGGCATGCTCAACGCACAAGGCGGCGTGGTCGACGACTTGATCGTCTATCTCACATCCTACGGTTACCGCATGGTGATCAACGCCGGCACCACCGAAAAGGACCTGGCCTGGATGGAAAACCAGCGCGCCGGTTTCGATGTGACGCTCAAGGTGCGGCGCGATCTGGCCATGTTGGCGGTACAGGGCCCGAATGCCCTCGCCAAGTTCTGCGACGTCAAGCCCGAGGCGGCCGAGATCGTCAAATCCCTCAAGATTTTCCAAGGCGCATTCTGTGGCGAATGGTTCATTGCCCGCACCGGCTACACCGGCGAAGACGGCCTGGAGCTGATGCTGCCGGCCGGCGAAATCGCCGCGCTGTTCCGTGCGCTCATCGCCGGCGGCGTGGCGCCTTGCGGACTGGGCGCGCGCGACACGTTGCGTTTGGAAGCCGGCATGAATCTGTACGGGCACGATATGGACGAGACCGTGTTGCCGCTGGAAGCGGGCATGGGCTGGACCATCGCCTGGGAACCCGAAACCCGGGATTTCAACGGCCGCAAGGCGTTGGAAGCCGCCAAGGCCTCGGGCCTGAAGATGAAACAGGTCGGCCTGGTGCTGGAGGGCCGCGGCGTACTGCGCGACGGTTTGCGCGTGGTGGTGCCGGGCGTCGGCGAAGGCGTGATCACCAGCGGCAGCTTCTCGCCCACCCTCAAACATTCGGTCGCCATTGCCCGCGTGCCGGTCGGCACCGCCGCCACGGCCGAAGTCGATCTGCGCGGCACGCTGACCCCGGTGCGCGTGGTCAAAATGCCGTTCGTGCGCAACGGCAAGAAAGTTTTCGAGTAAACCCACGGCGTTGGGGAGGGGGCATCCCCATCCCCGCCGGATCATTTGCAACACATTCGAACACAGGGAGTTTGTAATGAGCAATATTCCGTCCGACCTGAAATACGTTGCCAGCCACGAATGGCTGCGTCTGTCCGCCGATGGCGTGGTGACCGTGGGCATTACCCACCACGCGCAGGAACTCCTGGGCGACATCGTATTCGTCGAACTGCCGCAAACCGGCGCGGCGCTTGCCGCCGAAGACCAGGCCGGTGTGGTCGAGTCGGTCAAGGCCGCCTCCGACGTGTATAGCCCGATCGCAGGCGAGGTGGTCGAAGTCAACGCCACACTGGAAGCCGAGCCGCAACTGGCCAATACCGATCCGTATGGCCAGGGCTGGTTCTTCAAGATCCGCCCGAGCAATCCGGCGGATTACGACGCCCTGATGGACGCCGCCGCCTATGCCGCCGAAATCGGCGCGTAATTGAAAAAGCCTCGCACGGTCGTGCGGGGCTTTTTTTTCTGTCGTTTACTTCCGGATTGATGATCATGACGCTCTCTAAGCTGTTCCATCGCGATGAATTCGTCGCCCGCCACATCGGGCCCTCCGACGCTGACCGCCAAACCATGCTGGCGACGGTCGGCGCGCAATCGCTCGACGATCTGATCGACCAGACCGTGCCGTCCGCCATTCGTTTCCGTGCGCGCTTGCCGCTGCCGGACGCCCGTCCGGAGGCCGAGGCATTGGCGGTGCTCAAGCAGTTGGCCCGGCAGAATGTCGTCAAGCAGTCGTACATCGGCCTGGGTTATCACCCCACGCTGACCCCCGCGGTCATCCTGCGCAACGTGCTGGAGAACCCCGGCTGGTATACCGCTTATACCCCGTATCAAGCCGAGATCGCCCAGGGCCGTCTGGAAGCGCTGTTGAGCTTCCAGCAGATGGTGGTCGATTTGACCGGCCTGGAACTGGCCAACGCCTCGCTATTGGATGAGGCCACCGCCGCGGCGGAAGCCATGGCCATGGCGCGCCGGGTGTCGAAGAGCAAGTCCGAGCGGTTCTTTGTCGACAGCCGCGTGCTGCCGCAGACGCTGGACGTGCTGAAAACCCGCGCCAAGTATTTCGGTTTCGAACTATGCCTTGGCCATCCGGAAGAGGTGGGGCAGGGCGACTATTTCGGTGCGCTGTTCCAATACCCGGGCGAGGCCGGCGATGTGTTCGACCTGTCCGCGCCGATTGCCGCTGCACACGCACGCGGTGCGGTGACCATTGTCGCCGCCGACATCATGGCGCTGGTGGTGATGAAGTCGCCGGGCGAATTGGGCGCCGACATCGCGCTAGGCTCGACCCAGCGCTTCGGTGTGCCGATGGGCTTCGGCGGCCCGCACGCCGCTTACTTCGCCTTCAAGGACGATATGAAACGCGCCGCGCCGGGCCGTATCATCGGCGTGTCGATCGACGCCAAGGGCAAGACCGCGCTGCGCATGGCGCTGCAAACCCGCGAGCAGCATATTCGCCGCGAGAAGGCCAACTCGAATATCTGTACTTCGCAGGTGCTGCTGGCCAATATCGCCGGCATGTATGCCGTCTACCACGGCCCCGAGGGCTTGCGCCGCATCGCCACCCGTATCCACCGCCTGGCGGCGGTGTTCGCCGCGGCCGTGCGTAACGCCGGCGGCACGTTGGTGTTCGACCGTTTCTACGATACGGTGCAAGTGGATTTGGGCGGCCGCGCCCTTGAAGTGATCGGCGCCGCCTGTGCCGCCGGCTACAACCTGCGCGATGCCGGCAACGGCGTCGTCGGCGTGAGCTTCCATGAAGCCACCTCGGAAGCCGATCTGCAGGCGCTGATCCGCGCGTTCACCGGCAAAGAGGCCGATCTGGCCGCGCTCGATGCCGCCACCGCCGATGCGATGCCCGCGGCGCTCAAACGCGAATCGCCGCTGTTGACCCATCCGGTATTCAACCGCTATCACACCGAACACGAGATGTTGCGTTACCTGAAGCGGCTGGAAAACCGCGATCTGGCGCTGAATCATTCGATGATTTCGCTCGGCTCCTGCACCATGAAGCTCAACGCGGTCAGCGAGATGCTGCCGATCACTTGGCCCGAGTTCGCCGACATCCACCCGTTCGCACCGCGCGACCAGGTGGGCGGTTACCTGCAAATGATCGACGGCCTGGCCGAGCAACTGAAGGCGATTACCGGTTTCGACGCCATCTGCATGCAGCCGAACTCCGGTGCGCAAGGCGAGTACGCCGGCTTGTTGGCGATCAGCCGCTACCATGAAGCGCGCGGCGAGGGCCATCGCGACGTTTGCCTGATCCCGCGCTCCGCGCACGGTACCAACCCGGCTTCGGCGCAGATGATGAATATGAAGGTGGTGGTGGTCGATTGCGACGACTCCGGCAACGTCGATGTGAGCGACCTCAAGGCCAAGGCCGAGGCACACGCCGCAAACCTTGCCGCACTGATGATCACCTATCCGTCGACGCACGGCGTATTCGAAGCATCGATTGCCGAAATCTGCCAGATCGTCCATGCGCACGGCGGCCAGGTCTATATGGATGGCGCCAACTTGAACGCCCAGGTCGGCTTGATGCGTCCGGCGGATATCGGCGCCGACGTCAGCCACATGAACTTGCACAAGACCTTCTGCATTCCGCATGGCGGCGGCGGGCCGGGCATGGGCCCGATCGGCCTTAAGGCGCATCTGGCGCCCTTCATGGCCAATCACGCTGTGACCCCGATCGCGGGGGCGTCGGCTGGACAGAGCGCCGTCGCGGCGGCGCCGTTCGGTTCGGCCTCGATCCTGCCGATTTCGTGGATGTACATCACCATGATGGGCGCGGAGGGGATGAAGCAGGCCACGCAGCATGCGCTGCTCAATGCCAACTACATCGCGACCCGACTGGCGGGCCATTATCCGGTGCTGTATACCGGTGCCAATGGCCGGGTGGCGCACGAGTGCATCATCGATCTGCGCCCGCTCAAGGCCGCCTCCGGCGTCACCGAGGTGGATATTGCCAAGCGTCTGATGGATTACGGCTTCCATGCGCCGACCATGAGCTTCCCGGTGCCGGGCACGCTGATGATCGAACCGACCGAGTCGGAATCCAAAGCCGAACTCGACCGCTTTATCGCCGCCATGCTGGCGATCCGCGCCGAGGTCGACAAGGTGCAGAACGGCGTATGGCCGGCCGACGACAATCCGTTGAAGAACGCGCCGCACAGCAAGTCGGATATCGCCGGCGATTGGGCGCATCCGTATAGCCGCGAGGAGGCGTTGTTCCCGCTGCCTTACGTGTTCGACAACAAGTTCTGGCCAAGCGTGAACCGCATCGACGACGTTTACGGCGATCGCAATCTGGTGTGCAGCTGCCCGCCGATGGACGAGTATCTCTGATCCTCGCCGGCACTTCACCGTGTCACGCCCGCGCGCTTTTGCCCGCGGGCGTTTTTCTTGTCGCCATTGACGCCTGCTGCACGGCGGCATCAGAATGTCCGCACAACTGTGACTCGGGGTGCCGCCTTTTAGGCGGCTGAGACATACCCGTACCACCTGATCTGGATCATGCCAGCGTAGGGAAGTCACGACGCCAGTCATGCCTTCCCGCTGCCGTCGTCCTTGCCCCGCGCAAGGAGACGCAATGAATCGACCGACAGCCCTTTCCGGCCGGCAAGCCGCCGCCGATCTCGAACGCCTGCGCGCCGCACAACCGCTGGTGCACTGCCTGACCAATAACGTCGTGTCCGCCTTTACCGCCAATGTGCTGTTGGCCCTGGGGGCGGCGCCCGCCATGGTGGTGGCGCCCGAGGAGGCCGCGCCGTTCGCCGCCATCGCCGGCGCTTTGCTGGTGAATGTCGGTACCCTGACCGTCGAACAGGCCAGTGCCATGCGCGCGGCGGTGGCCTCGGCCCGGCAAGCGGGCACGCCTTGGACGCTCGATCCGGTCGCGGTCGGTGTGTTGGCCTGGCGCACCGCTTTTTGCCACGAATTGCTGGTACAGCGACCGCGCGCAATCCGCGGCAATGCTTCGGAAATCATGGCGCTGGCCGGGGTGGCCGCCGGAGGGCGCGGCGTGGATAGCCTGGTCGGCAGCGAACAGGCGCTCGATGCGGCCATGCAGCTGGCTGAGCGTTGCGGGGCCGTGGTGGCGGTGACCGGGGCCACCGATTTCATTACCGATGGCCACCAGGTGCTGGCGGTCGATGGCGGCGATGCCCGGCTGCAGCAGGTCACCGGCACCGGGTGTTCGTTGTCGGCGATGGTGGCGGCGTTCACTGCGTGCCATCCCGACCCTCTACAAGCCGTGGCGTCTGCCTGTGCGTTGATGAAGCTCGCCGGCGAGACGGCGGCGCGCGAAAGTCGAGGACCGGGTAGCTTCGCCGTGGCCTTGCTGGATGCGCTGGCCCAACTGGACGGCGCCGCGCTGACCGCCAGGTGGCCATAATGCCGGTCGATCTATCGCTCTACCTGGTGCTTGACCCCGCGTTGTGCGGCGGGCTGGACGGCATGCTGCGCGTCGCGGCGGCGGCCGTGCGGGGCGGGGCGGGCGTGGTGCAACTGCGCGCGCCGGGCTGGAAGAAGCGCCAGTGGCTGGAAGCGGCACAGGCACTGTTGCCAGTGTGTCGGGCCGGCGGCGCCAAGTTGGTGGTCAACGATCATCTGGACGTGGCGCTGCTCGCCGCTGCGGACGGGGTCCATCTTGGTCAGCAAGATCTGCCAGTGGCCGCTGCGCGCCGTTTGTTGGGGGCGGATGCGTTGATCGGCCTGTCGGTCAGCCGGCCGGATCAGCTAGCGGCCGTTGTACCCGGGGTCGTCGATTATCTTGGCGTGGGCCCGGTCTATGCGACGGCGACCAAGCCGGATGCCGATCCGCCCTGCGGGGTGGATGGCCTGGCCGCCATCGCGCGCGCGACCACGTTGCCGGTGGTGGCCATCGGCGGCATTCATGCCGGCAACGCGGCACTTTTACGCACGGCCGGGGCGGCCGGGGTGGCGGTGGTGAGTGCGATCTGTGCCAGCCCCGATCCCGCCCGTGCGACGCGCGCGCTCGCCGCCGCTTGGATCAGCCCGCCTTGGACAGCGCCTGTTTGATGTCGTCCAGAATGTCGTCGATGTGCTCGATGCCGATCGACAGTCTGATAAGCTCGGGCCGCACACCGGCCTTGAGCTGCTCTTCCGGCGATAGCTGACGGTGCGTGGTGGTGGCCGGGTGGCAGGCCAGCGATTTGGCGTCGCCGATGTTGACCAGTCGGGTAATCAATTGCAACGCGTCGATGAAACGGCCGCCAGCCTCGACGCCGCCACGGATACCGAAGGACAGGATGCCCGAGGCGCGACCGCCCAGGTACTTATCGATCAGCGGGCGCGATGGATGGTTGGCAAGCCCGGCGTATTCGACCCATTCCACCTGAGGGTGATCTTGCAGGAACTGCGCGGCTTTCAGCGTGTTTTCGCTGATGCGATCCATACGCAAAGGCAGGGTTTCCAGACCTTGCAAGATCAGGAAGGCATTGAACGGCGACAGCGCCGCACCGGTGTTGCGCAGCGGTACCACGCGTGCGCGCCCGATGTATGCGGCCGGGCCGAGCGCTTCGGTGTATACCACGCCGTGATAGGACGGATCAGGGGTGTTCAGGCGCGGAAAGCGATCCTGGTGTTCGGCCCAGGGGAATTTGCCCGAGTCGACAATTGCGCCGCCGATGCTGTTGCCGTGGCCGCCGATATATTTGGTGAGCGAGTGAACCACGATGTCGGCGCCGTGTTCGATCGGGCGGCATAGATAGGGGCTCGGCACGGTGTTGTCGACGATCAGCGGCACGCCATGCGCGTGGGCGTGGCGGGCGAAGGCGGCGAAATCGACGACATTGCCCAGCGGGTTGCCGATGCTTTCGACGAATACGGCCTTGGTGCGCGCATCGATCAATTGCTCAATGGCGGCCGGATCGCGGTGGTCGACGAAGCGTACCTCGATGCCGAATTGCGGAAAGGTGTGGGCGAATAGATTGTAGGTGCCGCCGTACAATGTGCTGGTGGCGATAATGTTATCGCCGGCCTCGGCGATGGTCTGGATCGCGTAGGTAATGGCCGACATGCCCGATGCCAGTGCCAGTGCGCCGATGCCGCCTTCCAACGCGGCCAGCCGCTTTTCCAACACATCGGTGGTCGGATTCATGATGCGGGTATAGATGTTGCCCTGTACCTTGAGGTCGAATAGGTCGGCGCCATGCTGGGTGCTGTCGAAGGCGTAGGACGTGGTCTGGTATAGCGGTACCGCAACCGCGCGAGTTGTGGGGTCCGGCGAGTAGCCCGCATGCAGCGCCAGGGTTTCCAGTTTCATCTCTCTATCCCTTGGTAATGACATTGTTGTATGAGATTACACTACCTGATCGCGATAGAAAGGGAAATATCGGTTGGTTTGGAGAGTTATCGCTTTTGGCTATAAAGCAGGCTGACGGCATGGTTGCTTCAACAATCTGTCAATTCGGCACAATGCACCCGTCACATTGTTTGATTATTCTTATATAAGAGCGAAATGGAACTTGACTTACCGTTCGATGTCGAATTAGTTTATTCGTTTAATCAACAATCGTTATACGCCTACTCATGGACGATAATAAAAAGGTGAAATATGAAAATCAGCCAATTGCAACCCGGTCATAAAATTCTCGAGCACCGCGATAGCGGCGAGGTCATCCACTACGAAGTGGTCAGCGTCGCCCAAGTGGGCAAGATGATCGAAGTGACGTTCCGCACGGTTTCCGGCTTGGCTTCCGCCCTGTATCCGGCCAACGCATTCATTTCGGCGGCCGCCGCTTAAGCGGCCGCTTGTTCGGAGGCCGACGCGCCGACCGGATACCCATTCCCCCTCACTACCTTGCCTCCGCCGACTTGCGTCCCGGGGGCGATTTTCCATCCGGCTGCGCAAAAAAAGATGGCCGCATAGGCGGCCATGTTCAATGAGGGTTACTACGGTGCAGAGAGATAACAAGAGACGCCAAGCTACCTGGCAAGCCCGGGGAGCCTGGGGTCACAAGTCCGACTATACCGGGGAGCTGTTGCTGAAATATGTAATCGATGTAAACGACTGGTAAAAAATACTTTGTTTTTCTGGACGGGGGCGTTTGTTGGTGTTAGTATGGCTTTCTTCTGACGCGGGGTGGAGCAGTCTGGTAGCTCGTCGGGCTCATAACCCGAAGGTCGTAGGTTCAAATCCTGCCCCCGCAACCAAGAATTCCGAAGGGCTGTCGCAATGCGACAGCCCTTTTTGTCGTTCTCGCTCGCCATCGCTATAGCAGGATGACCCCTGGCCGTTCGAGCGGGAAACCGTTCATGTCCTTCCCAACCGTGTCATTAAGAACTCGACGGCTGCCCGCACTTTCGGTGTCTGATAGCGCGTCTGCGGGTATAGCAAGTTGATCGTCGCCTCGACCGACTGACGGCCACCCGCCGGTCGCGGGCCGTCGCGGCTCCCTGTACGAAAAAGTTACGTCCAAAGTCGTTGTCGATGGCCGTCTGGTGATTGGGCAGAACGCCCAACGGCCTATGCCGCAAAAACTGCTCGAACTGCTTGATCCGAGTGCGCAGATCCTGCTCCGGTATTCCTTCGAAGTCTGCTCGATTTGATCATCCACACTATCGGGGCATAGTGCCCATCGAGGTTGACATTGGATAGGTCAAGATGGCCAGATTGCGCTGGTTGTATATCATATGTTTGTATAGAATGTCGTTCCGTCAACTTGTCCATGTGGTGTCAGTCAAGCCACGCCAGGCAGATTCAGGTTTTTTTGTGGCTCAGCACTCCGTTAAGATTCAGAATTATCGTCCCGATATCGATGGATTGCGGGCCTTCGCTGTTCTCTCGGTCGTTTTATTCCACGTTTTTCCTAGTTCTTTACCGGGCGGGTTTGTCGGTGTTGACATTTTCTTTGTGATCTCGGGATTTTTGATCTCCGGCATTATGTATAAGGGGATGGATGCAGGCACATTCCGCTTCTCGACGTTCTATGCACACAGAATAAAACGAATCTTCCCTGTGCTGGTCGTTATGATGTTGGCCTGTTACGTGTTCGGGTGGTTTGCCTTGTTACCTGATGAGTTCCAGACTCTCGGGCGTGAAATGCTTGGGGGGGCGGGTTTTTACGCCAATCTGCTGCTATGGCAGGACACCGGGTATTTTGACAGTGTTGCTCATACCAAACCTTTACTGCACCTTTGGTCTTTGGGCGTCGAGGAGCAATTCTATTTTACTTGGCCACTGATCCTGTTTGCCTTCTATCGGTTTCGTCGAGCCGTTGTGGGTGTGATCATCTTGCTGGTATTTGCTTCTTTTGCCACGAACCTGCATTTGATGACCATAGACTCCGCCGGCAGTTTCTTCTCTCCGCTGAGCCGGTTCTGGGAATTGTTGGCCGGCGCCATGCTTGCGTTGTGGTTGCGGCGATCTCCCGATCTGTATTTAGGGCATTCCCAGCGGGCGCATGATGCGCTGTCACTTGCCGGCTTATCGATTTTGCTCGCGGCGGTGATGTTGTTGAATGAGCACGATATTGCTTTCCCTGGCTGGTGGGCTCTGCTGCCTGTTCTGGGGGCTTGTCTGCTGATTTATGCGGGCTCTGGTGCACTGGTTAATCGAACGTTGTTGTCTAGTCCCGTGGTGGTCTGGATTGGGCTCATCAGCTATCCGCTGTATCTTTGGCATTGGCCGTTACTGTCTTTTTCCCGAATAGTGTTGGAGCATGACTTGTCAGGGGGATGGCGCATCCTGATGGTAATGCTGAGCATTCTATTGGCTTGGCTAAGTTGGCGTTGGATAGAGCGGCCAATCCGCTTTGGGATACCTGGCCCTGGCAAAGTTGTGGCGCTCTGCCTGCTAATGGTGATTGTTGCTTGGCTGGGGCGTGATGCCGAGGTGCGTCATGGATTACCCTTTCGGATTAATTTACCGGCGAGCGCACTGGATGACGGGGTGGATTCTTTTCCTGTCTGCAATCCGGCCATCGGCCACGGTCCATCTGCACCGGAGTTTTGCCGGCGATCTCCTCTGCAACGACCTTCCGATAGTGTCGTGTTCGGAGATAGTCATGCCCGTAGTCTTTTTCCCGGGCTGGCAAATCAGGATCATGTTCATTCTTGGTTACTGCTCGCCCATCCCAAATGTCCTCCGACTTTGGGCGTGGCGATAGGAACCCCAAAAGAGGGGCAGGACTGCTCGGCTCGAAGAGAGCGGATACTAACGTATATTAAAGATTCGCCAGCTATCCGGACGGTAGTGCTGGCTTTCTTTGCGGATTACATTTTTGATGACGACTTTGCTCAGCAGCGGATCATCGACCATTGGGCTGAGTCAGTTCAGATGAGCAGCCCTGATTACCCTGGCGCCTCCAAACCGGAGTTGTTCTATCACGGGTTGGAAAATACTGTGAAGTATTTAACCAACGCGAATAAGAAAGTTATCGTCGTGATGGATGTGCCGGAGTTGCCCTTTCTTATTAATGATTGCATCAAGCGACCCTTATTCAATATGGCTCGTTCCTGTGAACTAAAGCGTTCAACCATAGTATGGCGACAGGGTAAGATGCGTTCATTGTTACAGAGATTGGCAGTCAATAACCCTAAAGTGCGGGTGTTTGATCCTCTGGATGTGTTCTGTGACCGAACTCAGTGCCATATTATGCAGAATGATCGGGTGATATATCGTGACTCCGATCACCTGAATTTTTTCGGGAGCAGTATGTTGGCACCTGCTTTCCTCTCTTGGATGCGAACTCCTGCATCGACATATAAATTAAGATGAATTGAAACGCCGGCATCGAAATCGAGAAGAGTGCAGCGATTGAAGGCTGATGTAAAAATCAAGGCTGTGCGGTGGTCTCCCTGTGACCATCTCCAAAACGGCGGTGAACCTTCTCGCCATATGTACAGCGGATTGGCCTGTTCGCTGTCGATGCTCGGAAAAACAAAGCTGCCATAGTCATCCATGGTGGTTCTGCGGTAAGTCCAGGCATCGCCTCCGATGCGTGAGAGCTTTGGTTTACCGTGCCGACGCGGGCTTCGATGGCGTCAGCGCGATGACCGCTGGTTCTTTGAACCAGGGCGCTTCGCCGATGACGAGATAGCCAGGCGTGATGCCATGATCCAGAACCAGCTGCAGGGGAGTGGGCGCATGCGGCACGTCGAACACTTGCACACTTAGTACGCTTTGGCCTGGAGACAGGCGCTCGGTAAGCGGTATGGCTTTGATCCCGATGTTCTGAAAGCGCAGTTGGTCCGCGGCAACCTCATCGTAATTGCGTGTGCCGTCCCAAAGCCTCGCTCGTAGTCCCCCCTCGCTTTGCGTTCGGCCGCGGGAATGGCTGCTCACGCGGATGGCGACGACCGCGAAGCTGCCGTTTGCGGTGATTGGACGATCCGGCGGACCTAGCTGATGCGTAAGACGGAAGTCGACCGCGGCGAAGCACATTTCGTCGAAGCAAAGATCATCGTTCATCCCAAGGATCTTCTGGGGAGTGAACGCCGATACCGCTGCGACCGTTGCCAGATACGCGAGCCAAGTTGCCGCGGTCGCGGCTATCGTCTGGTAAGCGCGTTTCCAGCGCCGCAGAATCAGCATGGCGGCGGTCGCAACAACCGCAAATGTTGTCGCCAGCAGCAACAGTAGGAGCAGGAGTTCGAATAGCATTGCTCTAATCCGGCCATTTCCCGAACAGGATAGCGTCGGTCGAGAAGGCGCCTGCGGTGGCCGCGGCTTTTGCCGCCGGTAACACGTTACCGATGGCTGCGTCGTAGGGAAACCGGAAAGCGGCAACGAGCATGTTTGCATCTACGCCGCTGACGAGCTTCCCGTAGTATTGTTGAGCGTTCGGGCACGCGCCGGCATTTTGGGCCGAAACCACCTGGTAAAAACCCGCGGACTTCGCATAACAGGCGTAGTAATCCGCGGCCATCTCGATCGATTGCCGATGGCGCCCGCGATAACCGTAGGCATCGAAGCCGGCGATCCGCATCATCTCGGCCGTGTCAAACAGGCGCTCCAAAGTGAACATGGGGTACCCGATTCCCTGGATCGGCGTGTGGTTGCGTCCTCGGTCGAAGATTTCTCCCGGGGCAACCGTCGGGGTGGTGAAATCGGCCTGGTTTTTCAAGCTGGTCAGGCTGTCCGGGTAGGCGTTCTTTGTGCATTGCTGCCAGGGCGTATCGTCTTCGCCGTAGATCAAATAAGGGAAGAGATCGACCCACGGCAGCAAGACCGGTATCGCACGATCGCCGCCCTGCAGCGCCGCATCGAATCGCCTGCCGTCGTCGATCACGCGCGCGCTCGCCAAGAGACTGACCATGGCATTGGCCGCGACATTGCCGTAGCGCACGCAGTTCGGAAATGGCCAGTATTCGAGCGGCAGTCCGCCGAACCATTGATTGTGGGCCTGCCTGAGCAACTCATACAGGGCACTGTGGAGCGCATTGAGCTCACGCTCCTCCTTGCTGCTCAACACGTTGAGCGATTGCAGCAGATCCTGTGCTTGCACGGAATAAAGGACGCCCCTGCCGAGACTCAGCTCGCCGGTGTCGCGCACGGCGTTGCTGGATGCCGACTTGCCGGTCATCTCCCCACTGACTTTCGCACATTGCATCGACAGCAACGGCACGATGTTGCCCTGCGCATCCCTGGGAAAGCCGTGCTCGGCCCAAGCCAGCATGATCCGTTTGGCCAGGGCGGCCGCGCTGTCGCCACTGGGTGCGTCGGGCGGCACCTGGGCGCCTCTCTTCACTAGCGTCGCATAGAGCGCGAGCCGCGACGCCACCACGGCGGCGCCGGTAGGATATTTGGCGGTCGAGCCAACCTTCAACGCTGCGCGCATCTTGGCTTCCAGACCATCCTGCGGTTCGTAGGAAAAGGCGTATTGATAGATGCTGCCATCGCATCCTGCATAGGTGATGCCCCAATCGACGCCTGATGCAAGATCTTGTTTGATCTTGGCGGCGAGCGCCTTGAAGCGCTGCGCCGAGTAGCTGTTGGGGCGGTTGATCCGCAGAACGAGGTCGTTCAGCTCCGCCGCTGTCGTGAATACGCGCGGGCGCTCGGCAAGGTTGCGATATGCCCCTGCCAGCGTCGGATGCGGTGGATATTGCAGCTGCGGCATGGGAATCTCGGCGAGGGCTTGATTCGAGCCGGCGATCGAATCGTTGGCCACGCCAGCCACCGCCCGAATGCCATGCACATCGAGCTTGCTGTCGGGGCCATAGCCATAGGGCAGCATGACCATGAAGCGATGTTTACCCTTGCCGTGATCTTGGCAGGCCGTGGCGATCATGGGTTCATTTTGTAAATTCGCCCATTGGTAGGCGACCAGCGAGTGCTTCGATCCGTCGAACACATGGATCATGATGGTGTCGGTTTGCCCCTGCTGGCATGCCCAGCCCGACAGGAAGAAATGATCGCCGTCTTTGCCGATGCCATCGATATGGCCGAGGATGTGTCCCGCTTGCTGCGCGAACGCGCCGCAACACATTGCCATCAAGAGGAGCGAGCCGGTGGCCAATGTTCTGAGCTGATACGGTAGATGGCGTGAAACGCAGGGCATGAGGTTTCTCCAATCGCGCCACAATCCAGTTGTGCGTATGCAATATGCCTACATATGTAGACAGGCATGGAAAGAGATGCAAGAAACCCGGCTCGGCGTCTCCCGATCGAGGGATATGCCCTTGTTGGCTGTGCAAAACAAAACCGCCTGTCACGTAGGTGACAGGCGGTTTGTCGAGCGAGTCCAATCAGCCGTGTGGGACGGCTTTTTTGACAATGAAGCGCTCGCTTTTCTCGATATGATTCAAGAACACCAGCAGCCGTTCGAATAGCGGGTTGGCCTGTTCGCCGTATTGCGCCGCCAGAACCTCGCCGATGTCTTGGACCGATCGTTTGCCGTCGATGCTCAGAAAGACAAAGCTTGCGTAGTCATCCATCGTGGTCCTGCGGTAAGCCGGGATTCTGAGTTTCAGTTTCCGGGCGAACCGCTGGATCCAGTGGTCCTGCTTGCGCAGGATCGTCACGATGCGGCGGTCATCGACTTCATAATCCAGCTTGGCGTTTACCTCATAAACCGTGTCGAGCGGATTATCGTGTTCCATGGCCGCCTCCCTACTTACGACGCGTCTTGCTGATGATGAGCCGCCTTGGCGGTCATCAGCGGGATCAGCGTCAGTACCGACAGGATGACCAGCAGCACGATGGCCATTTCATTGCTGGCGGCGAAGCCGACCAGATCCTTCAGGTTGATGATGCCGGAAACCTGCAGGATGATGCCGAGCAGACCGATGATCGAACCGCCGGCAACCAGACCGGAGGACAAGCTCACGCCATGGGCGACCTTGGCTTCCTTCTCGGTTTCGTTCTTAGCGGTCTTCTCGACGATGATGCGCAGCAGCGCGCCGACCAGGATGATCGAAGTGGTGGCGATCGGCAGGTAGAAACCGATGGCCACGGTCATGATCGGCAGTTCCAGGAAGAACAGCACCAGAGCCATGAACACACCGACGAAGATCATCACCCACGGCAGTTTGCCGGACATGATGCCCGAGGTCAGCGTCGCCATCAGGTTGGCTTGCGGCAGACCGAACTGCGCATCGGCGCCGGTGTTGGCCAGTTGCTTGGACAGAATCATGATGGTGCCGACGACGACGATCACGCCGATGATGCTGGCCAGCACGTAGTAGCGCTGCATTTCGTTCTTGCTGCCGCCGATGATGTAAGTCACCTTCTGGGTCTGCATGTAGCCGCCGGCGATGGAGACGGCGACGACGATCAGGCTACCGAACAGCAGCAGCGACTTGTTTTCGGCCAGACCGTGCCAACCCATGATCACGAAAGCCATGGTGACCAGAACCAGCGAGGCGATGGTCATGCCGGATACCGGCAGGTTGGAGGTGCCGATGGTGCCGGTCAGACGGCCGGAAACGATCACGAACAGCACCATCAGGATCAGCGACATCACCGTGCCGATGATGGCCATCATGACGTTGCCGCCGGAGCCGACCAGGCCTGCGACGAAGGACACGACCGCGCCCACGAGCAGGATCTTCAGGTATTGCGTGTCCTTGCCGTTGGTGCCGCCGGTCTTGGCACCCAGGGTTTCCTTGATGGAACCCACGATGACCGGGATCAGCTTGATGGCGCCGATGATACCGCCGCACAGCATCATGCCGGCGCCGATGTACTTCACGTAGGAACCGGCGATCACGCCCACCGGCATACTGTGAATGGCGACGTGCGCCTTGTTCCATACCATCAGGCTAGGATCGGCCATGCTGGAGAAGTAGCCGATCAGCGGGATGATGGCGAAGTTCGACATGATCGAGCCGGCGAACATGGTCAGCGAGATTTTCAGACCCACGATGAAGCCGATACCCAAGAGCATCGGGTTCACTTCCATTTCGAAGCGATACTTGTAGGTTTGGGTGCCGATATAGCTGATGACGTTGTTGACCCAGCCGAATACCGCGCCGGTCACCATGGTGACCAGACCGCCGATGCCGAAGCCGATCCCCATGTACTTGAGCGATTCGCCGCCCGAGTCGGAAGCCACCAGGGTTTCCGAAATGGCCATCGATTCCGGGTACATCAGGTTGCCATGCTCTTCCACGATCAGGTAGTTGTGGACGATCGAGGCGACGCCGATACCGAACATGACACCGCCGACGCCGGCCAACAGGCCTTCGAGGAAGGTGAAGTTGGAACCGATCAGCAGAATCGACGGGATGACGAAGATCAGGCCGCTGGCGACAGATTCACCGGCGCTGGACATACCCTGGAGTAGGTTTTTGCCCAGAATGCCGTTTTTCTTCGAGAAGATGTTGACGAGGCCGGTACCCAGGATGGCGCCCGGAATCCCGGCCGCGACGGTCAGGCCGGCCTTCATCCCCGAGTAGGCGGTCGATGCGGCGAAAACTGCGGCAAGGATCAGACCGATGATGAAGACGATCGCCCCACCACCGAGAGTGGAAGTGCCGGTGATATACGGGATGTAATCCTTCCCGGCTATTCCACCGTATGCACCTTTCGGCAGCTCTTTTTTCATTTATGACTCCATATTATCCGGACATTGCTGTCCGCCAGATGACCAACACGAGCGGTTCAGAGGGCAGCGCGGCTTGATGCGCGCTTGACCCTGTCAGATGGACGTATTGCTTCCCTGTGCCAGAGCGCGGCCAGGCCGCCAAGGAGAAGTGCAAGCGAAGTTTTCGCATCTCCCCCCTCGAACACAGGTGCGATCCTAGCGCGCATTTTCTGATTCCAACAGCCCACCAATGCCAAGTGGCAGGTGATCACAGTTGGGATTGACTCGGCTGGTATCGTTGGTTGTGGTGCGTATCAGGTAGGCTAAGTCGGCTTTAAATATAGATTGGATATGACGTTTGAATTTGCATTGTGCCGGCTAGCTGGGCTCATGAAATCGTTGTATGTATGTATGCCAAATTTGCATTGCGCAAATGCAAGGAGGGGGTTTGCGGGAGGTGAGTACTGTCTGACAGAAATATGGTTTATAAGTAATTGATTTTATTCTGTTTGATCGGGTTTTTGCCAATAACTTCTGTGGCATAAACATATGTTATTTGCTTTAGATCTGGCAATTTAATCTGTCCAAAATCCCATTTACCGGTTTTTTATGCTTTGCGCTGCGAGGGTGGCTTGGTTGTTGCGCTGCAAAAGCGGTGTTGCACGCGTGCGGGACGCTACGGAGCGAGGGTCGTGCGCGTAGAGGGCGGTCAAAACTTGTACTCCAATGGTATTTTTATTTTTAATAAAAAACTGCTTTATCATATAAAAATGATGTCGCATTTATATAAAAAAATGTCTCTTTTTTCTAGATTATTTTTTGATTATGTGGCATCCACGCCGCGTTTATTTCACGGTGAAAAATCGCTTACGGGGAAGGGCGGGCAAGTGCGAGACCGGATCGTCGATATTTGGTAGCGCAAAGACAATGGATCTCGCGACGGTACGGGCGTGACGATCGACCGTGGAACGACTTGCCCGACGAGGATAGGGCTTAGCGATGCGCGCGGCGGAAGACCCAGTTGTCGCTGTCGGATGCCGCCGAGTCGAAGGCGTAGCCCTCGCTATCGAAAGCTTTCAGTGCCTGCGGGTCGGTCACGGCATGTTCGACGGCCCAGCGCACCATTAACCCGCGCGCGCGTTTGGCGTGGAAACTGATCACCTTGTACTGATCGCCTTTCAGATCCTGGAATATCGGCGTGACAATGCGGGCCTTCAGTTTGGCTGGTTTGATCGATTTGAAATATTCGTTCGACGCCAAGTTGACCAGGACGGGCTCCGGGTCGTGCGCCAGCGCGAGATTGAGCCGCTCGGTGATCAGCTCGCCCCAAAATGCATACAGATTCTTGCCGCGCGGATTGCCGAGCGAGATACCCATTTCCAGTCGATAGGCCTGCATCAGATCCAGGGGGCGCAGGCAGCCGTACAGGCCGGACAAGATGCGCAGATGGCCTTGCAGCCAGTCGAGTTGGCGGTCGTCGAGCGTGGCGGCATCGAGTCCCTCGTACACATCACCCATGAAGGCGAGCACAGCCTGCTTGGCATTGCCGGGGGTGAACGGCGGGTGCCAATCATGGTAGCGGCCGACGTTGAGCACGGCCAGCGCATCGCTGATCGCCATCAGCGCGGCGATATCGGCGGGCGAGCAGGTGCGCAGCACCTTGATCAGCTCTGCGCTATGCGCCAGCAGATCCGGTTGGGTATGGCGGTCGGTGTGAGCCGGCGTATCGAAATCCAGAGTCTTGGCCGGGGAGATCACCATCAACATGTGCGGTTCCTTCATTGGATTGACTGGCAAATTGTCTGGCATTCTATAAGCTGTTTGGTTTCGAAAAAAGGGAAAATGATGCGAGCATTGCTGCAACGGGTGTCCAGCGCCGCCGTGACGGTCGAAGGCGCGGAGACCGGGCGGATCGGTCAGGGGATCCTGGTGTTGCTGGGCGTTGAGGCCGCGGACGAGGAGGCGGACATCGAGTGGTTGTGCCGCAAGATCAGCCAATTACGCATTTTCAACGACCAGCAGGGGGTGATGAATCGCTCGGTGCTGGATATCGAGGGCGAGGTGCTGGCAGTCAGTCAATTTACCTTGCATGCCAGCATGAAAAAGGGCAATCGCCCCTCCTATTCGCGCGCGGCGGCGCCCGATATTTCCCGTCCGCTGTTCGACCGCTTCGTCGCACGCATGGCGGAAACGTTGAATCGGGCTGTGCCGACAGGCATCTTTGGCGCCGACATGGCGGTCGCCTTGGTCAACGACGGACCGGTAACGCTCTGGCTCGACAGCAAAAATCCCGAATAGGGTAAGTGTGTTGCTTCGTGAACGCACGCTACGAAGTGGTAGCGTGCATTCGCCGAAGGCAATGCGCGGATGTTACCAGTCAGCTGCCGCTGGCATCGCTGACCTGCTGCGTCGCACGCGGCTTGAGCAGCAGCGTTTGGCCGATGCGCACGTTGTTGCCGATCAGGCCGTTGAGCTGTTTGAGTTCCGCCACCGACAAGCTATAGCGGCGAGCGATGTTATAGAGCGTATCGCCTGCCACGACAGTGTGCTGGGTCGCCGATGCTTGGGCCATCTGAGGAACGGGGTCGGCCATGGCGACCTTGATCGCCACCGGCGCGGCCGGTTTGGCTGCCGCGTCGTTGCTGGCCAACTGGATCGGTTCGACCGCCAGCGCGGCGATCGGGTCTACGGTCGCGGGCGGCGTCGGCGCCGCGGTATTGCCGGCTACCTGAATGGCCGGCGCCGCGGTATTGCTGGCTACCTGAATGGCCGGCGTCGCGGGGGCGGGCGCCTTGACGGCAGCGGCGCTCTCGACCGAGGCCGGCGTGCCGTTCGTCTGATCCGCCAGTGCAACCTGGGTATCGGCCACTGTGAGCGGTTTGATGTCGTCGACGCCATTCTTCATGGCGACCAGGATCGGTCGGCCGGCGGGCAGCGTGCCGCCGCTCAAATGATTGACCGTGAGCAGCTGTGCGCTCGACATACCGGTCCGGCCCGCGACATTGGCTACCGACTCGTCGCCGCTCGGGGTGTAGACCTGCCAGGTCAAGAGCGGCTTGGTCCAAGTCGCCAGGTTGGCCTGGAAGCGATCCACCGATTTCGTCGGCAGCAACATCTGGCGGCCCGCCTTATAGGCGTAGACCGGCAGATTGAAGCCCGGATTGAGCTCCATGAATTCACCGACGGAAATGCCGGCCAGTCGGGCGGCCAGCGCGATGTCCATGTGTCGGCCAGGCGTCACTGCAACGAAGTAGGGTTTGTTGGGGAATTTATCCAGGCGGACGCCGAAGCTGTCCGGATCGGCCAGTAGATTGCGAATGGCCAGCAGCTTGGGTACATAGCTGCGGGTTTCCGCCGGCATGCGCACGTTTTCGTAAGTGGCCGGCAGTCCGGCCGCCTGAGTGCGGGCGATCGAACGCGCCACGTTGCCTTCGCCCCAGTTATAGGCGGCGAGCGCCAGGCTCCAGTCGCCGAACTGGGTGTACAGGGTCTGCAGATAGTCGAGCGCTGCGGTGGTCGCGGCGGTGACGTCGCGGCGGCCGTCATACCACCACGTCTGTTCCAAACCGTATTGGCGGCCGGTCGTCGGCATGAACTGCCACAGGCCGGCGGCACCCACCGGCGAGGTGGCGGTGGGGATGAATGCGCTTTCCACCATTGGCAGCAGTGCGATTTCCGTCGGCATGCCGCGGCGTTCGACTTCGCTCAGGATGTAGAACAGGTATTTGTTGCCGCGGTTGAGCGTGCGTCTGAAAGCATCGGGGTGGCTGGCGTAATAACGGGTCTGGCGCTGAACCAGTTCGTCGTTGACGCTCGACATCTGAAAGCCTTGACGCAGGCGTTCCCAGACGTTGTCGCCGTTGCGCAGCTGGCTGGCGTTTTGCAGCATCATGTCCAGCCCGGCGGCTAGTCCCTGATTGGCACTGGCGGCGAACGACAGGATGCCGTCGGCGGCCTTTGCCGCCCCGGATGCGGCAAAGAGCATAGACAATGCAAGTGCCAATGGTTTGAATCTTTTCATTTGGCGGGCCCAGAATTCTGATTTTCGGCCGATGCTAACTACCGCAATTGGGTGTGTCAACCTGAAAAACACAAACAATTTCATAAGGTTTTAGCATCTATTGGCGCAATAGCAAGCCAGACGGGCGTCTCAATAATGGTGAATAGGGTATTTGGCTATGAATCATACCGTTGCGCATAGCGTCAATTCGATGATCATGATCAGGAATTATTTAATTAGATCATCAAAAATATGGCCGTTCGGTGCCGGTGCGATCCTGGCTAAATTATTGTTTGATCGTCGGTTTGGTCTGACAATCCGACGGTATGCGGCGGGGTTGCCGAGCTGGAAGGGGCGGATCCTTGCCGGACGCGCCTTGTGGACGTGAAGGGGGCGCGATCGGCGCAGCGGGCACTTGTGCCCGCCGGGCGCGTCGATCACACATCTTGCACTTTGAAACCGTCTTTCCAGCGTCGCAGTGCAGCGAATATTTCCTCATCGTTGGAAAATATCCGTTGTTCTTTCTGTTCAATGGTTTGGCGGATAGACGGCTGATCGCTACGTAAAAATGGATTGGTGGCCAATTCTTCTGCCAGTTGACAAGGTAAGGTCGAGCGATGCTGGTCTCGCTTAGCTTTGTCTCGTGCAAGTCTTTGATTTATATTGATGTTGGATGGCTCTGCCTGTCGTGCGAATTGCAAATTGGCCACGGTATATTCGTGTGCCGGGCAAATCAGCGTTTCGGGCGGTAGAGCGGCCAAGCGCCGCAACGATGCCAGCATCTGCGCGGCTGTGCCTTCGAACAGTCGGCCGCAGCCGGCGCCGAACAAGGTATCGCCGCAAAATAGCCAGGGCGTGGCATAGTAGGCCAGATGGTCGAGCGTATGCCCGGGCACCGCCATCACCGCGAAATCCAGGCCGAGCACCGAGACGGTCTGTCCGGCGCCGACCGGTTCGCTGGCGTCGGACAGGGTGGCGGGACCGATCACTCGCGCCTTCGGATAGCGTGCCGACAACTCGGCTAGACCGCCGATATGGTCGGCATGACGGTGCGTGATCAATATGGCGCGCAAGGTCAGCCGGTGTTGGTCGAGAAAGGCCAAGAGCGGCCCGGCATCGCCGGGGTCGACCGCGAGCGCATCCGACCGATCATGCAAAACCCAGATATAATTGTCGGAAAATGCCGAGACAGAAGAGAGCGCGAGCATGGTGTTCAGAGACCTTCCTAGATGATCAACTCATTTTCCCAGTGGTTGACGCAGAGCGAGCTGGGCCGGTATTTGCTGATACGCGAACAAGCGTATTTCGATCGTGCCGTGGCCGATGTGTTCGGCTATCATGCCGTGCAAGTCGGGGTGCCGCAGGTTGATTTTTTACGCGAAAACCGTATCCCTTGGCAATGTCATGTCGGTCGAGGCAGCGATGCCCAAGTGCTTTGCGACCCTCGGCAACTGCCGTTTGCCAGCGCCAGCCTCGACCTGCTCGCTTTACCGCATGTGCTGGATTTTACCGAGCATCCGCATGTGGTGCTGCGCGAGGCGGAGCGCGTGCTGGTGCCGGACGGTCGGCTGGTGCTGACCGGCTTCAATCCGGTATCGCTGTGGGGCGTGCGGCGCATGATCCAGGGGCGCTTTCACGCGCCGTGGCGCGGGAATTTTTTGCCGCTGCCACGGATCAAGGACTGGCTGGCGTTGCTCGAACTCGAAGCGGATGGCGGCGCCTTTCTGGCTTACGCGCCACCGTTCGAGCGCAGCGACTGGCTGGAAAACTGTCGATTCATGGAGTCGGCCGGCGACCGCTGGTGGCCTCTGGCGGCCGGGGTTTACGGTATCGAGGCCGTCAAGCGGCGGCGCGGCATGCGCCTCATCATGCCAAAGTGGCGCAAAGCCAAGGCGGGGCTGATTGTGGGTAATAAGGACCATCATCAGCCGGTATCCAAGCAATCAGATAACGCGGCATGACTGAACATCAAGTAGAAATCTATACGGACGGTGCCTGCAAGGGCAATCCCGGCCCCGGCGGATGGGGCGCGCTCTTGCGCTACAACGGTCTGGAAAAGGAGCTGTTCGGCGGCGCGCCGGACACCACTAACAATCGCATGGAATTGCAGGCTGTGATTGCCGGGTTGCAGGCATTGACCCGCCCCTGCAAGGTGGTGGTCTATACCGACTCGCAATACGTCAAGAACGGCATCAGCGAGTGGATCCACAACTGGAAGAAGCGCGGTTGGAAAACCGCCAGCAAGGAGCCGGTGAAGAACGCCGACCTGTGGCAGCTGCTCGATCAAAGCCGCGAGCGGCACCAGGTCGAATGGCGCTGGGTGAAGGGGCACGCCGGCCACGAGTTCAACGAACGGGCCGACGCGCTGGCCAATCGCGGCGTCGAGTCCATTCTGTAATCTTACTGCCGCGCAACGGCAGCGCAGGTGCATTGCATGAGACAAATCATTCTCGATACCGAAACCACCGGTCTCGAACCCTCGCAGGGTCATCGCATCATCGAATTCGCCGGTCTGGAAATGGTCAACCGCAAGTTGACCGGCCGGCATCTTCACCTGTATTTCCATCCCGATCGCGCCATCGACCCCGATGCCGAGCGGGTGCACGGCATTTCGCTCGATTTCCTGTCCGATAAGCCGCGTTTCTCGTCGACCGGGCGCGAGGTGGTCGATTTCATTCGCGACGCCGAACTGATCATCCACAACGCACCGTTCGACGTCGGCTTTCTCAATGCCGAATTCGACCGCATCGGCATCGCGCCGGTGACCCAGTTGTGCGCCGGCGTCATCGACACCCTGGCCATGGCGCGCGACCAGTTTCCCGGCAAGCGCAACAACTTGGACGCGCTGTGCGACCGCTTCGACATCGATCGTTCGAACCGTACGTTGCACGGTGCGCTGATCGACTGCGAACTGTTGGCCGAAGTGTATCTGTCGATGACCCGGGGCCAGGAGAGCCTGGCCATGGATATCGACCTGGACGATGGCCCGCTCGATCTGCAGCACGGCGCCGGTTTCGAGCGCAAGCCGCTGACCGTGCTCGCCACCGGCGGCGCCGAGTTGGCCGAGCATCGGGGCTATCTCGACGATCTGGATAAGATCGTCAAGGGGAGCTGCCTGTGGCGCACGCTGGAAAGCGGGGAGGGCGCGGCATGACGCGCTATGTCGCTCTGGTGCCGGCGGCCGGCAGCGGCACGCGTTTCGGTGCGGCCTGCCCTAAACAATATCTGCAACTGTCCGGCCGGCCGTTGATGTGGTTCACGCTGGCCACGCTGTGCCAAGTCGAGGCCATCGACGAAGTGGCGCTGATTCTGTCGCCGGGGGACGAATGGTTCGACGACTATGAATGGGCGTTGCCCAAGTTGACGGTGCACCGCGTCGGCGGCGCGACGCGCGCGGATACCGTGAAGAACGGTATCGAGGCGCTGAGCCTCGCCGCCGAGGACTGGTTGCTGGTGCACGATGCCGCGCGCTGCTGTCTGTCGGTGCCCATGGTCGATCGCTTGTTGGCCGAGGTCGGCGAGGATCCGGTCGGCGGCCTTTTGGCGTTGCCGATCCCCGATACCGTCAAGCGCGCCGATCGCGATGGCCGGGTGGCCATGACGTTGCCGCGCCAGGGCATGTGGCTCGCACAGACGCCGCAGATGTTCCGCGCCGGCTTGTTGACGCAGGCGTTGTCCGGCGAGTTGTCGGACGGCGTGACCGATGAGGCCTCGGCGATCGAGCGCATGGGACTCAAGCCGCGCCTGGTCGAGGGCGACGCGGGCAATTTCAAGGTGACTTGGCCGCGCGACCTGCCTTTGGCGCGGGCGATTCTGGAGGCGAGAAAAGCATGACGCAATGGCGAGTGGGGCAAGGCTACGATGTCCACCGGCTGGTCGAGGACCGTCCATTGATACTGGGCGGTGTGCGCATCGAGCACGCGCTCGGCCTACTCGGGCATTCCGATGCCGATGCGTTGCTGCACGCCATCACCGACGCGGTGTTGGGCGCGGCCGGCATGGGCGATATCGGCCGGCACTTTCCCGATACCGATGCGCGCTTCAAGGGCGCCGATAGCGCGATGCTGCTGGCCGAGGCCTATGCGCGCGTGCGCGACGCCGGTTGGCAGTTGGTCAACATCGATGCCACCGTGATCGCCCAGGCGCCGAAGCTGGCCGGCCACATCGACGCCATGTGCCGTCGCATTGCCGAGATCCTGGCGCTTGACCCCGCGTGCGTGAACGTCAAGGGCAAGACCAACGAGAAGCTGGGCTACCTGGGGCGGCAGGAAGCCATCGAAACCCAGGCCGTTTGCCTGCTTTCGCGCGAAGCATGACCGATAGACGATATGCTGTGCCTTATTTCATCCGTATGGGATAATGAAATCGGGCTGTACGAAACCATGATTGCAATACGGGAGATTGTTGAATGTTGACGCAAGACCAGCTCAAGCGCGAAGTGGCCAAGAAGGCCCTGGAATACGTCCCGGACAACGCCATCATCGGCGTCGGCACCGGCAGTACCGTCAATCTGTTCATCGAGGAACTGGCGACCATCAAGGGGCGTGTCAAGGGCGCCGTGTCCAGTTCCAATGCCAGCACCGAGCGCCTCAAGGCGCACGGCATCCCGGTGTACGATCTGAATACCGTCGACGAGTTGCCGGTGTACATCGATGGCGCCGACGAAATCAACCACTACCTGCACATGCTCAAAGGCGGCGGTGGTGCGCTGACGCGCGAGAAGATCGTAGCCGCGGCAGCCGACCAGTACATCTGCATCGCCGATGAGAAGAAGTATGTCGAAATGCTCGGCGAATTTCCGTTGCCGATCGAAGTGGTGCCGATGGCGCGTAGTTTCGTGGCGCGCGCGCTGGTGCGACTCGGCGGCCATCCCGAGCTGCGCGAAGGCTTCGTGACCGACAACGGCAACATCATTCTGGATGTGCATGGTCTGAAGATCGCCAAGCCGGTCGAATTGGAGGAAACGCTGAACCAGATCGCCGGCGTGGTCACCAACGGCTTGTTCGCCAAGCGTCGCGCCGACGTGCTGCTGCTCGGCCGGCAAAACGGCGTGGACGTGCTCAAGTAATTTCCGTGCGCCGGCCGGCATGACTTGTCATCTGACTGTCATCTGGCCGGCTTAGAATCCGCGTTTACCTGTTTTAAGCGCATGAGGCGTAAATGGCTGAACATACTTCCAAGCAGTTCGATCTCGAACTCGAAAGCATCCGCACCCGCGTTCTGCAGATGGGCGGGCTGGTCGAGCAGCAGATCCGCGCCGCCACCGAGGCGCTGATGGCGGGCGACATCGAGCGACTGCAAAAAGTGGTTGATCAGGATGCCCAGGTCAACGCCATGGAAGTCTCCATCGACGACGACTGCACGCACATCATCGCCCGGCGTCAACCCGCCGCCGGCGACTTGCGCATGATCATCGCGGTCATCAAGACCATCACCGACCTCG
The DNA here is from genome assembly GCF_004363805.1 of Paludibacterium purpuratum. Classification (GTDB taxonomy): domain Bacteria; phylum Pseudomonadota; class Gammaproteobacteria; order Burkholderiales; family Chromobacteriaceae; genus Paludibacterium; species Paludibacterium purpuratum. The sequence goes on along the minus strand of NZ_SNZP01000009.1, from coordinate 179,071 downwards.
AACGCATCGGCGACGAGGCGCAGAAGATCGCGCGCATGGGGAAGACCATCTACCAGACCGAGCGCTACCAGGTGCCGCGTTTCCGCGAAATCCGCAAAATGTCGGATGTGGCACTCGGCATGGTGCGCCGCGCGCTGGATGCGTTCGCGCGCATGGACGTTTCCGCCGCCGAAGAGCTGGAACGCGAAGACCGTCGACTCGATGACGACTTCAACGCCGAGTTGCGCCAGTTGATCACCTTCATGATGGAAGACCCGCGCACCATCAGCATGTCGATCGACACCCTGTTCATGGCCAAAGCGATCGAACGCATCGGCGATCATGCCACCAATATCTCCGAATACGTGGTCTACCTGGTCAAAGGGACCGATATCCGCCACCTGCCCCCCGAGGCCAAGCTCAGTGCCGCGAGCGGGTCATGAGACGGAGGTGACGGCTCCGGTAAAACAGCGGTAACATTCGGTTGCCGCTTTTTTTATGCGTGCAAGATTTTGGAACCCTCCGCCGAAGGGGCGACTTTGACAATCGAATCACTTCCTTACGATGTGCTGGCGACGGTCGATCTGGGATCCAACAGCTTCCGGCTGCAGATTTCCCGTTTGGTCGACGACCAGCTCTACACCCTCGATGCCTTGAAAGATACCGTGCGTTTGGGCGCGGGTCTCGGTAGCGATAAAGTACTCGACACCGATACGCAAGAACGGGCGCTGGCTTGCCTCGCGCGTTTCGGCGAGCGGTTGCGCGGCTTCGCCCCCGGGCAGGTGCGCGTGGTCGGCACCAACACCCTGCGCGTGGCCAAGAATGCCCCTGCGTTCATCGAGCGCGCGGAGGCCCTGTTGGGTTTTCCGATCGAAATCATCGCCGGCCGCGAAGAGGCCCGCCTGATCTACCTCGGCGCCGCGCACTCGCTGCCGGCGACCCGCGAACGGCGACTGGTGGTCGATATCGGCGGCGGTTCCACCGAATTCATCATCGGCAGCCAATACCGGGCGCTGGTCACCGAGAGCTTGCCGCTGGGCTGCGTCAGTTTCAGTCTGCGTTTCTTCCCGGACGGCAAGCTCGGCAAGAGCCAATTCCGCGACGCCACACTGGCGGCGCGTAACGAAATTCAACGCATCCGCCAGTCGTTCCGGCCGGAAGAGTGGCAACTGGCGGTCGGGACTTCCGGAACGGCGCGCTCGCTGCGCGATATTCTGGAAATCAACGACTACACCTCGGCGGACATTACGCTCGAAGGGATGACCCAGCTGCGGCAGGAGATGCTGCGCCGTGGCCATGTCAAGAACGTGGTGCTCAACGGGCTGAAAGCCGACCGCGCGCCGGTGCTACCCGGCGGGCTGGCCATCATGATCGGCATTTTCGAAGAGCTGGGCGTGAGCAAGATGACCGTGGCGGAAGGGGCGCTGCGCGATGGCGTCCTATACGACCTGCTGGGTCGCCAGCGCGAACACGATATGCGCGAGACCACGGTCAGCCAGTTCTGCCGGCGCTATCACGTCGATGCCGAGCAAACCAAGCGCGTGACCTGGCTTGCCGAAAGCCTGTTCCGCAAGGTGTGCGGCGAAGACTTGGATCAGGATTGGCTCAAGCTGTTGATTTGGGGCGCGCGGCTGCACGAAATCGGTTTGTCCATCGCGCATACCGCCTACCACAAGCATTCGGCCTACATCCTGCAATACGCCGACATGCCGGGTTTCTCCAAACGCGAGCAGAACTCGCTCGGTCAGATCGTGCTTGGGCATCGCGGCGATATGGGCAAGATCCTGCCTTATGTCGACGATCAGACGCTTTGGCGCGCCATCGTCAGCCTGCGCATCGCCGTGTTGTTCTATCGCAGCCGCAACGAGGTCGCTCTGCCGCCCGCACTCGACTTGAAGCCGCATGCGCGCGGCTTTGCCCTGACGGTCGACAGCGGTTGGCTCGGCGCCAATCCGTTGACCGCCAGCGCCATCCGCCAGGAAGTCAGCCAGTGGAAGAACATCGGCTACTTGCTGGAGTTGCAGCAAGTCTAATCCGGTAAGGCGGGCGCCCGTCGCGGTGCCCGCCCGCACCTTTCTCTTCTCGCCTCCCTCCGAATTTGCATGCCGGCCATCCGCCGTCCGCACAGGATGGGCTTTGTCGTTTTTGCGCAGCATTTTTTTCTTTTTCGAAAAAAATGATTAAAAACGAACGTCATTTTTGTCGAAAGTCAAACTTGGCGATGCGGTCCTGGGCTAATCTGACTGCGCTAACTCATTGTAGATTTGCCGATTGGCGCGATCTTCGACACTTTTGCGCGCGCGAGGGTCTTCGCGAGCGAAAATGTTCGTTTGCGCTCGTTCATTCGTTGGCGAATGTGTTCTCAGTATTGTAATTTAATGGCCGATCCGGCCGCTTAAACGGGTGATTATGGCAGCCAGCAATCCTCTTCCCTATGTCGTCGCAGAATCGGCGCGCAAGCGCCAAGTCATGAATTCCTCGCCGTTGCGCTACTTCCTGAGCGCGGTGATGGCCGGTGGATTGATTGCGGTGGTATTGATTGTCAGTCTATTGCTCGGGCAAGCGCTGCACTTGGCCGGTTCGCCGATGTATTACGCCGCTAGCGCCGGTTTCTTCGGCACCGCGCTGTGCACCATCATCGTCAGCAAGACGGAGCTGTTCACCAGCAATGTCATGTATATGGCCGTCGGCCTGCTGTCGCGCCGCGTGAGCTGGAAGGAATTGGGCAAGAGCTGGTTCTTGGTCTACGCCGGCAATTTCACCGGTGCCCTGTTGCTGGCGCTGATGTATGCCCAGACCGGCGCGCTATCGCATCTGCCGGCCAATCACCTGTTGTTCGACGTGATCGGCCACAAAGTCCATGCCGACAGTTGGGCGATCTTCTGGAAAGGCGCACTGTGCAACTGGATCATCTGCCTGGCCGTCTGGGTGCCGCTGCGCTTGAGCAACGACATGGCCAAGTTGGCGATGACCATGTTGTTGGTCTTCGTTTTCTTCTTCAGCGGTTATGAGCACAGTATCGCCAACATGGCCTTCTTCAGCCTGAGCTGGTTCGCCTCGGCGGGTGTCACCCCCGACTGGGCCGATACGCTGCATAACTTGATTCCCGCGACACTGGGCAATATCGCCGGCGGTGCGATCGGTGTGGCCGCGCTTAACTTCTACCTGGAACGCGATACGCTGGAAGAGGTGGGCCATTCCCTGTCCAAGCAAGAGGCGGCACTCGCTCACTCTTGATTCGCCGGTTGTGGCGTACCGAATGATGTGCCATGATTGCTGCGGTGCAGCAATCTGGAGATGCCATGTTCGGACGCCGCGATCCCCGCCCCAAGCTCAGCCTTGCCTTGCAAGGCGGCGGTGCGCACGGAGCCTTCACCTGGGGAGTGCTCGACGCACTGCTTGAAGCCGACTGCTTTCGTTTCGACGGTTTGAGCGGCACCAGTGCCGGCGCCATGAACGCCGTGGCGGTGGCACATGGTTTGGCCACCGGCGGTGCACAGGCCGCCCGCGATACGCTGGACGCCTTCTGGCAACGCGTCGGCAGCACGCTGCCGCCGGAAATGGTGCAGCCGCGGCCGGCAGCGGATGACCTGACCGTGCCGCCCGGTCTGCAAGTGGCGCTGCAATTCACACGCTGGTTCTCGCCGTATCAACTCAATCCGCTCGACTACAATCCGCTGCGCACCATCATCGAAGAGTTATTCGATTTCGAGCGCATCCGCAGCGCATCCAAGGTGAAGGTTTTTGTCGCCGCGACGCACGCCAATAGCGGCCGTCTTCGTCTATTCGACCACCGTTCGCTATCGGCCGACGCGCTATTGGCCTCCGCCTGTCTGCCCAGCTTGCAGCAAGCGGTGACCATCGAGGGGGAGGATTATTGGGACGGCGGCTTTGCCGCCAACCCGGCGGTGTTTCCGCTGATTCGCTTCTGCCGTACGCCGGATATCCTGCTGGTGCTGCTGGCGCCGATGACGCACGGCGAAACGCCGAAGAGCGCCGAGGGTATTCGCCAGCGCATACTCAACCTGGGTTTCAATAGTGCGTTTCTACGCGAAATGCGACTGTTCGCGCTCTTGCGCGACATGGCGGCCGAGTCCAGCCCCTGGCATGGCCGTCTGGAACGTCGTCTGCTTGGCACCCGCTTTCATCTGATCGAAGCCGAGGAATTTCTGGCGGAGCTGGATGCCTCAAGCAGAGCCTTGGCGCATGCGCCCTTTCTGCTGTGGCTGCGCGATGCCGGCCGAGCACGGACCCAGGCATGGCTTGCGCGCCATCGCGACCAAGTCGGTCGAACGTCGAGCGTCGATATCCGGGCGATGTTTTTCGAATGAGGCTGGCGTGGTTGGCATGTTATTGCTGTCTATTAGCCATGCGTGATATTCTTTTTGCATGGCGACGTTAGCCCAGCACACACCATCTGAACAGTGGCACCTCAATGTGCCCGGAGATTGAAATGGGACTTGATCAAGAGTTGCAGCAAATTCTGCGACAGGAAATCGAACTGGTTTTCCCGCGTTTCGACGCCGCAGCCGCCTGGGAATTGGGCGTGGCATTGCGTACTGCAGCCCAGAAACGCGGTGCCGCCGTGGTGATCGATATTCGTCGCGGCGACGAAATCCTTTTCTACCATGCCATGCCAGGCACCACGCCGGCCAACGCCGATTGGGCGCGCCGCAAGCGCAATGTGGTGGAGATGATGCGCCGCAGTTCCTATGCCGTCGGCCTGCAATGCCGTATTTCCGGTCAGACGCTGGAGCAGAAGATGGGCCTGCCGACGCGCGATTACGCCTGCCACGGCGGCGGCTTCCCGATTACCGTGTCCCACACCGGCTATCTTGGCTCGATCGTGGTTTCGGGCATGCAGGAACGCGAGGATCACAACATCATCATCGAAGTGTTGGCCGAGCAGCTTGGCCGCGAAGCGGTCGGCGCCTGAGTTTCGCCCCGAGCGCCGACGGCGCCGTCTCCCGTGTGGAGGCGGCGCCGTTTTCATTTGTGCACAACCGTTGCGCCAACGCCAGCGAGAACGCCGCCACCGCCTGCCAGTCGGTGAATACGCGCACTGTGGCCGGATCGGTGGGACCGCCGGTCAACCACATGATCAGTCGGATGATTTGGCGATCCAGCCAGCGGTAGCGCGGGTAGTCCAACTTGCCGGCGAATGCCGTCACGAGCGCCGGCTGCCAGCCGATCTCGCCAATCAGCCGACGTAGATATGGATTGCGCGCCACTCGGTCTCGCCCGGGCTTGCGCGCTGTCAGACTGACCGAAAACAAGGCGCAAGGCCGCGCTTGCAGCCAGTCGCGCCGTTGCCGCAGAAAGGCCGCGACCGCCGGCTGGTGGCGGCCGTAACGGATGCTGGCGCCGATCAGTACGGCGCGCTGCGCGACGAGCGGGGGCGGGGCGGCCAAGTCGGCGATGCTTACCGTGTAGCCATGTTGTTTTAAAATTTGTTCGGCATATCGACAGATGGCATGGGTATGACCATCCGTAGTGGAATACAGAATCAGTATATCTGTCATAGTCGGTGGCACATTTGACGGCCCGAACGCCCCCCTCAGAGAGCCCAGCAAGGCCATACTTTTTCGCATAGAATGCATTCTAAATTATCACCATATTCTATATGGTTTTTTAAGCATTTTGCGTTGCAAGGGGCATGGCCGTGAGCACCACAAAATTTTCCCTGACCCAGCGGTTGTCGACCTTGCTGCTGATGGTCGTCGCCTTGTCGATCGGCGGCGCATTGATCGCCAATCTGCTCAGTGCGCGCCATTACCTGGTGCAACAGCTCGGTATGCAGAGCAGCGATACCGCCCAGGCTTTGGCGTTGACGTTGAGCCAACGACCGGCGGACCGGGCCTTGGATCTGGCCATGCTCAAGGCGGCGGTTGGACGCGGCGATGTCGCTGAAGTTCGCTGGGAGAGTCCCGCGGGCCATGCGGCGATCCGGCTGCGGATGCCGGCTCCGCTGAGCGACGTCCCCCCCTGGTTCGTCGGACTATTGCCGCTGGCGCCGGCGCCCGGTATCGCGCCGGTGCGGCGCGATGGCGAGCCGGCCGGGCGCATCGTGGTATTCGCCGAGCCCGCCCTGGCGTATTTGACGCTCTGGCAGAGCGCATTACAGACGGTGCTCTGGTTATGCGTCATCGGCCTGTCCGCCGCTTTGCTGGGGGCTTTCGACATCCGGCGCCTTAGGCGTCAATTGCTGGCCGTGGTCGGGCAGGCGCGCGCCATCAGCGAGCAACGCTTCTACAAGCTGCCGGTACCCGGCATTCCCGAGTTGGCCGAAGTGGCCTATGCCATGAACCAGATGGTCGATCGTCTGCAGCTGTATCTGGACGGCCTGCGCGACGAATTGGACCGCACCCGGCTGGCGGTGCTGACCGATAGCAGTACCGGATTGCCGAATCGCGAGGCGTTCGACCAGGCCTTCACCCGATTGTTGATGCCGCAGGACGATCCTGTCAGCGGCTTTCTGCTGCTCGCGCGAGTGGCGAACCTGGCCGAACTCAATCAGCGTCTGGGGGCGCGGCGCACCGATGCGCTGCTCAAGCGCGTCGCCGACGATCTGTTGGCGCACTGTCAGGCAAACCGTGGCTGGATGGCCACGCGCTTGCGCGGCGCCGATTTCGCCATGCTCTGTCCCGAGTTGGCCAGCGACTCGGCGAAGCAACTGGCCGGCGAGTTGTGCGCTGCCTGGGACATCTATCAGGACATGGGGTTGACCGACCGGCCCGGCGTCGGACACATCGCCTTGACCGATTTCCATAGCGGCGATGCGTCAGACGAGGTATTGCGGCGCGCAAGCCTTACGCTAACCCAGGCGGAGACCGGCGCGCTCAATCGTTGGCAAGTCGACTTGGGAGATCCATTACCCGACGCCACGGTCAACGATCACGACTGGAAGCAGTTGTTGGATCTGGTTTGCTGCGATGGCTCGCTGCAATTGCGTTGGTATCCGGTTTGCCATCCGGACGGCGGTGTGCTGTGGCAGGAGGGCATGCTGTTCCGTCCGGCGCGCGGCGAGTTGTCGCAGATGAGCGCGCTGCGCCTGGTTGCGCATGCGCTACGGCTTGGCCTGGCACACAAGATCGATCTGCTCACTCTGGAACTGGCCCTGACGCTCGGGCCGCGCGGCCGGCTGGCCATCAACTTCTCGCCCGCCTCGCTGGCGCACGACGATTTTCTGCCCGGGGTGCTGGCGCAATTACAAGTCCATCCGACGCGCCGGATCAATTTCGAGTTCCATGAAACCGGGTTGGACGAACAGTGGGATAGCTTCGTTAATTTCTGTCAGGCCGTGCGCTCGGCGGGGCACCAGGTCGCGGTGGAGATTCAGGGGCACGATCTGGGTCTGGTGGCCAGAACCCACGAAGCCGGCATTGCCTACCTGGTGCTCGACCATGCCCTGACCCAGGGCATTCATGCCGACGAGGGTCGGGCGGCGCTGGTACGCGGTCTGTTGCAGATGGCTTCGCTGATGGCGATGGAAATCGAGGCCAAGGGCGTGACTGCGCGTGAGGATCTAGAAGCGCTGGTGGCCCTTGGCGTGCATTGCCTGACGGGCCCGGCAGTACGATGAGCGCCGCCGTCAGGGCCGCTTAAAGATCGATGACCGAGCTAAGTTGCAACTGGGCGATGTTCAGATTGGGCGGTGCGATGAGTTTCATCTCGGCCAACGCTTGTTCGCGCTCCGCGCCATCCAGGTTGTTGATCCAAATCTGCACGCCGGGAGGGATCACTTCCAGCATCGACAGCAGGGCGCCCGGCGTCATGAGGCCTTCGGCCTTGGCGTGATCCAGCTCGGTGTTCGAGGAGGTGATGGTGCAGATGATGTCGGATAGCGACGGCACATTGGCTGCCCAGTGCCAGAATGCAGGACAGAGGGCCGAGTCGCCGGTGTAGGCCAGCGCGCGCCATGGTCCCTCGATCACCCAGCCGACGGCGGGCACGATGTGCTGGGCCGGCAGGGCGGTGGCCATGCCATCGGACAACGGGATGGCGTCGCCCACTTCAATGGCTTCGAAGCGCAACAAGGGCTGCCCCTGGGGATCCAGCGCGCCGAGCAGGTGCTGATTGGCGGGCTCGGCCAGCAGACCTGCCTTCAATTCGTCGATGGTTTCCTGTTGCGTGTGGACGGTGATGCCGCGGCCGCCGTGTTCGGCATGGCAGGTCAGCAGGGCGGGCAGGCCGCCGCAGTGGTCGAAGTGCGAATGCGTCAGCAAAATGCGCTCGACGGCCAGCAGGCTATTCTCCTGTAAGGTTTCCACGCCGCTGCCGCAGTCGAGCAGTGTGCTGGTATCGATGCGGAGGCAGGAGATGGCGGCCATCGATCCGACGCCGGCCGAGTGACCAAGTACGGAGACAATCATGAGGGGTCCTGTGAATGTAGTGCTTGCCGTGATCATTGTAGCCGAGTTGACCGGGCAGCGCATGACAAAGCCTTAAAGATTCGTGCAACAAATTACGCAGGCAGTTGGCAAATCCTTGCTGGATAAGGATGACGTCGTAATTAACGAAAACGGCGGGGCGTATCGCCCCGCCGTCCGTTGTCAGACTTCGACCGAGTTTACTCGACCTTGCCGACCGGGTACATGTAGCGGTTGCTGTCGGCGAACGGCGTCTGGTTGTAGAACCAGTTCAGACGGGCGTTGCGATCCTTGGCAAAGGCTTTGTCCTTCTTCAGCTTTTCCGCGAAGGCCTGACGCAATGCCGGGCTCTCGGCCAGCATGGCGCGAGCCATCGGCTCCATCACGTAGGCTTCGGGTGCTTCGGCCGAGGTCAGGTTGGCGTTGAAGAAACCCCAGCTCAAGAAGGAGTCCGGGCTGGCCGGTTCCAGCAGATCCATGGCCAATACGCCCAGGCGCTGGTTCGGGTCGATCACCACCGAGCCTGCCGGGTAGGTGACCTTGCGATGTTCGGCGACCGGCTTGCCGGTGATCAGCAGGCGGCCTTCATAACCCGGAATCTTGTCTGCCGATTCGCGGTCCGGTTCGAACGGCGTACCGAGCTTGACGTCTTCCAGACGGTAGACCGTGACGTCGTAGGTGGCCGGCGCGTTCAGCGTGGTCATCTGGATGCCGTGTACCTTGAGGCGGTCGATCACTTCATGCCATTGCGCCGGCACCACATAGGCCTTCGGACGCGGTACCACCAGATCCGGCTCGGTCTGAGCGGTGTAGGGGATCTTGTAGTCCATCGGCTGGTTGGTCCAGTGCACGATCTTGTCGCCGGTGATCGGCGACAGTTCCTTGGTGAACTTGACGCCCTTGAAATCGACCAGCGGCGCCTTGCCGTCCGGCATCTTCCAGGTCAGCGTCACCTTGTCGTCGCGTACCGCGCGGTCCTTGTCGATGGCGTCGCGCAGGCTGTCCTTGTTGTCGCCCACCGCTTCGAAGATCGACTTGTACAGCGTGTAGTTGGCCAGCACTTGCTGACGGTACGGCTTGAGCGCGTGCAGTTCGACCAGGATGCCGGGGATGCCGCGGATGTCGGCGTACTGGTTGGAGAAACGCGCGTAGTCGCTGTAGTACGGGTAGTAGCCCTGCGTGATGTCCTCGTTATCGTTCATGCTGATGCAGACATTCGGCTGATGGCCATAATCCTTCAGCTCGGCGAACACGCGCGGCGTCATCACCTTGTCCATCCACATCGAACCGTTCTTAGCCCAGCCCATGCCGTTGCCGCAATAGGTCACGTCGTACTGGTAGATCACGCCGTCGGTGGAGTGGGTGTCGATGAAGAAGTCAGGATCGTACTCACCCAGGATGCGCGCCACGTTGCGGATTTCCGGGCTGTCGAGCTTGGTGAAGTCGCGATTGAGGTTGAGGTTGCGCGAATTGACGCGCCAGCCGGTGTTGTTCGGGCCGTTCTGATTGATACGGCCGTACTTGCCGTTGCGCAGGTCGCCGTCGATATTCACCACCGGTACGAAGATCAGGTTGATCTTGTCGAGCAGTGCGCTTTGGCTGCCGCCGACGGTCATGTCGCGGATCATCATCAGGCCGGCATCCTTGCCGTTGGCTTCGCCCGGATGGATTTCGGCTTCGACGTAGATGGTCGGCTTGCCCGAGGCCTTCAGGCCGGCGGCCGACTTATCGGACGACTTCGACACGATCACCATGGTGAACGGCGTGCCGGCATCGGTGGTCTCGCCATAGCTCGCCACCTTGATCAGGCCCGGCTTGGCGGCCTGCAGCTTATTCAGGTAGTCGAGGGTTTCGGTATAGGTCGGGGTGTGCTGGAAATCGGAGGCTTCGATTGGGCTGACGAACGGGTCGGTCTTCGCGGCGATGAATTGTTCGCTCTTGCCGCTCCAGGGGATGTCCGGCGGCAGGATGTGTTTACGCGCCGCCGCCAGATAGGCGTTGTCGTCGACATAGTCGGGGGCGGTGGGGACGGCGAAGGCCGGAAGGCTGGCCAGCAATGAGGCCAGCATGGTCAGCTGCATGCAAAGCGGTAGTTTTTTCATACCTGACTCCCAGTTTGTTGTGTCGGTTCACAGGCGGATCGCGCGCTGTGTCGCTGTGCGAGAGGGCGGGGGGTAGTCCCGACTTCCGCGTTCAGGATGCCAAGAGTAACGCGGGGTCGTGTATATCAGCATGTGCTAAATCGCTGAATTTTGATGGTAGTCAACCGACTACAGCTTGGCATGAAGTTTTTATGACACTCAGTACGGCGCGATTTTCTGCCTATGCTATTCATGTCCGGCCCGCCGGTCACCGCAGTGTCTTTTGCCCAAGAACCAGCAACGCGCCGGCGAAACTGAGCGCCGCCAGCACGGTGAAGGTGTGCATGGCGCCGATCAGCGCCGCCTGCTGATCGACGATTTGCGACCAGTGCGCCAGCGAGGCCTCTCCTTGCATGGAGAAGGTCGCGTACCACGGGTCGAACCGTTCGATCAGCGTATTGCGCGCGCCGGCGGCGACATCCTGCCAGTAAAGGTTGGCGATGCCGGTTCCCAGGGTGTTCGCCAATAAGCGCAGCACATTCTTGATGGCATAGGCGTGCATGAAATCCTGCTGTTTGAATTCGCGGAAAGCCAGGCCCGCCACTTGAATGACCACCAGGACGGGGAATAAACCTTTGAATGCCATGATCGGCAATAGGGTCGCGAAGGGCGTGGCGCCGGTGGCATCGGCGGCGAGCCGCAGCAGTAGCGCCGATAACAAGATAAAACCGGCGGCGATGACATAGCGACGGTCGGGCAGGTGGGCAGCCAAGCGGAAATAAAGCGCCAGCATCAGCACCGTGCATAGACCGCCCACCGTCAGTAGCGCGCCGGCGCTGGCCAGATCCATTCCTTCGCCGGCCAGCAGGTACATCGGTACGGCCAGGGTGACCGCGCCGTTGATGAGGTAGTACAGGGTATAGAACCCCAGCCCGGTCAGATAACGACGGCTCGCCAGCGTCCCCAGTTTCAACCACGGATCGCTGTGGCGGTGCAGGCGCCAGCCGAAGCCGGCGAACAGCCCGAGCGCCAGCAGCAGGCGATTGATGGTCGAGGCATTCAGCCAGTCGTAGCGTATGCCCTGCAGGGTATCCATCCACAACAGCACACCGAGGCAGAAGGCCAGGGCGGCCCAGCCGTCGATATGCCCGATGGCGCGCGTGGTGTGAGCGCGCTTGGGGAGGATCGCCCAGCCGATGATCAGCGCCAGCACGCCGGCGGCGGCGTGCAAGGCGAACAGCGCGTGCCAATCGCCCGATTCGATGAGGCGCGCGGCCAGCCACGGGCCGGGCGCGGCGCACAGAAAGAGTCCGAGCATGAATCCTTGCAGTTGCTGACGGCGGCGTTCGGCCGGGACCGAGATCTGCAGCAGGATGCGCGCACAGGTCAGCAATGGGCCGCCGCCCAGTCCTTGCAGCAGCCGTGCGGCAATCAACGCCGGCAGCGACTGGCTGTACATGGCGCCGATCGATCCCAGCGTGAACAATACCGTGCCCGACAGCAGCAAAGTGCGGTAGCTCATGACCCGGCCAAGGCGCTCGAGCAACAGGATCATGCCGGCGCCGGCCACCGCATAAGCGGAGAGCACCCAGAGAAAATCCGCGGGCGAGACCCCGATGCCGCCTCGGATCGAGGATTCGGCAAAGTTGACGGTGGCATTGGCCAGAAAATCCAAGCCGGTGATCAGGCCGGTGGCGATACCGATGAAATGACGGCGGCGTCGAGCGAAAGAAACCATCGAGAGCAGCGGGTAGGCAAGAGATGCTCTAGGCTAAGGTGTATTATCGGTTCAATAAATGGGTAATATGGCATTGACTATTTCACTGGTGAAACAATGAGCCTCGATGACCTGCGAGTGTTTCTGACCGTGGCGCACTGTCGCAGCTTTACCAAGGCCAGCGACCGTCTGGCGCTGCCCAAAACCTCGGTCAGCCGGGCGGTCGCGCGCCTGGAAGTCGCCCTGGGCAAGCGCCTGCTCGAACGGAGCACGCGCAGCCTGCGCTTGACCGAGGCCGGCGTGCAGTTACGCGAACAGACGGCGGAGCTGGTCGAGCGCATCGAGGCGCATTTATCGCAGGCGGCGGAGCATCACGAGCGGCCGCAGGGCATCTTGCGCATCGCCGCACCCTATGAGCTGGGGGTGCTCAGATTGGGCGACGTGCTGAACGACATGCTATTGCGCTACCCGGGGTTGGAAGCGGAAATCGAACTCACATCGAACCTGATCGATCCGCGTAGCGAGGATTACGACATCGTGTTTCGTCTCCAGCAGGGGGCGATGCCCGATTCCAGCCAGGTGGTGCGCCGGATCTACAGTATCGCGCGCGGACTCTATGCCGCGCCGGCGCTGCTGCAACGCCTGGGAACGCCCAGTCGCGCGGCCGATCTGGCAGGCTGGCCGGCTGTCATCAGTCCGGACGAGCCGGTCTGGCAACTGCAGGCGCCGGACGGCAATATCGAGACGATCCATCCCGCCGGTCCCCTGCGCGCGCACAATGTCGGCATGCGTTTGAACGGCGTCGTGGCCGGACTCGGCGTCGGTTTGTTGTCCAGTTATTACTGTCGGCGCGAGATTGCCGACGGGCGGATTGTGCCGGTGCTGCCGACCTTCGGCGTGGCGCCGATGCGCGTCTACGCCCTGTTGCCGGCGCGCCGCTTGATGCCGGCCAAGGTGCGGGTTTTTCTCGACGAACTGGCGACCGTGCTGGCGCCTTGGGATCAGGAAAACGGTCGGAGGGCTTAGCCCTCCGCCTCCGGGAAAGGCCGTCAGTCGGCCGTTAGCACCAGGCAACCCGCCACCTCGCGCACGCGCGCGGCCTTGGGTAGATACATCCAGGAAGTGCTGCCATCGATCGACTCGAACGCCCACGGCAAGCGGCTATCGACCACCAAACGGCACTCGTCGGAATTTGGACGACTGCCACGCGGCAAACACAACACGGAAATCAGGGAAAGTAACTGCTGCTGGCGGAAATCCTGGTTTGGAAAAAAGACTGGGGCTGGATTAAGCTCTTGAGTAGCCATTCTGAACTCCCATGAAGTTTGGTGTGGTTAGCGGGCTCGACGGTGCTGAGAACACCCCGGGCCCGCGCCTCTTGCGGCAAACGCCGCACCGCATACCTTACCCAGCCAGATAGAAACAGACAACCAAGCGCGACCGTCAGAAAATGCTGAAAATTCTCCGTGGGCGCGGCTTCAGCCGCGATTGGCCGCCGCAAGTAAATCGCGGCTGAAGCCGCTACACCGACCCCCATGCACAAAAAAAACCCTCGCGCGAGGCGAGGGCGGTTCGAAGCGGGGCGCTGACATTTAGTCGCCGAGCGGCTGCCGGCGCGACCAGGCCCACAGCGCCAGGCCGGCGACGATCATCGGCAGGCTCAGCCACTGGCCCATGCTGAGGTTGGCGGCCAGCAAACCGAGAAAATCGTCCGGTTCGCGGGTGAATTCAGCCAGGAAGCGGAAGGCGCCGTAGCCGATCAGGAACAGTGCCGAGATCGACGCGCGTCGGCGCGGTTTGGCGCTATAGCCCCATAGAATGAAGAACAGGGTGAGCCCCTCGAGTGCGAACTCGTACAACTGCGAGGGGTGGCGCGCCAGGCCGCCGTATTTGACATAGGTGTCGACCCATTCGGGGTGGGTCGCCGCCCAGGCGCGATCCGCCTGTTGCGCCTGCGGAAACAGCATGGCCCAAGGCGCATCCGGCCGAGTGACGCGCCCCCACAATTCGCCGTTGATGAAGTTGCCGATGCGGCCGAACGCCAGGCCTAGCGGCACCAAGGGCGCGACGAAGTCGGCCACGTCCCAAAAGCTTCTGCCATGTCGGCGCGCGAACAGCCACATGGCGAGCAGCACGCCGAGGAAGCCGCCGTGGAAGGACATACCGCCTTGCCAGACGCGCAGGATGTCCAGCGGATGGCTCAGGTACTCGCCGGGTTTGTAGAACAACACATAGCCCAGCCGGCCGCCCAGCACCACGCCGAGTACGCCGTAAAACAGCAGATCGTCGAGCATTTTGCTGGTCATGAAACTGCGGCCGGCGCGGATGCGGCGGTTGCCGAACAGCACGAACAGCAAGAAGCCGACCATGTACATCAGGCCGTACCAATGCACGGCCAGCGGACCAAGGTTGATTGCGACGGGATCGTATTGCGGATGAATGATCATTTGTCAGCCGTGGGTGTTTGCGGTAAAAGAGATGAGACCGATTATACGGAAAGCGTTGCATAACGTCGCGTGCGATCACCCTCGCATGCGATGTCGGGTCCCGCCGCATGACCATGGCCCCGGACGCCGTCCGACGCATGGCCCACCCAGCCATCGTCCCGGATGGTTTTGATCACGCCGCCGTTTTCTGATGAATACAGCAAGGATGAGTCATGCCCGAATATCGTTCCCGCACCTCCACCGCCGGCCGCAACATGGCCGGCGCCCGCGCGCTGTGGCGCGCCACCGGCATGAAGGATGAAGACTTTCAGAAGCCGATCATCGCCATCGCCAACTCGTTTACCCAGTTCGTGCCAGGCCACGTGCATCTGCAAAATCTCGGCCAACTGGTGGCGCGCGAGATCGAGCGCGCCGGCGGCGTGGCCAAGGAATTCAATACCATCGCCATCGACGACGGCATCGCCATGGGCCATGGCGGCATGCTCTACAGCCTGCCGTCGCGCGACCTGATCGCCGACTCGGTCGAGTATATGGTCAATGCGCATTGCGCCGACGCGCTGGTGTGCATTTCCAATTGCGACAAAATCACGCCGGGCATGCTGATGGCGGCCCTGCGGCTGAACATTCCGGTGGTGTTCGTTTCCGGTGGCCCGATGGAGGCCGGCAAGGTCGACTGGCACGGAACGACGCGCGCGCTCGATCTGGTCGATGCCATGGTGGAGGCCGCCAATCCGGCGGTATCGGATGCTGAAGTGGCCGAGTTGGAACGTTCCGCCTGTCCGACTTGCGGCTCCTGCTCCGGCATGTTCACCGCCAACTCGATGAACTGCCTGACCGAGGCGCTGGGCCTGTCGTTGCCGGGCAACGGTTCGCTGGTGGCCACCCACGCCGACCGCAAGGAGCTGTTCCTGCGCGCCGGCCGGCTGATCGTCGATCTCGCCCGCCGCTACTACGAGGGCGAGGACGCAAGCGTCTTGCCGCGCGCCATCGCCTCGCGCCAGGCCTTTGCCAACGCCATGTCGCTCGACGTGGCCATGGGCGGATCGACCAATACGGTGTTGCATCTGCTGGCGGCGGCGCACGAGGCCGGGGTGGACTTCACCATGGCCGACATCGACGCCATTTCGCGTCACGTCCCTTGCCTGTGCAAGGTGGCGCCGGCCACACAGAAATATCATATGGAGGACGTGCATCGCGCCGGCGGCGTGATGGCGATCCTGGGCGAACTGGACCGCGCCGGTCTGGTCGCGCGCGATGTGCCGACCGTGCATAGCCCGACAATGGGCGCGGCGCTCGACCAATGGGATGTGGCGCGCGATGGCGTCGACGAGACCGCGATGCGTTTTTATCGCGCGGCGCCGGGCGGCATCGCGACCACGATGGCGTTTTCCCAGAGCATGCGTTACCCCGAGCTGGATCTGGATCGCGCCGGCGGCTGCATTCGCCGCCGCGCCGAGGCCTATAGCCAGGATGGCGGTCTGGCCGTGCTGTTCGGCAACTTGGCGCCCGATGGCTGCATTGTCAAAACCGCCGGCGTCGACGACAGCATCTTGCGTTTCGATGGCCGCGCGCGCGTGTTCGAGAGCCAGGAGGCGGCGGTGGCGGCGATTCTGGACGACCGCATTGTCGCCGGCGACGTGGTGGTGATCCGCTACGAAGGCCCCAAGGGTGGGCCGGGCATGCAGGAAATGCTGTACCCGACCTCGTATCTGAAATCCAAAGGACTGGGCAAGGCCTGTGCGCTCTTGACCGATGGCCGGTTCTCGGGCGGCACCTCCGGGCTGAGCATCGGACACGTCTCGCCCGAAGCCGCCGAGGGCGGCGCGATCGGCTTGGTGGAAGAGGGCGACCCGATCCGTATCGATATCCCCGCCCGCCGTATCGAGTTGGCGCTGGACGCCGAGGTGTTGGCCGAACGTCGCCGCGTGCGCGACGCCCTGGGCTGGCGGCCGGCCGAGCGCGACCGGCCGGTCAGCGCGGCATTGCGCGCCTATGCCGCCATGACCACTTCGGCATCGACCGGCGCGGTACGGGATGTCAGCCAAGTGGAAAAGCGTTAAAGTACGCCCGTCGCGTGCCTGCACGAACCGACCCGGCCCGGCTTTGCCGGGCCGGTTTTTTCTGTTGAGCCGGCCGTCGGGAGAGGCGATGAAATCGATCAAATTGATGTTGTTGGGGTGGTTGCTGTGTCTGTCGCCGGTGTGGGCAGCCGGGGTCGTGCGAGTGGGTATCAACGCCAGCTATGCACCTTTCGAGTCGGTCGACGACCATGGCCGCCTGTCCGGTTTCGACATCGATGTGGTGACCGCTTGGGCCAAGACCCAAGGCGTGACCGTCAAGTTGGTCAACCTGCCGTGGCCGCAGTTACTCGGCGCCTTGTCCGACGGACGGGTCGACATGGTGGTCTCCGCCGTGGCCGATACGCCGGAGCGCCGCGCGCGTTTCGAACTTTCCCAGCCGTATCATTATGAGCCCCAGGTGCTGTTGGTGCCGGCGCATGGCGGCAAGGACGACGTGCGCGCCATCGACGGCATCGGCGTGCTGATCGACAGCAGCGCGATCGGTTGGCTGCGCCGACTGCGCGTTCCCGATGCGGCGCTGCGACGCTATAACGGCCTGCCGCCCATGTTGGCCGACTTGAAGGCCGGCGATCTCCAAGGGGCGTTCGGCGACTTGCATGTCTTGCGGCGAGCCAGTGCCGGCGACCCGTCGCTGCGGCTGGTGTCGCGTCCGGACTTTGGCCAAGACGCCTATGTCTTTGTCGTGCGCAAGGGCGACCGCGCTTTGCTGACGCAGGCCAATCAGGGTCTGGCGCGGATGACGGCGGATGGCACCTTGAAGCGTTTGCACCAGTCCTGGCCCGGTCTCTGATCGCGGCTTCCCGGCATTTTTCTGCTTTTTCGCTACCTGAATGACATTCTGTTTGGGCTGAAAATGTTCGATTTCCATTGTTTCGAACATGTTATGTTGCTGTCTTGTCGCCAAACGAACTGTATACAATATTCTTTATTGAGTAATGGATCGCCGGTGCATACGACATCGCCAGGGGCTGTGCGAGTGGCTGCGAGGGCCTTGGCCGGATAGTGGAAAATAGCGGGGTGTTCTGCGGTAACTTTTTGAAAAAAAGCAAAAAAAATGCGCGGGCCAATGGTCCGCGCTAAGTCTACAAAGGAGAAATAGAGGAGAAACTATCAAGAAGCAATTGCTGCATCTCAACGTGGCTGGATTATCGCGAGCGGGCTGTGGGGTGTCAATCGCAACGCTTCGCGCACGCTCGAAAATGTAAAAAACTGTCGCTTATTATGTAACTCTTATGTTTGAAAACGAAAATACCGCCCGGCCTGCATGCTCATTGGCCGTCGCTCGGCTTTAGGCGCCACTTGTCCAGGATGGTGGCCAGCACGATGACAACGCCGATGGCCACGTATTGCCAGAAGGACGATACCCCGAGGATGGTCAGGCCGTTATTCATCACGCCAATGATCAATGCGCCGACGGCGGTGCCCCAGATCGATCCGATCCCGCCGGATAGGCTGGTGCCGCCCAGGACGACGGCGGCGATGGCATCGAGCTCGTAGCCGGTACCCCAGTTGCCGCTGGCGCCGTATAGGCGACTGGCGGACATGGCGCCGGCCAATCCCGCAAACAGACCGTTGATCGCGTAGACGAACAGCAGCACCAGGCCGACCCGGATCCCGGTGAGGTACGCGGCATGCGGATTGCCGCCCACCGCATAGATATGCAGGCCGAGCACGGTGCGTTTCAAAATGAACCACGACGCGGTCACCACCAGGGCCGCGATCCACACGAGCCAGGGAACACCGAGCAGGCTGCCGTTGCCGAGCCATTCGAAAGCGGGGATGTCGCTGTTGAGGATGGCGCTGCCGTCGGCCAACAGGTATGCAGCGCCGCGCAGCGCCGTCATGGTGCCTAGCGTAACGACGAAGGGATTGATGCCGAGGAAGGCCACCATGGTGCCGTTTATCAGTCCCATCGCGAGCCCGGATAGCACGAAGACCGGCAGCGACAGCGCCTGGTTGTGGTCGGGGAGCGAGGTCAGCATGCCCAGCACCGCGGAGACGGCCAGTATCGACCCCACCGAAAGATCAATGCCGGCGGTAAGGATGACGAAGGTCATGCCCGAGGCCAGCACCAGATTGATCGACGTCTGGCGCAGAATGTTGAGCGTATTGTCCAGCGTCAGGAAATGGGTGTTGCCGTCCTCGCTGAAATAGAGCGTCAGCAGATAAAACCCCAGGTACAGCACGATGAGGATCGGCAGCATGCCAAGGCGGGCGAGCGCGCTCATCCGTGGGGACGGCACTGCGCCGGCGGCGCGGGAGTCGTTGGCGAGCGAGGGCATGTCGGCTCCTTGGTTTAGTGGCGAGTGGCCAGGTTCATGATGGCCTCTTGGCCGACCTCTTTACCGCTGAGCTCGCCTGCGACGCGGCCATCCCGCAGCACGACCACGCGGTGGCAGACGCCGACGATTTCCGGCAGTTCGCTCGAAATGCAGACGATGGCCACGCCTTGCGCCGCCAGTTCGTGCATGATGCGGTAGATCTCGACCTTGGCGCCGATGTCGACGCCGCGCGTCGGTTCGTCCAGGATCAGTACGCGCGGGCGTATGGCAAGCCAGCGCGCCAGCAGCACTTTCTGTTGATTGCCGCCCGACAGCCCGCCGACCAGGCTTTCGCCGCTCCGGGCCTTGATGGCCAGTCGCGTGACTGCCTGGCGCGTTAGCGTGCGGAGTGCGGCGCGATCGAGCATGCCGGCGCGCGCGTGCTCATGCAGTACGTTCATGGCGATGTTGGCGGTGGCGGACAAGTGTAGGAACAGGCCCTGGCGCTTGCGATCCTCCGGCAGATAGCCGATGCCGTGCCGGATGGCATCGCGCGGGGAGCGGATGTCGACGTCTGTGCCATCGATGCGCAATCGGCCCCGCAGCCGGTTGTCGGCGCCGAAGATCAGGCGCGCAAGCTCGGTGCGGCCGGCGCCCACCAGACCGGCGAGCCCGAGAATTTCTCCCGCGCGCACCCGCAACGATGCCGATTCGATTTTGTCGCTGCAGAAACCCTGGACGTCGAGCATGACCTGGCCGAAACCGTCTTGACGCTTGGGCGGGTAGAAATGGTTCAGCGCGCGGCCGACCATCATGCCGATCAGCAGTTGCGGCGAATTTTTCGCGCGCGTGAGGTTGCCGGCCAAACAGCCATCGCGTAGCACGGTGATGCGGTCGGCGAGCCGGCTCACTTCCTCCATGCGATGGCTGATGTAAATGATGGCGATGCCTTGATCGCGCAACGTGTCGATCACCTCGAACAAGCGCCCGCTTTCGCGGTCGGACAAGGCCGCTGTGGGCTCGTCCATGACCAGTATTCGGCTTTGGTGAGCCAGTGCGCGCGCAATCTCGACTTGCTGCCAGTCGGCGATGCTCAACCGGCTGGCGGGAGTGTTCGGGCCGAAACGCGTCCCCAGCCGGTCGAGCAGGCGTTGCGCGTCGCGTCGCATGCGTGGGCGGTCGATGCCGCCGAACCGGCCGCGCGGCGCCGTCCCCATGAAGATGTTTTCCGCCACGCTCAGATTGGCGCAGATCGCCAGCTCTTGGTAAATCAAGTTGATGCCCGCCTGGCGGGCGTCGGCGGGCTTGGCAATGCGTATCGGCCGTCCGGCCAAGCGTATTTCGCCCGCATCAGGCTGATAAATACCGGAGAGGATTTTCATCAGCGTGCTTTTGCCGGCGCCGTTTTCGCCCATCAGTGCATGCACTTCGTGGCTGTGCGCGGTCAGATGAACCTGGTCAAGCGCGCGAGTCGTGCCGAAGCGCTTGCAGATACCGGACATTTCCAAAATGACGTCGCTCATGCTTGCTCCCTAGCGCTTGGCCCAGCCGGTGTGGCGTTCGACGTTGTCGGCGGTGACGAGGGGCGTCGGGATCAGGACCACCGGCTGTGCCGGACGTTTGCCGTTGAGGATGTCGTAACCGAGTTGCACCGCCTTCTGGGCGATCAGGTAGGGGTCTTGCGCGGCGGTTGCGGCAAATAGCCCGTTTTTGCGCTTGAGCGCGGCCTCGCCGTCCGGTGCGCCATCCACCGAAACGATCATCTTGATGTCGCGGCGATGGGCCTGGCGGATCGCTAGCTCGGCACCGATGGCGGTCGGGTCGTTGATGGCGAATACCGCGTCGATCTTGCGATGCGCGGTCAGCAGGTTGGCCATGACGGCCATCCCGCCGTCGCGGTTGCCGCGACCGTTCTGGTTTTCGGATAGCACGCGGATGCCCGGCGCTAAGCCCAGCTCCGCCTTGCAACCGGCCACGCGGGCAAAAGTGGCGGTGACCGGCGGACCGTTGACGATGACCACATTACCCTTGCCGCCTAGCTTCTTCACGATGTACCGGCATGCCTCCTTGCCGGCCATGCTGTTATCCGACATCACCGTGGCGTCCGCGCCCTCCGCGCCCACGTCGACCGCGACCACCGCAATGCCTGCCGCGCGCGCTTTTTTCAGTACCGGCGCAATGCCTGTCGGGTCTGCCGCGTTGATCAGGATGAGGTCGGTCTTGTTGGCAATCAGGTTTTCGATCTGGCCGACCTGGGTGAGCAGATCGTAATTGCTCGACACGGTGGTGACCTTGACGCCCGGGCCGCCCAGTTGTCGGGCCGCCTGTGCCGCGCCTTTGCCCATGGCGACAAAGAAGGGGTTGGTCAAATCGTTGACGGCAACGCCGACGGATTTCAGCGGGTGCGGGGCGGCCAACGCGGGGAGGGCCAGGGCGGTGGACAAGGCGGTGGCGAGGAGTGAGTGGTACATCTTCATGCGGGTTCCAATCGAGTCGAGTGGCGGATAGCGTGGAAACGATTACATAGCGGTTGTCGCGGTGATGTCAAAATCGCTCGGTTTTGAGGGGGAAGCATGGAGGTATGCTGAGATTTTTTGTGTAATTTATTGAAATTATTGGATAAATTATTTGTTTTGTGCATGCGGTCATGGTGGCGTTCCGCGGTTTTTCTGGCAGAGGTAAGAAAACGAATACCGCTTTTTGCGGCGGAGTCTGAGGGATTGCGGTTACCGGCGTTTGCCAAGGCGCAATGGGGAGCTCGGTCGCGAAGATGCTGGTGGTATTAGCGATCATGCTTGTGTGCGACAATATCGTTTTTGCATGACCCAGGATGACACGATGACCACCAAGCATTTGCCCGATCCACGCCTCTATCCCAATGCCAGCGTCAGCAACCGCCTGATCCACCAAGCGCAGTCCGTGCTCGGCGCGGTCGACGACGATGTGCGCGAACTGGAGCGGGTGGCGCTCGGCGATGCCATGGACGATCTCTTGGCGCGCGACGAGGTGCTACTGATCTCGGTGGCGCTCAATATGGCCCCGTCCAGGGCGGCCTATCAGGTGTTGTGGCAGGCGCTGCGCCAGGCGGTGGAGGCCGCCCCGGGGCGCCATGCGGAAATCTTCGCGCTACCGCTGGTGTTGGTGGCGGGCTCGAAGAGCCGCGCGACTTTGCCGGATCGGATCGCCGACGTCGACGGGCTCAATGCGATTTTGCGCCAGCATGGCGTGTTCGCCGCCGGCGCCGAGGTTTTCCTGTCCGGCCGATTACTGCACCCGGACGCCGTGGTCGGTATTTCCCCGGGGCAACTGTACCGCTATACGCGCCAATTGGCCGATGCCGCGCGCGGTTTGCCGCTGGATCTGGAAGGGAGCGCCGTGACTGTGCAGGAGGAGGGCGTATTCCTGCGCTATCTGGTTGGGGTGGCGATCCGCGAAACGACGCCGCCGGTGGACTACTCGCCGCGCATCGGCGCCTGGGGCACGGTGTTGATGAAGTTCCTGGGCGAGGCGCTGCAGACCGAAGGCGTGACGCTGTTCCCGATCTTCCGCGCTCCCGCGCCGCTGATGCAGGCGCTGGTGGCCGGCAATCAGGCACGGCTGGAGGTGGCTCAGCAAGTGTTCGTCAGTTCGCTGCTGCGCAAGCTGCGTAGCGAGGGCAAGGAGCCGGTGGTCGCGTTGTCGGCCCACCACGGCGGCGAGATCCATGTCGCGGTGAGCAGCGCCGACGCCCCCGATCGGGACGAGCGTTTCGTCTGGCCGCTCGCGCCGCTCGACCGCGTGGAACGCATCGAGGAAGACTTCTTGCAGTTGATGCGCGACTGCCAGGTGGAAATGGTTCGAATTGAAGAGACTGTTCAGCCGGCGCAGTCTTGATTCTTAATGCTTTTTTTTACCTTGCTTGTCTCGCGCGGCATTAGGCAAATCATGTAAAATCGCCGCTATCGTTAACCCACCAATGGGATGTGCCCAAGATGTTTGCAGCCGATATGACGATTGCCAAGTATGACCCGGAATTGTCCGCCGCCATGGAGGACGAATACCGCCGTCAAGAAGACCATGTGGAGCTGATCGCTTCCGAGAACTATGTGAGCCCGGCCGTTATGGAAGCTCAAGGTTCGGTTCTGACCAACAAGTACGCCGAGGGTTACCCCGGCAAGCGTTACTACGGCGGCTGCGAGCATGTCGATAAGGTGGAGGCGTTGGCGATCGAACGCCTGAAGGCGCTGTTCGGCGCCGAATACGCCAACGTGCAGCCGCATTCCGGCTCGCAAGCCAACCAGGCGGTCTACGTCTCGGTGCTCAAGCCGGGCGACACGATTCTCGGCATGAGCCTGGCGCATGGCGGTCACCTGACCCACGGCGCTTCGGTCAACATCTCGGGCAAGCTGTACAACGCCGTGACCTACGGCCTCGACGAAAACGAAGTGCTCAACTACGCCGAAGTCGAACAGTTGGCACGCGAGCACCAGCCGAAGATGATCGTCGCCGGCGCTTCGGCCTATGCGCTGAAGATCGATTGGGCGCGCATGCGCCAGATCGCCGATGCGGTCGGCGCCTACCTGTTCGTCGACATGGCCCACTATGCCGGCCTGGTCGCCGCGGGCGAATACCCGAACCCGGTGCCGTTCGCCGACTTCGTGACCACCACCACGCACAAGACCTTGCGCGGTCCGCGCGGCGGCGTGATTCTGTCGCGCGCCGAACACGAAAAGATCCTGAACTCGGCCATTTTCCCCTGCCTGCAGGGCGGCCCGCTGATGCATGTCATCGCCGCCAAGGCCGTGGCGTTCAAGGAAGCCGCGAGCCCGGAATTCAAGACCTACCAGCAGCAGGTTAAGAAGAATGCGCAAATCATGGCCGAGACCCTGATCGAGCGCGGCCTGCGCATCGTGTCGGGCAAGACCGAGAGCCACGTATTCCTGCTCGACTTGCGCGCCAAGCAGATCACCGGCAAGGACGCGGAGGCCGCACTCGGCCGCGCCCACATCACCGTCAATAAGAACGCCATTCCGAACGACCCGGAAAAGCCGTTCGTGACCTCCGGCATCCGCATCGGCACCCCGGCCATGACCACGCGCGGTTTTGGCGACAACGAGGCACGCGAACTGGCCAACCTGATCGCCGACGTGTTGGAAGCGCCGCAAGACGATGCGGTGCTCGCCCGTGTGGCCGAGTCGGTCAAGGGAATGTGTAAGCGTTTCCCGGTATACGGCCAGAAGTAAGTTTCTCTGCCCGAGTCTGAACGAACGGGGTGTTGCGCGTTCTTAGCGCCAACACCCCGTTTTTGCTACTGTACATCCTAATTGAGACATAATTTGCGCACTTTATGGCGATCTCATTAACTTGGCATATCATTGCTGTTAAGATCGAGTTTTCCGAACTGTAGCCAGGGGTTTAAAGCCATGAAATGTCCGTTCTGCGGTCACGCCGACACCCAGGTGATCGATTCTCGCGTCAACGAAGACGGCTCCAGCATCCGTCGCCGGCGTCGATGTCTGAAATGCGAAAAGCGGTTCACCACGTTCGAGAACGCCGATGTGCGCATGCCGCAAGTGGTGAAAACCGGCGGGCATCGGGCGGAGTTCGACCCCGAGAAGGTTCGCGTCAGCTTCATGCGGGCGCTACACAAGCGTCCGGTGTCGACCACGCTGGTGGATGAGGCCATCGACCGCATCAGCCACCGCCTGCTGCAGTTGGGCGAACGCGAGGTTAGTTCGCGCCAGATCGGCGAGATGGTCATGAACGAACTGGCGCGCATGGACAAAGTGGCTTACGTGCGCTTTGCCTCGGTTTATCGCAGTTTCGAGGATGTGGCCGAATTCAGCGAAGCCATCCAGGAAGTCCAGAAGTCCAGTCGCCCGGGATGATGCAGATCGAAGTCGGCGAGGGCATCGTGCTGCGCGAACCGTGCGAGGACGATGCCGAGCGCCTGTTTGCCCTGATCGACGACAATCGTGCATTGCTCGGGCAGTGGATGCCCTGGCTCGACCAGATGCGCGACAGTGCCGACAGCCTGACCTATATCCGCTTCTCGCAAGAAGGCAATCGCGAGGGGCGGTTTCTCAATTTGCTGGTCTGGGTCGATGACGAACCGGCCGGCGTCTTGTGTTTCTTTGCCTTGGAGCCGACACAACGCCGTAGCGAAATCGGCTATTGGCTCGGCACTCGCTGGCAAGGTCGGGGCATTATGCGCCGCGCTTGCCAGGCGCTGATCGCCTTCGGCTTCAATGCGCTCAACCTATACCGTATCCAGATCGCCTGCGCGGTCGACAATCTGCCCAGCCGGGCGCTGGCCGAACGCCTCGGTTTCTCTTTCGAGGGCGTGCTGCA
Organism: Paludibacterium purpuratum; assembly: GCF_004363805.1. Classification (GTDB taxonomy): domain Bacteria; phylum Pseudomonadota; class Gammaproteobacteria; order Burkholderiales; family Chromobacteriaceae; genus Paludibacterium; species Paludibacterium purpuratum. The sequence goes on along the minus strand of NZ_SNZP01000009.1, from coordinate 153,806 downwards.
GGGGCGCGAGTGGATCGGCGCGCGGGTGCTGGATCATGCGATCTATGGCCTGTTGTTGCCGACATGGCGGGCACAGGCACGCCAACCCGATTGATTTTTGTTCAAGGGCCCGCGATGTTCAGTTCCGAAGACCACCAATATATGCAACAAGCGTTGCGCCTGGCCGAGGCCGCCACGCGCCGCGCCGCGCCCAACCCCGGCGTTGGCTGCGTGCTGGTACGCGACGGGCGGCTGATCGGCGCCGGTGCCACCGTGCGCACCGGCGGCGATCACGCCGAAATCCAGGCGCTGAAGGATTGCGCCGCGCGCGGCGAGTCGCCGGCCGGCGCGACCGCCTATGTCACGCTGGAACCCTGCAGCCATCACGGCCGCACGCCGCCGTGCGCCGAGGCGCTGATTCGTCACGGCCTGACGCGTGTGGTGGCGGCGATGTCCGACCCCTATCATGAAGTCGCCGGCCGTGGCCTGGCGATGTTGCGGGCGGCGGGCATCCGCACCGAGTGCGGCTTGCTGGAGGCCGAGGCGCGCCGGGTGCACCGAGGTTTTCTGTCGCGCGTCGAGCGCGCGCGCCCGTGGGTCACGCTCAAGGCGGCGGCGACGTTGGACGGCAAGACCGCTCTGCAAAACGGCAAGAGTCAATGGATTACCGGGCCGGCGGCGCGTAGCGACGTACAGCGTCTGCGGGCTTTCCACGATGCCATCCTGACCGGCAGCGGTACGGTGCGCGCCGATAACCCGCAACTGACCGTGCGCGAGATTCCCGATGCGCCGCAACCGTTGCGGGTGGTGCTCGACAGCCGGCTCGAGACCGATCCGGCGAGTCGGATCTATCAGGGCGGCAATACCTTGTTGGCCACCTGCGTCGACGACGACGGACGCCTTGCCCCCTATCTGGCGGACGGTGCGCAGGCTTTACCGCTTCCCGGTCGCGATTTGACCGCGCTATTGGGCGAACTGGCCAAGCGCGGCGTCAACCATCTGATGGTCGAGGCCGGCGCCGGGCTCAACGGCGCGTTGATGCAGGCCGGGCTGGTGGACGAGATCGTGCTGTACCTGGCGCCGGCGCTCGCCGGCGATGCCGCGCGCGGCCTGTTCGCCTGGCCGCCGTTGCAGGATTTGGCCGACAAGCGGCGTTTGACGGTCGACGACGTGCGCATGGTCGGCCGGGATGTGCGTTTTTGCTTGCGACCGGTCATCGCCGATTCGCAACAATGATCAATGGAAGATGGCTAATCTCTCGCCATGAGAACACCTTATCGACGAACCGAAACCGATATGCGCTACGTCGAGCGGATCCGCCAGGCCGTACTCTATTTATGGAGCAACCTGGATCGGGATTTGCCGCTGGAGCGCTTGGCCGAGGTCGCCTGTTTCTCGCCCTATCATTTTCACCGCATCTATCGCGGCGTGATGGGCGAGACGGTGTTCGAAACCGTGCAACGTGGGCGGCTGCACCAGGCCGCCCGGCGCCTGTCCGCCAGCGACAAACCGCTGGAACAGATCGCCAGAGGCGCAGGCTACGGTAGCCTGGCAGCTTTCGTGCGCGGCTTTGGCCGCCATTACGGCATGACGCCGGGACGTTTCCGGGCCGGGGCGGCGCTTCGTCAATCCATTGTTCAGGAGAGCTTCATGCAAACCGTACAGATTCAGCCGCACGCCGAACCCATGACTCTTTTGTTGCGGCGCCACCAAGGCGATTACATGAATATCGGCATCGCCTTCGAGGATCTGATGCTGCGGGCGATGCCGCATTATCGAAGCGAGACGCCGGCTCGCGTGTTCGGCCTCTATTACGACGACCCGGACAGCGTGCCGGTCGATCGGCTACGCTCGGCGGCGGCCATCGCCTGGTCGCCGGACTGGCCGGTGCCGGAGGGGCTGGCGGTGCTTGAATTGCCTGCCGGCCGCTATGGCGTACTGCGGCACACCGGCCCTTATAGCGAACTATCCCACTCCTGGCGCCAGCTCTACTGCGAATGGCTGCCGCACAGCGGCGAGGAGCCGGCGGATCTGCCTTGCGTCGAGGAGTATCTGAACGACCCGCGCACGACACCGCCCATGGCGCTCGAAACCGATTTGTGGGTAGCCCTGAAATAGGGGGGGGGTAGGGTGCGTTCGCGAAGCAACGCACCAACCCTGTTTGGGGGAGCGTTGGCGGGTTGCCTTCGGCGAACCCACCCGTCGGTGAATTGGATCAGTTGGCGGTAAAGAACGTCTCGAGTGCCTGGGCCAGCGCCTCTGGCTGCTCCCACTGAATCATGTGGCCGGCGTCCGCCACCGTGACTTCGCTGAGTTTGGCGAAGCAGGCGCGCCGGCTGTCCAAGGTGTCGAACACCCCCCGGGCCATGGGGTGATCCCACATATCGCCGCCCATCACCCATTGCACCGGACAGGCGATGCGACGCCAGCAGGCCTGGGCTTCGCGTAGCCGGTACAGGATCGGGTTGACCATCTTATGGCACGGGTCCGCCCGATAGACCCATTGGCCGCTGGCCGCGTCGAAGCGCGTCAATTGCTCTGCGAGCCAGAGCGCGCGATCCGGTCTGAGTCGCGGGTTGCGTTCCAGCAGCTTGGCCGCGACCGCCTCCAGCGACGGCAACGGCAGGAAGGCCGGCGGTTGGCGGTTTTCCTTCAGCCAGCGCGCATAGCGCCCCGGTGCCTCGTCCGGCTTGCTGTCCGGCAAGCCGAATCCCTCTACCAATGCCAAAGCCCGTACCCGTTCGGGGCGAATGCCCGCGTACAGACCGGCCACCATGGCGCCCATGCTGTGCCCCACCACAAAGACCGGCCTATGCGGGCTGAGGTGCTCCAGTAACGCATCCAGATCGGCCAGATAGTCGGCCGGATAGTAACTGTCGCGGTTCCAGTCGCTGTCGCCGAAACCGCGCCAGTCCGGCGCCACGACATGCCACTCTTGCCGCAAGGCCTCGACCAGGAATTGAAAGGTGGCCGAACTATCCATCCAGCCGTGCAGCAGCACCAGCAAGGGCGCTTGTTCGTTGCCCCACTGGCGCAGGTGGTGTCGATGTTGCCGCAACGGCAAAAACGCGGTTTGGTATGTTGGTAGCATGCAAGTGGCGGGGGTATTTGATGATGATGGCCATGATGTTAGCAAAAACCAGCACGCCTGCGTTTATTCGCGATTTGGATGGCGAACGGTAATCGTATATGGGTATAAACATGAATGAGTTATTGGTTGTAATTGTATTATGATTAATGCATGCTGGTGGTTGTCGGACAAGCGGGTCGGGGAGAGCAATATGGCAGGCGGAATACCTACAAAAAGGCATGCGCGGCAGTTGTTGCAAGCGCTGGAACCGAGAATGATGTTCGACGGCGCGGTGGCGGCGACCGGCGCCATCGCCGATGCCGCGCACGATGTGCCGCATCCTACTGTGGCCGAGCATACGACGGATGCGCCGGCGCCTGCCGCGGTCTCCCCGCCCGCCGCACCGCCGCCGGCCCGTCAGGTGGTGTTCGTCGAGAACGATGTCGCAAATTATCAGAGCTTGATCGCCCAACTGCCAGTCGGCGACTTGGTGGTGGTGCTCGATAGCCATAGCGACGGCCTGGCGCAGATCGCGCAGTGGGCGCGCGCGCATCAGGGCTTCGCCGCCATGCATATCATTTCGCACGGCGAAGCCAACGATCTGATGCTCGGTACGTTATCGCTCAGCCAAGCCAACCTCGCCAGCCGCCAAGCGGATCTGACCACCATCGGCCAGGCCTTGCAGCCGGGCGGCGATATCCTGCTCTACGGTTGCGATATCGCCGCCGGCCAGGATGGTGCGGCATTTATCCAAAGCCTGGCGCAGGATACCCACGCGGTGGTGGCCGCTTCGACCGATGCCACCGGCGCCGCCAGCCTCGGCGGTAATTGGACGCTGGAGCGCAGCACAGGCCACATCGACGTGGCCAGCCTGGATTTGAGCTACGACGGCCTGCTGACGCGGCCGAGTACCGGTACCACCGACTTTACGACGGTTGATGGCCATTCGACGACAGTGGCCTTAGGCTCTTCGTTCGTGACCTTGTCGAATCAGCTCGGCTGGGACTTCACCATGCAGATGAATACCAACGGCGATGGCCTGAACGAGCTGATCGCAGTCGGGGTGGATGGGACTAGCACGGTGGAGACGGTCGATGCCATCAGCGACGGCGCCAAGCACATCACCTATTTTTCCGTTAAGCCCAACGACAGCAGTCTGTTCACGCTCAATTCGATTTACGTGGTGCTGAGCGGTTACGACCAGGCCTTCACGAGCGGTAACGTGCAGTTGGTCGGTTATCTCAACGGTTCGGCGGTCAGCGGCGCGACGCTGACCCAATCGGTCGGCGACTTCAGCGCTAGCGGCGCGAATGTGCTGTTCAACGTGTCCGGCATCAGTGGTTTTCAAGAAATCGATTCGTTCCGCGTGATGGCCGCCAACGGTCACAACATTACCGGCCAGGTGGGCATCGGCAACATCAACGCCGTCAACTTCCATATGCCGGGGCCGACCATCACCACCAGCGGCGGCAGCAGCGCCTATAGCGCCGGCAACGGCAACGCGGTGGCGGTGGATAGTGGCCTGACGCTGCGAGACACCGCCACCACGACCGAGACGACGGCCACGGTGTCGATCACCGGCAACTTCCATAGCGGCGAGGATGTGCTGGCGTTCACCAACGACGGTAGCACCATGGGCAATATCGCCGTCCAGAGCAATAGCGGCGGGGTGCTGACGCTGACTTCCAGCGGTTCCCTCGCCACCACCGCGCAGTGGCAGGCGGCGCTACGCGCGGTGACCTACCAAGACACCTTGCTGACGCCCAACACCAGCACGCGCACCATCAGCTTTGTCATTACCGATCCCGGAAGCAATACCAGCGGCACGGTCACCAAGAGCGTGACGGTGGCCGCCGACGTCGCGCCGGCGATCGGCAACCTCAACGGCGACAGCCCGGCCTATCTGATCGGCGGTGGCGCTGTGCACCTGGATACCGGCACCGCAGCCACGGTGACCGACAGCGATTCGCCCAATTTCAATAGCGGCAACGTCACCGTGCATATTTCGGCCAACGGTCACAGCAGCGAAGACGTGCTGGGGGTCGATACCAGCGGCACCGTGTCGCTCAGTAGCGGCACCAGCGTCGGCAGCACGGTGTCGGTGGGAGGGGTCGCGGTCGGCACCATTGCCAGCAACGGCGACGGTGTGAGCGGGCACGACCTGATCGTCACGCTCAACGGCAATGCCACCGCCAGCCGCGTCACCACGTTGGTGGGTGCCTTCACCTACAGCAACAGCGCCGGCTCGCCCAATACCGCTACGCGTACAGTGCAAGTCGCCGTCAACGACGGCCATGGCCAGACCAGTTCCGCCGCCAGCGTGACACTCTCCGTCATCTCCGCGCCGATTCTGACCCTGAGCGGCGGCAGTGCGGCCTTCGTCGCCGGCGACAACACCGCTTCCACCCCGGTGGCGGTCGACAGCGGCCTGACCCTGGTCGACCAGGGCTGCAGTACCTTGGCCAGCGCCACGGTGTCCATCAGCGGTAACTTCCACAGCGGCGAAGACGTGCTGGCCTTTACCAACAACGGCAGCACCATGGGCAATATCACCGCCAGTTACAACAGCGGCACCGGGGTGCTGACGCTGACCTCCAGCGGTGCCACCGCCACTTTGGCGCAATGGCAGGCAGCCTTGCGCGCGGTGACCTACACCGACAGCGCAGTGACACCGAACAGCGCGACACGCACCGTCAGTTTCGTAGCCACCGACGGCAACAGCAACGCCGGCAGTACGGTCACGCGTACCGTCACCGTGGCCGACACCGACCAGACGCCGATTGCCACCACCTCGGGCGGCAGTACGGCCTTTACCGCCGGCGACAACACCGCCTCCACCCCGGTGGCGGTGGACAGCGGCATCACGGTATCGGACCTGGACAACACGACCTTGGCCAGCGCCACGGTGTCGATTACCGGCAACTTCCATAGTGGCGAGGACGTGCTGGCGTTTACCAACAACGGCAGCACCATGGGCAACATCACCGCCAGCTACAACAGCGGTACTGGGGTGCTGACGCTGACTTCGAGCGGCGCCACGGCGACGCTGGCGCAATGGCAGGCGGCCTTGCGCGCGGTGACCTACAGCGACAGCGCAGTGACGCCGAACAGCGCGACACGCACGGTCAGCTTCAGCGTCAACGACGGCAGCAAAACCAGCAGCGCGGTGACCAAGAGCGTGACGGTGGCCGACACCGATCAAACGCCGATCGCCACCACCTCGGGCGGCAGTACGGCGTTTACCGCCGGCGACAACACCGCCTCCACCCCGGTGGCGGTGGATAACGGCATCACGCTGTCGGACCTGGACAATTCGACGCTGGCGAGCGCCACGGTGTCGATCACCGGTAACTTCCACAGCGGCGAGGACGTGCTGGCGTTTACCAACAACGGCAGCACCATGGGCAACATCACCGCCAGTTACAACAGCGGCACCGGGGTGCTGACGTTGACCTCCAGCGGCGCTACCGCGACGCTGGCGCAATGGCAGGCGGCGTTACGCGCGGTGACCTACACCGATAGCGCGGTGACGCCGAACAGCGCCACGCGCACCATTAGCTTCCAGGTCAGCGACGGTACCAAGGCCAGCAGTGCAGTCACCAAGAGCGTGACGGTGGCCGATACCGACCAGACGCCGATTGCCACCGCCTCGGGCGGCAGTACGGCGTTTACCGCCGGCGACAACACCGCTTCCACCCCGGTGGTGGTGGACAGCGGCATCACGATATCGGATCTGGACAATACAACCTTGGCGAGCGCCACGGTGTCGATCACCGGCAACTTCCATAGTGGCGAGGACGTGCTGGCCTTCAGTAACACCAGTGCGATCACCTTTGGCAATATCAGCGCCAGCTACAACAGCGGCACCGGGGTACTGACGTTGACCTCCAGCGGGGCCACGGCGACGCTGGCGCAATGGCAGGCAGCCTTGCGCGCGGTGACCTACACCGACAGCGCGGTGACGCCGAACAGCGCCACGCGCACCATCAGCTTCCAGGTCAGCGACGGCAGCAAAACCAGCAGCGCGGTCAGCAAGAGCGTGACGGTGGCCGATACCGACCAGACGCCGATCGCCACTGCCTCGGGCGGCAGCACGGCCTTTACCGCCGGCGACAATACCGCCTCCACCCCGGTGGCGGTCGACAGCGGCCTCACGCTGTCGGACCTGGACAATACGACGCTAGCGAGCGCCACGGTGTCGATCACCGGTAACTTCCACAGCGGCGAGGACGTGCTGGCGTTTACCAACAACGGCAGCACCATGGGCAACATCGCCGCCAGCTACAACAGCGGTACCGGGGTACTGACGCTGACTTCGAGCGGCGCCACGGCGACGCTGGCGCAATGGCAGGCGGCCTTGCGCGCGGTGACCTACAGCGATAGCGCGGTGACGCCGAACAGCGCCACGCGCACCATCAGCTTCCAGGTCAGCGACGGCAGCAAGGCCAGCAGTGCAGTCAGCAAGAGCGTGACGGTGGCCGACACCGACCAGACGCCGGTTGCCAGCGCCTCGGGCGGCAGCGGCAGCTTCGTGCTTGGCGCAGACCCGGTGGCGGTGGATGGTGGCATCACGGTCACCGACCTGGACAACACCACGCTGGCCAGTGCCACGGTGTCGATCAGCGGTAACTTCCACAGCAGTGAAGACGTGTTGGCGTTTACCAACAACGGCAGCACCATGGGCAATATCGCCGCCAGCTACAACAGCGGCACCGGCGTGCTGACGCTGACCTCCAGCGGCGCCACCGCCAGCTTGGCGCAATGGCAGGCAGCCTTGCGGTCGGTGACCTACAGCGACAGCGCAGTGACACCGAACACCGCGACGCGTACGGTCAGCTTCCAGGTCAGCGACGGCACGAAGACCAGTAGTACGGTCACGCGCTCGGTTGCCCTACAGTTACCGGCACCGGGCTCGCTCGCGCTCTCCACGGCCACCGACACCGGCAGCAGTCATAGCGATGGCGTGACCAACGACACCACGCCCGATGTCACCGGTACGGCGCAGGCCGGCGCCACGGTGACGGTCTATGTGGACGGTAGCAGCGTGGGCACCACTACCGCCGACGGCAGCGGCGCCTGGCATTACACCTTGACCAGTCCGCTGAGCGACGGCAACCACAGCATCCGCGCCATGGCGACGCTGGGCAGCAATAACAGCGCGCAGTCGACGGCTTATACCGTGACGGTGGACACCGTCGCGCCGCAAGTGCAATCGATCACGCCGCTCGATACGCTTTCCACCAGCGCGAACAGCCTGAGCTACGACGTCGTGTTTTCCAAACCGGTCAGCGGTCTGAGCGCCGGCGCGTTCAACACCGTGGCCACCGGCAGTGCGCAAGGCACGGTCTCCTCGGTGGTGGAGGTCAGCCCCGGTCATTACGTGGTGCATTTGTCCGGTGTTGGCGGCGATGGCTCGCTGGCGCTGGCCGTGCCGGTCGGCGCGGTGTCCGATGCGGCGGGCAACAGCAATGCGCTGCAAACGGTTGCGACTGCGTATCAGATCACCACGCCGGTGACGCCGCCGCCCCCGCCGGCCCCGGTGCCGCCAGCACCGCCGCCCGTGGCCGGCACGACCACGGCACCGATCGCGATTGCGCCGATCACGCCCAATATCGTGTTGGCAGCGGTCAGAGCCGCAGCGAACGCGCCGGCGCCACTCGTCGCCGTGACGACCGGCACGGGTGGCGGCTCTGGACCGCTATCGAGTACGCCGGCCTTCGGTCAGGATCATTTCATTAGCCCCCCTGCGCCGACGCCGTCGCTACATGGCGCGGACAACGGTCCGAGCCCGCAAACCTTCATCAGCGTCCAGCTCGCCACACAGGGGCCTGCGCTGCAGGTGTTGCCGGATCTGGGGGTGAGGCCGCTGGTGGCGGGGCAGTCATTCAGTTTCAACCTACCGCCCGGCACGGTGGTGACGCGCGAGGCGAGTTCCGTGCTGAGCATCCAGGTAAGGCAAAGCAATGGTCAGCCCTTGCCGGGCTGGCTGCGTTTCGACCCGCAGACCGGTCGCTTCAGCGGCACGCCGCCGACGGGTTGGAACAAACCGTTGTCGTTGGATGTGACGGTGCAAGATCGCAACGGTCATCGCGGGGTGGCGCATTTGCAACTCAAGACGGGAGAGCCGGCCGCAGATGCCGGCCACCCGGGCAAGCAAGCCTTGAACGAACAATTCAAACAGCATGGCCAGGGCAGACTGGCGCAATGGCTGAGCTAACAAAAGTGCCGTAGCCATATAACGTAGACACAGGGGGGAAATATGGATAGGCGTTATCAAGGGGTCGCCGTCTTGTCGGCTTTGCTCTTGGCGGGGTGTGCCGTCGGCCCGTCGCCGATGGGCATGGACGAGCGCCAGGCGACGCTGGCGACGGATCGCCAGATGATGTTCGGCCAGCAAGAGGCGTTGTCCGGGCCGGTGACTTTGCAAGAAGCGATGGCGCGCGCCTTGAAGTACAACCTGGATTACCGCGTCAAGTTGATGGAAGAGGCCATGGCGCAGCGACAGTTGGATCTGTCCAGCCTGGATATGCTGCCGAAGTTGGCGCTGGCGGCCGGCTACACCCAGCGCAACAACGACAACGCCTCCTCGTCGCAGAACGTCGCCACCGGCACGCAGTCGTTGGTGCCTTCGATTTCTACCGAGAAGCACGACCGTACCGCGGATTTGACGCTGAGCTGGAACGTGCTGGATTTCGGTGTCAGCTACTACAGCGCCAAGCAGCAGTCCGACCGCTTGCTGATTCTGCAGCAGCGTCAGCGCAAGGTGGCGCAACAGCTGGTACAGCAGGTGCGCGAAGCCTGGTGGGAGGCGGTCGGCGCGCAGCAGCTCGAAGGCCGTATCGATCAGTTGCTGCAACAAGCCAACCTGGCGCTTGAGGATGCGCGCCAAGTGGAGAAGCTGAAATTGCGCTCGCCGCTGGAAGCGTTGAACTACCGTCGGCAATTACTGGACGTGGTGCGGCAAATGACCTTGGTGCGTAGTGCCTTGGCGCAGGCCAAGCCGCGCTTGGCCGCCTTGATGAACGTGCCGCCGGGACAGAATTTCCAAGTGGCGGTGCCGGCCAGCATGCCGATGCCGGTGTTGAACGTGCCGCTCGACAAGATGGAAGAAATGGCGCTGTTGAATCGGCCGGAGCTGAACGAAGCGCGCTACAACGAACGCATCGGCGTGTTGGAAACGCGCAAGGCGATCGCCCGCTTGTTGCCCGGTATCGAATTCAGCATCGGCCAGCATTACGACAGCAATCGATTCCTGGTCAACAATTCGTGGAGCGATGCGGGGCTACGCGTCAGCTGGAACCTGTTGAACCTATTTAGCGCCGGGCCGATTACCCGCGCGGCCGATGCGCAGTTGGAAGTCGCCCGCGCGCAACGCATGGCGTTGAACATGGCGGTGCTGACCCAGGTGCAGGTGGCCTATCTCGACTGGCAGGGCCGCGCCAATGAATTCTCGCTGGAAAAAGATCTGAACGACGTCGATCAGCGTATTTACGAACAAAACCGCAATGCCTTCGCCAGCGGCGCCCAGGGCCGCTTGCCCGCCATCCTGGCCGATGCCAACGCGGTCTTTTCGTCGCTGCGGCTGTACCAGAGCTATGGCGGTTTGCAGAACGCCTACGGCCAAATGGGCGCAAGCCTGGGGCTCGATCCCGGCCCGGACGGCACGCTGACCGTGCCCCAAAGCGGGGAGCGGCCATGAGCGCATGGAGAGGTTATGGCCTGGGTCTGGCCTGTGCCGGCCTGGCGCTGGCCGCCGCGGCGCAAACGCCCGGCATGGCGAGCGATGGCCGGATTCGCGTGCAGTTGATGGCGCAAAATGCCGTGACGTTGTCGGGCGAGATCGCCGCCAAGATTTCCGCCATCCCGGTACAGGAAGGCGGCAGCTTCAAGCGCGGGCAGGCGCTGGTGACCTTCGATTGCAATAGCTACCGCGCGCAGCTGCGCAAGGCGCAGGCGTCGTTGGAAGCCGCCAGCCGCTTGGTGCAAGTGAACACGCAACTGGCCAAACTCAATTCGGTGGGCGAATTGGAAGTGGTTCAGGCGCAAGGCAAGGCCAAGGAGGCGGCGGCCGATGCCAGCTATATGCAGACGGTGGTCGGCAAATGCGTGATCAGCGCGCCGTTCGACGGACGCGTGGCGCGGCGCATTGCCGCCGTGCACCAGTTCGTCAACCCGGGCAATCCGGTGTTGGACGTGGTCGATGCCGGGCCGTTGGAATTGCGCATGCTGGTGCCGTCGAAATGGTTGAGCAAGTTAAAGCCGGGCAGCAGCTTCACGGTGGCGGTCGACGAGCTGGGGGCCAGTTTTCAGGCCAAGATCGTGCGCCTGGGGGCGCAGATCGATCCGGTCAGTCAGTCGATTGTGGCGGTCGGGGTGATCGATAACGGGGCGGGCAAGAGTCTGTTGCCGGGCATGAGCGGCTGGGCCAGTTTCAAGTAGAGGCGTCATGGAAGCGGATAAGAGTCTGACGCTGGCCTGCCTGCTGCAGCTGCTTCACCGCGCGCGCGAGGCGGACAACGCGGCGCAGCTGGGCTTTATCGTGGTCAATGAAAGCCAGCAACTGTTGCCCTACCGGCAGGCCGCCTTGTGGCGCGAGGGCCTGCACCGCCATGTGTCGGCCTTGTCCGGCCTGGCCGAGCTGGAACCGACCGCCCCTTATATGCAGTGGCTGAATGCGGTGTTCCGCTGGCTCGCGGCGGATTCGTCCGCCGGCGCGAGCCGCATGCTGAGCGCCGAACACCTGCCGGCGCGGCTGTCTACCGAATGGAGCGATTGGCTGCCTGCCCACGCGTTGTGGTTGCGTCTGGGCGGACAGGGCGCCTTGCTGTTGGCGCGCGACACGCCTTGGAGCGAGATCGAGCTGCGCTTGGCGGAAGAGCTGGCGCATGGTTATGCCCACGCGCTGCGGCAGTTCGCGCCACGGCGCGACTGGCGTGAAACGGCGCGACAGTGGCTGCGGCCCAAACCGCGCCAGCGCCGTATCCTGTTGGCGGTCCTGCTGCTGGCCTTGATGCCGATCCGATTGAGTGTGCTGACCCGCGCCGAGGTGGTGCCGCGCGATCCTCTGCTGATGCGCGCGCCATTGGCCGGGGTGATCGACCGCATCGCGGTCGAGCCCAATCAGCGTGTGGCGCGGGGAACGCCCTTGTTCGATTTGGATGCCACCGCGCTGTCCGGACAATCCGCCTTGGCGGCCAGCGAGCGCGACGCCGCCGAGGAGAGCTTCCGTGTCAGCTCGCAACTGGCGCTGACCGACGACAAGGGCAAACTGGCGATGGCGCAGGATCGCGCCAAGCTGGAAGAGAAGACCATCGCGGCCGAATACTCTGACCGCGAGCTGCAGCGCCTGCACGTCACGGCGCCTGCGGCCGGCGTGGTGGTGTTTTCCGACCGCAGCGATTGGCAGGGGCGCGCGGTGGCGCAGGGCGAAAAGGTGATGACGCTGGCCGATCCCTCCCATGTCGAGTTGGCCGCCTGGCTACCGGCGGCCGAGGCCATCGACTTGGTGCCCGGCGGCAAGGTGACCTTGTACCCCAATGCCTCGCCGACCGAATCCTACTCGGCCGAGATCCTGCGCGTGGCTTACAAGGCCGAACCGGTGGAGGGCGGCTTGCTGGCGTACCGGGTGCAAGCGCGTTTCACCGACGACACGCCGCCCAGGCTTGGCCAGATGGGTACCGCCCGGGTGTATGGGCATTGGGTGCCGTTGATCTACTACGCCTTGCGCCGGCCGGCGACCGCCGCGCGGCAATGGCTAGGGTGGTAGGCATGGTCGATCGTCCGTTGCCGCCGTTGCGCCAGGAGTTGACCCTGCATACCGGCGAACCGCAGGCCGATGGCGCGCCCAGTTGGGTGCTGCACGATCCGTGCGTCAATCGCTTCTACCAGTTGAGTTGGGCCAGTTTCGAGATCCTCTCGCGTTGGCCGCTCGGTACGGCGCAGGCCGTGCTGGCCGAGGTCAATGCGCAAACCACCTTGCAGTTGACGCTGGACGATATCGATGCAGTGCGCCAGTTTCTGGCGCAACATCAGCTACTGGTCGCGACGAGCCATGATGACAGCCAATGGTTGTGGCGGGTGCGCGAGGCCAATCGACCCGGCCGCGCCATGTGGCTGTTGAAAAACTACCTGTTTTTCCGCGTGCCGCTGCTACGGCCGCAGCGGCTGCTCAACGCGCTGCTGCCTTGGTGCCATGGATTGTTCCGCCCGGCATTCTGGCGGGCGATGGCCGGCGTGCTGCTCGTGGCGCTCTGGCTGGTTTCGCAGCGCTGGGATGCGTTCACCCATACCTTTGCCGCTTATGGCGGATTTGGCGCGGCGCTGGGGATCGGCCTATCGCTGGGCCTGGCCAAACTGGTGCATGAAATGGGCCATGCGCTGACCGCGCGCCATTTCGGTTGCCGCGTACCGGCGATGGGAGTGGCCTTTCTGGTGATGGTGCCGGTGCTCTACACCGATACCAACGATGCCTGGAAACTGTCGTCGCGCCGTCAGCGGCTGCTGATCGGCGGCGCCGGTATGCTGGCCGAGCTGCTGTTGGCGGTCTGGGCGACGCTGGCGTGGTGTTTCCTGCCCGACGGGCCATTGCGTGCCGGGGTGTTTCTGTTGGCGACCACCACTTGGCTTGCCACCTTGGCGCTCAATGCCAGTCCATTCATGCGCTTCGACGGCTATTTCCTGCTCTCCGATTGGCTGGGCATGCCCAATCTGCATGCGCGTGCCTTCGCGCTGGCGCGCTGGCGTTTGCGACAGCTCGCGTTGGGCTTGGACGATCCGGCGCCTGAGTTTTTCCCCGAACGGCGCCGGCTCGGTCTGATCCTGTTCGCCTGGGGCACCTGGCTTTACCGACTGGTGTTGTTCCTGTCGATCGCTTTCCTGGTCTACAACTTGTTTTTCAAGGCCCTGGGCATTGTGCTGCTGTTCGTCGAGCTGGGGTGGTTCATCGCGCGGCCGATTGTGATGGAGTTGCGGGTGATCTGGTCGCGGCGCGGCGAACTGGTGTGGCGGCGCGAAACCCGGCGCAGTGCCGTGCTTTTGAGTCTGTTGGCGCTGTGGTTCGTGTTGCCGTGGCAGTCGGATACGTCGAGCCCGGCCGTGCTGGGGGCTGCGGAGTCCCAGGGCTTGTACGCGCCGCTGGCGGGTGAAGTGACGCAGGTTCTGGTGGCGGAGGGGCAGCGCGTAAGGGCGGGGCAGCCGTTGGCTCGCTTGCGCTCCACGGCGCTGGAGGCGCGCTTGGCGCTGGCGCAAGCGCGCGAGCGCGGTCTGGCTTGGCAGGTGGCGCAGCAACCGATGGCGGCCGAATTGCAGCAGCAAGGCTCGGCGCTGTTCAAAGAGTGGCAGGCGGCGCAGTCGGATGTGGCGGGGCTGACGCAGCAAAGCGCGCGTCTGCAGTTGATCGCCCCGTTCGCCGGCCGCGTGACGGATCTCTCCGATGCCTTGCGGCCGGGCATCGCCATTGCCGAAGGCGAGCACCTGCTGGATGTGGTTGGTCCGCAAGGCGTCAAGGGCGAAGCGTATGTCGACGAAACCGCGCTGTCCGGGCTTGCGCCGGGTGGTTCGGCCCGCTTCGTGGCCAACGGCGGCGAGCATTGGGGGGTGACCTGCCGGCTTTCGCAGATCGATCGCTTGAACCTGCCGACCCTCGATCAACCGTTGTTGGCCTCCACTTATGGCGGACCGATCGCCACGGAGTTGCACGATCAGGAGCTGGTGCCGGTCAATGCCGTGTTCCGCGTGCACCTGGATCAATGCGACAGCCGTGAGGCGCCGCTACGGGAAATGACCGGCGTGGCGCGCCTGGAAGGCGGGCACCGTAGTTTGCTTGCCGGCGCGCTACGGCAACTGCTGACCGAATTGGAACGCGAGGCTGGGCTTTGAGCCGGCAACGACGATGAGAGACAAACCATGACCACCATGCTGAATACCGCCGCACTGCTGAACCATCTGACGTTGCGGCCAGCCCGGGCCAGCGATGAGCCTTTCCTTGCCCGGCTCTATCGGCTGGCGCGTCCCGATTTGTTGCTGATCGACGGCGAGGACGAGTTGATCCGCACCGTGCAGGCGCAGCAGTACCAGGTGTTGTTACAGGGCGCGGGCAATGGCTACGACAATGCGATGCATTTCGTCGTCGAGCGGGCCGGCGGCGCCATTGGCGCGGCGATGGTCGACTTCGGCCACAGCGAGGTGCGGCTGATCTATTTCGCGCTGTTGCCCGAGACGCGAGGACGCGGGCTTGGCGCGGAAGTGATCAAAGGCTTGCAGCGAGCCGCCTGGCAAGTGCGCGCACCACTGACGACCGTGGTGTGGCACAGCAACCCCGGTGCGCGCCGGCTCTACCTGCGCATGGGCTTCCAGCCGGTGGAGCAGGGGGCGATGGCGGACAAGCTGCAGTGGCTGCCCGAGCGCGACCCGGCTATTGGGTGAGCGGCCGCTCCTACACGGCCGCTCCTACGGCGGATCGATGGTCTTCAGTTAGTTGAAGGGCAGTTGGAAATAGGCCAATGCCGGATCGCGTCCGGCGGGGATGACGCGGCCGATCCACACTTGCGGTAGCTGCCGCGCCGGCGTGTCTGGCGCCTCGGGCAAGCGCAGATCGCCCAGCGAATCGGTCAGCCCGGGGGCCGGTTCGCAGGCCAGTTCCACCACGAACGGTGTGCGCCGGGCCTTGCCGTCGGTCATTTGCGCCAGCGGTCTGGGCCGGACAGCGAGGATGCGTAGTTGGATGTCGCCCAGCTCTTGGCGCTTGAAGTGGCAGGTGCTGCCGATGAGTGGCACGAAGTCTTCGGCGCGAATGTTAGCCAGCATAGTGTTGTTCTCCTAATAGTCATCGGACCCTAAAGCAGGCCATGGGCGCCATGACCTGCGGGTTCTCGTTATGGATGCGGCGGATAGAGGCCTTGAATGGCGATGCAGAAATTGAGCGCCAGGAACGGGTTGAGCACCGACACCGGCACGCCCTGACCGGTGGGGTCGGTACCGCCGCTGAATCCGCCGCCTTGCACGCTGACCGGGTTATTCAAGGCATTGGACCAGATGGTGGCGAGCCCTGTCCCGCCGCCCGATGCGCCCAAGTAGGGGTTGCTGGCGCTCGGTGCGCTGGCCGGCGTGGTCGGCGACGGTGTGCCGGCTGCTTGGAGAGACACTTTCATGGTCGAAGTGCCGTGGGTATGCGGCGGTAAATCGGCGATAGTCAGCGTGGTGCTTTGCTGGCCGCCGAACTGGCCGGGACTGTAAGCCGGCAGGTTGTATGCCGGTTGCGCCGGCCCGGTGCCGATCGGCATGCGGCCGACCAGGTTGGGCAACTGGAAATTTTGCGGCGCCGTGCCGCCGTAAAGGTTGCCCAGCAGCGAATACAAAGCCTGGTACTGCGATACCTGGTAGGTCTGCCCCTGACACAATGCCCAATCCTGCGGTGCGTAGTTAAAGGCGAAAATCGTCACGGTGCCCATGTACATGTCCATCGTCTTCTTCTCCCTTCGTTGCCTTGGCGGCGGATGCCGTCAACGGTATAACAACAAATAACACTATGACGATTTAATATAGATGGTAATAACATAACTTTATAGGATGGTTACCAAAAAGAACGGCCTCGCGGATTGCCGCGAGGCCGTGGGGTGAAGCAACGTGAGTGGAATTACCGTTCGACGTGGTAGTTCGGTGCTTCCTTGGTGATTTGCACGTCGTGCACGTGGGATTCGCGCATGCCGGCCGAGGTGATCTCGACGAAGCCGGCCTTTTGGTGCATTTCGGCGATGCTGTTGCAACCGAGGTAGCCCATCGAGGAGCGCAGGCCGCCCATCAGCTGGTGAATCACCTGGGCGATCGGCCCCTTGTAGGGTACGCGGCCTTCGATGCCTTCCGGCACGAACTTGTCGGTGTTGGCTTCGTTATCCTGGAAGTAACGGTCGGCGGACCCTTGGGTCATGGCGCCGAGCGAGCCCATGCCGCGGTAGGACTTGTACGAACGGCCTTGGTAGAGCTCGACTTCGCCCGGGGCTTCCTCGGTGCCGGCGAACATGCCGCCCAGCATCACGCAGTCGGCGCCGGCAGCCAGTGCCTTGGCGATGTCGCCGGAGAAGCGGATGCCGCCGTCGGCGATCATCGGTACGCCGGTGCCCCTGAGCGTTTCGGATACGTTATGGATCGCGGTGAGTTGCGGTACGCCGACCCCGGCCACGATACGCGTGGTGCAGATCGAACCCGGGCCGATGCCGACCTTGACCGCGTCCGCACCCAGATCGGCCAGCGCGCGCGCCGCGTCGGCGGTGGCGATGTTGCCGCCGATGACGTCTACCTGCGGGAAGCGTTTCTTGACCCACTCGACGCGTTCGAGCACGCCTTGGCTGTGGCCGTGGGCGGTGTCGACCACGATGACGTCGACGCCGGCTGCAACCAGCAACTCGACGCGTTCGTCGGTGCCGGCTCCGACGCCGACCGCCGCGCCGACGCGCAGGCTGCCCTGGCTATCCTTGCAGGCGAACGGGTGCTCGCTGGTCTTGATGATGTCCTTGACGGTGATCAGGCCCTTGAGCTCGAAGTCGTCGTTGACGACCAGCACGCGCTCCAGGCGGTGGTGGTGCATCAATTCGCGCGCCTCGTCGATGCTGGCGCCTTCCTTGACGGTGACCAGGCGTTCGCGCGGGGTCATGATCGAACCGACGGTCTGATCCAGTCGGGTTTCGAAGCGCAGGTCGCGGTTGGTGATGATCCCGACGACCTTGCCGTTTTCCACGACCGGCAAGCCGGAGATCTTGTGCTGACGGGTCAGGAGAACCAGATCGCGAACCAGCATATGCGGGCCGATGGTGATCGGATCTTTGACCACGCCGCTTTCGTGGCGTTTAACCTTGGAGACTTCCAACGCCTGCTTCTCGGCGGTCATATTCTTGTGCAGGATACCGATGCCGCCTTCCTGGGCCATGGCGATGGCCAGACGGGACTCGGTAACCGTATCCATCGCGGCGGACAGCAGCGGCAGATTCAGGCGAATATTGCGGGTCAGGGCGGTGGACAGTTGTACGTCGCGAGGCAGTACTGCGGAGTGCGCGGGGACGAGGAGAACGTCGTCGAAAGTATAGGCTTTCTCGATGATACGCATCTGGCGTTTCCTTTGCGGCAAATGAACATTATACCGGTACAAGGGTTATGGATGCAAAACCCTCTGTTGGCAAGTCGTCGGTGAATTTCTGTAAGATGGTGGTCTGAAGCGGCCGGATGCCGCGCCCAGTGCCGGAAAACCATGAGCAAAACCCCCGTCTTCGACCCTAAGCCGATTCTGGCCAATTTGCCCCAACTGCCCGGGGTGTACCGTATGCTGGACGCACAGGGAAAGGTTCTGTACGTCGGCAAGGCGGTGGATCTGAAACGGCGCGTCAGTTCTTATTTCCAGAAGAGCGACTTGTCGCCGCGCATACAACTGATGGTGCGCCAGATCGCCGCCATCGAGACCACGGTCACTCGCTCCGAGGCCGAGGCCTTGATCCTGGAAAACAATCTGATCAAGGCGCTGACGCCGAAGTACAACATCCTGTTCCGCGACGATAAATCGTATCCTTACCTGGTCGTCTCGGCGCACGATTTTCCGCAGCTCCGCTATTACCGCGGCGAGCCCAAGCGGCCGCACCAGTATTTCGGCCCGTTTCCCAACAGCTTCGCCGTGCGCGAGAGTATCCAGATGCTGCAGAAGGTATTCCGGCTGCGCACCTGCGAAGACGCGGTGTTCGCCAACCGTTCGCGTCCCTGCCTGCTCTACCAGATCAAGCGTTGCACAGCGCCTTGCGTCGGCCATATCTCCCGCGACGACTACGCCGCCGACGTGGCGAGTGCCGTGGCTTTCCTGCAAGGCCGAGACTCGGATCTGACCGACCGGTTGACCGAGCGCATGATGACTGCCTCGGAACGGCTGGAGTTCGAGCTGGCGGCCGAACTGCGCGATCAGATCCAGGCGTTGTCGACCATGCGCGAAAAACAATTCGTGTCGAGCAACGCTTCGCAGCACGATGCCGACGTGGTGGCGGTGGTCGAAAGCGGCGGGCTGTATTGCGTCAATCTGGTGATGATTCGCGCCGGGCGACACCTGGGCGACAAGAGCCTGTTCCCGAGCAACGACGAGGGCGCGGATCTCGACGCGGTACGCGAGGCCTTCCTGGCGCAACACTACCTGGGCGCATCGCTGCCGCCCTTGATCGTCACCAACGGCGAAGTCTCGTCGACGCTGTACGAGCGTTTGCAGGAGCAGGGCGAGCGCCGCTTGACGCTGGTGAAGAATCCGATCGGCGAACGCCGTGTCTGGCTTGAGATGGCCGAGAAGAACGCGCAACTGGCGATCATGCAGAAGTTGGCGAGTCACGCCAATCAGACACACCGGCTGGCACAGCTCAACCAGGTGCTGGCGCTGGAGGGCGTCGAGCGCATCGAGTGTTTCGACATCAGCCACACCCAGGGCGAAGCGACGGTGGCTTCCTGCGTGGTGTACGATCAGACGGATATGCAGCCGTCCGAATATCGCCGCTTCAATATCGAAACCGCCAAGGCCGGCGACGACTACGGCGCCATGCGCGAAGTCCTGAGCCGGCGCTACGGCAAGGTGGTGGAGGGGGAGGGCAAGCGGCCGGATCTGGTGCTGATCGATGGCGGCAAGGGCCAGGTCGGCGTGGCGCTGGAGGTTTTCGCCGAGTTGGGCTTCGATGTGCCGATCGTCGGGGTGGCGAAAGGCGAAGAGCGTAAGCCCGGTCTGGAAACGCTGATCCTTCCCTACCTGGAAAAAACGGTACAATTGGCACACGACCATCCGGCGCTGCATCTGATCCAGACCATCCGCGACGAGTCGCACCGCTTTGCCATCACCGGCCACCGTGCACGCCGAGCCAAGGCGCGCATCGCCTCCAGCCTGGAGGATATCCCCGGGGTCGGCGCCAAGCGCCGGCAGCGGTTGCTGATGCGTTTCGGCGGCTTGCGCGGCGTGGTGGCGGCCAGCCAGGACGACCTGGCCCAGGTCGAGGGGATCAGCCGGACATTGGCCGAACAAATCTATAACGCCTTGCACTAGCCCTGGCAGTGCAAACAATCAAGAAGCTTTGCGATGCCGTTCAATCTGCCGATTTTACTGACTTGGATCCGGGTGGCCCTGATCCCGATTTGCGTGGCGGTGTTCTTTCTGCCGGATACCGTCCTGAAGTCGGATATGCGCAATACCGTCGGGGCGCTGATTTTCGCGCTGGCGGCCGCCACCGACTGGCTGGACGGGTACCTTGCGCGCCGATTGAAGCAAACCTCGGCATTCGGTGCCTTCCTCGACCCGGTGGCCGACAAGCTGATCGTTGCCGCCGCGCTGATTTTGCTGGTGGAACTCAATCGCACGCCGGGCTGGATGGCCATGATCATCATCGGTCGCGAAATCGCCATCTCGGCGCTGCGCGAATGGATGGCGGAGATGGGCAGCCGCAAGAGCGTGGCGGTGGCCTACATCGGCAAACTCAAGACCACGGCGCAGATGGTGGCGATCCTGCTGCTGCTGTACGCCGGTCCGGTCATCCCCGGTTTCGATACGCTGCTGCTGGGAAATCTGTGCATGGTGCTCGCCGTTATTTTGACTTTGTGGTCAATGGTTTATTACCTCCGAATGGCCGCGGGCGAGTTTTCCGGTAAAAAAATAGATCTGTAATTGGTTGACAGCAACGGATTAATCTTTATAATTCGCAGTCTCTCGAAGCAAGCTTCGGGAAGAAAATTCGGTATGCGGGAATAGCTCAGTTGGTAGAGCGCAACCTTGCCAAGGTTGAGGTCGCGAGTTCGAGCCTCGTTTCCCGCTCCAAACACCGAATGAAAGTGACGCGGGAATAGCTCAGTTGGTAGAGCGCAACCTTGCCAAGGTTGAGGTCGCGAGTTCGAGCCTCGTTTCCCGCTCCAAAGACAGCTAAGTGGCGTTGCGGGAGTAGCTCAGTTGGTAGAGCGCAACCTTGCCAAGGTTGAGGTCGCGAGTTCGAGACTCGTCTCCCGCTCCAACGACACGAAGATTTATGCGGGAATAGCTCAGTTGGTAGAGCGCAACCTTGCCAAGGTTGAGGTCGCGAGTTCGAGCCTCGTTTCCCGCTCCAGATAGGATCGCCTAGCGATCGACACCTCATGGCGGGGTGGCAGAGTGGTTATGCAGCGGCCTGCAAAGCCGTGTACGCCGGTTCGATTCCGACCCCCGCCTCCATATAAAAGCCCGTAAGCTATTGTGCTTACGGGCTTTTGCTTTGTCCGCATAGCGTATGCAATACACTACCGCCGCTTGTCCATGAGTTCGATCATATCCAGTGCCGCCGCGATGGCTGGGCCGATGTCCTGCGTCCGCCCGAGCGATAGAATGCCCTCGTATAACGCAAGTATCGCCGGCGCGGCGGCCGTGGGGGCGCCGGCGTCTTCCAGGATGCGGGCGAACAAATCCAGTAGCCTCCGGTTATGGGTTCTTGCCAGCTCGACGATCTCCGGGCTGCGGTCGAAGAACTCGGCGGCGGCGTTGCTGAACAGGCAGCCGTTAAAGCCGGGAGCTTGGCACTCTTCGAGCAGGTCGAGAAAAATCGCCCGCAAGCGTTGCAACCCCTGGGCGTTGCCGGCGTGGGCGAGTTTCTCCACGCTGGCCAGCGCGGTGGCGGATGCCCGGGTCAGTACGGCCAGGATCAGCGCTTCCTTGGTGTTGAAGTGATGATATAGCGTGGTTTTGGCGATGCCGGATACGGCCTGGATCTGGTCGACGCCGGTCGCGTGAAAGCCGTTCTTGTAGAACAGCGTCTCGGCGATATCCAGTAACTGTTCGCTTTTCGAAGGTCTCATGTGTCTCGCCGAGGGTGGTCGCTTGAGATGTTTTGTAACGGCACGAGCGGAAAATCGATCTTGGGCTCGACCAGATTATTGATCCAGTTGCTGAAGGTGTTGATGCCGACCCAGGCATAAATTTGAAGCAGCATGGCATCGGAGAAATGGGCCTCTCGACATTTGTTCAAGGTTTCTGCGCTAAGGCGTCCCTGATTGCGTAATGCTTCCAGCGCGACATCCAGCACCAACTGATCCGTGGGGGATTGGGCGATGCCTTGCTGGATGTCGGCGCAGGCCGACTGATCGAACCCCATTTTTTTTGCCGAGAAAGTGTGGCCGCTCACACAGTACTGGCAGCCGTTATGGTTGGCCACGGCCAGGGAAATCATTTCGCGTTGTTCGGGTGTCAGCAGGCAATGCGCCTCAATATGCTGCTCGAACGACAGATAGCCGCACAGAGTGGCGCCATCGATGGCGAGGCCGGCGTAGAAATTGGGGATGGTTCCATACTGCTTTTTGAACGTTTGCAGCACGGGCTGTGCCAAGTCATCGGCCGTTTCGGGCGTGCGCAGTTGGAAGGACGACATCGTCTACCTCGCTCGGTGAATAACAATCGGTTTGTTCGCTACTGATCTGTAGCGTATCGCTTGCTCGGTCATAAATCAATACAGATCTGTAGTGTTTGGCCGATCTTGAGGGGGTATGGATCCGGGTCGATGGTGTCAAGCATCATCGGCCCGGGTGGGGTGGCGAGGTGCTGCGCTCAATGCAGTTTGCGGATGTACTGCTGGATGGCGTCGATTTCCTCGGTGGTTGGCGGTTGGCCGTTATCTTCTTTGAGGCTGCTCTTGTTCCAATGCGGCATCGGCGATTTCAGCGGCTTGCCGCCATCGTCGATCCCCTTGAGTACGGCGCGCTCAAACAATTTCTTGCTCCATTTGCTCGAATCCCCTGCCAATTTGGGACCGACCTTGCCTTGCGCTTTGTCGCCATGGCAGACCGCGCAGTTTTGTTGGTAGAGATCCTCGCCGTTCGGCATGGCCTGGCTGGCGGCGCTGGCGAGCATGGCTAGGCAAAACAGCAAACAGGGGCGAATAGGCATGTCAGTCTCCTTGTCTTTGCCGGGCCGTGATGGGTAAAGGAAGGTGGCCCATAAAGTACATGTAGACTGATTCTTTGACGTGTGCAGCAAAATTGTGTCGTTCGCGTTGCGCGGGCGGTTTGGCAGGGGATATTTTCGTTATTTCATCGGTCAACAAAACTTTTATCGTTTCGAAGGTGTGTCATGACCCAATCCGTATTACAGACAGCGACGACGGCACGATTCATGTGCTTTGCTTTGACGGCCTTGGCGCTGCTGGGGCTCCATGCTCCCGCGCAGGCGATCGACCCGGCGCGGCAACAAGCCATTCGGCAGCATTTGTCGCAATTGGAGCGCAGTACCAACGGCCGACTGGGTGTGGCGCTGATCGATACCGCGGACAATAGCCGTGTCGGTTACCGTGCCGATGAACGTTTCCCGCTTTGCAGCACCAGCAAAGTGATGGCGGCGGCCGCCCTGCTGAAGTTGAGCGAAAGCCAGCGCGGCCTCATGCAGCGAGACATCGCCATCGAACGGTCCGATCTGGTGAATTACAACCCGGTGACGGAGAAGTATGTCGGCGGGCGGATGACATTGGCCGCGTTGAGCGCCGCGGCGGTGCAATACAGCGACAACGTGGCCATGAACAAGCTGATCGAACAGTTGGGCGGCCCTCAGGCTGTGACCCGCTATAGCAGAACCCTCGGCGATCGCGCCTTCCGCCTTGACCGCAAAGAGCCGGGGCTCAATAGCGCCATTCCAGGGGACGAGCGGGATACCACCACACCGGCCGCGATGGCGGAGAGCTTGCGTAAATTGACGCTTGGCGATGCCTTGCAGGCGCCGCAGCGCGAGCAGTTGGTGAACTGGATGAAGGGCAGTACCACCGGTGCCGCCAGCATACGTGCCGGCTTGCCGGCATCGTGGGCGGTTGGGGATAAAACCGGATCGGGGGCCTATGGCACCACTAACGATATCGCGGTGATCTGGCCCACGGGCAGGGCCCCCTTGATCCTGGTGACCTATTTCACCCAGAAGGCCCCCAAGGCCCTGGCGCGGCGCGATGTGCTGGCCAGCGCCGCGCACATCGTGATCCAGCAGGGAGGTCTTTAGTCTGCCGCTTTGCGCACCAGCAGGCCCTTCAGATAGTCCCCCTCGGGGAAGGATAGGGCGACCGGATGATCCGCCGCCGCGCTGAAGCGCTCGACGATGCTGGCATCGCAGCGCGCATCGACGGCCGCCGATGCGACGATCTTCTGAAACAGCTCGGCGCCGACGCCGCCCGAGCAGGTGAAGGTGGCAAGCAGGCCGCCCGGACGCAGTAGCTTGAGGCCCAGTAGGTTGATGTCCTTGTAGGCGCGGGCGGCTTTTTCCACGTGTTGCGCGGTCGGTGCGAATTTCGGCGGGTCGAGCACGATCAGATCGAAGCTCCGGCCTTGGTCGCGCAGTAGGCGCAGGTATTTGAATGCGTCGGCTTCGACCCATTCGGCGCGCGCATCGTCGAGGCCGTTGAGCGACTGGTTGCGTGCGGCCTGCTGCAGCGCTTCGGCCGAGGAGTCCACCGAGACCACGTGCTTGACGCCGCCGCGCAAGGCCGCCAGCGAGAATCCGCCGCTGAAGCAGAAGCAGTTGAGCATTTCGCGCCCTGCGGCCAGTTCTCCGATGCGGCGACGGTTCTCGCGCTGATCCAGATAGAACCCGGTCTTTTGCCCGGCGACGACGTCCACCTGCATGCGCAGCCCATACTCTTCGATGGTCAGTGCGCCATCGGGGAGTTGGCCCCACAAGATGCCCGCCTGCGCGGGCAGCCCTTCCAGCGTGCGCACGTCGACATCGGAGCGTTCGTAGATGCAGCGGCAGCCGGTCAATTCGCGTAGTGCCGACACCAGGGCCGGCTTGTGGCGCTCGATCCCGGCCGATAACGCTTGCAGGACGACCACCGGGCCGTATTGGTCGACGACCAGGCCGGGCAAGCCGTCAGACTCTCCGTGAACGAGCCGGCGTCCGCCCTCGGGCGAAAGCGCTGCTCGAGCGGCGATGGCTTGCTGCAGGCGGCGCACCAGAAACGCGTCGTCGATGGTTTCCTGTTCATCGACACTCCATAGCCTGGCGCGGATCTGCGAGGCCGGGCTGTAAGCGGCATGGCCCAGGAAGCGCCCGTCGTGCGCCTTGACGGCAACGGTTTCGCCGCTGTCCGGCTGTCCGTCGATGCGGGCAATGGCGCCGGAGAAGACCCAGGGGTGCCGGTTGAGCAGCGACTTTTCTCTGCCGGGCTTGAGAATCAACGTGGTCATGATGGTCGTTGTGGTGGGTGGGTTCTGAAATTAAGGCCGAAGCTTAGCGAGCCGTTGTGTCATGGTCAAGCTGCTGTTTTATTTGGGCGTTTAGGCTGAGGCGCCGCTCGCCATCGCAAGGCCGGCTGGAAAAATGATACAAACCGGTTGGAAATTCAATTCTTCCGGCGCACCGTCTCTATTTGAGAATTTATACGCGAAAAACAAATGAAAAACCCCAGTCTTTCGACTGGGGTTTTAGAATCTGGCTCCCCGAGCAGGGCTCGAACCTGCGACCTGCGGATTAACAGTCCGTCGCTCTACCAACTGAGCTATCAGGGAATCGTGAGGCAGAACTATACTGGCGAATCGATAGGCTGTCAAACGCTTATTATGGAAATTTGTAAGTTTTTTGTCTATTCGGCAATAACGTCCTGAAAACAATTATATTATGCCTTTGGCATGAATTGGTTTGGCGGACGACTTTGGCCCACGCTCCGATTTTGGTAGCATTGTCATCATTAATACAGAGAAGGGCGAAATCACATGAGCACCCAGTCCAAACTTGAGTCCCTGGAAACGGTAAACCCACAAGCCGAATGGGGTGATGCCCAATATGCGGCGCAAGTGACGGCGCTGAATCAGGGCGCGGTGATTTGCCGGTTAAGCCAATTCAGACTGCTGCGCGTGACAGGAGAGGATGCCGCGACTTTTTTGCAGGGGCAATTGAGTAATGATGTTCGATTACTGGATGGCTGTAACGCACAATATACCGGCTATTCTTCTGCCAAGGGACGGCTACTGGCCTCATCCCTCTGCTGGAAATCGGAAGAAAGTTATTTCTTGCTTGTCGCGTCGGATTTAGCTGAAAGCATCGCTAAGCGCCTAACGATGTTTATTATGCGCTCCAAGGTAAAATTGTCGATTGATGAAGCGTTTTGCTTGTTTGGATTTAAAGGCGAACAAGCGGAAATGGCGCTGACGGCCAAAGGGTATGACTTGCCTATTCAGCCATTGCAGTCGGCGGGTTATGCCAATGGGTCGATGTGCATTCGTCTTCCCAGCGGCGGTGTGCTGCTGGCGCTGGGTGACGCCGAGGCAGAGGTATTGCGCGCGGGCTTGCCGACAACGGTAACCGAGATCGGCGACGAGGCCTGGTCGTTGCTGGATATCGCTGCCGGCATACCCTGGATCACGGCGGCCACTCAAGAGCAATTCGTGGCGCAGATGGTCAATATGGATTTATTTGGCGCGATCAGTTTTACCAAGGGTTGCTATCCGGGGCAGGAGATTATTGCCCGGACGCGCTATTTGGGGAAAATAAAACGCCGCATGTACCGTGTGAAATTATCTATTTTGTCCAGTGCCGGGGGGGCGTTATATTCGCCTGGAATGGAAGGGCAATCCATCGGAATGATCGTCAACGTGGCGCGTGATGCCGATGGGCAATATCAGGCATTGGCGGCGATTCAGTCGGCCAGTTGGGATGAAGGAATTTACTTGGATGTCGACAATAAATGCTCTGTTGAAAATCTTTCCTTGCCATATTCGCATGTTGATGAATAAAATTAGTGCTACTGCACCAAAAGAATAAGACACTAGCCGTGATGCCCGGGGCACGAGCCGCATGCGAAAGCATTTGGGCCAATGAATCTTCAGCGCACCTTCTTGCTGCTTAATCTAAACGAACATGACAAGGTAGATTGATAAAATGGAACTCCACAAACATAGCTATGCCGATCTCCTCAATCTGAAGGCACAAGTAGAAACCGAGATTAAGGCTCGCGAGCACGAAGAAAAAGCCAAGGCCAAGAAGCAAATCATGGAATTGGCCAAGGCTCATGGCCTGACCATCGAAGAGGTGTTGGGCAAGAGCGGTGGCGTGCGCAAGCCGGTAGAAGCGAAGTATCGTCATCCGCAGCATCCGGAAATGACCTGGACCGGTCGTGGCCGCAAGCCGGTATGGGTGCAAGAGCTGCTGAGCGCCGGTAAGACGCTGCAGGATCTGGCCATCTGATCCGGCCAAGCAACGACCAAAAAAAGAGCGCCCTAGCGGGCGCTTTTTTTTGTGCCGGTATCGGCGGGATGGTGCGTTGCTTCGCGAACGCACCCTACGCCATGGTAGCGTGCGTTCGCCGGAGGCAACGCACGTTTTAACGCACTTTACCGAGAACGCCGTAAATGGCGCTCAGCATCGCTTCGCCCAGGCGCAGACTGCGCTGGCCACTCCAGCCATAGTCGTCGTCCGGCAGATTGGCGTTGTCCTTGAACGGCATTTCCAGCGTGTATGCCAGGCAGCGGAACTGTTCGCCCACCCAGTTGGTGGCCATCGACAGATCGGCCTGACCGGGCGCCTTGCGCTCATAGCCGTGTTCGTCCTGGAAATCCGGGCTGGCGAGCTTGAACAGCGCCTTGAACTCGTTTTCGATGGCTGCGATGCGCGCATCGTAGGACGGGATGCCTTCCGTGCCGGAGAAGAATACGTAGGGCAGGCCTTCGTCGCCGTGGATATCCAAGAACAGATCGACGCCGGTCTCGCGCATCTTCTCGCGGACGCACAGCACTTCCGGACTCGTCTCGGCCGTGGGTTCGAGCCATTCGCGATTCAGGTTGGCGCCGGCGGCATTGGTGCGCAGGTTGCCACGGATCGCGCCATCCGGGTTCATGTTCGGCACCACGTAGAAGGTGGCGCGATCGAGCAGGGCGCGCGAGGTCGGGTCTTGTGGATCCAGTAGGCGATTGAGCAGGCCTTCGACGAACCACTCGGCCATGGTTTCGCCCGGGTGCTGACGCGCGATGATCCATACCTTGAGATCGGACTCGACTTCGTGACCGATGGTCAGCAGATCCATGTCGCGCCCTTCGACGGTAGCGCCCAGGCACGATACTTGGCATAGGCCCGAACCTTGCGCCTGGCCGACCAGGTTCAGGTGCTGCTCATACGAGTACGGTTCGAAATAGGCGTAATAAATGCTGTTGGCCAGCGGGACATGATCGATGGTCATCACCTCGCCATCGAATTCGGCGGCCACGCGGAACCAGTTGACGCGATCGTAGGATGCCATCGGTTGGTAATCGGCCCAGCCTTTCGGATAGGCGCACTCGCCGGCATTGAGGAATTTGATCGTGCAATGCTGGTAAGCCGCACCTTGCAGGCGGAAGTAGAACCACTGGGCGAAATGCGCGGCATTGTCCGGACGGATGCGCAGTTGGATGTTTTCGAACTGGTCGGCGGAGACGATCTCGATACTGCCGGCATCGAAGTTGTGGCTGATTTGCATGCGCTGAACCATGAAGGGAGGGGGTTCAAAACCCCGGATTGTAAACCTCTCTGCCGGGGCTTGCATGCACTTCCTGTGGCGCGAGGCCAGACCGGCAACAAAAATGGCCGCCTTGGGGCGGCCATTTCGGAGGCGACGGGTAAATCAAGCCTGGGAGGCTGCGCTACGCTTGGTCGGTGCCTTGGCGGCGTCGGCGGTTGCGCTGGAAGCGGCCTTGACGCTGGTGTCGGCGAACTCGGCCACCTGTTGGGCGGCGCGGGTCAGGCTACTGATCGTGGCCGTGGCGGCGGCGAACGACGACTTGATGGCGTTGACTGCGGCATCGGAGCCTGCCGGGCTGTGCTGCGACAGCGTATCGAGCGAGGAGAGCAGCGACTTGTTGATACGGCCGAGGCTATCCTCCGTCAGCGCGCTCAGCTCGGTCTGGGTTTGCGACACGATGTCGTATAGACCGCGCGAATTCTGAACCGCCTTCTCGAAAGATTGGCTGAATACCTTGTTGATGTGGTTGAGCGCTTGTTGCGGGTCGCTGATGCCGGCCAGCTCCTGAGCGATCTGGACGTTGTCCTCCAGGGCCTGCTTGGAGAGTTCGAATTGTTGCTTGATGAGTCGCTCGCCGCTGTCGAGCGAGATTTGCGCCAGGCGCAGAATATTCTCGAAACCGTTGCTGGAAAGCTTGCTGAATTGCTCGTTGATCGCAAACATGTTGTACCCTCGCTTGGAGTCGATAAAATGGGCGAACGACATAATAAATTGACGCGCCGCAACATGACGGCAGAATGTATCATGTAGTATTGATGGCGTTCTAGTGCTATTGCTTTAGACTGTTGCATTTATGTAGATTCGATGGCGTACCCCCCACACACAATACAGGGAGCATTGCATGAGTGTTGAAAAGCGGGTCATCAAAAAATACCCGAACCGTCGCCTGTATGACACGGCCACCAGTTCCTACATCACCCTGGGGGATGTCAAACAACTGGTGCTCGACCAGGTCGACCTTCAAGTCGTTGACGCCAAGACGCAGGAAGATATCACCCGTAGCGTGCTGTTGCAGATCATCCTGGAAGAAGAAAACGGCGGCGCGCCGATGTTCAGCTACGAAGTGCTGACCCAGTTCATCCGGTTCTACGGCCAAGCCATGCAGGGCATGATGGGCCCTTTCCTGGAAAAGAATTTGCAGATGTTCGAGCAGTTGCAGCAAAAGATTCGCGAGCAAGCGCGTGCGCTGTACGGCGACAATGCCATGTTCAATACCAATCTCTGGAGCGAATTCATGAAGTTCCAGGGGCCGGCGATGCAGAACATGATGTCGAACTACCTGGAACAAAGCACAGGTATGTATCTGGAGATGCAAAATCGCATGCAGGAACAGGCCAAGCAGATGTTCTCCGGCTTCGGCTTCCCGCCTTACGACGACAAAGACAAACCCTGAAACCCGCTCGGGTTTGCAACGGCTTTGCCCCCTTGCGGCGGCAAAGCCGTTTTGTTTTTAGCTCCCCCCATTTCCGCTTGCCTCGCGCCGCTACCCGGATTGTTGATATGTAGAACATATATAAATAGAATGCCGGTTAATGCCTTACTTATATTTAACAAATAGTTTAAATAGTCGATGATGTCTATTCTGTTCCAGCCGGTCACCCACATCATGAGCACGGAGATCCTACGCGGGTCGCCGGACATGCTTGTGCGCGAAGCCGCGCAACGAATGTCCGAACGGCGCTGCAGCTCCATCCTCGTGGTGGACGAATCGGATCGTGCGCTTGGCATCTGGACGGAAACCGACGCCGTTCGTCCCGAGATCTTCGAAGCGGGGGCGGCCCCGCTGCGTTTGGCAGATGTGATGACCTCGCCGGTGGCGACCCTGCCGCCGGAAACCACCGTTCAGGATGCCGTAGTGATGTTTCACGACAAGCGGATTCGTCATGCGTTGGTTGCGGCGGATCATCTGCCGTTGGGCATACTATCGATGACCGATATCATCCGGCACCAGGGCAGCGACTCCTTCCTGGGTTTGCGCCGGCTCGATACCGTATCGATGCCCAGTCCGTGCATTTTGGACGGCACGGTCGACATCAACGATGCCGTGGTGCAGATGCGCACCCAGGGGCGCGATGCGGTGGTGGTGCGCCTGTCGGCGGCGACCTATGGCATTCTGACCCAGCGCGACGTGGTGCGGCTGATGGCGCAAGGCCAGCTCGCCGGCCCGCTGTCCACAGTGTGTTCGCGTTCGCTCAAGGCGGTCTGCGGTCGCACGACCCTGGCCGATGCCCGTAACCTGCTGCTGGCGCACCAGATCCGTCATCTGGGGGTGCTGGACGGCGATGGCGAACTGGTGGGGCTCGTCGGGTTCTCCGATATCCTGCATAGCATCGAGCAGGCCTTCCTGCTGGAACTGCATCAGATGCTGTTCGAACGCGACCGGGCATTGTCGGAGTCGCAACATAGCTTGATGTTGGCCGAAACGGTTTTCGAGTCGACCATGGAAGGCATTCTGATTACCAATGGCGATGGCGTCATCGAGTCGGTCAATCCCGCCTTCACCCGCATCACCGGCTACCACCCCGACGAAGTCGTCGGCAAGGTGCCCGGTGTGCTGTCTTCCGGCAAACAGGCGCCGGAATTCCGCTCGCATTTCTGGCGTTGCCTGCGTCACGACGGCCGTTGGCAGGGCGAAATCATCAACCGTCACAAGGACGGCAGCCTGTATACCGCGCATTTGAGCGTGACCGCCGTCGTCGGCGAGGGCGACATCCACCGTCATTACGTCGGCGTCTTCTCGGACATTACCCAGAGCAAACAGACCGAGGCGCGGCTGAAGTTTCTCGCCAGCCACGATGCCCTGACCGGCCTGGCAAACCGCATGTTGTTTACCGAGTGCCTGCAAGAGTCGCTCGAATGCGCGGCGGCAGGCGATCTGCGGCTGGCATTGATGTATATCGATCTCGACCGCTTCAAGCTGCTGAACGATACCCTGGGACTCAAAGCAGGCGACGAGCTGCTGACGCGGGTGGCCGACACTTTGCAGGATCTGATGCCGGAAGGCAGCTTGATCGGACGGCTGGCCAGCGACGAATTCGTGGTATTGATCCCTGAAGTGGAAAGCGTGCAGCAAGTGGCTTGCCATGCCCAGGCGTTGCTGTCCGCTTTGTCCGGCGACACGGTCGTCGCCGGTCATGAGGTGTTCGTCTCCGCCAGCATCGGCATCAGCTTGTATCCGGACGATGGCCGTTCGGCGCAACATTTGCTGGGCAACGCCGACGCGGCCATGATCCGCGCCAAGGAGTGCGGCAAGAACACCTTCCAGTTCTACGCCGGCGATATGAATGCCCATGCGTTGGAACGCCTGAGCCTGGAGTCGGCCCTGCGGCGCGGCCTGGCGCAAAACGAACTGGAGCTGTGGTATCAACCCAAGGTGGATCTGGCCAGTGGCGAGCTGTGCGGCGCCGAAGCGCTGATCCGCTGGCGTCACCCGCAGCGCGGGCTGGTCCCGCCGGACGAGTTCATCCCCATCGCCGAAGACAGCTCGCTGATCATCGCGATCGGCGAATGGGTGCTGCACACAGCCTGCCGGCAACTACGCCGCTGGCGCGACGCCGACCTGCGGGCGGGGCGCATCGCCGTCAATGTCTCCGGGCGACAGTTCAAATACGGGGGTATCGTCGAAACCGTCCGCCAGACTTTGCAGACCCATGGACTACCCAGCGAATGCCTGGAATTGGAAGTCACCGAAAGCGTGGCGATGGACGAGGGCGAGGCCATGACCGGTGTGCTGCGCCAGTTGCAGCAACTGGGCGTGTATCTGTCGATCGACGATTTCGGCACCGGTTATTCTTCCCTGTCCTACCTCAAGCGCCTACCGGTGCATGGCCTGAAAATCGATCGTTCCTTCATCATGGATCTGCACAAGGACAGCGACGACGTGGCGATTACCCGCGCCATCATCTCGATTGCCCACAGCCTGGGTCTGGATTTGGTGGCCGAAGGCGTCGAGCGCCCCGAGCAGCGCGACTTCCTGGTGGCTCACGGTTGTCAGTCCGGCCAGGGGTATTTCTATAGCCGTCCCATGCCGGCGGAGGCGTTCGAGCAGTTGCTGCGCCACCGGCGTCTCGCACTCAGCTAATAAACCGCAAAAATCAAAACGCCGTTGTTTCGCGAGAAACAACGGCGTTTCGTGTAGCCGTGCGTTCGCGAAGCAACGCACGGCGTTTGAGCGCATGTTCAGACGGCGATCTTCTCCAGCCCGCCCATGTACGGACGCAGCGCCGCCGGCACGGTGACGCTGCCATCGGCGTTCTGATAGTTTTCCAGCACCGCCACCAGGGTGCGGCCGACAGCCAGGCCGGAGCCGTTGAGGGTGTGCACGTACTGGTTCTTGCCGTTCTCGTCCTTAAAGCGAGCCATCATGCGGCGCGCTTGGAAGTCGCCACAGTTGGAGCAACTGGAGATTTCGCGGTAGGTATTTTGCGCCGGCAGCCACACTTCCAGGTCGAAGGTCTTGGCTGCGCCGAACCCCATATCGCCGGTGCACAGCGTGATTACGCGATAGGGCAGTCCCAGTTTTTTCAGAATAGCTTCGGCATGGCCGACCATCTCGTCCAACGCCGCCATCGAATGCTCGGGATGGGCGACTTGCACCATCTCGACCTTGTCGAATTGGTGCTGGCGGATCATGCCGCGCGTGTCGCGGCCATAGGAGCCGGCCTCGGAGCGGAAGCAGGGCGAGTGCGCCGTCATCTTCAGCGGCAGCTCGTCGAGCTTGAGAATGCTTTCGCGCACGGTGTTGGTCAGCGTGATCTCAGAGGTGGAGATCAGGTACTGATCCGGACCGTTTTCGTCGCCGCCCTTGGTCACCTTGAACATATCCTCGGCGAACTTGGGCAACTGGCCGGTGCCGTACAGCACTTCGGCGTTGACGATGTACGGGGTGTAGCACTCGCGGTAGCCGTGCGCCTGGGTGTGGGTGTCGAGCATGAACTGCGCCAGCGCGCGGTGCAGCCGGGCGATGCCGCCCTTGAGTACGGTGAAGCGCGCACCCGACAGCTTGGCGCCGGTTTCGAAGTCCAGGCCCAGCGGGGCGCCGACGTCGACATGGTCCTTGACCTCGAAATCGAAGCTACGCGGCACGCCGACCTTGCGCACTTCGACATTGTCGTGCTCGTCGCGGCCCACCGGCACCGATTCGTGCGGCAGGTTGGGGATGCTCATCAGCCACATATCCAGCTTGCCTTGCACCGCCTCGAACGCCTGCTCGGCGGCCTTGAGTTCGTCGCCAAGCGTCGCCACTTGCGCCAGGATGGCACTGGCGTCCTCGCCCTTGCGCTTGGCTTCGCCGATCTGCTTGGAGCTGGCGTTGCGTTGTGCCTGCAGTTCCTGCATGCGGGTCTGCAGGGATTTGCGTTCGGATTCCAGTTGCGAGAACAGCGCGGTGTCGAGCGTGTAGCCACGGCCGGCGAGACGCGCGGCCACTTGTTGCAAATCGGTGCGAAGAAGTTGGATATCTAGCATTTCTAGTCCTGTGATTTCTTGGCGTCCTGGTCCAGTTTTCGGAGATACGCCAGTTTTTCCTGAATTTTTGCTTCCAGCCCGCGATCGACCGGGTTATACCAGTGCTGGTCTTCCAGCCCGTCGGGCAAATAGGTTTCGCCCGCCGCGTAGGCATTGGGTTCGTCGTGGGCGTAACGGTATTCCTTGCCGTAGCCGAGTTCTTTCATCAGCCGGGTGGGGGCGTTGCGCAAATGCACCGGAACCGGCCGCGAGCCGTCCTGGCGAATATGGGCACGAACCGCATTATACGCCATGTAGCCCGCATTGCTCTTGGCCGCCACAGCAAGATAGATGGCCGCCTGCGCCAGCGCCAGTTCGCCCTCGGGGCTGCCGAGCCGTTCGAAGGTGTCGGCGGCATCCAGCGCCACGCGTGCGGCGCGCGGGTCGGCCAGGCCGATATCCTCCCAGGCCATGCGCACCAGGCGGCGCGCCAGGTAGCGCGGATCGGCGCCGCCGTCGAGCATGCGCGTCAGCCAGTATAAGGCGCCATCCGGGTTCGAGCCGCGCACCGACTTGTGCAGGGCCGATATTTGGTCGTAAAAGGCGTCGCCGCCCTTGTCGAAGCGGCGCGCATTGAGCGACAACACCTCGCCGAGGAAGGCCGCGTCGATGGTATCGGCCTTGCGAGCCCGCGCCGCGGTGCGGGCCTGCTCGATCAAATTGAGAAAGCGTCGGCCGTCGCCGTCGGCATAACCGACCAGGGTTTCGAGCGCCGACTCGTCGACGGTCAAGCCATCGAGTTCCCCCAACTGACGCACGCGCTCGAACAACGCGCGCAGCTCTTCGGCGGATAGCGGCGTCAGCACGTAAACCTGGGCGCGCGACAATAGCGCCGAGTTCACCTCGAACGACGGGTTTTCCGTGGTGGCGCCGATGAAGGTCAGCAGGCCCGATTCGACGAACGGCAGAAACGCGTCCTGCTGGCTTTTGTTGAAGCGATGCACTTCGTCGACGAACAGGATGGTGCGGCGGCCGTATTGCGCCAGCACCTGATGCGCGCGCTCGACCGCCTCGCGAATCTCCTTGACCCCGGCGAGCACCGCCGACACCGGAATGAATTCGGCCTCGAAACTCTTGGCCAGAATGCGCGCCAGCGTGGTCTTGCCGACGCCGGGCGGGCCCCACAGGATCATCGAGTGCGGCGTGGCGCTGTCTATCGCCACCCTGAGCGGCTTGCCCGGCCCGATCAGATGCTGCTGGCCGATGACGGCGTCCAGATTGTCCGGACGCAGCGCTTCGGCAAGCGGTTTGGCGGGTTCGGCGGCAAAGAGGTCGGCCATGGGCTTACTGATCGCTGATCACATCCACGCCCTTGGGCGGGGTGAAGTGAAACAGGCTGGCCGGCAGATCCGGGTTCTTCTTCAGATTGCTGAAGCTGATGCGCGTCAGATTGCCGAAGGTGTCCGACAACTCCATCACCTGCAGCACGTTGTTGCTGAAGCCCATACGGATCGCCTTGAAGGTGTTCTCATCCTTCTTCGGCGTGGCGGTCAGCCACGCCAGGCCCTTGTCGTTGCCGGCTTCCCGCAGCGTGTAGTCGCGCTCGATGGCATTGCTGCCGGCCAGCAGCGCGGCCGGGCTGGAGCCCAGCGCGGCGTTGAGCGGACGGGTGGTGACCTGCGACAACTCTTTGTCGTAGATCCACAAGCGCTTGCCGTCGCCATCGATCAGTTGATCGTAGGGTTTGTTGTACACCCAAAGGAATTTGCCCGGCCGCGCGATCGACAGCGTACCGCTGGCTTCGTTGCGCTTACCCTTGCTGGTGATCACCTGCTGGAAATCGGCGGTCAGGGTCGAGGAACCGGCGATGAACGCCTTGAGCTGCGGAATCGCCGCGGCCTGCAGTGTGCCGGCCAGAGCCAGCAGCACGGCGGCGAGGAAAAGTTTTTTCATGAGACTCAGCTGAAACGATTGGTGATCGGATAACGCCAGTCCTTGCCGAACCCGCGATGCGTGACGCGCGGCCCGACCGGTGCCTGACGGCGTTTGTATTCGTTGATCTTGAGGAGCCGCACCACGCGCTCGACATCGGCGCGGGCGTAACCCTCGGCGACGATTTCCTCGGCAGAGCGGTTGTCTTCCATATAGCGCACCATGATCGCGTCCAGCACCTCGTAGGGCGGCAGGCTGTCTTGGTCGATCTGATCCGGCCGTAGTTCCGCCGAGGGCGGGCGGGTGATGATACGCTCGGGAATCACCTCGCCATCGCGGTTGCGCCAGGTCGACAATTGATACACCAAGGTCTTGGCCACGTCTTTGAGCACCGCGAAGCCGCCGGCCATGTCGCCGTACAGCGTGCAATAGCCGGTGGTCATTTCCGATTTGTTGCCGGTGGTCAGCACCAGCTTGCCGGTCTTGTTCGACAACGCCATCAGCAGCGTGCCGCGAATGCGCGCCTGCAGGTTCTCTTCGGTGGTGTCCTCCGCCAGTCCGGCGAAAGCGGGCGCCAGTCCATTCATGAAGGACTGGTACATCGGCCAAATTTCGATCTCGTCGTATTGCACGCCCAGCAGCTGCACCATCTGGCGCGAGTCGCTGACGCTGATATCGGCGGTATAGCGCGACGGCATCATCACGGCGTGCACCTTGTCCGCGCCGAGCGCGTCGCAGGCGATCGCCATGGTCAACGCCGAATCGATGCCGCCCGACAAACCGAGCAGCACGCCCGGGAAACGGTTTTTGCCGATATAGTCGCGCACGCCGAGCACCAGCGCCTGGTAGACGCTTTCCAGCGCATCCGGCTGCGGCGCCATCGCGCCGGGGCGGATGTCGCCCTCGACCATGTCCACCAGCAGCAGATCGTCGACGTAGGCCGGCGATTGCGCCACCACCCGGCCGTGCTTGTCGACGGCGAACGAGGCGCCGTCGAACACCAATTCGTCCTGGCCGCCCACCATGTTGACGTAGGCGATGGCCAAACCGGTTTCCTCGCTGCGATAGCGCGCCACATCGTGA
The DNA here is from genome assembly GCF_004363805.1 of Paludibacterium purpuratum. Taxonomy (GTDB): domain Bacteria; phylum Pseudomonadota; class Gammaproteobacteria; order Burkholderiales; family Chromobacteriaceae; genus Paludibacterium; species Paludibacterium purpuratum. The sequence goes on along the minus strand of NZ_SNZP01000009.1, from coordinate 116,822 downwards.
CGCACCGCGAGCTTGTTGCGATGGAACGGCGAGGCGTTGAGCACCACCAGCACCTCGGCGCCGGCATCCGCGGCTTCGGCGGCCGGTTCGACCTGCCACACGTCCTCGCAGATCAGCACGCCGACCTTGACGCCGTTTTGTTCGAACACCAACGGCGCCGCGCCCGGGGTGAAGTAGCGGCATTCGTCGAAGACTTCGTCGTTGGGCAACTGCATCTTGCAATAGGTACCCAGGCGGTTGCCGTCGCGCAACACCGTGGCGGCGTTGAAGCGCTCGTTACCCTGCTTGAACGGATGGCCGACCACCAGCGTGATACCGTCCAGATCCATCAGGCGGCCAAGCCCCTTGGCACACTCGCGATAGAAATGATCGCGCAGCAGCAGGTCTTCCGGCGGGTAGCCGGTCAGCGCCAATTCGGGCGTCACCAGCATATCGGCGCCTTGGGCGATGGCCTGTTGCGCCAGGGCGAGAATCTTGTCGGTGTTGCCGGCGATATCGCCGACAATCGGATTGAACTGAGCGAGTGCAATACGCATTGTCATCGTTGAGATCATATGTTGATGCATTGATTCTACCCGAAGATGTCGCCGAGGTCTTGACCCCGCCCGAGCCGCTTTGTTTTGCCGCGCGAGGGTAAACTTTCGGCTAAACGCTTGCCAAACCGGCCCCGTCCTTTTATACTGCGCAGCCTCTGACGGCGAAACGCCGTTGGTGCCGGAAATCCGGAGAGATGGATGAGTGGTTTAAGTCGCACGCCTGGAAAGCGTGTTCAGGGTAATACCCTGACGGGGGTTCGAATCCCCCTCTCTCCGCCAGACACAAAAAATCCCGATTTCTTAACCAAATCATACGGTGGCGAGATCGGGATTTTTGCTTTTCTCCCTTGCTTTGCTCCCCCTCCAAATATTGCGACTCTTCGGACTCGAATAAAGTCACAGCAACGATAGAGCGTGGCCACAGAGCAGTAACTTGCTGGCTCTTGACTGTTCCCCAGTTGGTATACCACCGATTAGGTGGCAATCCGGCTTCCGATGATGATAGACGAGTGTTTTGCAACCGTAGGAGCCCCGTTACGTAGCAAGTCCGCGGCAAGACGATCTTTGCCGGGGAAGAACGTGGCGTAGATTTCGCCTTCGGCAACCATATCTTCGATGTTCATCACAAAGAAATTGACTTTGACCTCGTCGGCCATGACATGGTCGATGCTTTCTACGATAGCCTTGATGACTATGGCGTGGTGGTCTTCGCCGGCTTGCGGCGGGTGGGCAGTCGCTATGCAAGATAACGGCTTCGATCTTGAGTTCTTCGTGGTAACGCTTGGAACCCATGACGCCTCTTTGGTGCTTCAGTTTAAGGAAGCATCTACTGCCCTCGGAGCTATTCAATATCATTTCATATGCTCAATAAGATATCTAGAACCGAAAAGTGACAGGTGATGTCTGTCATGGTAAAGCAATTTACCGCCCATAATCGCATAACAGTAATTTTTATCACATAAAAGATCCCTTGGATTTAAAACTTTTACCTCGGGGTACTGTGCCAGTAGCTTAGTTATAAGTTGATCCGCCTGAGCTTCGCGAGCCTCGTAGTTTCGCCTGTCCATTGCGCAGGGCTCTCGCACCTTCCAAAATGTTTCGACAGGTCGAAAATGAATGCATTCGGATGGGAAAAAATCTAGATCTGGTATATCTCTTATAAATACAACATTCTTGCCACTATCTAGTAGCCGCTTTATTAGATGAAAGCCGTCATGTTCGAAATTAGAAGCATAATTTTCACTCCAGTGATTTAATATTCCGCCTCCAATCACGTCTTTGATAAAACCGCCAACCAGCAAATGATGCCAAAATCCTGCCAAGTACACGGTATGTATGGATGAGGACGTTGTAAGAAAATTATAAGTCTCACTTACGGCCTGGGCACATTCTGGGCTTCTTGTTCCTGTAAAAGGCAAGCATCCCTGGTAATCGATATTCATCACGTTCTGATTACTATATTTTTCAGCAAGGGCGCTGTAGAAGTGTGCACTATGTGAGTCACCGATAATCACAATATTAGGGGCAGAATTTTCTTTGCTAACTAGACAACGGTGATATTTGGAAAATTGAGGAAATTTCTCATCACAATCTCTATCATGAGTAACTCCGCCAAAGGGGCTGGTTCCCTGCCAAGGGTTGATTGGATCGAATTTTCCTAGAACGCTCCCAGATTTTTGATTGATATATAGTCCAGTTAACCCCAGTATCGCCATGGATAAAATGAGGATCCCGGAGTTCTTCCGCAGCGATCCATGAAACCGGCATGGAATCTCTATTAGTCTATATGTCAATATGGACAGGGTTAATGCGACGAGCATGACAACAAATCTTACTTCTGCAGGTACACGATCTCCCGACATAATAACCATAAAGGACAGTAGTGGCCAGTGCCACAAGTAGAGAGGGTAGCTTACTTTCCCAAGCAGAACCGGAAGACGGGAGGCAAAGATTTTTCTACCAAGGAAAGTGGATTGGGAACTACCAATTAGTAATGCGGTGCCAAGCGTTGGAAGAAGAGCGATTTTCCCTGGGAATGCGTCTGAATCTGAAAAAAATATTGCAGAAAACAAGATAAGAGCAAGTCCGATTAATCCTAGTGCTTCATTAGCTGGTCTCGTTAAGTGTATCGATTTAAAATTTAAAAGTGCATCTTTTGTTAGGTGATCACGACTCATCTGTGCCCAGGACAAAATACTACCAATGCCAAGCTCCCAAAATCTGGTGAATGGCATGTAAAAATCACTTGAAGGATTTGTTTTTATATTGTGAACATTCAAAAAATAGGATCCGCCAACTAGGATGGCAAGAAACAAGATGCCAAACCGGTAACGAAAAATTGTAAAAAGAAAAAATGGCCAAATCAAATAGAACTGTTCTTCAATGGCGAGAGACCATAGATGCAAAAATGGCTTAAGCACAGCTGCAACATCAAAATAACCATGTTCTGATAAGAGAAGGAAATTGCTGAGAAATACAGAGCTCCACGCAACATACTTTCCAAGCGATGAAAATTCATCGAGAGTCAATGCGAACCAACCTCCTATTATGCAGCAAAAAATCACTGTTACCAATGATGGAAATATTCGTCTAATCCGTCGAAAATAGAAATTGAAAAAGGAAAAACTATTGGTGTTAAGGTCAATTATTATTAAGCTTGTTATTAAATATCCAGATATTACAAAAAAAACATCAACCCCAACAAAACCTCCGCTGAGAACGCGCGGGAAATAATGAAATAGAATAACCAAGGAAATTGCTAGTCCTCGACAACCATCCACTTCCGGGCGATATTTTATCGAGCTATTTGTTTTTAAAATTTTTCTCATGGAAAACTCTTTCGATACAGGCGTTAATTATTTCAAAGAGACGATAATTCCTAATGCCCAATCATTACATGCCCAATCTGTTTTTGCGCTACGTTGAAAGCTCAGAGTCGGCGTAAAGTATCCCGTACACGACCGCATCAAGGGCATCGCTTGGTCACCTGAATGTCATTTTATCTGAATCGCCCTGAGTGCAGTAGATGCTTCCTCGCCTTAAACTGAGGTACCAAGGAGATGTCATGAGTACCGTGGGTTACCCCGAAGAATTCAAGATCGAGGCTGTTAAACAAATCTTCGAACGGGGGGCAATGCTTCGGATGGAATGCGATCCGGTCGACCATGCCTTCTTCCATGGTGGCCTCGACAATACGCTTGGGCAGGAGAGTGCCGTTGGGGAGGCTAAGGGAGTGAATGGGACATTGCCCGTTTTTTCGCATGGTCTGCCCGCATACGGCTCTTACCAGAAAAATGAAATTTCTCGCAAAGTTTCCGAGATTATTTTTGCTCTCGGGCTCATCGGTTTCCCCATAGGTACATTTTTGTCTATATACCTATTCTTGCCGGCTACGCAGTGGAAAGACCCTGAAGCGCAAGCTTGAGCACAGTAGGTGCGAGAGTCCTGACTTTTCACCGTGCCCGTGTGTGCTGCCGACAACAACACGACCTTGACTTGGTTTGCGCGATGAAAAGTTCTCATCGACTTATCTACGCTTTAGTCGTCACGCTGGGGTCGGCGACGAAATGGACTCTGTGTCGTATTTGTGCCCATTCGGATGGGCTCTTCGTTGGAATCCGGCGCGAAATTTGATGGGGCTTGATTAAAGCTAAATTAACTGCGGCCAGAGTGCGATGTACTTAGCCGCTCTGGCGGATGGTGATCACCACACTCCGTGGTGTCCGTGTGGTTAATTTTGGTTTTGGAGTTCCTTTTGTCATACGAGCAAGTGGTTTATGCGCTCAAGCAGTTGCAGAACGAGCATTTTTCTATCGCATTCGATATCCCTCCTGACGACCCTTTTTCCGGTGTGGCACAGGAAATTCTCACTCTCGCCGCGTCTTATGCTAAACGCATTGAGCTGTTTGCCAAAATTCATTCATTATCCGCAGAGCTATCCAAGGGAGTTTTGCTGGAGGATGTATTAAGCCGGGCCTATCAGGCGTTCCGGACCGTTATCCCGTACTCCCGGCTGGCGTGCGCGTTGATTTCAGAAGATGGCGCATCCTTGCAACTGGTCTGGGCTCATTCGAGCAATCCCGGAAACATGCGTCTGACCAAGGGTTTTCAGGCGGCCTTGGCCAATAGCAGTTTGCTGCAGATCTTGGCCGACGGCGAACCGAGGATCATCAATGACCTGGCTGTGTATCTGAAAAGGAAGCCTGACTCCACCTCGACGAGACTCATGCTGGCGGAAGGTATTCGCTCCAGCTTGACCTGCCCGCTGGTGGTGGATGGCAAACCGGTGGGGTTTCTGTTTTTCTCCAGCAAAAGGCGCAATACCTATCAGGGTGCGCATCTGGATTCGTTTAAGCGCATTGCGCAACTCATTTCGATTTATATCGACAAGTCCAGGCTGTATCAGGATATTCACGACCAGAATAGAACGCTGCAGTCCACGCAGGAAGATTTACGTCAGAAGTCCATGCATGACACGTTGACCGGTTTATATAACCGCGGTGCGATTTTAGATTTGGTCCAAAATGCCATTCATCAAGCGGCGCTCGATGAGACGCGCGTAGGCATTATGATGATCGATGTGGATTACTTCAAACGGGTGAATGATATTTTTGGCCATCTTGCCGGCGATGAGGCGCTGCGGAATGTGGCCCATGCCATCCGATCTGCCGTGCGCGATTACGATAGGGTTGGCCGCTATGGCGGTGAGGAGTTCCTGCTCCTGCTGAGTGCGCCATCCGATGCCGCCGTCGATGCCATCGCCGCCCGCATTCACGAAAAGGTCGGCGAGATTGCGCCACTGCCGGCAACCCGCCCGGTCCACTTGTCGGTCAGTATCGGTATTGCCGTGAAGGCCGCGCGAGACGTGGACATCGATCAACTGATCGAAGCGGCTGACAATGCGCTTTATCGTGCCAAGGAGGCCGGGCGGGGCTGCAGCATACGTCATGACGGTTAGGCGAGCCTGGACTAGCGCGATGGATGTATCTCTTCTTGCCTGCCATGCTCCTGCTAGCCATATGGCTGTCAGGAATTGGCACAAACATCTACGGCAGTCGCAACGTTGCCTGTCGGCCGAACCGCGCTCCCTTGACGTGCTCTGCCTTGGCTCCTAACCTCCGTTACCGTTGCGACTGAAAAGAAGCAACCGAGGTTTGACAGCCTTGCCGTATCTCCGAACGCAGCATGAAAAACAGCGTTTGTTATTTCGTCGATCCGTGCGTCTATGGCGGGCCGGCGGAGGACACCGGCGGGCTTCGGCTCGCCGGTGTGCCGGTTGAGATGCCCGGTCTGTCAACCTTCGCTCGGCCTGCCGCCCTCCAGACGGCAGCTCCTTCATGATGTGAAGTGCAAAGGAGTTCGACCTATGGCATCCCGCCACCACGCCACCTCTGTCGAGCGCGATCTACGCGATATCCAACTCACCTTGAACCGACTGGTGCGGCAGATGGCGCCGTCGTCACGGCGCCGGTTCGATCCGCAAGCAGTGCGTAGTCTGTTGGCCGCCGCCAGTTATAAGCTCGACCATGTGCAACTCGTCTTGCGCGCATAAGCGTCCTTGATGGACGCGGCCTGGTGGGCCCGCCGGGCATCTTGTCTGTTATCTCTCCCGTCTCTGGCACTGTCCAGGTTTAGTCCAAAACGCAGCACGATCTGTTGGCGCGCACGGTATTGCCGCCTTGATGGTCTCGTCAATGCGCTGCGAAAAGCCCCCGACGCCAAGCGCGACGCCGGGGGAGCTCTGATTACGTCGTCTGAGCAAGAGGGCGATACATGTTAGAAGCGGTGGGTGCAGCCGATGCCCAACAGATTGACATGGGTGTGATAGCTGCCGTATAGCGTGCCGGCGGCGCTGTTGCTGGTGTCGCTGATGTTCGCCTGTGCCAATTTTATGTAGCTGTAGGCGACGTCGATGGTGTCGTGCGCATCGACCCGGTAGCTGGTGCCGAGCGCAAAGATGTGGCGTGTACTGTCCGGCAGCAGGGTCAGCGCATTGCTCGGACTGGACACCGGGGTCTGATCGATCATATAGCCGCCGCGCAAGGTCCAATGGTCGTCGAGTTGGTAACTGGTGCCGAGGGCGGCGCTCCAGCTATTGCGCCACGCCGTCGGGTAGTTTATCTGCCGTCCCGGGATCTGCGCGGTGGGCATGTTGATTTCAATGCTTTGCAGCCTGTCATGCCGAACCCAATTGAGCGCGCCCATCACTGCCCAGCGGGGGGTCAACTGGTGGAATGCGCTGAGCGAGGCGCTCTCCGGCGTGGTGATGTCGAGGGCGGCATTGCTGTTGGCCAGTGCGCTTTGGATACCTGCATTGATCGGCGAACCTCCGCCTCCGGGCAAGTTGTCGGGAAGGGTGAAGGTCGCCGTGCCGCGCAGTTTTTGCTTGATGGCCGAGCGATAGGCCAGCCCGATGCGGGTGGCGTCGTCCGGCATGTACAGGTAACCGATGTTAAAGCCGAATCCCCAGTCGTCGCCGGCGATATGGGCTCGGACATCCGGTAGACCCGCATAGGCCGAGGCGGCGGCCGAACAGAAGGCGATGGAGCCGCCGCCGGCCAAACAGACGCCGCCGGCGGTAGACAGCATGTCTTGGTTTTGATCCAGCGTGACGTGCAGGTACTGGGCACTGACGCCGAAGCCGATGCTGTGGTGCTCGTTCAACTGAAAGCCCACGGCGGGGTTGATGTTGAGAGACTTGAAGTCGATACGCTGTCCGTAATAGCGCCCGGCAAAATTGCCGTCGTAGCCGATCTTGGCGCCATAGGGAACGAACAACCCGATGCCGACGGTCATGCGGTCGTCGACCCGGTGCGACCAATAGCCTAGTGGAATGGCGGCTTGCTTGGCATAGTCGCCGCCATTGCCGGCAGGCGACACGGGCTGGCCTGCCCCCGTGGTGGCGCTGCTTTCGCTGAAGCTGGAATGCGGGTCGACGCCGATTATGCCGAATGTCAATTGGGTGCCGTCTAGTTGCGTGAGGGCGGCCGGGTTATAGAAGAGGGTGGAAGGGTCGGCTGCCTCGACTTCGCCGGCATTGGCGCTACCTTGCGCGCGGATGCTTTGGATATCGAATTGGTAGCCGGATGCCAAAGCGGCTTGGCTTAGCGCGCCTATGGCCGCGGCGACGGCCGCGCGATGCGCGTTCGTGCGGTTTCTCATGGTGATCTCCCAATGTTGTGTGGTTCGCTCTTTTATGTGGCGAGTGTCAACAATCTTTCATTTTGTTGATTTATGTCAATATGACATTATTGTTCAATATGAAAAACAGGGAAAAGACGGCGTATCTGACGGGGAAGGCAGCAAACAAGCGGGCGAGAGAGGCGTTGCGCCAGGCGAGATCAGTTGGGTTTAAGCGACAAGGGCGCGCGGCGTAGTGTCGGCAGCGGCTGTGCAAGTGCCGTGGCGATGTGGCCCGGTGCGACCCCTAGCCCTTGCAGGATGATGCGCGCGATGTCGTCGGCGTATTCGGGATAAGGCTTGTCCTGCAGATAAGCGCGCATGGCGATGATCAGGGTTCCTGTGAGCAGGGATAAGGCCGCGCGCTCGTTTGGGAAATGAAACAAGCCGCTTTGTCGCCCGGTTTGCAGGTCGTCCATCACTGGCGCGAAAACCGATTCAAAGGGCAAGGCATCGAGAAATTCCGGGCGGGCGATGAACGCCGCCCAGGTCGGATCGTATTGCGCCCTACCGAGCCACAAACGCACGCCGGTCGCCAATCGCAGCAGTGGGTCGTTCAGTGTGCCGATCTCGTGTTCGATCGATGCGATGAGGTCGGCTCCGAGCCAGACGAGCGTCGCCTGCAGTAATTCTTGTGTGGTGCTGAAATAGTTATAAAAGGTGCCGCGCGCAATGCCGGCTTCGGCAATGAAATCCTCGATGACCGGCGCTTCGCTGCCTTTTTGCGCAAAAATCTTCAGTGCGGCGAGGAGGATTTTCTGGCGTGTGCGTTCACGCCGTTGCTGACCGACCAGCGTTCGGTGATTGATGGGTGCGGCGCGCGGTGTCTCGGGCATGGGTTATGCATGTTGGATTGCTTGAGATTGCAGCCGATGATATCAAGCTTTCCATGTCCGTGACAGACGTAGCGCAACGGGGCGGCACTGTGCGAGGCGGTTGCCGACGGCTATTTCTTATCCGCAGAGGACGCGGTGTCAGTTTGCAGGCTTGTTACCCCGCTCACTTCGTTTGCGGTGCGCGCGGAATTCGCGGCGTAGGTGCTGGATTTCGTCGCGTGATCATTTTGCACTGCGGAGGTGGCGCTTCCCGCCTGGCCCGCAAGTCGCCCGCTAGCGGTGTAGAGATCGCCCGATCCATAGGTATCGGCGCCGTTGCCGAGCGAAACGATGGTGCTGTCGGTGTTGCTGAGCTGCTGTTGGGCATAGGGATCCGACTGAGCATAGGCGACGGCGCTGTTGACCTGGTTTTGCACGCCGTTGCGGATGTTCGATGCGTCTTGCTGCACCGAGGTGGAGGTCGAGGCATCGGTGGCGGGCGAACTGTTGGCTGTGCCGGTGCTGTAGTTATAGCTGGCGATCGAGCCGTAGATTTGCGAGATGTTGTTGAGAGATAACATGTCGTTTACTCCTTACGTCATGATTAAATATATCACAACTGATGAAATCATCAACTTGTTTGCGAAGAAATGCCGCGTTCGGCGAACCTCGCGGCATTTCTCCCCTCCGTTTAGCGCTGGTCTTGGCTGCTGTGCGTTTCCTGGTGGGCGCGGTCTTGCGTCAGGGAAAAGGCAAAAGGATGCCGCCCGAGGATTTCGGCGGCGCGAGCGTGCTGTTGCGGGTCGGCTAGCCCGACATGCAATACGATGCCGTGCGTCTTGTCCTCGACGGCCGCCACGTCGGCTTGCAGTCCCTCGTTCTCCAAATCGGCGCGCAGCGCCTCGACGATTTCAAGCCGCTTCAACGCTGGCTTGAATATCTTGCCGACGGCAGTCAGCGGCATGGTCTCGACGATACGGATGTGTTTGGGCAATGCGGCGCGCTCGCCGATCTCGTGGCGTAGAAACGCCGTCAGCTCCTCGCTGCTCGCTTTGGCATCCGGTTTGAGTTGGACGTACGCCACAGGCAGTTCGCCCGCATGGGCGTCGGGCCGCCCCACCGCCGCCGCGAGCTGAACGGCGGGATGGCGGTGCAGGGGTTCCTCGATCACGGCGGGGTCGATATTGTGACCGCCGCGAATGATCAGTTCTTTCCTCCTGCCCGTGAGCCAAAAGTAGCCATCGGCATCGCATCGCGCCAGGTCGCCGGTATTGAGCCAGCGCCGGCCGTCGCCAAGCTCCAGCCACAATCCCTGGTTTTGTTGGGGCAAGATATAGCCGACGAAAACGTTGGGGCCGGAAATCGTCAGTACGCCGGTTTCGTCGACGGCGCAGTCGCGTTGGTAGCGCCCGGCCTCGTCCAGTACGACAGTCTTCATCGCTTGCCCCGGGAGCCGTAACCCGACCGATCCCAGCCGCCTTTCGCCATGCGGCGGGTTGACGCTGCTGATACAGGCTCCCTCGGTCAAGCCGTAGCCTTCGAGGATTCTGAGCCCCGTGCGTTCCTGGAAGGCGCGGAATACTTCGACCGGCATCGGCGCCGCACCACAGATCCCGAATTCGAGCGAATGAATGTCCTTGTCGCCAAGAGGAACGCCCAGCAGGGCTGCATACAGTGTGGGGACGCCGCTGAAGAAATTGACGCGGTGGTGTTCGACGATCTCCCAAAAGCGCGGAATCACGCCCGCGCCGCGGTAGCCTTGCGGCGTGCCCAATAGGACATGCGCGCCTTTAGAGAAGGGCAATAGCCCGGTCACCATGGCCGCATTGACGTGAAATAGCGGTAACCCGCAAAACACCGTCTTGCCCGCCCCGATGCTGTCGCCCAGCACTTGGCCGGCGCTCCAGGCATTGGCGACTTCGTTGCCGTGGCGGCGCATGGCGATCTTCGGCAAACCGGTGGTGCCGCCGGTGCAGAAAAAGGAGGAGAGGTCGTCCGCGGTGAACTGGCGTTCTGTGGCGAGCCGCGTGCCGGATTCTTTGGCGAGGCTTTGGCCAAAGTCGTGGATTTGGATCGCGGCCGGTACCGCGCCGCGCACGCCGCCACGGCCATGCAGGCGGCGTGTTTCGCGCTGTTGCAGCCAGCCGGCCAGCCACCGCTTCGGACTGCGAATCCGGTCGGCCAGGTTGACCAGTACGAGATGGCGTAACGTCTGCGCGTTGGCCAATTCGGGCTGGATCTTTGCCCACAAGTCGGTGCCGGGAAAGGGCGCCAGGGTCACTAGCACCTGGGCTTTGGCGGCATTGAGCAGCTCGACGATGGCATTGCCTTCCAGCAATGGGTTGATCGCGCAGACGATGCCGGCGGCCTCGCCGCCCCATAGCGTGAAATGGGTTTCCGGCAGATTGGGCAGCGCATAGGCGACGACGGCGTCGCGGGCGATGCCGAGGCGACTAAACAGATTGGCGCTACGCGTGATGTCGCGCACCAGTTCTCGATAAGTCCAGCATTCCGGCTTGCGGTGGCCGCCGCTTTGCAGGAAGAACGAGAGCGCGGGGGCATCGGGGTTGATCGCCGCGCCGCGCTGGATCATTTCGTAGGTACTGGTGGGCAAGTCTGCCGGCATGCCTTGCGCTTCGGCGGCGAGTACATCGGCTTGGCGAACAATTCCTTGCGTCATGTGGCCTCCTTGATGCGATTGCGTTGCACGCCGAGATCGATCTTGCCGTCCGGGCTGGCAATGCGTGCTTCCACCAGATCGCCCTGCTGCAGATATTGCGGTCGAGCGGCTTGTACTTTCATGAACATCTTCCATTTGGCCGCCTCGGGCAACAGCGCGGCAATGCGCTGCTTGGCCGGTGAGGGGATGCTGAGCGCACAGCCCGCGGGCGTGCCGGTGGCCACCAAATCGCCGGGGAACAAGTCGTGTACGCCGGACAGCTCCGTCAGCGTTTTTGCCGGCCCATGAACCAAATTGCCGGTGATGTCGCGCTGACGCGTCTGCCCGTTCACCGTTAACGTCAGCGCCAGCGAGCCGAGCATCGCCATGTCTTGCGGTTCGAGCAGGCAAAGATAGGGGCCGACCGGGCCGAAGGTGCGGTAGCTTTTTCCTTTGTAAAACTGCATCTGCGGGATTTGAACGTCGCGAGCCGAGTAGTCGTTGACGATCACGATGCCCGCGATGTACTGGTGCAGGTTGTCGGCGGTGATCGTTTGGCGCGAGAGGACGTCGCGTTTGAGCACCAGGCCCAGCTCGATCTCGTAGTCGAGAAAACGGACGTGCGCTGGGCGCAGTACGTCGGCATCGGCAGCGACGATGCAGCTGGACGCTTTGGTGAAGATCATATTGTAGTTTTTCGCGTCCGGATTCATGCCGGATTCGATCATGTGCTGGCGATAGTTTGCGCCTTGGCAGATGAACTGTTGGTTGTGTGTGACCGGCGATAGCCACTGGACTTCGGATTCGCGCAAGGTCGGCCCCTGCAGGGCCGCCAGCTGTGCGATGTCATTGTTTTGCAGAAAGTCGGCGGTCGTGGCGAAGTCGCCGGCAATGGGCGTGATGACGCCGTGGCGGATAACGCCCCATTGGGCGCGGTCTTGATGACGGAAATGCAAAATATTCAACGGCATAATGCGCCTCGAAAAAGTTGACGGGTCAGGCGTTAAGCGAACAGTTTGGCCAGCGTTCGCAGCTTGGCTAATGTGAGGTCGGGACTATGTCGCAGGCCATGCCATAGTTTGACGAGGATCGCCGGCGTGATTTTGGGCTTGGTAAAGCTGCGCGGCATCGTCTCGCCCCACTGCGCCATCGCCTCGCGGCCGGTTGGATGGATACCGGTGGGAACCGGCGCGGTGAACAGATCGCCGTCGCAGTAGTGTTCATGCTTATCGCCCCATGGGTCTTGCCAATAATCGAAGATCTGGCTGCCCAGAATATGCCGTCCGATTCCCCAGGCATGCTTCCAGCCGCGCTCGCGCAACAGGCTTTGTCCGATGCCCACGGCGTCGGCGTCGACCAACTCGTAGGCGCTATGGCTGTAGGCGGGCGCGATGCCCTGAGCGAGCGCCAGGGTGTGATGATCGGCAGGCGTGTCGCCAAGGTCGAGCCGCATGAACGCCACCGCCGGCGAACCATCCGGCAAAACTTGGACGTCGCTGGGGATGAAGCCGAAGTGTTGCGTGTACCAGGCGCACGTTTCTTGATAGTGGGCCAGTTCCAACACCACGTGTCCCAGGCGGATGATCTCGGGCGCAACGTGCGGCGGCCGTTGCGTCGCGTTGACGCGCACCGCGGCGTCGACGTTGTTGAAAGGCAGTGCGCGCCGGTGCGGCAGGCTTGCGACGGGTTCCTGGCCGAAGAGGGCGTCGACCCGAAAGCCGGAGGGGTCGGTCAGGGTGACGCGCAGGCCGCCGCCCGGCCAAGGGCTCTGTTCGATGGCCGACGCGCCGGGAAGCCGCGCCAATGCCGTCAAATCCGCCAAGTTACCGACCTGTAACCCCAAGCCGACGAAGCGTGCTTTACGCGCTTTGCGCACGACGTAGCAAAACGGGGCGTTGCCGGTTCCGCGTAGGAAGAGCGTGTTGTCGAGATAGCCAACGGTGCGCAGGCCGAAATCGGATAAAAAGCGTTCGGCCAGGTCGAGGTCAGGCCGCTCGAAGATCAAATAGGAAAGCGCGGTTGCTTTGGTTGTCGGGTTGGGATGGCGTGCGGGTTGGGCCGTGCTGAGTTTCATCGGCGGCACCTCAAAATGGCTGGGTTGATTGAATCGGAAGCGAGGACACGGCATGGTCTGTCGTGGCACCAAGCAGGGCGAGACCTTCTCGCACGATCCGGGCCGCGTTGTCGGCCGGTCCGTCGGATAACACGGTGCGGTCGGGCCGCACCAACGCAACCCAGCCGAACGGGACGGCACGCGGCAGGAAAACGCCTTCCATATCTTCCCAGCTGTCGGCGGCGGCGAGTTGCAAGCGTTGACCGCGATGCGCGATCTGAACGATTCTGCCGCCGGCGGCGGCAAAGGCTTGCGAGGTTTCTCGATCGAGCGTGGCGGCGATGTCGCTGCCGAAGCCGATCAGCGCCAAGCCTGGGCCGAGGACGTCGTCGCTGAGACGGAACGACCTGTCGGTACCGCGCACCCAGCCCTGCGGCAAAGGGGCTCCCCGGCGCAGCTTGCTGGCGGAACGGCCGGCGATGAACAGCCCTTGCCGGAAAACGTTCTTTGGCTTCATCTCCAGTTCTTCGAACCGCGCTCGCAGCGGCGGGATCCAACGGGTTGCGCGCATCAGGCCATGGACCAGCAGTGCCAGGGCGGCGTTGCGCGGCATTACCAGTTTGCCCATGAATTTGGCAAAGCCGATCATCGCCTTGGCGTGAGGACGCCGCTCCTGGTCGTAGCTATCCAAGATGTGTGGCATGGCTCGCCCTTGTATGACCCAGGCCAGTTTCCAACTGAGGTTGGCCGCATCGCGCAGTCCGGCGACCAAACCTTGCCCGACGAACGGCGGGGTGATGTGCGCCGCATCGCCTGCCAGGAATACCCGCCCCTGGCGGAAGCTGTCCACCACCCTGGCATGGAAGCGGTATACCGCCTTGCGTTCGATGCTCATCTCCTCGATGTTGCCCCAAGGCGCCAATAGCTCGCGCACCCGCTCATCGGATTCCATCTCCTGGCTGGTTTCCTCTGGACGCAGCATGAATTCCCAGCGCTGGCGGCCGCCCGGCGCGACCATGCGCGGTATCGGTCGATGAGAACAACAGTAGAATTCGACATCGTCGATCGGTTTGGGCGCATGGCGCGCGTCGATCACTAGCCAGTCTTCCGCAAAGGTTTTGCCCCGAAAGCCTTGGCCGATCAGCTTACGTACCAGCGAACCGGCGCCATCGGCCCCCACCAGATAGTCCGCTCGAACCGTATGCATGCGCCCTTGTTCCAGATCGAGCTCGGCCCACACCCCTTGATGTTCTGCCCGGACGTTTTTCAGCGTGACGCCGAGCGCGACCTGAGCGCAGGAGTAGTCGTCGAGCCGGCTGCGCAAGAGGCGTTCGAGGCTCGGTTGATGAAAGGTGACCAGCTTGGGATGACCATCCAGGCTGCCTAGGGTATTGGCACGCGCAAATTCGCCCAGTTGCGGCGAGCGCAGGCGGACGTGGCGGATGGCGATGGTTTCGAAATCCGCTTCTGCAATGCCTGCCATCTGCAGGATGCGCAAGGCTTCATTGTCCAGCGCGATGGCGCGGGGGGCGGTGAAGATGTCGTGTGCTTTGTCCACCGCCAGAACGTGTACGCCGTAGCGTGCCAGCAAGTTGGCGATCAGCGCGCCAACGGGGCCTAGTCCAACGATCAAAACGTCGACGCTGTGCGGTAACGGGGCGCGGCTGGGGGGAGGGGGCGCGTCGACGCCCCCGCCCACATGCAGATGGGTTTTCATGTTTTCTCCTTGTGTGTGCTGCATTTATTATGTTTTTGATGTTTACTTCACAACTGATGATTTTGTCAATTACGATGTCATGACCTATACTCGAGGTTCGTTGTTTTCCATTCGAGCCGACATGCCAAACCCCTCGATGCGCCGTTCAGACCCCCTTTCCGTTGCCGGCGACATCGCCGTGTCCGAAATCTCCGCTTTGGCCGACCTCCGCGAATCGCGGGCTACCCGGCGCAAGCGGGAAACCCGTACCAAGTTGTTGGAAGCCGCCCTCGCCTTGATGGCGGAGAAGGGCATGGAAGGCGTGGCCATCAACGAGATCACCGAGGCGGCAGACGTGGGGTTCGGCTCGTTCTACAACCATTTCGAATCCAAGGAAGCGATCTACGCGGCCTTGACCGCATGGGTATTCGAGGCGTTCGCCGACAGTTTGGACAGGCAGGTGAGCCATCTGGAGGATCCGGCGGAAGTCATTGCCGTGTGCACGCGCCACACGCTCTTGCGCGCACGACGCGAGCCGGTTTGGGGGCGTTTTCTGCTGCGGGAGGGATTTTCGACCATGACCGTGCGCAAGGGGCTTGGCCAACGCTTGTGGCGCGATGTTCAGAAAGGGGTGGCCGCGGGCCGTTTCTTGCCGGACGACCCTTCGATGCGTTTCATCGCGGCCGGCGGCACGGTGATGGCATCGCTTGCCGCCGAATTGCGCTGGGGCGAACTGCAGGGGCGCGAGGAGGAAAACGCGCCGCTGCAGGGGTTGCGCCGAGAGGGCATGCCGGCGCGCGCGGCGGCGGCAGTCTTGCGGATACTGGGGCTTGACGGGGCCGAGGCGGCGGAGATCGCCTCCCGGCCGCTGCCTAGCGAGCCGGGGGACGATGTGGTGGAGAATTCCGGGGCGTAGGGCCTGTCACCGCAATTCGAATCAGTCCTGGCGAAAGTCACTGACGTCGCTGAAGTGTGGCGTGCCTGGACTACCGCCGCCTTCGCGCGTCATGCCGTCCATGAAACGCAGCACGATCTGTTCGGCAAGCACGGTATTGCCGCCTTCGCCGGATAACTGACTCAACTGAATGCCTTCGGTCAGGCGCATCAGCCCCAGCGCCAGGACCTCGGGGGACGCGATGGTGCGGCGCCCCGTCGATGCGCAGAGCTTGCCGATCGCCTCCGCAACCCGCGTGGCGGCCTGTTGGTTGAAGGTGGCGAACCAGTGTCGGAAACCCTCATCGCGCGCCGCCAGCAACTTTGCTTCGGTCCAACATAATACGCACAGCCGGTTGTGCCGTAGCGTATGAAACAGCGCCAAAACCCTTTCTCGCCATGGCTCCGGCTCGGCGCCGTCGAACAGGTCGAGTTCTGCGAATGCTTCCTCGCCCAGGCGTTCCAGCAATTCCACGAACATTACGCTCTTGCTGGAAAAATGCGCATAAAACGCCCCAGGATACAGCCCGGCTTCGCGGGTGATATCGTCGATGCTCAATGCGCCGAGACCGTGCGCAGCAATCAGCTTGAGCGCGGCGTCGAGTAAGAGCAGACGTGTCTGTTCGCACAGGGCCTCGCCAGGATGTTGGTTTGGGATCATGATGAAATCGCTCTTTCAACATTATGAATAGGGTATCGTCGCCGGGGCGGAACAGGCGCCAGCGCCCAGTTCCGCCCGACGGGGATCAGTGGCCGACCGAGTTCGGATCGACTACGCGCGACGGCTTGGGCGCAAGCAAGATGGCCGCGGTCGCCAGCAGGAATACGCCTCCGATCGTCACCATGAGCCCGTTGGTCGCCAAGAGCAGGCTCTGACCGTTCACCATCATGTTGATCATCTCTCGCCCCATTTGCGCGTATCGTTGGCCGCTGTGCAACAGCGTGGCGGCCTGGCCGCTGGGATCGAGTACGTTGGTCAGTTCGGCATGGGCGATATAGCTGCGGTCCTGCCATGCGGTGGTGACCAGCGAGGTGGCGATGGCGCCGGAGATGGTGCGCACGAAGTTCATCAGACCCGCCGCCGAAGCGGTTTCCTCCTCATCCACCGAGCCCATCGCCAGGCCGGTCAACGGCACGTAATACATCGGCATGCCCACGCCCATGAAGAACAGCGGGACGCAAATCGTGAAATAGCTCATGTCCGACGTGGCCGAAGAGCGCCAGAACGTGTTGATGGCAAGCCAAAGCGTGCCGATGAAAATCAGCTTGCGCGGGTCGGTGCGGTTCGCCAGATTGGCCGCGATCGGTGAGAACACCACGGATAGCAGACCGCCCCAGGCCACGACCAAACCGGCCCAGGTGGTGTTGTAGCCCATGTTGTATTCCAGCCATTGCGGCGTGAGTACGTTCAGCCCGAAGAAGGCGCCGAACGCCAGCGCGAGCACGATCATGCAGGAGGAAAAGCCGCGATGGCGGAACACCTTCAGGTTGACGATCGGATGCTCCTCCGTCAGTTCCCAGATCAAGAAAGATAGGAAGCCGACCGCGGCGATGACCGCCAAAATGCGGATCTCGTCGGAAGCGAACCAGTCCAGATCCTTGCCTTCGTCGAGCATGATTTGCAGCGAGGCGACCCAGATGACCAGCAGCAGCATGCCGATGCGGTCGATGGGGTTGTTGACGATCGGGTCGACGTAGCGCTTGAGCAAGGTCCAGGCGATCACGGCGAAAGCCAACGCCATCGGCACGTTGATGAGGAAAACCCACGACCAGTTGTAGTTGTCGCATATCCAGCCGCCCAACACCGGGCCCACGACCGGCGCGAGCAGGGTGGTCATTGCCCACAGCCCCATGGCCTGCATCGACTGTTCCTTGGGGAATATCCGCAGCAGCAAGGTCTGCGACAGGGCCATCAGCGGGCCGCCCGCCATGCCCTGCAGCACCCGCATCAACAGCAGCATGTTCAGCGAGGTGGATACGCCGCACAAAAGCGAGAAGACGCCGAACATCGCCACCGCCAGCGTGAACAGCTTGACCGCGCCGAAGCGCGACGACAGCCAGCCGGTCAACGGTACGGTGATCGCTTCGGCGACCGCATACGACGTGATGATCCATGTTCCCTGGCTCGACCCCGCGCCCAACGCGCCGGCCATGTTGGGCACGGTCACGTTGGCGATGGTCATGTTGAGCACGGCAACGAAGTTCGCCATGGCCAGCACGATGCCCGCGATCCACAGCAGCGCGCCGCTGAGTCGGGCCGGATCGTTGGCCTGTGTCGGCGTGTTAGGCAGGGTGTGTTCCATGTCATGTCTCCCGATCAGGACTTGTTTTGCAAGTCGATGGTCGTGTTCATCGATAAGCCCACGCGCAACGGGTGCGCGGCCAGCTCTGCAGGGTCGAGGCGAATGCGCACCGGCAGGCGTTGGACCACCTTGATCCAGTTACCGGTCGCGTTCTGTGCCGGAATGAGGGCGAATGCCGAGCCGGTACCGCCGTCGAAGCCTTCCACTACGCCGTGATAGACGATGTCGCTACCGTAGAGGTCGGATGTCATCGTGGCCTTCTGGCCCGGATGAACGCCTTCCAGCTGCACTTCCTTGAAGTTGGCGTTGACGTACATGCTTTGCACCGGCACCACGGACAACAGCGGCACGGACGGCTGGACGCGCTGGCCGAGTTGAACTTCGCGGCGGGCGACCACGCCGTCCACCGGCGCGCGGATTACCGTGCGCGCGAGATCCACGCGGGTTCGGTCCAGGCGCGCCTGGGATTGGGCGATGCTGGCGTTGGCCGCATCCAGGGCGGCATGGGCGTTGTTCTCGGCATCTTTGATATGCGTGATTTCGTCGCCGGACACCGCGCCGGTGCCGGCCAGCGCTTCCCGCCGCTTCAAGTCGATGCTGGCGCGTTCGAGATCCGACTCGGCGGCGATCTTCTGTGCTTGAGCGCGCGCAAGGTCGGCCTGCGCCTGGCGCAGATTCAGCGTGGCATCGGTATTGTCCAGCGTGACCAGCACGTCGCCGCGCTTGATCTTCTGGCTGTTGACCACCTTCACATCGGCGACTTGCCCGTCGATTTGCGATGTCACTTGGGCGACTTCGGCATTGGTGTAGGCGTTGTCGGTTGACACATAGTGGGAGGCGACCAACTTCCAGTACGTGCCGTACCCGCCACCCGCCGCGGCGACCGCGACTGCGAGCAGTGCGAAAAGCTTCTTCCGCTTTTGGTTGAATGCCGCGGTGTTCGATGCCGGCGTTTGAATAGGATGATTCATGGTGTTTTCTCCTGAAAATACGTAACGGTGATTACTTTGCGGCGCTGTTCACGGCCGTGCCGTTTTGAAAGCCGCCGCCGAGGGCGCGTACCAGTTCGACGTCGAGCGTGAGCGCGCGGGCTTCCACATCGGCCAGGCTGCGTTTGGCCGAGACCAGCGCGTCTTCCGCCATCAGTACGTCGAGGTAGGTGGCGAGTTCGCCCTGATAACGCTGGTTGACGATGTCGTAGGCCGATTGCGCCGCCGCGACCGCCGTGCGGGTGGCCGCGAGTTCCGCGTCGAGCGCCTTTCTGCTGGTGGCGACGTCGGCCACCTCATGCAGGGCGTTGGTCAGCGTGGCGTCGTAATTGGCGACGGCCATCTCGTATTCGGCATGGGTACCGCGCAATTGCCCCTGGAGGCGCTCGGTATTGAAGATCGGCAAGGAAATGGCGACACCGGCGTCGCCGATATCGGAGCCCGACTTGCTGAGGTTGTTGAGGCCGAGCGATTGCACGCCCAGCAGCCCCACCAAGTTGACGCTCGGATAAAAGCCGGCCTTGGCCTGATCGATGCGTCGGGCCGCGGCTTCCGTGCGCCAGCGTGCCGCGACGATATCCGGACGGCGGCCGAGCAGATCCAGCGCCAGATTGGACGGTAACCCGGTGGCGGCGGCGATGCGTGCGGTTGGCCGGACGATGGTCAACGCGCGGTCGGGGCCGGCGCCCAGCAATGCGGCGATGGCGTTCTTTTGCAAGGCGATGCGTTCGTCGGTGACGTGTAGATTGGCTTCCGCTTCGGCTTGCCGTGCTTCGACCTGACGGACGCTGGCCAGCGTTTCCAGCGCCGAGCGGTAACGCTGTCGGAATAGCGAGACGGTTCGGGTACGTAATGTCAACGCCTCGGCGTCGGTATCGCGGACATGGTAGAGATGGGCTAATTCGGCGTAGGCCGCGGCGACGGAGGTCGACAGCAGTAGACGCGCCTGTGCGATTTCGGCTTGATCGGCCTGTTGCTCCGAGACCGCCGCGGCCAGTGCCGCGTGGTTCTTGCCCCAGAAATCCAGCTCCCAGGACATATTCAGCGAAGCGAGGCCGTAGTCGTGCCAGCCCTGCGGCAGGGCTTGGCGCGGCATCAGGTAGTTGTAGCTTTGTTTGGCGCCGTCCAGTGCCACATTGCCCGAAACCTCCGGCATGCGCGTCGCACCGGCATACTGCACCATGGCGCTCGCCGTATGGAAACGGGCCTCTGCCATGCGCAGTGTGGGCGAAGTGCTCAACGATTCGTCGATCAGTGCGTTGAGCTGCGCATCGCCGTATGCGTGCCACCAGCCGTCGCCTGGCCAGGCCGCGGCGGGGGCGGCGAACGATTGCGCGCTACCGAGTTGTTGGATGGGTTTGATGGTCGGCAATGCGCCCAGATTGGGGATCTGGGCACAGCCGCCGAGCCCGAACAGCCCCGCCAACAGCAGCGTTGCAAGTAGACGCTGGCGGCCGCGGGGATCAAGAGAATGTGTTGCTCCCATGGTTTTCTTTCCTAAGTGAACCGTACGGTACGGTTTATAATCTTGACTTCCGTTGTCTGTCAAGAGAAAATCGTACCGTACAGTACGGTTTGATGCTTTTTGCTCACAACGAGGGAGCGACGATGAAAAAGGGAAATGCAAAGCGGCAGGCGATTCTGGATACGGCGTATCGCCTGTTTTTGGCGCAGGGATACGACAATACCTCGATGTCGGAAATTACGACCCAGGTCGGTGGTTCCAAGGCGACCCTATATCACCACTTCGCCTCTAAAGAAGAACTGTTCGTCGCATGCATGACGGCCGCTATCGACCAGCATGTGGCGGGTGCCCTGGCGAGCCTGTCGACCGATCCGGACGATATGGCCATGACGTTGCGTCGATTCGGGGAAAGCTTCCTGCAGTTCGTCAGCTCAAGCGATATGGTCGCGGTGAGACGGCAAATGGTGGCTGAAGCCTCGCGCTTGGGCGTCGGCAAGTTGTTCTTCGACAAGATCCAAACCATTGGCAACGAAGTGGCTTTGTTTCTGAGCGCGTGCATGGCAAGCGGCAAGCTGCGGCGTGACGACAGCGTGTTGGCCGCCAATCATCTACGCGGCTTGTTGGAGGCGGAAATTCTCGAGCCTCTGCTGCTGCAAGCGTTGGAAACGCCCCCTGACGATGCGGAGAAAAACGGCATGGCGCAACGCGCGGTGGCCGCTTTCCTTAGAGCCTACGCGCCCGACGATAGCCGGACGTTGTTCGAGTAATGGAATCGTCTTTTATGCCACAGTCCATATCCAGACGTATGGGGCGGCCGGATGCACAAGCGGTCGAGGAGATCGGCCGGCGTATTTTGAATACCGCCACTCGTCTGTTCATCGAGCACGGTTATGCCGCCACATCGATGGAGCAGATCACCGTTGCGGCGGGGGTCAGCAAACAGACGATCTATCGGCGCTATGTGTCCAAGGAAGAGTTGTTCGCCGCGGTGATCCGCGATCTGGCCGCCGCGCAGTTGGAAGCCTCGGCCACAGGGAAGACCGATCTGCGAGACCCGCTTGCGGGGCTGCAAGAAGCTTGTTGGGCTCTCTTGCAGCTCACCGCCAGATCGGAAACCGTGGCGCTGTTTCGCATTCTGATCTCCGAGGCGGTCCGCTTTCCCGATCTGGTCGTCCGTGTCAAAAAAGCCGCGATGCAGCCCATCGAGGACGTCATGCGCTTCCTGCTCCACGCTGCCCGCGAAGCGGGGCAGGTTCGTGTAGACATCCCGGAAGAGGACATGGTCAACGCGTTGACCGGCATGAGCATGGGGTGGTTTTTCCAACAGCGGCTACTGGGTTATCCGTGTCTTGGGACGGAAACCGAGCGGCGCTATTTCTTCGATAACGCCTGGTCCGTGTTTTTGGCCGGGGCGCAGGTGTGAGGCGCTCGCTGATTAGGGTTGTTATTGCCTGTAATGTACTGTACAGTACAGTTGTGTGGTTGATCACCGTTGGCCACATGAAACGCGTAGTACGATCTCACTGCTTGAGAGCTCCACTTAGCCCGGCCGCTGGTCGGGCTTTTTTTGTCTCGTCGAGTGTGGCGTCAAGAGGGGCCCGCGTCGGCCGAATGGCCCGGGACGAACGGAACGATCCGGTTTCTTCCGCCCGTCTTGGCTTGATAGAGCGCCTGATCGGCCAGGGACAGCAAGCTGCTTTCGTCGCCGTCGGTATCGTGGGGCATCTCGATGACCCCCGCCGAAAAGGTGTAGCCAAGACCTTCCGCCACGTGGTCCAGTCGTTGTGACGCGATGAACTGGCTGATGCGGGTCAATACCTGGATAGCGTCATCGAGCGCGGTGTCCGCCATGATAATGGCGAATTCCTCGCCACCGACTCGGCCGATCATATCGGTGTTGCGCATCTGCTCGGTCAGTGTGCTGGCGAAATGACGCAGCACGGCATCGCCCGCTGGATGACCGTAATGGTCGTTGATGCGCTTGAAGTGATCCAGGTCGATCATAGCGACACAAAGCGGCTGCCGGTACCGCTGCCCGCGCGCGACCTCATGCCGCAGTTGCTGCATGAGATGGCGCCGGTTGGCGACGCCGGTCAATTCGTCGATCAGCGCCAGTTGCTCCACTTCGGCGTGCAGCCGTACCAGCTCCGCTTGCAACCACTTCTGCTCCGAGATGTCGGTGCAGATAAACATCACGCCTTTTTGTGCGGTCGATTGCTTCGTCACCAGCAGAGTGCGTCCGTCGAGAAGCGTCAGTTCGAACATATCGGAAGCGGTGGAACGGGTCCTTTGATGCGCCTCGCGTAACCAGGCTTCCAGGTTCGGTGCGTCGAGTACGCCGTGGATGCCGCGATTATGGATGTACAGCCAGGTGAACAAGGCATCGACGTGGCGGCCGATCATCATGTCCTGGGCCTCCAGGGAAAACATCGCGGCCTGTGCCTTGTTTTGGTAGAGGATCGTGTCGTTGGCGTCGATGATGGTAAAGCCGTTCTGACAAATATCGAGATAGTCGACCAAAATCTCGTTGATCGTGGACGTCATCTGGGTTGTGGACATGCGGTTCCCCCGTCTAGGCGCTGTTTTTTCTTAGAATAGCCGCAAGTGAGCTCGCTGGTGTCAACTGCGTGCTCGTGTCATGCCGGTGCGTAGCCGCCTCGCTCATGGACAACGTGGTAGAGCGTCTGTCCGCTTATGCCGCTTTTCCTTATAACGTCGATCCCATCGCCGTAAACAGTCGCGCGCTGTCCGTCAGCCGGGCGGCCTGCGCCTGCAACGTATCGATGCGGTGGCCATGGTATTGCTGTTCCGCCGCCAAGGTGTCGGGCAGCGCGGTGGCGCCAAGCTGTTCACGTCGTTGCATGTCCTGCCAGCGCTGGCGCGTGGCATCGTCGGCCTGCTGGCTGGCTTCGATCCGGGTGGCGTCTTCCTGTAAATCGGCCAGGGTGTCGGCCACGTCGCGGAAGGCATCGAGCACCGTTTGCCGGTATTGCGACAGTGCGGCTTGGTACTGGGCCAGAGCGGCATCTTTCCGTGCCAGCAGCGCGCCACCGTGAAACAGCGGTTGGCTGATCGAGCCGGCGGCGCTCCAGATCAGTCCGGCGGGGGAGGTGAAGCTCGACCAGTCGTAGCCGCCATGCCCATAGCTGGCACTCAGCGACAGCGTGGGGAACAGCTCGGCGCGGGCGGCGCCAACCTGGTTGGCGGCGGCTTCGATGGCGGCATCGGCGGCTTGGACGTCTGGCCGTTGTTTCAACAGGGCCGAGGGCACCAAAAGCGGTAGCGTGCCAGGCAAATGCAAGCTGTCGAAAGGGAGTGGCGCCGGCGCGTTGTCAGGACTGCGGCCGAGCAGGATGGCGAGCGCGTGCCGGGTGGCGGCGAGCGTGGCACGTTGGGCCGGCAGGCTGGCGGCGAAGTCGGCGGCTTGCTGCGCCGCCGCGAGCCGATCGTCTTGGGCGGCGGCGCCCAGTTGTTCGCGCTGTGCGGTCAGCGCGGCGAGGTGGTCGAGCACATCGCGCTGCGCGGTCATTTGCTCGAGCTGGGCTTGCAGCGCGGCGCACTGGATGGTCGTGGTGACGATATTGAGCGCCAGCGCGCGTTGCGCCGCCTGATATTGCCAGGCTTGTTGTTCCACTTGTTTTGCCGCAGCACGGTTGCTAAGCGTGGTGGCGCCGAGCAGATTGAAGCGCCAATCGACGTTGAGCGTGGCGCTGGTGATGCTGTCCTGATAGGTCTTGGGCAGCATGCCGGGCAAGCTGAGCGTTCGTTGCCGTACCTGGCTCATGCCGATGTCGGCGCTGGGCAATTCGCTGCCGCCGATTTGGGCGCGCAGGCTGGCACGGGCTGCATCCAGCGTATGCCGGGTGGCCTCCAACGAGGCGTTGTGGGCTAGTCCTTCCGTTACCAGGGCGTCGAGGTCGGCCGAATGGTAGCGCTGCCACCAGGCGGCGGGCGCGCTGGTGTCGGTCAGTTGCTGGCGTATGCCATCGGCTGCGGGGAGCGCGTCGCCGGTGCTGCTGTAATGTGCCGGAGAGGGGAGCGCGGGACGGTCGTCGGGCACCAATAGCGCGCAACCGGCCATGAACGGCAGCGTCAAAAGCGTCAGGCGGGAACGGGGCGTCATAGGGCCTCCTTATCGATGGCGGGCGTTGTCGGCTGGATGTGGAACCAGGCGGCATACAGCGCCGGTAGGAAAAACAAGGTCAGGATGGTGGCGATGGTGATGCCGCCCATCAGCGCGGTGGCCATCGGGCTGAAGAAGGTGCTGCGCAATAGCGGGATCAGTGCCAGCACGGCCGCGGCGGCGGTCAGGCAGATGGGGCGGAAACGGCGCACGGTGGCGTCCTCCACCGCGTTGAACGGTGTGGCGCCGTCGCGGATGTCTTGATCTATCTGGTCGATCAAAATCACCGAGTTGCGCATGATGATGCCCGCCATGGCGATGATGCCGAGAATGGCGACAAAGCCAAGCGGCACGTTGAACAGCAACAGCACCGGCACCACGCCGATCAAGCCGAGCGGGGCGGTCAACAGCACCATCAGTACGCGGTCGAAGCGCCGTAGTTGAATCATCAGCAGCAGAAAAATGGCGATCAGCATGATCGGCGCTTGCTCGGCGATCGAGGCATTGGCCTTGTTGCTGTTCTCGACCGCGCCGCCGATATCGATGCGGTAGCCGTCCGGCAGCGCGCGGCGCAGGCCGGCAAGCTGTTGGTCGAGCTTGTTGGTCACGTCGATGCTTTGCGTACCGGATCGCAGATCGCTGCGCACGGTGATGGTGGGCTGACGGTCGCGTTCGAGAATCACGCCGTGCTCCAACGTGTAGCTGAAGTGACCGAGCGCCGAGAGCGGGATGGTCTTGCCGGATGGCGTGGGCATGGCGAGCAGTGCGAGTTGTGCCGGATCGGTCCGCTCATTGCTCGGGGCGCGCAGATCGATGCCGATCAGCTTGTCGCGTTCGCGTAGTTGGTCCACCGTCATGCCGGAAAGCGTCATCTGCAGGAAGTCGGCCACATCGCTGCTGCTGACGTTCAGCGAGCGAGCCTTGTTCTGATCGACCAGAAAACGGATAGAGCGCGAAGCGGGCTCCGTCCAATCCAATTGGACGCCGACCGTGTCAGGGTTCTGACGGAACACGTTGGCGACTTGATCGGCCAGACGATGCACCTGGGCGATGTCGGGTCCGCTGACCCGGAACTGTACCGGGTAGCCGACTGGCGGACCGTTCTCCAACTGGCTGATGCGTGTGCGCAGGGTGGGGAAATCCTGTGCCATGACGGTTTGCAGTTTGCTGGCCAATTGGTCGCGCTCCGGCAGCGACTTGGCGGTGATCAAGAATTGCGCCAGGTTGGGCGCGGCAAGCTGTTGGTCTAGCGGTAGATAAAACCGCGGTGCACCGCTGCCGACAAAGTCGACGTAATGATCGATGCCGGGCATCCGGTCGAGCCGTTGCTCCAGTCGCTGGCTTTCGCGTAGCGTGGCGGCCAACGATGCGCTCTCCGGCAGCGTCAGGTTGACCAGCAGTTCCGGCCGTTCCGAGCTGGGGAAGAACTGCTGGTGAACCAGCGGTACGAGCGCGATCGCGCCGGCAAACAAACCGAGTGTCATCAAGATGACGCGGCGGCGACGGGTGATGCTCGCGCGAATCCATTGCCGCAGCCGGTGGTAGAACGGAGTGTCGTATGGATTGCCGTGTGTAGGCGTGGCGGCGGTCTTCGGCGTGGGCAGCAAGTGATAGCCCAACAGGGGAATGACGATGACGGCGGCGAGCCATGAGAGCGTTAGCGCGATGGCGGACACCTGAAAGATCGAGCGGGTGTATTCGCCGGTATCCGAGCGTGCTAGCGCGATCGGTAGAAAGCCGGAGACGGTTACCAGCGTGCCGGTCAGCATCGGAAAAGCCGTGCTGGTATAGGCGAAGGCGGCGGCTTTGAACCGCGAGAGACCGTGCTCGAGCTGAACGGCCATCATTTCGATGGCGATGATGGCATCGTCGACCAGCAAGCCCAACGCCAAAATCAGTGTGCCAAGCGAGACCTTGTTGAGGCCGATGTCGAAAAAATGCATGGTCATCGCCGTGCCGGCCAGCACCAGCGGAATGGATACCACCACGACGAGCCCGGTGCGCAGCCCCAGGCTGAAGAGACTGACGGCGAGTACGATGGCCACGGCCTCGGCCACGGCTTCGACGAAGTCGTCCACCGCGCGCGACACGGTATCGGGCATGCTGGCCACTTCGGAGAGCGTCAAACCCGCGGGCAGGGCGGCATGCCAGTCGCGTTCGTGTTCCTTGAGGGCATGTCCCAAGTCGATCACGTTGCCGCCAGGTTGCATGCTGATGCCGATGCCGAGCACATTGGCGCCGCGATAGCGCATCAGCGGGTCGGCGGGATCGACGTAGCCCCGCTGGATGTGGGCGATATCGCCCAGGCGGATGGTATGACCGTTGATGCGCAGCATCAGACTGGCCAGCGCGTCGACGTCGGTGATCGCCCCGTCCGGGTGCAGGTAGAGACGGTCGGTGCCGGTGACCACATCGCCGGCGCCGCGCATCGCATTCTGCCCACGGATGGCCTCGGCGATTTGCGATGGCGAGATACCCAGGTTGGCCAGCCGGGCGTTGCTGATCTCCACGGTGATGCGCTGGGTCTGGTCGCCAATGAGATCGACCTTGCCCACGCCAGGCACACGCAGCATCTCGCTACGCAGCCGCTCGGCGTAATCGTGCAGCTCGGCATAGCCGAAGCCGTCGCCCTTGAGCACATAGATATTGGTGTAGACGTCGCCGAACTCGTCATTGAAAAACGGTCCCTGCACACCTTGCGGGAACGTGTATTGGATGTCTGAGGTTTTTTTGCGTACCTGGTACCAGGCATCTTTTACCTGTTGCGCGTCGACGGTCTGTTTGAGGTTGACGAAGACCATCGACTCGCCCGGGTGCGAGATGCTGTTGATGTAGTCGAGATTGGGCGTTTCCTGCAGCTTCCTGGCGATGCGGTCGGTCACTTGCTGCTGCACATCGCGCGCGCTGGCGCCCGGCCAGAGCGTTCGCACCACCATCACCTTGAAGGTAAAGGGCGGATCTTCGGCTTGCGACAGCTTGCCATACGACAGCACACCGAATAACGCCACCAGCAACATGATGGCGATGACCAATTGCTGGTGTTCCAGCGCCCATTCCGACAGATTGAAGCGGCCCGTGTCTTGACGTGGCGCGCTCACGAAGCGGTTCCTTCCGCGCCAATCGGCGCGATGGGCTGGATTCTTTCCCCCGCGTACACGTTGTTCACCCCGGCGGCCACGATGCGTTCGCCCGGGGCCAAGCCGCCGGCGATTCTGACGTGCTCGGCCTCATAACCTTGCACGCGCACCGGACGCAGGCTCAGGCTGTTGTTGCCCGGGGCCACCACCCATACCGCGGGTTGATTGCCTTGATGGAACAAGGCGCTCGCCGGGATGCTGAGTGATGTGCCGCCTGGTTGCGGGCGCGCTACGCTGACGATGCCGGTCAGGCCCAGCGGCAGCCCGCCGGCTGGCTGAACGAGTGTCAGCTTGACGCGGAAACTGCCGCTTTGCGCGTCTTCCACCTGCGCTTTTTCGCGCAGGCGCGCCGTAAGTACCTGATCGGCCATGCCGGGTAGCCGCACTTGTGCCTGCTGGCCAATTTGTAGTGTCGCCACATCGGCTGCCGGCACATCGATCACCGCGTCGCGGTCGCCATCCCAAGCGAGCCGGTAGACCGGTTGTCCCGCGGCGAGCACCGCGCCGGTGTCGGCATATTCGGCGCTGATGATG
This sequence comes from Paludibacterium purpuratum, assembly GCF_004363805.1. Classification (GTDB taxonomy): domain Bacteria; phylum Pseudomonadota; class Gammaproteobacteria; order Burkholderiales; family Chromobacteriaceae; genus Paludibacterium; species Paludibacterium purpuratum. Next base: position 88,400 of record NZ_SNZP01000009.1, on the reverse strand, counting down.
CCATCGTGATCGGCACGTAATACCTGGTAATTCAGTGCGTCTTGCGCCTGCCGCAGCTGGCTCGCGGCCTGTTCGCGTCCTGCGCTGGCCGCCGCCATGTTGTCCTGGCTTTGCTCGAGCTGGGCTCGCGCAATCAGCTTGAGTTGCGCCTGCGCCAGGTCGCGCTCGATTTGTTGACGGGCAAAGGTTAGGCGGTGGTCTGCCGCCGCCAGCGCCGCGCGCGCGGCGTCGAGCTGTGCGGCCGCATCGGCCGGGTCCAAGCGTGCGAGCACCTGCCCGGCGCGTACATGGTCGCCCAGATGCGCTTGGCGATCGAGCAACTTGCCGGCCACTCGGAAGGCCATGTCGTTGGCAAATCGGCTGTCGATCCGTGCCGGGTATTGCCACCGACTGACTGCCTGGTCGGCTTGAATGGCGACCACCACCGCGCGGGGGCGGGTAGGGGCGGTGGGCGCTTCGCGTTGACAGGCCGTCAGCCCGACGGCTGCCAGCGCGAATAAGGTGGAAGGCAGCCGTGGCCAACCGCGGCGGAAGTCGCTGTGCATGATGAGGCAATCCTCTTTTGAATTCATTTGCGCATACTAATTCAAATATGAATTCAAATACAAGATTGAATCTTAGATGATTGTGTTGTGTGTTATGATTTTTCCATGAACCGTATGCGACTCACCCGCGCGGAAAGCCGGGAGCAAACACGCCAGCATCTATTGGATGCCGCGTTGAAATTGATTGCCGAGAAGAGCCTGGCGGCGGCAAGCGTCGAGGACATCGCCAGCGAGGCGGGGTATACGCGCGGCGCCTTCTACTCGAATTTTTCCAGCAAGAACGAGCTATTTCTGGATTTGCTCCAACGGCTGCACGAAAAGGAAAAGCAGGATTTCGATGCGCTCTACAGCAGCGGCACCGATCTGGAAATCGTCCGTGCCCGTACCTTGGCGCTGTTTTCCACGGTGCATCGCAACCGCAACTGTGCGATTTGCTGGGGGGAGGCGCGCTTACTGGCCGCGCGCGATGCCGAATTCGCCGAACGCTTCAATGCCTTCACCCAGGAAATCCATCAGCTCTTGGCTGGCTACATCCTGCATTTCTGCCAGTTGGCCGGGCAGGTGCCGCAAGTGCCGGTGGAACTGGCGGCCATCAGCTTGACCGGCTTTATGGAAGGCATTCAGCTATTGCAATTGTCGCGGGAAGATCAGGACGACGCGCTCATCTCGCAAGCCCTGACGACACATATGGAGAATGTCATGAGGATGGTGCTGGGCGGGGCAAGCCCTGTCCGCTTGCCGGAACCCCGGGGCTAGGGCGCCCTCTATAAGAAGCGAAACCCGCGCGGTTCACGGCCGCGCGGGTTTTTTGTAGGTTGCGGGAAAAGGTCAGGCCGCGCCGATGCGCGACGATACTTTCCATAGATCGACGTCGCCGTCTTGCGCGTAGCGGTCGATTTCGGCCAGCTCCTCGCCGGTGAAGGCCAGCTGTTTGACCGCGTCGAGCGAGTCGTCCAACTGCTCGACAGTACGCGCGCCGATGAGCACCGAGGTGACGCGCGCGTCGCGCAGCGCCCAGGCGATGGCCATCTGTGCCAGCGTCTGTCCGCGCCGTTGGGCGATGGCATTGAGCGCGCGGATGCGTTCGAGGTTGGCTGCGCTCAGCATCTGCGGCTTCAACGAGCCGTGCCGGCTCGCGCGTGCGTCCGCGGGCGTCTCGCCCAAGTATTTCGCGGAGAGTAGTCCCTGCGCCAACGGCGAAAAAGCGATACAGCCGACGCCGAGCTCGTCGAGTGTCTGCAACAGTCCCTGTTCGATGCCGCGGTTGAGCATCGAGTAGTTGGGTTGGTGGATGAACAGCGGCACGCGTTCTGCCGCCAAAATGGCGGCCGCCTGGCGCGTCAAGTCGGGCGAATACGACGAGATGCCGACATAGAGCGCCTTGCCCTGGCGATGCAGTTGCGCCAGCGCGCCCATGGTTTCCTCCAGCGGCGTATCGGGATCGACCCGGTGAGAGTAGAAGATGTCGACGTAGTCGAGCTTCATCCGTCGCAGGCTTTGCTCGCAGCTGGCGATCAGGTATTTGCGCGTGCCGTTGGGACCGCCGTACGGGCCGGGCCACATTTCCCAGCCGGCCTTGGTCGAAATCACCAGCTCGTCGCGATAGGGCCGGAAATCCTGGTCGAGCCAGCGGCCGAAGTTTTCCTCGGCCGAACCGGGCGGCGGACCGTAATTGTTGGCCAGGTCGAAATGGGTGACGCCGCGGTCGAAGGCGCGGCGCAACATCGCCCGCCCGGTCTCGAAAACGTCCACGCCGCCAAAATTTTGCCACAGCCCGAGCGAAACGGCGGGCAGCACCATTCCACTCTGCCCGACGCGTCGATAGGGCATGCCGCCGTCGTAGCGTGTCGAATCAGCCTGATACTGCATGATGAGGGTTTTCTCCATATCGGTAAGGCTGCCGGCTATCGCGGCCGACGCGCGCGTGATGCGAGCAACAGTCTATGACTGCCGCTTTCGCCGTGGGGATTTATTTGCAAAATAGTGTGAGCGCTGCCAGCTGGCGGGGCGCTGGGGCACCCCATGTGGCACAGTATGCGTTTGAGCGATATGGCGCTGTGCACGCCTGAGCCGGCTTGAAACTCGAAGACTGAAGGCCGCCGCTCCTACGGCCGCTCTTAATTGCCTTGCGCGATTAACCTAAAAAAAACGCCGAAAATAGATTTCGGCGTTTTTTCTACTTGCTGACAAACCCCTTATGCCTTCCGCGGGGTGCCTTCGGCGTGCGATACCACGGCGTCGATCTGGATCAGCGCATCCTTCGGCAAAGCCGATACGCCCACGGTGCGGCGAGCCGGCGCATTGCCCGGGAAGAAGGTGGCGTAGATTTCGTCGACGGCGGCCATGTCTTCGATGTTCTTCACGAACACGTTGACCTTGACCACATCGGCCATCTTGTGGTCGATGCTTTCAACGATGGCCTTGATGTTCTTCAGGCACTGTGCGGCTTGTTCTTTCACGCCGCCGGCAACCATGGCGCCGGTCGCCGGATCCACCGGCAGTTGTGCCGAGAGGTGGTTGTAGTGGGAGAAGGCGACGGTCTGGGTCGACAGGGCGCACTTCGGTGCCTTGTCGGTGTTGTTGGCCCAGATGACGAGACCGTGGCGGTCTTCGACGGCTTGCGGCGGGGTGCCGTCGCCGTGCGAGATAACGGCTTCGATTTGGACCAAAGCATCCATCGGCAGGCCGGCAACTTCGACTGCGGTGCGTGCCGGTACGTAGGCGACGGCGCGGGCGATGGCCGAGTCCGGGAAGAAGGTCGTATAAACTTCATTGACTGCGTCCAGATCGGACAGGTTCTTCAGGAAGACGTTGATCTTGACGATGTCGTCGAACGGCACGTCGATGCCTTCCAGAATGGCCTTGACGTTCTTCAGGCACTGCTTGGCTTGTTCCTTGACGCCGCCGGCGACCAGCTTGCCGGTTTTCGGGTCGATCGGCAGTTGAGCCGACAGGTTGTTGTAGTGCGAGAACGCGACGGAATGCGTCGACAGCGGGCTTTGCGGCGCGGTTTCCACGTTCTTGGCAACCTTGACCAAGTCGCCGGCTTGCGGTGCATTGGGGATGGTGCCTTCGCCGTTGGAAATCAGCGCGTCCACTTGTACCAAAGCATTCATCGGCAACGCTGCAACCGCAACGGTCGTCAGGGTCGGCACATAGCTTTGGAAGAAGGTTTTATAAACGGCGGTAACAGCGTCGAGGTCGGCGATGTTTTTAACGAAGATGGTGATTCGAACGACATCGTCCATCACATGGTCGATGCTTTCGATGACGGCCTTGATATTCTTGAAGCACTGTTCGGCTTGTTCTTTTACACCGCCAGCGACCAATGCGCCGGTTTTCGGATCGATCGGCAATTGAGCCGACAGATTATTGTAATGGGAGAAAGCAACGGTTTGCGAATAAGGGCCGATGTTTTTCGGAGCGTTTTCGGTATTTCTCGGCAATACAGCGTTAAAGCCAGTCATAATTTTACTCACCTGTATGGGTTGGATTCAGTGGGTTTCGTGGCTGGCACGTGTTCCACTTCGCTAGCGACAGTTACAGCTGTTCTATCCGGGCGGCGGCCCCAGGGCCCGCGCTGGCGCAGGCCGGTAAACGCCCGGTGGAGGGTACTTCAATGGATCGGATGCAAGTCTATCTAGGCGATTTACAGAAAAACACCATCAATAAAAAATTCCAGGTGAGTAACACTGCGCCGTTACTGCCTCTACGTATTCATCATTTCTCAAATTTGCATAAAAACGGCGCCTTTAGAGCCGGTAATATGTCTCTGAAATATTATTGGGTTGATTAAACCGTAAAAATGAAGTGGTAGTTTGGCAAATATTGGGCAAGTGATACCGGAAAAGCAGAAAGCCAAGGTTTTTTGCGGTTTTTTGTTATTTTTAGCTGCCAGCTTATGAATGTCATACCGTCAGACTAATAAAAAACGAGATTTTTACCACTGGCCGGAAGGCATGGCGCCGTGGCTTTCCGCCATCAATCGTCGAGTACGCCGAAATTGATCTCGTATTTTTTGATCTTGTAGTGGAGCGTGGTACGGGAAATCGCCAGTGTCTCCGCCGCTTGCGCGACCCGGCCATTGGCCGCATTGAGCGCCTCGATGATCAGCTTGCGTTCGAAGGCTTCGACACGATGCGTGAGGTTGCCGACCGTGCCGGCAGGCACCGTCTGTGGCGGGGGCGATTTTGTCTGGGCGGGCGATTCCGGGAGCTCGTAAATCTCCTCATCATAGGCGATCGTGGTGAGCAGCCCGTCGTGCTCCTGCGTCATCATGCTGCGCACAATCACGTTTTCCAGCATACGGACATTGCCGGGCCACGGTTTGCTCTTCAATATGGACAGCGCGGTCGAGCTGATGCCGTGGATATGCTGACCTACGGTTTTGCCGTGTTTTTCGATAAAGTGCAGCGCCAGTACTTCGATATCGTGCAGCCGGGCGGATAAAGGCGGTAGCGATAGTACGCCGACGCACAAGCGATAAAACAGATCGTTACGCAGCCGCTTTTGCTGGATGAGATAAGCGGGCGTTTCATTCATGGCGGCAATAATGCGCACGTCGGAATGCAGCTCCTGATTTCCACCAAGTTTCCAGAAGCTCTTGTCTTGCAAGAATCGCAGCAACTTGCTTTGCATCGCCAGCGGCATCTCGTTCATCTCGTCGAGAAACAGCGTGCCGCCGTCGGCGAGTTCCAGATACCCCTTGCTATTTTCCGCGCCGGTATAGGCGCCCTTGACGGTGCCGAACAAGGTGCTTTCTATCAGTTGGGCGGGCAGTGCGCCGCAATTCAGGGCGATGAACGGCCGGTCGGCGCGTTTACTCGACTGGTGCAATAACCGCGCAAAGAGCTCCTTGCCGGTGCCTGTTTCGCCGACGATCACCACCGGCGCGTCGTTGAGCGCCATGCGTTTCGTCTTCTTGATCAGCGCGCACATCGCATCGTCGCAGGTGATGATCGGATACGCGTCGTTCTGGCTCCGGCTGTATAGCAGCTGGTTTAGCTCGACCACTTGCTGCTGCAGTTTGCGTACATTGGAGACGTCGCGGCCGATTTCGATCGCGCCGATACGGATACCGTCGTGTCCGAACAGGGGAACCGTCGTGTGTTGGTAATCGACCGGGCGGCCTTTGTAGTTGTAATAGATCTGGTAATTGCCGATGTACTCCGTGCCGTGGTGCAGCGCACCGAGCATCGTGCTCTTTTCTTCCGGCAGCCGGTTGTAAACGTCGAGGAAGTGTTTCCCCAGCGCTTGCGCCCCCCGGTATCCGTCTATTTCCGCACTTTCCTGGTTGTAATAAACGAACTTGCCTGCCTGATCGATGATGGTGATCGGTTGGTGAATCAGATCGAAAAAACGGGCAAATATCTGGAGTGCGAGTTCCAACTCCGGCGACACGGACGACATCGGATTCCCCTCTCCACAGGGCGTGGCCAACATGACGGAAATTCGTCATTTGTTCAAGGTTTTCAACGGAAGCTCAGCGCTTTGACAACGTGAATATAAGAATATCATTGTACATCAAATGCTTATAAATGGCACGGGAATTGCTCTACTTGCATTGGCTGAGCGCGTCGGTCGTTGCGCTGACCGGCGTTGCAATGCTGCTGCCGTTTGCTCCTTAGTTGCCCGGGTAGGCGGCAAGGTCGTGCAGATAGCTCAAGTGGGCAAAAAAGAAGGGAACATACGATGAAAAAGCTAAAAGTTGCGGCGAGCACCTCCGCGCTGGATAGTTTCAGCTCGACGCGGGAAGTCGTGGATCTGTTTGCTACCGACTTCACCGATGTGGGGGCCGTGGTCATGACCGCCTCCGATATCGAAAACGGTGCGCTGGCACTGATCGATTCGACTGGATTCGATATTCCGCTATTCGCCGTGGTAGATAAAAACCAGACGTTGTCAGCCTGGTTTTATCGCAAACTCCGAGGCGTGATCGATTTGCACAATGTGACTGCCGAATTTTTCGGTAAACAGATCGACCATGCCGCTTGCGAATATGAAGCGGGCCTGCTGCCGCCGTTTTTCGCCAACATGGCCGACTACGTCGACAAGGGCAACGTCTCTTTGTCTACCCCGGGGCACAACGGCGGGCAGTTCTTCCGTCAAAGTCCGGCGGGGCGTCGCTTCTACGATTTTTTTGGTGAAACCCTGTTCCGTGCCGACATGGCCAGCTCCGAGGTGAAACTTGGCGACTTGCTGATCCACGAGGGCGCAGCCTGCGAGGCGCAACAACACGCGGCCCGGGTATTCAACGCCGATAAAACCTATTTCGTCCTCAATGGCACTTCGTCGTCGAACAAAGTGGTGCTCAATGCGCTGCTGACCCGGGGCGATCTGGTGCTGTTCGATCGCAACAACCACAAGTCGGTACATCACGGGGCGCTGCTGCAAGCCGGGGCGACGCCCGTCTACCTTGAAACCGCGCGTAACCCGTTCGGCTTTATCGGCGGCATCGATGCCGCCTGTTTCAAAGAGGACTTCCTGCGGGCGGAAATCCGCAAGGTCGCCCCGGAACGCGCCGATGCCGAGCGGCCGTTCCGGTTGGCGATTATCCAGCTAGGAACCTACGACGGTTGCATTTATAACGCCCGTCAGGTGGTCGACAAGATCGGGCACCTGTGCGACTACATCCTGTTCGACTCGGCCTGGGTCGGTTACGAACAGTTCATTCCGATGATGAAGGACTGTTCGCCGTTGCTGCTCGAACTTGGGCCGGACGATCCCGGCATTCTGGTGACGCAGTCGGTGCATAAATTGCTGGCCGGCCTGTCGCAGGCCTCGCAGATTCACAAGAAGGATCGCCACATCAAGGGGCAGGCGCGGTATTGCAACCATAAGCACATGAACAATGCCTTCATGCTGCATGCCTCCACCAGTCCGAGTTATCCGATCTTCGCCTCGCTGGACGTCAATGCGCAGATGCACGAGGGGGCGCACGGCAAAAAAATGTGGCTCGACGCGGTCAAGGTCGGCATCGAGACGCGCAAGCTGATCTTCAGCGCCTGCACGATGATCAAGCCGTTCGTGCCGCCGATGGTCGACGGCAAGCTATGGCAGCACCACGATACCGATCTGATCGCCCAGGATCTGCGCTTCTTCAAATATGTACCGGGCGAGCAATGGCATGCCTATCAGGGGTTCGAAGCCGACCAGTACTTTGTCGACCCGTGCAAATTGTTGCTGACGACGCCCGGTATCGACATCGAAAACGGGCAATACGGCAAATTCGGCATTCCCGCCACGATTCTGTGCAGTTACTTGCGCGAGCATGGCATCACCCCGGAGAAGAGCGACCTTAACTCCATTCTGTTCCTGATTACGCCCGCGTCGAATCTGACCAAGATGCAGCACCTGGTTGCACTACTGACGCGCTTCGAGCAATTGATCGCAGACGATGTGCCGCTCGCCGAAGTGCTGCCATCGATTTACCAGGCGAACGAAGCGCGTTATCGCGGCTACACCATCCGTCGACTTTGTCAGGAAATGCACGACATCTACGTCGGGCACAACATCAAGGACGTCCAGAAAAAGCTATTCCGCAAGGCGACGATGCCCGACATGGCCAAGCTACCGCAGGATGCCCACATCCAGTTCGTGCGCGACAACGTCGAGTTGGTGCCGCTTAGCAAAATCGAGGGCCGCATTGCTGCCGAAGGCGCATTGCCTTACCCGCCGGGGATCATCTGCATTGTGCCGGGCGAAGTATGGGGCAAGGCCGTACTGGATTATTTCAGAACCTGGGAATCGGTGATCGCGCAGTTGCCCGGCTTTGCTCCGGAACTGCAGGGCGTTTATTGCCAACTCGACGAGCGCGGCGAGAAACGGATTTTCGCTTATGTGCTCAAGCAGTGAGCTAGCGCATACAGGCTGGCAGCCTTCCGTCGCAAGCAATGATTACCTTGATTTTGGGAAGACTAAATATGAGTACTAAGAAAATGGGCGTCGTGCAGTTAACCATGCTGACGGCGATCAATATGGTTGGCTCGGGTATTATCCTGCTCCCGGCAAAGCTTGCCGAGATCGGCACGATCTCGATTCTGTCTTGGTTGGTCACGGCGATCGGTGCGTTCGCCTTGGCATACTGTTTTGCTCAATGCGGCATGCTGAGCCGAAGGAGTGGCGGCATGTTCGGCTATGCCGAGTACCCTTTCGGCACCACCGGCAACTTCATCAGCAACTACACATACTGCCTGTCGATCCTGATCGGCAACGTCGCCATCGCCATTACGGCCGTCGGCTATGGCGTCGGTTTCTTCAATCTGACGCTCTCGCCTCTCAATACCTGTCTGGCGACCGTGCTGGTGTTGTGGTTGACGACCGTGGCCAACTTCTGGGGCTCGCGCATGACCGGCCGGATCGGCGGCATCACCATTTGGGGGGTCATCATTCCGGTGTTCGGCCTGTGCATCATCGGCTGGTTCTGGTTCAAGCCGGTGCTGTTCGTTAGCGCGTGGAACCCGCACCACATGCCGACGCTCGGGGCCATCAGCGGATCGATCTCGATTACCTTGTGGGCGTTTTTGGGACTGGAGTCGGCGTGCGCCAATGCCGATGCGGTCGACAATCCGGAACGCAATGTGCCGATCGCGGTATTGGGCGGCACGTTCGGCGCGGCGTTGATCTATATCGGTTCGACCAGTGTGATCGCCGGCATCGTGCCGAATTTGCAATTGGTCAGCTCCACGGCGCCGTTCGGGCTGGTTTTCAGCTACATGTTCAACTCGGTGGTCGGCAAGACCATCATGGCGCTGATGTGCATGTCTTGTATCGGGTCGCTGCTGGGTTGGCAGTTCACCTTTGCCCAGGTCTGCCGCTCCGGCGCCGAGGCCGGTTTCTATCCTAAGATCTTCACGGCGGTCACTCGTGCGGGGGCACCGGTCAAAGGGATGCTGATTCTGGTCTTGCTGCAGTCGGCGCTATCGTTCATGACCATCAGCCCGACGCTGAGCAAACAGTTCGACGTTCTGCTCAACCTCGCGGTACTGACCAATCTCATCCCCTATGTGCTGTCTATGGCGGCACTGGTGATCATGCAGAAACTGGTCAGTGTCAGTGCCGCCCGGCGTCGGGTGACCAATCTGATTACCTTCATTGCCACTACCTACACGTACTACGCCATCTACAACACGGGTGCCGATGCCCTTGTCTGGGGAGGGTTGGCGACCTTCTTCGGCTGGACCTTGTACGGCATCATTTCTCCCCGTTTCGAAGCGGAGCGCAATCGGCGGGAAATAAGCGCCGTCACGGGAGATTAAGCGAATCCCCCAACGGCCAGGCAGGCGCCTGACGGTGGGGGGACGGTGATGAATGATGAATCGGAGAAGCGCCGTTGCCGGTGCCGGCGCTTTTAACAACACCCGCCATGCCGATGGGTGTGCGTGCCGACGAACTGGCCCGGATTCTGCTCGAAGCGGGCGCGGGAGGTTTCCGATTCGAACCAATACCGGCTGCCTTGATGCATCGACGTCAACGCGGTTCGTGTGTCGACCGGGTTGCCGGTCACCGGATCTTTGACGGACGAGTCCCCGCCAGCCTGCCCATGGTGGCCGTGGCGGTGTCCGCCCATCCCGCATCCCATGCCGCCGCGGCGCAGCGACATGAGGACGAAGGCGGCCAGCAAAATCCAAATACCGTATTGTGAAAGCCATTGCATGATGAATCTCCCTTTGCGCGCGGCCCGCTCGTTCATGCAGGCCGTGCGCGCATGCGGTTATTGCGAAGCGTTAGCCGGATGATGCTGACGGTGTGCGGCGTTGCCGCTCGCCCCCGGCATCGGCGTATCCATCATGCCGGCGCTCCCGCCCTTCATCATGGAGCCCGACCCCATCATGCCGGCGCCGGATCCCATCTGCGTACGACATTGCGTCGACATCGTGCTCATCAGTTGATTGGCCAGTTTTTGGCGCTCTGCCGGGGTCTTGGCGTTGACGATCTGCTGCATCCGCGTGCGCATCGTCTGCTGCATTTTTGCGTGCATCGGTTGCATCATGGCGGGCATCGCGGCTTGCGGTGCCGAGCTGTTTTGTCCTCCGGCCCAAACGGCAGCCGACAGGGTGGCCAGGCCGGCAAGTACGACTAATTTTGCGGTTTTCATGTTCAAACTCCTTACGGTCGAATACCTGCGGGGGATTGGGCCGCGGTCAATCTCAACGTTTGTGGTCAAGGTGCAGATACGCGACCAGACGGGCGGTTTCGTTGCTGTCCATCGCGATTTGACGTCCGTCCTTGCTTTGCATGAGGGTGCCGACCGGCATCGACACGACATGTCCGTACTCATTGGTCATGGACATCTTGCCGTCGTTGAAGACATACAGGGTGGCGCCGTTTTGCATGCCCGTCTGAGTGACGGAGAATTCATAGGCAAAAGCCGACGAGGCTGTTCCCAGCATGAGGCCCAGCAGGCAGGCGCGTAGTGCAAATTTTTTCATGGCGTATTCCTTTGAAATTGACGTGAGGTTGTCTGCTCCGGCACCGAAAGCGGCGCCGAATGACTATCAGAATACAGAGGCCGCCCTTACGCGAAGGTGGCCCGATCATGACAAATTTGTCAGCTTTCTTTGGTGTCGGCAGGGAAGAGGAAGCAGAGGGGGAGGGGATGGCGCATCCCCGACGAGACTTAGGCGGGTAGCCAGAATTCGAATGCGGTGACGCCGTCGCCGGAGCGCACCTGGATGTCGCCCTGATGGGCTTGCAGAATCGACTTGGTGATAGCTAATCCCAGTCCGGCGCCGTCTTGAGCCTCGGTTTTTTTCGGCTCGGCTCGATAAAAGCGGTCGAACAGCCGTGCGAGGTGCTCCGGCGCGATGGTCGGCCCGGTGTTGCGGATCGAGAAGTGGCTGGTGCCGTCCGGCGATTGGCTGATGTGGATGGTAATCGTGCCACCCGGGTTGGTGTAGCGCACCGCGTTGGAGACGAGATTGCCGATTGCTCGGCGCAGCATGAGTCGGTCGCCCGACACTTGGGCTTGGCCGTCCAAGTCCACGGTCAACGCCGACTCTTCGATCAACGCGTCGTAGAAGTCGAGCACCTGCCGAGCCTCTTCGTGCAGAGAGACCGGCTCGCGGTTTGGAATCACCATGTTGTTGCTGGCTTTGGCCAGAAACAGCATGTCCGAGATGATGCGCGACATATGCTCGAGTTCTTCGACATTGGCCGCCAGCACATCCTGATAAGACTCCAAGCTTCTCGCCTTGGTCAGCATCACCTGGTTCTGGGTCAACAGGCTGTTCACCGGCGTGCGCAGTTCGTGCGCGATGTCCGCCGAGAAGTCCGACAGGCGCTGAAAGGCGTTTTCCAGCCGCGCCAGCATCACGTTCAGGGCGTCCACCACGCCCGCCAGTTCTTTGGGAATATCGCTATCCGGTAGGCGGTAGTTCAAATTGCCGACGTTGATACGCGCCGTTTTGCGACGGATGTCGCGCAAAGGCGCGAGCCCCCGGTGGGTCACCCACCAGCCCAACATGCCACTGACCAGGGCGGCAATACCGATCACCACCCAGAGCGCCAGCCTGAACGAGGCCATGAAATGCTGGTGTGCCGACAGATTGACGGCCAGGATCACGGTCTGTGCGCCCTGTGGCGTCTGGACGGTGAATAGCCGGGTATGCCAAGCATGGCCGTGCGCATCGGAAAGTTTGCTCAAGGGTTCTGGATTTTGCCGCATGGTCTGGACGGTCTGTCCAGGCAGGCTCCACCCTTGGGACGCGTAAATCCGGCGTGCTTGGGCGTCGAAAACCGCCAATGCGATATCGTTCTGACCCATGACAATCTCGTTGAGTCGCGCGGCCCAGGATGGAGAGTGCGGCTGAGTCGTTTCCGAATGGAAGACAAAGCTCACGGCACGGCCGACCCCGTCCAAACGCGCGCTATCCAAGGACTCGAAGTGTCGTTCGACCAGCGGCGACAGGGTGAGTCCGATGATGAACAGCACCGATGAAGAGACCAATGCAAACAGCAAGGTGAGCGTGAGGGTGATCGATGGTCGGCGGCTGGCGATCATTGTGGAACCTCGATGACATAGCCCATGCCCCGCACGGTGCGAATCAATTTGGGCTCGAAGCGGTCGTCGATTTTGGCGCGCAACCGGCGCACGGCGACTTCGATGACGTTGGTGTCGCTGTCGAAGTTCATATCCCAGATTTGCGAGGCGATCAGGCTGCGCGGCAGGATCTCGCCTTGTCTGCGCATCAAGAGTTCCAGCAGCAGGAATTCCTTGGCGGTCAGATCGATGCGCTCTCCGCCCCGGGTCACGCGCCGACGCATCAGGTCCAGCTCCAGATCGGCGATGGTCAAGGTGTCCGGATCCTTCGACTTGCTGCCTCGACGCAGCAGCGAGCGAATGCGCGCCAGCAGTTCCGCAAAAGCGAATGGTTTGACGAGGTAGTCGTCGGCGCCCAGTTCCAGCCCCTTGACGCGCTCTTCCACGGCATCGCGGGCGGTCAGAAACAAAACCGGCAGATCCTTGCCGGCGCTACGCACCAGTTTGAGGATCTGCCAACCATCCATGCCCGGCAAAGTGACGTCGAACACGGCGAGGTCATAGGTTTCGGATAGGGCGAGATGCAGGCCATCCAGGCCGTCGCGCGCCAGATCTACCACGAAGCCCGCCTCGGAGAGGCCTTGGCGAAGATAGTCCCCAGTGCGGGCTTCGTCTTCCACAACCAGAATTTTCATGCGCTTGTTCCCTTTGAGCTCTGCCGGTGACATTGTGCCGCAAGTTCTGGATGCCCGGCTTACATTACAAGAATGTAATCTTCGCGTCAGTTTCTCGTTGGCCGCACCTTGCCACACTGTTCCTCGATTTGCCGCGATGCAGGCAACCCACCAATCGAGGAACGATCATGAATTTTCCGAGCAGGCGATCGCTGATCGCCTATGGTATCGCCCTATTGACGCTCCAGGCACAGGCCGGACCACTGATGCTCGACGCGATGGTCGGGCAGGCCTTATCCGGTGCGCCGCAATTGACCGCATTGAAGAAATCCAGCCAGGCCCAGGAGCAGGATGCGTTAGCAGCCCGCGAGTGGCCCGATCCGAAAATCAAGCTGGGAGAAGAGAAACTTCCCGTCTCAAACTTTCGCGCGACCGATCAGACCATGGATGTGATCGGTGTCGAACAGATGATTCCCGGCGGGAAAAAATTGACGCTGGCGAGCCAAGCCAATTTGCTGAGCGCGTCGCGACTACGCGCCGATGAGGCCTTGTCCCGCCTGACGATTCGTCGAGATGCCGCGTTTGCCTGGCTTGACGCCGTCTATGCGCGCGCACAGGTCCGCTTGCTTAAACAGCAGCTCGACCAGGCCGGCAAGGGCGTCGACGCACAACGGCGCGCCCTGATCGGCGCGCAGGGCGGCGTGGCTTCGGTGCTGGATGCCGAACGGCTACGGCTGTTGTTGAACGATAAGTTGCAGCAGGCCCTGGCGGATCAGCATAAGGCCGATGCGCAAGTCGCGCGTTGGGCTGGGCAAGTAGAACTGCCCGACACGCTGCCGGAGATTTCCTCCCCCCCGACGCTGGCCATGCTTGAGGCCTGGCTGGAACGGCATCCTGCGATCCTGATTCGGGAGCAAGAGACGGCGCTAGCCCAGAACGCAGTCGACCAGGCTCGCGAAAATAAGAAGCCGGATTGGGATTTTGAGTTGTCCTATGGCCGGGCCCGAACCCCTGGGATGCCCAATACGCTGACTGCCATGGTGACATTCAGCTTGCCGATTCGTCCGGGCGCACGCCAGGACAGGCAAGCCGCCGCCCGGCAACTGGATCTGGATGCCACCGGCGCGACCCGTGAAGCCGATTTGCGCTCTCTAAGGGCCGATCTGGAGGCCGCCTACACCGACTGGCTTTCGCTGAATCGCCGTCTGGCTGAATTGGATGCCGGCCTGTCGTCGCGCGCAGACGCGCTGGTCGCCAGCAATGTCGCCGGCTATGCCAATGGTGCCTTGCCGTTTTCCCAATTGATTACCTCCCGACAAAACCGGCTCGACGATGCCATGACCGTGTTGGCATTGCGTTATCAGCGTGTGCGTGCGCGCATCGCGCTGGATTATTTCGTGCCGTCCGCAGCGTCATTTCAGGAGCAGTAAATGAAAATGAATAAGAAGCAGATCGCCGCAGCGGCAGCGGTGTTAACGGTGGTTGCCGGTATTTCGGCCTGGAAGTTGTATCCGGCCTATGCCTCGCCCGCACCGGAGAGTGGCCGCAAGGTGTTGTATTGGTATGACCCGATGGATCCCGCCACGCACTTCGATCAGGGCGGGACTTCGCCCATGGGGATGAAGCTGCTGCCCAAGTACGACGACGCATCCGCCCCCAAGGCCAACAGCGCGCGCAAAGTGATGTATTGGACCGATCCGATGCAGCCGGGCTCGCGTTACGACAAGCCGGGCAAATCGCCGCTGATGGATATGGCGCTGGTTCCTGTCTATGCGCCTGATACTTCGGCGCTACCTGGGGCGGTGACGGTGCCGGCGGATACGCTCAAGCACAGCGCCATCCGCTATGTCGAGGCGAAAACCGGCGTATTGAGCGACGCGCTGACGGTGGTGGGCACCGTCAAGGTCGACGAACGGCGAGTGAGTTCGGCGATCAGCCGGGTCGGCGGTTGGGTGAGCGCGTTGCCCGGCCACGCCACATTCGATAGCGTGTCGGCCGGTGCCACCGTGGCGACGGTGACGTCGCCCGATGCCCGGCAGATGGCCGCGGAGTACGACATCGCCAAGAGCGATCCGCAATTGCGGGCCGCGGTACAGCAAAAATTGTCGACTTGGGGCGTCTCCCGCTCCGGCGGGGTCGCCGTGACGGCGCCGCAGAGCGGCTTCATTTCCGAGGTGCTGGTGCACCCCGGCGCCAAGGTGGATCCCGGCCAGCCCATCATGACCATCGTCAATCTCGACCGTGTTTGGGTCGTCGGCGAGCTGCTGGAAAACGATGCCAATCGCGTCAAGCCGGGCGATGCGGTGTCGATGACCTTGCCTTCGTTACCTGGGCAGACCTTGCAGGGCAAGGTGGAGTCGGTCCTGCCGCAGCTCAGCGCCGATAGCCGAACCTTGCCGGTGCGGGTGAGCGTCGCCAATCCGCGCCATCTGCTGCGGCCGGGGATGCTGGCAAGCCTAAGTCTAGGCGCCAACGCGGTGCCGCATCTGTTGATTCCCAGCGAGGCCGTGATTCGCTCCGGTCGGCGCACGCTGGTGGTGCTGGCCGGCGACGATGGCCAGTTTGCGCCGGTGCCGGTGGTGACCGGGCGCGAGGCCGGCGGCCAAGTCGAGATTCTCAGCGGGCTGAAGGCTGGCCAACGTATTGTCGCGTCCGGCCAATTCCTGCTCGATTCGGAAAGCAATCTACAGCATGGTCTGGAGACGTTGCAGAGTTCCGCGCCGACGGGAGCCCGACCATGATCGCCAAGCTGATTCACTGGTCGGTGCGCAACCGCTTCATGGTGTTGCTGATGTCCGCCGTGCTGCTGGGATGGGGCGTTTGGGCGGTCAAGACCATGCCGCTGGATGCGCTGCCCGATTTGTCCGACGTTCAGGTCATTATCAAGACCAGCGCGCCGGGGCGCGCACCGAGGGTGATCGAGGATCAGATCACCTATCCGTTGACCACCACCATGATGTCGGTGCCTGGCGCCAAGGCGGTACGTGGATTCTCGTTCTTCGGCGACTCATACGTGTATGTGTTGTTCGACGATGGCACGGATCTGTATTGGGCTCGTTCCCGGGTGCTGGAATATTTGAATCAAGCCGCCGCCAAGCTGCCGGCCGACGTGAAGCCCGAGATCGGGCCGGACGCCACCGGTGTGGGCTGGATCTATCAATATGCATTGGTCGACCGCAGCGGTCAGCATGACCTGGCGCAATTGCGCTCGATTCAGGACTGGTTCCTGAAATACGAATTGCGCAGTGTCCCCGGCGTGTCCGAAGTGGCGACGGTGGGCGGCATGGTGCGTACCTATCAGGTTGAGCTGCAGCCGGATCGCTTGCGTGCTTATCGCATCGGTCTGGATAGCGTGGCCGATGCGCTGAAAAAAGCCAATAACGAGGCTGGCGGCTCGGTGGTCGAGATGGGCGAAGCCGAGTACATGGTGCGTGCCAGCGGCTATCTGAAGTCGATCGACGATATTCGCAATGTGGTGCTGAAGTCGACCGACAATGCCACCCCGGTGCGCCTGGCCGATGTGGCGACGGTACAGGTCGGGCCATCCATGCGCCGCGGTATCGAAGAGATCAACGGCAACGGCGAGTCGGTGGGCGGCGTCATCATCCTGCGCGCCGGCAATAATGCCGATGGCACGATCAAACTGGTCAAGGCGCGTCTGGATGAATTGAAGAAAAGCCTGCCTCCCGGCGTGGAGCTGGTACCGGTGTACGATCGATCGCGCCTGATCGAGAACTCGGTCGAGAACCTGTCGCACAAGCTGATTGAAGAGTTCGTGACCGTGGCGCTGGTCTGCCTGATTTTCCTGTTCCATTTGCGCTCCAGCCTGGTCTCGATTTTGTCGCTGCCGCTGGGCGTGCTCGCCGCCTTCATCGTGATGCGCTATCAGGGCATCAACGCCAACATCATGTCGCTGGGCGGCATCGCGATTGCGATCGGTGCCATGGTGGACGGTGCCGTGGTGATGACCGAAAACGCGCATAAACACCTAGAAGCATGGAAAGAGCGCCATGGCGGTCATGCCCCCAACCCGGCGACGCATTTGCAGCTGATGTCGAAAGCGGCCGTCGAGGTCGGGCCTGCGCTGTTTTTCAGCCTATTGATCATCACGGTCAGCTTTGTGCCGATCTTCACGCTGCAATCGCAGGAAGGCCGCTTGTTCTCGCCGCTGGCGTTTACCAAGACCTATGCCATGGCCGCCGCCGCGGGCTTGTCGGTCACCCTGGTGCCGGTGCTGATGACCTTCTTCATTCGCGGCCATATCCGCAACGAGCAGGAAAACCCGATCAACCGCGTCTTGACTCGGCTGTACCGACCGGCAATCGAATGGGTGCTGCGTCACCCCATCGGTACCCTCGCGTTGGCCGCCGCCATGCTGGTGTTGACGGCTTGGCCGATACATCGGCTGGGCAGCGAGTTCCTGCCGCCGTTGGATGAGGGCGATTTGCTGTACATGCCGACCGCCCAGCCGGGTCTGTCGGCGGACAAGGCGCGCCAGTTGCTGCAGATCACCGATAGCCTGATCGCCTCGGTGCCGGAGGTCGAACGCGTCACCGGCAAGGCGGGGCGCGCCGAAACGGCGACGGATCCCGCACCGCTGGAAATGTTCGAAACCTCGATTGCGCTCAAACCGCGCGATCAGTGGCGGCCTGGCATGACCACCAGCAAGCTGATTGCGGAGCTCGACGGCAAGGTGCGCGTGGCCGGCTTGTCCAATGTCTGGGTGCAGCCGATCCGTAACCGCATCGACATGCTGGCGACCGGTATCAAGACACCGGTCGGGATCAAGGTTTCCGGGCCGGATCTGGCCATGATCGAACGCCTGGCCAAACAGATCGAACTGGCGATCAAATCGGTGCCGGGTACCTCGTCGGCCAGCGCCGAGCGTCTGGGTAGCGGGCACTATGTGAATATCGACATCGACCGCGCGGCGGCCGCGCGTTACGGCCTGTCGATCGAGGAAATCCAACAGACGGTATCGCAGGGTATTGGCGGCGAACAGGTGGGCGAAACGATCGAGGGCCTGGAGCGTTACCCGATCACATTGCGCTTCCCTCGCGAGTTGCGCGACAACCTGGATGCGATCAAGTCCTTGCCTATCGTGACAGCATCCGGCGCCTCGGTGCCGTTGTCGATGCTGGCTTCGATCCGGGTCGAGGATGGGCCGGCCATGATCCGCAGCGACAACTCTCGTCCGAGCGCCTATGTGTACGTCGATATCCGCGATCGCGACCTCGGTTCCTACGTCAACGATGCCAAGGCCAATGTGGAACAGCGCGTTAAGTTGCCGCCCGGTTATTCGATTACCTGGTCGGGCCAGTTCGAGTATCTGCAGCGCGCGGCCGAGCGTCTGATGATGGTGATTCCGGCAACCCTGGCAATCATTTTCCTGTTGCTCTATCTGACTTTCCGCCGCGTGTGGCAGGCCGCCCTGATCATGGGCTCGCTGCCGTTCGCCCTGGTGGGCGGTCTGTGGCTGATCTACCTGTTGGGCTACAACATGTCGGTGGCGGTGGCGGTCGGCTTTATCGCGCTGGCGGGGATCGCCGCCGAGTTCGGCGTCATCATGCTGATCTACCTCGATCAGGCGCTGGAACGCTATAAGACCCAAGGGCTACTGACCAGCCGCGAGGCGCTCAAAGCGGCCATCGTCGATGGTGCGGCGCTGCGCGTGCGGCCCAAGACCATGACGGTGGTGATGTTGGTGGCGGGCCTGTTGCCCGTGATGCTGGGCAGTGGCGCGGGCAACGACCTGATGCAGCGCATCGCCGCGCCGCTGGTCGGCGGCATGATCACCGCGCCGTTGTTATCGATGTTCGTGATGCCGGCCCTCTATCTGTTATGGCATGGCCGGCATTTTTCCTCCCCACGGGCCACGGAAGTGGCCGAGCAAGAAAGGCAAGACTCATGAAATTGAATAAGCTGTTTCCCTTGGTTCTGATCGGGCTGGTTTCCGGCGCCGCGTTTGCCGCGCAAACCGCACCGGTATCGATTCAGACGCTGGCGCAAGATGCAACCAAGATCGCGCATACTCAAGATGCGCAGCAGCGCGAAAAACTGCTGCAGGCGTATATGGCCGATATGAAGATCTACCAGGCCCAGTACCAGAAAATGATGTCGGGCATGAATATGGGCGGACAATAGTCGACCTCGGCTCGTGCCGACGACCGTTGTCTCAGCCAGGGATGCGCACCTTGCGGTGCCTCCCTGGCGCTGCTACATCGAACAAGAATAGGGATACGAAGGGATGCTGTTATGGATAGACGTTCGTTTTTAGGTGGCATGTTGCTGTCGGGACTCGGCGGCTTCAGCCTGAAGACCTTGGCTGAAACTCTGCCCCAGGCCATGCCGGGGCCGGTGGGCTCCGCCGCACTGCTGGATCCCGCCTTGCTCTCCGCAGGCGCCGATCTTGCCGCGATGCCTAAGCTCATCAATGAAAGCCGGCAAGCCGGCTTGTTCAAGGCAACGCTGATTGCCGCACCGGCCAGGGTGCCGCTGCTGTCTACCGGCCCAACCGAGTTCTGGGCCTACAACGGCAGTTTGCCCGGTCCGTTGATCGAGGTGACGGAAGGCGACAACGTCGAAATCACCCTGGTCAACCAATTGACGCAACCGACCACCATCCACTGGCATGGTTTGCCCGTGCCGCCAGGGCAGGATGGCAATCCGCACGATGCCGTCGCTCCCGGCCAGTCGCACACCTACCGCTTCACATTGCCCGTGGGGTGTGCTGGCAGCTATTGGTACCACCCGCACCCCCATCTCTTGGCCGCCGAGCAGGTTTACCGCGGGATGGCCGGCGGTTTCATCGTGCGAGCCAGACAGGATCCCCTGGCGCAGATACCTGAGCGTTCGCTGATTTTGTCCGATTTGAAGTTGGATGCGAGGGGACAAATCGCCCCCAACGATAGCGACGACTGGATGAACGGGCGGGAGGGGCAGTTTGTGCTGACCAACGGCCAGAACCGACCCGTCCTCCGTTTCTCGCCGCAGGGGCGGGAGCGCTGGCGAGTGTGGAATGCCAACAGCGCACGCTATCTACGCCTGCAGCTTCCCGGGTCGACGCTCACCCTGGTCGGCACCGATGGCGGTTTGCTGGAAAAACCGCAAGCCGGTCTAGAGGAGTATCTGTTGGCTCCTGGGCAACGCGCGGAATTCATTGTCGACGCCGGCCAGCGGCGGGATCTGGCGAAGCTGGTCAGCGCGGTGTACGACCGCGGCAAGATGGGCGATGTGGCGCCGGAGCATCCCATCGCGATTCTTTCCGTGGATTTCTCCGCCGTCAGTGCCTCGGCGCTGCCGCCTTTGCCGGATAAGCTCGTCGTCATCCCGGATTTGGGGAAACCGGTCGCACACAAACGTGTGGTCTTCTCCGAAAGCATGTCCATGCGCAACGGCCAGCACGAAATGAAGTTCCTGGTGAATGGCAGGCAATACGATATGAACCGGATCGATCTGAAGAGCCGCGCGGGCGATGTGGAAGTGTGGGAAATCGCCAACCAGGCCGACATGGATCATCCCTTCCACCTGCATGGAACCCAGTTCCAGGTGCTGTCGCGAGAGCTGGATGGCGAGGCGATCGCGGTGCCCTACAAGGCCTGGCACGATACCGTCAACCTGAAATCCGGTGAAACCGTCCGCATCAAAACCGTGCAGCATTGGCCGGGAATCCGCATGTTCCATTGCCATATCCTGGAACATGAAGCAGCCGGGATGATGGGACAGCTTAAAGTGATTTGACGTGGGATTAAGACGGACATGGCGCTCGGCCATGTCCGTCTTTGAATTGCCATCTAGGACTTATCGGTGTTCGCCGATGCCTTCTCGTCATGCTGGCGCGGCATCAGGTACATCATCACGAACATCATCAACGGACAGATCAGTACCGATAACAGCGGCAGCGCTGCCAGCGAGGCACCGCGCGCGTTGCCGAACGTCAGTAATCCGGCGATGACCGCCAGCAGTCCGATCATGATGACCATTGGCCAGCGGCTTTTACTATTCGAGCAGCAAGATTTCATGGGTAGCTCCAATGAGTGAGGTAGTAGTGTGGCGAATCGGGGTGCCGGCACTTACTTGTGCGCGCGGGTTTGCTTTTGGAATTGCTGCAGACGCTGAACTTCATTGCCGTTCATGGCAATTTGAGTCCCTGCTTTCGTTTCCATGACCGCGCTTTGATCCATCTTCATGGTGTGCCCGTACTGATCGACCATGGCCGTCTTGCCATCCTCGAAAACAACCAAGCCCGTGCCATCCTTCAGCTCGACTTGTTGCGGGTTGAAATCCACGGCAAATGCTGCAGAGGTAAACACACCGCCCAAGAGTGCCGCAAAAATGATTTTGTTCATGTGTAGGTTCCTTTTAAATCATCGATCAATAGAGAGACGGAAACGCCGTATCTCCATCCATGCGAACAATTTAGCAAGTCGCTACTGACGAGAAGATGGCTTGAAGATTACAGTGTCGTCAGCCAAGCCAAGAGCGGTATTCGATGACCGGAATCTGCCATGTCACAGGAGTCCCAGGCTACTTGCCGCGGCACACAGCATGACCACCAACCAGGAAGGCAGCTTCCAGAATACAAGCAGCAGGAAGGCCGCGACGGCTAAGGTAAAGTCGCCGGGCGCGTGAATGGCGCTGGTCCACACTGGCTGATAAAAGGCGGCGAGCAGCAGGCCGACGACCGAGGCATTGACCCCTTGCATGGCGCGTTGCATGGCCGGATGCGCGCGCAGTGCCTCCCAGAGGGGAAGTGCGCCGATCATCAACAGAAAGCCGGGCAGAAAGATCGCGATGGTCGCGATGGTTGCATTCAGCCATGGATTGGCCGAGCCGGTCGATACGGCGCCAAGGTAGGCGGCAAAGGTGAATAGCGGCCCGGGCACCGCTTGTGCCGCACCGTAACCGGCCAAAAAGGCATCGCGAGATACCCAGCCGCGCGGGACAACTTCCGCCTGCAGCACAGGCAAGACCACATGCCCGCCCCCGAACACCAAGGCGCCGGCGCGGAAGAAGCTGTCGAATAGCTGAATGTGATAGATCCCGCTTCGACTGGCGTAGATCGGCAGCAGCGTCAGTATGGCCGCGAACAGCGCCAGCGCGATGATGCCGGCGCGCTTGCTCAGTCGTACCGGGAACGGGCTGTGTGGCAAGGCTTCGGCCGGACTAAGCCAGCGCCAGCCCACGAGCGCGCTCACGGCAATCGCCATGATCTGGGTCCAGGCGCTTGGCTCGGCCGCGACGGCCGCGGCGGCAAGCACCGCCAGGGTGGCTCTCTCTTTGTCCGGACACAGATTTTTACCCATTCCCCACAGCGCTTGAGCCACGACCGCGACGGCCGCGACTTTCAGTCCGTGCAACCAGGCGCCGCCTGTCGCGTTGCCGCTGTGCGCCAACACGAGGCCGAACAGAACCAAGGCGATGGCGGACGGCAGCGTGAAGCCCAACCAGGCGGCAATGGCGCCGGTCAAACCGCCGCGAAACAATCCAAGACCTATGCCAACCTGGCTGCTCGCCGGGCCGGGAAGAAATTGGCTCAAAGAGACCAGATCGCCATAGGCATGATCATCCAGCCATTGTCGCCGCCGGACGAATTCCTCGCGGAAGTAGCCGAGGTGGGCAATCGGGCCGCCGAAGCAGGTCGCCCCGAGCCGTAGGAAGATCAGGAAGATACTCAGTGGCGAGGTGTTTTTGGTCTCCATCGTCCTATCGTACTTTTGCTGTCGTTATTTAGATAACTTAATTCGTTAGCGCGTAAAAAGGCAATGAAGCGGAAGCGTTACGGTCTTTGCCGCGGCGAAACCGGTTGAATCGCCGCGGTGATTCGCGGCAAGTGCAGCGCAAGCATCAAACCGCGTGCCGCCATGAAAATCAGTAGTGCGAGCCAGAGCCCATGATTGCCGAAGGGGGCGACCAGCATCTCTGACGCGCCGAGAAATAGGGCGAACGAGACCGCCATCGTCCGCATCAACTCGTGCGTCCGCGTCGCGCCGATGAAAACGCCGTCGAGCAGGAATCCCCATACCGAAACCAACGGCAAAAATACCACCCAGGGCAAAAATGTCTGCGCGACAGTGCGTATGGCGGGCTGATCGGTGAGCGTGTCGATGATCCCGCCGCCGGCGAACCCGTAAACCAGTGCGAAACCGCAGGCGCCGAGCGCCGACCAGATCAAGTTCACATTCACGGCCTGCCGGAACGCATCGCGGTCGCGGCGACCGATGGCCATGCCGACCAGCGCCTCGGCGGCATGTGCGAAGCCATCGAGGCCATAGGCCATGAAGGTTTGGAAATTGAGCAACAGCGCATTGGCGGCCAGGATCGCATCGCCTTGGCGCGCGCCGAGGTGCGCGAACCAGCCAAATGCCCCCAGCAGACACAGGGTCCGCAAAAAGATGTCGCGGTTGATGGCGACAAGCCGCTTGAGCGACGCCGCGTCGGCGAGCGTGTGCCATGCGAGTGGCGCGAGTCCATGCGGTCGCAGATGCCATAGCACCGCCGCGCCGCATACAAAGCCGATCACGTCGGCGGTCGCCGTCGCCGCACCGATCCCCGAGATGCCCCAGCCGAAGCGGTAAACGTAGGTCAATACGGCAAGCACGTTAACGGCGTTGATCAATATCTGTAAGGCCAGCGCGATGCGTACCCGCTGTGTGCCGAGCAGATAGCCGAGCACGACATAGTTCGCGAGCGCGAACGGCGCCGAGCCGATGCGAGCATGGCAATAGAGGCGCGCGTTGCGCAGCACCGCGTCGCTGCCGCCGATGAGTTCGAGTGCTCGGCGGATCAGCGGCGCCTGCACGGAGAGGATCAGGAGGCCGATGCCGAACGCCAATAGCAGTGCGCGCACGACATTGGCGCGCAAGGCCGCCAAATCCTGGGCGCCGAACGCTTGGGCGACGAGCCCTGTCGTGCCCATGCGCAGAAAGCCAAAACCCCAGAACACGAAGTTGAAGAAGAGGCCGCCAAGCGCGACGCCGCCTAGATTGGTCGCACTGCCTAAGTGGCCTGCGACGGCGGTATCGACGGCGCCGAGTATCGGTTGGGTGAGGTTGGCGAGCACGATGGGAATGGCGAGCATCAACACGCGTCGATGCTGGGATTGCGCCAGGCGGGCGGTCACCTGGGTGCCCATTTCTTGTGACGGTGGCTTCGTTGCATCCGGCTAAGATACTGCAAGAATGGTGTCTTAAAAAGATCCAATATCATTATGTTTTATGGGGCCATTCTGGTGGCGATCGTGCTGTCCACGACCTTTGGCTGTGCCGGCCGTTATTTCGATCAGGGGCGTTTTACGCTTCCGCTTGTCGCCCGCCGAAACGGCGGTATTTACGCAGCAGCTAGGCGGGGTTTGTCGTCTGCCGCCATATTTTGCGGCAAGAAGAATGAGACGCATTATCGGTGTATAGACCCTGCGAGTGTAGCCGATATGGGCATAAAGGGCAGTATATTTTAATGTCAAACGGGTAAAACATGGGCGGCACGTAGATTCTGTGCCCGACCAATCATACAGGTGCGCCCTCTGTCGAGGGCGATCCTTCTACACATCTTCGCAGGCGCCGTTCTACGTCATCCCATTCACGGGTGTGAGCTGGTCTCTGGCGCCGGTGGCTATCGCGACAGCGCGGCGGTATGGGCATGAGCCCCATGCCTCCGCTGTACCGATCCAACCTTGTCCGGCGAGTTCGGTTTATCCATTTGTCCTTACGTTGCGTAGCGCTCGATGTCGATGGTGAAGCTTTGGCTACGCGAAGGAGATTGAAGATGGTGGCGAAGCTATACGGATTGGCTTGTTGGATTTTGATTGCTGCCTGTGCGTCGCAGGCAGCCGAGCCCGGCGCCCGTGCCGCGCGGGTCGTGCTCGACACGGCCCCGGCGGCTGAGACATCGACCTTGCTGACTTTGGCGGTGGGGCTGGTGGTGCCGTTGATCATGCGCCGTAGCCGCAAGTTTCTCGGCTTGTAGGCCGGGTCGGTGTGCGTGCTTTGCGGCCAAGTAAAGCGACTGTGCTGTTGTTGTGTCTGGGGACGGTCGGGTCTGTGGCCAAGGCGGCCTATGCCCCGACCGACGGCATCCGTCTGTTCGCCTCGGCCGGTTTGCGCTTCGACGACAACGTACTGCTGCTTGGGCCGGGTCAGAGCGTGCCATTGGGCTATGGCGACAAAGGCCGGGGCGATTGGATTCGATCCGCTGGGATGGGATGGCATGCCGAGACGCGGCACTCGCGGCAGACGTGGCGCATTGATGGTCAATTCAACCGCAACCAGTACAGCGATTACCGGAATTTCAACTATTCAAGTTGGCAGCACGACCTCGGCTGGGACTGGGCGGTGGGCGAGCAGTGGTCGGGGCTGTTGAATCTGTCCGATCGCAATGACCGCGTCGATGCCGGTTATGCGCCCGGTGTGGCGCAAGACGAAGTGCGCGATCGAACCTTGCGTGTGCGGGCGCTCTGGGCGCCTAACGCATGGCTGGGGCTGGATGGCGAGTCGGGCCTGACCCGCGAGCGCCATTCGGCGCAGACAAACTATGACGATGACCTGAGGTCGGCGACGTTCGGTGCGAGCTGGTCGACCCCGCGCGGCAGTGTGTTCGGGGTGCATGTGGAGCAGCGGCGGGTGAACCCGGTCGCCGATCCGGCGGCCGGGGCGGGGAGCGACGCATATCGGCTGCGCTATCTGCGCTTCGATCTGGTTTGGCCATTGAGTGCCAAGAGCCAATTAAGCGGACGCGCCGGTCGGGTGGGGGCGAGTGTCGCGGGGGAGGCGGCGGTGTCTCGCGGGATCGGTGCGTTGGCGTGGCGCTGGCTCGCCAGCGGCAAGGTCGCGATTTCTTTGGGCATCGAACGCGATTTCGATGACCCGGGGCGTTCTCGAACGCCGACGATCCACCGCAATCGTTATCTGCGCCTGAGCGACACAATCAGTGAGAAAACCTCAATGAACGTTGAGTGGCGCGATGAAAAACGCCAATACGACGCCACACCGATCGGCTGCGAGCGCACGCGCATGTTGCGGGTATCGCTGGTGTTTCGACCGGACCGCGCCGTGGAGATAACGCCTTATGTGTCGCGTGCGGTGCGCTCATCGCAATCGGACGTCGACAGCTATGTCGATAACCAGTTGGGTGCCACGGTCAGGCTCTATTTCTGACGGCAATCGAGCCCATGACGACGATTGCCGCGAACGAGAGGATTGGTCATGCCGAATGAAGTCGGGGTTTCTCCTCATTCCGAAGTCAGGATACGCATGTCGCATGATCGACTGGGTGGGTTGCTGGATGCGTATCCCGTGATGAGTCTGATCAAGTCCCTGGTCGATCCGTTTATCGTGGTGATGGTGCTGTACGCACAGGGCGGCTATCTGCATCTCCAGCGCAGCGGCCCCCTGCTATTGGTGGCGATTTTGGGGTTCATGGCGGGGGTGATGCTGCTGGACAACACTTATTTATTGTTGGCCGAGTCGCGCGATCGATCGCTAGGCGTGATGCGGTTCGCCACTTCCTGGGGGCTGTTGGCGCTGTTCACCGAGGCCGTGTGCAAATTGGCCGGATGGCGTTTCCCCGAGCATTTCATTCTGAGCTGGCTCTTGATCACGCCCATGGTGATCTTGCTGACCCACTTCTGTTTCCGCTGTTTTTTCCTCCGGTCGCCGTCGTACCGCGGCGCGATGCGTCGAGTCTTGATCGTCGGCGCCAACGAGCTTGGGCAGACCTTGGCCGCACGGCTGCGTAGCGAAGTGCAACTGCGCCTGGCGTTTGTCGGCTATGTCGACGACCGCAAAGTCGAACGACTGTCGCCGACGGTGGCGGACGAGGTGCTGGGCGAGCTGGCGGGCCTATTGCAGATCATTGCGCAACATCGGATCGATCGCATTTATGTCGCGCTGCCGATGACTCGACAGACGCGCATCGTGGAGATGTTGGACATGTTGAAGGACAGCACCGTGTCGGTCTATTTCGTGCCGGACATGGCGATGTGCGATCTGATCCAGGCCCGCCTCGACCACGTCGCGGGGATCCCGGTGCTGGGCGTGCGCGAGTCGCCGTTCCTCGGCCTGTTCGGACCGATCAAGCGCGCCGAGGATCTACTGCTGTCGCTCGGTATTCTGACGCTGATCTGGCCGTTGATGCTGGCCGTCGCCATGGCGGTCAAGCTGACCTCGCCCGGCCCGATACTGTTTGTGCAACGCCGTTACGGTGTCGATGGCAAAAGCATCGATGTCTACAAATTCCGCTCGATGACGGTCATGGAAGACGGCGACCGGATTGCCCAAGCGGTGAAGGGCGATCGACGGTTGACCCGCATCGGCGCGTTTCTGCGCAAAACCTCGCTGGATGAGCTGCCGCAGTTTTTCAATGTACTCAAAGGACAGATGAGCATTGTCGGCCCACGGCCGCATGCTAATGCCCACAACGAGCTGTACCGACGCTTGATCAAGGGCTACATGTTTCGGCACAAGGTCAAGCCCGGTATTACCGGTTGGGCGCAGATCAATGGCTGTCGAGGCGAGACCGCGACGGTCGAGCAGATGCGGCGCCGTATCGACATGGATCTGGAATACATCCGCAACTGGTCGGTCTGGCTCGATCTCAAGATCGTGTTGCGCACGGCCAGGTTGGTGCTCAAGGATCCGAACGCCTATTGACGACACCGGCCGATGGGCGCGGCCGATGAACGATGGAATGACCATGACGAAGACACGGCGTTTTCTGATTTTTGTGCGACGAGGCTTGCTGCCGGCCTTGTTCTGCGTGCTTTGCCTGGCGGGGTGGGCGGGCAATGCCGGGGAGTACCGGCTGGGGCCGGGCGACATCGTCAAGGTCTCGGTTTACAACAGCCCAGATCTGACCGTCGAGGCCATGTTGTCGAGTCGCGGCGACCTTAATTTTCCGTTGCTTGGACGCCTGCATCTCGCCGATTTGTCGGGTGACGAAGCCGAGCGTTTGATCGCCGAGCGACTGGCCGAGGGCGGCTATGTTGGTCGCCCCCAGGTCACGCTGGTGGTCAGCCAATTTCGTAGTCGGCAGATCTCGGTGATCGGCGAGTTCAATCATCCCGGTTCGGTGGTGCTCGACCGTCCCACCGACCTGCTCTCGGTCATTGCGCAAGTCGGCGGCATCGGCCCCTCCGGCGGCGATACCGTGGTGGTGATACACGACCAACAGCGCCAGGTTTTGTCGTTGAGCCAGTTGGTCGCCGAGCCGGTTCAGGCCCTGCGCACGATCCTGCTATCGAGTGGCGATGTGGTCTATGCGCCGCGCGCTTTGGTCTTCGTCAGCGGCGAAGTCAATCGTCCCGGGGCCTATCGCCGCGAAGCCAAGATGACCGTCCAGCAGGCGATCGCGGTGGCGGGCGGTTTGACCGCCAAGGCCGCGCCACGGGCGTTGACCATCCACCGTGTCGACCCGGGCGGGCAGACGCGGGCGCAGGAGGCCAGCGCAAGCGATCCGTTGCAGGAGGGTGATGTGGTCGATGTGGGCGAGAGTTGGTTTTAAGCATCGAGGCAAGGGACCAAGCGATGAGCGTTGAATGGCTGTTGAGGACGATGAGCGCGCGGCGCCGGATCGCCGTATGGGTCTTCACCGCGGTGTTGGTGCTGACCATGGCGTTGGTTTTAGTGCTGCCCAAGCAATGGACGGCGCGTTCGGTACTGGCGGTGGACGAAAAGGCCTCCGACCCGCTGACCGGTAGCCCGGTCGCCGCCTATTTGATTCCCGGCTATCTGCAGACTCAGTCGGAAATCGCCGCGAGCCAGCGAACCGCGCTGAAGGTGATCGATACGCTGGGCCTGGATAAACGGCCACAAGCGATTGCCGACTTCAGCCGGGACACCGAGGGCAGGGGGTCGCTACGCGACTGGCTGGCCGAACAACTGCTCAAAAAGCTCGACGTGCAACCCGGCCGCGAAAGCAGCTTGCTCACCATCAGCTATACCGCGGCGGATCCGGCCGCCGCCGCCGAATTGGCCAATGGATTTGCCAGTGCCTATATGGCGGTACTGACCGATATGCAGACCTCGGCGGCACAGCAGCAAAACCTTGTGTTTCAGCAGCAACTGCTGCCATTGCAGGAAAGTCTGGAAAGAGCGCAGCTACGGCTGGCGGCCTTTCAACGCCAGTCCGGCATTTTGACCGACCTTGACCAACACCTCGATCTGGACGAGCGCCGGCTCAATGAGTTGTCCACGCAGTTGGCGACGGCGCAAGTCGAGACCTTCGATGCGCATGCCCGCGCCGGCGGCAGCCAGCTGGCGCCGGACGTGCAGAATAATCCGTTGATTCAACAGCAGAAGGCGTTGTTGGCCCAGTCGGAAGTCAAGCTTCGCTCGCTGTCCGAATCGCTCGGACCGAACCATCCGCAATACCGCCAGGCACAGGCCGAGCGCGATGCCAATCGGCAGCAGTTGGCGCGAATGACCCAGCAA
This sequence comes from Paludibacterium purpuratum, assembly GCF_004363805.1. GTDB lineage: Bacteria > Pseudomonadota > Gammaproteobacteria > Burkholderiales > Chromobacteriaceae > Paludibacterium > Paludibacterium purpuratum. Next base: position 58,777 of record NZ_SNZP01000009.1, on the reverse strand, counting down.
TCCGTCGCCAGTCTGCAGCAGGCGACGCAGAACGCCGCTGCACGGCAAAATGGCCTGCAAGGCGCCATCGCGCACGAAAAAAGCCGGGTGCTGGCGCAAAAGGAACAAGCGACCAAACTGAATGTGCTGCAAAAAGAGGCGGAGGGCGCGCAGCGCGCCTATAGCCAAGTGCTGCAGCGATTTTCTGATACCAGTCTGGCCAGCCATGTCAGTCAAACCAATCTTTATCTGCTCAAGTCGGCGACGGTGCCGATCCGCCCCTCTTGGCCGAGGCCGCTGCCAAGCCTAGCCGCAGCGCTACTGGTCGGCGGCTTACTGGCAATCGGGTGCGCCTTGTTGGTTGAAATGCGGGATCGCCGAGTACGGGGAGCCGCCGATTTGGCAAAGCTGCCGGGCTTGTCGGTGCTGTCGGTGATCGATTACACCCCGCCGCCCATCGACGGGCGCCGGGCATCCCTTGCCTCCTGGCTTAAATCCATTACGAGCGCACGCGCATGATGAATCAGCATCTGAGTCGTCGTATCGAGGTCGACGAGCAAAGCGGCACCATCGGGCAATGGCTGCTGGATCGCGGCAGGTTGACACCGTCGCAGGCCGAAAAAGTCCTGCGCCTGCAGCGTGAAAGCGGCCTGCGCTTTGGCGAGGCGGCGCTCAGTCTGGGCTTTGTCGCACAAAGCGATATCGATCAGGCGCTCGCGATCCAATTCGCCTTCCCCTATTTCTCCGCCGACGATTTGTCGTTCAGCGCCAAGTTGTTCGCCGCCTTCCGGCCGTTCTCGGCCGAGGTCGAAGCCTTGCGCAACTTGCGCAGTCAGCTGTTGTTACGCTGGTTCGGACAAGGGCACAAGGCGTTGGCCATCGCGCAGCCGAATCAGGCCAGCCTCGACCGATGCCTGGCGGCCAACCTGGCCATCGTGTTTTCACAATTGGGAGAGCGAACTTTGCTGATCGACGCCAACCTGCGCCGGGAGACACGTTCCGATCTGTTCGGCCAGGCCGGCCAACCGGGGTTGTCGGAGTTGCTCAGCCAGCGTGCCGGCATCGAGGTCATTACTCGACTGGACGAACTGTGCGATCTGTCGGTCCTGGAAAGCGGGGCTTTGCCGCCCAATCCGCAGGAGCTGCTGTCGCGTAGCGGTTTCGAGGGGCTGCTGCGCGCTTTGAGCGAACAGTATCAAGTGATCATCGTCGATACGCCGGCATTCGACCGTGCCTCGGATGTTTTGCTGGTCGCCGCACGCGCCGGCGGGACGCTGCTTTCGGTCGAGGCCGATGCCACGGCACTGGAAGGCCTGACGCTGCTATGCGACGCGCTGCAACAGCTGGGCTCCGAGGTGCTGGGCTCGGTGTTGCACCGTTGACCTTGCCGCCATTCGGTGCGCAACCGTGAGGACGATGCGACTCGATAGGCTACCGAAGCCGGCCCTGTCCTTCCTGTGTCAGGGACTGGTCAGCGGTACAGGTTTCATGGCGTCGCTTGCGGTCATGCAGCAAGGACAACGGAACGATTACGCCGCCTTCGTGCTGATCATCAATGCGTATATGTTGCTGACCAGCCTGCTCAACGCCTTGCTGCTGCAGCCGATGGCGACCTTATCGAGCCGCATGGCCGAGCAAGTGGTGCGGCGCATGCTCGGCCTGGGGGTGGGCGGCGGCCTGGCGCTGGGTCTTTTGGGCAGTGTTCTGTTGCTGGGCTATCAGGCAGGGTTCCATAGCGATGCGGCATCGTCTCTGCCGGGGCCGACCATCGCACTGTGCTTTTGTCTGCTGCTATACCGCGATGTCCAGCGCGCCGGTTGGCTGTTGGACGGCGATCTGGCGAATCTGTTGAGGCTTGACGGCGCCTATTTTGTGCTGGCGTCAGTGGGGCTGGCGCTGGCGGTCATTATCGGCCGGTTCGGACTCGAGGGTGTTTTGCTGGCGATTTCCCTACCGGCATTGATTGGCTTGCGCCATCGGGTACACACGGCAGCGCCGAGCGGCGCGCCACCCTTCGCCGTCGCCAACCGGGGGTTTTGGCTCGAAGTTTGGCACTGCGCGCGTTGGGCGCTACCCGGTGTACTGGTGACCTGGCTGTTCAGCAACGGCTATTGGTTTTACTTGGCCAGCACGCAAGGTCACAAAGCGGTCGCCATGCTGGCGGCTTCCCGGCTGGCGTTCACGCCGGTCGGGTTGATGATCCAGGGGTGGTCGAGTTATTACCGCCCGCTGTTCGCTCGCTTGGAGAATGCCGGCGCACTCGGTGAAAAGGCGGACATTATCCGTCGGCAAAACGCCATGGCCATGGTGCTGGTGCTGGTCTATGCCTCGCTGTTGTGCCTCGCGGGTGGGGTGGCGCCGCGTTATCTGCCAACTTATTTGCGCGGCACGGTCTGGCTGCAATATGTCTGGGCTTGGGCCGGTTATTTTGCCGTGCAATGGCTTCGTACCGTGCGCATGACTGCGCGCTTGGCCAACGCGGCGGGGTTTCGCCTGGTGTTCCGCTCCGGTGTGGTCGGTTGCCTGGTGTTTTATCTGCTGTTGTTACCGTCGCCGTGGTTGCTCGACAGTCCGCTGATCTGCCCGTTGGGCCTGATCGTGGCTGAAGCGGCGATCTATTTTTGTCTACGCGAGAAGACCCATGCATTTGTGGCAGAGACCCTCTGAGTCGCGCATCGATGTCGTGGTGTGCACCTACCGTCGTCCCGTCCTATTGGCGCAGCTGATCGAAGCCATCCAGGCTCAGCGGCTGAGCGGCCTGCGCGTTCGGCTGATCGTGGTCGACAACGATCCGGATGGCAGCGCGCGCCAAGTCGTCGAGCGGGCCTCGGCACAGGATGCGCCGGTGGCGCTATGTTATGTGGCCGAGCCTCGGTGCAACATCGCCCTGGCGCGCAATGCCGGTCTGAATGCCTGCAATGCCGACTTCATTGCCTTGATCGACGACGATGAGCTACCGGCGGTGGATTGGTTGAGCAATTTAATGGCCGTGGCCATGCGCTATGCCGCTGGGTTGGTATTTGCACCTGTGCTACCTGTTTTTCATCCCGATGCGCCGCGCTGGCTGACCGAGGGCGGGTTCTTCGACCGCCCCCGTCATGCGACTGGCACCGCGGTGCCGCTATTGGAGGCGCGCACCGGCAATGTGTTGATCCGCGGGTCTTTGCTGGTGGCGAGCCCACTGCGTTTCGATCCGCGGCTAGGTCTGAGCGGCGGGGAGGACTACGCTTTTTTCCGCGCGCTCTATCCCAGCTGCCAGCGGGCAGTCTGGTGCGATGAAGCCGCGGTGTCCGAGAGCGTGCCGCTCGCGCGCACCAATCCACGCTGGTTGCTCAAGCGCAGTTTCCGTATCGGGTCGGTGGAGGCCAGTTTGGCGCGACGCGGCATGACGCCGCACTCGCCCCCGATGCTGGTGCTCAAGACGATCTATCTGGCGGCCAAGCTATGCCTGGATCTGGTGCGCGCGCCGCTGTGGCCGAGAGCCCGCAGGTTGAAATCGTGGCGGCAAGGGGCGATTGCCGTCGGCTTGGCTTATGGCCTGCTGTTTGGCGTTTACCGTGAGTACAAGTAGCGCCAAGGCGCGTGGCGCGCTGCCGTTTCCCTGGGCGCGTTGGTCGTTCCGGATCGCGCTGTTCATCTCTTCGTTCGGGCTGGTTCAGCTTGGCGCGAGCCAAACGACTGGGGGCGGGAGTGCGCTGCGGCAAGGTATTTGGCTCTTGTTGGGCCTATGCGCCTTGCCGGGGCTGCGACAGTCCGAAGGTCGCCCGCGCCTGTCCTGGATGCGCGACCGCGGCATGCCGGTGCTGGCGTTATTTTTGCTCTATTGCCTGGTTTCTTCGCTCTGGTCGGCGGTGGCGCTGATTTCGTTCAAGCGGGCGCTGCTGCTGGCCTTGGTGATTTGGATCGGCTATGCCGCGGTCGGTGTCGCAGAGGGCGAGGGTGACGATTTTTCGTGGCTGTGCGCAGGCCCGGTGTTCTGTCTGCTCGGCCTGTCGTTTGGCGTCGTGTTGCTCGACCCGGGGGTGGGTATCACGCCGATCGGCTGGCGTGGCGCGACCTCGCACAAGAACGAGTTCGGCCAGGTTTGTGCGCTGGCTTTGCTCTGTCTGACCGCCTTGATCGGGCAACTGCGGATGCGCTACTGGCTGCCGCTGGCGCTCGCCGCCATGCTCGGCATGGCGCTATCGCGCAGCGCTTCTTGCCAGATGGCGGTGCTCATCGCCCTGACCGTCCAGGGCGTTGCCTGGATTTATCGTTGGACATGCGCGCGGCGCGCGGCGCAGCCCTGGGTGCTGGGGGGGCTGCTGTTGCTGCTGGCGCTGGCCTATGTGCCGCTCGCAGCCGGCATGTTGCCGCTTAACGATAGCTTGCCCGACGACTTGCTGGCTTTGATGGGGAAGTCCAGCAATCTGACCGGCCGAACCCAGTTGTGGACGCTGGTGCTGGACAACAGCCGCTATCACAACCCTTGGCTGGGCGGCGGTTACGGTGGCTTCTGGAACGGTATCGGCAGCGTCGCGGGCTATATCGCCTGGGCCTTTCCCGGCGGATATGTCGATCAAGCGCACAACAGCTATATCGACCTGTACAACGACCTGGGGTATCTCGGGCTGGTTGGGCTCACGCTATTTTTCCTGGCGTATTGGCGCAATCTGCTGGCGCCAGGGGTGCGCGCCAGCCGCGAGTTCTTGTTCCATCTCGGTTTTGTCGTGTTCATCCTGGTGCTGAGCAACACCGAAAGTGTTTTGTTTCGAACGACCCAACTGCTCAATCTGATGCTGATGGCTTCGTTCATCCGCGTGGCGGCACTTGCGCGGCTTCATGCGGATCGACCACCCGCCTAACCCGTACATAAGGTTTGCCATGATCTGTTCTCGTGACGACTACCAGTATTACCTCCGGGCCGATCGCTGTGCGCTCGGCCTGGACAATACCTGGAAAAATCGCTGGTTCAACGACCGGTGGCGTTTTCAGAGGCTTTTGCGTCGCGTGGAGTTCTATCGAAACTGCGGTCGGCCACGTTGGCAGCAACTGTGGGCCGAATGGCGCATGCGTTGCCTGGGACGCTTGCTGGGCTATTCGATTCCGCCGAATGTTTTCGGCCCGGGGCTGGCGCTGCCTCATCGCGGCACCATCGTCGTCAATGCCTTCGCCCGGGTCGGCGCCAACTGCCGATTGCATGTCTGCACCAGCATCGGCACCCAGGCCGGCACCCTGGATCAGGTCCCGGTGATTGGGGATAACTGCTATATCGGTCCGGGGGCCAAGCTGTTCGGGCGCATTGTCATCGGCGACAACACGGTGATCGGCGCCAATGCAGTCGTCAACCATAGCTTCCCCGATGGGGGATACACGCTAGGCGGCATTCCGGCACGCGTGATTTCCGGCCGCGATTCGGATGGGCTGCTGATTCGGGGAACCGATGATGCCTCATGTTAGAACTTGCTTAAGCCTATTGGGCGCCGGGTCGCTGCTGCTGGCCGGCTATGCGGACGGCGACCCCTTTCTTGGCCAGCACCTGCTCTACCTGTCCTCCTATGCACACATCGAAGCCAAGGCTTTCGATGGTGTGCGTATTTGGGGCAATGCCGGCACGATTTGGCGCGACATCGAGCCTGTTCGCGGGCAGTTCGATTTTTCCCGCATGGATGGCCTGGTGGCCGCCGCCGGCGCACGCAAGTTGGATGTGATCCACACCTTGGGCCAGACGCCGTTCTGGGCTTCGTCGCGTCCGTGGGAGATCGGCAATATGGGATTCGGTGCCGCCGCGCCGCCCAAAAACATGAACGATTGGTCGGACTATGTGAGCCAAGTGGTCAACCGCTATCGCGATCGGATCGGTGCTTATGAGGTGATGAACGAGCCGCGCGTGCCCGAAGTCGTTCGCGCGATTTCGCCGGGGTTCTACTCGGGCAGTACCGCGCAATTGGTCGAAATGACCCTGCGCGTGCAAGAAGCGGTGCGCAAGAATGCGCCGGCGGCCAAGGTGATCTGTCCGGCCATGGACGGCGAAACCGGCCCGGCGCGGTTGCAATACTTTCTGGCTCTAGGCGGGGGGAAGTACTGCGATGTGATCGGCTTTCATTTTTATCTGGCGCACCAAAGCGTGGCCGATTATCGGAGCCTGCTCGGTCGCGTGCGCGCGGCGATGAAGCAAAACGGCATCGGCGATAAACCGATCTGGGACACCGAGACCGGCATGATGGTGGCGCAGTCCGGATACAACGTTCGGCCGCGCGAGCCGACTGGCCCGCTAAGCGTGGTCTATGGCGATACCGAGGCGGCCCGGCACATGGCCAAGCAGGTGCTGGCCGCGCTGCAGGGCGGGGTGGCGCGCACCTACTGGTTCGCTCACGACAGCTCGTCGATGGGCTCGACCCTGCCGGACAAAAACACCGGGGAGCTCAACGCCTTGGGCGTGGCCTATCGCACGCTGCGTACTTGGCTTGGCGGGACAACGCTCGGCGTTTGCACGGTCGGCGATGCGCTAGGGGATTGCAGTCTGATGCGCGGGCAGCAGCGCTACGCGCGCATCGTCTGGGGCGAGCATGACAGTCGAACGTCGCTGATGGCCGGCAAGGTGCGCCGCCTGGCTCTGTTGGACGGCAGTATGCGCAATGTTGCCGATTTGACGTCGGATGACCAGCCCGACACGCTCAGCAACCATTTTCAAGATCCGATGCTGTTGGTGTATTGAAAGGATGCGCGGACATGAAAGTCACGATTTTCCAGTACCGCTTGTTCCATTACCGCGTTCGGCTATTCGAACTGATGCGCGAGCGGTGCCAGGCTCGCGGCATCGAGTTGGTGCTGGTGCACGGCCAGCCCTATCGCGACGAAATTCGAAAGCGCGATACCGGCGAACTGTCGTGGGCGACGCCGGTGCGCAACCGTTATTTCCCGATCGAAGAGAAAAAAGACTTGTGCTGGCAACCGATGCCGCGGGCGGCACGCGGCTCCGACTTATTGGTGTTCATGCACGAGAATCGGCTGTTGGCCAATTATTGGTGGATGTTGCGTCGCGCGCTGGGTTTTGGCCCGAAAGTGGCGTTCTGGGGGCATGGGCGGGATTTTCAAAGCCGTGCGCCCAATGGCTTGCGCGCCAAGTGGAAGTCGCTGACTTTGTCCTGGCCCGACTGGTGGTTCGCCTATACCTCGCTGACTGAAACGCTGCTATTGGATGCCGGTTTCGACCGCGAGCGTATTACCGTGCTGGACAATGCCATCGATAACCAGGCATTTGCCGCCGACCTGGCGGCGGTCGACGATGCCAGGCTCGACGCTTTGCGCGCGGTGTTTGGTTTGAGCGAGGCGCATTTCGTCGCTTTGTATTGCGGCTCGCTCTATCAGGACAAGCGGCTCGACGTGCTGTTCGAGGCCTGCGAGCGCGTGCATCGGCGCCATCCCGCCTTCCGCTTGTTGGTGGCGGGCGACGGCGCGCTACGCGGCCAGGTCGAGGCCTTTTGCGCGGCGAGGCCTTGGGCGCGCGCGCTAGGCGTGCAGTACGGCGTGCAAAAAGCCGCCTTGTTCCGTTTGGCGCGCGTTTCGCTTTGTCCTGGCGCCATCGGCCTGAACATCCTCGACGCCTTTGTCGCGGGCATACCGCTCATGACCCGGCGCGATGCCAAACATGGCCCGGAAATCGCTTTTCTGCGGCATGGCGAGAATGGCTTGGCCTGCAAGGGGGAGACGGGCGACTTTGCCGATCAACTCGCTTGCCTGATCGAGGATCGGGAATGGTTGCGGCGGCTTGGCGACGGTTCGCGTGGTAGCGCCGACCATTACTCGGTCGATCGCATGGCCGAGCGCTTTGTCGCCGGTCTGACCGCTTGTTTGGCCGCCTCCGGGGCGCGGCAAGGCGGTCGGGCATGAAGGTGGCGATTGTCGGTCTGCGCGGTTTCCCGCAAGTGCAAGGCGGCGTGGAAAAGCATGTCGAATCGTTGTCGCCGCTTTTGGTGCAACAAGGTGTGGCGGTCACCGTCTATGCGCGCTCGCCCTATATGCGTCATCTCCACCAGCCGTGTTGGCAAGGTGTGCGATTGCGGCGCATCTGGTGTCCGACCGGAAAGTCGACCGAGACGCTGGTGCACACCTTCCTCTCGGTGTGGGCGGCCTTTTTCGAAGGCCATCGCGTGATCCATTTCCAAGCGATCGGACCGTCGTTCTTTGTGCCGATGGCGAGGCTTTTGGGGATGCGGGTGGTGATGACGCACCACGGCTGCGACTACCAGCGCCAGAAGTGGGGGTGGCTGGCGCGCTGCTATCTGCGCGCCGCCGAAGCGCTGGCGGTACGTTATGCCCACCAGGTCATCGTCATCTCCCACTCTATCCAGCGCTTCGTCGACCGACGTTATGGCGCGAAGAGCGTGTGGCTGCCCAATGGCGTCAGCGCTTTTCCCGACCATGCGATTGAGCCGGAGCGGCTTCGGCCGTTCGATCTGCCGCCCGGGCAGTTTATTTTGCATGTCGGCCGCTTCGTGCCGGAAAAACGCCATCACGATTTGATCGATGCTTTTGTGCAAGCCGATTTACCTGGTTGGAAGCTGGTGTTCGTCGGCGCGGCGGATCATGAGGATGCGTATTCCTCGTCGGTGCTGGCGCGCGCCACGGGCAAGGTGCGCTTTGTCGGGCGGCAGATGCCGGCGCAATTGCTGCAGTTGTATGCCCAGTGTGGCCTGTTCGTGCTGCCGTCGTCGCACGAAGGGCTGCCGATTGCCTTGCTGGAGGCCATGAGCCTGGGCGCGCCGTTTCTGGTGAGCGATATCGACGCGCATACCGAGCTCGAATTGCCCGCGGCGTGCTACTTTCCGTTGGGCGACGTCGCGACGCTGGCGCAGCGTATCCGCCAGCGAACGGCGTCGCCTAACCTCGATCGATCGTATTGGGCGCAGTGGGCCAGGGAACGATTCGATTGGTGCGCTATCGCCGAACGCACCGCCACGCTTTACCGACAGCTCGTCCGCGCGGATTCAGCTGTGCAACGTGCCGATTAACGGGCTATTCATAGGGTAGGCGCTAGGGTTTGTTGACTCACCCTAGTCTGACAGCATTGCTGGTTCGGGCCGGATAAGAGTATCTTCCGTGTTTCGGTCGCAACCCTGCGGAGGTATGTCCGTGCAAGCAAAAGAAGCTTCCCTTTTCTCTCCGATGGATTCCCACGTTGGGCGGGAGGGGCGAGGGGGCATGGAAATCTTGCTGTTCTCGCTCGGAACGCGAGAAATATTCGGCATCAATGTGTTCAAAGTGCGTGAAGTGGCTCAGACACCGGCTATCACCAAAACGCCCAATATGCCGGAAGGCGTCGAGGGGGTTCTGTCGATGCGCGGGCATATCATCCCGGTGTTGACACTCGCCAAGTTCATCCGCGCCGATGCGAGCGATCGTCGCTATCAAACCATGGTCGTGACCGAGTTCAATCGCGGCTCGTATGCTTTTCTGGTCGATTCCGTCGATCGTATCATCCAAGTCGATTGGGAGAAGATTCGCTCGCCCGAGCGCATCATGATGTCCGACGGTAGTGCCGAGCAGTCAGGTTTGATCACGGCGGTGACCGAAATGGACGATGGCAGTCTGGTGTCCATCCTGGATGTCGAGCAGATCCTGACCCGCGTTACCGGCGAGTCGGTTATTCCCGATATGCCCAAGGCGTCCATCGCCGAACACCAGTATGTGTTCTTCTGCGACGATTCGGTCATCGCCCGCAAGGAAATCACGATGGTGCTGGAGAAGATGTCGGTCAAGTTCCAGCAAGCCAACAATGGCCGCGAGGCCTGGGAGCGCCTGAACTTGCTGGCGAACCGGCGTTTCGAAGAGGGCGAAGGCTTGCACGACAGTCTCAAGGTGATCCTGGTCGATGCCGAAATGCCGGAAATGGATGGCTATACGTTAACGCGCATGATCAAGGCCGACGCGCGCTTCAAGGATATCCCCGTGATCATGCACTCCTCTCTGTCGTCCAGCGCGAGCCGGGCGATGGGCGCCAGTGCCGGGGTCAACGGTTACGTCGCGAAATTCGACCCGATGGTATTGGCTGAAACGCTGATGCCGTATCTGTCGCGCTAGAAGCCCCCAAGGCTATCGAAGGCATGCGGCCCGATCCCGGTCTCGGGGTCGGGTTGTTCATGCCGTTTTCGTTGTTCGACAAACGGGCAGTCACACAAAGACCGATCCGGTGCTTTTTCTCTTGCGAGTTTCAGTAAAACATTATTCTGACAGAAATTTTATGATGGCCTTGTAAAACGATTAGGGCTGGGATAATATTTTCCTCGAGGAAGTTGGTTAATTGGAAACAACCTCGCATTGTTTTACTACCCCCATGCTGGTTGGCGGGTTGACTTTCAGGTCAACCTAAGTCGTCTGAAATCGATGAACCATTTTTTTAAATGGCACGTCATTCGATATTTATACGACCAAAAAGCGCTCAGCGTCATGAATGCTCGTTAAGAGCCGTCTATTTCCTTTAAAGACACCGCTTTCTCCCACAGGCTTGGCGGGCGCCGCACTGCGCATGACTTGGTTTCTCGCGCGATGACAGGCAGCAATCGGCTTATATAGTTTCCGCCCAATTAAAAAATAGCGTTACGTGTTTGGCAAAAACGCCAGGCATAAGTGTTGCCAAAATTTCTAAATAAAAAACCGTTATTTGGCGATGATATCCATCGATGCCATCAGACGGGAAATTAAATATTTTTTGCACTATCACTTCGCAATGGGAGTAAGTATGAAGTCAGAGTATAAGATTGGCGTCGGATTAGCGACGTTCCTCGTCATGGCCAATATGCTAGGGTCGGGGATTTCCATGGTGCCAGCCTATATGGCATCGATCGGTACGATCGGCATGATCAGTTGGCTGATCTCCATTGTCGGCGCGGTATCGCTGGCGCTGGTCTTTTCCCGGCTGGCGATCGTCGATCCGGCCGAAGGCGGGGTGGTCGCCTATGCTTCCAAGGTTTCGCCGGTACTGGGGCGGCAGACGCAGATCTTCTACGTCCTGGCCAATCTGACCGGTAATCTAGCCGTGGCGGCAACCTCCATTGCTTACTTCAGCATGCTGTTCCCGGCGCTGCAAGATCCGCTCATTGCCTCGATCAGCATCATCGTCGAAACCTGGATCCTGGCGTTCATCGCCATGATGGGGATCGGTTGGGTGGCGCGTTTGGCCACCCTAGGCGTGGTGATGATCGCGCTGCAGATCGTGTCGGTAGGCTCGTATGGCTGGCTGTCGTTTAGCCCGACGCTGTTTGCCGCCAATTGGAACGTTTCCGGTACTGGCGAGCTGTCCGCCATATTCTCCGGCATCTTGGTGTGCCTGTGGAGCTTCCTGGGGGTCGAGACCGCCAGCGTCAACAGCGGCTTGGTCAAGAACCCGACGCGCACGGTGCCGCTGGCGACCATGCTCGGCGTGGGGCTGGTTTGCGTGATCTACTTCCTGTCGTGTACCGTGATCGGCGGTCTGTTCTCGATGAAGGTGCTGGCCAATACGCCTGCGCCTTGGGTGCTGGCGGTGAGCGAGCTGTTCTCGCCCAAGCTCGGACCGTTGGTGGCCGCGGCCGAATCGGTGCTGTGCTTCGCTTCGCTTTGCTCGTGGATTCTGATCGTCGCCGAGGCGGCCGCACGTGCCGGCAAGGACGGCACCTTGCCTAAGATCTTCGCCGAAACCAATCCGCGCGGCGTACCGGCCAAGGGCATCGTGATCGAAGCCGCCATCATGACCGCCGCCATGATCGTGGCCATCGTGTTGAAACAGAACTTGGTATCGATCTTCGGTACCACCGCGGTGCTGGCTTCGTTATTCGTCCTGTTCCCGTATTTCTATTCGATTCTCTATCTGCTCAAGCGCCGTGAGAAGAAGGGCCCCATGCTGATGGCGGCGTCGATTCTGGGCATGCTGTTCTGCTTCGTCGCCATTGCCGGCGGGACGCAGGTGCAATTGGCCCTGACCTTGGTCGTGGCGCTGGCGCTGTTCCTGTTGTCGGTGCGTAGCGACGGCAAGGCCGAGGCGTCGGAGGTGTCGACCGCGCCGCAACTGGAAGCGGCGGATTAGCATCCTCTGTGCCTACACACTAAAAGCCCTGACGTGTCAGGGCTTTTTTTATTTTTAAATCTCAGGCGGCTTTTATTGCGTATTTGTCATGCTGCTGGCGGCGGTTCTGGTCAATTGCCTTGCTTGCTGGGCGAAATCGTCAAAGTTTTGTTTGTTCAGCGCTCGGTGCGCGGCCAGGCAGCTTGGTCTGTCCTGGGCTTTTTCGCAGAAAGTCTTAGGCACCGTTAGGGGGACTTCCCAACTGGTTGTCTCTGCGGCGACGCTTAACCCGGAAAATAGAAACAAGGGGACGAGGGGACGTATGACGATATGCAAAGTAGTCATCCTTTTCACGGTGGGTGACATTTGGAGGAACGAATTCCGGCGAATCATCCGCAACGCAAGATCCGTCGGACAGTCGATCGGGGCGTGGCACGATAGGGGCTGTGTGCGCCGAGTGCCCGCTTTTGATCAGGCGCTATCTTGCCGCGCTGCCGCGCGGCTGTCGATGGACAGCAGTCGGAACGCCGGCAAGGGTGCCTGGCCCGGGGCTTCGACCAATCGTTTGTCGGTACGGGCCACGCGCGCCAGCGTCTTCAGGCGGTGCCGAGCGCTGTGGCTGAGCAGGATGGTGCCGGGCAGGGCCATGCGCTGCAGCCTGATGACGGTGCGTGCGACGGTGCGGCTTTGGCTGACGGTGAAGCCGGCATGAATGGCCAGGGTCAGCGCGATCTGGCTGTCGTCGGCCTGCTGGCCGCGCATGGCCAGCGCGGCATTGGCTGCGGCCAGGCAAGGCGAAGACTGGGCCTCGAAGGTGAAGAGCAGCACATCGTCCAGGGTCCCGCTCAATTTGCCGCCATGCTGCATGGCAATGTCGGTGCAGCAGGCGAGCCAAGTATCCAGCAGGGTGTCGTGGGCCGCCTGAAGCGACGGCGGCACGTTCTCCCGCTCGGCGATGGGGGTGACTTGGCAGCACAGCACGGCGGATGCCGGGCCATCGTTGGCCGCCGGCATGCTGGGCGACAGCCAGTCGTACATGGCCGACAGATGCGCTCGGCGCCCGGTTTGACGCGGTTTCACCGTCCGCAGTTGTGCCAGCAGCTCGGCGGCCGAGGCGGCGCGCTGGCGCGGATCCTTGTGCAATGCCGAGCGTAGAACCCGCCCCAGCGGGTGCCAGGCGATCTCGGGCGGTAGGGCGACGTCGACCGGGCTGAGCTGCTGGTACAGAATGTCCGCCACGCTGCGCCCCTGCATCACCGCTTTGCCGGTCAAGCATTCGATGACCACCAGCCCCCAGGCGTAAAGGTCGCTTTTCAGCGTGGGCGGTTCGCTGCGCAGCTGTTCCGGCGAGCAGTAGCGGGGCGAGCCGAGCAGCTCGCCGGTACGGGTCAGGGCGGGGTCGCTGTCGGTGCGCACATCCGGCAGCAAGGCGCCGATACCGAAATCGAGAATCTTGGCGTGCGCGATGCCGCCCACCATGGCGACCATGATGTTGCGTGGCTTGAGGTCGCGATGGACGATGCCTTGCCGGTGTGCGTGATCCAGTCCGTCGAGCACTTGGGCCATCAACTGAATGGTCAGCTCGATCGGCAAGGCGCCGTGGGTGGCCAGTACATCGTGCAATGTCCGACCCGGCACGTATTCGAACACGGTATACAGTTGGCCATGCGGCGTTTCCCCTTTGTCGAGGAAGGCGACGACATGCGGGTGCACTTGGCGTTCGCATAGCAGGGTTTCGCGTCGGAAACGGGCGCGCAGGCTCTGGCGTTCGGCCATCGGCAGGCGCGGGTCGTCGCGCAATAGTTTGATGGCGACGGTTTGCCCGGTTTCCAGTTGTTGCGCCAGATAGACGGTGCCGTGCCCGCCTTCGCCGAGGCGTTGGCACAGCCGGTAATGTCGGTGACTGTTCGTGCCGGTCAACAGTTCGTCCGCGCGCGGCGCGGGATCGATCGGCAAAGGACAGATGGCGGCTTGGCGGGCGAGGCAGTCGGATACGGTGCCGTTCATCGGTTTTACCCACGTCTTCACCGCGGTCGAGTCTCCTGGATAGCGCTGCCGTGCGCGTACGGCGCAGGATGGTCGGCCGGCAGCCATTGGCATTCGAGCGTGTCGCCGCGAAAGACCCTGAAGGGTAGGGCGCCGAAGCGCACGGCGCCGCGTCGCCGCTCCAACAACTGCTCGGCTTCCGGTCGTTGCAGCGCGGCCAGTTGCATGCGTGCGCGGTGAATTTGCACATTGATGTGCATGGCGGGCTGCCCCAGCATGCGGGCCAGTTGCGCCAGCTCGATCCAACCCTGCGTGGCGGCGCTGTGTCCGGACTGCTGCGCAGCGAAGCGCGCCCGTGCCAGGGTCGCCAAGCAGTAGTGGTGTGCGCGTTCGCCAAGATCGAGCGTTTGCATCGCTGTATGTAGCCAAGCGCGCACATGTTCCTCGTCCTGGCTGACCATGAAGTCGATACGTTGTAGCGCGTGCAGGCTTTCGAGCGGCAGCGCCAGCTGCATGGTGTCCGAACGCGGGGCCAGCACCAGTCGCCAGGCTAGGTCTCCGCAGGCAATTTCGTCGCCGTCGGCCAGCGGTCGCTTACCGTCAACTGTGTAGAGCTGCCAGCTTTCGTCGGGGGCGCGTAGCAGGTAGGCCGGGGTGGCGGATGAGGACGGCAGTGCCTGATGATCCGCCAGGGCAATCGGTTTCGCCTGGCCGCTGATGGGCCACAGTGTATCGACCGGATCGTGTAGGTCGTCGATGCGCCACGCTTCGCGTTCGTGACCGAACTGGATCAGATCGCCGACATGCAGCTTGATGCGCTCGCCGACGCGCAATAGCGAGCCGGATACCCGGGTGCCATTGCGGCTGCACTCCTGTAGTACCCATTCGGTGCCGTGCCAGCGGATATGGGCATGGATCCGCGAGGCATAGGGTGTGTCGAGCAAGGTGTCGCAGTGCTTGGCATCTCTGCCAAAGATGTGGTTGGCGCGCAGCAAACATGCTTCCCCGGTATGACTGTGTTTCAGAATCGCCATGGTCGCACCTCTTCGAACCGAAATAATGTTTTCTCTATCCGATGAGCGGTTCATCGGCTGGGTGTCGATCTGTCTGCTGGCGTTCAGGATGTTCGTTGTTGACCCAATATGGGTCTTTTTTTTCATGTTGCATCACATGTTATTATGCTGCAACCATAAATTTATATAAAAATATTATTTATTTTTATATATATTATTGAGTTGGTTTATGTCTTATAAAAGGCCGCCATGCACGAAAAACAGCGCAGCTGGGCTGTTTTTTTGTGCGAGATGCGGCTATTTTTTTGAATATGTTTGTTATGAAGTGAAATATGGGTGTTGTGTTTTTAGAGGTCATGCCTTTGCTGGTTGGCAATGCTCGTGAGCAAGGCGGCCGTGCCTTGTTTTAGTTTTTTGTCATGTTATGACACGTAATTGAGATTGCCGGCGGGAAGCACCTATTGTTGGTTAGCGCGACGATAGCGGTGATGGTATTAGATTTTTACGCCGTCATTGCATTGTGTGCTTTTTAAAATGATCGTCTTTTGTGTCAAATTTTCTGTTAAATAATAGGGAGTTGATGATGAGCACAGTTTATACGATTAATGTAACCAATAACTCGCAAACCAATCAGGATTTCTTCTTCTTCCAGGCGCCGGCGGTTTATAGCGGTGGTCCGACTATCTATTCCAATAGCCTGTACAACTCGGTATTGCAGCCTTATGCCACTTCCGGTTCGATCTTGACGTTCGAAATGAATGTGCAGTATTTCGCCGGCGCACAGACGCAATACGCGACGCCGACGGTCGGCCATGTGTCGGGCGGCACCACCGCCAGCCAGCCGATCAACCTGGCGCCGGCGACCGGCACCGGCACCAACGACGCCACCAACCTGAGCGTCGATCCGCTGGGGCTGAGCCCGGCCTATTCGTTGGCTGGCGTGCAGGGTGGCGCTTTCCGCATCGTTGCGCCGACCTACAACCCCAATACCACCGGCAACTTCAACATCGGTACCGCGATCCAGAACGCCGCCGGCGGCCCCGCGACCTTGTCCAACTTCGTTGTGGCACAGCCGAACCAGTTCGTCGATTGCCAGCCGGTACTGATCTTCTACGTGCAGACCGGCAGCTATTCCGCCGGCCAGGTGATCAATTTCTCGTCGGCATCGAACCAGGCCGCTTCGTGCGACACCACCACCGGTCACACCACCTTCAATGTGGTTTACAACGTGGATGGCACCTGGACCGTCAGCCCGATGTAATCACCGCGCCGTTTGCCGCTGACCCGACGATCGCATCGTTGGCCCGGGCTGGCGGCACGACCGATTGCCGTTCCCTCAGTTAGGAGATTCTGTATGCCTACCCTTTATCTGAATGTTGGCCAGACGGCCAATTTCGGCGCTGGCATCATTGCCGGCACCCTGAACATCATCGCCCCGGCCGCGGGCACCGGTACCTATTCGCTCAACGGCGGCGCAGCGGTGCCGTTCGCGCTGGGCGTGAATGCGCATGTTTCCGTGGCGGTCAATGGCGGAACCATCAGTGTCACTAATACCACGGCGGGGGTTCAGCCCCCCGCCGGAACGTTGATGCTCAGTTATTGATGCGGTAAGCCGGCGCCCACCTCCGTGGCTCGGAGGTGGGCGTCATCGTTTCCGCCCTTGGCGCATGCGCTTCAGCTCAGGCCGACACCCGGCCGATAAACCAGCACCTGTTGCGTCGGGCTGTCCTCGGCGCTGGTGGCAAAGGCCTCGGTCGTCATGGCGTTGACCGGCGCACCGGTGCTGACGCTCCAGGTACCGTCGATCTGGTAAGTCGCCGTCATGGTGGTTACGCCGTATGGGAAGGTGATTTGCTGCGGGTTGTTCATGCTGGCGACAGTGATCGATTGATTGACTTTTCCGCTGTAACCGAAGCTGATCCAGTAGGACAAATTAGCGGTGCTGGCCGGGGTGAAGCCGTAGCCGACATTCGGCAGTGCCGGGTAGCCGAAAGTGCCGGCGCCGTCCATACCGATGCCGGTGATCACGTTGTTGACCGCCGGGATGCTGGTGTCTGTTCTGACGGTCAGCTGCCCCGCTGTACCGGTGGTGGTGGGCGAGAACAGGTAGCCGTAGCTGTTTTTGCTCAATGTGGCTTGATTGCCGGTGCTTGTCGGCAAGATCTGCTGGCTGGGTGTCGGGTCGTTGTCGAACCAGACCAGATCGTAGGCGGTGTTCCAGATGAATTGGATTTGGATGCCGGGGTTGGCGCCAGTCACCATCCAGGCCAGGGTGTCGAGCGTACCGGTGCCGGTGGCTGCGACGTTGCCGCTGTCTTGGTAGACGCAGACGTTGCCGGCGTTATTCGAGTTATTGACGCACCAGAGCGTGAAGCTGCTATTGCTCATGATCTGTCCTTTTCCCTGAGGGTGGTTCGCGTAGATGGTCATGCCAAACGAAATATGCGTTTGGCATTTTTTGTTTATAATGCATTTGAAATTAAAAGAGAAGGACGAACTGCCGGTACTTCAAGGCAAGCGCCAAAGAGGCAGACGCGCGGTCAGCGAACGGGGCAGGGGAGCGAGAGGCCACCGAGGCCGAACCAGCGCGCCAGGTTGTCGAAGTCGCGCCGAGCGCCGCGATCGAGCCGGCGATAAGCCTGTTGCAGGCGTAGCGTGAGCGAACGGTCGACCACACGACGCGGCTGGCTGCGGAAGATCATCATGAATGGCGCCAGGGCGGTGTGGTAGCCATGCGCGGCGAGGCCGGCGTCTTCAATGGCCGTGCGCAATTCGTCGAGGCTGAACGCCGCGCGCATGGAGTGGAGAAAGTCGGCGGTAAAGAGTTGGGATTGTTGCTCGATACGGTCGTAGGCAAAGTGACGCTGGGTCGCTTGTCGCTTCAGGCGGCCAAAGTCGGCCAGGAACAAGCCGCCGCCGGGCTTCAGGACGCGGTGGATTTCACGCATGGTCTGAGCGAGCGCCTCGGTGTCCGGCAGGTGGTGCAGCGACATGGTGCATAGCACCGTGTCGACGGATGCCGGCCCCAGGTTATTGAGGCAGGTGACGTCGCCATAGCTCGGCGTGACGTTGTCGACGCCTTGGCGGGCCAGGGTGTCGCGTGCCAGATCGAGCATGCGCGGGGAGGCGTCCAAGCCGATAAATCGGCTCTCGGGGTTCAGTCGGGCAATTTGCGCCAACTGGTTGGCCGGGCCGCAGGCCAGATCCAACACCAGGTCGCCCGGCCGGATGACCGGCAGCGACAGCGCCGCGTGAAAGAGATAAACGTAGGCCAGGATGCCTTGGTCGCGGCCGCTTTCGGCAAAGGCTTCCACCTGCGCCGGCGCTTCCATGACGGCATCGGATTCCGGCACTCGCAGCAACGGCTCGCGAGGCAACTGCTCTAGCAGTAGGTGGGCGATCATGGCCGGGACGGACACGGTTCAATGCTTTCCGTTGAGGCGGCGGCAGAGTAGCCGCGGCAGACGCAGAACGAAGCCCAGCATCAGGCGAATGTGCATCCAGGTCAGCAGACGGTTGTCGCGCCAATAGTTGAAATGGGATACACCGCCTTCCTCGGGTTGGAAGTACTTGACCGGTGCCTGCATGTTGACGGGGCGTACCCCGTGCCAGCACAGCCGTACCACCGCTTCCGGGTCGAAGTCGAAACGGCGCATCCAGCGTTGGCGATGCATCACTTGCCGCAGTGGGGCGATCGGATAAACGCGGAAGCCGAACAGCGAATCGCCAATTCCCATGCCAAGCGTTTCCAGGTTGGCCCACCAGTTGGAAATCTTGCGGCCCTTGACGCGCAGCGACGGCGCACTGGCGTCGAACACCGGCACGCCGAGCACCATGGCGTCGGGATGCTGCTGGGAGCTGGCCATGAAGTCGGGGATACGGTCGGCCGGGTGCTGGCCATCGGAGTCCATGCACAATGCGTGACTGAAGCCAAGGCTGGCTGCCTGTTCGATGCCGTATAGGACGGCGGCGCCTTTGCCGCGGTTTTCCGGCAGAACCAGGACTCGCAGACCGGGGTCTTGCTGCGCCAGCGCTTCGAGTGCTTGGGCCGAGCCATCGGTGCTGCCATCGACCACCACCCATACCGGCTGCCAGTGGTGTCGGGCGGCGCGTACGGTTTCAATGACCTTGGGGCCGGGGTTGTAGCTGGGAATTAAAACCAGATGTGTCGAGGAAGGGCTATTCATTCGTGTCATGGCGCCGAGATCATTCTTACCCGGCTGAAATGCGAGTTTGCGGAACATAGCCGATTAGACGGCGCGCGGTCAAGGCGCGGGCTTTGCATCCTTGCCCTTACCGTAAGTCGGGGTCGATGGAGCGGGTCATCGACGATTCGAAGTATTGTTGGAGTCTGGCCGCGGTCAGTTCCAGCTTTTCGTCGGCATCGAACTGTTCACCCGGCACGGCGCGGTAAATCAGCGGAAAGACCGGCGGTCGCCATATTTTCCAGCCCTTGCTCAAATAAGGCGAATTGGTGGTGATCAGGATGGTTTGCAGCGGTACGCGGGCTTTTTTGGCGATCAGGGCCACCGAGCCCTGCAGGTCGTTGATCGGCTGATGGACAGTCCGGGTGCCTTCGGGGAAGATCATCAGCAATTTGCCCTCCGCGACGCTGTCGATGGCTTGGCGGAACATTCGCCCGGGATGGCGGTTCGAGACGTAACCGGCCAAATGGGCGCCCGCGCCGAGGAACAGGTTGCCGCTGATGCTGGCTTTCATCAGGCATACTGCCTGGCGCACGCGCGACAGCACCAGAAAGGCGTCGATCATGCTGGGATGGTTGGGAACCAGCAGTAGGTGCGTGCGCCCGTTGAGCGTATCGAGCGCCGACAGGTCGAGCCGCATCAGCCCGCAGGCTTGTGCGCCGTCGAGAAAGGTGCGGCAGATCAGGCTGATCGTCCCGCGCACCAGCGGTTCGCGCAGCGACCGGGGGGCGACCACAAGAGGGAGAGCCAACAGGTTGCCCAGAAGCAACATGGAACCCAGCCAGAGCAGCATGGTGTAAAACAAGACAATCTGGTGAACGCGATGAATGTGGTTCAGCATTAAATTTCGATTTCGGGCAACCACGGCATGGCGGGAAAAGCCAATGACATTCTATGTTTCGGGATAAGACGACAGTCTATTCGACCGGGGTGCAAACCGGGCGTATAGCTAGACCATCATCAACCATTTTTGCACAATTTTACTTTATAATACCTTAAATTGTGATAGGCCCCCGTACTCCTGCTGGAATTTACATGCTAGAAGATATCGTTAAAAACTACCTGATAGACAATAAAGGCAAAGATACTGCCCTGTTTGACAAGCCCGATCTGCAAGTTTCCGACTTGAAATTGGACTCGCTCGATATGGTGGAAATGCTGTTTGAGATCGAAGATCGCTGTGGGTTTCAATTGCCCGATCCGATGCGCTACGCGCAAATGAGTTTTTCCGCCATGTTGGCCGATATCGAAAGCGCCATCCGCGCGCATGATAACGGCGAATTGCCCGAGTCCGATCTGCAAGCGAGCAAATAATTGACCAAGGTACTGATCACTGGCATGGGGGCCATCAGCCCCCTGGGTGCCGACCGGCTGAGCACGTTCGCCGCCGCGTTGGCCGGACGGTGCGCGATCGGCCCGGCGACGCCGGAGATCGCGAAGTGGCTGCCGCAGGTGCTGGTTGCACCGGCCGCGGTCGATCCCCGTTCGTTGCTCGATAATTGCCACGCGCAGCTCGATCGGGCGACGCAATTCGCGTTGGTGGCCGCCAAAGAGGCGCTGGCCGATGCCGGCGTCGCGGCCTCCCCGGACGGTGCGCGTCGTTTCGGCGTCTATGTCGGCATCGGCTTTGGCGGGGCGCAAACGGTGGACGCGTTGTATACGCGTCTGCATAACACTTTGCAAAACGGCCAAGGCAATCGTAGTCCGACCGTGGTGCATCCGTTGTCGGTACCGCGCATGATGGCCAATGCCGCCGCCGCGACGGTGTCGATGCAGTACGGCTTGCGCGGCCCGAGCAATACCTACTCGGTGGCTTGCGCATCTTCCGCGGTGGCGATCGGCGAGGCGTTCCGGGCAATCCGCGACGGTTATCTGGATGCCGCCGTGGTGGTCGGTACCGAAGCCATGTTGACGCCGGGGGCGATGTTGGCGTGGAACGCCTTGCGCGTGATGGCCAAACCCGACGCTGCCGATCCGGCGCGCAGTTGCCGCCCATTCGCGCTGAACCGCAGCGGGTTCGTGCTCGGCGAGGGCGCGGCGGCCATCGTGCTGGAAAGCGAGGCGCGCGCGGCTATTCGGCAGCGCGCGGCGTTTGGCGAGCTTTGCGGTTATGGCTGCAGTAGCGACGCCGCGCATCTGACCGCGCCGTCGAGCGAGGAGCAGGTGGTGGCGATGCGTCAGGCGTTGGCCCAGGCCGGGCTCGAACCGGAACAGATCCAGTATCTGAATGCCCATGGCACCGCCACCGATGCCGGCGACGTGGTCGAGGCGCAATCGATCCGAACGGTGTTCGGCCAAGCCGCCACGCGTCTGGCAGTCAGCTCCACCAAATCGATGCATGGCCACCTGATCGGCGCCAGCGGTATTCTCGAATTCGTCCTCAGTATGATGGCGATGAATAGCGGTTCGCTGCCGCCGACGGCTACGTTGGATACGCCGGATCCGCGCTGCGATCTGGATTTCATTCCTCTGACGGCGCGCCACGGTTGCGAGGTGTCGGCCATCATGTCCAACTCTTTCGCTTTCGGCGGCAGCAATGTGTCGCTGGTGGCTCGACGGTGTTGACTTGTCTCGTGGGAGCGGCTTTAGCCGCGATTTACTTGCGGCGGCCAATCGCGGCGGAAGCTGCTCCTACGGCCGTTCTTAGATCATCCCGCCGTTGATCGAAATGATCTGGCCGGTGATGTAGCTGGCTTCTTTCGATGCCAAGAAGGCCACCAGGCTTGCCACTTCCTCCGGTTTTCCCACACGGTTCATCGGCACCATGCGTGCCACCTGCTCCGCACCGAAGGTGTCTTTGGTCATATCCGATTCGATGATGCCCGGCGCAATGGCGTTGACGGTGATGCCGCGGCTGGCCAGTTCGATGGCCAGCGATTTGGTGGCGCCATGCAGCGCCCCCTTTGCCGCGGCGTAGTTGGTCTGTCCGCGGTTGCCGGTCAGTGCGGCGACCGAGGACAGATTGATGATGCGCCCCCAACGGGTGCGGATCATCGGCATGGTCAGCGGTTGGGTGACATTGAAAAATCCATGCAGCGAGACGTCGATGACGCGATGCCATTGATCCGGCCGCATACCGGGGAAGACGGCATCGTCGTGGATGCCGGCGTTGTTGACCACCACTTGGATGGCGCCGGCCGCCAGCAGGTTTTCCAGGCTCTGGCGCGTGGCCTCGGCGTCGGCGACATCGAATTGTACGGCTTCGGCCGACAGGCCCTCTGCGGCCAATTCGGCGCAGAGCGCCGTGGCGGCGGCGAGTTGGCGATTGGCATGGACGATGACATGAAAGCCATCGTGGGCTAGACGTCGGCAGATGGCGGCGCCGATGGCGCCGCTACCGCCGGTGATCAATGCTCGTTTCATCGGAGGTCGGACTCTTACAGGGTTTTGCCGGCAAGGGCGGCGGCGTCCAAGATGGCGCTGACCCGGCCGCTTGCCAATAATTCGCCGGCATGGATTTCAAATTGATACAGCACACTGACGTCGTTGCCGGACAGGCGGGTGGCGCGGATGGTCAGCGGCTGCCCGATATCGTCCAGGCGCGGCCGATGCCAGCGCACGTCGCGCACGCTGGCGAGAAAGCCCGCCTTGGGGGCCTCGTTCGCGCCATTCAACAGCGCGCCGTGAACCGCCATGGCCTGCGCCGCGTATTCGATGGCGTTGGCAATGCCCAGCCGGCCGTTCGCGCGCAGTGGGTTCTCCCTGGCCAGATGGCTCACGGCCGCGCAGACAATGTGTTGATCGTCCCATTCTCGAACCGCATGCAGCAGGCACATGTCGCCATGGTGCGGGATGCGCGCGGCGATCCAATCCCGGTCGATCATGCGCCGACCTCGAGCGCCAGGCGCGTGTCGTCGAGATAGTCGAGCACCACGCGGCCGGCCGTGCCGGTCGCCAAGGCGCGCAGTAAGGGCAGACCGCGCGCGGCGGGAATCTGTTGACGAATATGTTCCAGTTGCGCGTCGTCCATCGGCTCGACCGGATCGCGAGTCAACGCCAGGCGTAGCGAGGCAAGGCTCGCGGCGCTACGCGCGGGGTTGAGCACCATGCCGATACCGAACGGATACGGAATCGGTCGCAAGGCGTAAAGCGGTTCCGGATAGGCGGTATCGAAGGCAATGAGCAGGCAAGGTTTGCCGCTGGCCAGCGCCTGGGTGGCGGCTTCGAGCAGGCCTGCGCCGAAGGTGGCGTCGTAGGCTGCGAGGCTGGTGGAGGCGGCCGTACAGTGGGTGGCGATGCTCCAGTAGCCGGCCGCCGCGTTGTGCACCGAATTATGAAAGCGGGTCGGGGAGATCATGCGATCGCTCGACGCCAGGGTTTCCAGAATGTTGTGACAGTTTTCGCAATCGCCGCCCGTCGAGGAAAAAACGTTGGCGAGCGAAGCCGGGTCGATGCCGGCGGCATCGGCCGCGGCAAGGCCGACAGCCATCGACAGCTTGATGGCCATACCGGCGCGGCGACGCTCTGTCGGCGGTAATAATGCCGGCGCCGCGACGACGATCGGCGCCAATTCGATCGGCTGCTCGCCGCAGAGGATGCGGGCGGCCTCTTCCCAGTTGGCCAGTCCCGGCCCGAGGATGCTGACGCCGTCGATGTAAAGGGGTGCCATGCTCATACTGCCTCCCGAGAGAAAATCAGGCTGCAGTTGCTGCCGCCGAAACCGAACGAATTGCTGAGTACGTGGCGCAGGGGGCGTTCGACCGTCTGCAGCAGGTAGTTGCAGTGGAGGCGAGGGTCGCGTGCCTCGGTGCCGACGCCGCCGGGCATGAAGCCGCCGTCGAGCGCCAGCGCGCAGATGATGGCCTCGATGCCGCCCGCCGCCCCCAGCGTGTGGCCGGTGTGGCCCTTGGTCGAGCTGCACGGCGTGGCGCGACCGAACACGGCATCGACCGCCGCGTCTTCGGCGGCGTCGTTGCTCGGCGTCGCGGTGCCGTGCAGGTTGATGTAGTCGATGTCGTCCGGTTGTAGACCGGCTTGTTCGAGGGCCGCGGTCATGGCCGCGCGCGCGCCTAGTCCTTCTGGATGCGGCGAGGACATGTGGTAGGCATCGCTGGTTTCGCCGACGCCGGTGAGCAGAATGCCGCCGGTAGCCTTGCTATCGGGCCGCTCCAACAGCGCATAGGCGGCGCCTTCGCCGATCGAGATGCCGTCGCGCTGGGCGTCGAAAGGTTTACACGGATTGGGCGAGACCAGTTGCAACGAGGAGAAGCCGTAGATGGTGGTCAAGCACAGTGTGTCGATGCCGCCGACCAGTGCCGCGTCCACTAGGCCCAGTTCGATCATGCGTTGCGCCGCGCCGAAGACTTTGGCGCTGGACGAGCAGGCGGTGGAAATGACACTGGCCGGACCGGACAGGCCGAAATAGTGGCGCACGAAGTCGGCGACCGAATAGGCGTTGTGGGTTTCTCGGTAGCGGTGCTCGGCGGGCAGTCGGCCGCTGGCCGGATCGCGGTGACGGTAGGCGACTTCGGAGCTGAGAATGCCCGAGGTGCTGGAGCCGAGGATCACGGCGACCCGGTCGGCACCGTAACGGTCGATGGCGGCGCGTACCCGGTCGGCGAAGCCATCCTGCTCCAGAGCGTACTGCGCCAGGCGGTTGTTGCGGCAATCGAAGCGCGCCAGGTCGGGGCGGAGAGCGAAGGCGTCGACGCCGGCGACCTCGCCCATACAGAATTCGAAATCGACGGTTTCCCAATGTTGGCGGACGATGCCGCCACGCTGACGGCGCAGGGCGTCTATGTGGGGAAGGATGCCGGCGCCAAGCGCGCTGGTCAGGGTATAGGCACTGAGTTTGAGAGCTAGCATAAAGACTTTATGGCAGGTCGATACGGCGTGGCGTCGGCGGGCCACGATCCAAGGCTTCGAACAACGGTAACCGGCAACGTGTCATCGGGCATCTTCGCAAGCCTGACGCAGTGTGACGGGTTTCAGTCGGCGCAGAGCCAATTCATCCAGAATACGCGGTAGAACTTCCAGAATCACAGGCTGGCCATCGGGGGTGCGAGCGGCGTTGCCGTCATGCAGCAGGAGGATATCTCCAGCCGCGAGATTGCAGGTCAGTTTGGCGAAAACCGCATCGGGATTAGGGTTCCGCGTATCATAACCTCGACGTGTCCAGCTCGCAAGAAACTGGCCGGATCGTTGTAAATAGGGGTCGAGGAAGGGATTTCGCAGGCCGGCGACCGCCCGGTAAAAGCGCGGCTGACGACCGGTAATGGCGGCGAGCGTGGCTCGGCCTTCGCCGACTTCTCGCCGCCAGCCGGCGGGGCCGAACAGCGAGGTGTGCTTGCGATGGCGTTGGCCATGGTTCTCGATGTCATGACCTTCGCGAATGGCCTGATGACACAGCTCGGCATAGCGTGTTGCCTGTTCGCCGATGCAGAAGAAGGTGGCGCGCGCGCCGTGTCGACGCAAAATGGCCAGCACCTGGGGGGTGACTGTCGGGTCGGGGCCGTCGTCGATGGTGATGGCGACTTCGCCGCGCGCGGCGGCGCTGTGCGGAAGCCGTGTCAGGTTACGGCCCAGCAGGCGGCAGCGCGGCAGCAGGCCGGCCGCGGCGATGACGCCATGCAGCGCGAAGAGCGCGCCCGCGATCCAGGGCCAGGCCGAGGGGCGGGCGAAAAGCCCGGCCAGCGCCAAGAGGTGCAGCGCCAGGCATAGCCGCAGGAAAGGGGAGAGTTGCCAACGTATCACGGTGTGCGCTCCATGGCCCTGGTGGCGAAAGGCCCGTCATCCAACCAATGCTGCCATAGGGTTTGCCATACCGGCCAACTATGGTCGCCGTCGATGCGCCGCAGGCGCGCGTCGGGTGTCAGTGTGGCCAGCATGTCTTGACCGCGGGCGAAACGATCGGCTCGACCGAGGCCGAGCCAGATCGGCAGACCGGCCTCGCCGCGCTGCGATTCGCGCCATAGCCAGTGCCACCAGCGCCGCTCGTCGGCACGCGAGCCGTCCGGGTCGCGCGCCCAGGCCTCGGGCCCGCCCGCGGCCGCCAGCTCGTTGAGAATGTCGGCGGTGCCGGGGTAGGGGGCGATCAGCTTGATGCCGGTCAGATCGTCGGCGTGCGAGGCGGCGTAGTCGAGTGCATTGAAACCGCCAAGTGAAATACCCGCCAGCCAAATGCCGGTATAGCCCAGCGCTTTGGCGGGCGCAATCAATTGCCGGCGCAGGTCGGATGCCACGCTTTGCGCCATCACTTGTTGGTAGCCGACTTCGGCTAGCGCGATGTCCAGCGGCAATTGCCGCGCGCGTACCGCGGCGACGAAACCTTGCTCGATCAGGTCCTCGAGGCGCGCCTTGGCGGGCGGCAGCAGCACCAAAAGCTGCGTCGCCCGCTGGCCTGGGTGTGCTAAGTCATGGATGACGCGCATGGGAGCGAATCCGTGTTAGCCCGGCGGAAAAGACCAGCGCCAGTAGGGTGCCAATGGCCACGGTGGAGCCGATGTAAGACAGCACCGGCACGCTCGACGTGCCCAAGAGCCCGAAGCTCATGACGGTGGCCAGGTTGGCGATGACCAGTGAAGTTTCCATCTTGCGTTGATCTCCGCCGCTGTCGCTGACGAAGAACAGTGCGTAATTGGAGCCGATGGCCACGACCAGCAACAGCCCGACTAGGTGCAGGATCGTCAATTGCACACCGCCGGCGTGTAGGAGCGCCACCACGCACAGTACGGCGCAAGCCAGCGGTAGCGCGACGCGCATCGCGCGGCGCGGGCCGCAGGCAAGGCTCAGTAGTAGCAGGATGGTCAGGCAGCCCAGCGACGACAGCAGCAGCGCCTCGTGGGTGTAGCTGTCGAAGATGCCGGTGGTTTCTTCCAACAGATCGATCACCGTGACTTGGCCGAGCCCGTTGGCATCGAGGGCCGCGCTCACGCGGTTCAGGTCGAGACGGTCGTCGGTCGTGCCTTGTCCGCAAGGGCTGAGCGGCATCAGCACCAAAAACCCGCTCGTGCGCTTGATCAGCATCGAATCGAGCAGCATGCCGGACGAGGTGCCGGCGAGCGAGGCACGCGTCAGTAGCGGTTGGCGGCGTGCTGCGCGCAGATCGGTCAAGAAACCGTCGAGTTTGTCGGCCGACAACGGCAGGCCGGCGAGCCCAAGCTGCAGATTGCCGCGCGCCTGCGCCTCATCGGGCAAGGCGGCCTGGCGTGCGCGCTGGGCGGCCAGGCTTGGCAGGATCTGGCTTGGCGAATGGAAGCCGCAGATAACCTGATTGCGCTGCAAGGGGCGCAGCACGGCGTCGACGCGTTCCGCCTCGGCGAGCGCGCTTTCCTGGTTCGGCGCGGTGAAACTTGCCACGTAGCGCATATCGTTGCCGCCCAGGTCGCCACGCAGTTGAAGGTCGAGCGCACTTTGCGCCTTGGAGATCGGACTGAGCGCCGACAGCTGGCGGTTCCAGAGGCTTTGATGGTTGACGACCAGCACCAGCGCGGCCAAAGCACCGGCGGCGACCATCAGCCAGCGCATACGCATCAGGAAGTCCAGTGCCTGTTGTAGTCGCAGACCGATAGGGGTCAGGTCGTTCAGGCGGGCGTTGGCCGGCATGAGCACGGGCAATACGTAGCGCGTGACCAGCGCGGCGGTGACCAGGCCGCTGATCGAGTACAGGCCCAACTGCGATAGGCCGGGGAAGCTGGAGCACAGCAAAGCGGCAAAGCCGGCGATCGAGGTCAGCACACCCAAGCGGATCGTGCGCCAGAAGCCGGCCGGGTGACTGCCGTTTTCGCGTTGCATGAATAGATAAATCGAGTAGTCGACCGCCTCGCCGATCAGCGTGGTGCCGAAGCCCAGCGTCAGCCCGTGTACATGGCCGAAACCGAGGCTGACCGCGGCGATGCCGACCAGTGCGCCCGAGACGACCGGCACCAGGCCCAGTAGCAGCAGCACCACCGAGCGGTAGATCAATAGCAGCAGACAGACCACCAGCACGGTGCCGACAACGGCCAGACGACCGACTTCGCCCTGAATGGTGTTGCGCGCCGAGACGGACAACACACTGGTGCCGCTCATCTTCAGCCGAGTGGCGGCCGGATGGCCTGGTAGCGAATCGAAGGCCATGCGGATGGTGTCGAGCGCATGGGCCTGGGCGTCGGTATTCAAGCCCGAGTCGGTGAGTTGCACCATCAATACGGCGCGTTGGCCGTCGCGCGACACCCAGATGCCATTGTCGGTGC
Organism: Paludibacterium purpuratum; assembly: GCF_004363805.1. Lineage (GTDB taxonomy): Bacteria > Pseudomonadota > Gammaproteobacteria > Burkholderiales > Chromobacteriaceae > Paludibacterium > Paludibacterium purpuratum. The sequence goes on along the minus strand of NZ_SNZP01000009.1, from coordinate 30,399 downwards.
GCGGCGGTGTTTCGCCGCCGAATTGGTCGATGATGCGCAGCGTTTCGCCGGTCGGGTCGCGCGGCAGAATCTGTTTGACGATCAAGCCGGCGTCGCCGGACATATCGTCGATCAAGTCGCCAACGGCTTGATGCATGCCGGCCGCGCTGAAGCGCTGCGAATCGATCGCCGGGCTGAGCAAGTAGCGGTTGTCGAAATAATAGCGCTGATCGCGTTCTGCGGTGGCGGCATCGCCATTCTGTATCGAGGAGAACAGCGGGTTGCCGGCGAGCTTGTCGACCAGGCCGCGCGACAGCCGGGCGCGCTCGGCATTGTCGCCGCCTTCGATGCCCAAAAGGACGATGCGGGCGATCGCGCCGTCGCGCAGCTGATCGAGCAGCATCTGCTGCCGGGTACTGGGCGCCTTGGGCATGAAGGCCGACAGGTCGGCGATGAAGCGGGTCTGGGCGATCACCAGTACGGCGGCCAGCATCGACAACGCCCAGACGGCGAGCAGCAGGGTCCGACGCGGTGATTTCATCGCGAGTTGGCGCTGGTGATGGTCATGTCGGAGCGGTCGCCGTCAGCTTGCAGGAAGGCGATGGTCTTGACCTGCGCGCGGCTACCCGCGATGCGGATCTGGCTGATGATCTTTTGCATGCGCGGCTGGATCGGCACCAGTGTCAGTTGCCATTCTCCGGCGGTGCCGGACAGGGTGACGTTGTAGAAGCGCTCAAGCGCGCCGCGGTCGCCGGAGAGGGTGGCGCGGATGCTCTCGACGAAGGCCGCCACTTCGGGGCGGTCGTTGAGCGATACGGTCATCTTGCGGCCGTCGCTGCGTTCCAGCGTCAGCTTATCGCCCACCAGCACCATCGATTCGGGCTTGGGCTTGAGGGTGCGCTTTTCCAATCGGTCCGGAGCGGTGAAGGACAATTCGCCGGACGATTCCAGCGGCTGGCTCAGCACGGCCAGGGTTTTCTTTTCGACGAAGGTGGCGCTGCCGGTCTTTTTCTGGCTCAGCATCTGCATCAGATCCTGCATGCCCCAGTCGGCGGCATGGGCGGCGGTCATGGCCAGCAACAGCAGTAGTAGCCCGGCAAAAGATTTGGCGATTCGGTTTGCGTGCATGGTTTGTTTAGGCTTCTTCCCAAAAATCGTAAAAATTGAACCAGTTGAAAGGCTGGGCGCGGCATTGGCGCTCCAGCGCCGCCACGTATTTGCCGAGCAGGGTCTCGATGGCGGCATCGCGTTCGAGGCCGGCGAGGTCGGCGCCGTCGGTCAGCATTTCAAAATGAACTCGGTAACGGTTGCCGCCCAGATAGAGGCCGGCCATGAAATAGACCGGATGGCCCAACATGAGTGCCATGCGGAAGGGGCCGGTCGGGAAGCGGGCCGGCGCGCCGAGAAACGGCAGAGTGACGTATTGATCCGGCCCGACGGCGCGGTCGGCCAAGATGCCGACCAACGCGCCTTCCTGTAAGCGGCGGTGCACGGCCAGCATGGCGCCGAGCGAGCCCAGCGGGATGATGTCCTGCATGGCGTTCGGGTTGATCGCCGACAGGGCGCGGTTGATTCTTTGCGCATTCTCCGGGTACATCGCCATGCTGACGGACAGGTCCGGCCGATGGCGTGCCATGGCGCGCAGCACTTCGAAACTGCCCAGGTGCGCACCGAACAGCAGCAAGCCCTGACCCGCGTCGTGATGCCGGTGCAGGGTGTCGGCACCGTCGAGCGAAATCCGGAAAGTATCGAAGCGGTCGCGCAGCAGATAGATGCGGTCGTGGATGGTGCTGGCGAAGGCCAGGACATGGCGGTAGCGGTCGAGCCAGCTTGCCGGGCGTCCGAGGCAACGGGCCAGGTAGTCTTTCGACGCGCGCCGAGCTTTGCCGCCGAACAGCACGAAATACAGGGCGATGCCGGCCAGCACCACGCGCGATAGTCGTCGGCCCAATCGCAGCGACAGGGTGCTCATGACGCTTAGCCAGAAGACGTTGCCGCGCTCCTTGTGGTGTAGCCAGGCAGGGGAATCGGCCGATTCGGGGGGGCTGTTCGAATGGCTCATGGCGCGGCCTCCGGCAATAGGAACTTGCCGTCGGCCACCTTGCGCTCGCCTGCGCGGATTTCGAAGCGGACGGCGCAGCCGACCACCTCGACATCGAGTTGCAGCGCCGTGTCCGGTCCGACCGGGCTATGGAACTTGGCGACCGCCAGGCCCATGGGCTCCTGGCCTATGGCCTCGGCGATGGCGAGCTGCGCCAGGTCGAGCAGCACGACACCCGGTACGATGGGCCGGCCGGGGAAGTGACCGGCGAAGGCTGGGTGATCGGCGGGGATAGACAGTGCCAGAGTCGTCATGGCGTGTTCCGGTCGAGGATGTGCTGCTGGATCAGGGTATCCAGCGTGCGTGCCAGGATCTTGCCGTTGCCATCGCGCGGCAGCGAGTCCACGAAGACGATCGGGCGCGGCAGGAATACCGGGTCGATGTGGGCGCGCAGGCCGGCCAGGAGGGTTTCCCGGTTCAGGGTCGGCGCCACCACGAAGGCCGCCAGCCGTTCCACGTCCTGGGCGCCGTGACGCTCGGGGATGCAGAAGACGCCGTCTTCGACGCCAGGCAGTGCGGCGAGCGTGGCGTTGAGAAAGCTCAGCGAGCTGCGTTTGCCGGCGACGTTGACCATGTTGGCCTTACGGTCGACCAGTCTGAACGACGAGGGGGAGAGCAACTCGACAGTGTCGTTGAGCATCTGCGGCGTCTGGTAGACCGTGCCCTGTGCCCAGGTCTCGCCGTCGCGGACGGCGAGGGTGATGTCGCCGAGATTGTGCCAAACGGTCTCCCGGCAAGGTTGGCGGGTGGCCAGTTGCCCGGTCTCGGTCGAACCGTAAATCTCGATGACCGGACAGCCCAGGCGCACCTCGGTGTCTTGGGCCAGTTCGGCCGACAACGGGGCGGTGGCGGATAGCACCGCCGCGACCGGCGGCAGCGCGATGTCGGCTTCGAGCAGCTTGCGCAGATGGAATGGGGTAATCACCAACAGGCGCGGCGCGGCCATTTCGGCCAGGCTCGCGGCGATGTCCAACGGAAAGAACGGGATGTGGGTCGACATGCGCCCGCCGCCGAAGATCGGCAACAGCACGCTGGACTCCAGACCGTACATGTGTCGGATCGGTACCGTGCCCACCACGGAACAGGGGCCGCCGGCCGCTTCCCAGATGCGTTCCGCGCCGGCCAGTATGCCCAGTCGCAGCCGGCCGAAGGCCTTGTAATGCGGTTTCGGCGTGCCGGTCGACCCAGAGGTGTAGACGCAGGCCACCAGCCGGTCGAACGGGATGAGCGGCAGGTCGGCCGAGATCGCGCTGTTCGATGCCGCGGTGTCGACGCGGAAATACGGCAGGTGGTCGGCCGGCGCGGCATCCTGATCGCCGAGTAGCAGCAGGCCGGGTTGTTCTGCGGCGACGGCGGCCAGATGCTCCGGCGCGGCCGAGTTGGGCAATACCGTCATGATGCCGCGTGCGATAGCGGCGAACAGCGACACGGCGAACCAGTATCGGTCGCTGCACAGGTTGAGGACGCGTTCGCTGGCCGGCAAGGCGGCGGCAAGCGCCATCACTTGCGACTGAAAGCATTCTCTGGAGACGACGGCGCCGCGATAGAGGGCGAAGGGCGCCTGGGGGTCGGTCGCTGGAAGCAAGGGTAACGAACTCATGATGACGCTATTCGATGTGCTGTGAGATTGGCGTCGCGGCGGACGATTTACGCTGTTGCATGTACTGGCGGTACGAGCGGATCGTCTGGGCGATGCTGAAGTGCGGTCTATCCGGCAGGGTGCGCAGTCGGATCAGGAACTCGCCGCCGAACATGATGCCCAGCGAAATCGGCGTCAACACCGTGGCGAAGAAGGCCCAGGCCGCGAGCGGAGCCAGGCAGAACAGCGCAACGGATACGATCGCGCTGACAGCGAAATAGAGGGTCCAGACCAGGGTGACGCGCCAAGTGTAATGCAGGTAGCGGGCGTCGAGCTCCTCGGCGATGGCGAGCTTGGCGATGCGGGAGCACAGTGCGCCTTCGTGGCTGCGCAAGGTGCCGCCGAACAGGACGCCGAGCGATAGCATGGCGCCGAGATGCTGAATGAAATAGAGCCAAGCCGCATGGCCTATCAGCCGGTCGATGTTCAGCGCGATGGCGATGCCCGCCGCGAGGCAGGCCAACATCGCCGGCCAGCGAAACGGCGACTGCCAGCAGGCGGCGACGATGCCTGCCGCCAGTGGGAGCGACCCCACGATCACTGCCAGAAGCGGCGGATGATTGGTGGAGGAGGCCAGGTAGCTCAACAACACGTAGACGGCGAAGGCGCCCGCCAACAGGGCCGGGCGCAGCTTGCGCCAAAGCGGCATCATTTCGCGCGGTGCTCGCCGATATAGCTCGCCAGGGCGCGCAGCGAGCCGAAAATCCGGGCGTTGTCTTCGCTGTCGGCCTTCATTTGCACGCCGTACTGCTTCGACATGACCAGGGCGATCTCCAGAATGTCGATGGAGTCGATGCCCAGTTTGTCGCCATACAGCGGTTCCGTCGGCTCGATAGCTTCCGCCGCGATGTCCAGGTTCAGCGCCGTCACGATGAGTCCCGCCATTTCTCGTTCGAGGGCCAGGTCCGGTGCGGTTTGTGCAGTGGATTGAAGTGACATGGTTTGCAGTTTCGCGCTAAATGTTAATGAAGATGTATCGGCAATCGCCAACGTAATCTACTTTCCGGTATGATCACGTTCCGTCTGAAACAGGCATGCTTCCGTCCGCGCGGGTTTTCGTGCCCGATGGCGGGTTCGCCGGAAGTTCCTTGACGAAAAGGGCAAAATTATAGCAACAGGGCTGCCCAGAGGTACAGTGCGATATCGGATTGAAGGAGTCGATTTGAACGAAGGGGCAATCATTCGCCGTCGTGAGGGAATGGGATTTTGGACAACGGTTGCGACCCATTTCTGGTTCAAGATGTTTGGCACGATGGGGTTCACCCTGTGCTTTTTCGTCGCTTATCTGTTTTTGCTCAAGCACCCGGCCGCGCCGGTCAGTATCATTCCCACGACATGGCTTGACGATGCCATCGGCTTCCAGCCCGTTGCGCTGCCGATTTATCTGTCGCTTTGGTTATATGTCTCGCTGCCGCCCATCCTGATGCTGTCGACCGGCGAGATCGCTCGCTATGGTTTGCGAGTGCTCGTGCCTTGCCTGATCGGCCTGGCCGTATTCTATTTATGGCCCAATGCGGTGCCGCCGGCGCATATCGACTGGACGCAATATCCGAGCGTGGCGTTTTTGAAACAGGTCGACACGGCGGGCAACGCCTGCCCGTCGCTGCATGTCGCCACTGCGGTGTTTTCCTGCTTCTGGCTTTATTGGCGCTTGCGTTTCCTGCAGGTGGGAACGATGTCGCAGGTATTGAATGTCGTCTGGTGCGTGGCCATCGCCTATTCCACCATGGCTATTAAACAGCATGTCGCGTTGGACGTGCTGGCCGGTACTGTGCTGGGCATCGTCACCGCCTTGGCGACCGGCCTGAAAGCCCATGCTGCCCGCGGACTCGGTCTGAGTATGTGACCGGGACTGCTCCATCAACTTTGTATGTCGTTTTATGAATGCTGCTGATCGTTTGCGGTTCTGCTTGTCGGAGACCGCGTTATCCGTACCGGATCTATCTTTCCCCGAACCCACGCTGCTGGGCATGAGCGCCGTCGGCGCGCCATGCGCCGCTGTCGACGGCTGGCCGCGGCAGTCGGTTCGCACGCCGCGCCTCCCGGCCGGTGCGCCCACGCTGTACGAGTATTGGTTTGCCGCCACGTCCTGTCGACGCGGCCGTTACGGAGATATTCGTTACAGTGCCACGCCATCGCTATTGTTTGGGGTGGTCGAACTCGACGAGGCTGCGTTTACGCCCGCGTCGGGTACGCCGTTGTCGGCAGCGGCCGAAACGGCTTACCGGCAGATATTCGCCTTACTGGCAGAAGAAGATCGCCCGCACTTGTGGCGCGTCTGGAATTACGTGCCGGAAATCAACCGGGTCGAGCATAGCCTGGAACGCTACCGGCAGTTCAATATTGGCCGCCATCAGGCTTTCGGCGCTTTCGAGCGACCGGTCGACAGCAGCCCTGCCGCCTGTGCGCTGGGCGTGGGGCCGGGCCCGCTTTCCATTGCTTTCCTGGCTGCCCGGACGCCTGCCGACGCGATCGAAAATCCGCGGCAGGTGAGTGCCTTCGTCTACCCCTCCCAGTACGGGCCGAAGAGTCCAACCTTCACTCGGGCGGCGCTGGCGCGCCTGGAGGGGCAGGCGTGGCTGTTCATCTCCGGTACCGCCAGCATCGTCGGGCATGAGACGGTTCATGTCGGGGATGTGGCGGCGCAGACGCGCGAGACCATGGTCAATATCGGCGTGCTGGTCGACGAGGCCAACCGGCGGCTTGGCGCCGATGGTTTTTCGCTGTCGCGGCTCTGTTATCGCGTCTACGTGCGCCATGCGGCGGATTATCCGCTGGTGCGCCAGGCGCTGGTCGAGGCGGTCGGCCCGACGCTTCAAGCCGTCTACGTGCAGGCGGATGTTTGCCGCCACGATCTGCTGATGGAAATCGAGGCGCAGGCCTGCCATCCGCTGGCTTGAGCCGGTGTATTCACACTGTTTCGCGGCTTAAGGCGGGCAGTTCGGCCAGCGCCGGCGGCAGTTTTCCCCATTGCAGCATCGGTGTGCCGTGCCAGGCGGCCAGCTTGACCAAGGTCGTGGCCAGGTCGTTGGCCAGTCGCGCACTCGGGCGCACGCCGGGCTCCAGATAGAGCGCCTTGATTTCGAATTGTCCCTGCTGCCGATGTGCCTTGGCGTCCAGCCGGCCGACCAGCTTGCCGCGCTGCAAGATCGGCAACACGAAGTAGCCGTACTGGCGCTTGGGCGCCGGCGTGTAGCATTCGATGCGGTAGTCGAAGCCGAACAGTTCCAAGGCACGTTTGCGATCCCAGACCACCGGGTCGAACGGCGACAGAATGGCCGTCGTGCCGGCGGTGAGTTTGCCGGCTTGTGCCTGGACCAACTCGTTTTGCAGATCGGCGTGGACGAAGGCATCGTGTTTCCAGCCCTCGATACGCACCGGGATCAGTTCGCCCAGGTCGGCCATCTCATGCAACAGCGCATCGTAGCGGCCGCGCTTTAGCCGGTAGTAGTCGGCGATCCAACCGGCCTTGACCACGCCGAGCGCCCGGCAGCTATTGCGCACCATGATGCGCCGGGCGTCGTCGGTGTCCGGCAGATCGCGCGCATCGTCCCAGCCGGGGCGTACGCGTTCGGCCAGGTCGTAAACACGTTGGAAGTTCCGTCGCTCTTTGACCATCAGACGCCCGAGCGTGAACAATACTTCCAGGTGGCGCTTTTCCGGTTTCCAATCCCACCAGCCATTGCCTTTACCATGTTGGCGCGCAAAGTCGGCCGAGCGTACCGGCCCGTGTTCGCGCACATAGTCCAGTAAGGCCTCGATTTCCTGCCGATGCTGCCCGAGCCAGCGTTCGGGGTATTTCCAGCCCATGGCGGACGGGTCGAGCATGCGATGACGCAGTAGACGGTAGTCGTCGGCCGGCACGAAGCAGGCTTCGTGTGCCCAATATTCGAACAACGCGCCTTCGGCCAGCCAGGCATCGAGCCAGGCCGGGTCGTAGCTGCCCAAGCGGCTGTAGAGCACCAGGTAGGGACTGCGCGCCACCACGCTGATGGTATCGATTTGCAATAGCGCCATGCGCTGAATCGCCGCGAGGACGTCGGCTTTGCCGGCTTTGCGGCGCGGCGCGCGCAGCAAACCCTGGGCCGCCAGATGCAGGTGGCGGGCATCTTGTATTGATAAATGTGGATGGGGCATGAGTACGGTATTTTTGTGGGTTTATGCTTATCGTCTACGCGAGGGTGCCGTTTGTGCAAGTAAATCGTCGCATTGGGCTCGTTCCGCTTTGGCGCATGTGACATCTTTGTCGATCGGTGCGATCAATGCGTCGTTTCGGTGCGTGTCGCGGTTTTTTGTGGCGTGGGCGTCGATTGCCAGTGGCGATGGATTCTGCGAACCTGTGGACGGTTTATCGATGGGCGACGAGGCGGTTCTGGACAGCCGTGCATGCGACTTGCCGGCTATGCAGAGGATCCTTTAATTTTGCGCCCCTTGTGGGCGGAAAGTGTCTGTCATGCCCAATCGAATCGTCATTGTCGGCGGCGGGGCCGGCGGGCTGGAGCTCGCCTGCAAGCTGGGGCGTAAGCTCGGACCGCGCCGGGTTACGCTGATCGACGCCAATTTGTTTCATGTCTGGAAGCCGTCGTTGCACGAGGTGGCCGCCGGCACTTTGGATATTCACCAGGAAGGCCTGTCCTACTCGATGTTGGCCCATGACAATGGTTTCACCTTTGTCTTCGGTTCCATGACCGCACTGGATCGGCACGCGCGGCAGGTGACGGTGAGCGAGGCGTGCGCCGAGGACGGCGCGGTCATCCTGCCGGAACGCTGCATCGTCTATGACGACCTGGTGCTGGCGGTCGGCAGCGTCTCGAATTATTTCGGCGTGCCGGGCGCGGCCGAACATACCTTGTCGCTCAACGGGCCGCACGATGCGGAACATTTCCGTCTGCGAATGCTCAAGCTGTTGACCTTGGCCGACTTGCGCAAAACGCACGATCCAGAGGCCGGGGTCGGCATCGTGATCATCGGCGGCGGAGCGACCGGGGTGGAATTGGCCGCCGAGTTGCGCGAAGCAAGCGAAGTGCAGGGGCGCTACGGCTACCCACGACTGGATCCGCTGCGCGATGTGCGTATTACGCTGTTGGAGGGGGCGCCGCGCATTTTGTCGCCATTACCTGCGCGCGTGTCGAATACCGCGATGCGGTTGCTGGCGGATAGGCATATCGCAGTGCACGTCCAGTGTCGGGTGACGAATATCGAAGCGGATCGCGTGGTCGATGCCGAAGGGCAACGCTACCCGGCGGATATCGTCGTTTGGGCGGCTGGAATCAAGGCGCCGGCGTGGTTGGCCGCACTCGATCTGCCGTTGTCAAAGGGCGGACAACTATTGGTCAATCGTCGCCTGCAGGTCGAGGGGTATCCGAATATCATGGCGTTGGGCGATTGTGCGGCCTGCGAGTACGCCGACGGCAAGTGGGTACCGCCGCGTGCGCAAAGCGCGCATCAGGAGGCGGATTATCTCTACCGCGCATTATTGGCCAGGACGCGCGGGCGGCCGGTGCCGGATGTGCCGTATGTCTACCGGGACTATGGTTCCCTGGTGTCGATGGGAACGCAAACCTCGGTCGGCAACCTGATGGGCAATTTGTTCGGCGCCTCCTGGTTTGTCGAAGGACTCTTGGCGCGCTGCATGTACGTGAGCCTGCATTTGTTGCATCACCGCGCCGTGTTGGGCGCGCCGCGCACGGCCTTGCTGGCGCTGGCGCGTTACTTGGTCAAGCGTGCCCGCCCGCTGGTCAAGCTGCATTGAGGCGGGAGGGAGGCGCCGAGGGATCGGCGCGGGAGATGAAGATGACAGCGTTTGTTTTGCATACCTTACCGGCTGCGGGGCGCTTGCAAGAGCCGGACACCGATCATGTGCTGGCGACGGTGCGCGCTTCGCAATTGTTGCTGATCAATTTGGTGCCGGGTAGTTACGCTTTCGAGTCGCATGCTCATAGCGAGTACCTGCTGTGTCTGAGCGGTACGCTGGTGCTGGAGGACGACGCCGGTGGGCAGGCGGCGGCGCAAGTCGGCGAGATGATCGAGATTCCGCCCGGATTGCGCCATCGTTTCGCGCCGACGTCGGATGCGGTGATCGTGACGGTGGCGCAGAACGGATAGCGATTAAGCGGAACGGCTCAGGCGGCGGATTGCGACGTTGCCGCTAGCGCCAAGTAGCGCGCGACGATTGGTCGTTGTTCGAAGGCGGCGAGGTTGACGGCCTCGATGTGTGGCGGCGTGGCCAGCGTGCGTTGGAGCGCGGCGGCCAGTGCTTGGGCTGCGCGCATCCAGGCATAGGGGTTGTCGGTGAAGCCGGGCATGATCACGCGTTCGGCGATGCCTGCGCCTCCGCCTGTCTGAGGATGGCGTTGGCTTGTTCGGCCGTGCCTTGGCCCAGCAGTGCCAGCACGGCCCTTTCGGCGCCACCACCGCGCAGTCCGTCGATGAGCAGGACGATATTCAGCGGACGCGGGCAGTTGGGTTGGGGATCGGGTCGTTAACGTGTATTGCTGTTGGTGTCGTTCCATTCTTTCGGTCAGGTGGCAGCGCGTTCGGACATGAAATTTTCATTTTGCTCTGCTATAACCAAAATTCCCCTTTTATGGAACGGGAGATTGCAACATGGATGAACAAGAGTTTGACGAGCCTCTGCTGGCTCCATCCAAAGACAATCTCGACACGATGAGTGCGATGGAGAGAGAGGCGTTCGCAGATTCGATTCGCGACGAGTGGGATCAGGACAGTTATCTGTCGGTCTGATCCCCCCTAATAGAGATAATGATCCCGCAGTGTGGTTTGCTGCGGGATTTTTTATTGTCCGCCGCCCGGCACGCCGAGCATCGGCGCGTAGCCGAGCGCGCGTAGCTTCGCCATCGCCTGGTCGGCTTCGGCCCTGGTGCGGAATGGCGCCAGATGCACGCGCGTTTCGCTTTGGACTTCGATGCCCTTACTCTTTAGTTCGTTGATCAGCTTCTGGGCGTTTTCCAGGTTGTTGAATAGGCCGAGCTGCACGTTATAGCCCATCGAGCTGCCGGGCGGACGGGCGGCGGCCAAGGCGGCTTGCGGTTCGATCGGTTGTACGAGGGGCGGCGTTGCGGGCCGGGCGGTCGGCGGTGCGGTGCCTGCCGTGCTCGGCGCACGATAGGGCTGGTTGCCGGCAATGGCGGGCGGGCTGCCCGGCTTGAAGGCCCGAACAGTGTCGTGTGGCGGCGTCGCGGGTTGCTGCGTGGCGGTCGCACTCGGTGGGCGATGCTGCGCGGCGGGCGGCTGGGCGGGGGGCGGGTTGGTCGCGGCCGGCAGGGAGAGCGGCGGCGTTGCGGTCATGCCAGGTGTTTGGTTGATGTCCGGTGCCGGTGGCGCGGTACCGACCGCTTGGCTGCTGGCGACGACCGGCGCGCTGGCGACCGGGGCGCTGGCTGGCACGGGAGGGGCGACGCTGAGCCCTGCCGAACTAACGATATTGCCGGCGCTGTTGTCTGCCGGGCTGTCCTTTTTGCCAGTCAGGCTGTCGAGTAGCGGAATCGCTGCCAGAGCAAGGCCGACCAGCGCGGCGGCAATGGCCAGTCTGACCTTGAGTTTGGCGCTAAAGTCGGACGCTTCGTCGTCTTCGTAGTGGGGCGGATCTCTGCGCGGTTCGCTCATTGTGCTTAATTTTTTATGCGGCAAATGACTAAAAAGGCTGGTAATATAACGGGTTCTGTAAATTTGGCGAAAACCCGCACCGGCGACAAACAAGTCGCCAGTTTAGCCAGTCATCAAGGTAATTGGGAGATTTATATGGCAATTGAACGCACCCTGTCCATCGTTAAACCGGATGCCGTAGGTAAAAACGTGATCGGCAAGATCTACGATCGTTTCGAATCCGCCGGCTTGAAGGTCATCGCCGCACGCATGAAGCAACTGTCGCGCGTCGAGGCCGAAGGCTTCTACGCCGTGCACAAGGAACGTCCGTTCTTCAAGGATCTGGTCGATTTCATGGTTTCCGGCCCGGTGATGATCCAGGTGCTGGAAGGCGAGAACGCCGTGCTGAAGAATCGCGAACTGATGGGTGCCACCGATCCGAAGAAGGCCGACGCCGGTACCATCCGCGCCGACTTCGCCGATTCGATCGACGCCAATGCCGTTCACGGATCCGATAGCGCTGAAAACGCCGCCATCGAAGTGGCCTATTTCTTCGCCGCTTCCGAGATCTGCTCCCGTTGATTTAAGACGGCGGTTGCCATGGCGACCGCCGTTTCCGCTGTAGAGAAATGCATGAAAACCAACCTGCTCGACTTCAATCTGGCCCAACTGACCGAACATTTTGCCGCGATGGGGGAGAAAACCTTCCGCGCCAAACAGGTTATGCATTGGATGCATCAGATGGGCGAGGACGACTTCGACGCCATGACCGACATCGCCAAGGCGCTGCGCGCCAAGCTGCTGGCGTCGGCCGAGGTGCGCGTGCCGTCCCTGATGGCCGCGCAGGAGGCCAGTGATGGCACCCGCAAGTGGCTGCTGGATGTCGGTACCGGGAACGGCGTGGAAACCGTGTTCATTCCCGAAGACGACCGCGGAACCTTGTGCGTGTCTTCCCAGGTGGGTTGTGCGCTCGAGTGCAAGTTCTGTTCCACCGGCCGCCAAGGGTTCAACCGCAACTTGAGCACCGCCGAGATCATCGGTCAGCTGTGGTGGGCCAACAAGGCGATGGGCGTGACGCCGAAAAACGAACGCGTGATCTCGAACGTGGTGATGATGGGGATGGGCGAGCCGCTGGCCAATTTCGACAATGTGGTGTCCGCCTTGCAGATCATGCTCGACGACCACGCCTATGGTCTGTCGCGCCGACGTGTTACCCTTTCGACTTCCGGTTTGGTGCCGCAGATCGATCGTCTGGCCGCGGCCTGTCCGGTGGCGCTGGCGGTCAGTCTGCACGCGCCTAACGACGCCATCCGCGACGAGATCGTGCCGATCAACAAAAAATACCCGCTGTCCGAGTTGATGGCGGCTTGTCGGCGTTATCTCGAGTTTGCGCCGCGCGATTTCATTACTTTCGAGTACGTGATGCTTGACGGGGTCAACGACAGGCCCGAACATGCCCGGCAATTGCTGCAACTGGTGCGCGACGTGCCGTGCAAGTTCAACCTGATTCCGTTCAATCCGTTCCCGAATTCGGGTTATGGCCGATCCAGCAATAATGCGATCCGCGCCTTCCGCGAAATTCTGCAGGATGCCGGGAGAGTGGTGACGGTGCGCAAGACGCGCGGCGACGATATCGACGCCGCGTGTGGCCAGCTGGCTGGGCAGGTGCAGGACAAAACCCGGCGCCAGGAAAAGTGGATCCGGATTGCGGAGAGCGGCTCAGAGTGAAAAAATGGCGGCGAGCAGGAGCTTGGTTGTTGGCGATTTTACCCGCCGCGACATTTGCCACCGCGCCGCTTCATGAGTTAGCCTCGCTGCATGTTCAGCTGGCTTTCGAATATGCAAAAGCCAATCAGCCGGGTTTCGCGCTGGATGCGGCCAACCGAGCGGTTCAGGTTGGCGAGGATTTTGCACCGGCCTGGCTTGCCCGGGCACACGTCCACGCGATGTTGTCGCGGGACAACGAGGCCGAGCGGGATTACCGCCAGGCTTTGACGTTGGCGCCGGAAAACGGCGAGGCCAACAACAATTTCGGTCTGTTTCTCTGTCGACGCGGTCGTCTGGACGATGGCGCGAGGCATCTGAGGCGGGCGTTGGTCGACCCGCGCTATACGTCGCGCGAGACGGCTTATCTGAATTTAGGGCGCTGCAGCCTGATGGCAGATCAGGCGCAGCAAGCGATCGATCACTGGCTGTCGGCCCTACGGGCCAAACCGGCATATGCCCCGGCGCTGAGGCAACTGGCGGCCTTGTACACCAAACAGGGGAGCGTCGAACTAGCGTCTTATTACTTTGGCCGTCTGATTGAGCATGCCGGACCGCTCGAAGCCGAAGATCTCCTGCTGGGGGTCGGGTTGGCTCGATTGTCCGGGGATCGTGTCCGGGAAGAGGCGTATGTTGGCGAGTTGCGCGCTCGCTTTCCGGACTCCAGGGAAACACAGCAGTTGTTGAGCGGGATCTGATGGATGGAACAACAATCCGAACAGAATAATCAGCCGGATCCGGTAAGCGTTGGCAGGGCCTTGCGCGCGGGGCGCGAAGCCGCCGGGTTGTCTCTGAATGAAGTGGCCGAGCGACTTAAGTTGTCGCTGCGGCAGCTGGATGCCATTGAGCGCGACGATTTCGGCGCCCTACCGGGTGCGACGTTCGTGCGTGGATTTGTACGCAATTATGCTCGTTTTCTGGAAATCGACCCGACGCCGTTGATGGAGGCGCTCGATTCGCATTTCCCTTCGGCGGCGACCGAGGTGGCCAATCTGGCCCGCGACGAACATCCCGAACCGTCGGAGGACAAGCGCGGCGGCGGCATCAATGGCGGTACCTGGATGGTGGTGGGCTTGGTCGGTGTGGTGCTGGGCGCCAGTGCCTTGTGGATCTTCGGCCATCGTAGCGAGCCGCAGCCCGATCTGACGCCGGTGGTGAGCCCGCAGACGGCTTCCGATCTTGCCGCAGCGGCATCCGTGCCGACGCCGGCTTCCGCGGCATTGTCGGCTAAACCGGCATCCGCGCCGCTGGCTGTCAAGGCGGCCTCCGCGCCGGCCGCGGTCGTGCCGGCCTCTGCGCCGGCCGCGGTGGACGCTTCCGCGGCCGCCGCTCGCGCCAAGGCCAAAGCGGCGGCCAAGGCCGCGGCCAAGCAAAATGCCAGCAAGGCGGTCGGCCACGTTGCCTCGGCGCCGACCGCAAAACCGGCCTCGGCGGCTGGTGCCGGCCGGGTATCGGTGTCGGTGACCGAACCGTCCTGGGTGGCCGTGGTTGACGCGGATGGCAACAAACTGGTGTATTCGATGGTGGTGCCGGGGGCGCCGCGGGACGTTAGCGGCGTGCCGCCGCTAAAGGTCCGTGTCGGCAATGCCGGCAAGGTGACGCTGACCTATAACGGCCAGGGTGTGGATCTGGCCGAACATACGCACGGCACGACCGCAAACGTTGAACTTAAATAGCGACAGGGCAGTTTGGTTATGGATAGCGTGATCATCGCGCGCCGCCCCACCCGTCAGGTACGGGTGGGGCATGTTCTTGTTGGCTCCGATGCGCCGGTAGTGGTGCAGTCGATGACCAACACCGATACCGCCGATGCGGCGGCGACCGCCGATCAGGTGTACGAACTGGCGGATGCCGGTTCCGAGTTGGTGCGTATTACCGTCAACTCGCCCGAAGCGGCATCGAAGGTGGCCGAAATCCGCCAGCGACTGGATGGCCGCGGCTGCGGCGTGCCGTTGGTGGGCGATTTCCACTTCAACGGCGACCGGCTGTTGCGCGAGTTTCCCGATTGCGCACGGGCGTTGGCCAAGTATCGTATCAATCCGGGTAATGTCGGCCGTGGCGCCAAAGGCGACGATAAGTTCGCCTTCATGATCCGCACCGCGGTCGAGTTCGACAAGCCGGTACGCATCGGCGTCAACTGGGGCAGTCTGGACGCCGCGTTGGCTACACGCCTGATGGATGCCAACAATCGTCTGAGCCAGCCGCTGCCGGCCGATCAGGTCATGCGCGAGGCGCTGATTCTTTCCGCGTTGGAAAGCGCGGAGAAGGCCATTGACCTTGGCCTGTCGGCGGACAAAATCCTGCTGTCGTGCAAGGTTAGCCATGTGCAGGATCTGATCGCCGTTTACCGCGATTTGGCCCGTCGTTGCGATTTTCCGTTGCATTTGGGGTTGACCGAGGCCGGCATGGGCACCAAGGGTGTCGTGGCATCGAGCGCCGCGCTCGCCATTCTTCTGCAGGAAGGTATCGGCGACACCATCCGAATTTCGCTGACGCCGGCACCGGGCGAGTCGCGCACGCGCGAGGTGGTTGTGGCGCAGGAGCTGCTGCAGACCATGGGGTTGCGGTCGTTCACGCCGCTGGTGACCGCCTGTCCGGGCTGCGGCCGTACCACCAGTACCTTGTTCCAGGAACTGGCCGAACGCATTCAGGCGTATCTGCGTGCACAGATGCCGATCTGGCGCCTGCAGTATCCGGGTGTGGAGGAAATGAAGGTTGCGGTGATGGGCTGCGTGGTCAATGGGCCGGGCGAGTCCAAGTTGGCCGACATCGGCATTTCGCTGCCGGGTACGGGTGAAGTGCCGGTGGCGCCGGTCTATATCGACGGACAGAAGGATGTCACGTTGAAGGGCGACGATATTGCCGAAGCGTTTACCCGCATCGTGGATCAGTACGTGCAGTCGCGTTTCGGCGAGGGGGGCAGCCGTCGAACCGCTCCAGCCGGCAAGACCATCCCGATCCGGCAGGTATGAACCGGTTTGCGCCGGCTAAAACGAATAAACTAAAGATCGAAAACAATGGCACAAAAAATCCAGGCGGTTCGCGGCATGAACGATGTGCTGCCGTCCGACGCCCCGCAGTGGCTGTATCTCGAATCCGTTTTGCGCACGTTGTTGAATGACTACGGCTATCAGCACATCCGCACGCCGATGCTGGAGACTACGCCGCTGTTCGTGCGCTCGATCGGCGAAGTGACCGACATCGTCGAAAAGGAAATGTACACCTTCACCGACAGCCTCAACGGCGAAAGCCTGACGCTGCGCCCGGAGGGAACCGCCGGCGTGTTGCGCGCCGTTGTCGAGCACAATTTGCTGTACAACGCTACCCAGCGGCTGTGGTACACCGGGCCGATGTTCCGGCACGAACGTCCACAGAAGGGACGCTATCGCCAGTTCAGCCAGACTGGTGTCGAAGTGCTGGGTTTCCCCGGTCCGGATATCGACGCCGAAATCCTGTTGATGACAGCCGATCTGTGGCAACGGCTTGGCATTGCCGACTACGTCGAGTTGCAGATCAATACGCTGGGCAATCGCGAGGAACGCGGCGCGCACCGTACGGCATTGATCGCCTATCTGGAGCAGCATGCCGAGCGCCTGGACGAGGACGGCAAGCGTCGTCTGTACACCAATCCGTTGCGCGTACTGGATACCAAGAACCCGGATTTGCAGGAGATCTGTAATGCCGCGCCGCGCCTGATCGACTATCTCGGGGCTGAATCGCGCGCGCATTACCAGGGCTGGAAGGCCATGCTCGACGCGGTGGGTATTCGCTATACGGAAAATCCGCGCCTGGTGCGCGGTTTGGATTATTACAACTTGTCGGTGTTCGAGTGGGTTACCAGCGAACTGGGCGCACAGGGCACGGTATGCGCCGGCGGCCGTTACGATGGGTTGGTGGAAGATCTGGGCGGCAAGCCGACCCCGGGTATCGGTTTCGGTATGGGCATGGAGCGCATTCTGTTACTGTTGCAGGAGAAGGGACTCATTCCCGCGACAAGCGGCGTGGATGTCTACCTGGTACAGCAGGGCGAAGGTGCGTCGTTGTATGCCATGAAGCTCGCCAAGCAGTTGCGCGCCGCCGGGGTGTCGGTGATGCAACATCTGGGCGAAGGCAGTTTCAAGTCGCAAATGAAGAAGGCCGATGGTTCTGGCGCCGCCTATGCGGTCATCGTCGGCGAAAACGAAATTGCCAACGGTACGGCCATCGTAAAATCTCTGCGTAGTGAAGCGGAGCAGCGGACCGTGGCCTTTGCGGAGGTGGCCGACGCCATCGCCGCGTTCAAAGCTTGAGGGGGAGGGGCGCGATGGCGTTCGACTTGCAGGAACAGGAACAGATTGATTCGTTGAAGGCTCACTGGAACCAGTGGGGAAAATGGCTGGTGACCGGCGTGGGTTGTCTGGCCATCGGTTATCTTGGCTACAAAGCCTATGCCATGTACCAGGCCCGCCAGGTCGAGGCGTCGGCTGCGGTTTTCGTATCGCTGGAACAGGCGATGGGCGCTCAAGACCTGGCGAAAGTCAAACAAGGTGCGGCTAGCATCGAAGCCGACTATTCGACGTCGCCCTACGCGGTGCGCGCCGCGTTCCTGGCAGCCAAGGCCGGCTTCGACAAGAACGACCTGACCTATGCCCGCGAGCAGTTAAGCTGGGCCGCCACGCACGCCAAGGAAACGGCGTTGGTCTCGCTGGCGCAATTGCGCCTGGCCAGCGTGCTGATGGATCAGAAACAGTACGATGCGGCCGTCGCTCAACTGAACTTGGCGCACGATCCGGCCTTTGACGCTCTGTATTTCGATGCCAAGGGCGACGTGTTCTCCCTGAAGGGCGATAAGGGCGCAGCACGCGATGCCTACAAGGCCGCCTTGGCCAAGCTGGGCAACGATGCGTCGAACCGCGAATATGTCCAGACAAAACTCGATGCCCTGGGAGGCTGATTGATGCGTCAACGTCTGCTGTTGGTGTTGTTGTCCACTTCGATGCTGGGCGGTTGCGCCAGCTGGTTTCAGGCTTCGTCGCGACCTGCGCCGACCGAACTGTCCGCCATTCAGTCGATCCAGTCGCTGAAGGTTCAGTGGTCGGCGTCGCTGCGCTCGGACACGCCGGGTAGCTTTTTGCCGGTGTATGACCGTGGCGAGGTGCTGGTGGCGGATTCGGAAGGCGGCATCCGTACTTTCAACGCCGATACCGGACGCGAGACCGCGCGGCTCGATCTCAAGCGCACCTTGTCCGCCGGTGTCGGGGTAGCAGGCAATATCCTGCTGGTCGGCACCGACGACGGCTACCTACTGGCGGTCGATCGAGCCAGCGGCAAGACGTTGTGGCAACAGCGCCTGACCAGCGTCATGCTGGAAGCGCCCGCGGTCGGCGGCCAGGTGGCGATCGTGCGTACCAACGACGACCGCTTGACCGGCTTCCAGATTGCAGACGGCAAGCAACTGTGGTCGCAGGCGCATTTCCAGCCCGAATTGACTGTGCGTAATGTCGGCTCGCTCAGCGCGGTCGGTTCCGATGCGGTGCTGGCCGGTCTTGCCGGCGGCAAGCTGCAGGTGTTGGCGCAGCAGACGGGCAATGTGTTGTGGGAGGGCGTGGTCGCCTCGCCCAAGGGCGCGACCGAGCTTGAGCGTGTCAGCGACGTGGTCAGTCATCCTCAGTACGCAAACCAGCAGGTGTGCGCCGTCGCTTATCAGGGCCGCGTCGCCTGCTTCGATGCCCGTAGCGGCAACTTGATGTGGGCGCGCGAAGTCTCGTCCAGCCGCGCGATTGCGCTGGACGAGAGGAATGTGTACGTCACCGATGAGAATGATTCGGTGCTGGCGTATGATCGCCAGACGGGGCGCAATGTCTGGAAACAGGATGCGCTCAAATACCGTGGTGTGTCGGGTCCGGCCATGCTAGGCCGCTTTGTGTTGGTGGTGGATGCGCAGGGATATGCGCATCTGTTGTCCAACGAGAGCGGCAGTATTGTCGGCCGTGTCGGTATCGGTACCGACGGCCAGACCGCGCAACCCGTATCGCTTGGTACGTCGGCCTTGGTCAAAGGATCGAACGGCCGCCTGGCGATGCTGTCACTTGGATAATGCAGTTCTAGATGAAACCAACCGTTGCTTTGGTCGGCCGCCCCAATGTCGGCAAGTCGACCCTGTTCAACCGACTGACGCGCAGCCGTGATGCCCTCGTGGCCGATCAACCGGGTTTGACCCGCGATCGGCACTACGGCCATGGCCGCGTCGGCGGGAAACCTTACCTGGTCATCGACACCGGCGGCTTCGAGCCCGTGGTGGACGAGGGCATCCTGTTCGAAATGGCCAAGCAGACGCTGCAGGCCGTCGACGAGGCGGATGCCGTCGTTTTCCTGGTGGATGGCCGTACCGGCATCACTCCGCAGGATAAGATCATCGCCAACCGGCTGCGCCAGTTGGATCGACCGGTGCACCTGGTGGTCAACAAGGCCGAGGGCGTCAACCAGTCGATCGCCACGGCCGAATTCCACGAGTTGGCGCTCGGCGAGCCCTGGGCGATTTCCTCCGCCCATGGCGATGGCGTGCGCGAACTGATGGATCGCGTGCTCGAACCGTTCCCGGAAGAAGAGGAAGAAGCCCAGGCGCGTCACCCGAAGTTCGCCGTGATCGGCCGCCCCAATGTCGGCAAGTCCACGCTGGTGAACGCCATTCTGGGCGAAGAGCGCGTCATTGCCTTCGACCATCCGGGCACCACGCGCGATAGTATCTATATCGATTTCGAGCGCGCCGGCCGCAACTACACCATCATCGATACCGCCGGCGTGCGGCGTCGCACCAAGATCGACGAGGCCATCGAGAAGTTCTCGGTGGTCAAGACCATGAAGGCGATCGAAGATGCCAACGTGGCGGTGCTGGTGCTGGATGCGCAGCAGGACATCTCCGAACACGATGCCACCATCGCCGGTTTTGCCCTCGAGGCGGGTCGGGCGTTGGTGGTGGCGGTCAATAAGTGGGATCACCTCGACGGCGAGAAGAAAGAGACGATCAAGCGCGATATCGCCCGCAAGTTGAGTTTCCTGGACTTCGCCAAGTTCCACCATATTTCGGCGCTGGAAGGGCGGGGTATCGCCGACTTGTTCAAGTCGATCGACGAAGCCTATCAGGCCGCCATGTCCAAGCTGTCGACGCCGAAGCTGACCCGCGTGTTGGAAGTCGCCATCGAGCGTCAGGCGCCGCCGCGCGTCGGCCCGGTTCGACCGAAAATGCGCTATGCCCACCAAGGCGGCATGAATCCGCCGATCATCGTCGTGCACGGTAATGCGCTGGAGCATATTCCGGACAGTTACATCCGTTATCTGGAACATACTTTCCGTAAAGTGTTCAAACTTCAGGGCACACCGTTGCGCGTGCAGTTTAAGACGGGTGAAAATCCGTTCGATAAAGACGATGCGAAGCACAAGCCCAAGCTATCGGCATTGGCAAAATACAAAACCAAGCTGGCCGAAAAGCAGGCACGCAATAAGCGTATGAAAGACGTGAAAAAATAGTACACTGGTATGATTTCTGCTAAAACGTAAGCGTGTAGCCGGGCTTGGCAGCCAATCATTAAAACAATCGACGTTTCGGAGAATTAACGAATGAGCTCAAAAGGGCAAATGTTACAAGACCCGTTCCTGAATACTCTGCGCAAGGAACATGTCCCGGTTTCCATCTATCTGGTAAACGGTATCAAATTGCAGGGGCAGATCGAATCCTTTGACCAGTACGTGGTTCTTCTAAAGAACACCGTGACCCAGATGGTGTATAAGCATGCCATTTCCACGGTGGTACCTGCTCGTCCGGTAAATATCCCGCATGAGCATTACACTGCCCAGAAACTGGATCAAGCGGAAGAGTAACTCTTTCCGACAAGCCGGGGCCGGCGTTCCGTACTCCGTAGGGGGTGTGGCGTTGGCCCTTTTTAATTGTCTAGAAGGCTAAGCTGATTGTGTTTGATCGTCCGGAAGCAGGCGATAAGGCCGTGCTGGTATGTCTCGATTTTGGCACGCCGGATTTTGCCGAAGATGTCGCCGAATGTGTGGAGTTGGTCGGTAGTGCCGGCGTGGCTGTGGCCGATACCGTGACCGCCAAGCGTCAACGACCCGACGCGGCGCTGTTTGCCGGCAAGGGTAAGGTCGAGGAAATCGCCGCCGTGGTGCGTGCCGCCCAAGCCAACGTGGTGATCTTCAATCACCAGTTGTCGCCGGCTCAGGAGCGCAACCTGGAGCGCGCTTTGCAATGTCGGGTGATCGACCGCACTAGCTTGATCCTGGATATCTTTGCCCAGCGGGCGCGCAGCCACGAAGGTAAGCTACAGGTCGAGTTGGCGCAGCTATCTCACTTGGCGACCCGGCTGGTTCGCGGCTGGACCCACTTGGAGCGGCAGAAGGGCGGTATCGGTCTGCGCGGCCCTGGTGAAACCCAGTTGGAGACCGACCGCCGGCTGCTTGGCAATCGCGTCAAACTGCTCAAGGATCGTCTGCGCCACGTCGAGCGTCAACGCAACACGCAACGCCGCGGGCGTCAGCGTTCCGGTGTGCCTTCGTTGTCGATCGTCGGCTATACCAACGCTGGCAAATCCACCTTGTTCAATAGCCTGACCAAGGCGAAGAGCTACGCCGCCGATCAGTTGTTCGCCACCTTGGATACCACCAGCCGCAAACTGTATCTGAATCCTGCGGTATCGCTGGTACTGTCCGACACCGTCGGCTTTATCCGCAATCTGCCGCACACCCTGGTTGCCGCTTTTCGCGCCACGCTGGAGGAGACGGTACAGGCCGACTTGCTGCTGCATGTCGTCGACGCCGCCAATCCGATGCGCGATATGCAACTGGAGGAGGTCGACAAAGTGTTGCAGGAAATCGGCGCCGCCGATGTGCCGCAGTTGATCGTTTGGAACAAGATAGACCTCAAGGGACAGGCACCGGCCATCGAGCGCGATGCGGACGGAATGCCTGTGGCCGTGCGGGTTTCCGCTCTGACGGGCGAGGGTTTGGATTTGCTGCGCGCCGCGCTCATCGAACGCTTTTCCCCACAGGAAGACGAGGTCATCGTCGTCGACGAGGATTTGTCCTGGCAGTAATGTTTTGTTTTTATATGAGCATATTCCGCCAGATGTGCGTAGAATACTGCCTGAAGAGCGTGGGCGTTTTTGTGTCCGCGTCATTCACAGAAGCCGCAGCGCTTGGCGCTGCCGGCTCAAGCCGATAAAGACCGGTTCACGGTTCGGCTGCAACCCAACTCTACTTTCCCGGTGTATTCGCGTCAGACCCAGGTCTGCGTGCGTCCCGGCAACAAGGCGGGTCTGACATCCCGCCTTTTATTGCGTTTCAGACAACTATGCGAAATTGGCTGTTACCTGAATACATCGCCGATATTCTGCCGGCAACTGCGCGACAGTTGGAGACCGCCAAGTCTTCCATGCTGGAGCTGTTTCGCACCGCCGGCTACGAGTTGGTGCTCCCGCCGATGATCGAGTACATCGATTCGTTGGTGGCCGAGGGCGACGATTCCCTCGAAATGAAAACTTTCAAGCTCGACGATCATCTGTCGGGCCGTCAGATGGGGCTGCGCGCCGATATCACGCCGCAAGTGGCGCGCATCGACGCGCATCTGCTGGCGGAGCGCACGGGGGTGACCCGCTTGTGCTATGCCGGTAGCGTGGTGCATGCCCGTCCGGCTGGACTGATGAGCTCGCGCGAGCCGCTGCAGGTCGGTGCTGAGTTGTATGGCTTCGCCGGCATCGAGGCCGACCTGGAGATCATTCGCTTGGCGCTTGCCACGCTGGACCTGGTCGGTGTGCAAAACCCGCGCCTGGATATCGGCAATATCGCCATTTTCCGCGGGCTTGCCGCGGCGGCCGGCCTCGACCCCGCGCTGACGCGCGAGCTCTTCGCCGCATTGCGCAGCAAAGACGCCGCCGAAGTGGCCTTGCTCGTGCAAGGTGTGGCCGAGCCTTATCGCAGCGCCTTTGTCGCGTTGCCTGAATTGTATGGACCGCGTGAGGTACTCGACCGTGCGCGTAGCCGGTTGCCGTCGATCCCGGATGTCGATCAGGCGCTTGGGCAGCTGCAAGCGCTGGCAGGGGCGTTGCAAGGTCGCGTCGAAATCAGCTTCGACCTGACCGAATTGCGCGGTACCGCTTATCACACCGGTTTGATGTTTGCTGTGTATGCGCCTGGTTGGCCGGATGAGCTGGCGCGCGGCGGCCGTTACGACAATGTCGGCCGTCGGTTTGGTCGTGCCCGTCCGGCGACCGGTTTCAGCCTGGATTTGCGCGATCTGTTGCGCATCCTGCCCGAGCGCGATAGCGCGCGCGGCATCCGTGTGGCTGCGCGCCATGCCGATGCGGCCGCGGGCGAGATCGATGCGCTGCGCAAGGCTGGCGAAGTAGTGATGATCGACTATCTGGACGAATCCGCCGCGGCGCTCAACTGCGACCGTGAACTGGTCGCAGGGCCGTCCGGCTGGCAGATTGTTCCGTTTAACTGATTTTTGTAGCAAGACAGAGAGAAGGATTCTTTCCTATGTCCAAGAACGTTGTCGTGATTGGTACCCAGTGGGGTGATGAAGGCAAGGGCAAGATCGTTGACTGGCTGACCGATCACGCTCAGGGCGTGGTGCGTTTTCAGGGCGGCCATAATGCGGGGCACACCCTGGTGGTAAACGGCAAGAAGACGGTGCTGCGTCTGATTCCGTCCGGCATTCTGCGCGAAAACGTCGAATGCTTTATCGGTAACGGCGTCGTGCTGTCGCCGGAAGCCCTGTTCAAGGAAATCGACGAGCTGGAAGCCGCGGGCGTCCGCGTGTCCGGCCGCCTGAAGATTGCCGAAGCGTGCCCGCTGATTTTGCCGTATCACATTGCGCTCGATCAGGCACGCGAAGCCGCCAAGGGCGCGAGCAAGATCGGCACCACCGGTCGCGGTATCGGTCCGGCCTACGAAGACAAGGTCGCACGGCGTGCCTTGCGCGTCGGCGATCTGTTCGATCCGGCCCGATTCGCCGATAAGCTGCGCGAGAACCTGGCGTTCTACAACTTCCAGTTGACCCAGCTCTACAAGGCGGAGGCGGTCGATTTCGACACGGTCTATCAGACCATCATGCAATTGGCCGAGCGCCTCAAGCCGATGGTCGCCGACGTGTCGCGTACCTTGTACGAGATGAATAAGGCCGGCAAGCCGCTATTGTTCGAAGGCGCGCAAGGCACCTTGCTCGATATCGATCATGGCACCTATCCGTACGTCACCTCGTCCAACTGTGTGGCCGGCGCTGCCGCGCCAGGCGCCGGCGTGGCGCCGCAGATGCTTAACTATGTGCTGGGCATCGTCAAGGGCTATACGACTCGCGTCGGCTCCGGGCCGTTCCCGACCGAGCAGGAAAACGATGTCGGTGCCTTCCTGGCGGAACGCGGCAACGAGTTCGGTTCGGTGACCGGTCGTCCGCGTCGTTGCGGTTGGTTCGACGCCGCGCTGCTCAAGCGTTCGATCCAGATCAACGGCGTCTCCGGTCTGTGCGTCACCAAGCTCGACGTCATGGACGGTTTGGAAACCATCAATTTGTGCGTCGGCTACAAGCTGGGCGATCAGACGGTGGACATCTTCCCGGTGGGCGCCGATGCCGTTGCCGCTTGCGAACCGATCTACGAAACCCTGCCGGGCTGGAGCGAGTCCACCGTGGGTATCAAGCGCTGGGAGGATCTGCCGGCCAACGCTCGCGCCTATCTGAAGCGCATCGAGGCAATCTGCGAAGCGCCGGTGGACATTGTTTCCACCGGGCCGGATCGCGAGGAAACCATTGTCCTGCGTCACCCGTTCGGCCTGTAACGGACGCCGGTGACAAAAAAACGGCCAAGCTCAATGCTTGGCCGTTTTTTTGATATCTAATCACCATGAAAAAACCCGTTGAGAAGCTCAACGGGTTTTTTAGAAATTTGGTGCCCAGGAGAAGACTCGAACTTCCACAGTGTTGCCACCGCTAGGACCTGAACCTAGTGCGTCTACCAATTCCGCCACCTGGGCCTGGTGCAAGACTAGCCTGCAACCGAGGAGGGAAACTATATCCATAATGTACTATGGTGTCAAGCCAGGCGGCATGATAAATTGAGCCGACCGCTGTCGGGCTTTGGAGATACCGGATGTCATCGCAATTCGTGGTACGCAGTCTGCTGGAAAACGATCTGTACAAGTTCACCATGTGGCAGGCGCTGCTGCATCAACACCCCGGTGCTACCGCCGAGTACGCCTTCGTTTGCCGCAATCATCCGGTTTTCCCGCTGGCCGAGCTCAAAGTCGAGCTGGAGGCCGAGCTAGATCATCTGTGCGACATGCTGTTCACGCAGCAGGAGTTGGATTTCCTTAGTGGACTGCGTTACATCAAGAGCGATTTCGTCGATTTTCTCAACGTCTTTCGTTTCCAGCGTCGTTTCATCCGGGTCGGCATCGAGGGTGATACGTTGACGATCGAGACCAAGGGCCCCCTGGTGCACGTCATGGGGTTCGAGATTTTCGTGCTCTATATCGTCAATGAGTTGTACTTCCGACGTCTATCCGCCGGGCGTGAGACGGAAATCCTGGAGGAAGGGCGGCGCCGTCTGGCCGACAAGATCGCATTGATGCGATCCGCCCCGGTGGCGGTCGATGCAACCGGCGATTTCGCCTTTTCCGATTTCGGGTTGCGGCGCCGCTACAGTGCCGCGTGGCATGACGAAGTGGTCGCTACCTTGCAGCAGGCGCTGCCAGAGGCTTTTCGCGGGACATCCAATGTCTATCAGGCCATGCGCTTCGGTCTGATGCCGATCGGTACCATGGCGCACGAATATCTGCAGGCGCACCAGGCATTCGGTACGCGCTTGCGCGATTTCCAAAAGGCGGCGCTGGAAGGGTGGGTACACGAATTCCGTGGCGACCTAGGCATCGCGTTGACCGATGTGGTCGGCATGGATGCCTTTCTGGCCGACTTCGATCTGTACTTCGCCAAGTTGTTCGATGGTTTGCGACACGACTCGGGCGATCCGTATCTGTGGGGCGAAAAAGCCATCGCGCACTACCGCGGATTGCGCATCAATCCACTGACCAAGCGCTTGGTGTTCTCCGACGGGCTGACCGTCGAGCGCGCGCTGGCCTTGCACGAATATTTTGCCGGACGCATTCAAGTGGCTTTTGGTATCGGCACCCACCTGACCAACGACATGGGGCTCACGCCGCTCAACATCGTGATGAAGCTGGTCAACTGCAACGACCAGCCGGTAGCCAAGCTGTCCGATTCTCCGGGTAAGACCTTGTGCAGCGACGAAACCTTTCTGGCGTACCTGCGCCAGGTGTTCCATCATCAACCGCCGCAGGAAGTCTAGGCCAGCGCCTCTGCCGATAGCGCAATCTCGCGACTTTCGCGATGACTCTGCGCCACGGCCTCGATGACCTGGATCACGCGGGCGGCCTCCAGTGCGGTGACCGGATTCGGTCCCTTGCCGAGTACGGCATCGCGCACCGCGGCATAGTAGGCAACGTACTGGCCGCTGGCGGTGACCGGATAGACCGCTTGCGGCGTGTCGCCATTGGCCAGCCACAACACGGCCGGCTGGGCGTCGGCGCCGAATCCGGGGGAGTCCGGCGCAATCCCTTGTTTCAGCGCACCTTCCTGTGTGTCCAGGCCATGCTTGACGTAGCTGGCCTTGCTGCCGTGCACGGTTAGTCTGGGCGAGCCGCCTGGCGCCAAGCAGCTGGCCTGTAGATCGGCGACAAAGTCGGCATAGCGCAGGCGCACATCGAAGAAGTCGTCCACCTGAGCCCCCTCGCGCTGGCGCAGCAGTGTGCCGTGAACCGCTTGCGGCAGGCCGAACAAGTGCAAAACCTGATCCACCAAGTGCGCTCCCAGGTCGTACCACAGCCCGGCGCCGGGCCGATCCTCCTCGCGCCAGCGTTGCCGAGTCTGTGGGCGGTAACGATCGAAACGCGATTCGAAGCGGCTGATGCGACCGAGCGCGCCATCCGCCAGTAATGCGCTTAGTGCCAAGAAGTCCGAATCCCAACGGCGATTATGAAACACCGACAGCACTTGGCGTGTTTCGCTGGCCAGTGCATTAAGTCGCAACGCTTCGTCAAGCTTCGTGGTGAACGGCTTGTCGACCACGACGTGCTTACCGGCCAGCAGCGCATCGCGTGCTTGTGGGAAATGCAATTCGTTCGGGCTGGCGATCACGACCAGGTCGATGGACGGGTCGGCGAGTGCCTGCGCCAAATCCGGTACGACCCGGCAATCGGGGCGTTCTGCGAGTACGGCGTCCGCGCGGCGGCTGACAATGGTGTGCAGGGCAAGTCCCGGCGTGGCATCGATCAATGGCGCATGGAAGGTCTTGCCGGCATAGCCGTAGCCCGACAGGGCGACATTCAAGGGAGCGGGGGATGGCATCTTGGAGCCTCGTGGTTGCATATAACGACGAGGATGAATCAGCGGCGAGGAAAAGGCAACGCATGCCTTGGGTGCCTTTGGGGCGGCGGACAACAAAAAACCCGCTTGCGCGGGTTATCGTTTTTTGGTGCCCAGGAGAAGACTCGAACTTCCACAGTGTTGCCACCGCTAGGACCTGAACCTAGTGCGTCTACCAATTCCGCCACCTGGGCTTACCTAATCAACTTTTTCTACAGCACGGCACCGGCGATTTATAATCAGCTGGTGCCCAGGAGAAGACTCGAACTTCCACAGTGTTGCCACCGCTAGGACCTGAACCTAGTGCGTCTACCAATTCCGCCACCTGGGCCTGCTTATGCTGTATCATCGCAGCGACACGCGCTGCAACGAAGTGCGAATTATATTGAGCTTACAGAGGATGTCAATGGTCGCGAAACAAAAAAAATCCAAAACGCCGACGCTTCGCCAACAAGACCCATATCTTGAGCGCGAAAAACTTAAATATCCCAATCCCTTGCCGAGCCGCGAATATCTGCTCTCCATTTTGGCGGAGCAAGGGGTGCCCTTATTTCCCGACGAATTGGCCCAGATGCTTACCATCAAACGCGCCGAGCGGGAATTTTTCGACCGGCGCCTGGCCGCCATGGAGCGCGCCGGCCAAATCATCATCAACCGCAAGGGTGCGGTTTGTATTTCCCATAAGCTGGATCTGATCAAGTGTAAGGTGGTCGGCCATCGCGACGGGTACGGATTCGCCTCGCCGGAAGAAGGTGAGGGGGACGACATCTTTCTGTCGGAACGCGAAATGCACAAGGTGCTGCACGGCGATCGCGTCATGGTGCGCATTACCGGCACCGATCGGCGTGGACGGCAGGAGGGTAGTGTCGCCGAGGTGCTGGAACGGGCGGTCAATCGTGTCGTCGGTCGTGTCTATGAGGAGCGCGGCGTCTGGTTTGTCGTGGCCGAAGATCGCCGTATCAATCAGGATATCCTGATCGAACAGGGCGGCGAGGGTGGGGCGCGCCACGGGCAGGTGGTGATGGCGGAAATCCTGATTCAGCCCGATAGCCACCGTCAGGCGATCGGTCGCGTGCTGGAAATCCTGGGCAACTATGCCGACCCGGGCATGGAAATCGAAATCGCGCTGCGCAAACATGCGCTGCCGCACAGCTTCAGTCCCGCCGCCGAGATGCAGGCCAAGAAGACCCCGTCCAAGGTGCGTAAGCTCGATCTGAAAGATCGCGTCGACCTGCGCGATCTGCCGTTGGTGACCATCGACGGCGAAACCGCGCGCGATTTCGATGATGCCGTCTACGCGGAGCGCATCGGCAAGGGGTTCCGGCTGGTGGTGGCCATCGCGGACGTCAGCCATTACGTCCAGCCGGGCGACGCGTTGGATCAGGATGCGTATGAGCGCGGTACCTCGGTCTACTTCCCGCGCCGGGTGATCCCGATGCTGCCGGAGGCGCTGTCCAACGGCATCTGCTCGCTCAATCCGGACGTCGAGCGGTTGTGCATGGTGTGCGACATGCAGATCAATGCCAAGGGGCAGGTCAAGAGCTACCGTTTTTACCCCGCCGTGATGCGCTCGCGTGCGCGGTTGACCTATACCCAGGTGTGGACGTGGTTGAGCGAGGGCGGTCAGACGCCGTTGTTGGCTCAGTTGCAGACTCTGTACGACTTGTTCAAGGTATTGTTGGCTGCGCGCGAGAAACGGGGCGCCATCGATTTCGACACCACCGAAACCCAGATGGTCTTCAATGACGACGGTAAGATCGATCGCATCGTTCCGGTGGTGCGCAACAATGCGCACCGGCTGATCGAAGAATGCATGCTGGCCGCCAACGTCTGCGCCGCCGAGTTCATTCACGAGCATAAGCACAAGTGTCTGTATCGTGTGCATGAGGGACCGACGGAGGATCGTCTGGAGAACCTGCGCACCTACCTGCGCCTGGCCGGCCTGACGCTGGGCGGCGGTGAGCGCCCGAGCGCCAAGGATTACGCCGAGCTGGCCGACAAGGTACGCCCGCGCCCGGATGCGTTGATGCTGCAGACCATGTTGTTGCGCTCGATGCAGCAGGCGGTCTACACGCCGGATAACGAGGGGCACTTCGGTCTGGCTTACGACGCTTACACCCACTTTACTTCACCGATCCGCCGCTATCCGGATCTGCTGGTTCACCGCACCATCAAGGCTATTTTGCTGGGCGAGATCTATAAGCCGGGCAAATGGCCCTTGCTGGGCGAGCATTGCTCGATGACCGAGCGCCGGGCCGACGACGCCAGCCGCGACGTCGAATCCTGGCTCAAGACCTACTATATGCGCGACAAAGTCGGCGAAGTGTTCACCGGCAAGATCAACGCCGTGACCAGCTTCGGTGTATTCGTCTTGCTTGACGATGTCTATGTGGAGGGCCTGGTGCACATCTCCGAACTCGGAAAGGATTACTTCCATTTTCGCAAGGACATCCAGGCCATCGTCGGCGAGAAGAGCGGCATGCGCTATCAGTTGGGCGATCCGCTAACGGTCAAAGTGGTGCGTGCCGATCTGGAAAGCTCCAAGATCGACTTCCAACTGGTACGGGATAAGCCGCAAGCGGCCGAAGAAACGACGGGCAAGCCCAAGGGGCGGCGCCCGGCGAAATGATCGCCGTGGGAGAAAAAACAGACGGGCGGCGCCCGTCTGTTTTTTTATTCTCTTGCCGATCAAGGGTTTGCTGGATTGTGATGATTTTCTCCGGTGAAAGGGGTTGACGACCCCAGTGGGGCTGGGTATAGTTCGCCTCCTCGCTGCAGCAACAAACGCAGCACCGCTCTTTAACAAACAGAACAACCGATAGGTGTGAGTGCCGGGAAGAGCCGACACTTGCACTGCAAGAGACAGAAAGTAACCTTCGGGTTTCTTCG
>NZ_SNZP01000008.1:178158-225119 GCF_004363805.1 Paludibacterium purpuratum | reverse complement strand
CAGGACCGTGAAACGCCTTAGCGCCGATGATAGTGCGGCATTCGCCGTGTGAAAGTAGGACACTGCCAGACGCCTCTTGAGAAAAGCCCAGACCACAAGGTCTGGGCTTTTTGCTTTTACGGGCTCAGCCGGCAATCGCATGGGTGGGTCACTCTTACCAGGCAAATCAGGCTACAATTCATGGTTAGCCAGTATCGAATGTGACGAAATGATGAAGCAGTACCCCCACAATGCCCGTGTCAAGGGTTCCGCCTTGCTCCCAAATCGATTCATTTTTGGCGACGCCATCGATGAGCAAGGCCTTGAGCCTTGCGAATACGTGGTTCACACCGAATCGCCCGCTTTCATATGTCGCCTGGTCGGCAATGATGAAACGCCGTTCGATGGCGACGACCAGGAGGCCTTTGCCAGCGCCGTGTTGTTCGACGAGGCTGACAACGTGTCGATCTATGTCTGCAACCAGGGCTTCCGGTTGTTTGATTTTTCTTTCCGCGATCTCGTGCCGACGGCCGGCGAATTGCAAGGGATTTGCGATGACGCGATGCGGATCTACCTGCAACTGCAGGAAATCTATCGCGAACGCGATGCCGATCTGCCTGCACGGGAGATGCGTGTATTCCCGATCAAACCGCTGCCACCGGGCGAGCGCGCAGCAGCGGTGGCAAATCTAAAGTCACTGGCGCAGGAAGCTTGCGAGCGCCCGGTCAGCAAGCTGCAGCTGACTGGCCTGGTTCAGCAGACCATGGCCGGAGGCGATCAGGCGGTCTTGACCGAAGCGCAGCTGGGCTTGCTGTCGATGCCGCCGGCGCGGGAGCTGTTGCTGGCTACGGCGCGGAACTGCATCGCTTTTCCGGAGGTGGTACGCAAGGATGGTTCGATCCTGTCGTTCGAGCTGTGGGCAATGCCATTCGCCTTCTCGCGTGCTCAGGGTGGGGCATGGTGGCATTTCCCGATGATGGAGCGCGCCGAGCCGGTATTGGCCGATGCGCTCGAACTGCCCCCCAAGGCGACGCTGTGGATGTCGCCCACTGCATTCACAATCGAAATGCTCAACGAACGTGCCTGCCAGGACTTGGTGCATCTAGCGCCGGTGATGGATCTGGGCTGCGACTACGCGCCGGTGAACCCGGAAGATGCTCGCGCGACCTACGAGGCTGCGCGGCAGACGAAGGATCCGCGGCTGATGCTGGCCTTCATTCCGTTTCTGGTCGAACGCGGCACCTTGTCGCAGGAACAGGCCCGTCGTCATGCCCGTAAGGCATTGGATGCCGTGATGCCATTTGTTCAGGATGCGGTCGGTGCAGAAATGGAGTACGGCGAGGCCGAACTATTTGCGCCGCTGCCTTGGTGGGAAGCCCTGGCGGGCGGTGTCGGCGGCATCAACCGCAAGCACTTGTCGCTGACGTTGGCATTGGCGGTGGCGCATGGCGGCCGCGTGTCCGAATTGCGGGCTGAGGCGGAATATCAGCCCGAACACCAGGCCTACGAGGTCTTGCTGTACCGCATCGGACGCGACGAGGCTGTTGCGCGGCTACCTTGGCTGCTGGTGCCGGATGTCGCGCCGGATCGCGCGCGTGCCTGGGGGGATCTGTCTCATTGCCTAGCGGAGGCGGGCATCCCATTGGCGGAACGGTTATCGCGATTGCATTGAGCACTGGGGTCTTCCTCAGCAATAAAAAAACCGGCTAGCGCCGGTTTTTTTATTGCTCGAAGTTAGCGGTCAATACCACCCAGGCACAGATATTTGATTTCCAGATAGTCTTCGATGCCGTATTTCGAGCCTTCTCGTCCCAAGCCGGACTGTTTGACGCCGCCAAACGGTGCCGTTTCGTTCGACAGGATACCGGTATTGACCGCTACCATGCCGTATTCGAGCCCTTCAGCGACACGGAAGATCCGGCCCAGATCGCGAGCATAGAAATAACTCGCTAGGCCGAACTCGGTGTCGTTCGCCAATTGCAATGCCTCCTCTTCCGTTTTGAAGCGGAAGATCGGTGCCAGCGGACCAAACGTTTCTTCGCGCGCGACCTTCATGTCGCGCGTTACACCCGTCACGACCGTGGGCTGGAAGAAACTGCCGCCCAATGCGTGGCGCTGACCGCCAAGGCGCAGCTTGCCCCCTTTGCCGACCGCATCGGCGATGTGCTCTTCGACCTTTCGTACGGCATTCTCGTCGATCAGCGGGCCTTGGGTGATCCCGTTTTCCAGCCCATTGCCAATATTCAGTTTGCCGACGGCGGCGATAAATTTCTCCACGAAGGCATCGTGTACGCTGTCTTGCACATAAATGCGGTTGGCGCAGACGCAGGTCTGGCCGGCATTGCGGTATTTGGAGATCATTGCGCCTTCGACGGCGGCATCCAGATCGGCATCGTCGAAAACGATGAACGGCGCATTGCCGCCAAGCTCCATCGAGACTTTCTTGACGGTGCCCGCGCATTGAGCGATCAGTTGGCGGCCGACTTCGGTCGAACCGGTAAAGCTGAATTTGCGTACGGCGTCTGCGCCGGTCAATACCGCGCCGATCTCGCTTGAGGAGCCGGTCAGAACCGAGAACACCCCCGGCGGTACGCCGGCGCGTTCGGCCAGCACGGCGATGGCCAGTGCCGACAACGGTGTCTGGCTTGCCGGGCGCACGACCATCGGGCACCCGGCGGCAAGGGCCGGAGCCGCCTTGCGGGTGATCATGGCATTGGGGAAATTCCACGGTGTAATGGCGGCGGTGACGCCGATCGGTTCCTTCAACACCAAGATGCGCTTGTCGCCCTGGCTGGTCGGGACGGTATCGCCGTACACGCGCTTGGCCTCTTCGGCGTACCACTCGATATACGAGGCGCCATAGGCGATCTCGCCCTTGGCCTCGGACAGCGGCTTACCTTGCTCGGCGGTCAGGATGATGGCCAGATCCTCCTGGTTGGCCATCATCAGGTCATACCAGCGGCGCAGAATAGCGGCGCGCTCCTTTGCGGTTTTCTTTTTCCATAGGGGGAGTGCGCGCTCGGCGGCCGCCACCGCGCGCTCGGCCTCTTGCCGGCCCATTTTCGGCACGGAGGCGATTCGTTCGCCGCTGGCCGGGTTGGTCACCTCGATGGTGGCGCCGTGGTCGGCATCCTGCCATTCGCCATTGATGTAGCACTGCTGGCGCAGTAGGGTCGGATCTTTCAAATTCAGCATGCGGAGCTCCTCTTAGGCCTTCAGTGCTTGTTCCAAGATATCCAGGGCTTCGTCGAACACGGCGTCTTCGACGGTCAGCGGGAACAGGAAGCGCACGACATTGGCGTAGGTGCCGCAGGTCAGCAGGATCAGACCGCGCGCTAGCGCTTCGGCCTGCACTTTCTTGGTGAAATCGACATCCGGCTCGTGTGTGCCGGGTTTCATGAATTCGACGGCCACCATGCTGCCCAATCCGCGCACGTCGGCAATCTGCGGTACGCTGTGCTTCAGCCCGCGCAGTTTTTCCTGCAGCAGCGCGCCAAGCTGAGCCGAGCGGGTCAGCAAATCCTCTTCCTCGATGACCTCCAGCACGGCCTCTGCCGCGGCCAATGCCAGCGGATTGCCGGCGTACGTGCCGCCTAAGCCGCCCGGCGCCGGGGCATCCATCAATTCGGCGCGCCCGACCACGGCCGATAGTGGAAAACCGCCGGCCAGGCTCTTGGCCAGCGTTGTCAGATCCGCCGCCGCGGCGTAGTGCGACATGGCGAACAATTTGCCGGTGCGGGCAAAGCCAGCTTGCACTTCGTCGGCGATCAGCAAAATGCCGTGTTGATCGCACAGTGCACGCAGCCGCTGCACGAAATCGGTCGGTGCCGGATAGAATCCGCCTTCTCCTTGCACCGGTTCGAAGATGATGGCCGCCACGCGGCTCGGGTCGACATCGTACTTGAATAGCTTTTCCACCCCGGCTAGTGCGTCGTCGACACTCACGCCGTGTAGTGCATTGGGGTAGGGGGCGTGATAGATGTCGGATGGGAAGGGGCCGAAGCCGACCTTGTACGGTACGACCTTACCGGTCAGGGCCATGCCCAGCAGCGTGCGGCCGTGGAAGGCGCCGCCGAAGGCGATGACCGCCGGCCGGCCGGTGGCGGCGCGAGCGATTTTGATGGCGTTTTCGACGGCTTCCGCACCCGTGGTGAAGAACGCAGTTTTCTTCGCACCCGCACCCGGGGCGCGCTGGTTGATCTTTTCGGCTAGCGAGATGTAAGACTCGTAGGGCACCACTTGATAGCAGGTATGACTGAATTGCTGTAGTTGCGCACTGACCGCCGCTTGAACTTTCGGGTGTAGATGACCGGTGTTCAATACACCGATCCCGCCGGCAAAATCGATATAGCGCTTGCCGTCGGTGGTCCACAACTCGGCGTTTTTGGCGCGTTCGACGAAGAAATCGCACATGACCCCGACGCCGCGCGGGGTGGCTTGTGCTTTGCGCTTCAGCAAATCCGACATCTGGTTCTCCTCTGTAGGCTGTGCCCTGTAATAGATTATCTGATTCTAATAACGCGTTTAGCAAAAAGCTACAGAGAGGTGAATAAATTAAACACTTGTTGCGTGCCATGCACATGCTGCATGGCAATAGCATCAAAAGAGTTTAGTGTCGGATGGCGCGGTTGACGCGAGCCAGGGTTTGCTCGTCCAGTTGGCCGGCCGCCTGGGCGAGCTGTAACTGGGCATTGAGGAAGCGATAGCGGGCGGCGGCCAGGTCTTTGAGCACGTCGCTGTATTCTTGCTGCGCCTTGAGCAAGTCGAGATTGGTGCGGATGCCGACTTCACGGCCGAGCTGTGTGGAGTCGAGTTTGCTTTTGGCCGAGGTCAGCCGTTGCCCTTGGGCTCGCACCGAGGCGGCACCGTTGGTGACGCCAAGCCAGGCGCGGCGTACGTCTTCACGCACTTGGCGCTGCGTGTCCAACAGCTGGTCGCGGGCACTGTCAAGCTGGGCGGCCGCTTCGCGCACCTGGGCATTGATGCCGCCGCCGGCGAACAGCGGCACCGTGACGCTGACGCCGATGGTGCTGCCGCGAGTGCGCGCCTGCCCGATGACCGTGCTGGCAGGGTCGTTGGTGGTGTTGTCCTGATAGCTGGCGGTGAGCTGTACCACCGGCAGGTGTCCGCTGCGCTTTTCCGCCAGGTTTTGCTCGGCCTGCGCCACGGCTTGCTCCTTGGCGCGGATCTTCAAGCTGTTGCGCTGCGCTTGTTCGAGCCAGTTGTCCAGATTGTCGGGCGAAGGACGATCGAGCGGAAAAACGCTGACCAGCGGCTGCAGCGCCAGCGGCGACAACCCGGTCAGGCGCGCAAGCGCATTGCGATTGAGTTCCAGGTCGCTTTGTGCCTGGATCTCATCTGCCACCGCACTGTCGTAGCCGGCCTGAGCCTCGTTGGTATTGGTGATGGTGGCCGTGCCGATCTCGAATTCCGTCTTGGCCTGGGCCAGTTGGCTGGCATAGGCTTTTTTGGCGATCTCGGTGGCGGCCAGGGTGTCTTGTGCTTGCAGCACATTGAAATAAGCCGCCGCCACATCGGCGATCAACTGCTGGCCGGCGCCGTCGAGCGTCGTGTCTGCCTGCGCCTGGCCGATACGGCCTTTGCGATACTGTGCCAGCCGCGCACCGTCGAACAACGGCTGGGTCAGATTGACGCCGAAGCCGTGGGTTTCGCCGCCGGGATCGCTGCCGCTGCCACTTGCCGCCGCCTGGTTGATCGGATGGTTCTGGCTATAGGTGCCGGTCAGATTGACCTGTGGCAGTAATTGCGCGCGGCCCAAGGCGCCTTGTTCCTGCCCCGCGCGGTAATCGGATCTGGCCGCGGCATAGCCGGCGTCGTATTGACGGGCGGCTTGCCAGGCCTCCATCAGGTCGAAGGAAAACGCGGGGGCGGCAAGGCTGGCGGCCATCAGGCTCAGCGTCAGAGCGGCGGGGGATTTCATCACGGACAACATCCTGGGCGGAACATGGTTGGTAAGGGTAACGTATCAATCTTTAGCCAAGCTCAGGATTGTACCTTTAACGCGCGACTGTGCGCCCCATAACGCGGCCCATGCCGTTAGAATAGAGGGCAAGAGAATATCAAGGGGATTGGCGTGACACTGACTGTAGAGAACAAGGCCCGGGTGCTTGCCGAGGCGATGCCATTCATTCGCCGGCTGGCCGGTAAGACCATCGTGGTCAAGTACGGCGGCAACGCCATGACCGACGATGTCCTCAAGGCGGATTTCGCGCGCGATGTGGTCTTGCTGCGCCAACTTGGTCTGAATCCCGTGGTGGTTCATGGCGGCGGGCCGCAAATCAACGACATGCTGGCGCGCGTCGGCAAACAAGGCCAGTTCGTGCAGGGGATGCGCGTGACCGACGCCGAGACCATGGCCATCGTCGAGATGGTGCTCGGCGGACAGGTCAACAAAGAAATCGTCTCGCTGATCAATTTGCATGGCGGCCAGGCCGTCGGTTTGACCGGCAAGGATGGGCATGCCATCCGCGCGCGTCGGCTCTCGATGCAGGACGAGCAGGGGCGGCCGGTCGACATCGGGCAGGTGGGCGAGGTTGCCGACATAGAGCCAGCGCTGATCGAATGTCTGACGCGGGGTGGCTACATCCCGGTGATTGCGCCGATCGGCGTCGGGGAGCATGGCGAGGCTTACAACATCAACGCCGATCTGGTTGCGGGCTGCCTGGCGCAGACGCTCTGCGCGGAAAAGTTGATGTTGTTGACCAATACGCCCGGCGTGTTGGATCAGCGCGGTGAGCTGCTGACCGCGCTATCCGGTTCGGCCATCCAGGCGCTCATGGCGGACGGCACGCTGTACGGCGGCATGATCCCCAAGGTTCAATCGGCGCTGGAGGCCGCACAAAACGGCGTCGGCGCCGTGCATATCATCGATGGGCGCGTGCCGCATGCATTGCTGTTGGAGCTGCTGACCGACAGCCATTGCGGCACCATGATTCACGCTTAGGGAACCATAGATGACATCCGTTCTCATTGATCTATAGTGATGACACAGCCCGTGACATCACAAAGACAATGGGAGAAGGCATGCATACGGTTCGACAGCTACTTAACGAAAAATCGCATCGTTCGCTGATTACGGTCAGTCCCGATTCGACGGTATACCAGGCTCTGCAGGTGATGGCGGAGCAGGATGTCGGCGCGGTGCTGGTGATGGAAATGGGCGATGTGCTAGGTATTTTCTCCGAGCGCGATTACGCCCGGCGCATCGTGCTGCAAGGCCGAACCTCGGTCACGACGCCGGTGCGCGACATCATGACCAGCCGGGTGGTTTACGTGAAGCCCGAGAACACGCTGCAGGAGTGCATGGCACTGATGACCGAGCGCCATATCCGTCACCTGCCGGTGATGGAGGACGACCTGGTCATTGGCATGTTATCGATCGGCGACCTGGTGCGCGCCACCATCGCCGAACAGCAGTTCTTCATCGATCAATTGGTTCGCTACATTCAGAACGCCTGAGAGGCGTTCAGCCGCGCGGCATGATCTGGTCGCGCAGTGCCAACAGGGCCGGACCGATACGTCCGGCCATTTCTTTTTCATCGAAGGCGAAGGCCGGGCCGCTGGCGTTCAGGCACATGGCACCTTGACCTGCTGTCAAGGGCGGTAATGCCACGCCTACCGCCATGACATCCGGCTCGAACTCGCCGAACGAAGTGCAGAAGCCATAACGGCGATATTCGTCGCAGGCGGCTGCCAAACGGGCTTCGTGCGTTGGCCACCCTTCGCCGTAGCGTGCCTTTAGTAGCGACCGTAGGGCTTGTTGTTCGGCCGGCGGCAGTCCGGCATAGCAGGCCCGGCCGATGGCGGTGGTGGCCAACGGCACGCGCGAGCCGACGCTCAGCTGCACCGAGACGCGAGCCTGGCTGCGGCAGGTTTCCAGATAGACGATGTCGGTGCCGTCGAGCAGACCCAGGCTGGCGGAGATGGTGTGTTCGAGCGAAAAGGCGCGCATGAGCGGTGCAGCGACGCGGCGCATGTCGAAGCTGCCGAGCATGCCGCCGGCGAGCGACAGTGCGGCGAGCCCGGGGCGGTAGCCGCCGGTTTCCGCATCTTGTGCCAGATAGCCAAGCCGTGTCAGGGTGTAACTCAAGCGCGACACCGTCGATTTCGGTAGACCGGTGCGCGCTGCCAACTGTTGGTTGGACAGTGCGCCTTCGCCGGGGCGGAAAGCGGCCAGAACTTGCAGGCCACGCGCCAGTGCGGTGACGAAGTGGCGATCCTGCGCTGGTTCGAAGTCGACATTGTCGGCAAGCGATTGATTTGTCATCAAGTACTTTACAAGTAGGGTGTTGGGTTGCTAGGCTTGTTTTGCATAGTAAAACATAATTCTGCAGTGCAGAACAGAGGAGAAAACAGATGGCCCAATCCACCCAGCGCCCGGCCTTTGCGTGGGACGATGCTCTGCTGTTGAACGAACAGTTAACCGATGACGAGCGTATGGCGCGCGATACCGCCCGCGATTACTGCCAGGAGCAGCTCATGCCGCGCGTGTTGAGCGCTAACCGCGAAGAGCGTTTCGACCGCGAGATCATGTCGGAAATGGGGGAGCTTGGCCTGCTCGGTTGCACTATCGACGGTTATGGTTGTGCTGGGTTGTCGCATGTCGCCTACGGCCTGGTGGCGCGCGAGGTTGAACGAGTCGATTCCGGCTACCGCTCGGCGATGAGCGTGCAGTCTTCGTTGGTGATGCACCCAATCTGGGCTTACGGCACGGCGGAGCAAAAAGAAAAATACCTGCCGCGCTTGGCGAGCGGCGAACTGGTCGGTTGTTTCGGCTTGACCGAACCGGATGCCGGCTCCGATCCGGGGAGCATGAAAACCCGAGCTCGCAAGGTCGACGGCGGCTATGTCCTCAAGGGCAGCAAGATGTGGATTACCAACAGCCCGATCGCCGATCTGTGCGTGGTGTGGGCCAAGGACGACGAGGGCGAGATCCGCGGTTTTCTGCTGGAGCGCGGGCTCAAGGGGCTGTCGATGCCCAAGATCCACGGCAAATTCAGCCTGCGGGCGTCGATTACCGGCGAAATCGTGATGGACGACGTATTGGTCGCCGACGATGCGCTACTGCCTGGCGTCAAGGGACTGAAAGGGCCGTTCGGCTGCTTGAACAAAGCGCGCTTCGGTATTGCCTGGGGCAGCATGGGCGCGGCCGAGTTCTGTTGGCATGCCGCGCGGCAGTACACCTTGGATCGGCAGCAGTTCGGTCGTCCGCTGGCCGCTACCCAACTGGTGCAACTCAAACTCGCCAATATGCAGACCGAGATCTCGCTGGGGCTGCAGGCCGCGCTGCGCGTCGGCCGTTTATTGGACGAGGGGCGTGCCAGTCCGGAAATGATCTCGCTGATCAAGCGCAACAACTGCGGCAAGGCGCTGGAGATTGCGCGAGTGGCGCGCGACATGCACGGCGGCAACGGTATCGCTGACGAATTCCACGTTATTCGCCATGTGATGAACTTGGAGGCGGTGAACACCTATGAAGGGACGCATGACGTGCACGCGTTGATTCTGGGGCGGGCCCAGACCGGCATCCAGGCCTTCGGCTAAGCGGAGGGATAAGATCATGGCCGGTGCATTGGAAGGCATTAAGGTGCTGGATTTGTCGCGCGTATTGGCTGGCCCTTGGGCTGGCCAACTGCTGGCGGATCTTGGCGCCGAGGTGATCAAATTGGAACGCCCGGGCAGCGGCGACGATACGCGTCAGTGGGCGCCGCCGGCATTGGCGGACGGCACCGCGGCGTATTTTCTCTGCACCAACCGCGGCAAGCGCTCGTTGACCGTCGATATCGCGACGCCAGCGGGACAGGAGATCGTGCGCCAACTGGTGCTTGAGGCGGATGTGCTGTTGGAGAACTACAAGGTCGGCGGTCTGGCCAAGTACGGCCTCGACTATGCGTCGCTGTCGGCCATCAATCCCCGGCTGGTGTATTGCTCGGTCACAGGCTTCGGCCAGGATGGGCCGTATAGCGAGTTGCCGGGTTACGACTATATCTTGCAAGGCATGTCCGGTTTGATGAGTATCACCGGCCCGACCGACGGCGAGCCGCATAAAGTCGGCGTGGCGGTGACCGACGTCTTTACCGGACTGTATGCCGCCAATGCCGTCATGGCGGCGCTGTTGGCGCGCGCACGCACCGGGCTTGGCCAGCATATCGACATGGCGCTGTTCGACTGCGCGGTGGCCATGCTGGCCAATGTCAACTCGAACTGGCTGGTCAGCGGCAAGGTACCGCCAAGGCTGGGCAATGCCCACGCCAACATCGTGCCCTACCAGGTGTTCGCTTGCGATGGCGGTGGCCACTTTATCCTGGCATGCGGCAATGATCGGCAATTCGCCGCATTGGTCGAATGTCTCGGCCATCCGGAGTGGGCAATCGACGAGCGTTTTGTCAGTAACCCCATGCGCGTTAAGCACCGCGAGACATTGATCCCATTGCTGGCTGCCGAATTTGCCCGCAAGCGTCGCGACGATTGGCTGGGCATCCTCGACCGCATCGGCGTGCCGAGCGGGCCGATCAATACCATCGATGAAGCTTTCGCCGATCCGCAGCTCAGACATCGTGGGCTGGAGATCCATATGGTCGACGATGCCGGTCTGGATGTGCCGATGGTGGGCTGCCCGATCAAGCTGTCCGAAACGCCTGTGTCCTATGCGCGCGTGCCGCCGAAACTCGGCGAACACACCGATGCCATCCTGGCCGAATTGGGCTACGACGCTGTTTCCATCGCACAACTTCGAGCGAGTGAAATCATTTAAACGTTTGTTTGATTTTTGACGAACTAGGTGGGTTCATAGCATGATTGGGGGCAGATAAGTCATAGGCTCCATGATCCCGTCATTTTTTGCCAAGACAAACAATGGGTGCGAAGGGGCCACAGAGTGCGATGCACAAAGGAGAAACGGTGGAACGCGAATCGATGCAATATGACGTGGTGATTGTCGGCGCAGGCCCCTCCGGTCTTGCCGCCGCCATCCGCCTCAAGCAGCTGGCCGCCCAGGCCGAACGCGAAATCAGCGTCTGCGTACTGGAGAAAGGCTCCGAAGTCGGCGCGCACATTATGTCTGGCGCCATCGTCGAACCGCGCGCACTCAACGAACTGATCCCCGACTGGAAAGAGAAGGGCGCGCCGCTGAATACGCCGGCGCGCGAAGACCGTTTTCTGCTGTTGACCCAGAACGAGTCGATCCAATTACCGACGCCGCCGCAAATGCATAACGATGGCAACTACATCGTCAGTCTGGGCAATTTCTGTCGTTGGCTGGGACAGCAGGCAGAAGCGCTGGGGGTGGAAATCTACCCGGGTTTTGCCGCCGCCGAGGTGCTGTATCACGATGACGGTTCGGTCAAGGGCGTCGCCACCGGAGACATGGGGATCGGCCGTGGCGGCGAGAAGACCGACGCCTGGCAACCTGGCATGGAACTATGGGCCAAACAGACCCTGTTCGCCGAAGGCTGTCGCGGTTCGCTGACCAAGACCCTGCTCGAACGTTTCAAGCTCAACGCCCACAGCGATCCGCAGACCTACGGTATCGGCATCAAGGAACTCTGGGAGGTGAAGCCTGCGCTGCATCAACCGGGCCAGATCACCCATACCATCGGTTGGCCGCTGGATCGCAGTACCTATGGCGGGTCGTTCCTGTATCACCTGGAAGACAACCTGGTGGCGGTGGGCTTTGTCATTGGGCTCGATTACGACAATCCCTACCTGTCGCCTTACGAGGAGTTTCAGCGCTTCAAGACCCACCCGGCCATCCGCGACGTGTTCGAGGGCGGCCGTCGTATCGCCTACGGTGCACGCGCGCTGTACGAAGGCGGCCTGCAGTCGCAGCCGAAGCTGATCTTCCCGGGCGGGGCACTGATCGGCGATACCGCGGGTTTCCTGAACGTGCCGAAAATCAAGGGCTCGCATGCGGCGATGAAGTCCGGCATGTTGGCTGCCGAAAGCGTCTTTGCCTTGTTGTCGCAAGCTGAGCCGGTAGAGGGCGCCGAGGCAGTCGGTTATGCGGCAGCGTACCGGAAAAGCTGGTTGTACGACGAGTTGTACCGTGTGCGCAATATTCGGCCGTCGTTCCGCTATGGCCTGTGGGCCGGCATGCTCTACTCCGCCATCGATACCTACCTGTTCCGCGGTCGAGCGCCGTGGACGCTGCATCACCGGCACAAGGACAGCGAGTGTCTGCGGCCGGCCGACGAGGTCGAACCGATCAATTATCCGAAACCGGACGGCGTGTTGACCTTCGACCGCTTGTCGTCGGTATTTCTG
Source organism: Paludibacterium purpuratum (assembly GCF_004363805.1). GTDB lineage: Bacteria > Pseudomonadota > Gammaproteobacteria > Burkholderiales > Chromobacteriaceae > Paludibacterium > Paludibacterium purpuratum. The sequence goes on along the minus strand of NZ_SNZP01000008.1, from coordinate 212,858 downwards.
TCCAGCACCAACCACAGCGAAGATCAGCCGATCCACCTGCGGCTGAAAGATGCGTCGGTGCCCATCGACATCAATCTGGCGAAGTATGCCGCGCCGGAAACGCGTTACTGTCCGGCCGGGGTGTACGAGATCGTGCAGGAAAGCGGTAAGGCGCGGCTGCAAATCAACGCGCAGAACTGCGTGCACTGCAAAACCTGCGACATCAAGGATCCGACGCAGAACATCGTCTGGGCCGTGCCGGAAGGTGGCGGTGGGCCGAATTATCCGAACATGTAGCGACGGCAAGGATTGGGGGCCGAGCTGTTCGGCCCCTGACTTTAGACTTGACAGCCCCCCGCTGCGCGGGTCACGATACGCCTCATGATGACTTCGTCCTTTTCCTACAACAGCTATTGCTATTGGTACCGCAGCTCCGCGCGGCACCAAGGTACTAGTCTGTTTTGACGAAGCAGCGACAAAATACCGACAAATGCCGCCTGGACCTGGGCGGCATTTGTTTTTTCACACAGTGACGACACAGATGCTCTCCTGGGCCGGGGAGTCCGCTGAACGAGCTGAAGAACTCGTTCAAGGGCCCTGAACCGACAGAGGGGATCTTGACCATGGAAGAATGGATGGGCGACCGACAGGTCGCGATTGATTCGACGCTGACAGAGCGCCCGCAGGCGCTCTGGTCGGTGGCGCTCGTGACCGACGTGCAGGCGTTGTCGGCCGCCTATCGCCCGTATGCCCAGGTGGCGCCGCAGATTGCGCGCTTGCGCCAGACCGAGGCCGGCCATGTGGTCATGGAGTCGGCGCTGCCGGAAATCCGCTGCTTGGCCATGTTGTTGGCCGCCGGGCGGCTTGACGAACACTGTCCCCGTTCCCCCAATCATTTTGCCGACGATGCCGATTGGCTGGCCGCGCGCGCGTTCCTGCTCGGCGTGACGCATGTCGAGGTCACACTCGGACAGTTGGCAGTATTGGAGCAAGCCAATCAACGCTTGCTCCGCTTGGGGCGCCGCATGTCGCAGGATCGATGTGTGCTGCAACCGGTGTTGCGTGCCAGTGGCTCCGTGCCGTCTCAGCCCATGGTGCTGCGAGCTTGGGGGGCATTGCCGCCGGCCGGGGAATTGTCGGCCTTGTCGGCGTCCGATGCCGGTACGCAGTTGTCGCGGATACTGCGCCAACGCTGCCGGGTACGGCTGGCCGGTCTGATGGCGGCATTGAGCGCTGGCAATAAAAATGGGGCATCCTGACGGGATGCCCCCAGCGGCTCTGCGCGAACCGTCAATCCGGGCAACTTGCCCATGCTGCCAACAACCTGAATGCATGCCGGAGAGGGATCAACCGGGTTCAAGATGGTGACTGGCCCCATGCTAGCCGGCTGCGAGCGTCTTGTCCGCGCAAACCCCCGCTTCGCTTGAGCCATGTCAAACGCATGATGGGGCTAGAGGCTGATGACTATCCAACAAACAGCTGTAAATAAAGCGTTTTCATGGCCATGACGCGCCAACTTTGGCACAATGCGCATCCTTGCCGAGATTCTTCACCATGCAGACCGAAGACCTGATGCTGCTCGTCACCCGCCAGATGCCCTACGGTAAATACAAAGGGCGGCTGATTGCCGACTTGCCGCTCCACTATTTGTCGTGGTTTGACCGCCAAGGCTTCCCGCAAGGGGAGATCGGCAGACTATTGGCCTTGGCTTTCGAGCTGCAGCACAATGGATTGATGTCACTTTTGGACCCTCTTAGAAAGCGTTAAGCATGGCAATTCAATGGTTTCCCGGTCACATGAACAAGGCGAAGAAGGCCATCGCCGAGCGTGTGCCCGATATCGATGTTGTGATCGAAATGCTTGATGCACGACTGCCGGCCTCCAGCGCCAACCCGATGCTGGCGCAGCTGACGCGCGGCAAGCGCGCCTTGAAGATTCTCAATAAGCAGGATCTGGCCGACCCCCAAGTGACGCGTCTGTGGCTGGACCATTACAACGCGCAGCCGAATACCCGCGCGCTGGCGCTCGATGCCGGCGATCGTGCACCGACCCAGAAACTGATTACTGCCTGCCGCGATCTGGTGCCGGCTCGAGGTGGGCTCGATAAACCGCTGCGCGTGTTGATCTGCGGTATTCCCAATGTCGGCAAGTCGACCCTGATCAACACCATGACCGGCCGCCGAGCCGCCAAGACCGGCAATGAACCGGGTATTACCAAGGCGCAGCAGCGCATTCTGTTGGCCGACGATTTCGAACTATTCGACACGCCGGGCATGCTGTGGCCGAAAATCCTGGTGGAAGAGGGCGGCTACAACCTGGCGGCCAGCGGTGCCATCGGCCGCAATGCCATGGACGAGGAAGATGTCAGCCTGATGTTGCTGAACTATCTGATGCGACGTTATGCCGACGCGCTGTGTCAGCGCTACAAGCTCGCCAGCATCGAGGGTCTGCAGGACATCGATGTGCTGGAGGCCATCGGTCGCAAGCGCGGGGCGATGCTCCCCGGCGGCCGGGTCAATATCCAGAAGGCCGCCGAAGTGGTGTTAACCGATTTTCGCGCTGGCGCCACCGGGCGCATGACGCTCGAGCGGCCGGAAGAGTGGACGGAATGGCTGAAAACCGCGCGCGAGCGCGAAGCGCGACGCCAGGCCGAGCGCGAGGCGCGCGAAAAGGAAAAGCAAGGGAAAAAAACGGCCGAGTGAGGGATTGGGGCCAGGAGGGTCAGACCGACTCGCCGGACATGTCGAACCAGGTCTGCAGGATCGCCTGGGCGGCCACCTGATCCAGCACCGGCTTCTGCTTGCGCCCTTTGAGACCAGCCTCGCTGAGCAGCGACTCGGCCAACAACGAGGTGTGGCGTTCGTCCACCAGCCATACCGGCAGCGCGAACCGACCCTTGAGCCGGTTGGCGAAGCGGCGCGACAGGCGGGTCATTTCGTGCTCGGTGCCGTCTGCATGGGTGGGCAGGCCGACAACCAGCGACTGCGGCCGCCATTCGTCGATCAGCGCCGCAATGCGCGTAAAGCGTTCGTCGGTGATTTCGCTATCGATGGTGCACAGCGGATGCGCGATGCCGACCAGCGATTCGCCCACGGCGACGCCGATGCGGCGCTCGCCGAAGTCGAAGGCCAATGCACAACCCTCAGGCATGACCGATGTCCCCGGAAAGCAGGGACGGATCGAAGCCCAAAAGCGCCATGGCCGCGTCATAGCGTTCCTCGGCCGGCAGGTCGAACATGATGGCCGGGTCGCTCTCGACGGTCAGCCAGGCATTGCTGGCGATTTCCTCTTCCAACTGGCCGCTCGACCAGCCGGCATAACCCAGGGTGATCAGGATACGCTCAGGCCCCTTGTGCTCGGATACCGCGATCAGCACGTCCTTGGAGGTGGTGAGCATGATGTCGTCGGTGACGCGCAGGCTGGACTGCCAGTCGCTGATCGGGCTGTGCAGCACGAAGCCGCGGTCGGGCTGAACCGGGCCGCCGAACAGCACCGAGGCGCCGGAGAGCGGGCCGGGCTCCATCGGCAGGTCGATCTGGTCGAACAGTTGAGCCATCGCAATGCCGGAAGGCTTGTTGACGATCAGCCCCATGGCACCGTGTTCGCCGTGTTCGCACAGGTAAACCAGTGCGCGGGCGAAAAGCGGGTCGGCCATGTTGGGCATGGCAATGAGAAACTGGTCTGCGAGCGATAACGGTTTCATTTTTGCATTATGGCACAGGCTGTGCGCAAAGGCGTTTACAACGCCCAGGCGGCGGGGCGGAATCGAACGCCACACGTCGCGACCAGCCTTGTTAAACTAACGGTTTCGAGCGTCTCGCGAGCGAGGGTGTCGTGCGGTTAACGCATATAAAGCTATCTGGATTCAAGTCGTTTGTCGATCCTACTGCCATTCCTGTCCCCGGGCAGTTGGTGGCGGTCATCGGCCCGAACGGCTGCGGCAAATCCAACGTGATCGATGCCGTGCGTTGGGTGCTGGGCGAGTCCTCGGCCAAGCAGTTGCGCGGCGAGTCGATGCAGGACGTCATCTTCAATGGTTCCACTACGCGCAAACCCGTTTCGCGCGCCTCGGTCGAGCTGGTGTTCGACAACGGGGACGGCCAGCTTGCCGGACCCTGGGGGCAATATGCCGAAGTCGCCATCAAGCGCGTGCTCACACGCCAGGGCGAATCCAGTTACCTGATCAACAACCAAGTCGTGCGGCGCCGGGACATCACCGATCTGTTCCTCGGCACCGGCGTCGGCGCGCGTGGTTACGCGGTGATCGAGCAAGGCATGATCTCGCGCATCATCGAAGCGCGGCCCGAGGAATTGCGGGTCTACCTGGAAGAAGCCGCCGGCGTATCGCGTTATAAGGATCGGCGGCGCGAAACCGAAAACCGCCTGGCCGACACCCGCGACAATCTGTTGCGGGTCGACGATCTGCGGCAGGAACTGGCGCGTCAGGTCGACCGGCTGACCGAACAGGCTGCGGTGGCGGCGCAATACCATGACCTACGCGCGGCGTTGACCCACAAACAAAATCTGCTGGCGCTGGCGCGGCGCGAAGAGGCCGCCCGCGACGAAGCCGCCGCCCGTGTCGAGTTGGCGCGACTGGAGAGCGAGGAGGCGCGATTGACGCAGGCGCTGTCGTCGTTGGACGCCGAACTGGAGACTGTTCGCGACGGCCACTTCACGGCGGGGGATCGCGTGCAGGCGGCGCAACAGCAAGTGTTCGACGCCAACGCCCAACTGGCGCGTCTGGAAGAGCAGCAGCGGCATCGCCAGGAGACGCGCGCGCGCATCGAACGCGATCTTGTGCAGGCGCGCAACGACCGCGCGGGGCTTGCCGCCGAGCAGTCCGGCATTGCCGAAGAGCGCGACGAATGGCGGCAACAGTGCGAAGAGCTGCATCTGCAGTTGGAAGAGGCCATGTTGCGTCATGAGGACGATAGCGGCCGACTGCCGGACGTCGAGACGGCGCATGCCGAGCAAGAAACTCGACAAAACCGCTTGAGCGAACAATACGGCGAGCGTGTGCGCCAGCGCGACTTGGCCAGTCAGCGCGTCCAGCATCTGCAAGCCGCGCGGCAGCAGGCCGGTGCTCGGCTCGAGGCGTTACGCCAGGAACAGACTGCGCTCAATCTACCTAGCCCAGAAGCGCTGGGCGAAGCGGCCAAGGGGGTCGACGATGCGCGCGTCGCGTTGGAGGCGGTGCGGCAGCGCGTGGTGGCCGACGAAGCCAAACTCGCCGATTTGACCCGCGAGCGCGAAAAGCTCGATGAAACCCTTAATCGCTTACGCGGCGAGATGGCGCGTGCCGAGGCCGAAGTTTCGGCATTGTCGGCGCTGCTGTCGCGCGAGCGGGATGCCGGCGCACTGGCCGACTGGTTGGCGCAGCATGGTTTGCAGGACGCGCCGGCCCTGTGGCAGACGCTGCAGGTCGAGTCGAACTGGCGCGTGGCGCTTGAAGCGGTGTTGGCGGAACGACTGACGGCGCGCGCGGGTGTGCTGCCGGCGCAAGCGCCGCCGCCGCCGGCGCCGCTGGCGCTGGTCGAGGCGACGGCTGGCGGCAGCGCTGCCGGCCGCACCGATTTGCCGTCGTTACGCGACCAGGTACGAGCGCCGGCACCGTTCGACGCTGCGCTCGACGATTGGCTGGCCGGCGTCTATTTGGCCGATACGTTGACAGCGGCTCAGTCTCGTCGCGGGCAACTTGGCGTCGGCGAATGGCTGGTCACACCCGAGGGGCACCGCCTAGGCCGGCACAGTGTGCAATTCCACGGGGAGGCGAGCGAGAACGGGTTGATGGCGCAAAAAGCCCGACTCGATCAAGCCGCGGCGCGAGCGGCCGAATTGGCCCCGGCGTTGGCGGCGGCGCAAAGCCAGCGCGAGCGCGTAGCCGGCCAGATGGGCATGTTGGCCGAGGCCGTACGCGGTCAGAAAGGCGCCGTCACCCGGCTCGACGGCGAACTGAACGCCGCGACTGTCGCCCATGTGCGGCTCGATCAGGCGGCGCGCCAGGGCAGTACGCGGCGCGATGCCATCCTGAGCGAAAGCGCGACGTTGCGCGAAGAGTTGGAAATGGCTCAGGAGCAGATCTTCGAAGCGGGCCAAGTCATCGAAACGGTGGCCATCGAGCTCGAAACGTTGGAGGAACAGATCAGCGAGGTGCGCGCGGCACGCAGCCAGGCGCAGAGCACCTTGGCCGAAGAGCGCGAACGAGCGCGGCAAGCCGAACGCCAGATACACGATATCCGTCTGCGCTTGCAGGCCGCCGAGCAGAAGGTGGCCGAACTCGCCCGGCGCGATGAAGCGCGCGACGAACGCGATGCCTTGCTGGCCGAGCGCTTGGCCGGTCTGGCGGAAGAGGCCATCGCGCTGGAAGAGGACGATATGCAGGAGGCGCTGCAGACCTTGTTGGCTGCGCGCGAGTTGGCCGAGGGCGAACTGGCCGCGGCGCGCGACCTGCTCAATGGGCTGGCCGAGCGCATGCGCGCGCTCTCGACCCAGCAACACGATATCAATCTGTCGCTGCCCGCGCTGCGCGAAGCGCGCCAGAACGCGCTGCTGGCGCATCAGGAGGCGCGCATCGCCATGGAGCGCTATGCCGAAGAGTTGCGTGCGGCCGAGGCGGACGAAGCGGCGTTATTGGCGGATCTGGGCGCCGGCGTCAAGCCGGGTGCGTTGGCGAACGAAATCGCGCGGCTGGCACGAGCGGTCGAGGGCTTGGGCGCCGTCAACCTGGCGGCGTTGGAAGAGCTTGAGCAGGCGCGGGTACGGGGCGAATATCTTGGCGCGCAGGGCGACGACCTGCAGCAAGCCATCGCCACGTTGGAGGCCGCCATTCAGAAGATCGACGGCGAGTCGCGTGCGATTCTGCAAACCACTTTCGATGCGGTCAACACCAAGATGAGCGAGTTCTTCCCGACGCTGTTCGGCGGCGGTCGTGCCGAACTGATGTTGACCGGCGAAGATCTGCTCGATGCCGGCGTGCAGATCATAGCCCAGCCGCCAGGCAAGAAGAACAGTACGATCCATCTGCTTTCCGGCGGCGAGAAAGCACTGACCGCCATGAGTCTGGTTTTCTCGTTGTTTAGCCTGAATCCTGCACCGTTCTGCCTGCTCGACGAAGTCGATGCGCCGTTGGACGACGCCAATACCAGCCGGTTCTGCGATCTGGTGAAGCAAATGGCCGAACGAACTCAGTTCCTCTATATTTCGCATAACCGCCTGACCATGGAAATGGCCGAGCAGCTGGTGGGCGTCACCATGCAGGAAAAGGGCGTCAGCCGGGTGGTGGCGGTGGATATTGTCGAAGCGCTGCAAATGCGCGAGACCGCCTGATGTCGCCGATGGGATCGGGTACAATGCTCGCTTTTAGGCTTATGGACGATCTGGAATGACCATACGCATCAAGCGTTGGGAACCGGAAAACATGTTTTTCTGGCTGACGCACGGTCGACGCATCGCCAACCGCAACCTGATTTTGTCCACTTGCGCGCTGCATCTCAACTTCAATATCTGGATGATGTGGAGCATGGTGGTGGTCAATTTGCCCGCCGTCGGTTTTCTGCTCACTAGTCAGCAACAGTTTTTGCTGGTGTCGATCCCCGGCCTGGTCGGCGCCTTGATGCGCATCGCCTATTCCTGGGCCTGGAGCTGGGTCGGCGGCGGTACTTGGATGGCGCTGTCCACGCTGTTCCTGCTGCTCCCCGCGTTGGGGGTGGCGCATGTGGTGCAGGATATCGCCACGCCGTTCCCTGTCTTGCTGTTCATCGCCGCCTGCTGCGGCATCGGTGGCGGGGCCTCGGCCTCGCATCTGCCCAACATCAGCTTCTTCTTTCCCAAGGCAGCCAAGGGCTTTGCCATGGGCATCAATGCCGGTCTGGGCAACTTGGGCGTATCGGTGTCGCAGCTGGTGATCGCGCTGCTGATCTCGGTCAATCTGTTCGGTTGGTCCGGCGGCGAGCCGCAGATCTGGGGGCAGGGCGGCGATGTCCACGCCGTGTGGCTGCAAAATGCCGGCTACTGCTGGACACCCTTCATCGCCCTCATGGCGCTGATCTGTCTGCTCTACGCTCACGACATGCCGCGCCTGCGCCTGACCCCGTTCGATCAGCTTACGGCGATGAAACATCGGCACACCTGGACGATTTGCCTGTTGTATTTAAGCAGCTACGGCACGTTCCTCGGTCTGTCGGCGGCGTTTCCGCTGTTGTCGCATGCGTTGTTTCCACTGCATAACGCCATGGGCTACGCCTTTATCGGCCCCATGCTATGCGCGCTGGTGCGCCCGTTCGGCGGCTGGCTCGGCGATCACCTCGGCGGCGGCATCACCACGATGATCAGCAATGTGCTGATGGCCGTCGGCACGGCGGGGGTGTTGGCGAGCATGCCGGGAGAGGCGGGGGGCGGCTCGTTTTGGTTGTTCCTGGGCATGGTGCAACTGATCTTCGCCGCCGCGGGCATCGGCAACGGTTCCTCCTATCAGTTGGCCCCCAAGGTCTTCATGCATGAGGCCCTGCAGCAGGCGGCCGAACGCGGCGAGACCGAGGCGGAAGCTTATGCGCGCGGCGGTCGAAACGGCGCGCTGGCCATGAATATCAGCTCGGTCGGCGCGGCTTTCGGCGGGTTTTTTATCCCCAAATCGTTCGGCAACTCGCTGACCTGGTTCAACAGTTTCGTGCCGGCCTTCGCGCTGTTCTTTCTGTTCTATGTTCTCTCCACGCTGATTGCCTGGTTGTGTTACACCCGGCGTAGCGCCGCCATGCGTTGCTAAGCGGTATGAAGTCCGCGCGTACGCTGATCCTGGCCCTTGTTCTGTCGCTGCTGGCGCATTGGGTATTGCTAAGCGTGTTGTCCGCGCCGCATTCGAGCGAACCGCCGGTGCTGCAGGTGGTGCTGACCACCGCAGTGGGTACCGGTCAGCCACCAGGTAGCGGCGCTCGGTCGGCGCCGAGCGTCGCGGCACGGACGGCTAAGCCGCGGATTGCGGCGATCTCGCCCCCCAGCGCGGATGCCGCTAAGTCGGCGGTGCCGACGACTGCCCCGTCTGTCGCTCCCTCTCTCTCCCCGGCTGTCGCCACGCCCGCCGTATCGCCCGCGACGGGGAGCGCCGCGACCAACGTCCCTCTACCGGTCGGCGCCGGCGGTCAAACGAACGGCAAAGCGAGCGCGATCAGCCCGGCGCGTTACTTGGGCGATGCACAGCATCCACCTTATCCGGAACGGGCGCGGGAGCGGGGCGTGGAAGGACGGGTCGAGGCGATGGTGACCGTCGCGGTGGACGGCCGGGTGCAGGAGGTGGCTTTGCTGCACTCCAGCGGTTTCGATGAACTGGATCAGGCCGCGCTCGACCTGTTGCGCAAGGGGCCTTACACGCCGGCGCAGCGCGCCGGCGTGGCGGTGGCGTCAAGGCTCAGAATGGCTGTGCCGTTCCGACTTGCTCACTGACCGATGGCTTCGATCGTCAGGTTCAAGGTCACCTCGTCGGCGATGGCCGGCAGGAAGGCCATCATGCCGAAATCGCTGCGCTTGATCAGTGCCGTGGCGTTGGCGCCGTATTCTTCCTTGCCCAGCATCGGATTCTTACCGCCGCGGAAGTTGGTCACCGTCAGGGTGACCGGTTTGGTCACGCCCAAGAGCGTCAGGTCGCCCTGTACTTGTGTCAGCTTGTCGCCATCGAACACCAGCGAGCTGGCCTTATAGGTCATGGTCGGGAATTTGCCCACATTGAAGAACGTTTCGCTCTTCAGATGCTTGTCGCGCGCCGGCCAGAAAGTCTGTAGCGAGTTGGTGTCGACCGTGATGTCCACCGAGCCGGTATGTTTCGCCATATCCAGCACCACTGCGCCGCTTACTTTGGAGAAGGTGCCCGATTGATTGGAGAAGCCGAGGTGATTGATTTCATATCCGGCGAAGGTGTGGCTCGGATCCACGGTATAGGTGGCGGGTGCGGCGAAGGTGGCGGCACTCGCCATGGCCAGCGCGCTTGCGATCAACAGTTGTTTCATGCAGTTTCTCCTTGATTTTGGTGATTATTTGCTGCTCGGGTAGGCAATGTGGAATTTGATGAGCACGCTATCGGCCACCGTGTCGGTATCGGCCCACTCGCCTTCTCCCACTTTGTATGCAAGGCGCGACACTGGCAGCGTACCGTCGACGACCGATAATGCGCCCTGGCGACTCAGGGTAAATGGCGCCGAGACATCGCGGGTCGTGCCCTTGATGGTCAGTTTGCCGCTGAACTGAAAACGGTTGCCGCCAAGCGGTTTAATGCTGCTGGTGATCAGTTGTGCGGTCGGAAAGCGGGTGGCATTGAACCATGCCGGCTGTTTCGTCTGTGCGGTGGCATCCGCCGTCGGCAGACTGATGCTGGCGATCTGGATGGTCAGATTGGCCCGACCTTGGGCGGCATTGGCCGGATCCAGCGTCACGTCGCCGCCGATGCGCTTGAATTGTCCCTGCATGGGAATATCCATCTGCTTCAGGGTGAAATCGATACGGCTTTGGCCGCTGTCGATCGGCGCGGCCAAGAGCGGTGCGCTAGCGACCAGCAAGCAGGCTGCGAGGTAAGGCTTCATATTTATTTCTCCATGGATCGGGAACCACCGAGGCGCATGCGGTTGAGCATGCCGTCGTGGTCGAAAAAGTGGTGTTTCAGCGCGAAGAACGCATGACCGACGATCGTCAGCGCCAGTAGCAGGTTCAGGCCGCGGTGCAACCATCGGAGCTGTTCGGCGAGTGTCGGATCGCTGGCGATCCATTCCGGCAGATGCAATACGCCAAGGAACACCACCGGAATACCGTAGGCGGAGCTCATGGCCCAGCCGGACAAGGGCACCGCCAGCATCAAGACATACAAGGCCAGGTGACCGAGATGCGCCAGGCGCTGCTCGATCGGCGACATATGCGCGGGCAAGGGGGGAACGTGCGATGCGAGCCGGACGATGACGCGCAGCGCCAAGAGCAGCAAGACGGCGATGCCGGCCGATTTGTGGCCGAGGATGAGTTTTAGCCGCAACGGCGACAGTGGCAGGCTCCAGATCTTCAGGCCGACGGCAAAGGCCGTGACGATCAGAATGGCCATTAACCAATGTAGCAGCACCATCGGTGCGGCATAACGGGCATTATTAGCAGGTTTCATCGGGCACCTCTGCCATGGCGACCGTGAATGCGTCGCGCAATCGCTTCAGTTCGGTGGCGCAAAGGTCGTAGTCTTTGCTATCGAAGGCGGTGAATGCTTGGCGCATGTGCATCAGGTGGGCCGGAAAGGCCTCCTCGAACAGCGCTTCTCCGCGCGCGGTCAGTGCGACGAACACACTGCGACGGTCATGCTCCATCGTTGTGCGTTGCACGATGCCTTTATCGCACAGCCGGTCGACCACCCCGGTCAGTGTGCCTTTGGTGATCAAGGTCTTTTCCGAAAGTTCCTTGCAACTCATGCCACGGGTATTGCCCAGTGTGGCGACGACGTCGAACTGCGGCGGAGTCAGGCCCATCTGGCGCACGTGGAAGGCCGAGAATTGCTCGAAGGCCTGATAAGTTTGGGCCAGAAGTCGGATCACTGGTAAGAAGGGCTCGCGGGGCGATTGACTCATGAGGTCTCCATATTTTGTTTTGAGCGATGATAGTTCGTATTAGAACTAATTGCAAAATTCCCTCTGCATGAATATCTAGCACAAATAATGAGTAATGTATCGACTAGAAACCATCGCTGGTGGCATGCTTGAGAATGGCGTCTATTTGGTGCTCTTTTTTGAGCTGTGCGGCTGGCAAAAGCCGAAATGTAAGGCTTTTCCGAATGTTTCTCGCCTACACAGGTGTCGCCTGATCGACGATTCGTTATACTACCCACGGATTTATTCGCCCTTGCGGACTGGCTGATGAGCGAATTGCAAATAGGTTTACTGGTATTGGGCGGGTCGATTGTCGCCCTGGTGTACGGTTTTAACGTGGTGCAAGAGTGGCGCTTCCGTCGCAGGATGCGCCAGTCGTTCGTGCGCACGCAGGACGATCCGTTATTGACCGTGCCGAAAAATAACGTGCGTGACGGCGTGCGCGCCGATCGTCTGGAGCCGGTGTTGCTCGATGCCGGTCGCGTCGACCTGCCCGAGCCCTTCGAGGTCGAGCTGCCGCAGGACGAGGCTGCGCCGATTGCGCCCGACGCGCCCTCCGCGGTCAAGGATGAAGATGCCGCTCTGGACTCGGCCGACCACCAGGCGCTGGTGGTGGCCATGCTCGATCCGTCGCTGGATTTCATCTGCGAAGTGGTGTTCCACCAGCCGCTTGAGCTGGTCAACATGCCGCGCTTCAATGTCGCTAAGCGCGTGCAGGTCATCGGACGCACCGAAAAGGGATTGTGGAAGCCAGCCGAAGTGCTGCCAGGCATCCGCTACAAGCAAATCAACATTGGCCTGCAATTGGTCGACCGCGGCGGCGCGGTCACCGAGCAGGAGCTTGCCAGCTTCTGCCAGCAGGTATCGCACTTCGCCGAGGAATACGGCGCCGCGGTGAGCTTCCCGCAACGTCAGCAGAAGCTGGTCGCCGCACGCGAACTCGATCGCTTTTGCGCCGACGTCGATGTGCTGATCGGTCTCAATATCGCGCCACGACTGGCGATCGAAGGCACACGGCTGCGTAGTTTCGTCGAATCCAACGGCATGCAGTTGGAACCGGATGGCGCTTTCCACTACCTGGCGGATTCCGGCAACACACTCTACTCGCTGATGGCGGCCGATCAGATGCCGTTCACATTGCATACTCTGCTCGACAACAGCTTCCCGGCCCTGTGTCTGCTGTTCGACGTACCGCGCGTGGCTGGCGGTGTCGAGGTTTTCGACCGGGCCATCCAGTTCGCCCGCCAACTGGCACAGGAGTTCGACGCCCAACTGGTCGACGACAACCGTCGACTGCTGACCGATGTCGGCCTCGCCCGCATCCGCGATCAGCTGAAAACCATCTACGGCAGCATGGACGACCGCGGCATCGCCCCGGGCAGTGTCGCCGCCCTGCGCCTGTTTGCCTGATACTTGCGGGGCCGGCGATTCGCCGGCCCCGAACCCTTTCCGATTCGATATGACACCGACCGACGATATCCAGCGCGCCGCCGAATTGCGTGCTCTGCTTGACCGTTATGGACGTGAGTATTACGAACTCGATGCGCCGACGGTGCCCGATGCCGAATACGATCGCCTGTTGCGCGAACTCATGGCGTTGGAGGCGCGCCACCCGGAACTGCAACGGCACGATTCGCCGACTCGGCGCGTCGGCGGCGCACCGCTCGATGCCTTCGAGCAAGTTGCCCATGCGGTGCCGATGCTGTCGCTCAACAATGTCTTCTCCGATATGCAGCTTGAAGCGCCGGTCGAGCGGCATGCCGAATTGGCTCAATTCGACGAACGGGTGGCACGCGAACTGGCGGTATTGCCGGTCGAGTACGCGGTCGAGCCCAAGTTCGACGGCTTAGCCATCAGCCTGTTGTATCGCGACGGTGTCTTGGTGCAGGCGGCAACGCGCGGCGACGGGGTCACCGGCGAGAACGTCACCGAGAATGTGCGTACCGTGCGCAGCCTGCCGCTGCGGCTTGCTGGCGACAACTTGCCGTCCCTGCTGGAGGTGCGCGGCGAGGTACTGATGTTCAAAGCCGATTTCGAGCGGTTGAATCAGGCGCAGGACGCACTCGGCGAGAAGCGTTTCGCCAATCCGCGCAATGCCGCCGCCGGTAGTCTGCGTCAGTTGGATTCGCGCATCACCGCCAAACGCCGGCTGTCCTTCTTTGCTTATGCCATCGCCCGTATCGAGGGTGCCGAATGGCCCGATACGCATCAGGCCGAGATGAACTGGCTCGCCACGCTCGGTCTGCCGGTGGTGGAGGACGCCCTGCGACCGGCGGTGCGCGGGTTGACGGGACTGGTGGTTTATTACGAAGAGATCCTGGCGCGTCGCGCCGAGCTGCCCTACGACATCGATGGCGTGGTGTACAAGGTCAACCGGCGCGATCAGCAAGAGCAGCTAGGCTTCGTGGCGCGCGCGCCGCGTTTTGCCATTGCCCACAAATTTCCAGCGGAAGAGGCGCTGACCGTGGTCGAAGCGGTCGAGGAGCAGGTTGGTCGCACGGGCGCCATCACGCCGGTGGCGCGGCTTGCGCCTGTGTTCGTCGGCGGCGTCACCGTCACCAATGCCACATTGCACAACCAGGACGAGGTGCTACGCAAAGACGTGCGTATCGGCGACACGGTCATCGTGCGCCGGGCCGGCGATGTCATCCCGGAAGTGGTGTCCGTGGTGTTGGAAAAGCGTCCCATGCGCGAGGCGGCGGGACGCGATCTGTTTTCGCCGACGTTGGAGCCGGTGTATCCCTCATACCGCTTGCCGACCCATTGCCCGGTGTGCGGTTCGCATATCGCCAAGTTGGAGGGGGAGGCCATCGCGCGTTGTACGGGCGGCCTGTTCTGCTCGGCTCAGCGCAAACAGGCTCTCTGGCACTTCGCCTCGCGCAGGGCGATGGATATCGACGGGCTGGGCGACAAGCTGATCGATCAGTTGGTCGACCGCGGTATGGTGCGCACCCTGGCCGATTTGTATCGGTTGGCGGTGGCCGAGTTGGCCGGGATGGAGCGCATGGGGCAAAAGAGCGCCGACAACCTGGTGGCCGCCATCGAGGCCAGTAAACACACCACGCTGGCACGCTTTATCTACGCGCTGGGCATCCGTAATGTCGGCGAAGCGACCGCCCGCGATCTGGCGCGCCATATCGGCGATTTTGGCGCGCTGTGCGCGCTGGCCGAGGGGATCGACGATCCGTTGGCGCGTGCCCGCTCGCTCGATATTTTGATGGCCGTGCCGGACGTGGGGCCGGTTGTGGCCGAGTCGATTCTCGACTTCTTCGCCGAAGCGCACAATCGAGAGGTGGTGGAGGCGCTGTTGGCCGTCGGCGTGCATTGGCCTCAGGAAGCGGCGCCGGAAACCGGCCCGCGCTCGTTGGCCGGCAAGACGCTGGTGTTGACCGGCACACTGCCGACGCTAAGCCGAGACGAAGCCAAAGCGTTGATCGAAGCCGCCGGCGGCAAGGTGGCCGGCAGCGTGTCAGGCAAGACCGATTATCTGGTGGCCGGCGAAGCGGCCGGCAGTAAACTCGACCGAGCACAGGCCCTTGGCGTGACAATCCTCGACGAGGCAGGGCTGATGGCTTTACTGGAGCAAGACACATGATCCTACTTGGCGCAGATGCGGCATACGAACAAGGCTGTCAACACGTGGCGGAAGGGCTGTGGGATGCCGCGTTGAAGGACTTCAACGCCGTCCTGGCCGAACGACCGGATGACTGGGAAGCGCTGGCCAACCGAGCGGTGGTCTACCATCGGTTGGGGCGCTTCGATCAGGCGCTGGACGATTATTGCCAAGCGCTCGACCGCCAGCCGAAAGCGCCGGGGCTATTGATCAATCTGGCTGCGCTGTTGAAAGAATTGGGGCAGTTGGGGGCGGCCGAGGGCCTGCTGATTCAGGCGCTGCAGCTCGTGCCGGATCATGCCGACGGCTGGAGCAATCTAGGGCTGGTGCGGCAGCATCAGCGGCGTTATGACGATGCGGCCGCCTGCCACATCCGCGCCATGGAGCTCGCTGGCGCGAGCCCGGCACGCTGGACCAATCTCGGTAACGCACTGACCGGTAGCCTGCGCCTACCGGATGCGATCGACGCTTATCGCCAGGCGCTGGCGCTTCAGTCCGACTTCCACGAGGCGAGCTACAACCAATCCATTCCTTTGTTCATGCTTGGCCGCTATGCCGAAGCATGGCCGTTGTACGAATCCCGTTGGCGGACCATTTTGACGCCGAGTTTTGCCGGCCCGCGCTGGCAGGGCGAGCCGCTTGAGGCGCAGACGCTGCTGCTGTGGAGCGAGCAGGGTCTGGGCGACTGTTTGCAAATGGCACGCTTTATTCCGCGCCTGCGCGCGGCGCATCCATCGGCGCGCTTGCTGTTTTCCTGCCCGGTCAGCCTGCATCGACTGTTCGCCGACCTTGCCGATATCGAACTGCTGGCGCCCGACGCGCAACCGGAGTTCGACTGGCAGTTGCCGTTGGCATCGTTACCCGAGGTGTTCGACGCCCGCATCGACAACCTGCCGCTGGCGCCTTACTTTACGCCGCAATCTGCCGATGCCGCGCAATGGTCTGCCCGGTTGCCGGCCCGGCAAACCGGCCGGTTGCGTGTTGGCTTGGCCTGGCAATCCGGTGTTTGGGGCGTGGGTGTGCGTGACCTCATGCGGCAACAGAAGTCGATCGAGGCGGAAGCGTTATTACCGCTTTTGCCGTTGGCCGACTTTGTCTGTCTGCAGCCCGAGCCATTGCCGGAGGTGCTACGCGACCGGCTGTTCGCGCCAGTGATTCGCGATTTCGCCGATAGCGCCGCCATCATCGCCAATCTCGATTTGGTGATCAGTGTGGATACCGCCGTCGCACACCTGGCGGGGGCCATGGGCTGCCCCGTCTGGGTGCTGATGCGGCAAGAGGGGGCACCGTTCTTCGGTGTCGAGGGGGAAACCGCTCCGTGGTATCCGAGCGCCCGCGTGCTGCGCCAGACCGAGCACGGCAATTGGGATGCGGTGCTGGCCCAGGTGGCGGTCATGCTGGCGTCGCGTCAATCCGGCACGCGATGAACACGCCCCCGGCCGCGGATTGGCTCGCCTGCTTCGAGCTCGGCAATCAATGCTATACGCTCGGCGATTATTCTGCGGCACTCGAACACTATCTCCAGGCGCTGGACCTGAATCAAGGCTCGTGGGAGGTGCGCAACAACCTGGCGGTGCTACTCAAACTGCTGGGCGAGCGTGCGCTTGCCGTGCAATTGTTGCGCGAAGCCCTCGATCTCAAGCCCGACTACCTGGATGCACTGAACAACCTAGGTAACCTGTACCGCGACGAATTGCGTTACGACGAGGCACGTCGATGTCTGGATGACGCCTTGCTGCTGGCGCCGGACAATGCCGAGGTGCTGACCAACCTGGGTCTGCTTGAGAAGGCCCAGGGGCGGTTGGCCGAAGCATTGGCAATCTACCGCCGGGCCATGGCATCGCCGGAGCGGCCCGCCGCGCTGACCTTCAACTATGCGATCGCGCTGATCCAGTCCGGCGATTGGGCGCGCGGTTTCGGCTGGTACGAATCCCGTTGGGCTTTGCCCAGGTTGGCTGCGCAGCGCCAGCAAATCGAGGCGGCGGTACCTGCCTGGCGGGGCGAGCCGC
Source organism: Paludibacterium purpuratum (assembly GCF_004363805.1). Taxonomy (GTDB): domain Bacteria; phylum Pseudomonadota; class Gammaproteobacteria; order Burkholderiales; family Chromobacteriaceae; genus Paludibacterium; species Paludibacterium purpuratum. Next base: position 195,657 of record NZ_SNZP01000008.1, on the reverse strand, counting down.
TCGGCGGCAAGACGCTGCTATTGTGGAACGAGCAGGGCTTGGGCGACACCATCCAGATGGTGCGTCTGCTGCCGGCCTTGCGAGCCGGCTTGCCGGGCTGCCGGTTGCTGTTGCGTGTCAGTCCGGCATTGCTGCGCCTGTTTGCCTGTATAGATGGCGTCGACGGCGTGGTGGACGCGAGTGAGCCGCCGCCCGCTGCCGACTATCATCTTTCTCTCATGTCGCTGCCGTTGCATTTTCACCTCACGCCACAGACGCTTCCGGCATGGTTGCCCTATCTGGCGGCCGATGCCGCATTGACGAAGCAATGGGCCGCTCGATTGGGCGCGCGCGACCACCGGCCGCGTATCGGGGTGGTCTGGCAATCCGGACAGGCCGCTGTCGGGGCCGACGAGCGCGATCGACAGGATCGCAGCTTGTCCGAAACGGCCCTGCGCCAATTGCTATCGGCGATGTCGGCCGACTGGATCGACCTGCAGTACGGTGCCGATCCGCTGCCGGTCGATTTGCAGGCCATGATGCGCTCGCCCGGGCGGATCGAGGATTTTGCGGACAGCGCCGCGCTGTTGGCTCAAATGGATGCCCTGGTGTCGGTGGATACCGCCGCCGCGCACCTGGGCGGCGCCATGGGCGTGCCGACCATCGTGTTGATGTCGGCACAGGGCGGCAACCTGTTTCCGGCCGAGGGCGAGACCATGCCGTGGTATCCGAGCATGCGGCTATTGCGTCAGCACGCTCCGCGCGACTGGCAAAGCGTGTTGCCGGCGTTGCCGGCATGGATCGGCGGCTTGGCGAAAAAGCCATAAAACGATGTCATGTCGCCTCGCGGCAAGGAATATGCCGGAATGCGGCAAATCGCGTGGAAAAACAGCAAATAATCGGTAAATCGCTAGAGCCGCCGACAGCGGCACGCTAGAATACGGCCGGTCAAATTCAGAAAGCTATTAACGCCAATGAAGAAAATAACCAAAGCAGTGTTTCCCGTCGCCGGTCTTGGCACGCGCTTCCTACCAGCCACCAAGGCTAGCCCGAAGGAAATGTTGCCTGTGGTCGACAAACCGTTGATCCAGTATGCCGTCGAAGAGGCCGTGGCCGCGGGCATTACCGAGCTGATCTTCGTCACCGGCCGCAACAAGCGTTCGATCGAAGACCACTTCGACAAGGCTTACGAATTGGAAACCGAACTGGAAATCAAGAGCAAGCATAAGCTCTTGGATATGGTGCAAGGCATCATTCCGAGTTCGGTCACTTGCGTCTATACCCGCCAGCCCGAGGCGTTGGGCCTTGGTCATGCGGTGCTGTGCGCACAGCCGGTGGTCGGCAACGAACCGTTCGCCGTGATTCTCGCCGACGATCTGATCGACGGCGAGCCGGGCGCGATGGAGCAGATGGTCAAGCTCTACGACGAAACCGGCAGCTCGGTGCTGGGCGTGGAAACCGTCGCGCCATCCGAAACCGGCTCCTACGGTATCGTCGAGGTCAATGAGCAGGCCGGCGGCCGGCTTCTGGTCAGCAGCATCGTGGAAAAGCCGCGTCCGGAAGAGGCGCCGTCGAATCTCGCCGTGGTCGGACGCTACATCCTGACCCCGCAAATCTTCGACAAGCTGATCAACACCAAGCCGGGTGCCGGCGGCGAGATCCAGTTGACCGACGGCATCGCCGCCTTGCTCAAGGATCAAGACATCCTGGCGCTGCCGTTTGCCGGCGTGCGCTACGATTGCGGCTCCAAGCTCGGCTATCTGAAGGCGACCGTCAGCTATGGTCTGAAGCATCACGAGGTGGGCGTTGCATTTGCGGACTATCTTGCCCGCCGCTAAAACGAATCATTGCAATCCTTCTGCGTCCTGCCTGCGGCGCGGGGGTCTGAAGTAAAGGAGTCAGCATGGCAAACGTAGCCGAAGCCCTGGGCATTTTGAATAGCTCGGACATTCTGTTTAGCGCCGAAGAGGTCGATAGCGCTGTCGATCGCATGGCCGAGGAAATCACCGCCAAACTCGGGGAAAGCTATCCGCTGGTGCTGTCCGTCATGGGCGGTGCCGTGGTGTTTACCGGCCAGTTGCTGCCGCGACTGCATTTCCCGCTCGATTTCGATTATGTGCACGTGTCCCGCTACGGCGACAAGACGCATGGCGGCGAGCTGGTGTGGAAACAGGCGCCGAAGGAAGAAGTACAGGACCGCGTCGTGCTGGTGTTGGACGATATCCTGGATGAGGGCCATACCATGGCGGCCATCCGCGACAAGGTGATGGACATGGGCGCCAAGGCGTTCTTCAGCGGCGTTTTTGCCAATAAGATCATCGCCAAGGAAAAGCCGATCCTCGCCGATTTCGTCGGTATCGACGTGCCGGACCGTTATGTGTTCGGTTACGGCATGGACGTGCGTGGCGCCTGGCGCAATCTGCCGGCGATTCACGCCTTGAAGTAAGCGGCGTATCCCGTCCTCCGGTTTCCGGCGCAAGTCCGTTCAGGACTGCCGGGAACCGGCCTCCGTCCCCGCCCCTTTTCCCCTATCCCTTGCCCGTCAAAGCCGTTACACTCCCATAGCTAGTATCCGAACATACTTTATTACGGGAGGCTAACATGCTGGCAATCATTGGCGGTAGCGGTCTGGCGCAACTGTCGGTCTTGGAAGTCACCCATCGCCAAGTGGTGCGTACGCCGTATGGCGACCCCTCCTGCGCACTGACCTTCGGTCTGGTCGGCGGCCGCAACGTGGTATTCATTGCCAGACATGGCTACGGCCATTCGTTGGCCCCGCACGAAATCAATTTCCGCGCCAATATCTGGGCGCTCAAACAACAGAACATCAAAGGTGTGGTCGCCATCGGCGCGGTGGGCGGCATCCGTCCCGATATGAGGCCGGGCGCTATCGTCCTGCCCGACGATCTGCTCGACTATACCTCGGGGCGCGAGCACACCTTCTTCGAAGGCCTCGACAAGCCGGTGGTGCATGTCGATTTCACGCACCCCTATTGTCCCGATCTGCGCGCTGGCCTAAAAAAAGCGGCACAGGCGGAAGCCATCGAGATCGTCGATGGCGGGATCTATGCCTGCACCCAGGGACCAAGACTTGAAAGCACCGCCGAGATCAACCGGTTGGAGCGCGATGGCGCCGACATCGTCGGCATGACCGGCATGCCGGAAGCGGCATTGGCGCGCGAACTGGATCTGCCTTACGCCATGTTGACCGTGGTGGCCAACTATGCGGCCGGCCGCGGCGACAGCGAACACAAGGTCGACTTTTCCGGCGCCTCGTCGGTGCTGGATAGTTCGCTGCGTTCGGTTGAGCGTATCCTGCAGCGCTTGCTGCAGTCCTGAGACCGGCCGGCTCAAGTAACGACGCTTCGGGCCGATAAAACAACTATTCATTCAGGTGTTGTGGAAGATGAAAGCTCTTGTCACCGGCGCTGCCGGCTTCATCGGTAGTCATCTGGCGGAAATGCTGCTGGCGCAAGGTGCCGAAGTGGTATTGGTCGATGATCTGTCAACCGGTAAACGCGCTCATATCGATACCCTGCTTGCGCGGGGACGCTGCGAATTCCATCAGGTGGATATCCGCGACCGCGCGGCATTGGAGCCCTGTTTCGCCGGGGTCGACCAAGTGTTTCATCTCGCCGGTCGCGCCGACATCGTGCCCTCGATCGACGATCCGGAAACCTACTTCTCCGTCAATGTACAAGGCACGCTGAACGTTCTGCAATCCGCGCGCCGGCATGGCGCGCGCCGCCTGGTCTATGCCGCCTCGTCCTCTTGCTACGGGATCCCCGAGTGCTATCCGACGCCCGAAACGGCGCCGATCGCACCGGAATACCCCTACGCGCTGACCAAGGCCATGGGCGAAGAGCTGGTGTTGCATTGGGGCAAGGTCTATCACCTGCCGGTAGTGTCGCTGCGGTTGTTCAACGTCTATGGCCCGCGTTCGCGCACGGCCGGCACCTATGGCGCGGTATTCGGCGTCTTCCTGGCGCAGAAACTCAAGGGACTGCCGTTCACCGTGGTGGGCGACGGCGAACAAAGCCGCGATTTCACCTACGTCACCGACGTGGCGCGCGCCTTCATGATGGCGGGCGCCTCCGACATCAGCGGCGAGATCATGAATGTCGGTAGTGGCGGTCATTACAAGGTCAATCGACTCGTCGACCTGTTGGGCGGCGAGAAAACCTATATCCCGAAACGGCCTGGCGAGCCGGATTGCACGTTCGCCGATACCGACAAGATCACGCGATTGCTGGGGTGGCGGGCGGAAGTGCCGCTGGAGCAGGGCGTGGCCAATATGCTGGCCTGCCTCGACGATTGGCGCGATGCCCCGCTGTGGACACCGGCCAGCATCGAGCAGGCAACCAAGAGCTGGTTCGACAACCTGGGAGCTCAATCATGAATAGCGCAACCCTGTCCGGCGCTTGCGAACGCTTCGCCGGCGTCATGACCGGCATCCGCAGCAGCCATGCCGGCCGTGTCCTATCTGCCGACGAAGCGATCGCTACCTTGCTCGATATGCTGGTGACGCTACGACATGCCGACGGATCGCTTTTCATCATCGGTAATGGCGGTAGCGCCGCCGTCGCGGCGCATATCCAGAACGATCTGGTCAACAAAGGGAAACTGCGCGCCCATGTGCTGCACGAGCCGTCGTTGATGACCTGCATGAGTAACGACTTCGGCTATGACCAGGCCTATGCGCGCCTGGTGCGGCAATACGCCCGCAAGGGCGACATGCTGGTCGCCATCAGCAGCTCCGGAAAATCGTCGAACATCCTGCAGGCGGTGGCCGCGGCGCGCGAGGCGGGCGCTTCGGTGATCTCGCTGAGCGGTTTTGCCGAAGGCAATCCGCTGTCCGAGTTGGGCGACATCAATTTCTGGAGCCCGTCCGGCGATTACGGTGAAGTGGAAGTTTCCCACCTGTTCCTGTTGCATTACGTGGCCGATTGCCTGGCGGAGCGGACATGACCGAGCACAAGATCCATTCTCTCGACGACCTGGCGGCCATTGTCGCCCAGCTCAAGCAACAGGGCCGCCGTGTCGTGCTGTGCCACGGCACTTTCGACCTGATGCATACCGGCCACATTCGCCACCTGCAAAGCGCGCGTAAATTGGGCGACGTGCTGGTGGTGACGCTGACCGGGGATACCTTCGTGAGGAAGGGACCCGGGCGGCCCGTGTTCGGTGAGGAATTGCGCGCCGAGAACCTGGCTGCGTTAGCCTGCGTCGATCATGTGGCGATCAATCAGGCCGAGACGGCGATCAACGTCATCCACGCGTTGCAGCCGTCGCTGTATATCAAGGGCAGCGATTACATCGATGCGGCCACCGACCTGACCGGCAATATCGCCCGCGAGGTCGCCGCGGTGCGCGAGCATGGCGGCGACGTGCATTTCACCGACGAAATCACCTTCAGCTCCACCAGCCTGCTGAACAACCACTTCGATGTCTTCTCGTCCGAGGCGCGCGCTTTCTTGGCCGACTTCAAGCAACAGTTTCCGCTCGACGACTTCATCGCCAGGATCAAGGATCTCAAGTCGCAGCGTGTGCTGGTGGTCGGCGACGCCATCATCGACGAGTATCACTATGTTTCCACCTTGGGGCAGACCGGCAAGGGAAATACCTTGGCTGTGCGTTATGCCTCCGAGGAGCGCTTCGCCGGCGGCGCCATCGCCGTCGCCAATCACGTGGCCGGCTTCTGCCAGCAGGTCACGTTGTTGACGGCGCTGGGCAAGGAGCCTGGGACGCGCGAATACGTCACCGAGAAATTGCGACCTAACGTCAGTCTGCCGCATATCGATTTTCCGACCGCACAGACCTTGATCAAGCGCCGCTTCGTCGACCAGGATCTGCAGCGGTTGTTCGAGGTGTATTTCGGCGGTGTGGAACAAGAGCGCAGTGCGTTGGATCAGCAAGTGTGCCAATGGCTGTCGGCGCACGCGGCCGAATTCGATACCGTGATCGTGCCCGACTTCGGTAACGGCATGATCTCGCGCGACATCGCCAACGCTATTTCGCAGCATGCCCGCTTCCTGGCGGTCAACACCCAGATCAATAGCGGCAACCGTGGCTACCATGTGATTACCCGTTACCCGCGCGCCGATTTCCTGTGCCTGAACGAACCCGAGGCGCGTTTGGCGGCGCACGACCGCCTATCGCCGCTGGACATGATTGCCGGTGAGCTCAACGGGCGCCTGTCCGCTCAAGCGACCGCCATTACCCGTGGCAGCCAGGGCGCGCTACTGGTTAGTCAGGATCGTATGCTGTCGATCCCGGCGCTATCGTCCAAAGTGGTCGACCGCATCGGTGCGGGCGATGCCTTTTTGTCGCTGGCCGGCACTTGCCTGGGCGCGGGTTTGCCGCCCGAAGTCGCCGTACTGGCCGGCAGTATTTCCGCCGCATTGGACGTTCAGATCGTATGTAACCGCGAGCCGGTCGACCCGGTATTGTTCTTTAAATACGCCACCACGTTGCTCAAGTAGGGCGGGAAGGACCGAGCCATGGACAAGTTTCTGATCGATAGCCACAAGCTGATCTATCACCCCAAGCGCGTCGCGCAGTTGTTGGATGTCGGCGACGAATGGGAGCGGGCCAAGTCGGTCTACCCCATCTATCTCGAGTTGGCGCCGGTCGGGGCCTGCAATCATCGTTGCACGTTCTGCGCGGTCGACTATATCGGCTACAAATCGGTGATGCTCGACGAGGCGATGTTGGCCGAGCGTTTGCCGGAAATGGGCCGGCTGGGGGTCAAGAGCATTATGTATGCCGGCGAGGGCGAGCCGCTGCTGCATAAGAAGATCAACGAGATCGTCGCGATGACCAAAGCAAGCGGCATCGATGTGGCGTTTACCACCAACGGTGTGCTGCTCAACCAACGCTTCGTCGAGGAGTCTCTCGACAAAGTGTCGTGGATCAAGGTGTCGCTCAATGCCGGCAGCGCAGAGAGCTATGCCGCCATCCACCGCACCCGCGATCGCGATTTTCAACGCGTCATCGATAACCTGCGCGCGGCCTCCGAATACAAGCGCGCGCATGGGCTGGATACGGTGATCGGCGTGCAGACGCTGCTCTTGCCGGAAAACGCACACGAGATGGTCGAGTTGGCCCGTATTTGCCGCGACGAAATCGGTGCCGATTATCTGGTGATCAAACCGTATTCGCAGCATTTGTTCAGTGAAACCCACGAGTACGAGAACGTCAATTATCAGGGCTATCTGGCATTGGCCGAACAGTTGGAGCCGATGAGCACCGAGACCTTCCAGGTGGTGTTTCGCGCCCACACCATGCGCAAGTATCAGGAAGACCCGGAAACCCGTTACAAGAAATGCCATTCCACCCCGTTCCTGTGGGGCTATGTGATGGCCGACGGCCGAGTCTATGGTTGCAGCGCCTATCTGCTCGATCAGCGCTTCGAATACGGCAACATCAACCAGAACACCTTCCAGGAAATCTGGGAGGGCGAGAAACGGCGCGAGAACTTCCATTACGTGCGGCATCAACTGGATATCCACGAGTGCCGCAAGAATTGCCGCATGGATGAAGTCAACCGTTATCTCGACCGGCTGATGAACCAGAGCGTGCCGCACATCAACTTCATCTAGGGTGAGCAGAATGAAGACCGCGCTTTATCGCGCCATGCTGCGAATCCGCATGGTCGAAGAAGAAATCGCTCGTCGCTACCCGGAGCAACAGATGCGCTGCCCGGTGCACCTCTCCATCGGACAGGAGGCCCCGGCGGCGGCGTTCGGGCTGGCGCTCTCGGCCGACGATCGGGCGATGTCCACTCATCGCTCGCACGCGCATTACCTGGGCAAGGGTGGCGACCTGGAGAAGATGATCGCCGAACTGTACGGTAAGTCGACGGGCTGTTGCGGCGGCCGCGGCGGTTCGATGCACCTGAGCGACGAACGGGCGGGCTTCCTGGCCAGCACGGCGATCGTCGGCAATAGCATTCCGGTCGGTGTCGGCGTGGCGCTGGCGCAGCAATTGCGCGGCGAGTCGGCGTTGACCTGCGTGTTCCTCGGCGATGGCGCGACCGAGGAGGGCGCCTTCTACGAGGCCGCCAACTTTGCCGCGCTACGTCATCTGCCGGTGCTGTTCGTCTGTGAGAACAACCTGTATTCGGTGTACTCCCCACTGTCCAAGCGCCAGCCGGCCGAGCGCGATCTGTGCACGCTGGCGCGGGCGCTTGGGGTGCCGGCCGAGCAGGTCGACGGCAACGACGCTCAGGCGGTGTTGGCGGTCGCACAACGTGCGGCGGCGGAAATTCGCGCCGGTGGCGGCCCGCGCTTTATCGAATGCATGACCTATCGCTGGCGCGAACATTGCGGGCCGCATTTCGACGACGATCTGGGCTATCGGCCGACGGGCGAGCTTGCCGCCTGGCAGGACCGCGATCCGTTGCCGCGACTGGCGGCCGAACTGGCGCTCACCGACACGGATCGCCAGGCCATGATCGCGGAGATCGGCGCCGAAATCGATCGGGCATTTGAATTGGCGCTTGCCGCGCCGTATCCCGACGAGTCGACTGTGTTCGACGCAATCTATCGCACGGAGTTGTCGTCATGAGCCGCGATTCGACCATCCACGCCGCCCAGGCAATCAATGAGGCCTTGCACCTGGCTATGGCCCAGGACGAGCGGGTGCTGAAGTTCGGACTGGGGGTGGACGACCCCAAGGCGATTTTCAATACCACGGCCGGTCTGCAGCAGCGCTTCGGCCCGGCCCGGGTGTTCGATACCCCGACTTCGGAAAACGGCATGACCGGTATCGCCATCGGCGCCGCCTTGGCTGGCATGCGACCGGTGATGTGCCACCAGCGTCTCGATTTCTTCCTGCTGGCGATGGATCAATTGGTCAACAACGCCGCCAAGTGGCACTACACCTTCGGCCGTGCCGTACCGCTGACCATTCGACTGATCATGGGGCGCGGCTGGGGGCAGGGGCCGACCCATTCGCAGAATCTGCAAGCCTGGTTCGCCCATGTGCCCGGCCTGAAGGTCGTCATGCCATCCAATGCCGCCGATGCCAAAGGGTTGTTGCTGTCGTCGATTTTCGACGACGACCCGGTGGTGTTTCTCGAGCATCGTTGGCTGCACTTCGCCCAGGGCGAGGTGCCAGAGGGCGACGTGCGCGTACCGCTGGGTCGCGCAGCCGTCCGGCAGTCCGGCGACGCGGTCACCATCGTGGCGGCGTCGTATATGGTGGTGGAGGCGCTGCATGCTTGTCGCGCGCTGGAGCAGATCGGCATTCACTGCGAGCTGATCGACCTGCGCACCGTCAAGCCGATCGACTGGGATACCGTCTTCGCCTCGGTGCGTCGGACCGGGCGATTGCTGGCACTGGATACCGGTGCGGCGACCGGCTCGATTGCCGGCGAGATTGTGGCGCGCGTGGGTATGGATTGCTGGGGGGCGCTCAAAGCGGCGCCGGCTCGGCTGGCATTGCCGGACTGCCCGGAACCGACCAGTTACGGCTTGACCCGGCAGTTCTACCCGGGCGCGGAAGAAATCGTTCAATGTATCGGCAAGATGTTGGGCCTGTCCCGCTTGCCGCTGGAGTTCCTGCCCCAGCGCCACTCGCACCACGATGTGCCGGGCGTCTGGTTTAGCGGGCCGTTTTGAGTTAACGCCGCGTGCATGCGGATAAGGGTCCTAGGAGACAGAATCATGAGTGACAACAAGCACAAGGATGTTAACCGCTTCGGTTACGAGACCACCACCTCCATTCCGGACGATGCGCCGCTTAAGCGCAACCCGGGGCACAAGCTGCGCACGTCCAACGTCATCGTCAACCGCGCGGCGTTGACCGACGAGCAACAGCAGATCGACAGCTACAAGCTCGACAAGATGACCGGTCAGAAAATTCACTTCGTCAGCGAAGGCAACCAGATCGGCGTGATGCGCCTGACCGAGGGCGAGGAAGTGCCCAGCGTGCCCAACCAGTTCACCGGGCCGAGCTACCGTAACCCGCCGCAGCGCTTCCGCTTCGACGGCCACAAGATGATGCATCACCTGGACCGCTTGCAAGCCTGGCAGCGCGGCGAGCGTTTTGCACCCATTCACATCGACATGGGCCTGACCAAATTCTGCAATACCGCCTGCATCTATTGCTATGCCGTGGTACAGAATATGACGCAGGGCACGATGATCCAGCGCGATGCGCTGTTGAACTATATCGATGACTGCGGTCGCCTGGGCGTGCGTTCGATCGGCTTTATCGGCGATGGCGAACCGACCCTGAATCCGGCGCTCTACGACGCGGTGGTTCGCGCGCGCGAAGTCGGCATCGACACCTCGATGGCGACCAACGGCCTATTGCTGGACATGGATCGTGCGCACGATTTGTTGAAAAACATGAGTTGGATCCGCTTCAACTTGTCGGCGGGCGATCGCGACGGCTTCCGCCGTGTGCATCAGTCCAAAGAGAAGAACTTCGACGAGCTGGTGGAGAAGATCCGCGAGCTGGTACGCATCAAGAAGGAAAACAATTACCCCTGCACGCTGGGCCTGCAGATGGTGTTGATTCCGGAATGTTTCGATCAAGTGCTGAAAGAAGCGAAACTGGGTGCCGAACTAGGCGTAGACTACTTCGTCATCAAGCATTGTTCCGATTCCGAATACAAGGAAATCGGTATTCAGTACGAAGACTACCTGACGATCCAGGATGTACTGAAGGAAGCCGAAAGCTATTCCACCGACAGTTATGTGGTGCAAGCCAAATGGAACAAGATCAATGCCGCGTCGGAATCCGCCTTGTACAAGGATGGTTTCCGAAAATATGATGTCTGCTACGGAACCCCGTTCTTGTTGCAGATTTCGGGTAACGGCAAGATTTATCCGTGCGGTCCGTTCTTCAATAAAGAGCGGTTCTATATCGGCGATCTGCATGAGCAGTCGTTCTTCGATATCGTGATGGGCGACCGGTACTGGGCCGTGCACAAGGACGTATCGGAGTCGGTGGACGTTCACAAGGATTGCGCAGTCGGCTGTCGGCAGGACTATGTGAACAAGTTCCTGTGGGATCTGAAGAATCCGCCAGAACATATCAATTTCATTTAAATCGGCGAGAGCCGAACCATAAGAACCTGGCCATGCGTTCGAGCTTCGCCAGGTTCTAATAATAATTCAGAGCGCGCGCTCGGGAGGGTGCATGATTTCCGTCGTCATTCCGGCCTATAACTACGCGGACTATTTGCCCGCAGCGATCGATAGCGTGTTGGCGCAGGGTATCGATGATCTCGAGATTCTGGTGTGCGACGATGCGTCGACCGACAACACGGCGGAAGTCATTGCCCGTTACGAAGCCGCACATTCCTGCGTGCATGGCTATCGTAACCTGGTGAACTTGGGCGCAGGGCTCAATATCAACTACGCGGCTAGCCTCGCGCATGGCGACTACATTCTGGTATTGGGCGCCGACGATTATCTGGTGCCAGGGGTATTGGCTAAGCTGAAGGAAACGCTGGATCAGCATCCGGAGTGCGGCTATGCCTACGGTCGTTACAATATCGAGACGGCCGATGGGCGGATCTTGACGTTGCAACATCCGGGCTGGCTCGATCGGAGCTATATCGGCACGCGCGACGAATTTGCGCCTCTGCTGAGTTTCGATTGCTATATCAACATCGGCGCCACGTTGTTTCGACGTGCCACCGTCAAGATGCGGGAGTCGTTCTTCGATCTCACCTTGGGGACGTTCGAGGGCGAACGCTTTTTCCGCGCCACCGACTGGGACTTGATGCTGTATCTCAGCCTCAACGAGGTAAGGGGCGCATTCCTCAACGAACAGATTTCGATTTTCCGCCAGCACCCGCGCCAAGCCTCCGGCATCGATAACTATAGCGCCAGCGGGGTGGCTGTCACCGAGCATATGAAGTTGTTGGATCGCTACCTGACCGAAGAAACGCGCTTGCGTTGCGCCGGCCAGTTGGCGCAAATCTTCAGTCTGTTGTACGGCAAATTTTTGTTTTACATCGAGCATGCCAATCCCGCGGCGCCGTGGATCGATGAACATATCCGTCGACGTTTCAAGGTGTGTTGCGAGCGTTTCAAACAGCTGTTGCGGAGGGATCAGACGTCGGTCATGCCCCCGGTGCTGCAGGCGGTGCTCGATGCCGGACAGGCGCTGCATTTCTCGGGCGCAGCGCAACAGGCGGCTACCGGGCCGATGTTCTCTGTCGTTCTGACGACCTTCCAGCGTCCGGCGCTGCTGCAAAATGCCTTGGCTAGCGTGTTGGAACAGACCTGTCAGGATTTCGAAATCTTGCTGGTCAACGATGGCGGCCCGCTGATGGAGTCGACGCTGGACTGGATCGGCCGCGACGAGCGCGTCACTTATCTGCGCCAGCCCAACCGCGGTCCGTCGGGTGCGCGCAACGCCGCGCTGAAGCTGGCGCGCGGGCGTTATGTCGTCTACCTGGACGACGACGATCTGATGCGTGCCAATCACCTGGAAACGCTGCGCGACCAGTTGGTACTGACGCCCAACGCCGTGGTCTATACCACCGCGGAGTATGTCACCGAGTCGCTGGAGGGCGGCCGGCGTATCGAGCGCAAGCGTTATGTTCCCTATGCGCACGAAGAGTACGACAAGCTGCGTTTGCAGGTCTGCAACTACATCCCGATCAACACGTTCTGTCATGCGCGTGCACTGCTCGACCATATCGGTTTGTTCGACGAATCGCTGTTGGCGCTGGAAGACTGGGATTTGCTGATCCGACTGTCTCGCGTGGCGCCGTTCGTTCACGTTCAACGCAACACGGTCGAAGTCCGGCAGCGTCTGGAAGATCGTGGCGGTCATCAGACCGGACGGCAGTTCGACAATCTGCACGATCTATTCCGCCGTTTGTACGAGCGCTACGACGATCTGGGCGAGCCGGCGGTGCGCGTTGGCCGTGCCGCCGTGCTGGCGGCGGAGCATCCCATTCAGGCTTCGCTGGGCTCGATGAGCTATCAAGCCTGGCAGGATGCGCATGGGCTGCGCGAGGTCGATGCCGAAATTTTGGCCGAACGCATGGTCACCAAGTGGCATCGCCGCCCGTTGATTACCCTGATCATGAAGGTGACCCGGCCTTGGCTCGAGGCGCTTGGCGGGACGATCCAGTCGTTGCAGCAGCAACTTTACGGTTCGTGGCGACTGGTTGTGTTGGCGGACTTCCCGGCCCCGGATCCGATTTTCAACCGTACCGATCTACTAGGCTGGATTCAGGTCGAGAATCTGAGCGACGTGGAAGTTCTGGCTCAGGCGCTGAATACGATCGTCACCGACTTGCCCGGCGATTGGATCGGTTTGCTGCCTCCCGGCAGCGAATTGTCGCCCGATTGCCTGCTGCGCCTGGCCGACTATATGCAGCAAGACGACAAGCTGTCCGTCGTCTACTCCGACCACGACAGCATGTTGTTGCCGGGGTGCTACGCCGATCCGCAGTTCAAGCCGGATTTCAATCTCGAATATCTGTTGAACTGGGACTACATCGAAGCGGCATGCTGGTTCAACCAGCAGTCGGTCATGAGTGTCGGCGGCTTTGCCGCCTACCCGGGCAAAGAAGGCTACGAGCTACTGTTGCGTCTGGCCGATCAGTTCGGCGAGGCCAGCGTGGGCCATCTGGCCTATCCGCTGGTGCATTTGCCCAAACAGCAAGAGACCGATCTCTCTCGCGCTGCCCATCGCGTGGCGGTATCGAGCCACCTGGCGCGGCTTGGCCGCGAGGCGGAGGTGCAGGAAGGCGCCATGCAGGACACCTTCAAGGTTGCCTATCCGATTGCCGGTACGCCGCTGGTTTCGATCATTATCCCCAACCGCGACAAGCTGGAGTTCCTGCAGCCTTGTATCGAGACTTTGCTGGCGAAGACCCGCTACCAGCAGTTCGAAATCCTGGTGATCGACAACCAAAGCGTCGACCCGGATGTCATCGATTTCTATCGCGAAATTCAGGCCAGCGAGCCTGCACGGGTGCGAGTCATCGAATACGATGCCCCGTTCAATTTCTCTGCGCAGTGCAACCTCGGCGTCAGCATGGCGCAAGGCGAGTACGTGCTGATGCTCAATAACGACATCGAGATCGTGCAGCCCGAGTGGTTGGAGCGGATGTTGATGCATGCCCAGCGCCCTGAGGTCGGCATGGTTGGCGCCAAGTTGGTGTATCCGGAAACCGGCATGGTGCAGCATGGCGGGATCGCACTCGGAACGGGGCCGCTGTTGCTGGATGTGGCGACCCACTATGGCATGGAGTGCAAGCTCGACGAACCGGGTTACATGAACCGTAACCAGTGCGAGATGTATTTGTCGGCGTTGACCGGCGCCTGCCTGCTGATGCGGCGCGAGGTCTATACCGAGCTTGGCGGCATGAACGAAGAGCTCAGCGTGCTGTTTAACGATGTCGAGTTCTGCCTGCGTACCGCGCAAGCCGGCTACAAGATGCTTTGGACCCCTTACGCGGTGCTGGTTCACCACCATGGTATGAGTGTCAACGACAAGTTGAAGGATCCGGTCGAGCAAGGACGTTTTGCCGAGCGCAGCAAGCGCGAGCACGAGTATATGCTGGACAACTGGCTGTCGGTGTTGGCGCGCGATCCGGCCTATAACCGCAATTTGAGCCTGCAGAGCACGCCGCTCTCCATCGAGCAGGCTGTTCCGTTTACTTGGGATCCCTCGTTTAATGAGCGGCCCAAGATCCTGGCCACGGCGATTCCTGGCGGCAGCGGCGAATATCGCGTGGTCGAGCCGCTCACCGCATTGGCGGTCGGCGGTCTGGCTCAAGTCTGCACCGTGCGCGCGATCCGTAACGGCAACCGCATGCTCAAGCCGATGGAAATCGAGCGGATGAACCCGGATGTGCTGGTGTCGCAGAACGGCATTAGCGATGCCCACCTGGAAACCATGCGCTACTACCAGAAGTACTTCGCCGATAAGCGACGTGTCGTGACGCTCGACGATCTGCTGACCGATCTGCCGGAAAAGAGCTCGCTCTACAAGCAAATCAAGTCCAACTTCCGCGATGCGCGCCGCCGCTTGCGTACTTGCCTGTCGATGGCCGATCGCCTGGTGGTATCGACTGCACCGTTGGCCGAGTTCGCCAGCGAATTCATCGGCGATATCCAGGTGGTGCCCAATCGGCTGTCGAAGGCCAAGTGGGAGAACCTGGCCACCAACCGCAGCGTGGGAAGGCGACCGCGCGTCGGTTGGGTTGGCGCTCAACAGCACAAGGGCGACTTGGAGTTGATCCAGGAAGTCGTGCGCGCCACCGCGGACGAGGTGGATTGGGTCTTCATGGGCATGTGGCCGGAAGGCGTGGACGACTGCATCCGCGAAAAACGCGCCAGCGTGCCGTTCAAGGATTATCCGCAGGCAGTGGCCAGCATGAATCTCGACTTGGCGGTCGCGCCGCTGGAGATCAATGCGTTCAACGAGAGCAAGAGCAATCTACGCCTGCTTGAGTATGGCGTGTTGGGCTGGCCGGTGATCGCTAGCGACATCATGCCGTATCAGACCAACGGTGCGCCGGTGAAGCGAGTGCCGAACACGCCGGAAGCCTGGATCGAGGCCATCCGCGAGCGGGTGCACGATCTGGATGCGACCTATCGCGAGGGCGACGCGCTCCGTGCCTGGGTTAAACAGCACTACATGCTGGAGGACCATCTGGAAGAGTGGTTGCGCGCCTACGGCAAATAATCCACGTCTATCCGAAAAAAACCGGCCCGATGCAAAACATCGGGCCGGTTTTTTTCAAATCACGGCTTACTGGTACATGTGCTGTACGGCGGTCATGTCGGACAGAATCTCCTGGGCGCGATGACGCCAAGTGTGGTGCTGCCGGGTCTGCTCCGCGGCATTCATGGCGATGTCGTGCAGTGCTTTGTCTTGTCCACGCCACTGGGAGAAGGTGTCCGCAGCCGTTTCGATGTCGAAGGGGACATAGTGTTCGCCCGGCGTGAAATGACGGCGGATGTCGTATTCGGTGTCGTTGAAGCGGCCGGTGCAGACGAAGATGCTGCCGCCGCTACCCATGCATTCCAATACGCGGGAGTGCATGCCGAAACAACCGTTATGTACATTGAATTGCGTGCGACGATAAATCTCGGCGAGATCCGAACCCCAGCGTAGATTGGTTTTGTAATAGGAGGCGAACTTTGGCCAGTAGCGCCAGAACTCGTGGCCATAGATCTCCAGATCCAGCCCCGCCTCCAACGTGGCGCCGGCCAGCGCCAGCCGGTCGTTGATACGCGGCATTTCGGTGTCCAGCAGCTGTATGTAGGGGATTCGATCCATTGAGGCGATGTGCTCTTCGACCGTGATCTGGATATCCAGGTAACGATTGATCTCGTCGACCATCAGTTGGTGCAGTTGCGGGTAGCTATGCTGGCAGACCGAAACCTTGGCCTTGTTGAGCATGAAGTTGGCCATCTGGTCGACGCGCATTTTCTTGCCATTGTTCCAGGCCATCGCATTCTGTAGAAACTCGGTATTCATCACATGCAACGGCATGGGGATATAACCGCAGATGGCCGCGCTGTTGGAGACCGCCTCGACCTCGGGTTTGGCGTGATGGATGCGCGGGTCGATCCCGGTGTGCAAGCGGCCCCAAACCCCCTGCTCCAGATGATGGGTGAAACCGAAATACTCGGGATCGACCAGCGTGTAGATCAATTCGCTGCCGCCGAAATTCTGATCGGTGTAGTGCAGCTGAGGCAGCTCGCCTCCTCTGGGCTCGCGCCAGGCATCCTGAATCCAAGCTACATGCGGAATGTCTTCGGGAATGGCCGCCTGCGTCTGCCATCGAGTGCGATTGATCTCGAAGATAAAATCCGGCTTGAGGTTTTCCAGTTGTTCCTTGATACCCTCCGGCTTTTTGCCGCAATCGACGATCTGGGTATCTACGCCCTCGTCCAGAAAGGCTTGCGACAGGGCGCGCATGATATTGAACAGATAAGTGTTGTGCTGAAAATTCACCAGCAATGCGATTTTATTGACAGACATGTTGGACCCTAGCTGACAAAGACAGACATATCGTCGAGCCGCAGGTGCTCGGCGGGAGCATCGATGATCTGGGCCGGCGCACCTTGTTTCCCCCTTGCGCGGACTTCAGGACGTGATGAAGTCATGAACCGAGTACCAGCAGAATGCTTAACGGGTATCGTACTCGAAGCGGCCCCCATATAGAAGCGCTTCATCGGTGAAAAAAGACCATAAACCGACTCTAAAGTGTCGCGCGCACCTGTCGATAAGTGAGGTAAGCGGTGCTCGAAACGATTCGAGCATCACGTACCGACCTAGCACGCTGAATACGTCAGACAGGATGGAGGCTCAAAATGGCTATCTATGTAAACACCAACATTGCATCGCTCAATGCGCAGCGCAACCTGTCGAACTCGACGGATTCCCTGAAGACCTCGCTGCAACGCTTGTCTTCCGGTCTGCGCATCAACAGCGCCGCGGACGATCCTGCCGGCATGGCGATTTCGCAAACCATGACCATGCAGATCAACGGTAACAACCAAGGTATCCGCAACGCCAACGACG
>NZ_SNZP01000008.1:0-178062 GCF_004363805.1 Paludibacterium purpuratum | reverse complement strand
TCAACAGCGCCGCGGACGATCCTGCCGGCATGGCGATTTCGCAAACCATGACCATGCAGATCAACGGTAACAACCAAGGTATCCGCAACGCCAACGACGGTATTTCGCTGGCGCAAACCGCGGAAGGCGCGTTGGGCCAAATTCAGAACAACTTGCAGACGATCCGTCAGATCGCGGTGCAGGCCGCCAACGGTACCATCAGCAACACCAACCGTTCGCAGCTGCAAACCGAAGTCGACCAACTGACGCAGGAGATCTCGCGTATCGTCCAGACCACCAACTTCAACGGCACGCTGCTGTTGTCGGGCGGTCAGAACATCACCTTCCAGGTCGGTGCTTCGGGTGTGGCCAATAACCAGGTGGTGGCCAGCGGTCTGGATCTGACCTCGGGTGTGACGAGCTACGCCAACAGCCTGACGGCGACCGGCACCATCAACATCACCACGTCGGGTAACGCTTCGGCAGTGCTGTCGGCACTGGATGCGGACATCAACACCATCTCGAACGACCGTTCGCAGCTGGGCGCGATCCAGAACCGCTTCCAAGCGGTGGTGGCGAACATGTCGAACTACGTGCAAAACCTGGCCGACTCGCGCAGCCGGATCGTGGATACCGACTTCGCGGCGGAAACCGCCAACCTGACGCAGAATCAGATTCTGCAACAGGCCGGTACCGCGATTCTGAGCCAGGCCAACCAAGTGCCACAGGCCGCATTGACCTTGCTCAAGGGCTAACGCAAAGCTGACTGCAGCCCCCCGCGCCCCGCCTTGGTGACAAGGCGAGGCGCTTGATTTCAAATCAAATACGAAAAAAATAGGTTTTTATCTAAAGTTCCTGGCCCCCCTGCCGATAAGAGGATAGGCGCGGAAGATTTGTATCCGCCTTCGGTGGGGGTCGCTGAGGCAGTTACCGCCGGGTAATAGACTCGATGGAGATCAAAAATGGCTATTTATGTAAACACTAATATTGCGTCGCTTAATGCGCAGCGCAACCTGTCGAACTCGACGGATTCCCTGAAGACCTCGCTGCAACGCTTGTCTTCCGGTCTGCGCATTAACAGCGCCGCGGACGATCCTGCCGGCATGGCGATTTCGCAAACCATGACCATGCAGATCAACGGTAACAACCAAGGTATCCGCAACGCCAACGACGGTATTTCGCTGGCGCAAACCGCGGAAGGCGCGTTGGGCCAAATTCAGAACAACTTGCAGACGATCCGTCAGATCGCGGTGCAGGCCGCCAACGGTACCATCAGCAACACCAACCGTTCGCAGCTGCAAACCGAAGTCGACCAACTGACGCAGGAAATCTCGCGTATCGTTCAGACCACCAACTTCAACGGCACGCTGCTGTTGTCGGGCGGTCAGAGCATCACCTTCCAGGTTGGCGCGTCCGGTGTGGCCAATAACCAGGTGGTGGCCAGCGGTCTGGATCTGACCTCGGGTGTGACGAGCTACGCCAACAGCCTGACGGCGACCGGCACCATCAACATCACCACCTCGGCCAACGCTTCGGCAGTGCTGTCGGCACTGGATTCGGACATCAACACCATCTCGAACGACCGCTCGCAACTGGGTGCCGTTCAGAACCGCTTCCAAGCGGTGGTGGCGAACATGTCGAACTACGTGCAAAACCTGGCCGACTCGCGCAGCCGTATCGTGGACACCGACTTCGCGCAGGAAACCGCGAACCTGACGCAGAATCAGATTCTGCAACAGGCCGGTACCGCGATTTTGAGCCAGGCCAACCAAGTGCCGCAGGCCGCACTGACCCTGCTCAAGGGTTAATCTGATGTAAATTTGGTCACCGCGACATGACAACATGTCGTGGTGACTCTCCATTTTTATCGCAAAGCTTGCGTCTATGCGATTCTGCTTGTATTGTTCACCATGATAGGCGGTACCTGGAATGGCTGTCTGATCTCCTTGGGGTATGCTCAATGGAGTTCCGTCGAAACGGAAGGATGACAGTCTCGCTAGTGCAGTGCTGGCAAAGTCCGCCGGGTTAAGCCCGACTCGATGGAGAACAATAATGGCAATTTATGTCAATACCAACATTGCTTCGCTGAACGCGCAGCGAAATCTTTCCTCGTCTACCGAATCTCTGAAAACTTCGCTGCAACGCTTGTCGTCCGGTCTACGGATCAATAGCGCGGCAGACGATCCTGCCGGCATGGCGATCTCGCAGTCGATGACGACGCAGATCAACGGCAATGAACAGGGTATCCGCAACGCTAACGACGGTATTTCGCTGTCGCAGACTGCCGAAGGCGCGCTGGGCCAAATTCAGAATAATCTGCAGACGATTCGTCAGATCGCGGTGCAGGCCGCCAACGGAACCATCAGCAACACCAACCGCTCGCAGCTGCAAAGTGAAGTCGATCAACTGACGCAGGAAATCTCCCGCATCATTCAGACCACCAACTTCAACGGCACGCTGCTGTTGTCCGGCGGTAACTCGATCACTTTCCAGATCGGCGCGTCGGGTGTCGCCAATAACCAGGTGGTGGCCAGCGGTCTGGATCTGACTTCGGGTGTGGCGAGCTACGCCAACAGCCTGACGGCGACCGGCACCATCAACATCACTACGTCAGGGAACGCTTCGGCCGTGTTGTCGGCACTGGATGCGGATATCAACACCATTTCGAACGACCGTTCGCAACTGGGCGCAATCCAAAACCGCTTCCAGGCCGTGATCTCCAATATGTCGAACTATGTGCAAAACCTGAAAGATTCCCAGGCGCGCATTATCGACACCGACTTCGCGTCGGAAACCGCTAACCTGACGCAGCAACAGATTCTGCAACAAGCAGGCACGGCGATTTTGAGCCAGGCCAACCAGGTGCCGCAGGCTGCACTGACCCTGCTCAAGGGGGGCTAAAAAACCTGGGGTTAGCAATTGGGCCACGATTCCTTACCGTTTCGTGGCTATTTTCGTTTTAAGGGCGTGGCATAAATTAAACAGAAAAAAAATGCACACGATCCTAAAGTTATGCTGTGGGTTGCCGATAAAGAGTTAGGCGGGCTGCATTTGCGCATGCCCGAAAGAAATGGTGCGGCTATTATTCGGCTTTGAATTGAAAATAAAATTTGCTCGAACCCTTAGACGGTAGGGAATCGCAGCATCGGCCCAGTGTAGCCAGCCTAGCCTTTCTGACAGTGCATGATGTCAGGAAGAAGGCAGTGCAACTTCAAGACTTCATCCGGTTATCGGATGTTGGTCTTGCGATAGGAGGCCATCATGCAAGTGAACCCATTGTTGAGCAATTTGGTGCCCACGCCGCAGCCCGTTCAGCCGCCCGCCCAGGCGGCGGCCAGCACGCAACAGGCGCCGGTGCAAGCTCAAACCGCGGCAGCCGTGAGTGCCGTCGGGCAAAGCCAAGATGCGTCTACCCAGGCGGATAGCACCAAGAAGCAGAAAGTCGACGAAAAGGCATTGAACAGCGCGGTCGATCACTTGAACGAGACCGCCAAGTTGTTCAATACTGAGCTGCAATTTTCGGTTGATCCTTCGACTGGCCGCAGAGTCGTCAAGGTGACCGACAGTACTACCGACGAAGTCATTCGCCAGATCCCGGCCGAGGATGTGTTGCGGCTATCCAAAGCCATCGACGATTTCAAGGGATTATTGGTCAAAGACAGTGCCTGATCCGTATCGTGGTCATTCAGGCAGGAGAGTTTGATGGCAAGTTCCTCTATCACCTCGTCGACCGGTCCGCTCGACGTGCAAGGGCTTGTTTCGCAATTGATGAATGTTGCGAAACAGCCCTTGAATCGCATGAATCAGCAGGTTTCGACTTATAGCAGCCAAATTTCGGACCTTGGCGCGTTGAGTTCGGATCTGACGGCGTTTCAAGGCACCTTGTCCTCGCTGTCCTCCGGGCAGTTCATCAATACATTCAAGGCGACCAGCAGCAATACGGCGGTGTTGACCGCCACCGCTACGTCGTCGGCCAACCCGGGCATCTACAACGTGACGGTCAACAACTTGGCGACCGCACAGAACCTGGCATTCACTGGGCTGGCCAACGAAACCGCGAGTCTTGGCAACAGCGCCGATACCTTGACCTTCACTTTCGGCGATGGCAAAACGGCGACGGTAGCCCTCGCGGCCAATAGCTCGCTCGATCAAATCAGCAATAGCATCAATTCCGCCGGTATCGGCGTCAGTGCCAGTGTGGTCAAGGCCGATAATAGCGCCACGCCTTACCGGTTGGTATTGACCGGCAACTCGGTGGGGGCGGACAAGGCATTCAGCACGTCGACTTCCGGTGGGCAGGCGGCGTTGTCGTTCATGAGCTTCAATGCCGCCGCCGCCGTAGATGGCACGGGAAAAATCACGGATAACCGCCTGACCGCGAGCGCCATGGATGCGAGCCTGGTCGTCAACGGCCTCACGCTGACCAGCTCGAGCAATACGGTGACCTCTGCGATCAACGGCGTCACGCTCAATTTGACCCAGAGCGGTGCCACCACCATGACCGTGGCCTCGGATAGCGCGGCGATCCAGGCGAAGGTACAAGGTTTTGTCGACGCCTATAACAAGGTCGCCAACGATACCAGCATCCTATACAAAGGCGATCTGAAGGGTGACTACACCCTGGTGAATTTGCAGACCGAACTGGTCAAGATTCTCAATACGCCGATTTCCGGTGCGGATGGCTCTAACACCATCGCCTATTTGGCACAGGCCGGGATTTCGCTGCAAAAAGACGGCAAGCTCAAGCTGGATGCGACGGCACTGAATACCGCGATCACCAACAATCCGACCGCGGTGACCAACCTGTTCGGCAACAGCAACCAGGATGGCTTCGCGCAACGTTTCAATAGCACCATCAATAATTTTCTCGGACCGACCGGGCTGGTTACCACGCGAACCAATACGCTCAATTCGCAGAGCAAGGCGGTGAAGGACAAGGTCGACCAGGAAAAGACGAGGATGGATATTGTGCAGGCCGGCTATCTGGCGCTGTATACCAAACTCAACTCTTCGCTGATGAGGATGCAGCAGACCAGCACTTCGCTGACCTCCATGCTGTCGTCGATGACAGCCAATAAATAATATCGGGCAGGGGGCACTACATGTGCCCTTAGCCTGGATCGTAATCAGGAATATCGGGTAGACATGAAGAACACCCTGGCAATGCAGCAGTTGAAAAAGGCCTATCAAGACGACGCGCTTGAGGTCGCCGTGTATGGTGCCAGCCCCGTCGGGCTGATCGTGCTGCTGTACGAGGGGGCCATCCGTGCCATCAACCAGGCCAAAGTGCTCATGGCAAACGAACGGCATGCCGAGAAGACGCAGATGATCAACAAGGCATCGGATATTGTCGAAGGTCTGCGCGTGGCGTTGGACCACAGGCATGATGCCAATTTGTCGTTGAACCTCGAGGATCTGTATATCTACGTCAAGTTCCGGCTCGGCGTGGCCAATATGAAGAACGACCCGGACATCCTCGACGAAGTGGCCAACCTGCTGGGCGTGATCCTGCCCGCTTGGCAAGAGGTGGCAAAAACGCAGCATGCCGGCGAAGCCTCCCGGCCGCAAGCCTCGGTCTGACGACGGAGGCATCGACTATGGAAATGAATCCCCTACGCGAGACGGCTCAGCAGTTCGTCACTTATACCGATGCCATGCTGGTGGCAGCGCAGCAAGGGCGTTGGGAGGATTTTCTCTTGGTCTTCGAAGCGCGCGAAGCGCAGATGGTGGTGCTCATCGAGCAGGCCGGCGAGGCGTTGTTGCGCCATTTTCCCGACTTGGAAGGCGATTTCCGTCAAGCTCTGGAAAAGAATCACCGGATCGAAACGCTGATGGCAGCCCGCCGGGACGAACTGGGCGAGGAGTTGTCTTCCGTCCAACAGCAGCGGCGGCTGCGCATGACGTACCGCTAGCCGTTCATCGTCCTGCCGGGTCTTTTCCTTGGGTTATTGCCGCAGGCCTCTTAGAATCAGAGAAAGATCGCCTGGGGAGGTTGTCCATGTCCGCACTCGCTCTCTTCGCCAGTAATGCCATCATGTTCGGTGTGATTCTCGCGCAAGCATGGTATTTCCATCGCCGTTTACGCCGGTTGGAGCGCGAGGGCGATCGCGTCACCGCGCTTTACATCGAGCAATTACAACGCCAGATCAGCGTGCAGCAGCGCGATCTTCTGCAATTGGCCGACAGGATGGAGCGTCAGCAAACCAAGCCGATGGCCGATGGGGCCGCCGCCTCGCCGTACAAACAGGCGATCGAATTGATCCGCCAGGGCATGGGGGCCGCCGATGTGGCACATCGTTGCGGCATCTCGCGCAGCGAGGCCGAGTTGATCCTGTCGCTGTATCGAAATAACTCGACTTCATGATTCCCGTTCAACCACCCAACCTCGCGAGCCCGCTCAGTCCTGGCGCTATTTCCCCTCTCAAATTACTGACCGAGGGCGACCGGGCGTTGCTCGACGCCACGATCCTGCCCGCCAAGTTGCCGAATCTGGTGCTTGGGGAGCAGGTGAGTGCGCGTATTGCCGAGCAACTCAGCAACAACCAGGTCGCCGTACTGATCAAGAACGCCTTGTTCACGCTAACGCTGCCGCCAGGGATCCAACCCAAGGGAGACACGCTCAACTTGCGGGTCGTCAGCCTGAAGCCCGGGCTGAGTTTCGCTTTGCAAGACAGCGAGGCGGGTGCGGATGGCAAGGAAAGTTCGGTTCAGGTCGATCTAAGCCCGGCCTCGCGCTATTTGACGCGCTTGTTATCCGCGGCCAACCAGGACGATGCCGGCGGTGCCGGAGCAGGTGGGGCCGGCGGGGCCGGTAAGGCGCAGACACCGGATGCGGCTGCGCAAAATGGCAAGCCCGGCCTCGATGCCGCACAAACTGCGCTGAAGAATGCCGCCGCCGGGGCCAATTCGAATCCGTTGTTGAAACAGTCTTCGGCGCAAGCCGGCGAGCCGGTGGCGTTGAATGCGCGCGACCAGCATCCGGATCAGGTGGCGGGTTCGCTCAAGCAGGGCGTGGAAAACAGCGGCCTGTTCTATGAATCGCATTTGAAAGCTTGGGATCAAGGCAAGCTGCCGTTATCGCAACTGCAGCAGGAGCCGCAGGCCAAGCTTGGCCAGACGCTGGCGCAGGATACGCCGGAGGCGCACGCGAGCGTGCTGCCCCAGCTTGGCAATATGGTACAGCGGCAGCTCAATGCGCTTGAGGGGCAACAAGTGCCGCTGCAGGGCTTCGCCTGGCCCGGTCAGCCGATGCAGATGCTGATCCAGTCGGAACAGACCGACGAGCGTCAGGGGCATGGCGAGAGCGAGGCACATGCCTGGACCTCCCAATTGTCGTTGAACCTACCGATAATGGGGGGCGTTTCCGCCCGGGTTCGCCTGGTCGGCAAGGCCGTTCAGGTCTCGTTCGTTACTGAAGAAGCCGCCGCTGGCGGCATGATTCAACGTCACAGCCAGAAACTGGTGGACGGTCTATCTGCGGCCGGCCTGGATCTGGCCACTCTGTCGATCAAGAATGAAGAAACCCAATCCGAAAGCTGATCCCGCGCGTCTCTCGGCAATAGCCCTGAGCTACAAAGAAGGCGCGCCAGCACCGCGCGTGGTGGCCAAGGGATATGGCCAGACGGCCGAGCGTATCATCGAGCGCGCCCGTCAAGCTGGCGTGTTCGTGCACGATTCACCCGAGCTGGTGTCGTTGCTGATGCAGGTCGACCTCGACGAGCAGATTCCCCCTGAACTGTATCGGGCCGTGGCCGAGGTACTGGCTTTTGTCTATTACCTGGAAAAACAGGCAGCGGGGCAGAACTTCGAGTTGAATGCCTGGCTTGCGCCACCCGGCCCCGCCATTTTGCCTTCCTCCTGAATGCCTATCATTCTTCTGTTGGATATAATGATCTCCACCTCTTTTTGGAATACATCATGTTGAAAGTCGGTTACATCGGCCTGGGCATCATGGGGCGGCCCTGTGTCCTTAATTTGTTGCGTGCCGGGTTTCCGGTCGCAGTCTGGGCGCGCCATCCCGAGCGCGCGCGCCAAGTACTGGATGCCGGGGCAACCTGGTGCGACAGTGCGGCCCAATTGGCCGGCGAAGTGGACGTGTTGATTACCAATCTGTCGGATACGCCGGATGTCGAGCAGGTGCTGTTGGGCGAAGACGGGTGTGTGCAGGGTGCCCGACCAGGGTTGGTGTGCGTCGATATGAGCACGATCGCGCCGTTCGGTGCGCGGCGTATCGCCGAGCAGTTGGCCGCGCATGGCGTGGATTTCCTCGATTGCCCGGTCTCCGGGGGTGAGGTGGGCGCCGTGAATGGCACGCTCACCATCATGGTGGGAGGCAAGGAAAGCGCGCTGGAGCGCGTCCGGAGCGTGTTGGCCGCCATGGGGCAGACCATCACTCGCATCGGCGATTCGGGGGCAGGGCAGGTCGCCAAGGCTTGTAACCAGATCGCCGTCGGTGTCGGTGTGGCGATGGTGGCCGAGGTGATGAAGTTGGCACGCGCTTGCGGTGTCGATCCGGTTCCGGTGCGGCAGGCCTTGCTGGGCGGTTTCGCCGCCAGCCGGGTACTGGACGTACATGGTCAGCGGATGATCGACGACAATTATGCGCCGGGTTTCAAAGCCTCCCTGCACCTTAAGGACATGGGGATCGTGCTGGATTGCGCGCATGAGCTGGGTATCGAGCTGCCGCAGGCCGAGCGCGTTACCGGCCTGATCAAGCGGTTGGTCGAGCAGGGCGATGGCGAGTTGGATTCCGCGGCTATCGCTCGCTTCATTCTGAATAGCGAAACGACGCCGTGTGAATGAGCTGCCGACCCCGCCAGGCAACCATCAGCTTGAGCATGTCCTGGCATTGACCGAGTATGCCCGGCGGCACGGGGAGGACCCTCTGGCCGCTCGCGCCGCTGTCTGCCGGGTGTTCGGCCTCGACGGCGATTTGAACGACGAGCTATTGCTGTATGCCATGCTGCTGCTGTCGGCTCAGCGCCTGCCGCAGGCGCGCGAGGTGTTGACGCAAGTCGCGCTGGGAGACCCCAGCAAGATCGCGGCGGTTTACGCCATCCTGGCGTCGGTGTTCAAGTACTTCAATGCGGGGCTGCCGATTGCCGAGTTGGCCGGCTTCGCCATCGATCCGATGCTGCAGATCTATCAGGCACACCCGCAGGATCCGGCGGCAGTGGCGGCAATGCTCGATATGTTGTTGTACCTCGGCTTGCCGAAGGAGTGCGATCAAGTTCTGGCACAGTCGGGCTCGCCGCGCTATGCCGCCGAGGCCGCGGAGTTGGCGGCGTATCGTTGGCGGCTGGAACACTACCGGGATGAATGCCGTCTGTCCGTGGTGCTGCTCACCTACCGCCGCCCGGCACTGCTGCGCCACACCCTGCGCGCTTTGCGGGCAGCGCTTGTCGAAACGGATGTCGAGGTGATTGTCGGGGTGAACGACGATCTGCTGGAAACGCGGCAGGTGTTGCAGGAGGAGCCGGTCGATCGGGTGCTATTCGGCGCGGGCAATATCGGCATCGAATTCTACAAGCAGGTTTTCGCCGAGGCGCGGGGCGAGTTCATCATCGAAATCGACGACGACATTGTTGGCTTCCCCGCGGGGTTCGATCGTCAACTGATCGACTGCCTGAATGCACGGCCCGATCTGGGCCTGGTGGGTCATTGGCCGATCGGGTTCGTCGACGCGCAAAACGGCGCGTCGATCGAGCCGGCGCCCTCTTTTCATGTCAAAGACCTTGTCGCCGGCCTGCCGTTCGGCTTCGGACCGGTGGCAGGCGCTTGCGCCGGGCTGCGCCGGCATGATTTTCTCGCCATCAACGGTTTTGCTCGCGGTACCCTCAGCCATGTCTCGGGCGAGGAGCCGCAGATGATTCGCAAGCTGGCATTGCACGGCAAGCTGTCGGGCGTGATTTTCGACCAGGGACTGCAGGTTTACCAGAATGGCTGATCGCCTGGATTCGGGGCGATCATTGCGATACGGATAGTCTTTTTCGAACAAAATCGGTTTTCTTATCATTAATTTTTGCTACAAATTGAAAATGTACCAACTATAAAATAATCATCTGGCTGCTCACGTTTGAGCGGCTCCCAGGGGCATCGCATGAAAGTGATTCTCGCCGAAGGATTGCATCAACATCTTCCTTCCATCAAGGTACATGTGCTCGTCGCGCGAGCCATCGATCTCGACGTGCTGCGTTTCTTTCAGGTGATCCCGCCAGTGCTCGATCCGGATCATGTCGAGTCGCTGATCATGCGCTGGCAGGCATTTCATCGCCAATGGCTGGGCAACGGGCGCGAGCAAAGCGCCCTCGAGAATCTGTTGCGTTGTGTGATGAACGAGTGCTTTTCCCCATCTCTGCCGCTGAGCGATATGCATCGCTATGCCTCCTTGCTGGCGATGGCGCCGATCAGCGCGTATGCGCTACAAACGCTGCACGGCGGTTTGAGCCTCGAACTGGCTCAGTCGGATGACGTTCGGCCCTTGGCCGAGCTTGCGCCGGTCTGGTGCGATGGCCGACAACAACAGGCCTGTCGGATCCTGGGCGGTGACCTGGTGGAAGGTTATGGCCTACAAGATGGCACTTGCGACATCGTGTTCGTCGGCGAGCAACCCGATGCCGACTTTCCCTCGCCGGAACGGGGTATGCGTTACTTGTACGCGACGCTGTTCCCGCTGTGCACCAGCCTGCAAAGTGGCGTGTTGGATGTCGAGAATCCACGTCTTTGGCTTGAATAACGAATAACATTACATTTTTTATTGAACTATTCGAGAAATTGATGCTCTTACCCTGTTTTTAGGTCGACTGGGTTCGGCATCGCGCCGGCTCATCCTTTGTGCACAAATCGAATATCAAGTGGTGTCATGTTTCATTCTTCTTTTTCCTTGCCGATGGTCGCGTTGAGTGCCGCCTGCCTACTGACGGCGCCACTCGTCGCCAAGGCCGACGCTTCCTCGCCAGCCGCCTCCTCGCCAGCGACTGCTGTTTCCGTTGCCCCCGCTTCTGCCGGCACCACGTCGTCGACCGACAGTGGCTGGTGGCAACAGGTGCGCAATGAGGCGAGTCAGACCTGGGATTCGGATCGTTACGAACTCTATCTGCCGCTGCACACCTGGCATAACCGCCGCATGTACACTGCGGAGAAAATCGCCGAGTACAACGAGAACCCCTGGGGTCTGGGGTTCGGCAAATATCGTTACGACGACCAGGGAAACTGGCATGCGTTCTATGCCATGGCTTTTCTGGATTCCCATAACCGGGTCGAGCCGATTGCGGGCTACGGCTATGAAAAAATCTGGCATCCGGCCGAAGGCTGGCGTCTCGGCGCGGGCTTCACCGTGGCGGCGACGGCACGTCAGGATTATGGGTACTACCCGCTACCGCTGATCCTGCCGCTGGTGTCTATCGAATACGGACACTTCGCGCTGCAGACCACCTACGTACCCGGCTCCAAGGGCAACGGCAACGTCCTGTTCACTTGGGCGCGCTGGCAGTTCTGAGCGCATAGGGGGGGCATCAGCCCAATATTGACGTCTCCCGCGAGACTGCCATGCCCATGGTCTTGGAAGTGGTAATATTATAAATTCATTGCATTAAGGGGCGCCGGCATGCGCCATCGCAGAATCGGCATCATTGGCGGACTGAGTCCCGAGTCCACCGTCAGCTACTACCTGCATCTAACCCGGCGCTACGTGGCGCTCGCCGGCGATGACAGCTATCCGGAAATCCTGATCTACAGTGTAGATCTGCAGAAATACCACGACTGGCGCGACCTCGGTCGCTGGGATTTGATCGCCGAGGAACTGGCTGGCATTGCCAACCGCCTGCAGGCGGCAGGCGCCGAGCAAGGCTTGATCGCGACCAACACCATGCACAAGGTGTTCGACGAGGTGCAGGCGCGCACGGCTCTGCCTTTGCTGCACATCCTCGATCCGGTCGTGGCGGCTATCCAGGCCGCTGGCCTGCGCGAGGTGGCCTTGCTCGGTACGCACTTCACCATGGCCGAGACGTTCTATAAGGATCGTCTGGCACGGCATGGCATCGCCTGCCTGGTGCCCGACACAAAGGGCCAACAGCAGCTGCACCGCATCATCGTTACCGAGCTGACACGCGGTATTCTGAGCGATGCTTCGCGCGAAGTGTACCTGCGCACCATCGACCAACTGGCTGCCGATGGTGCGCAAGGCGTGATTCTCGGCTGCACAGAGATCCCGCTGTTGATCCGTCAAGTCGACTGCGCGCTGCCGCTTTTCGACACCGCCACCCTGCATGCCGAGGCCGCATTGCAACTGGCACTGAGTGGCGAGACTGTTGTCTGAAATAAGCGCTCAGCCGAGTTGGGTACAAGGCAACGCTAGTTCGCATCGCTCGCGGATGGCGTTGAGGCTACGAGCGGACAACAACGGCGCCTGCCAGGCGGCGTGATATTCCCCGATCAGCGGCGATTGGGTTTCTTGCAGATACTCGAATACCTGGCGGTGCGTTGGGTTGGACGCTTGCAGTCGCGTCAGTAACCCGACCAGGCTGCGGGCCTCGTTTTCCGCCAGCATGATCGGTCGGTAGGGTTCTTGCCGTGGCTGGATGATGTTTTTGAATCGGGCCGGCTTATGCCCCAACTTGGCCGCGACGTCCAACAGGCTGTCTGCATGTACCAGTCTTTCGAGTGCGGCGCTTAGGATAACCGCCGCGAGATCCGAAGAATGAGCAAGAGAATTCATCGTGTGTCCATACGGGTCGGGTTGAAATGCAGGGTCTGACTTCGTCGATGGCAAGGGGTTCGGACACTGGCGATTCTGCTGAACTAAAGGATGGGTGCCCGCAGCCGGGAACTCACGACAAAAAGCCCGCGTCGTTACGCGGGCTTGGCGCTGCGAGCGTGAAGAACCCTAGGGTTACTCGATGTTTTGAATCTGCTCGCGCATCTGTTCGATCAGTACTTTGAGTTCGACCGAAGCCTGGGTGGTTTCCGCCGAAACCGACTTGGAGCCCAGTGTGTTGGCTTCGCGGTTGAGTTCCTGCATCAGGAAGTCGAGCCGCTTGCCGGCCTGGCCGTCGGCCTTGAGGATGCGGCGTACTTCGGTCAGGTGCGTGGTCAAGCGCGTCAGCTCTTCGTCCACGTCGATCTTCTGCGCGAACAAAGCGAATTCTTGCTTGATGCGGTCGTCGTCGATGTTGCTCAGCGCTTCGCGCAGTCGGCCGGACAGCTTGGCCATATACGCGTCGAGAATTTGCGGAAGCTTAGGTTTGACCGAGGCGACGATGCTCTCCATGCCTGCCACGCGCTCCAGCAACAGCGTCTTGAGCTTGTCGCCTTCGCGCGCCCGCGAGGCGTTGAAATCGGTCAATATCGTCGCCAGCCCTTCCAGGCACAATTGTTGCAGCACCTCGGGTGCCAATTGGTTGGATTTCAACACGCCCGGCCAGCGCATCAGTTCGCCGACCGACAAGCTCTTGCCTTCCTTTGCCAGGCGTTGCACTTCGCCTGCCGCAGTGAGCAGCGCTTGCAGATACTCGGTGTTGATTTCCAGCGTTGGTGCACCGCTATCGAGCTGATTCAGTCCGACGCGGCATTCCAATTTGCCGCGCGATACTTTGCTGGAAATCAGTTCGCGCATTTGCGGCTCGATGATGCGTAGCTCTTCCGGAAGGCGCATCTGGATATCGAGATAGCGATGGTTGACCGCGCGTAGCTCAAGGCTCAGCATGCCGCCCGGAAATTCGCGATTGGTCGAGGCAAAGCCTGTCATACTCAAAATCATTTTAGGGCTCCCACACAAGGCGTTTTATAGAAGTCGGGCCCGAATGGCTTTTTGCAACGTGAAGCAATCCGGGCTACAGCACTATAGCAAGCCCCCCGTGCCGACTCAATCCGCTTACTGGTTGCCAGCGGTATAATCCGTTTGATTTTTTGACTAGAGAAGACCCTCCATGAGAGCCGAAGACCGTTCCGATGCCGCCTTGCGCCCTGTGCGCTTAACCCGTCGTTTCACTCGCCATGCCGAAGGCTCGGTACTGGTGGCGTTCGGCGATACCCAAGTGATTTGTACCGCCAGTATCGAAGAAGGCGTACCCGGTTTTCTCAAGGGAAAGGGCCAGGGCTGGGTGACGGCCGAATATGGCATGTTGCCACGTTCGACCGGTAGCCGCATGCGACGTGAGGCTGCCGCCGGTAAACAGTCGGGCCGCACCCAGGAAATCCAGCGGCTGATCGGCCGCTCGCTGCGTGCCGTCATCGACTTGGCCAAGCTTGGCGAGCGCCAGATTCTGATCGACTGCGATGTGATTCAGGCGGATGGCGGCACGCGTACCGCCAGCATTACCGGCGCCTATGTCGCGTTGGCCGATGCCGTTGGCTGCCTGCTGCGCGAGGGCAAGCTCAGCGACAACCCCTTGCGCGAGCATGTGGCCGCCGTGTCGGTCGGCATCGTCGACGGCCGCCCGTTGCTGGATCTGGACTACATCGAGGATTCCGGCTGCGAGACCGACATGAATGTCGTTATGACCGGAAGCGGACGCTTTATCGAAATTCAGGGTACGGCGGAGGGGGAACCGTTCAGTCGCGACGAGATGAATCGGTTGCTGGACTTGGCCGGGCAGGGCATCGCCGAGTTGATCGTATTACAGAAACAGGCACTGGCCGCCGCCTGAGCGGCGTGATTAAAACGGTCGTTGCATAGTTCAGTAGACGAGGAAGAACAACCAAACCAAACGCCAGCAGGACAGTGGCTTTTGCCTCGTATAGTGAGTGAACCGGGTGCCATGGACGCATGGCATTTTCGTTCATGCCCTGAATGGGGAATTGCCAATGAAGTGTTTTTTCTTGCTGCTGTGGCTGGCTGTGGCCAGCCCGATGCTTTATGCCGCCGATCATTTGCTGTTGCGCGTCAAGCAGAGCAATACCAACGGTACCAGCGACTATGAACTGGTCTATGCCCAGCGTGGCCAGTTTGCCGCATCCATCGGCCCGGCCGTAACCGGCGCTTCGTACATTGTCCTGACAGGGTACGACCGTGACGGTAAGGCGCTGTTTAGCGCCAGCGTGCGCAATCAGGACATTTTGCATGCCGAGTCCTTCGACCCGGACACCAATCGGATCGAGTCGGCACGCGATGTGCTACGGCCGACAACTTATTTCGAGGTGCGCGTGCCGGATCGCCAAGATCTGGCGTATGTGCAGGTGGTATCCAAAGCAATTTCTGGCCAGGGGGACAGGACGAACACCGTCAGCAAGCGCTTCAATCGTTCACAAATCGAAACGCTGCTTGGCAGCGTGCCTAGCCCCAGCCAGGCGCACCGCGCTGTGTCGCTCTATCACAGCGGTTCGCCATCGCGGCGCATGGATGTCGTTTTGATCGGCGACGGCTATGCCCGCGCCGATCAGGGCAAATGGCAGGCTGACGCGCAGAAGATTGCCCAGGGGCTGTTGGCCGATTCGTTGTTCAAGGCCAACCGGCTCAAACTCAATATCTGGCGCGTGGACGTGGAGAGCCAGGATTCGGGCGTTTCCGAACCGGATCAGGGGATCTACAAGCGTACCGCCTTGGGCTCGTCGTTCAATTGCGATGGCATCGCCCGCTTGTTGTGCGCCGACGACCAGCGGGTTTATCAGGCGGTGGGCGCCGCCACCGCGGCCGATGCGCGCGACCTGATCGTGGTGGTCGCCAATTCCCCCAGATATGGCGGCTCGGGTGGCGGCATCGCGGTCATGAGCATGCATGAGAAGGCGATCGAACTCGCCTTGCACGAGATCGGCCATACCGCGTTCGGACTCGCCGACGAATACGACTACGGCACATGCGCCAACAATGTCGAACCGAGGGAGCCCAATGTCACCACCCGTACCGAACGCACCGGTAAGTGGGGGGCACTGATTCCGCGCGACGTGCCGGTGCCGACGGCACCGGGCGCCTATCCGGTCGGGACGGTGGGGCTGTTCGTCGGTGCGCGTTACTGCGTGCAGGGCATGTATCGGCCGACCGAAAACTCGCGCATGCGCGTGCTGGGTCAGCCCTGGTACGCAGTCAACGAGCGTGCGGGCAATGCGGTGTTCGCAGGCTACGTGCATGCCGCGGAGACACAAGGCGAATAGAACGGGGGTGGGATTTCGCGGGGACGGGCGCCTAGGCGCCCGTCTTTCATTTTTGCTGGATGAAACGCTGCAGCGAGTTGTTGAACGCCGGCGCCATCAGCGACATATTGTCGGCGCGGTAACGATCGATGGCATTCGGCGCCGAGCTTTGGATAGCGATGATCACGGTCTTGCCGTCGATGGTGGCCAGCATCGGCGAACCGCTGTCGCCCGGCAGGGTGTCGCAGCGATGACCGAGCCGGCCGTCGCGATGCAACTCGGTGGCCAGGCAGTTTTTGTGCGCCATCAGAATGCCTTGGGTATCTTCCGGATAGCCGGCATGGAGTATGCGCTTATGGATTTTGGCCAGTGCCTTGCCCAATTCGGCGCGGTTACCGCTGAACACCGGCAGGAAGCCATAGGTATTGCCCAGCGGCTCGGCCAGACGGATGAAGGCGTAGTCGTAGCGCGCCACGCTTTCCGGGACGTAGACGCCGTCGCGCTTGTGGATCAGGCCGCGCAGCAGTTGGCGATTGACCATCACCTTGGTGATGGTCACGCGTTTGGCGTAGCGCTCGCCTTTGAGGCCGATCGTGAAATCCTGCGCCGGGTCGAGTTGGCCGCGTGGGTTGACGAAGCAGTGGCCGGCGGTCAGAGCGACATCGGGCGCGACGAGTGTGGCGGTACACTGCAAGCCCCCCATGGTCTGCAGGCGTCCGATGGTTTGCCACGGCATGCCGGATGGCCCGACGGGCACGCGGTCGTCCTTGCCGAAAAACAGAGTCAGTTGCTCGTGGGTGAGTTTATGGGCGGCGACAGGCAGGCTGCAGGTCAGGGTTGCCAGCGCCAGGCCCAGTAAACGCAAATTCATGCAGAACTCCGAAGCAAGCAGGGCAGGCCCTGCACAGAAAACTTATTTTGCGGTGGATGCGGCGCCGGTGACCGCTTTTTTGCTAGGCAAGGTCGCGGTCTTGGCTTGCTTGACGACGCGATGCTTCGCAGTGGTGCGGTGGATCGGAACCGGGGCAGAGGCATCCTCCGCCATGGCGGATAGGGATACGCAGGTCAACAGCACCATGGTGATCGGCGCAAGTCGTCTTTTCATCGGGCAGAATCCTCTTGTGAAGGTCTGCCGACACCCCCGCAGGGTATTCGGCATGTTGGATTCATGCTAATCATCGCCCTTAGGAGCGTCTAGGCGCTGTTTGTTTCCCCGTGTAACTGAATGTAAAAGCAACCCTTCCGGCCAACTGAAGATAAAGCGCGCACCACCTTCCGGCGACGTGTCGATGCGTACTTGGCCGCGATGCGCCCGTGCAATGCGCTCGACGATCGCCAGGCCCAGGCCATGGCCGCCGGTACTACGGTGGCGGCTGCTATCGAGTCGGACGAAGGGGGAGAATACCCGGTCGCGATCCTCGGGTGGAATGCCGGGGCCGTCGTCGTCGACGATCAGCACATGCTGGCCCTTTTCCAACCGTAACGAGACCCGTACCAGTGTGTTGGTGTAGCGACGAGCATTGGAGAGCAAATTATCCAGCACGCGGGTCAGCAAGTGATGGTCGGCGGTGATGGCCTCGGCATCGGCCTCCAGCGGCAGTCGAACCCAATTCAATTCGGGCGCCAACGACACCTGGCCGGCAATGCGGTCGTCCAGCCAGCCCGCGGCGTTGAAGGTACTGGGCGTCAGCGGCGCCTCGGGCCGGTCGAGTTTGGCATGCAGCAGCAGCTCCTCGATCAGCTTGTCGATTTCGTCCAGGTCGCGCGCCATCGCCTGATGGGCCGGCGAGTCCGCGTCCTCCGTCAGTTCCAGCCGATAGCGCAGCCGAGCCAACGGTGTGCGTAGTTCGTGCGCCACGGCATTGGTCAGCGCTTTTTTACTGGCGAGCAGTTCGGCGATGCTGTCGGCCATGCGATTGAAGGCCTGCCCGACCCGGCGTACGCCGGAACTCTCCGGCAGCCGTGCCCGGGCGGTGAAATGTCCGTGAGCCAACCGGGTGGCGGTCTGCTCCAGCGTCATCAGGTCGCGCCAATGGGGCCGCATCCACAACAACACCGGGAACGCCAGCGACAGCCCGATCAGCACCAGCAGGGCATAATCGAACCACTTGAGTTGGTGCAGGAAGAACAAGTAGCGCAATGGGCCGGCAACCAGCACGTAGTCGCTGTTTTCGATCTTCTGCAGGAATAGGTAGTTGTTCTCCAGCATGACAATTTCGCCGCGCGCCAACGCGGCACGCGAGGCATCGTCCAGGTCGTAGGCACTTTCGCGTTCCAGTTTGACGTGGAAGGTGAAGCGGTGATCGTCCTGGGAGAGCTTCTCCAGCCATAGCTCCTGCGGTACGCCGCGCAACTCGGTTTCTATCAGCGACAGGGTGGTGCGCAGCAGATCCGACAGGTAGCGTTCGCCGACTTTATCCACCGCTTGCTTGTACACGACCCCGACCAGGATCACCGCCACCAAGAAGCAGCCGATCAACAGTAGGTAGAACTGGATGAACAACTTGCGCATCGTGCGCTCACTCCCAGCCGGACAACGAGAACAAGTAACCCTTGTTGCGTACGGTCTTGATACGGAACGGTTCGTTGGGGTTGTCGCCCAGTTTCTTGCGTAAACGCGAAATCGCCACGTCGATACTGCGATCCAGACCGTCGTAGCTGACGCCGCGCAGCGATTTCAGTAGGGTCTCGCGTTTCTGGATTTCGCCGGCATGGCTCGCCAGTAGCCATAACAGGTCGAAGTCCGAGGTCGATAGCACGATTTGCTCGCCGGTCAGCCAGACGTCGCGGTTGACCGGGTCGATGGTCAGTTGGCCGAAGATGCGCTTTTGCGGCAAAGTCGCCGCCGGCTCCGACGGTGCGGCCATCGCGCTACCGGAATGGCGCAACTGGGCGCGTAGCCGGGCCACCAACACCGAGGGCGGCGTGGTTTTGAGAATGTAGTCGTTGGCACCGAGTTCGAGGCCGAGAATCTGATTCATGTCGCTGTCAAGCGAGGTCAGCATTACGATCGGGCCGTGGAATTGCGGGCGCAGTTCGCGGCAAATGGTCAGACCATCTTTGCCGGGCAGCATGATATCGAGCAGCACCAGATCCGGGTTTTCGCGCGCGATGGTGTCCATCGCGGTATCGCCGCGCGAGTCCACCACCACATCCATTTCATGGCGGGACAGGAAGTCGCCGATCAGGCCGGCCAGTTCCGGATCGTCTTCGACAAACACCACGCGGTGGGCCATTTCTTGCTCCAGGCATTGCAAACCCTGCAAGTATCGCGCGTGTGACGTATCGGCTCAACCGTTGCGGAAGATAAATGCCTACGGAATATTCGCTCAGCCGGGCGAAGGCAGGGCATTCGTCGCGCCATTTGGCGGGTCGGCGCGATCCGTAAAAAGCCGTCGACAGCCGCTAGGTGCGGCGACGCAACAAAAGTGTTCAATGGAAATGTAACAAATTGCAACGGCCGGAATTTTTTGTCCGACAAGTGCGCCAAAGGCTTGGGGCTGCTACGATTTTGTGGGGATTTTGTCGTTGACGCGCATCAATATTCTTGCTGGAAATGCGGATTTTTCCCTAATCGACAGACAGCGTGCTCTTGATCCGACTAGTTAGAACTGAGTTAATACGCGACAAACCGGTGTTTATATCACGACAGTGTCAAATGGGGAAAGTGGCTTGCTAGCAAGCCGGACGGCTGTCGCGGGATGTTCGTGTTTGCCGAAATGCCTGTAGCAAATTGTTACGTCACCGCTCGCGCCGAGCAGTGAATTTTCTGCTGTCACGTCATCATTTCGAGAACGTCGGAGACACGTTCCGATCCAACATCACCAGGCGTCCACACAACGCCGGGAACCGGATAACAAGAATAGCGCGGCGGCGGGTTCGATTAGGAGTCACGCCACCGCTGAGTCCCCTGGGAAGCAAACGACAAAGCCCGCGGTCCGGCCAGGTTCTGGCGCGCTGGGCTCTGTGCCCCGCGTCAAAAGTTTTTTTTAACCTGTGAAGTCGCAAGATGAGAAACTGTAGCCCCCCCCGCCTGTTGCGGTGGCTCTCGCCCTTTGCGCTTGCCCTGCTCTCTGGTTGTCAAGGCGGTATCCTTGACCCGAAGGGCCGGATCGCGGCCGACGAGAAGTCCCTGATCATTACGGCAACCCTGCTGATGCTGTTGGTCGTGGTGCCGGTCATCGTCCTGACCCTGGTGTTTGCCTGGAAGTATCGCGCCAGCAACGCCAACGCCACCTACACCCCGAAGTGGGCGCATTCCACCAAGCTTGAAGTGGTGGTCTGGCTGATTCCGATCGTCATCGTTTCTTTCCTGGCCGTACTGACTTGGCGCACCACGCACCAACTCGATCCGTACCGTCCGCTCTCTTCCGACAAAAAGCCGGTGAAGATCGAGGTGGTGGCGCTGAACTGGAAATGGCTGTTCATCTATCCCGAGCTGAATATCGCCACTGTCAATCAGATCGCTTTCCCCAAGGATGTGCCGGTGGATTTCCGCATTACCTCCGACACGGTGATGAACTCGTTCTTTATCCCGCAATTGGGCGGGCAGATCTACGCCATGGCCGGCATGCAGACCCAACTGCACCTGATCGCCGACGAGGCGGGGACGTACAAGGGGTTTTCGGCCAATTACAGCGGCGCCGGTTTTTCCGGTATGAAATTCGATGCCGTCGCCACCTCGACCCCGGCCGATTTCGACAAGTGGGTCGCGCAAGTTCGCGCCAACGCCAAGCCTCTGGACGTCGACGCTTACCGCAGATTGGCCGTGCCCAGCGAGAACCATGCCGTGGCGTACTATGTCGCCCCGACCCCGCAATTGTTCGATGCCGTCGTGCATAAGTACATGGCGGGCCGAACCTCGCTCGCCCTGTCTGACGATGATATCAAGCTGGCCGCGCTGACCAAGCGTCTATGCGCCCCGGCGGCAGCAAGGAGTGTGAATTGATGTTGCTCGGTAAACTGACTCTCGACGCCATTCCCTATCACGAGCCCATCATCATGGGCGCGCTTTCCGGCGCCGGCCTCGTCGGGCTGGCGCTGATGGCGCTAATCACCAAGTACGGCAAGTGGGGCTACTTGTGGAAAGAGTGGCTCACCTCGGTCGACCACAAGAAAATCGGCGTGATGTACATCATTGTGGCGATGATCATGTTGCTGCGCGGCTTTGCCGACGCACTGATGATGCGCGCCCAACTGGCCATGGCCACCGGTGGCCACCTCGGCGTTTTCCCCCCTGAACACTATGACCAGATCTTCACCGCCCACGGTGTGATCATGATCATCTTCATGGCGATGCCGTTCATGACCGGGCTGATGAACATCGTGCTGCCGCTGCAGATCGGTGCGCGCGACGTGGCCTTTCCGTTCTTGAACTCGCTGAGCTTCTGGCTGCTGACCTCGGCGGTGATTCTGGTCAACCTATCGCTTGGCGTGGGTAACTTCGCTCGCACCGGCTGGGTTGCCTATCCGCCGCTGTCGGAGTTGGGCTTCAGCCCCGACGTCGGGGTCGACTACTATACCTGGGCGCTGCAGATTTCCGGCATCGGCACCACGCTCACGGCGATCAACTTCCTGGTCACCGTGATCAAGATGCGAGCGCCGGGCATGAAGCTGATGCAGATGCCGATCTTCACCTGGACCTGCACTTGGGCCAACGTGCTGATCGTCGCCTCGTTCCCGATCCTGACCGGTGCACTGGCGATGCTGTCGCTCGACCGCTACCTCGGCTTCCACTTCTTTACCTCGGAAGCGGGCGGCAACGCCATGATGTATCTGAACCTGTTCTGGGCCTGGGGCCACCCCGAGGTCTACATCCTGGTGCTGCCGGCCTTCGGCATCTTCTCCGAAGTGGTGTCCACCTTCACCGGTAAGCGCTTGTTCGGCCATACCTCGATGATCATCGCCAGCGGCGTGATTTCGGTGTTGGGCTTCATGGTCTGGCTGCACCACTTCTTCACCATGGGCTCGGGTGCCAACGTCAACGCCTTCTTCGGCATTGCGACCATGGTGATCTCGGTGCCGACCGGGGTGAAGTTGTTCAATTGGCTGTTCACCATTTACCGCGGCCGGCTGCGCTTCGAAACGCCGATCTTCTGGACGCTGGGTTTCATGGTGACCTTTTCCATCGGCGGTATGACCGGTGTGCTGATGGCGGTGCCGGGCGCCGATTTCATGCTGCACAACAGCCTGTTCCTGATCGCCCATTTCCATAACACCATCATCGGCGGCGCCGTGTTCGGTTACCTGGCCGGCTTCACCTTCTGGTTCCCCAAGGTGTTCGGCTTCAAGCTGAACGAACGGTTGGGCAAGGCCGCATTCTGGTTCTGGCAGTCCGGTTTCTACTTCGCCTTCATGCCGTTGTACGTGCTGGGCTTCCTCGGCATGACCCGTCGTCTGAACCACACCGACAATCCGGCTTGGACGCCATGGCTGTACTTGGCCTGCGTCGGCGCGGTGTTGGTCGCGTGCGGCATTGCCTGCCAGTTGCTGCAGATCGCCGTCAGCCTGCGCGATCGCAAGAAGGCGCTCGACGTGAATGGCGACCCATGGAACGGCCATACGCTGGAATGGTCGACTTCATCGCCGCCGCCGTTCTACAACTTCGCCAAGTTGCCGGTCGTGCATGATATCGACGCCTTCACCGACATGAAGGAAAAGGGGATCGCCTACCAGGTGCCGACGTCCTACGAACCGATCCATATGCCGAGGAATACCGGCGTCGGTGTGGCCATCGGCGGCTTCACCACGATTCTAGGGTTTGCGTTGATCTGGCATATCTGGTGGCTGGCGGCCGCCGGCCTGGTCGGCATCGTCGGCAGCATGCTGGTTCGCGCTTTCGACGACAACCTGGACTACTACGTGCAACCGGATGAAATCGAGGCCATCGAGCGCGAGCGCTTCGAACGCATCGGTATCGACGTGGATGCCTATAGCGAACGCGTCCCTGAGCCTAAGCGCAGCAGCGACGTCGAACCGGCCACCTTGGTGTAAGGGCTAGGAGTAACCATGACTAGTTTAAATCAAGCGCTCGGCCATGACGGCCACGCGCACCACGATAGCGGCGAGCAGAAAGTACTCGGTTTCTGGTTCTACCTGATGACCGACTGCATCTTGTTCGCTACCGCCTTTGCTTCCTATGCGGTGTTGTATCGCAATACCGCCGGCGGCGTGTCGGGTAAGGACATCTTCGAGCTGCCTTACGTGCTGTTGGAGACCGCGGCGTTGTTGCTGTCCAGTATCACCTACGGCTTCGCCATGATAGCCGGCCATCAGGGCCACAAGCGCGGCGTATTGGCGTGGCTGGCGGTGACCTTCCTGTTCGGCGCCGCCTTTATCGGCATGGAAGTCAACGAATTCCATCACCT
The DNA here is from genome assembly GCF_004363805.1 of Paludibacterium purpuratum. Classification (GTDB taxonomy): domain Bacteria; phylum Pseudomonadota; class Gammaproteobacteria; order Burkholderiales; family Chromobacteriaceae; genus Paludibacterium; species Paludibacterium purpuratum. The sequence continues at coordinate 154,651 of NZ_SNZP01000008.1, read as the reverse complement.
GATCGCCGAGGGTAACGGCCCGAACGTCAGTGCCTTCCTGTCGTCGTTCTTCGGTTTGGTCGGCCTGCACGGCCTGCACGTGACCGCCGGTCTGCTGTGGATGGCGGTGATGATGTTCGAAGTGATCAAGACGGGCTTGACCGGCCGCGCATTGACCCGGCTGAACTGCCTGAGCCTGTTCTGGCACTTCCTCGACATCGTCTGGATCTGCGTCTTCACTGTGGTGTACTTGAAGGGAGTCCTGTGATGAGTCACGCACATGAACACGCCGCCGACCACGGCAGCGTCAAAAGCTATCTGGTGGGGTTTGCCCTGTCGGTGGTGCTGACGGCGATCCCATTCTGGATGGTGATGAGCGGCAACTTTACCCGCCAGGCGGCGACGGTGGGCATCTTCGTGTTGGCGGTGGTGCAGATTCTGGTGCATCTGAAGTATTTCCTGCACCTCCATTTGCGCGATGCCCAAGGCAAGCTCAACACGTTCTCTTTCATCTTCACGGCCATGATCATCGTGATGCTGGTCGGCCTGTCGGTGTGGATCATCACCTCCGCCGACGTGCTGATGATGCGTGCGGTCGAGTGAGGCCGGCGTTGAAGCTCAAACGCTATTGGCTGGTCGTCAAACCCGGCATCCTGTTCGGCAACCTGATTTCGGCTGCCGGCGGGTTTCTGCTGGCGGCGCAGGGGCGCATCGACTGGGCGCTGATGCTGGCCACCCTGGCGGGGTTATCGCTGGTGGTGGCCTCCGGTTGCGCTTTCAACAACTGCATCGACAGCGATATCGACGCCAGGATGGCACGCACCCGCACGCGCGTGCTGGTCACCGGCGTCATGAGCCGCAAGGCCGCGCTGGCGCATGGCGGCGTGTTAGGCATCGCCGGTTTCGCACTGCTGTGGTTTGGCGCCAATCCGCTGGCTTTTGCCTGTGCGCTGTTCGGTTTCGCGGTCTATGTCGGCGTCTATAGCCTGTATATGAAGCGCCGCTCGGTTTACGGCACGCTAGTCGGAAGCTTGTCCGGTGCCGTGCCGCCGGTGGCCGGCTATTGTGCGGTGACTGGCCGTTTCGATAGCGGAGCGCTGATTCTGCTGTGCATGTTCAGCTTATGGCAGATGCCGCATTCCTATGCTATTGCCATCTTCCGCCTGCAGGATTACCAGGCGGCGCGCATCCCGGTGTTACCGGTGGTGAAGGGCATCGATCGGGCCAAACAGCAGATCGTGCTCTACATCCTGGCGTTCGCCGTGGCCACCGTTATGCTGGCGGTTGGCGGGTATGCCGGCTACGGCTATCTGGCGGTGGCTTGCGCCACCAGTCTGTGGTGGCTGAAGATGGCGCTCGCGGGTTACCGCCAAAGCGTGGATGAACGGGTCTGGGCGCGCAAGGTGTTCTTCTTTTCCATCATCACCATTACCGCGTTGTCGGTGATGATGGCGCTCGATGGCCAGCCGCACGCCATGGGTGGGCTCGTCGTCGTCTGATCTCCGCCGCCTCTCCAGCGCCACACCAGGGCCGGACGTTGATAAAACGTCTGGCCCTTTGTTTGAAAAATCGACGGCAATCGGCCATTAAGATCCGCAATCATTATAAAATGCCAACTTGTTGTCATTGCATTTTATAAAAAATAGCCATTTTGACAGCCGGCGGCGCCGGAATGTGATACACGCCAATGAACGATCCGAGAAGTGCTGCATTCGCCCCCGAATCGGCTGCCGCCGAGGCATCTCGTCGTTCCCGTTCCTTGCTGGCGGCCTCAGGCGCCCATGCGGTGCATGATGGACTGACCGATTTGATCTATGTGCTGTTGCCGATCTGGCAGGCGCAATTCGGCATCGGCTACGCACAGATTGGCCTGCTACGCGGCAGCTATTCGGGGATGATGGCCGGCTTTCAGTTGTTGGCCAGCCGAGCGGCGAGACACTGGGGACGGGCGCGCATGTTGGTGGCGGGGACGGCGCTGGCCGGCATCGCCTATTTGATCGCCGGCCAGGCCGGCGGTATGGCGGTTCTGCTGGTCGCCCTGTTGCTGGGCGGCCTGGGCGCCAGCGTCCAGCATCCGCTAGCCGCTTCCCTGGTCGCCGATGCCCATGAGGGTGGGGGCGGGGGGAAACAGGCGCTGGCGCAGTATAATTTTGCCGGCGATATCGGCAAGACGCTGATTCCGGCGCTGGTGGGGCTGTTGCTGACGGTGGCCAGTTGGCGGACCACTGTCAGTTTGATGGGCTTGCTGGGCCTGGCCGCGGCAGGCTTGCTGTGGTGGCTCATTCCGGTTCGCAGCGATACCGGCCCTGGCCTGGCCAAGGCGGCGAAGGCCGCGGGAGGGCCGGGCTCGGCCAGTGGGATGCGTGCGCTGCTGCTGACCGGCGCGCTGGACAGCGCGGTGCGGATGGGGTTTCTCACCTTTCTGCCCTTCCTGTTGAAAAGTAAGGGAGCGGGCACGGCCGGCATCGGCTTGGCGCTCTCGCTATTATTTGTCGGCGGGGCTTTCGGTAAGCTGTTTTGCGGCTATCTGGGCGCGCGCATCGGCATGATGAAAACGGTATGGCTGACGGAGTCGGCTACCTCCTTGCTGATCCTGTTGGCGCTATGGTTGTCCTTGACTGGGACGATGGTCATGCTGCCGCTGCTCGGCTTAGCTTTGAACGGTACCTCTTCGGTGCTGTATGGCACGGTGCCGGAGCTCGCCGGCGCGGGAAGCAAGCGAGATCATGCCTTCGCGCTGTTCTATACCGGTACCATCGGCGGCGGCGCGTTGTCCCCCGTGTTGTTCGGCCGCCTGGGCGATATGGCCGGTGCGCCTGTTGCGGTGATGGCTCTGGCCGCCGTTTTGCTGCTTACCCTGCCATTGGCGTGGCAGGTGCAGCGGGGTTTGAAAGGCTGATGACGGGCTTTGCGGAAGATTATCTTGCCCTTTCGCTTGACCCGCGTATGGGCGAAATAGGATAATTCTGCGTTTTTTCAAATGCTTAGTCATCATGGCCATCCAGGTGGCGGGGCCGTTCCGCAAAGAGTCCGGATGAGCGTGAGATCCCTAAAATGTGGCAGTCTTTGTCGTGCCAAAGTGACGAAAATGGGCGGAAATCAGCCGGAATGAATTGTAATAAGATTGCAGTCAATGGCGCTGAAAGCCGCGCCAGTCAAGGAAGTCCCGTGAAATTGCCTTCCCGCCGTCTGTCCGTCGCCCCGATGCTGGACTGGACCGACCGCCATTATCGCTTCTTTGCCCGATTGATCAGCCGCCATACTTGGCTTTATACCGAGATGGTCACCACCGGCGCTTTACTGCATGGCGATGTCGAGCGCCATTTGCGCTTCGATGAGGCCGAGCACCCGTTGGCCTTGCAACTGGGCGGCAGCGAGCCGCAAGATTTGGCGCATTGCGCGCGCCTGGCCGAATCCTGGGGCTACGACGAGGTGAACCTGAATGTCGGTTGTCCGTCGGAGCGGGTGCAGAAGGGGGCGTTCGGCGCCTGCCTGATGGCCGAGTCGGCGTTGGTGGCGGATTGCGTCAAGGCCATGCGCGACGCGGTGGGCATCGATGTGACGGTCAAGCATCGTATCGGCATCGATGCCGTCGAGGAATATGGCTTTGTGCGCGATTTCGTCGCCACGGTGGCCGAGGCCGGCTGCGGCACGTTCATCGTGCATGCGCGCAATGCCATTCTCAAGGGGTTGTCGCCGAAGGAAAACCGCGAGGTTCCGCCGCTGAAGTATCACTATGTGCATCGTCTCAAGGCCGAGTTCCCTCAGTTGGAGATTTTGCTCAATGGCGGCGTGCAGACGCTGACGCAGATCGACGAGCAGTTGCGCCATGTAGATGGCGTGATGGTCGGTCGCGAGGGCTATCATAATCCTTATCTGATGGCGTCATGGGATACGCGCTATTATGGCGAGTCCGCGCCGCCGCTGTCTCGCACCGAGGTGGTCGAAGCGCTGGTGCCTTACGCCGAGCGCATGCTGGCCGAAGGGCATAAGTTGCGTAACCTGGCCCGCCATATTCTCGGGCTGTTCCAGGGTATGCCAGGCGCGCGCCGCTGGCGACGCATGTTATCCGACGCCGCATGCCTGGAAGGCGCCGATGCGGGTTTGCTGCTGCGCGCATTGGCGGAAATCGGCGTTTCCAGAACCTTGTCCGAGGCACATGACGAATAAGTCCATGAGATCTCTCGCCTGCTTGCTTTTCCTGTCCTGCGCGTCGGCGCTGGCCCAGCCGGTACTGCATCTATACAGCCGGCACGACTTCCTGCCGGATGTGCTTATCGAGCGCTTCGAGCAGCGTTGCCACTGTCAGGTCGATCAAGATTTTTACGAAGACGGCGACGAGATGTTGGCCCGCTTGAGCAGTGGCGGTCCGGCGGTCGATGTGGTTTTCCCGTCTAGCTTCACCGTGCCGGAGCTGCTGCGCCGCAAGCTGGTGCAGCCTTTCGACAAGAGCCGTTTACCCAATGCCGCCGATCTGAATCCGATCCTGGCCAATCCGGCCTACGACCTCGGCAGCACCTATACCTTGCCTGCCTCGCTGTCGTTGGCGGTCGTCGGCTACAACATCGAGAAGCTACGCGAGCTGAATATCGACCCTTATAGCTGGTCGGCGGTATTCGATCCGAAGGTGTTGGCCAAGCTCAAGGGGCACGTCAACGTCGTGGACAATCCGCGCACCGTGTTTGCCGCGGCGTTGATGTACCTTGGATTGGATCCGAACAGCGCCAATGACGACGACTATCAACGTGCGCGCGAGGTGATCGCCGCCGCGCGTCCATACTGGTCGGGTTATGGCGGCAACTACTATTGGAAGGATCTGGTCTCGGGCGAAGCCTGGGTGCAGTTGGGATTCTCTTCCGAGTTCTATCAGGCACGCGAGGCGGCCAAGCGCGAACACCGACCGTATACCATCGGCTATGTGCTGCAGCGCGAGGGCAACCAACTGGCGATCGATAGTATGGCCATTCCAGTGTCCGCGCCGCACCCTGAGCTGGCGCAGCGCTTCGTCAATTTTTTGTTGGCGGGCAAGAATGCCGCCGAGCTCGGCAACGTCAACGGCGCAACCACCCCGGTGCTGACTGCTGCGCCGTTCTTCCACGACGACATCAAATACCACCCGGTCATCAATCCCGATCCGGCGGCACTGCGGAAGTGGACCGTGTTACGCGAAATGCCGCCTAAACGGCTGCGCCATTTGCGTCGCATGTGGCACGACATGCGTATCGATCATGCGGTCGATACGGTGTCGGGTGTGTCGCACAAAAGGGAAAAATAATGTTCGAAAAATTGGTGCTTGCCAGCAACAATGCCGGCAAGTTGCGCGAGTTTTCCGATTTGCTGGCGCCGCTGGGCATCCAGGTGCTGGCTCAGCGTGAATTGAATGTGCCGGAGTGTCCTGAACCGTATGGCACGTTTCTCGAAAACGCGCTGGCCAAGGCGCGCCACGCCAGCCAGGTTACCGGTCTGCCCGCGCTGGCCGACGATTCCGGCTTGTGCGTGACGGCGCTTGACGGGCAACCCGGCGTGTTGTCGGCGCGCTTCGCCGGCGAGCCCAAGTCCGATGAGCGCAATAACCGCTTGTTGGTCGAGCGGCTGCGCGGCGTGGCGGATCGTCGCGCTTGGTACGTCTGTGTACTGGTCTTTGTTCGTCATGCGGATGATCCGCACCCGCTGGTGGCGGATGGTGTCTGGCTCGGCGAAATCCAGGATCGGCCGGCCGGCGAGGGGGGCTTCGGTTACGACCCGTACTTCCATCTGCCGGGACGCGGCTGCACCGTGGCCGAGCTGCCGCCCGAGGAGAAAAATCGCGACAGCCACCGCGGGCAGGCGATGCGCCAGATGCTCGAAAAATTGCGGACTTTGGCATGACACAGGTCGTGTTTACGCCGCATACCGGACTGACGCAGCTGCCGCCGCTGTCGCTGTACGTTCATTTCCCCTGGTGCGTGCGCAAGTGCCCGTACTGCGACTTCAATTCGCACGAAGCGCGGGCCGGCTTCGACGATCTGGCCTATGTCGCAGCGCTCTTGCGCGATTTGGAGTTGGCATTGCCGGCGGTTTGGGGCCGGGCGGTACATACCGTGTTCATCGGTGGCGGTACGCCCAGCCTAATGTCCCCGGCGGCGATGGAGATGCTGCTCGACGGTATTCGCGCTCGCGTGCGTTTGGCACCGGCGGCGGAGATCACCATGGAGGCCAACCCGGGAACCTTCGAAGCCGAGAAATTCAAAGCTTTCCGTGCCGCCGGCGTCAACCGGTTGTCGGTGGGCATCCAAAGCTTCGACGACGAAGCGTTGCGTCGGCTGGGCCGTATCCATGACAGCCGCCAAGCACATGTCGCGTTGGACATCGCCCTTCATCACTTCGACAACGTCAACCTCGATCTGATGTATGCGTTGCCACAGCAAACGCTCGCTTTGGCGCTCGACGATTTGTCGCAAGGGCTCGCGCATGGCGTCACGCACTTGTCTGCCTATCATCTGACCATCGAGCCCAACACGCTGTTTTCCCGCTACGAGCCGGCCGGCTTGCCGGACGAGGATCGGGCCGCCGATATGCAGGAGGCGCTGGAAGCCCGTTTGGCCGAGGCCGGCTTCATGCATTACGAAACGTCGGCCTTTGCCCGGCCCGAGCGGCAATGCCAACATAACCTGAATTATTGGCGTTTCGGCGATTATCTGGGCATCGGCGCCGGCGCGCACGCCAAGATCAGTTCGGCCGAAGGCATCGTGCGCGAAATGCGCCATAAGCAGCCGACCGCCTATCTGCAGGCGTTGGCCGCCGGCGATGCCGTTCAAACACGGCAGCGCGTGGCGCGTTCGGCGCTGCCGTTCGAATTCATGATGAATCTGCTACGGCTGACCGAGGGGTTTGAGCTTGCGTTGTTCGCCGAACGTACCGGTTTGTCGTTGGCCGCTATTCAGCGCGAGCTGGCTCAGGCCGAGTCGCGTGGACTGATCGAACGTTCGCCGACGCACGTGCGCCCGACATTGCATGGGCAGCGTTTTCTGAACGACCTGCTGACCCTGTTCCTCAAAGACGATTGAATCGACGCACGGTGCTGTCACAGAATCAAGCTTGACGTTTGAGTACCATATTGGCATTCTAGAGCCCGGACTCCAAACTTGCGTTTTAATATTACAACGGAGAGAAATTCCATGATGATTCGCTGCAAAGCCGTGCTGTTGGCGGTTGTATTGGGTTTGCTGTCTACTTTTGCCTTGGCCGAAGACACACCGGTCGGCGTATGGAAAAACATCGACGATCAAACTCATCAAGCCAAGGCGCTGATTGAAATCTCCCAGACCGCCAGTGGCGAGTTGACCGGCAAGATCGTCAAGCTGCTGCAACACCCGGATGCCGTGTGCGATAACTGCGAAGGCGCACTGAAAGGTAAGCCCGACTTGGGCATGACCATTCTGTGGGGGCTGAAGCAAGACGGCAAGACCTGGAGCGGCGGCCGTATCCTCGACCCGAAATCGGGCAAGGTCTATAGCGCCAAGATGACCGTGCTCGAGGGCGGCAAAAAGCTGGAGGTGCGTGGCTTCTTAGGTATTTCCTTGCTGGGCCGTTCGCAAGTCTGGGAACGTCAGTAAGTTTTTGAACCGAATATCGACGGGCCGACCCTTACGGGCGTCGGCCCGTTTGTCGTCTCGGCCGCCGATTGCGTTACAATCGATGGCCATGATTATCGCCCCCGACCTCGCCAATCAGCCGATCACCGCGGCGCCCGCGCTCGCCAAGAAGCTGGAGAAACTCGGCATCCGCCGCCGTTTCGATCTGGTGCTGCATCTGCCGTTGCGTTACGAAGACGAGAGCCACCTGTTTCCGATCAAGCATGCCCCCTATGGCCAGCCGGCGCTGGTAGAGGGGCTGGTGGTGGCGCAGGAGGTGCAGTTCCGTCCGCGCCGACAATTGTTGGTGCGTATCGAGGACGACAGCGGCCAGCTGTTGCTGCGCTTCATTCATTTCTATCCCAGTCAACAAAAGCAAATGGCCCAGGGGGTGCGCCTGCGCGTGTTGGGCGAAGTGCGCCGCGGGTTTTTCGGCGATGAAATGGTGCATCCCAAATGTCGGCCGGTCACACCGGGCGAGCCGCTGGCCGATCGGATGACGCCGGTGTACCCGACCTTGTCGGGGTTGACGCAGCCGCCGCTGCGTAAGTTGATTCATGCCGAGCTTCGCGCGCAGCCGATGGCAGAGACGCTGCCGCCGGGGTGGCGCGAGCAGCTCGGGCTTTGTACCTTTGCCGAGGCTGTGCAACTACTGCATGCGCCGACGCCGGATTACTCGCTGCAGCAGTTGAACGATCCGCTGCTGCCGGCCTGGCAACGGCTGAAGTTCGATGAATTGCTGGCACAGCAGTTGTCGATGCGGCTTTCCTATCGGCAGCGCCGTACCGGCAATGCGCCGCGTCTCTTAGGCGACGGTTCGCTGCGCCACGCGCTCGGCGCGAATTTGCCGTTTACCTTGACCGAGGCACAGCAAAAGGTGCTGGTGGAGATCCTGGCCGACATGCGGGAGCCGCATCCGATGCAGCGCCTGCTGCAAGGGGATGTCGGCAGCGGTAAGACCGTGGTGGCCGCCATGGCGGCGCTGGCGGCGATCGAGGCGGGTTATCAGGTGGCCCTGATGGCGCCGACTGAAATCTTGGCGGAACAGCATTATTTGAAGTTGTCCGCCTGGCTCGCGCCGCTGGGGATCGATGTGGCCTGGCTGTCCGGATCGCTGCGCAAGAAACAGAAAACCGAGACATTGGCGCGGATCGCCGACGGCGCCGTGCGCCTAACGGTGGGAACGCATGCGCTGTTTCAGGACGACGTGTCGTTTCAGCGTCTGGGACTGGCGATTGTCGACGAGCAGCATCGCTTCGGTGTCGGTCAGCGTTTGGCATTGAAAGACAAGGGGGGCGAACCGCATCAGTTGATGATGTCGGCGACACCGATTCCGCGTACCTTGGCAATGAGCTATTACGCCGATCTGGATGTGTCGATCATCGACCAGTTGCCGCCGGGGCGATCCCCGATCGTGACCAAATTGGTCAACAGCGACCGGCGCGACGAGATGGTGGCCCACGTCGCCCGCATCTGTGCCAAAGGGCAACAGGCCTATTGGGTGTGCCCGTTGATCGAGGAATCCGAGGCCCTGCAACTACAGACGGCAGTGGACACCTTCGAGGCGTTGACGGCCGAGCTGCCAGAGTGGCGGGTTGGTTTGGTGCACGGGCGCATGAAGCCGGCAGAGAAGGCCGAGGTCATGGCGGCATTCGCCGCCAATGAGATTCAATTGCTGGTTGCCACCACGGTGATCGAAGTGGGGGTGGATGTGCCGAATGCCACGTTGATGATCATCGAGCATAGCGAGCGCATGGGGTTGTCTCAGTTGCATCAGCTGCGCGGGCGTGTTGGGCGAGGCAGCGCTGGGGGGATTTGCGTGTTGATGTTCGAGACGCCGCTGTCGGCGTTGGCCAAGGCTAGGCTGAAGGTGATTTACCAATACACCGATGGCTTCGAGATCGCGCGCCAGGATCTGCAGATCCGCGGCCCGGGTGAGTTGCTGGGCGCCAGGCAAAGCGGTATGCCGATGCTGCGCTTCGCCGATTTGGAGCAGGATGCCGAGTTGTTGGCTCAGGCGCGTGAATTGGCGCCGCGCATGCTGAGCGATGCGCCCGAGTGCGCCCAGGCGCATCTGGCGCGCTGGTTGGCAGGCCGCGAACACTTCCTCAAAGCCTAAGTGGTAGGTAGCTTTGTTTTGCGTCAAAACCCGCCATCCGTGTTCAGGGCAAAAAAAATGCCTTGGCTGGGGGGCCAAGGCATAAATGGGATTGCTGCAAACAACAAAGGAGAAACCATGATGAAGCATGTGTATATTAGCAAGATATGAACTTCTGATCAATTGTAATCCCGGCGCTACACTTGATGTGCGTCAAGTTCCGTTCAGTCAGCGCCCATGGCCCCACAACACGAAAAAAAAGATGGCGGCAGCATGGGCTCTGACAAAAAAGCGCTTGCTAAGAATGATTTTCTTTTCCTATATAGTTTTATAAAAATCACAACTGTTGTGATAGGAGGAGAAACCATGATCAAGCGACTTTTCGCCGAGTTCTTCGGCACGTTCTGGCTGGTGTTCGGCGGCTGCGGCAGTGCGGTGTTGGCTGCGGCATTTCCTCAGTTGGGCATTGGCTTCGTCGGAGTCTCGCTCGCTTTCGGTCTGACCGTCTTGACGATGGCTTATGCCGTCGGCCATATCTCGGGCGGGCACTTTAACCCTGCGGTGACGGTCGGCTTGTGCGCGGGTGGGCGCTTCGAGGCAAAAGACGCGGCGGGCTACATCGTTGCGCAAGTGGTCGGCGGGGTCGTCGCGGCGGCTGTGCTGTATTTGATCGCTAGCGGCAAGGCGGGCTTCGATCCGGTCGGCGGCTTTGCCTCGAACGGTTTCGGCGAGCATTCGCCCGGCGGCTATGCCTTACCGGCAGCTTTTGTCGCCGAGTTCGTGCTGACGGCCTTTTTCCTGATTGTGATCCATGGGGCGACCGATGCGCGTGCGCCGGCGGGTTTCGCCCCCATCGCTATCGGTTTGGCACTGACCTTGATTCACCTGATCAGCATTCCGGTAACCAATACCTCGGTCAATCCCGCACGCAGCACCGCTGTAGCGTTGTTTCAGGGTACCTGGGCACTTCAGCAGCTTTGGCTTTTCTGGCTTGCGCCGATTCTGGGCGCCATTGTCGGCGGGTTGATTTATCGCTGTTTGCTCGAAGACAAGGCATGAGCCGCGGATGCCGATGGGGCGCAACGGCGGCACTGATGGTTGGCATCTGTGCCGCCGTCTGGGCTGCCGATGTACCCATATTGAAAGTGACCGATGCCGGCGTCGGGCCGCTTGGCGCGCAGACGGAGGCGACCGCGTCATCGCTCAAGCGGGCGTTGCCCGGATTCACTATCCGCCAAACGACCGTCGCGTCCGAAGATAGAGTGGTACCGCTATTGAGCGTCACCCGCGGTAGGCAGGTCGCCATGGAGGTTCTGCCGGGAGACCGGCCAGGCAGTAAAAAAAGTTACATCGGCAGGATTGTCGTGAGAATGCCGGAGATCATGCGGCGATCCGGGTTTTCCCCGGGAAGGCGATTTGCCGATTTTTATCCCGATTCCCAAAAGGCGGTGTGCAAACCGGGCTTGGAGCAGAACGCCGGTAAGTTTTTTTGCTTGGCGCCCGGTATGCAGCATGTCGGGCTAGAGTTTCCCAGCGCCCCTGGTGCCGCGGATGGGACCATATGGCCCCAAGCGGGACTGACTGCCGTCATCTGGACGCCGGAGGCGTTCGATCGTTACCACTGGACGCCGATAGATTAGATGCCAAACCCACAAGCCGGGTAGTTAGCCCGGTTTGTGGGTTTGTCTTATCCGATCCACAGCGATGCGAGATAGTACAAGCCGGCCGACAGCGCCATGGAGACCGGCAGGGTGAATAGCCACGCGAGCAGGATGGCGCGGATGGTGCCGAACTGCAGTCCCGATTTGTCGGCGACCATCGAGCCGGCAACACCGCTTGATAGCACATGCGTGGTGGAGACCGGCATGCCGAACAGGCTGGCCAAACCGATGGAGATCGCCGCGGTGATTTGTGCGGCCATCCCTTGCGCGTAGGTCATATCCTTTTTGCCGATGCCTTCGCCGACCGTCTTGACCACGCGGCGCCAGCCGATCATGGTGCCGACCCCCAGAGCCAAAGCCACCGACATGATGACCCAGGCCGGCGCGTATTCCGTGGTTTGCGTCAGGTCGCTGCGCAGCGCCTGCAAATTGCGCTTGTCGCCATCGGACAGATGCGGCAGTTGGCTGGCCAGTTTGGCGGCATCGTCCAGGCAGAGCAGGCGGGTGCGTACGTCCCAGCGTTGTTCCGGCGACAGATTGTGGTAGTCGTTGCCGTTCAACAGCGCCTGATTGAGGTCGTCGGCGGTCTTGGCGGTGACCAACGGATTGCAGCCGTGGGTGACGCTGTGGTTGCTCTTGGCGAGTAGAACTTGCAGGGCGGGATTGTGCTCGGCATAGAACTGCTGCAGGTGCAAGGCGGCGTCACGCGTGCGCTCGATCTGGTACGGGTTGGAGTCCATGTTGAGCACGTAGTTTGCCGGTACGATGCCGATCAGGACCAACATGATCAGGCCGACGCCTTTTTGACCGTCGTTGGAGCCGTGGGCGAAGCTGACGCCCATGGCGGAGAGAATCAGCATGAAACGGGTCCAGAACGGCGGATGCTTGCGGCCTTCGACCTGTTGGCGCTGATACGGCGTTTTGTGCATGTTGCTGCGACCGCGGTAACGGCGCAGCAACACGACGATGATGCCGGACAGAACGAAGCCGACTATCGGCGACAGCAATAGCGACATGCCGACATCGATGGCCTTGGCCCAGTTGATGCCCTGCGACAGCGGCGTGTGGTTGACCAAGGCATTGGCCAGGCCGACGCCGAGAATGGCGCCGATCAAGGTGTGCGAGCTGGAGGCGGGCAGCCCGAGATACCAGGTGCCGAGGTTCCACAGGATGGCCGCGGCCAACAATGCGAATACCATCGACATGCCGTGCGCGGTGTTGACCGAGACCAGCAGGTCGACCGGCAGCAGGTGCACGATGGCGTAGGCGACCGCCAGGCCGCCGGACAATACGCCGAGGAAGTTGCAGACGCCCGAGGCGAAGACGGCCAGGCGCGGCTTCATCGACTGGGTGTAAATGACCGTGGCGACCGCATTGGCCGTGTCGTGGAAGCCATTGATGAATTCGAAGGTCAGCACGAAGCCGAGCGAAAGGAACAGGGTGACCGCCAGTTTGAGGTCGAGCCCGGAAAAGAGTGCCAGCATGATTCTTACACTAGTTGAGTCTGAGGGTGGATTGTTGTGGGGTAGAGGTATTCCGTCAAGCCTGCAAGACAAAGGGAAGCGATGGTGTCGCTTCCTGTTCAACAGGATGTAAGAATCTTCTTGACATCTCGTGGTCCGCGGAGGTCTGGAATTTGGTTTTTGCTATAAAAAAGCCCCTGTTTTCAGAGGCTTCGCCTTGCTAATTACTTCTTTGTCATTAACCGAACTTGCCGGTAATGTAATCTTCCGTTGCGCGCTGTTTGGGCGTGGTGAAGATGGTGTCGGTTTCGCCGAACTCGATCATTTCACCCAGGTACATGTAGGCGGTGTAGTCGGAAACCCGCGCAGCCTGCTGCATGTTGTGGGTGACGATGGCGATGGTGTAATCCTCTTTCAGTTCGTGGATCAGCTCCTCGATGTGCGCGGTCGAGATCGGGTCGAGCGCCGAGGTCGGTTCGTCCAGCAATAGCACTTCCGGCTTCGAAGCGACCGCGCGTGCGATGCACAGACGTTGCTGCTGACCGCCGGAGAGCGAGTGGCCGGATTGCTTGAGTTTGTCCTTGACCTCCTCCCACAGCGCGGCTTTGCGCAAAGCCCATTCGACCCGGTCGTCCATTTCGGTCTTGCTTAGCTTTTCGTACAGCTTCACACCGAAGGTGATGTTGTCGTAGATCGACATCGGGAACGGGGTCGGCTTTTGGAACACCATGCCGACCTTGGCGCGCAGCAAGTTGACGTCGATGTCTCGACCGAGGATGTTGCGCTTGTCTAGCCAGATCTCGCCTTCGGCGCGTAGGCCGGGGTAGAGCTCGAACATCCGGTTGAACGTGCGCAACAACGTCGACTTGCCGCAGCCGGACGGGCCGATGAAGGCCGTCACTTTGTTGGCGGCGATACCGAGCGAAATGCCCTTGAGCGCGTGAAAGTTGCCGTAGAAGAAGTTCAGGTCTTTGACCTGGAGCTTGGTGCCAGTTTCAGCCATGGTATGCAAGCCTTAGTGAGATTGGTGTTTTTGACTGCCCAGCCAGCGGGCGAAAATATTCAATGCCAGGACGCTGAAGGTGATTAGCAGCGAGCCGGCCCAGGCCAGTGTGTGCCAGTCGTTGTATGGGCTCATGGCGAACTGAAAGATCACGATCGGCAAGTTCGCCATCGGCTGATTCATATTGCTGTTCCAGAACTGGTTGTTCAGCGCGGTGAACAAAAGCGGCGCGGTTTCGCCCGAAATGCGGGCCACGGCCAGCAGCACGCCGGTGAGCACCCCCGACTTGGCTGCGCGCAATGTGACGTGCATCGTGACCTTCCACTGCGGCGTGCCGAGTGCGATGGCTGCTTCGCGCAGGCTGTTGGGCACCAGCCGCAACATGTTCTCCGTGGTACGCACCACCACCGGGATCACCAGGAGCGACAGCGCCAGCGAACCGGCCCAGCCGGAGAAATGGCCCTGCGTCACCACGAAAACTTCATAGACGAACAGCCCGATCACGATGGACGGAGCCGACAGCAAAATGTCATTGATGAAGCGCGTGGCCGGCGATAGCCAACCGCGCTGGCCGTATTCGGCCAGGTAGATGCCGGCCAGAATGCCGACCGGCGTGCCGATCAGCGTGCCGGACATCGTCATCAGCAAGCTGCCGACAATGGCGTTACCCAGGCCGCCGCTTTCGCCGGGAGGCGGGGTGCTTTGGGTGAAGACCGACAGATGGATGCCGCTCAGGCCGTTCTGCAACAACGTGAACAGGATCCAGCACAGCCAGAACAAGCCGAACGCCATGGCGAATATCGAGATGCCCATGGTGAGGCCGTTGATCATGCGCCGACGGCGATAGATCGATTGATTCATCGAGTAGGATTCCGTTTTTTGCTTCGCCGGGGAAGCCAGCAGGGTGTCGCTCATGGTATCGCACTCTCCGGTCAGGATGCTTTGCCTTCCTGGCGCTTGAGACGCAGGAGCAGAATTTTCGAGCAGGCCAGTACCACGAAGGTGATGAAGAACAGGATCAGACCCAACTGGATCAGCGAGGCGATGTACAGATCGCCGTTGGCTTCGGCGAACTCGTTGGCCAGCGACGAGGCGATCGAATTGCCGGGTTGGAACAGCCCGGGTGCGAAGTGCGAGGAGTTGCCGATGACGAAGGTCACCGCCATGGTCTCGCCCAATGCGCGGCCGAGGCCGAGCATGATGCCGCCGACCACGCCGGTTTTGGTGTAGGGCAGTACCACGTAGCGCACCACTTCCCAAGTGGTGGAGCCCAGGCCGTAGGCCGACTCCTTCAGCAGTGTGGGCACGACTTCGAAGACGTCGCGCATGACCGAGGCGATGAACGGAATCACCATGATCGCCAGGATCAGGCCGGCGGTGAAAATGCCGATCCCCATCGGTGCGCCTTGGAACACCCAGCCGACGAACGGCACCGTGCCGAGGTTATCGATCAGCCACGGTTGGATGTTTTCGGAAAAATAGGGGGCGAACACGAACAGGCCCCACATGCCGTAAATGATGGAAGGGATGCCGGCCAATAGTTCGACGGCGATGCCCAATGGGCGCTTGAGCCCGGCCGGGCACAGCTCGGTCAGGAACAATGCGATGCCGAAACTGATCGGTACGCCGATCAACAGCGCGATGCACGAGGTGATCAATGTGCCGAAGATCGGCACGGCCGCGCCGAAGCGACCCGCGACCGGATCCCATTCGCCCGAGGTCAGAAAACCGAATCCGAAAGCCTTGATGCTGGGCATCGCGCCGATCATCAGGGATATCAGGATGCCGAGCAATAGAGCCAGCACCAGGAATGCGAAGCCGCGGGTAACGACCTTGAAGACCTGATCAAATAGCATCTGACGCCGCATTACCTGATCGTTGCTGAACTTTTCCATACATTGACTCGATGTTGTCTGAGACAAAAAGCCGGGGAGAGGCTCCCCGGCCGTTTTCGGACTGTGCAAACCGCCAATCCGGTATTACTTCCAGACCGGCTGGCCGCTGGCGTCGGTGATTTGCTTCCAGCTGTCGCGGATCATACCCTTCACGCTTTCCGGCAGCGGAATATAGTCCATACCGGTGGCTGCGCCGTCGCCGCTCTTGTATGCCCAGTCGAAGAACTTCAGGGCGGCGGTGGCTTGAACCGGCTTGTCCTGCTTCTTGTGCATCAGGATGAAGGTCGCGCCGGCGATCGGCCAGGTGTCGGCGCCGGGTTGGTTGGTCAGCAGCAGATAGTAGCCCGGGGCTTTCTTCCAGTCGGCATGACCGGCGGCGGCCTTGAAGGTCTCCTGGCTTGGTTGCACGAACTTGCCGTCTGCGTTCTTCATCTGGCCATAGGCCATGTTGTTTTGCTTGGCGTAGACGTACTCGACGTAACCGATCGAACCCTTGATGCGGTTGACGAAGTTCGCCACCCCTTCGTTACCCTTGCCGCCTTGACCGGCCGGCCAATTGACGGAGGTATTGCTGCCGACTTTGCCGGCCCATTCCGGCGATACCTTGGACAGATAATTGGTGAAGATGAAGGTGGTGCCCGAACCATCGGCGCGGCGTACCGGGAAGATGGTGTCCTTCGGCAGCTTCACGCCCGGGTTCAACTTGACGATGGCCGGATCGTTCCAGGTCTTGACCTTGCCCAGATAGATGTCGGCCAACAGCGGGCCGGTGAATTTCAGTTGGCCGGCCTTGATGCCGGGAATGTTGACCACCGGCACCACGCCGCCGATCACGGTCGGGAACTGGGTCAGGCCGGTCTTGGCCAGGTCTTCCGGCTTGAGCGGCATGTCGGAGGCGCCGAAATCGACCGTCTTGGCGGTAATCTGCTTGATGCCGCCGCCGGAGCCGATCGATTGGTAGTTCATCTTGCTGCCGGTTTCGGTTTGATAGGTGGCAGCCCACTTGGCGTACAACGGATACGGGAAGGTGGCGCCTGCACCGGTGATATCGGTGGCGAAGGCGGAGACCGATGCAAAGGCACTGACGGCCAGTGCCAAGCGAAGCGTGGTTTTCATTACGAACAAGCTCCAGAAGTTGAGGTGCAGGGTAGGTGTTGGGGGGCATTGTGGCGTGTATTTTTTTCAGAAATATTACAGTTCCAATTTCTAGTTCGCTCGCAATTGTCTTTGTATGAAGAAATATCAGTCCTTCTCAGCCGATGTAACCGGAGGATATAATCCGCCCTGTCTCAAGCGGGAGTAATGTGTATGACGGCCAAGTTGGTGGTGGGAAATTGGAAGATGAACGGTAGTCTTGCGTCCAACCGAAAGTTGGTCAAAGGCATGCTGGAGGATCGTCGCATCAACCGCCCGGGCGTGGCGCTGGCTTCACCTTATGTCTATCTGCTGCAGCTGGCTGACTTGTTGCAACTGAGTCCGATGGATCTCGGCGCGCAAGATGTCAGCCAGTTCGGTCGCGATGGCGCCTTTACCGGCGAGGTGTCGGCATCGATGCTGGCCAACGTCGGCTGTCGCTATGTGCTGATCGGTCACTCGGAGCGCCGTCAATATTTGGCGGAGGCCAACGAGGTGCTGTCGAAGAAGATGGAAAATGCCCTGGCGGCCCGTCTGGCGCCAGTGCTCTGCGTAGGGGAAACGCTGGCGCAGCGGGAGGCCGGCGAGCACCTGGATGTCATTCGCCACCAGCTGGATATCGTGGCGGATTTTCCGTCGGAGCAAGTGATCGTGGCTTACGAGCCGGTCTGGGCGATCGGTACCGGCAAGGTGGCAAGCCTCGCGCAGATCGCCGAAATGCATGAGTGCATCAAGGCAACCGGCTTGCAAAGGCAAAGTGGCTCTGCTAGTATGCGCGTTCTCTACGGCGGCAGCGTAAAGGCTGATAATGCCGAAGCTATTCTGTCGATATCGAGTGTGGATGGCGCCTTAGTTGGCGGTGCTTCGCTGGATGTCGATTCATTTGGAATGATTTGCCAGGCCGCGGATAAATTGGTATAGTATGGAACTTCTTAAGACGTTAATCTGGATCGTAAATCTCGTCTCTGCCGTATCCGTCGTGGTGCTGGTGTTGATGCAACATGGCAAAGGCGCGGATATGGGTGCCGCTTTCGGTAGCGGTTCTTCCGGAAGCCTTTTTGGCGCGTCTGGTTCTGCAAATTTTCTGAGCAGAACGACGGCTGTTCTCGCCATCGTTTTCTTCTCGACTAGTCTGACGCTCGTTTATCTGTCTGGGGGCAGTAAAAACGAATTAGGCGTTATGAGTGGTCCGGTTGTACAAAAAACAGTGCCGCAAATCCCGAGTGGCGCTGTTAACAAAAATAATGCTTCGGGTCCAAAGATACCCGATTGATAAAATTGACTGTGCCGACATGGTGAAATTGGTAGACACGCTATCTTGAGGGGGTAGTGGCGAAAGCTGTGTGAGTTCGAGTCTCACTGTCGGCACCACCATTAAAGCAGGCCACCGGGATTCCGGTGGCCTGTTTTGCTTGGAGCCGGGAAGGGTCGCACCTTTCCATAAAAATGGGGTATAGGGGAAATGCTGCAAAACTACTTTCCTATTCTGTTGTTTATCATCGTCGGATTGTTGGTCGGTGCCGGTCCCTTGTTGTTGGGCCGTCTGCTGGCACCAAACCGACCAGATGACGAAAAACTGTCTCCGTACGAGTGCGGTTTCGAAGCCTTCGAAGACGCTCGCATGAAGTTCGACGTGCGTTTCTATCTCGTTGCCATTCTTTTCATCCTATTTGATCTTGAAATTGCGTTCATGTTTCCGTGGGCCGTTGTGCTCAAGGAACTGGGTATGTTCGGCTTGTCCGCAATGTTTGTATTCCTGGCTATTCTCACGATTGGCTTCGTTTACGTCTGGAAAAAAGGGGCATTGGAATGGGAATAGAAGGCGTTCTGGAAAAGGGCTTCATCACTACCACCGCCGATACGCTGATCAATTACACTCGCACAGGTTCACTTTGGCCGATGACCTTCGGCCTGGCCTGTTGCGCAGTTGAAATGATGCATGCCGGGGCCGCACGTTACGACCTCGACCGTTTCGGCATCGTATTCCGTCCCAGTCCGCGCCAATCCGATCTGATGATCGTGGCCGGCACGCTGTGCAACAAGATGGCACCGGCGCTGCGCAAGGTCTACGACCAGATGGCCGAGCCGCGCTGGGTGATCTCTATGGGATCCTGTGCCAACGGGGGCGGTTACTATCACTATTCGTACTCTGTCGTGCGTGGCTGCGACCGGATCGTTCCGGTCGACGTGTATGTCCCCGGCTGTCCTCCGACCGCCGAGGCGCTGCTGTACGGCATTATCCAGCTACAAAACAAAATTAAACGCACTCATACCATAGCCCGCTAAGGTAGAAACTATGGCCTCCAAACTGGAAGCGCTCAAGGCGACCGTCGAGCAGGTGATGGGCGATAAGCTCGTGTCTGCTTCGCTCTCGCTGGATGAATTGAGCATCGTCTGTAAGGCAGCGGATCTGGTGGATGTGGCGCAGACCCTGCGCGACCACCCGTCGCTCGCTTTTGAGCAATGCGTCGACTTATGCGGCGTGGACTATCTCACGTATAAAGACTCTGCTTGGGATGGTGCGCGTTTCGCCGCCGTCTATCATTTGCTGTCGATCAAGCACAATGCGCGTTTGCGCTTGCGCGCGTTCGCCGAGGATGACGATTTCCCGGTGTTGCCCTCCGTGGTCAATGTCTGGAATGCCGCCAACTGGTACGAACGCGAAGCCTTCGATCTGTTCGGCATCGTCTTCGAGGGACATCCGGACTTACGCCGGCTGCTGACCGACTATGGCTTCATCGGCCACCCGTTCCGCAAGGACTTCCCGCTGTCCGGCCACGTGGAAATGCGTTACGACCCGACTCAGCAGCGCGTCATCTACCAACCGGTGACGATCGAGCCGCGCGAAATCACACCGCGCATCATTCGCGAGGAGAACTACGGTGGCTGAGATCCGCAATTTCACCCTCAACTTCGGTCCGCAGCACCCGGCGGCGCACGGTGTGCTGCGCCTGGTGTTGGAGCTCGACGGCGAAGTGATCGAACGCGCCGACCCGCACATCGGCTTGTTGCATCGCGGTACCGAGAAGCTGGCCGAGCACAAGACCTTCATCCAGTCGCTGCCGTACATGGATCGGCTGGACTATGTGTCGATGATGTGTAACGAGCATGCCTATTGCCTGGCCATCGAGAAGATGACCGGCGTGGACGTGCCGATCCGCGCCCAGTACATCCGCGTGATGTTCGCCGAGATCACCCGCATCCTGAACCACCTGCTGTGGATCGGCGCGCATGCGCTGGATATCGGCGCCATGACCATGTTCCTGTACGCCTTCCGCGAGCGCGAGGATCTGATGGATTGCTACGAGGCGGTATCGGGCGCGCGATTGCATGCGGCTTACTTCCGTCCCGGCGGCGTTTATCGCGATCTGCCGGACAGCATGCCGCAGTACACGGTTTCCAAGATCAAGAATGCTCGCGAGCTGGCTCGCCTCAACGAGCGTCGAGCCGGCACCATGCTCGACTTCATCGAGGATTTCACCCGCCGCTTCCCGACCTGTGTCGACGAGTATGAAACCTTGCTGACCGACAACCGCATCTGGAAGCAGCGTACCGTCGGCATCGGTGTGGTGTCGCCCGAGCGCGCGTTGAACCTGGGCTTGACCGGCCCGATGTTGCGCGGTTCCGGCATCGAATGGGATTTGCGCAAGAAACAGCCGTACGACGTTTACCGCGAAGTCGATTTCGATATCCCGGTCGGCGCGAACGGCGACTGCTACGACCGTTACCTGGTGCGTGTGGAAGAGATGCGCCAAGCCAACCGCATCATCGCTCAGTGCGTCGAGTGGCTGAAAAAGAACCCTGGCCCGGTGATTACCGGTAACCACAAGGTGGCGCCGCCGTCGCGCGAAGCCATGAAGAGCAATATGGAAGAGCTGATCCACCACTTCAAGCTCTTCACCGAGGGGATGCACGTGCCGGAAAGCGAAGTCTACGCCGCCACGGAACATCCCAAAGGCGAATTCGGCATCTACCTGGTGTCCGACGGCGCCAACAAGCCCTACCGGCTCAAGATCCGCGCGCCGGGCTATGCCCACCTTGCCGCGCTGGACGAAATGGCGCGTGGCCACATGATCGCCGATGCCGTCGCGATCATCGGCACGCAGGATATCGTATTTGGGGAGATCGACCGCTGATGCTGTCCGCAGAATCGCTTGCCAAAATTGATTTCGAGGTGGCCAAGTATCCTGCCGACCAAAAACGGTCGGCGGTGATGGGTGCCTTGCGCATCGCCCAGCAGGAAAAGGGCTGGCTCGCCACCGAAACCATCGAGTTCGTCGCCGACTACCTGGGCTTGCCCCCGGTGCAGGCCTACGAAGTCGCCACCTTCTACAACATGTATGACCTGCGCCCGGTCGGCAAATACAAACTGACCATGTGCACCAATCTGCCCTGTGCCTTGCAAGGCAGCGTCAACGCTGCCGAATACCTGCAGCGGAAGCTTGGCATCAAATTCGGCGAAACGACGCCGGACGGCAAGTTCACGCTGATGGAAGGGGAGTGCATGGGCGCCTGTGGCGATGCCCCGGTCATGCTGGTCAACAACCACAAGATGTGCTCGAAGATGTCTCCCGACGCCATCGATAAGAAACTGGCGGAGCTGGAATAATGACTATCTTCGTCTCTGGCGTGATTTTCGAGGGGGTGGATACCTCCGATCCGAACTGCTGGACCCTGGACGCCTACCGCGCGCGCGGCGGCTACAAGGCGCTCGAGCGGATCTTGCAGGACAAGATGGCCCAAGACGACGTCGTGGCCGAGGTCAAGGCCTCCGGATTGCGCGGTCGCGGCGGCGCGGGCTTTCCGTCCGGGCTCAAATGGAGCTTCATGCCGCGCAGCTTTCCGGGCGACAAGTACGTCGTCTGCAACAGCGACGAGGGCGAGCCGGGCACATTCAAAGACCGCGACATTCTGCGCTACAACCCGCATTCGCTGATCGAAGGCATGATCATCGCCGGTTACGCGATGGGCACCAAAGCGGGCTACAACTACATCCACGGCGAGATCTTCGAAGAGTACCAACGTTTCGAAGCGGCCTTGGCTGAGGCGCGCGCCGCGGGTCTCTTGGGACAGAACATCCTCGGCAGCGGCTTCGATTACGACCTGTTCGCCCACCATGGCTACGGCGCCTACATCTGCGGCGAGGAAACCGCGCTGCTCGAGTCGCTGGAAGGCAAAAAGGGCCAGCCGCGCTTCAAGCCGCCGTTTCCGGCCAGCTTCGGTCTGTATGGCAAGCCGACCACCATCAACAATACCGAAACCTTCGCATCCGTGCCGTTCATCATGCGCGACGGCGCGCAGAAGTTCATGGATCTGGGTAAGCCGAACAACGGCGGCACCAAGCTGTTCTCGATCTCCGGCCACGTCAATCGTCCGGGCAATTACGAGGTGCCGCTGGGCACGCCGTTTGCCACGCTGTTGGAGATGGCTGGCGGCATGAAGGACGGCAAGAAGCTCAAGGCGGTGATCCCGGGCGGTTCCAGTGCGCCTGTGCTGCCTGCCGAGATCATGATGGATCTCACCATGGATTACGACGCCATCGCCAAAGCCGGCTCCATGCTCGGCTCCGGCGCGGTGATCGTCATGAACGAGAACGTCTGCATGGTGAAGGCGCTGGAGCGCCTGGCCTACTTCTACCACGAAGAGTCCTGCGGGCAGTGCACGCCGTGCCGCGAAGGCACCGGCTGGCTCTACCGCATCATCCATCGCATCGAAAATGGAGAAGGGCGTCCGGAGGATCTGGATCTTCTGGCATCGATCGGCAACAACATGGCCGGGCGCACCATTTGTGCGCTAGCCGATGCCGCGGTATTCCCGGTACGCAGCTTTACCAAGCACTTCCGCCATGAGTTCGAATATCACATCGAACACAAGAAGTGCCTGGTCGAGCATCAATGGTGTTGATCCGGCGCCCTGTTAGGGTGCCCTTAATTCAGGTAGCTGACCGCTATGCTTGAAATCGAAATCGACGGAAAGAAACTGACGGTGCCGCAAGGCAGCACCGTCATGGATGCGGCCCACTCGGCCGGTACCTATATCCCGCACTTTTGCTACCACAAGAAGCTGTCCATCGCGGCCAACTGCCGCATGTGTCTGGTCGAAGTGGAAAAAGCGCCCAAACCGCTGCCGGCCTGTGCCACGCCGGTGACCGACGGTATGAAGGTGATGACCCATTCGCCGATGGCCAAGGCCGCGCAACAAGGCGTCATGGAATTCCTGCTGATCAACCACCCGCTCGACTGCCCGATCTGCGATCAGGGCGGCGAATGCCAACTGCAGGATCTGGCGGTGGGCTACGGCAACGGTCAGTCGCGCTACCAGGAAGCCAAGCGCGTGGTCGAAGCCAAGGACATGGGGCCGCTGGTCAGCGCAGAGGAAATGGCGCGTTGCATCCACTGCACCCGCTGTGTGCGCTTTACCGAGGAAATCGGCGGCCTGCAGGAAATCGGCATGGCCAATCGGGGCGAGCACTCGGAGATCTTGCCGTTCCTGGGCAAGACCGTGAATTCGGAAATCTCCGGCAACGTGATCGACCTGTGCCCGGTCGGCGCGCTGACCTCCAAGCCGTTCCGCTATAGCACCCGTGCCTGGGAGCTGTCTCGCCGCCGTTCGGTGAGCCCGCACGATGGCTTGGGCAGCAATCTTGTGGTGCAAGTCAAGCACAACCAAGTGATGCGCGTTCTGCCGCTGGAGAACGAAAGTCTTAACGAATGCTGGCTCGCCGATCGCGACCGCTTCGCCTATGAAGGTCTCAACGCCGACAGCCGGCTGCAAAAGCCGATGATCAAGCACGGCGGCCAATGGCATGAGACGGATTGGCAGACGGCGCTGGAATACGTGGTCAAGGGCTTGAAGGGCGTGGCGAACGACCACGGCAAGGACGCCATCGGCTTCCTGGCGAGCCCTCACGCCACGACCGAGGAACTGTTCCTCGCGCAGAAGCTGGCACGCGCCTTCGGTGTCGACAACATCGACTATCGTCTGCGCCGCAGCGATTTCAGCCTGGACGCCGCCCAAAGCGGCGCGCATTGGCTCGGTGGCGCCGTGGCCGATCTCAGTAGCGCCAACGCCATCCTGGTGGTGGGCAGTACCCAGCGCCAGGAGCAGCCGCTATTGGCAACCCGTTTGCGCCAAGCGGTGAAGAAGGGGACGGAGCTTTCGGTATTGCATGCGGTGGCGGAAGATCTGCTGACGCCGCTCTTCGCTCGTCTGACCGTCGCGCCGAACGCGCTGGTCAACGGCCTGGCCCAGGTGCTTAAGGCGGTTGCCGCCATCAAGGGCGAAACGGCCGGCGCCGACTTGGCCCTGGTGCAGGTCGGTGCCGAAGCCGAGCGCATGGCCGAGAGCCTGTGCCGCGCCGAGAGCGCAGCGCTGCTGTTGGGCAACGTGGCGCAGCATCACCCGGCCTTTGGCCAACTGTGGGCTTTGGCACAGGAGATTGGCCGCATCAGCGGTGCGCGTTTCGGTCTGACCGCCGAGGCTGCCAACAGTGTTGGCGCCGAGCTGATGGGCGTACTGCCGCATCGCGGCGCCATGGGCAGCAAGGCGACTGCCGGCGCCAATGCCGCGCAGATGATTGCCGAGCCGCGCAAGGCTTACGTGCTGCTCCATACCGAAGTCGAGTTCGATAGCTATAACCCGCAAGCCGCCGTGGCAGCGATGAAGGCCGCCGCCACCGTGATCGCGTTGACGGCCTATAAGGCGGATGGTTTGCTCGATTATGCCGATGTATTGCTGCCGGTCGCGCCGTTCTCGGAGACGGCCGGCTCGTTCATCAACATGGAAGGCCGTCTGCAGACCTTTAACGGCGCGGTGCGCCCACTGGGCGAAGCACGTCCGGCCTGGAAGGTGTTGCGCGTGCTGGGGACGATGCTCGGCTTGCCGGGCTTCGAATATACCTCGGTGGAGGAAGTTCGCGCCGAATGGCAGGGGATGGGCGAGATCGCCGCATTGCTCGACAATGCCGTCGCGCCGATGCCCGCCATCGATGCCTCGATCAAGGCCGGCTTGACCCGTGTCGGCGAAGTGCCGATGTATCAGGCCGATCCGATCTGCCGCCGCGCGGCATCGCTGCAGCAAACCGTTTGGGCCGCCGCGCCGCACGCCAGCGCGCATAGCAGCGTGCTGGCCGCCGCCGGGGTGAACGCCGGTAGCGAAGCGATCGTCCGCCAGGGCGAGGGCGCTGTCCGGGTGCGTATCGATGCCGACGACAGCTTGCCGCCCGATGCCTTGCGTTTGGCGACCGCGCACTCGGATACGCTGGCGCTCGGCGGCATGTTCGACCCGATCCAGATTACTCAGGGGTAAGCCATGGAGCTATTGCAATCCTATTTGGGCACTCAGCTTGGGTACGTGATCTGGACCCTGCTGAAAATCGTCGTCATCGTCGCCCCGATGATGCTTGCCGTGGCCTACCTGACCTACGCCGAGCGTAAGGTCATCGGCTACATGCAGGTGCGCATCGGACCGAACCGCGTCGGCCCGCTCGGCCTGTTGCAGCCGATCGCCGACGGCATCAAGCTGTTGATGAAGGAAATCATCCTGCCGGCCAAGTCGAGCAAGGGTCTGTTCCTGCTGGCGCCGATCCTGTCGATCATGCCGGCCCTGGCCGCCTGGGCGGTGGTGCCGTTTACCGACCACCTGGTGCTGGCCAACACCAACGCCTCGTTGCTGTACATCATGGCCATCACCTCGATGGGCGTGTACGGCGTGATCATCGCCGGCTGGGCGGGCAACTCCAAGTACTCGTTCCTGGGGGGGATGCGCTCGGCGGCGCAGATCGTGTCCTATGAAATCGCCATGGGCTTCGCGCTGGTTGGCGTACTGATGGTGTCGGGCAGCCTCAACTTGGTCGAAATCGTCAAGCAGCAGGGGCACGGTTTTGCCGGCGGTTCGATCTTGTCGTGGAACTGGTTGCCGCTGTTCCCGCTGTTCCTGGTGTATCTCATCTCCGGCGTGGCGGAAACCAACCGCGCACCGTTCGACGTGGCCGAGGGGGAGTCGGAAATCGTCGCCGGTTTCCATGTGGAATACTCCGGCATGGCATTCGCGATCTTCTTCCTGGCCGAGTACGCCAACATGATTTTGGTCTCCGCCATGACTTCGCTGATGTTCCTCGGCGGTTGGCTGTCGCCGTTCCCTGCGAGCTGGGGTTGGCTCGGGGCGGGCAGCTTTTTCTGGATGGCGGCGAAGATGTCGTTCGTGCTGTTCTGCTTCCTGTGGTTCCGGGCCACCTTCCCGCGTTATCGCTATGACCAGATCATGCGTCTGGGCTGGAAGGTGTTCATTCCGGTTACGCTGGTATGGGTGGTGGTACTGGGCGCCTGGATGATGAGCCCGGTTTCCCTCTGGAACTGATACTTTAGGCAAAGAGCATGGAATCGATTCGCAAGTTTTTCAAAACCTTCCTGCTGGTCGAGCTGGTACAGGGCCTGATGCTGACCGGGCGCCATTTGTTCGCGCGCAAGATCACCGTCCAGTATCCGGAAGAAAAGACGCCGCAATCGCCGCGGTTCCGCGGCCTGCACGCCCTGCGGCGCTATCCCAACGGCGAAGAACGCTGTATTGCCTGCAAGCTGTGCGAGGCAGTCTGTCCTGCGCTGGCGATCACCATCGAGTCGGATGAGCGCGCCGACGGCACCCGCCGAACCACGCGCTACGACATCGATTTGATCAAGTGCATCTACTGCGGCTTCTGCGAAGAGGCTTGTCCGGTGGACGCCATCGTGGAAACCCACATCCTTGAATTCCACGGCGAGAAGCGTGGCGACCTCTACTACACCAAACCGATGCTGCTGGCGATCGGCGACAAGTACGAGGCCGAAATCGCCGCCAACAAGGCGGCCGACGCCAAGTACCGCTAAGGGGGAGACATGAGCTTTACAACCGTTGTTTTCTACATATTGTCGGCGATCCTGCTGCTCGCGGCTTTCCGCGTGATCACCGCCAAGAACCCGGTGCATGCCGCCTTGTTCCTGGTGTTGTCGTTCTTCACGGCCTCTGGCTTGTGGATGCTGCTCGAGTCGGAGTTCCTGGCGATTTCGCTGGTGCTGGTCTACGTCGGCGCGGTCATGGTGCTGTTCCTGTTCGTGGTGATGATGCTCGACATCGACATCGAGAAGCTGCGCGAAGGTTTTTGGAAGAACTTTCCGCTGGCCGGCACCATCGCCATCATCATGGCCGGCGAAATGGCGCTGATCCTCGGCAGCCCCGAAGCCGGTCTCCACACCTATCCGGCGCGCGCGCCGTTGTCGGCCGACTTCAGCAACGTGCGCGAGCTGGGCGTGCTGATGTACACCCGCTATATGTACGCGACCGAGCTTGCCTCGGTGGTGCTGCTGTTGGCCATTGTCGCTGCCATCGCGCTGACCCAGCGTCAACGTAAGGACAGCAAGGCCATGAATGTCAGCGAGCAAGTCGCTGTGCGCGCCGTCGATCGCGTTCGCATCGTCAAGATGGCGGCCGCACCGGTGGATACCGCCGCGACCGACGAAGATCAACCCCAGGCCTGACGGCCACCCACGAAAAAGGAGGCATCGTGCTGACACTCACACACTTCCTGGTGCTGGCCGCGATCCTGTTTGCCATCAGCGTGCTAGGGATTTTCCTCAACCGTAAAAACATCATTGTGCTGTTGATGTCGATCGAGTTGATGTTGCTGGCGGTGAATTGCAACTTCATCGCGTTCTCGCATTACCTGTCGGATACCGCAGGGCAGATCTTCGTCTTCTTCATCCTGACCGTGGCGGCGGCCGAGTCGGCCATCGGCCTGGCCATCCTGGTGGTGCTGTTCCGCAATCTGCGCACCATCAATGTCGAAGACCTGGGGAGCCTCAAGGGCTGATGCATAACCAAAATACAAAGCAGACAACATGGATATGAAAACCCTACTACTGCTGATCGCGCTGGCTCCGCTTGCCGGATCGATCGTTGCAGGCCTGTTTGGCTGGGCGATCGGCCGGCGTGCTGCGCACGTGGTCACCATCGCCGGCGTGGCCGTGTCCGCCATCCTGTCGCTCAAGGTGCTTTCCGGCTTCGTATTCGGGCATGCGCCGGTGTTCAACGAGCCGGTGTATACCTGGCTGACAGTGAACGGCAACACCTATTCGGTCGGTTTCCAGATCGACGCGCTCTCGGCGTTGATGATGGCCGTGGTGACCAGCGTGTCGCTGATGGTGCATATCTACACCATCGGCTATATGCAGGAAGACCCGGGCTACCAGCGCTTCTTCAGCTACATCTCGCTATTCACCTTCTCGATGCTGATGCTGGTGATGAGCAACAACTTCATCCAGTTGTTCTTCGGCTGGGAAGCGGTGGGCCTGGTGTCCTACCTGCTCATCGGTTTCTGGTTCAAGCGACCGACCGCGATCTTCGCCAACCTGAAGGCCTTTCTGGTTAACCGGGTGGGCGACTTCGGCTTCCTCCTGGGTATCGGCCTGATACTGGCCTATTTCGGCGGCTCGCTCGAATACCGCGACGTCTTCGCCATGGCGCCGCAGCTTGCCGCAAAGACCATCGAACTGATCCCGGGGCACGCCTGGTCGCTGATGAGCGTCACCTGCGTCCTGCTGTTCGTCGGTGCCATGGGCAAGTCGGCGCAATTCCCGTTGCATGTGTGGCTGCCTGACTCGATGGAAGGTCCGACGCCGATCTCGGCGCTGATCCACGCGGCTACCATGGTGACGGCCGGTATCTTCATGGTGGCGCGCATGAGCCCGCTGTTCGAGTTGTCGGATACCGCGCTCAACTTCATCATGATCATCGGCTCGATCACCGCGTTGTTCATGGGCTTCCTCGGCGTGGTGCAAAACGACATCAAGCGTGTGGTTGCCTACTCGACGCTGTCGCAACTGGGGTACATGACCGTGGCGCTCGGCGCTTCGGCCTACTCGGTGGCGGTGTTCCACGTCATGACCCACGCCTTCTTCAAGGCGCTGCTGTTCTTGGCCGCAGGTTCGGTGATCATGGGCATGCATCACGATCAGGACATGCGCAACATGGGCGGCCTGCGCAAGTACATGCCGATTACCTGGCTGACCTCGCTGGTCGGGTCGCTGGCGCTGATCGGTACGCCGTTCTTCGCCGGCTTCTACTCCAAAGATTCGATCATCGAGGCGGTCAACCAATCGCAGCTGCCGGCAGCCGGCTTTGCCAGCTTCGCGCTGACGGCCAGCGTGTTCGTCACCGCGCTCTATTCGTTCCGTATGTACTTCATGGTGTTCCACGGCAAGGAGCGCTGGAAGCTGAACGTGCACGAGCACGAGGCCGACGCGCATGACGAAGACGAACATCATCATGGCCTGGGGCCCAACGACAATCCGCACGAATCGCCATGGGTGGTAACCCTGCCGCTGGTGCTGCTGGCGATCCCGTCGGTGGTCATCGGCTACCTGGCGGTCGGCCCGCTGGTCTACGGCGACTTCTTCAATGGCGCGGTCGTGATCGACGCCATCAAGCATCCGGCCCTGCTGCATTTGGGCGAGGAGTTCCACGGTGCCACAGCCATGGCGCTCGAATCTCTGCGCTCGTTGCCGCTGTGGTTGGCCGCTGCCGGCGTGCTGGCAGCCTGGATCGGCTACATGAAGGCGCCGCAATTGCCGGACGCGATTCGTCGCCGCATCAATGGCGTCTATGTCCTGCTCGTCAACAAGTACTACCTGGATGAGCTGTACTTTGCGGTCTTTGCCAAGGGCTCTCGCTGGCTGGGCAATGCTTTCTGGAAGATCGGCGACATGCTGCTGATCGACGGTCTGTTGGTGAATGGATCCGCGGCCATGGTGGCCTCGATCTCGCGCCTGACCCGTCGCTTGCAGACCGGCTTCATCTACAGCTATGCCGCCACCATGATTCTTGGCGTGCTGGCTTTGATGACCTATTGGTTCGCACCGCTGATCTTGCGCTGAGCCACGAAAAACCGGGATTGAAAACACAAGGTTTCGACTATGTTGACTAATGTTCTAAGTCTGGTGATCTGGGTGCCGATTCTGTTCGGCCTCTTGGTCCTGGCAACCGGCAGCGATGCCCATGCCCGCCTCGCGCGCTGGATCGCCGTGGTGGGGGCGTTGGCGGGCTTCCTGCTTTCGCTGCCGCTGTTTACCGGCTTTGCCGAACTGCATGGCGGCATGCAGTTCGAAGAAATGCATCCCTGGATCGAAGCGCTCAACATCAACTACCACCTTGGCGTTGATGGCATTTCGATGCTGTTCGTGGTTCTCAACAGCTTCACCACGCTTTTGGTGGTGATCACCGGTTGGGAAGTGATCCAGAAGCGTACCGCGCAATACATGGCGGCCTTCCTGATCATGTCCGGTTTGATCAACGGCGCCTTCGCCGCGCTCGACGCGATTCTGTTCTACGTGTTCTTCGAGGGCATGCTGATCCCGATGTACCTGATCATCGGTGTCTGGGGCGGGCCGCGCCGGGTGTATGCGTCGATCAAGTTCTTCCTGTACACGTTGTTGGGCTCGCTGCTGATGCTGGTGGCCTTCATCTACCTGTACAACAAGGCGGGCAACACCTTCGAGATTTCGGCCTTCCAGGATCTGAAGATCGCCTTCGACGTGCAAATCATGCTCTTCATCGCCTTCTTCCTGTCGTTCGCCGTCAAGGTGCCGATGTGGCCGGTGCACACCTGGTTGCCGGACGCGCACGTCGAGGCGCCGACCGGCGGTTCGATGGTGCTGGCGGCGATCACGCTGAAGATCGGCGCTTACGGCTTCCTGCGCTTTGCGCTGCCGATCGCACCGGACGCTTCGCGTTATCTGTCCGGCTTCATGGTGACGCTGTCGCTGATCGCGGTGGTGTACATCGGCCTGGTGGCGCTGGTGCAGACCGATATGAAGAAACTGGTGGCCTACTCGTCGATTTCGCACATGGGCTTCGTGACGCTCGGCATCTTCATGTTTGCCGGCAACACCCAGAACGTTTACGCCGTCGAAGGCGCACTGATCCAGATGGTGTCGCACGGCTTCGTATCGGCTGCGATGTTTATGTCGATCGGCGTCATGTACGACCGCATGCATAGCCGCAACATCGGCGATTATGGCGGCGTGGCCAACAAGATGCCGATGTTCGCCGCCTTCATGATGTTGTTTGCCATGGCCAATGCCGGTTTGCCGGCGACCTCGGGCTTCGTCGGCGAGTTCATGGTGATCCTCGGCGCGGTGCAGGTGAACTTCTGGTATGCGGCGCTCGCCGCCACGACGTTGATCTTCGGCGCGGCCTATACGCTGTGGATGTTCAAGCGCGTGATCTTCGGCGAAGTGGCCAACGACCACGTGGCCGAGCTCAAGGACATCAACAAGCGCGAGTTCCTGGTGCTGGCGCTGTTGGCGTTGACCGTGCTTGGCATGGGGCTGTATCCGCAGGCTTTCATCGACAAGATGCACCCGGCGGTGAACGATCTGATTGCCCACGTGGCGCAAAGCAAGCTGTAAGGCAAGGAAAACACAATGAACTGGGCTACTTTGAACCTGATGCCGGCCTTGCCCGAGCTGTTCCTGCTCTCGGCGGTGCTGGTCTTGCTTGTGATCGACATGTTGCTCGACGACGAGCGGCGCGGTGTCCTCTACGGGTTGTCGCTGGCGACGTTGGCGGGCTGTGCTGCGATGCAGTACCTGGCCTGGACACCGGTACCGGTCGAAACCTTTCAGAAGATGTTCGTGGCCGACCCGCTGTCCGGCGTTATCAAGTTCTTCCTGTACGGCGTGACCGCCGCCGTGCTGATCTATACCCGGCAATACGTGGCGGATCGCCAGATGTTCAAGGGCGAGTACTTCACGTTGACGCTGTTCGCCCTGCTCGGTATGAACGTCATGGTCTCGGCTAGCCACTTCATGACGTTGTACATCGGCCTCGAACTGTTGTCGTTGGCGCTCTACGCCCTGATCGCGCTGCGTCGCGACTCGGTGCCGGCAACCGAGGCCGCGATGAAGTACTTTGTGCTCGGTGCGCTGGCCTCCGGTCTGCTGCTGTATGGCATGTCGATGGTGTATGGCGCGACGGGTTCGCTGGACATCGCCACCATCGCCCGCGTCATCGCCTCCGGCAACGGCAATACCGTGCTGTTGGTCTTCGGTCTGGTGTTCCTGGTTGCCGGGCTGTGCTTCAAGCTGGGTGCCGTGCCGTTCCACATGTGGGTGCCTGACGTCTATCAAGGCGCGCCGACCGCCATCACGCTGATGATCGGTTCCGCGCCCAAGCTCGCGGCCTTCGTGTTCCTCACGCGCATTCTGGGGCAGGGGATGGAAGCACTGCTGTCGCAGTGGCAGGGCATGCTGATGATCGTCGCCGTACTGTCG
Source organism: Paludibacterium purpuratum (assembly GCF_004363805.1). GTDB lineage: Bacteria > Pseudomonadota > Gammaproteobacteria > Burkholderiales > Chromobacteriaceae > Paludibacterium > Paludibacterium purpuratum. Next base: position 122,503 of record NZ_SNZP01000008.1, on the reverse strand, counting down.
ATGGCGCTGGGCAACCTCACCGCGATCGTACAGACCAACATCAAGCGCATGCTGGCCTACTCGACCATCTCGCACATGGGGTTCCTGCTGGTCGGTTTCCTGACCGGCAACGCCGAGGGGATGTCGTCCGCCATGTACTACGCCATCATCTACGTGCTGATGTCGCTTGCGGCGTTCGGTGTGCTGTTGGCGCTATCGCGCGCCGGCTTCGAATGCGAGAAGGTCGCCGATCTCAAGGGGCTGAACCAACGCAACAGCTGGTATGCGTTTCTGATGCTGCTGGCCATGTTCTCGATGGCCGGTATCCCGCCGCTGGCCGGTTTCTACGCCAAGTTCGCGGTGATTCGCGCGGCGGCCAATGCCGGGATGGTTCCGCTGGCGGTCTTTGCCGTGCTGATGTCGCTGATCGGCGCTTTCTACTATCTGCGCGTGGTCAAGGCGATGTATTTCGACGATGCCGAAGAAGATGCCGCCATCGAAGTGCGTGCGGACATGCGTTTGGTGCTGTCGCTGAACGGCTTGGCACTTCTGGCGCTGGGCGTGCTGCCGCAGCAACTCGTGGCACTGTGCATGACCGCCGTCAAGCAATCGTTGACCTCTCTCTGAGCGCCGCCATGCAAGCCAGTGTGACCGTCCTGCTGATTGTGGCGCTGATCGCCGCCAACCTGCCGTTTTTGCTCTCGCGCATCGGCGGGGTGGTGGCGACGGCCCACAAGCGTTTTGCCTGGCGCTTGCTGGAGTTCGTCGTGCTGTATCTGCTGGTGGGAGTGTTTGCCCGCTTGCTGGAAGCCCGATTGATGCCGGTGCATGAGCAGAACTGGCAGTTCTATGCCAGCACCTTCGCCTTGTTCGTCGTCTTCGCGTTCCCCGGCTTTACCTGGCGCTACTTCTGGCATCCGCGCTCCTGATCCTGGCCGGGGACTTTGTCCCCGGCATCGCATTTACCCTGTTCCGTTCCTGCCTCTGACCCCGCGGTTTTCCTTTTTCGATTGTTTGACAATTCGTGACGAAACCCGCTTAGACTTGTGCAAATGTTGCCGATGGCGCAACAATGACTATCTGAAATGAATATTTAAGTTGTTACTTATACACATCATCATTGATGTCTTTATAATGTTTATCTTTTTGTAAATTGTTTGCCTTCGAGGTGGAGAGAAAGCTCATGTTCAACCAACCCGCGAAGCCTTTGCTGGCTTTAGCCGCACTTGTCGCCCTGTTGACCGGCTGTGCGACCGAGACGTCCCAGTCATTGGCCGTTCAGCAAGTGAGCAGTGCCGCTCGGCCTTATAACGGACTGCGCGCGCCGATCGCCGTCGGCAAGTTCGACAACCGTTCTAACTATATGCGTGGCGTTTTCTCCGATGGCATCGATCATGTCGGCTCGCAGGCCAAAACCATCTTGATTACCCATCTGCAGCAGACCAATCGCTTTAATGTGCTCGATCGCGACAACATGGCGGAGATCCAGCAAGAGGCCGGACTGCAGAAAAAGACCCAATCGCTGAAGGGGGCGGACTTCGTCATTACCGGCGACGTGAGCGAATTTGGCCGTAAGGAAGTCGGTGACGACCAGTTGTTCGGCCTCCTGGGCAGTGGCAAACAACAGATCGCCTACGCCAAGGTCAGCCTGAACGTTGTCAATACCCACACTTCCGAAGTCGTGTATTCCAGCATGGGTGCCGGCGAGTACAAGTTGTCGAATCGCGAAATCCTCGGTTTTGGCGGCACGGCCAGCTATGACTCCACGTTGAACGGTAAGGTGCTTGACCTGGCGATTCGCGAAGCCGTCGATCATCTGGTCGAAGGCATCGAGTCGGGCGCGTGGCATCCAAAGCAACAATAATCGACGGACAGAACGAAAATGAAATCGACAATGCAGAAACGGGGCGGCCTGGTGTTGATGCTGGCTGCATGTGCCGGACTCGGCGCCTGTGCATCGCAGCCGCAGACCATGTATCAATGGGAAGGTTACCAGCCGCATGTATATAGCTATCTGCGCGGCGACCAGAAAAGCGGGCCGGATAAGCAGATCGCAGAAATGGAAGAGGATTTGCAGAAAATCCGCGCCAAGGGCAACACGCCGCCGCCGGGCTACTACGCCCATCTGGGCATGCTCTATGCCAGTATCGGCAACAACAGCATGATGCTGCAGAATTTTCAGGCCGAGCAAAAGCTATTTCCCGAATCGGCGCCTTACATGAACTATCTGCTGTCCAATCTGAAAAAATAGAGATCGACATGTTGAAATACATGAGTAAATCGCTGTTCGCAGTCGGCCTTGTCTCGTTGCTGGCCGCCTGTGCTGTACAACCGCCCAAGCAAGTGGATTACACCGCTTTCAAGAACAGCAAACCGCATTCAATTCTGGTCTTGCCGCCGGTGAGCGAAGCGACCGATGTGAACGCCGGCAACGGCGTGTTGGCACAGGTCACCTACCCACTGGCAGAGGCCGGTTACTATGTGCTTCCCGTCAGCCTGGTCTCCGAGACGTTTAAGCAGAACGGCCTGACGACCGCCAACGACATTCACGCGGTTGCGCCGGCCAAGTTGCGGCAGATCTTCGGCGCGGATGCCGCCCTGTACATCGATATCAACAAGTATGGGGTCAGCTACCAGGTCTTCGATAGCGTGGCGACGGTGAGCGTGACCGCCAGATTGGTGGACTTGCGTAACAATACCGAGCTGTGGACTGGTACCGGCTACGCCTCCAGCGCGGAGAACGATAACAACAATAATAATGGCCTGCTGGTGCAGTTGATCGCGGCCGCGATCAAGCAAGTGGTCAACAAGGTGAGCGATGCGGCGTATCCGGTGGCCGGCGTCGCCGATCAGCGGCTACTGGAAGCCGGGCGCTTCAACGGCATCCTGTATGGGCCGCGCTCGCCGAAATACGGCACGGACTGAATTCGAGGACGACAGTCGCATTGCAAGGCCCCCGGCATTGTCCGGGGGCTTTGTCTTATGGCATGCAGCAATTTCGCCTCGCTGACATATTTGTTAATTGTCGCTAAACAGATAAGACATGTTTTTGCGGCATAAAGTAAGCAAATCCAAAAGACGAAGTCGACGCGCCATGCGCGACCTCGTCGATAACAACGAGATCAACTCCATTCCCCGGGCATGAACGCGTAGCGTGCCGGTTGGGTTGCAAACCCCGCCGAAGGCGCCAGCGGGCTGGCGGTTTCATACCATCCCCCTGAAGGAAATACGATTCATGAACATCAAATTCATTCTGGCTTTACTGGGCATCAGCGCTGCCTGCTTGGGACAACCGGCCTTGGCCGATCACGATCATCATGACGGCGACCAGAATTGGCGCCGACATGACGGATGGTCCGGCGATATTCATCGCTTCCACGAGCGCGACGTCACGGTATGGCGCGGCGGCAACTGGTACCACGGCCATCATGACGGTCGCGACGGCTGGTGGTGGATCGTCGGCGGTATTTGGTATTCCTATGTGGCACCGGTGTATCCGTACCCGGATCCCTACACGCCGCCGGTCGTTGTCGCCGCACCGCCCGCACCCGCTCAGGTTTGGTATTACTGCCGTCATCCGGCCGGCTATTACCCCTATGTGCCCGAATGCCGTCACTGGGAAATGGTGCCGGCGCGTCCATGAAGCTCAATGCACACGGGATGGCCTGCTTGCACAATGGATAGCCGCATGAGGAGTTCATTATGAAATGGATCGGCAAGATCGTCCCGGCGCTCTTTGTCGGGTCGATAGCCGCCAACGCGATGGCCGCGCATGTCGTGGTTGGCGTGGGCTTCGGCTTCGGCCCTTACTGGCATCAGCCCGTCTACGTGGTGCCGGCGCCAGTGTATGCTTATCCGCCGCCGGCCGTGGTGGTGCCGAGTGCGCCGCCGGTTTATGTACAGCAGATGCCGGCCAACGAGGTGTCGACCGCGCCGACATCGGGGAATACTTGGTATTACTGCAATAAACCCAAGGGCTATTACCCGTACGTACAGAAATGCAAGGGGCCTTGGCTGCCTGTCCCGGCCTCCCCGCCAGAAGGGGAGGATGCGCCATGAGGCTGACGGTCATTTCGCTGTGCCGTCTGTCCGGATTGCTGACGCTGACGGCCTGCGCAAGCTATCCGACCGGTCCATCGGTGATGGTCATGCCGGGGGCCGACAAAACGTTCGAGCAGTTTCAGGCGGATGACGCGAGTTGCCGCCAGTATGCCCAATACCAGGGGGACGGCGTGAGCGCAGAGCAAAACGCCGGCCATAGCGCACTGACATCGGCCGCCGTGGGTACGGTAGTCGGTGCGGCGGCCGGGGCGCTGATCGGCGGAAATCATCAAGGCGCCGGTGTCGGCGCTGGCGTCGGCTTGTTGGGGGGCGCGCTGGCCGGCACGGATGCCGCCAATGCTTCGGCGCGCATGACACAGCAACGCTATGATCAGGCGTATGTCCAGTGCATGTATGCCAAAGGCGAGCGCGTACCGATGTACGGCGGCTTCGCGCGTGCCGAGGCCGCTCCTGCTCCGCCGCCTCGACGACCGGCGTACGTGATGCCGCCGCCTCCACCCGGTTGGCGATAAGGGGGCGGATACGTTAGTAAAAGCTCTCTTCGCCTTGCGGGCGCGTCTTGAAACGCTTGTGTAGCCAGAAGTATTGATCGGGCTGTTCGCGGATGCGCTCTTCCAGGAAGCTGTTCATGCGCTGCGTGTCGGCGACGACATCGTCGCTGGGGAAGTCGTCCCACGGCGGGTAGAACTCCAATTCGCAGCGGTTGCCCACGCGGCGGGCAATGGCCGGCACCACCGCGGCGCGAGCCAGTTGGCTAATGCGCGACAAGCCGGTGATGGTGGCGGTGTCGATACCGAAGAACTTGACGAAGATCGAATCGCGAGCGCCGTAGTCCTGATCCGGCAGATAGAGGAACGGCGCGTGATCCTTGCGCATGGCCTTGATGATCGGACGCAAGCCTTCCTGGCGCGAGACGATGTAGGCGTTGTTATAACGCTGTCTGCCCCGGTAAATCTGCGCGTCGAGCGTATCGTTTTTCTGTGCCGAGTAGACGCTGACAAGCGGTAGATGTTGATTGAGTGCGAACACGCACATTTCGAAACCGACGAAGTGCGGGTAGAACAGGATCACATCGCGGCCCTGGTTTCGCAGATCTGTCACATAGTGCAGGTTCTTGATGGTGACCAGCCGATCCAGGCGCTTGGCCGAACTCCACCAGACCACGCCGTACTCCAGCATCAGCCGCATCATGTAGCGGAAGTTGCGTCGTAGCAGCCGATGGCGCTCGGCATCGGTCATTTCGGGGAAACAGCGTCGCAGGTTGATCAGACCGACGCGACGCCGGTCGGCGGCTAAAGCCCACGCGATGTTGCCAAGTCCCCAGGCCAGCGCGCCGATCAGTGGCATGGGCAGTAGTCGGATTAGCCACAGCAGCGCAAATAAAATTTTCATCGTCATCCTTGTCTTGCCGCCGGCGGTTCCACGCCCGCCGGGCATTTATAGCGGTTGTAACTCCACAGGTATTGCAGCGGATTCTCGGCGATCAGCGACTCGACGGCGCGATTGAGTACGGCCGCATCGGCCATCTTGTCGCCGCTAAATGGTTCCGGCAGCGGGCGGATATGCACTTTGAAGCCCTTGCCGCCCGCCAGACGCTCGCCATAGAACAGCAGCGTTTCCACTCCCTGCACCATCGCCAGGCGCGGCACCAGGGTCATGGTGTAGGCGGGGCGGCCGAAAAACGGTGCCCAAACCCCTTCGCCGTTGCCCGGTACCTGATCGGGCAAAATGATGGTGGCTTCGCCCGATTTAAGCGCTTTCATGAGCACGCGCACTCCCGCGCCGGTGGCCGGTGCGGTTTTGCCCTTGCCGCGGGCACGACCTGCGTTCATCACCGGCTCCAGCCAGGCAAGTTTTGGCGGACGGTACATGGCGGTTAGCGGAAACGGCAGACGATGGCTGATGTAGCGTCCCGCGATGTCGTAACTACCCAGATGCGGGGTGACGAAGACGATGCCGTGGCCGGCGGCGATGGCTGCCTCGACATGCTCCCAGCCGTCGCAAGCCTGTACCATGCGCGCGATATCCCGCGGCGCGCGGCACCAGGCGATGGCCAGCTCGAGCGCACCCTTGCCGGTTTCCGCCGCGCATTGTTTGACCGCCTTGGGAAAAAGCTGATAATTTTGAAGAATTTTGCTATGTTTGAGGTTTTCCTCCATGCGGGCACGGTAGGACGCTGACAGACTCAAGGTGAGTCGGCCGAGCAAGGCCCCGAGCATCTGTAGCCAGCCTAGCGGCAGACGGGCGAGCATGGAGAGTAGCAGTTTGACCAGCGAAGCCATGGGCAAGGGATTCAAGTCGCGTTAAAGTCGCGTATTTTATCATTACGAATGTAGATTATTCGGAAAGCACATCAAAATGAGTGAATATTTGTTTACGTCGGAATCGGTGTCCGAAGGGCATCCGGACAAGGTGGCCGACCAGATTTCCGACGCCATCCTCGATGCTATTCTGCGCGAAGATAAATTCGGCCGCGTGGCGGCCGAGACCCTGGTGAACACCGGGCTGGTGGTCCTGGCGGGCGAAATCACCACTCATGCCAACATCGACTATATCCAGGTGGCGCGCGAAACCATCAAGCGTATCGGCTACGACAATTCCGAGTTGGGTTTCGACTACCATGGTTGCGCGGTCATGATGTGCTACGACCGTCAATCGCCGGATATCGCGCAGGGCGTGAACGAAGGCCAAGGGCTGGATCTCGATCAGGGTGCCGGCGACCAGGGATTGATGTTCGGCTACGCCTGCGACGAAACCCCGACCTTGATGCCGTTCCCGATCTACTATTCGCACCGACTGATGCAGCGCCAGGCCGAATTGCGCAAAGATGGCCGTTTGCCGTGGCTGCGTCCGGATGCCAAGAGCCAGATCACTTGCGTCTACGATAGCGCAACCGGTCTGCCCAAACGCATCGACACCGTGGTGCTGTCGACCCAGCACAGCCCGGATATCGACCACATTGCACTGAGCGAAGCGGTGATCGAAGACATCATCAAGCCGGTGCTGCCGCCGGAGATGCTGACGGCCGAAACCAAATTCCTGATCAACCCGACCGGCCGATTCGTGATTGGCGGCCCGATGGGCGATTGCGGCCTGACCGGCCGAAAAATCATCGTCGATACCTATGGCGGTGCCGCACCGCATGGCGGTGGCGCCTTCTCCGGCAAGGATCCGTCCAAGGTCGACCGTTCCGCTGCTTATGCCGGCCGCTACGTGGCGAAGAATATCGTTGCCGCCGGATTGGCACGTCAGTGTCAAATCCAAGTGTCGTATGCCATCGGCGTCTCTCAGCCGACGTCGATCGCCGTGGACACTTTTGGTACTAACCGCATCCCGAACGAAAAAATCGTCGAGCTGGTCAAGCGCCATTTCGACCTGCGTCCGAAGGGCATCGTCCAGATGCTGGACTTGCTGCGCCCGATCTACGGCAAGACCGCCGCCTATGGCCACTTCGGCCGCGAGGAACCGGAATTCAGCTGGGAACGTACCGACAAGGCCGAGGCATTGAAAGCCGACGCCGGGCTGTAAATCGATTGCATCCGGGAAGCGCTGCGAGACGCTAAGCGTCCCAGGCCCGGTTCAAAACGGCGCTTACCTGACAATCCGTGCCGAGGTGCGGGAGGACAGGTAAGCGCTTTTGCCTCCTTCCCCCTCGGCCGCGTGTAAAGGAAGACACGATGGCTGACTTCACCGATTATCTGGTTGCCGACATCAAGCAGGCCGACTGGGGCCGCAAGGAACTCAGTATTGCCGAGACCGAAATGCCCGGGTTGATGGCTTTGCGAGCCGAGTATGGCCATTCGCGGCCGCTGGCTGGCGCGCGCATCGCCGGCTCGCTGCACATGACCATTCAAACCGGTGTACTGATCGAGACGCTGGTGGCGCTGGGCGCCGAGGTTCGCTGGGCATCGTGCAACATTTTCTCCACTCAGGACCACGCCGCCGCTGCCATCGCCGCCGCCGGCATCCCCGTGTTCGCCTTCAAGGGAGAGAGCCTGGACGAATACTGGGAATACACCCACCGCATTTTCGAATGGCCGGCCGGACAAGCCGCCAACATGATTCTCGACGACGGTGGCGATGCGACGCTGCTGTTGATGCTGGGCGCGCGCGCCGAGGCCGACCGGAAGGTGCTCGCCAACCCAGGCAACCCCGAAGAGACAGCGCTATACGCCGCCATTCAGCGCCATCTGGCGCTTGACGGCCAGTGGTACTCCAAGCGTCTGGCCTTGATCAAGGGGGTGACCGAAGAGACCACGACCGGCGTGCATCGACTGTATCAATTGCAGAAGGATGGCCACCTGCCGTTCCCTGCATTCAACGTCAACGATTCCGTTACCAAATCGAAGTTCGACAACCTGTATGGCTGCCGTGAATCGCTGGTGGACGGCATCAAGCGCGCAACCGACGTGATGATCGCCGGCAAGGTGGCGGTGGTGGCCGGCTATGGCGACGTGGGCAAAGGGTGCGCGCAGAGCCTGCGCGGCCTGGGCGCCACTGTGTGGGTAACCGAAATCGATCCGATCTGCGCGTTGCAGGCGGCCATGGAAGGTTATCGCGTGGTGCAGATGGATCGGGTCGCCGACAAGGCCGATATCTTCGTCACGGCAACCGGCAACGTGAACGTGATCAATCATGCGCACATGAAAGCCATGCGCAATCAGGCCATCGTCTGCAATATCGGTCACTTCGACTCGGAAATCGAGGTCTCCAGTCTGCGCCAGTATCGCTGGGAGAACATCAAGCCGCAGGTCGACCACATCGTGTTCCCGGACGGCAAGCGCATCATCCTGCTGGCCGAAGGACGGCTGGTGAACTTGGGCTGCGCGACCGGCCATCCGAGCTTTGTGATGTCCAACTCCTTCACCAACCAGGTGCTGGCGCAGATGGAGTTGTTCCAGCGCGGCGGGCAGTACCAGAAGCAGGTCTACGTGTTGCCCAAGCACCTGGACGAGAAAGTGGCGCGCTTGCATCTGACGCGCATTGGCGCCGAGTTGACCGAATTGAGTACCGAACAGTCCGCTTATATCGGTGTACCGGTGGCTGGGCCTTATAAGGCGGAGCACTATCGTTATTGATGGATGACTCGGCGGGCAGGGAGGCCGCGGGCTAGAATCAGAGCCTCCCGCCCGCTGTGGCGGGCATCGAAAAATAGAGAAACCAGGGGAGAGCATGGCTGAACGGACATCCAATTTCAGTTTCGAATTTTTTCCGCCGAAGACGCCGGAAGGCATGACCCGGCTCAAGAATACGCTGCGGCAACTGGCACCGCTCAAGCCTGAATTCTTTTCGGTGACCTTCGGCGCCGGGGGGAGTACACGCGAAGGCACCTTGGCCACGGTGCAGGAAATCCGCTCGCACGGGCTGGCGGTGGCGCCGCATTTATCGTGTATCGGCTCCACCCGTGCCAATATCCGCGCCATGCTCGACGAGTACCGCGCGCACGGGGTGCGTCATATCGTGGCTCTGCGCGGCGATATGCCGTCGGGGATGGTGGAGGCGGGCGAGTTTCGCTACGCCAACGAGCTGGTCGAATTCATCCGCGCCGAACACGGCGATCACTTTCATATCGAAGTGGCGGCCTATCCCGAGTTCCATCCTCAGGCACGTTCGGCGGAGGATGATCTGAACAACTTTGTTCGTAAAATGGGTGCTGGAGCCGATTCGGCGATTACGCAGTATTTTTTCAATGCCGACAGCTACTTTCGCTTCGTCGACGAAATTCGCGCTCGCGGCGTGACGGCGCCCATCGTGCCGGGCATCATGCCTATCGCCAATTTCAGTCAGATGTGCCGTTTTTCGGATGCTTGCGGTACCGAGGTGCCGCGTTGGCTGCGCCTGCGCATGCAAGCCTATGGCGATGATGTGGCCTCGGTGCGTGCTTTGGGCCTGGACGTCGTGACCGAGCTGTGCGACCGGTTGCTGCAGGCCGGGGCGCCTGGCTTGCACTTCTATACCTTGAACCAGGCGGGGACGGTGTCGACCATCTGGCAGCGCCTGGGTCTTTAGTCGCACAGCGCTTCGTTGATGCAAACAGCTCCGCGCAATCAGGCGGAGCTGTTTTGCTTTTACTTGTCGACGTCGCGGATATGCCACAGATGAATCATGGGCTTATCTCGCTGTGGGGCGGCTAATTTCTTGGTTTTGGGTGTTTTATAATAATTTAATAATAATAAGAACTATCTGAAAAGATATGTTATGTCATTGACCGGGTTAGGTGGTGTGGGTATCTTTGGGGCTCGGATAACATAAATGCCATATAAGGCGGTATCCGGATTGCTAAATTAAAGGAGAGTACCATGTTGAACCTGTTGACCCAATTGCGTCTGGCTTGGAGTGTTTACCACCGTCAAGGCCGTCGCTATGCACGCTAAGCCATTGGCTGAAAAATGAAAACGGGCGACTGTCATGTCGCCCGTTTTCATTTTTAGAGCCGAATTCAATATCATTACGGAAAATAGGGGAATTCCGGATTATGCGTCTGCAGGGCGCTCGTTGAGCTTATCCGATGCAGTTGCGGCCCGAGGCTTTGGCTCGATAGAGCGCGGCATCGGCATCGGCGATCATCTGTTCGACACCACTGTGTAGACCCGGATCCATGGCAATGGCGCCGAGGCTGACGGTAACGCGGTCGGCGATACGCGAGTTGGCATGCGGCATGTTCAAGTCCCAGACGGCCTGGCGCAGGGCCTCTGCCCGTTTCAGTGCCCCTTGGTAATCGATGCCGGGCAGTAAAACGGCAAACTCCTCGCCGCCGATGCGGGCCGGCAATTCGCCGGGGTAGGTGAAGAGCGAGGTCAATAGCGCGGCTAGACGCTGCAGACACTGATCGCCTGCCTGGTGGCCGTAGTGGTCGTTGTACTCCTTGAAAAAATCGATATCCAGCATGATCAGCGCGAAGGGGGCGCCCTTGCGACGCGCTTTGTCGAATGCTTGGCGCTTTTCTTCGTCAAAATGGCGTCGGTTGGCGAGTCCCGTCAAGCTGTCGGAGAGCGCCATACGCGCTAAGTGGGCGTTGGCTTCCTCTAGTTGTTGCTGGGTGTCGGACAGCGCGTGCAGTTGCTGCCGGCGAATGATCATGTTGGCGAACATATCCCCCAGCAAGCGCACCAAAAGCTGTTCCTCGTCTTGCCACTGCCGCGGACTGTGCACCATGTCGCAACCGAAGACCCCCACCGGTTGGTCGAGGTAGTCGATGCGGATCATCAGCAGGCTCTGGATGTCGCACTGCGTTTGCGTGTGCCCGAACGACGGTATCTGGCGGCAGTTTGGAATGTTCAGCACACCTTCGCGTAATAGGGTGGCGAACAGGGCCGGGCGGGATGACAGCGGTGCAAAGTCCAGTCCTTCTGCGCCCGGCGCAATCCCCGCGGCCTGCCATTCGTGCACCATGCTGACTACCTGCAGTTGGTCGACGCCGATCAAGTAGCAGCGGTCTACCTCCATGAAGGTGCCGATCTGCGCCAGCGTTTGCTCCATGGCGCCGTCGATTTCGTCGAGCGGAATGTTGATGAAACGCGATGACACCGCGGAGATCAGTTGCTGAAAATTCAGCAGTCGGTCTAGCCGGGCGGTACGTTCCTCCACCCGGCTGGCCAACTCGTCGCGCGCCTGTTTCAGCGCGGTTTCATAGCGCTTGCGTTCGGCCAGGTGGTTGTTGATGCTGGCTCGCATGGCATTGAAGGAAGCCAGCAATTGGGTCATTTCATCTTCTACGCCGGCAGGATACTGCAGACGGAAGGCTGGCGCCGGCTCGCCCGGGACGAACGCTCGTGCTGCCTGGGCGAGTTGCTGGACCGGGACGACGAAACGACGGCGCAGGATGAAGACGATCAGCAGCGCCAGCGCCATGAAGTCCAGTACGCGTTGCGCCATGCTGCTGATCAGGTCGTTGGCGATTTCGCGCTGGACCAGCGTGTTTGAGACGTACAGCGTTAGTGTGCCGAGCGATTCGCGGTTGCCATGGTTGAGGTGGACGTCCAGACGATAAATATTGTGGTGTTCGCCGTCTGAGTGCGGGCGTACATAGCGCAACCGCTGTCCTAGACGAGTTTCCAGCAAAACCGACTCCACGCCGTTGATCGCGCTGATACTGGCCAGCTCTTTTTGAGTCGTCGCAAGTTCGACGTCCCAAACACTTTGTGCCAATAGCGGCATATACAGCGTGTTGACGGTATCGGGAATCTCGGCCAGGTGTTTTTGCCCTTGCGAGAACAGTAGGCCGGCGCGTACGGCGCTGACCAGCAACCAGAACAGGACGGCATACAGCAGAATCTGCTGCAAAACCTGTAGCGCCAACGGTTTGAAACGCATCAGTCTCCCTTGGGGCGGAGCCCTTGTCGTCGGGCGGGGCGAGGGGGCCGGAACGGTGCCGTTCCGTTCCGGCCGGAATGGTTAGCGCAGGTGATTGAGCGGCAGCGAGGTTGTGCGTTTGAATTCCTTGAGCACAAAGCTGGACTTGACGTCCTCGACCCCTGCTTGCTGCAGCAACTCGTTCATCACAAAGCGCGAAAAGTGCTCCATGTCCTCGAAGTACACCTGAAGCAAATAGTCCATTTCCCCGGTCATGGCGAAACAGTTGATGACCTCGCTCCAGCCCTGCACCGCTTTGACGAACGTCTCGTTGTGGGCATTGCCGCGTTTCTCCAGGGTGACGCGCACGAACGCTTGTAGCCCAAGACCGATCTTGGCGGGATCCAAAAGCGCAACATATTGGCTGATGACCCCCGATTCTTCGAGCTGTTTCAGCCGACGCAGGCAGGGGGACGGGGACAAGGCCACTCGTTCCGCCAGTTCAACGTTGGTCAATCTCCCGTTGAGTTGCAGTTCCGCCAGAATCCTCAAGTCGGTCTTATCTAATGTAAGACTTGGCATCTCTTGTCCTTTTGTTTGGTTATGTTGAAATATTGTTCTTTTGTATTCGCATTATAAGGCATATTAGCCATGAAATTGGCGAGCGACTTCTCTAGAATAAAATGCCTAACAAGCTTATTTTACACGCGGAAGTTATCTCTTCGGAATCAATAAGTAAGGGAAAGATGCAATGTATACCACTGAAGCGGGTTTGATCCGGCAGGACATGAAGATGGCATTAGTCCACGAGCGCGATATTCATCGCGTCGCCGTGCCGGCCTACAGCGATATCGAGCATCAAACCTGGGCGACATTACTGGCCAATCAGCAGCGCGTTTTACCGGGGAGGGCCTGCCGGGAATTCCTGGCAGGTTTGGAGATGGTCGATTTCCCGCGGGATCACATTCCGCGCTTGGCCGACATCAGCGATCGCATCGAAGCAACGACCGGTTGGCGTTTGGTGCGGGTCGACGGCATTGTGCCGGACGAAGAATTTTTTGCGTTGTTGGCATCGCGCCATTTTCCCTCGACCGATTTTATCCGCAAGCCGGAGGAGTTGGGGTATACCCCGGCCCCCGACATGTTCCACGACCTGATGGGGCATGTGCCGTTGTTGACGGACCGGCGCTTCTGCGCCTTTTTCGAGCGTTTCGGGCAAGTGGGTGTGCGCGCTTTCGAATTGGATCATCCCGCCAAACAATGGCTGCCGCGCATTTACTGGTACACCGTCGAATTCGGTCTGATCCGCGAGCATGGCCAGCATCGCATCTATGGCTCGGGCATCTTGTCCTCGCCGGACGAGGTGCTGTTCAGTTTGTCGGATCAGACGGAAAAACGATCCTTCGATATCGAAGTGGTCAGTGCCGAGACATACGATATTTGGCACATGCAACAAAAGCTGTTCGTTATCGACAGCTTCGATCAATTGGAGGACGAGTTCGCCCGCTGGGCGGATAAGTTGTTCTAAGACCCTTTGGGCCGAGATCCCTCAGAGGATGGCTCACATCAGAAGAAAACAACGGAGAAACTGCATGAACCCGATCAATCCGCTGGCCACCGACGGCTTCGAGTTTGTCGAATATACCGCGGCAGATGCCGACGGCGTTGCCAGACTCGGCGAGCTGTTCAAGTCGCTCGGCTTTGCCGCCGTGGCTCGCCACCGTCATCGCAATGTGACCTTGTACCGTCAGGGCGACATCAACTTCATCATCAATGGCGAGCCGGTGGCGCCCTTTGTGGATTTTGCCAAGACACACGGCCCCTCGGTCTGCGCCATGGCCTGGCGTGTCAAAGATGCCGCTCTCGCCTACGAGTACGCGCTGGCACACGGTGCCAAGCCCTATGAGCACCCGGTCGGCGCCATGGAGCTGAATATTCCCGCCATCCAGGGAATCGGCGGCTCGGCGATTTATCTGGTCGATCGTTATGGCGACCGCCATATCTACGATGTGGACTTCGAGCCGTTGCCGGGGGCCGACTGGCAAGTCAAGGGCGCCGGTCTGCTGGAAATCGACCACCTGACGCACAATGTCGCGCGCGGCAATATGGACGTTTGGGCCGGCTTCTATACCGCCATCGCCAACTTCCGCGAAATTCGCTACTTCGACATCGAAGGCAAGCTGACCGGTTTGACCTCGCGCGCCATGGTCAGCCCATGCGGCAAAATCCGCATCCCGATCAACCAGTCGGCCGATGACAAGAGCCAGATCGAGGAGTTCTTGCGTCTCTACAGCGGGGAGGGGATTCAGCACATTGCCTTGGCGACCGAGGATATCTATGCCACGGTGGAGCAATTGCGCGCCGGCGGTGTGAAGTTCCTCGATACGCCGGATACCTATTACGAACGTGTCGATCGGCGCGTGCCGGGCCATGGCGAAGATCTGGCGAGAATGCAGCGCAATCGTATCCTGATCGATGGCGCACCGACCGAAGGCGGCGGCACCTTGCTACAGATCTTTACCGAAACCGTGATCGGACCGGTGTTCTTCGAAATCATCCAGCGCAAGCACAACGATGGTTTCGGCGAAGGTAACTTCAAAGCATTGTTCGAATCGATGGAGGAGGATCAGGTGCGCCGCGGCGTATTGACTGCCTGATCGCCGTTTCCTCTTTGCCGCACCCCGTCTGCTGCGGGCGGGGTGTTCGATGCAACAAAAAGGTGTGGCAGGACAAGTGGCTGTTTCTTCTGTAGGTTTTATTTTTCCGATAAACGGGAAGGAAAATTTACGCCAAAATGCTTGACGGGCCTGGGTGGCTCTGGTTAAATGGCGACCTCTGAACGGCTCACAGCCGCAGAAAAGTTGGCCAATTAGCTCAGTTGGTAGAGCAGCGGATTGAAAATCCGCGTGTCCTTGGTTCGATTCCGAGATTGGCCACCAGAATTAGTAAAAAAGCCAACCCATACGGGTTGGCTTTTTTGCGTGGTGCGTACCTGCAATAGGTGCCTGCCTTACTTGCTCGTTTGGTTCGAGGGGCCGGCAATCTGGTCGGCGTCCTTCGCCTTCAGGGACGGCGGCGTCGGGTTGGCGCAGTTGGGGTTGGCTACGCTGGTGTAGCGGCCGTAGGCCAGGTCGGCATTGTAGTGCACGCCCGGTGTGGCGGTGCGTCCACCTACCAAGGAGATCTGTACCGTATACCACCCTTGCACTCCGCTCGGCACCACCACCAGCGGTCGATAATCGTTCGGCGCGCGTCCGAAATTGCGCCATACCGTCCCATCCGGGGCGACCACCGCGATGTGCATCCATGCGCTTTGATTAAATACATCCAGGCGCATGCAATATTGTGGCGAGCTGTGCACCTGCAGTACAAAAGGTTCGACACTGCCGCCAGGGTTGGTCGAACTGCTGGTGATGTTGGCGTGTACGATCGTGGCGTCGCAATTGAGTGTTGTGCATGCGCTCGGTGGGGTCCATATCGTGGAGCCGCCCCATGCTTGGCTCATCATCAATAGCGTTGTGCATAGGACAGCGGGGATGCGTCCCGGGAATTGTCGCTTCATCGTGTTTTTCCTGATCGATCACGTTCCAAAATACAGGCAGTTGCGCCTGGTCTATCAAGCGGGGCCGCCGGATGATCGGCATGCCGTACCGCGTTGTGCCGGAAGTATCGAACAGGGATGGAAAAACGTTATGGATCCAAAGGATAGTCCTGCTCTTTCGATAGGGCTGGCGCCCATTTGGGCGTTCACGTCTTACGCCGCCCCTGAGCCGGGTCCTCGAATGCGTTGGGATAGATCTCGGCGTAGACCCCATCGAGCCGATCGTCCGGCATCCACATTACCTGCTTGAAGTAAGGGATGAAGAAGACCGTCATCGCGAGGACACAGACCATCCCCCCCAGGACCATCATGATCCCCGACAGGCTAAACGAGCCAAGTAGCATGCCGATCGTCATGCTGCCAACCGGACTTGCGGCCGACGAAAAAAACGCCACGGTGGCCGCCATGCGGTTGCGGTGCGATGCAGGCGTAGCCAACGTTCTAACCGTGGCGGCATGGACATTGATGAGCATCAGTCCCATGCCGCCGGCGGCAAATGCAGCCGGGATCAGCCATGGCGGCAGCAATCGGCCGGTGACGAACAGATTGCCTCCCAGTAGGGCAAAGCCAAGCGCAATGCTGGCATCGCGCGGCAGCCACTTACTCAGCCAGCCGATACCGAGATAGCTGCCGAACAGAATGCCCAGACCAAAACTCGCGTCCAGCACGCCAACATACCAGGCCGGCATCGATAAGCTGTTTTTGACGAACAGCGGCACCAAAATGCTGAAAAACGGGTAGAGCGCGAAATTGACCACCATTGCCAATAGTGCCAAAAAGAACTCGGTTCTGACCCGATAGACGGTCTTGAAGCCGGACACGATCATCGATAGCCATCCCATATGCGGCACGCTGGATCGATTGGCAAAGCGTTGCGGAATGGCGAGAAGTTTCCATGCCAGAGCGGCGGCGATGGTGGCCGCCGCAACCTCGAGCGCCAGGGCGGTTCCGACACCCCATATCGAAACCAGCGCGCCGGCTAGACCCGGGCCAATCAGCAGGGCCAGCGAGGACATGATGCTCTTGGATCGGAAGGCGAGGGCGACCCGCTCCTTGTCGACCAGCGCCGGGATGATGCTCGACTGGAGTGGGTCGCGTAGCCCGACCGCCAAACTGCCGACAACCATCAATGCGCCGACCAGCACCGGTTGGAACCAGCCGATAGCGGCTAACAGCCAGAGTGCAAAAGCGCCGATAACGTTGACGACATTGCAAATGAGCAAGACACGGATTTTATCGTGTCGATCTCCCACCCATCCGAGCAAGGGTTTTGCCAGAACCTCCGCGGCGATTGCGCAGGCGACCATGTAGGAGAACACCGTTGCGGAATGGGTCGCCGCCAATGCCCACCAAGCGACCGCTAGCTGAGTGCAGCGCCCGCCCACTGTCAGGATGAAAAAGCTGAATTGGAAGTGCCACAACGGCGGGCCGAGCGAGTCAATGCCCAACCATCTCGATACGCTCAATTTGACCGACATTGTCAGGTATCCTTTTCGATCTCATGGCGTGATCTCGTTGCTCGCGTTAGCCGCGTCATAAGCGTTCATCCCGTGCTGCGGGCACAGAAAAGCGCCTTGCGCCAAGTCTCCGCTGGTTGAACGTGCCATTCTTTCGGGGACTGGACGTGAACCGACCTCGCATGCTGTGGGCGTTTGGCAAGGGCATCCTAAGAACCGCCTGTCGGTATGCCAACGTATCTTTCTGACAGTGGGCGGGCACGCCCGCCGTCGTCCTCGCGCCGGAAGTGTGTCGCATTCCATTCTTCTCTTCGGTTGAAAAAGCAGTGAAAGTGCGACCTGTTCTTGCGGAAGTTCACCCTGGCCATCCCCTGGCGCGGGGGCGGTGCTACGATGCCAGCCATCACAAAACGAACGCACTGCGCGCGCTGGCGATGCACCGTGTCGAAGGGGCCGATGTGAAAAAAGCGATCTTGCATGTCCTGACCTATGGCGCGGTATTGACGCTGGCGTTGTCGTTGCTCGCCTGGATACTCAGTCAGGGTCCGGAAGGTATTCCCACTTTTTTGCAAGGCGGCGGCGCCGGTGCGGCCGATTGGTCGTCGATCGCGCAGCAGGTGTTGGCCAAAAACGCCAGTCTGCCGCTAGTCGGCTTGTTGATCCAGATGCTGGTCATCCTGACGTTGTCGCGCGCTTGCGCCGGCGTGCTGAAATTTTTTGGTCAACCGCCGGTGGTGGGCGAAATGATCGCCGGTTTGCTGCTCGGCAAGTCGGTGTTCGCCTTGCTGTGGCCTGCCGGTTTTTCGTTCATCTTCCCCGACCGCTCGATGCCGCAGTTGTACTTCTTCAGCCAGATCGGGCTGATCTTTTTCATGTTTCTGGTGGGGCTGGATCTTCGTCTCTCCAATCTGAAGGATCGCGCCGCCGCCGCGATTGCGATATCGCACTCGAGTATTCTGCTGCCTTTTCTGCTCGGCGCGCTGCTTTCGCTTGGGCTTTACGCCCACTTCGGCTCGGCACACGTCGCGTTCTCCTCGTTTGCCCTGTTTATGGGCATTGCCATGAGCATCACGGCCTTCCCCGTGCTTGCCAGGATTATCCAGGACAAACAATTGGGCGGCACGGCGCTCGGTTCGATGGCCATTGCCTGCGCCGCGGTGGACGACGTGACGGCCTGGTGCCTGCTCGCCGCGGTGCTGGGCATCGTCAAGGCCGGGTCCATGCATTCGGCACTGGTCGTGTTGAGCGTGGCCGCGATTTATGTGCTCTTCATGCTCAAAGTGGTGCGGCCGCTGGCGCTTAGCGTCTTGCGTCCGGCCACGGTGGAAGGCAAGTTTTCCAGTGCCCAGTTGGCTTTCATTTTCTGTGTCGGCCTGGGGTCGGCGTTGTTGTCCGAAGTCATCGGTATCCATGCCTTGTTCGGCGCCTTTCTGGCCGGGGCGATCATGCCGCACCACGTATCGTTCCGTACCAGCCTGAGCGCCAAGATCGAAGACTTGACCACGGTGGTGCTGTTGCCGATCTTCTTCGCCTATACCGGCATCCGTGCCCAGGTCAGCCTGCTCGACAGCTGGCAAGCTTGGCTGGCTTGCGCTGTCATCATCATCGTCGCGACGGTGGGTAAAATGCTGGGCGCCGCCTTTGCCGCGCGCGCTACTGGGGTGAAATGGTCCGAATCGTGGGCGCTTGGGATTCTGATGAATACCCGAGGCTTGATGGAATTGGTCGTGCTGAATATCGGCTACGACATCGGTATCCTGTCGCCGCAGATTTTTGCGATGATGGTAGTCATGGCCATTACCACCACGTTCATGACCGGCCCGTTGTTGTCGCTGTGTCTGCCTGAGTTGCGCCAGAAGCGTGTGGATGCCTTGAAAGTGCTCGCCACCTGACGCCGATAGGAGCGTGCTAAGATATTGGCGTACTCCATTTCCTATAGGTAGGTTCGATGAAGCGTAAAACGCTTGTTCTTATCTCCGCTCTGTTGACCCTGGCTGCCGGCAACGTCATGGCCGCCGAGACATCCGGGGCGGTGTCGACGATTAAGCAAGATGCCGAGACGGTCGGGAGCGATGTGGCGACCGGAGCCAAACACGTTGGCCATGCGGTTTCGCAGGGAGCCAGCTCGGTCGGCCATTCGGTGTCCCATGGCGCCAAGAAGGCAGGGCATGTGGTAGCGAGCGGCGCTCAAACCGCCGGGCACGCGATTGTGGAAGGCGCCAAAGCGGTGGGCGATGGCGTGGTCGAAGGGGTGGATGCCTTGAAAAAGAAGCTCGATCCCACTCAGGCACAGCCGTCTGCGCCGATCGAGCAGGGCTCGCACTGAGTTAATCTTCGATCCAGGTCTCTTGCAGGTGCCGCAGTAGCGGTTTGCCCTCGCCGTCGCGGATGAAAGTGGCGGTCGAGATGCGGCGCCTGAATTGATGCTGCGTGCGGCGTTGTTCCTCGTAGGTGAAGATCGCCACGTCGGCGGTGGCATGCACCAACTCCAGATCGACGATGTCGATGTCCAATTCGCTGCGCTGGTTGATGGCGTCGACGATGGTGTGCGCCAAGACCTCGCGCCCCTGGCGCCGCCCCGCCGGCGAGATCATCACGAACTCGGGGTGGAAGTGGGCGAGAAATTTTTCCATATCGACCGGTGGCGCCCCGGGCGCGCCTCGAACCCAGGTTTCCACCAATTCGTGCAGATCGAGAATGTCGCATGTGGCGGTGTCGATGAAGCGGTTCATGCGCAAATCCCCTTAGTAAGGTAGATGGCTCGTTTCACTATAGCCTCGTTGCGCGGCTTTGGTGGAGGTGCGAAGCAGACGGGTTATCCGCTAGAATGGTCAATCCATAGCAAGATGACTTTAAAGTAAGGATTTGTTTCATGTCTCAGCAGACTCTGATCAGCCAACTCGAAGAGCGGGGCCTTCTCGCCCTGGTATCCGACCGCGAAGCGCTGGAAGCGCAGTTGTCCGAGGGCATGGTGACCTTGTATTGCGGCTTCGACCCGACGGCGGACAGTCTGCATATCGGTCATTTGGTGCCGCTGTTGACCTTGAAGCGATTCCAATTGGCCGGTCATCGGCCGGTGGCGCTGGTGGGCGGGGCGACCGGCATGATCGGCGACCCGAGCTTCAAGGCCGCCGAGCGCAAGCTCAATACGCCGGACATTACCGCGGGCTGGAGCGAACGTATCCGCCAACAGGTCTCGCCGTTCCTCGATTTCGACCGCGGAGCCAACAGCGCCGTGGTCAGCAACAACTTCAACTGGTTCGGCAACATGAATGTGCTCGATTTCCTGCGCGATATCGGCAAGCACTTCTCGGTCAACGCCATGATCAACAAGGACTCGGTCAAGCAGCGCATCGATCGCGACGAGGCCGGTATTTCCTTTACCGAGTTTGCGTACAGCCTGCTGCAGGGCTACGACTTTGTCGAACTTAACCGCCAGTTGCAGTGCAAGCTGCAGATCGGCGGTTCGGATCAGTGGGGCAATATTGCCTCGGGTATCGATCTGACGCGGCGGATGAATCGCGAGCAGGTGTTCGGTCTGACGCTGCCGTTGATTACCAAGTCGGACGGCACCAAGTTCGGCAAAACGGAAAGCGGCGCGGTGTGGCTCGATCCGAAAAAGACCTCGCCGTACAAGTTCTACCAATTCTGGCTTGGCGCCGCCGATGCCGACGTATACCGCTTCCTGGCGTTCTACACCTTCCTGCCGATGTCCGAAATCCAAGAGATCGAGGCGGCGGACAAGGCGCGCGAGGGTGCGCCGCAGGCGCAGCGACTGCTGGCCGAACAAGTGACGGCGCTGGTGCATGGCGCGGCAGCCGTCGAGGCGGCCCAGCGCATCAGCCAATGCCTGTTCTCCGAAGATCAGCAATCGCTGACCGAGGACGATTTTGGACAGCTGGCGCTCGATGGGCTGCCGACGGTGACGCTCAAACTCGGCGAACAGAACCTGATCGATACGCTGGTCGCAGGCGGTTTGGCCGCCTCCAAGAGCCAGGCTCGCGGTTTTATCGAGAGCGGCGCCGTGGCGCTCAACGGCGCCAAGGTCTCCGAACTTGCCTATGTGCCGCAGGCATCGGACCAACGTTTCGGCCGTTACACGCTGCTGCGTCGCGGCAAGAAGAATCACTGCCTGGTGGTTTGGGGGTAAGGGGTTTCCCCTCGTCTGACGCGTTCGCGGCTCAAGCCGCTCCTACGATACTTTCTGTAGGAGCGGCTTGAGCCGCGATTTCACTTCTCTACATTATTCCAGTACATACGTCCCCGGTGCGTCGCCGAGTTTCGGGTAATGCTTGCTGTCGAGTTTGAACGGCACCTTTTCGCCGCTCTTCGGCGCGAGCCACTCCACCCAACTCGGCCACCACGAACCGGGATGGGGCTCGTGGTGGCCCAGCCAGTAGTCGCTGCTTTGCCCCTTTTGCGGCGTGCCTTGCCAGTATTGCCGCTTTGAGGTGGGCGAGGGCGGATTGACGATGCCCAGAATATGGCCGGACGACGACAAGGTGTAGGTGACCGGGCCGCTGACGTGCTGGGTCAATTTCCAAGTTTGCTTCCAGGGGGCGATGTGATCCTCCTCGGTCGATACCATGAACAGCGGCGTCTGAATGCGCGCGAGGTCGATCGGTTCGCCTGCCACCACCAGGGCATCCGGCTTGCACAGGTTGTTGTGGTAGTAGAATTCGCGCAGGTAGAAGCTGTGCATGTGCTGCGGCATGCGCGTGGTGTCCATGTTCCAGTACAGGATGTCGAAGGCGCGTGGCGTTTCGCCCAGTAGATAGTTGCCGACCCAATAGTTCCAGACCAGGCTGTTCGAGCGCAGCATACGGAAACTGGATGCCATGTCTTTGCCGTCCAGGTAGCCGTGCTGCGCCATCTTGCGCTCGACGAAGTCCAATCCCTCCTCGCCGAGGAATACCTCGATGTCGCCTGGGCGCGAAAAATCGGTCAGCGTGGTCAATAGGGTGGCGCTGGCGATCTTGTCCGCTTGCTTGCGGGCGGCGAGCCAGGCCAGATAGGTGGCGCTCAGGGTGCCGCCGATGCAGTAGCCGACCAGATGGACGCTCGGGCTGCCGCTGATCTTGGACGCGACCTCGACGATGCGATCGATACCATCGTGCAGGTAGTCGTCGAAGGTCAGGTCGCGCGCATCGTCGCGCGGATTCTTCCAACTGGTGATGTATACCGAAAATCCCTGGTCGACCAGCCAGCGGACCATGCTCTTTTTCGCATCCAGATCCAGCACGTAGTATTTGTTGATCCAGGGCGAGACGATGACGATAGGCACTTCATGCACGTTCTCGGTGGTCGCCTGATAGTGCAACACTTCCAGCAGGTGGCCGCGATAGACCACCGCGCCGGGTGTGGTCGCCAGGTTGACGCCGACTTGGAAGGCATCGCGATCGGTCATGGCGATTTCGCCATGCTCCATGTCGCGCAGGAAATTGCGCACGCCGTTGATCAGGCTCTCGCCCCCCGTCTCCTTGGCCTTCGCCAGCGCCCGTGGATTGAACGGCAGGTAATTGGTGGGCGCTAGGGCATTGAGCCACTGACGCAACCAGAATGCGCTCAGGCTGCGCTCCTTGTCGCTCAGATCGGGCGTGGCGTACAGGGTGTCCTGCAGCCAGCGGGTATTGAACAGGTACCACTCTTTGATCATGTCCCAGCCAGGGTTCTCCTGCCAGGCGCTGTCGGCGAAGCGATCGTCGCTTGGATTGGCCGGGAACTCGTCGCGATCGTTGTCGCCAAGCAGGCGACGCAAGCTTTGCGCCTGCCAGCGCACGGCATCGCTATGCCAGTTGCCGAAGGCGCCGGCCAGTTCCTTGGGGTGCATCAGCCATGCCCAGTTTGCTTTGCCGATGATCGGTCCGAACTCGAACGGGTCGATGGCGCGGTACAGCTCTTCGGCCAGCGGCGGCTTGATGTCTTCCTGCGGTGCTCGTACTTCGCTGTGCATGCCTGCCCTCCTTTGTTAATCCCATGGGATAAGTGTAGTAGGCCGCTGGCAGATATCAGGAAATGTTGCGTTGCGGAATTGATGCATGACAAATGCCCGGACGAGCCGGGCATTTGTGTGGGCCAAACGGTGTTGTCAGGCGCTGGCGGGGCGTTTGCCGTCGTCCATGAAAAATAGCGACAGTGAGGCGGCGATCATGAATGCCGGGTATTCCCAGCCGCCGCCCGGGTTGGTGAACATCCAACCGTTAGCGCCGTGCACCAATACGATCGTACCGGCCAACAGCGGCACTAGGGCGATCGCTGCCCAGCGCGATTTGAAGCCGGAGAGTAGCATGGCAGAGGCCGCAAGCTCCGCCACGATGGCGAAGTAGCCGATGAAGCCGGGCAAGCCAAGGCTGCTGAAGAACTTGGCGGTGCCGGCCGGCGTGAAGACGAACAGCTTGGTGGCGCCGTGCGCCAGATACATCAGGCCGAGCGCGAGACGCAGGCTCAGGCTGGCTAGTTTTGGATTGGGGGTCATGACTCATACCTCAATAGCATTTAAAGGGAAGCACTCGGCTGCCGTGCTGTTGGGGCCATTAAATCGCGATTGCATTGTTCAATAAATAGTATTTGAATAAAGAAATTGTTTTCCGAGAGGAAATTATGGATCGTTTTTCCGAGATCAAAGCGTTTGTCACGGTGGCTGAGCAGGGTAGTTTTGTGGCGGCATCCGAGCGCATGGGACTGTCGCGCGCCATGGTGACCAAACTGGTGTCCGCGCTCGAGGCCCGTTTGGGGGTGCGGTTGATGCATCGTACGACGCGACGCCTGTCGCTGACGGCCGAGGGCGAAAGCTACCTGTCTGACGCGGGGCCGCTGTTGGGAGAACTGGATGCGCTGGAAAACCGATTGTCGCAGGGCGCAGCGCGCCCGGCCGGCCGGTTGCGCTTGACGGCGCCGGTGTCGCTTGGCGAGCGCTTCCTGGGCGCGGCACTGACCGAGTTCTGCCGGCAATATCCGGAGATCGACATCGATTTGTCGCTGAACGATCGGCGGGTGGACTTGGTGGAAGAAGGCTATGACCTGGCATTGCGCATCACCCAGTTGGGCGATTCCAGTCTGATCGCGCGTCGACTGCTGCCGGTGCGCGGTGCCGTATGCGCTGCGCCGGCATATTTGCAGGCGCATGGCACTCCCGTGCATCCGGACGAACTGGCGCAGCACAACTGTCTTGTTTATACCCTGACCGATCACACCGGGTTTTGGCCCTTTGTCGATGCCGATGGCAGCGAACAGCGCGTCAAAGTGCAGGGAAGTCTGCGGGCGAACAACGGCGACTTGCTGCTGGATGCTGCGATCAATGGCCTGGGGATTACCCGCCAGCCGCGTTTTCTGTTGGAGCGGGCTCTGGCAAGCGGCGAGTTGGTGGAGATCCTACATGGTTTCGATCTGCCGCAACTCGCGCTTCATGCGGTTTATCCGGTTCGGCGCCATGTACCGGGCAAGGTGCGGGTGCTGGTCGATTTTCTGCTGACGTATTTCCAGGCGCGGCAGGAGAGCTTCTGACGACATATAATAATGTAAACATAGTTATGTTAAAATAATAAAAATAACCCAAGGAGCCACTATGAATACTGCATTTATCGGACTGGACTATATCGTCGACATCATGCATCCGAGCGGCAAGATCGCCGGTTCGGCTGCCCATGCCGCTGCGCGCGACGTGATCGGCAAAGCGAACCAACTGCTGGATAGCGCTCGCGATAAGGGCTGGCTGTCCGTGTTGGTCAAGGTGGGGTTTAGCGCCGGCTATGTCGATCAACCCAAGCATTCGGCCATGTTCGGTCGCGTGCATGAGTTCGGCGCATTGGTGCAGGGCTCTGACGGCATGGCGTTCCATCCGGCGCTACATGCGGAGCAGGCGGATATGGTGATCGTTAAACCGCGCGTCAGTGCTTTCTATTGCACGAATCTGGATGCCGCGCTGCGTGCGCGGCGCATAGAGCGTGTGGTGATCGCCGGCGTGAGCAGTACTTGGGCGGTGCAAGCGGCGGCGCGCGATGCCCACGACCGCGACTATCAGGTGGTGGTGGTGGAAGATGCCTGTGCGGCGGGGAACGAGGAGGAGCATCAAGCCTCGATGGCCATGCTCGCGCGCATCGCCAAGATTATCCGGGCCGATGAGGCCGCGACGCTGTGAATATCGACGATATCGTCGATTTGCGTCAGTTGGGCCGCTGCCTGGTCGTGCTGATGCCGGTGCTGCTGGTGTGGTGGGCGAGCGCGGATCTGCTGTGGCTGCGCGCGGCCATCGTGGCCGTTGCGCTCTACATCGGCGTCGAGCGGGCGCATCTGGCGCCGCTGGGCGTGCTGCTGCAAACGTTGGCGATCATGGCGGCTTTCCTGTTGCTGTTGCGGTCGCTCGTGGTGCCGCCATTGTTCGTGGCCGGCTGTGCACTCATGGCTGCCGGAGCCATCGGTTTGTCGGCTTATGGTCGTAAGCTGCGTTCGCTCGGCAACTTTGTTTTCATTCCCGCGCTGTATCTGGCCTGCGAAGCCGCCGACGGTAGCGCACCGGCGCAATACGCTGCACAGGGGGCGCACTTGCTGCCGTATATCGCGCTGTGCATGCTGCCGGTGTGGCTGCTGTCGCTGGTCGAGCACCATCGCCGCCTCGATGCGATGCCATGGTGGCGCCATCATACGCGGCTGCGCTATCTCGACGATGCCGGCACCACGATGGCGGTGCGCGAAGCCATGCTGGCCGGTGGTTTGGCGGTCGCATGCGCAGCGGCGTTGGTGGCGTGGCGCCATTTTGGGCATGGCCAGTGGGTGATCTGGTCGGCTGCAAGTGTGGTGACCGGCGATGTCCTATCTGCCAAACGTAAGCTGCGCGATCGGGCGTGGGGTGCTGCGGTAGGGGTGCCGATGGGCATTGGCATCGGCAGTCTGCTGCCGCACCACCCGGCGGTGTCTGCGCTGATCGCCCTGGGGGCGGTGACGAGCTTGGTGTCGTTTCGACGTTATCCGATCGGCTTTGCCGTGCGCTGCGCCTGTGCCGCTGTCGCGTTGACGGTGTTGAACGCGCCGGCCGACGTGGCGGCCGAGCGCTTGATCGATGTCGTGCTGGGCGGGGTGATCGGATTGGCCGGGGTGCTGGCGGTCAATCGTGCCTTGCTTGGCGAATGCACGCTTCTACACCCATAGAAGCGTGCATTCGCCGCAGGCAATGCCGGTTCCTAAGCTTTACGCGCGCTGCCGGCGATGAGCGGCAGCGTGAATAGTCGGCACTCGAGCGCACCGTTATAAAGCGGTATGCGGCGCTTAATGGTCAGTCGAATCAGCTTGGCCAGGCGCAGGTCGCCGGTGAACAGCTGAGCGGTCCAACCGGCGAAGTGCTGTTTCAGCCAGTCGCCCAGACGCGGATACAGGGCGGCGAGCGTATCCAACTCTTCCAGGCGCACGCCGTAAGGCGGGTTGGTGACGATCAGTCCCGCGGGCGCGTGCGGCCGCGTATCGAACACGTCCATGACCTCGACCTCGATGAGCCCGGCAAGCCCGGCCCGTTCCAAATTGGCGTGCGCCATGGCCGTCATGCGACGATCATGATCGCTGCCGCGTATCGGCAGCGGTGTCGGCGCCCGTTCCGCCGCGCGTGCGGCCGTCTGCAGCTGTTGCCAGAGTACGGAGTCGAAGGTTTTCCATTTTTCGAACGCAAAAGTACGTGTGCGTCCGGGCGCGCGGTTGAGTGCGATATCGGCGGCTTCGACCAAAAAGGTGCCGCTACCGCACATGGGGTCGAGCAGCGGCTGCGAGCCGTCGTAGCCGGCTAAGAGCAGAATGCCCGCCGCCAGGTTCTCGCGCAGCGGCGCATCGCCGCTTTCCATACGCCAGCCGCGTTTGAACAAGGCGTCCCCGCTGCTGTCGAGGTAGATCGACGCCTGGTCGGCGGTCAAGAAAACCTGGATGCGCACGTCGGGAGTGCGCGTGTCGACGCTGGGTCGGCCGAGTTCGGCCTGGCGGAAGCGGTCGCACACGGCATCCTTGACCGTCAGCGAGACGTAATCCAGGCTTTTTACCCGGCTGCCCGCGGCTTCGGTTTTGACCTTGATGCGCTGGGAAACGTCGAAATGCCGTGGCCAGTCGACCTGCATGGCGAGCGCGTTGATGTCGCGTTCCGTCCGATACTCTCCGTGCGCCAGGCGCATGAGCACGCGGCTGGCGACCCGGCTTTCCAGGTTGGCGCGCATCAAGATGGCCATGGATCCGGTAAAGCCGACCCCGCCATCCACCGCTTGCGGGTCCGATGCGCCGAGCCGCATCAGTTCCTGGACGAGCGCCGCCTCCAGCCCGCGTGGGCAGGAGGCGAATAGTGCGAGCTGCGCACCCTCCGCGCGCGCGTTTTGAGCGCTACGCCGCTCGAACGCGGGGCGTTCGGCCGGCGGCAGGCCGACGCTGGGGGCGCCGCGGCGCATGCTGGTCGGCGCGGCTGCGGCTGGTTTGGGCGTTTGTCGACTGTCTGCTTGAGCTTGAGTGTTTTCCGGGCGCACGCTCTCGTCGCTTTGGTCGGCTTGGGGGGCACGCCTGCCAACGTGGCGTTGGCTAGTGCGTTGACGCGAGCGAAATGTCGCCATGAAACAGTCTCCGAATCCAGTTAAATCCTCAATTGTATCTGAATTTTATACCTATCGTTTCTATTCGATGGCCCGCTGCCGGCGGCGATTAAGACTCTACCTATAAAAATACTAATGTAGAAGGAAATAGACTGATCGCCTCAGCAATTTGCTTAGGATTCGATGCCGGTATGCTCTGGGCGAATAAAGTCGTATGGTCGGAAGGCATGCTGCTGCAGCAACAGCATTTGCAGCAGCATGATCGCTATTTGCACCGCCTGCTCGAGATGTGGGGGGGCGTTCAGCGTTGCGATACCTGGGGGGTGGCGCGGCTCGCCATCGATGAGAGCCAGCTGCGGCAAGGCCGAATCGCGCTACTCGAATGCGAGGCGGTGCTGCCGGACGGCACGCCGCTTAGTCTGCCGCAACAGGACGATCTGCCGTTGCCGCTCGCCATCGATGCCGATATGCGCGATTGCGAAATCGTGCTGGCACTGCCGTTGGCACGCCCAGGCACCGTGGAGAGCGGGGAGCATCAATATGCCCGTTACCGCGTCGAGGAGTGCGAGGTCGCCGATAGCCATGTCGGCGGCGCCGAGCCCGCCACGCTGCAAGTCGGCAAGTTGCGCTTGCGTTTGGCGGCCAAGGCCGATGTTGCCGATGCGTATAGCTACATCGGGGTGGCGCGCGTCTTGGAACGGCGCGCCGATAACAGGGTGGTGCTGGACGAAGAGTATGTGCCGCCGTGTATCGATTACCGCGCGGCGCCGCTACTCGCCCGTTTCGTGGCCGAACTGGTCGGCCGCCTGCATCAGCGCGGCGATGCGCTGGCGGCGCGCTTGACGCAAACTCAAGCAGGCAATGCTGCCAAGATCGCCGATTTTTTACTGCTACAGCTTGTTAACCGCTGTGAACCTTTGTTCGCACATTTGCAGCAGGCGGCGGGCATTCATCCTGAACGCCTTTTTGCCGAGCTGGTGCAGCTGGCGGGCGAGCTTGCCAGTTTCCAACGCGGGAAGCGCCCGTCTGCGTTCCCGCCTTATCGCCACCACGCACTGGATCAAAGCTTCGGCCCGCTGATTGTCGAGCTGCGTCAGCAGTTGAGCCTGGTGACCGATCCGAGTGCCGTGGCCATCCCGCTGCAAGTGCGCGCCAATGGCCTTTATGTCGCGGTGGTGCCCGGTGAGCTGTACGAGCAAGCCGACTTCGTGCTGGCGGCCAAAGCGGCGCTGCCGGATGACGTGTTGACCGGCCACCTGCCGACTCAACTCAAGATGGGGCCGGTGGAGAAGATCAGCGATCTGGTCAATCTGCAATTGCCCGCTATCGGCGTGCGTGCGCTCGCGAGCGTGCCGTATCAGATTCCGTTGCATGCCGGCTACCGCTATTTTGCGTTGGAGCGCTCGCATGCGCTTTGGGCACAACTGCCGTCGGCTGCCGCGCTCGCGTTGCACGTCGCCGGCGATTTCCCCGGCCTGGAGCTGGAGTTGTGGGCGATCCGGCATAAGTCGGAGCACCCGTTATGATGCCCATGGCGTTGCAAGATGCCGGCGAAACTTTCGACGTCGTGGCTCGCGCCGATGGTCCGGTGGCGCCCCAGGCCGCGCTTGCGAGCACCAACCCGTTGCTGCGAGCCGCACTGCCGCTGCTCGAGTGCATACCGTTGCTGAAAACGGCTCGGCCAATGGACGATCTGCTGCCGCTGCGCGATCGCTTGATGGCCATGGTGAAGGCCTTTTCCGATCAGGCCAGCCGCGAGGGCGTGTCGGAAGAGGCGGTGGCGATGGCGCGTTACTGCCTGTGCACGCTACTGGATGAGACCATCGCCAGTACCGCTTGGGGGGGCGATGTATGGGGGCGGCGCAGCCTGCTTGTGACGTTTTATCACGAGGTCTCCGGCGGGGAACGCTTCTTCCGCATTCTTCAATGGCTGGCACAGGCGCCGGAAGCGCACCTGGATGAGTTGGAGTTCATGCATGCCTTGCTGGCGCTCGGCATGGAGGGTCGCTACCGTTTGATCGAAGGTGGGCAGGGGGCGCTCGCCCGTTTGCGCGAGCGCTTGTATCTGCTGCTCAGAGCCACGCGCGGCAGTGCCGATCCGTCGCTCTCTCCGAGCTGGCAAGGCGTGGCAGAGCCTCATGCACGGCGTGCAAGGCGCTATCGCTCGGCGGTTTGGTGCACGCCTGCCGTGGTGGCGGCGTTGTTGGCGATGTTTATCGGTCTCGACTATCGCTTGGGGTTGACGGCTCGGCAGACATCGGACGCTTTTGAGCATATTCCGTCCTGGCCCGTGATGGCGCCGCGTCCGGCCGTCGCGTCGGATGGACGCTCATCGAGGCTGGTCGAGCGCTTGGCCGCGGAGATCCAGCGCGGTTTTTTGAGTGTGGATACGCAGGCTGACCGCACTTTGCTGACTTTGCATGTCGACGGTCTGTTCGCTTCGGGCAGTGCGCAGCCCTCCGCAGATTATCTCCCTCTGGTGCGGCACATCGGGCAGGCGCTGGCCAACGTGCCAGGCAGGATCGTGGTGACCGGCCACTCGGATAATCAGCCGACGATCTCGGGCGCGCCGGATAACTGGCGTTTGTCCAATATGCGCGCCGATGCCGTCGTGGCATTGTTGGCGGCCGGTTCCGGCCAGCCTGAACGTTACGCGGCCCAGGGGCGCGGCGCGATGCAGCCTTTGGCGGACAATCACACCCCGGCCGGACGAGCGAAGAACCGCCGTGTGGAAATCGCCATCTTGGCGCCGGCGGGCAGCCTATGACGTCCGGCGTTTGGTGTGCCATGGCGGATGGGAGGGCCTATGTTTGAGTCTTTGATTTTTAACCGCGCCCGCTCTTTGCTCTGGTCGGCATTGCCCGTGCTGGCGCTGGCCACGGCGATCTGGTTCTGGGGCGAACGTATCGCGATAGATGGGCGGCCACTGCTGGCCACGCCGCAACAGCGCGTCTGGGTGATCGTGCTGGTCCTGGTTGCCTGGTTGTTGTTTTGGGGCGGTCGATGGCTGATCGGTCGCATCAATATCCGTGTCGAGCGCCGCGACACTCCGAATCAGGATGCGTCGACACCCGAGGGGCTCGAGGCACAGCAGCTCGAAGCGCTCAAACTCGGCTACCAGCCGATCCGCCGTTTACTCAAACGCGGATCGGTGCGCGCGTTGCCGCGTTATTTGCTGCTGGGGGCCGCGGCAAGCGGCAAAACCGCATTGCTGCAACAGTCCGGTTTGCGCATCGAGCACAGCCACGGCGATGCGAACTGCAGCTGGCTGCTGGGCGAGCAAGCCGTCCTGATCGAGGCATCGTGCGCACTCGTCCCCGCTGCGTGGCAACTGTTGATGCGGCAGTTGGCGCGTGCTCGTCGCAGCCGTCCGCTCAATGGCGTACTCGTTGCGCTCGACCTGCCGAGGCTGACGACCTTATCCGCGGATGCGCTGGCCGCCGAGGCGAATGGGCTGCACGAGCGGCTGGATCGCCTGCAGCGACGATTCGGATATGGCGTGCCGGTGTATGTGTTAATCACCCAGTGCGACCATTTGGCCGGGTTTAACGCGTTTTTCGCCGGCATGACCGAAGAACAGCGCCGCCAGGTGTGGGGCATGACCTTGCCTTTGCCGTCCTCCGATCGTACCCGAACGGTACTGGACGGGTTTTCGGCCGAGTTTAGCGTTTTGGTGACGCAACTCTATCGCCAGGTCGCCGATCGGCTCTATGCGCTGCCCTCCGTCGACGAACGTGCGCAGGCTATGAACTTTCCGCTGCAATTCGCTGCGTTGCAGCCGCGGTTGGAAAGCTTCTTGCGCCAGTTGTTCTGCTACTCCCGTTATCGGCCGGATCGGGTGTTGCGCGGGGTCTACTTCACCAGTGCGGAACAACATGGCACGGCTACGCGCCAATGGTGCGGCGAACTCGCCCCCACACTGGCCCCTGTCGAGTTACGGATTCCCGAGGCGCGGCGCGCTTACTTCATTGCCAGTCTATTGCGACAAGTGGTCTTTGCCGAGGCGCATTTGGCGCCCAGGTCGCGTTTGACGCCAGCGCAACGCCGTCTGCTCGGTTTTGCCGTGGTTGGTATTCCTGTTCTGATCGGTTTGTGGTGCGCGACGGGTGTCATGAGCCGTTATCAACAGCAGCGGGCGGCGCTGACGCAGAGCATTCGCGCGGTCGATCAATTGGCCGAGCTGGCGGCGAGAGGTATCCAGGCCGACGATCCCGCCGGCATGCTGCCGTTGCTCGATGCCGCGCGGGCGATATCATTGCACGCCGAAGCGCCCCCCTGGCCGCTGGCGTTGACCTGGCGCGCGCAAGCGGTGCGCTTGAACGCACAGGCCGGCGATCAATATCGACAGATGCTGCACCGTACCTTACTGCCCTATATGCTACGTCGGCTGGGCGGCGCGATGGACGATGACCGCCAGGACTTTGGCGAGCGTTTCCGGGCATTGAGCGTGTACCTGATGTTGGGCGACCATCGGCGACTCGCGCCAGACGCCGTGTTGGCCTGGCTCGACAAAGATCTGATCCGTTCGCACGCGAGCGATGCGGCGCGCTCCTCGCTACTGGCGCATAGTCGCAGCTGGCTGATTCACGAACAGCGCATGGGCAATGCCGAGCTCGACCAGGCTTTGATCCAACGCACGCGTGACGCGTTATTAGCGATGCCGCTGGCTACGCGCTTGTTTCAGCGTTTACAGTCCGATTTGGCTCGCGACATGTCGGGACAGTTGTCGTTAAGCGAACTCGCTGGCCCGGGAACGGCCCTGGTGCTGACGCGCGCCAGCGGTCTGCCGTTGAGCGAAGGTGTGCCGAATGCCTATACGCTGGCGGGCTATCAGCGTTATCTGGCGCTACGCGATGCGCTATTGGCGCGTGGTGACAAGTTGCACTGGGTCTTGGCGGATCGACTGCGCCCTGAAGACATTGTGGCCAATAAAGAGGCGCTAGACGCACTGTATTTCTCCCAATACATCAAGCGTTGGGACGCGCTGTTGGCCGATGTGTCGCTTAAGTCCGCCCGCGACCTGAACGATGGCGGCGCCAGTCTGAAATTACTCTCCGGCGCCAACTCGCCATTGAGTCTATTGTTGTTGTCGGCAGCCAAGCAGACGACCCTCGGCGTAGGCAATCCGGTCGATGCGCATTTTGCCGAATTGCACGAGTTGACCCGTGCTGCACCTGATGGCAAAACCTCCCCGCTCAATATCTTGCAAGGGCAACTGGCCGAAGCGGCGGTATACCTCGACGCCGTCAAGAGCGCGCGCGCTTACGGCCTGCCGCCGCCGAAGCAAGACGCAATGCGGCAACTGCAACGGTCGGCCGATGCTCAGTCCGGCGCGTTGGGCCGAATGCTGCAGGGATTGGTGACGAGCAAGGTCTCGTTGAACTTGGCCCAGGTACGGCGGCAATTGAATCAGCAGTGGCAAAATCAGGTCGCCGGCTTTTGCCGCTTGGCGCTTACGGGGCGCTATCCGTTCGATTCGCAAAGCGCGGTCGATGTCAGCCGCGAGGATTTCAGCAAGTTGTTCCGTCCCAATGGCTTGATCGATACGTTTTTCCAAAAGAATCTTGCCGAGCAGGTCGATACGAGCCGCACGCCCTGGCGTGTATATGACCCGACATCGCTGCAGCTTACGGCGCCAGCCTTGATCATGTTTCAACGCGCCGCCGAAATCCGCGATGCGTTTTTTCCGGATGGCGGGTCGACGCCGTCGGCCGGTTTCGATTTACAGGTCACGTCTTTGGATGCCGGTGTCGCGCGCGTAGCCTTGAACCTCAATGGCCAAGCGTTTTCCTATGCGCATGGCCCGTCGCTGACGGGTTCCTTCCGGTGGCCCGGCCAGACGAGCGGCGTGCGCGTCGATTTCATACCGGCCGACGGCGGTAATGTCGTGGAGATGGCGTTTCCAGGCTTGTGGGGTTTATGGCGCCTGTTTGATCAGGCCAAGGTACGCACCATGCGCGTCGATCAATATCAGATCGAGCTGGGTGCGCAAAATCGACATGCGAAGTTATTGTTGAATGCGCAGAGTGTCGACAACCCGTTTAACCGCGGTCTGGTGCGGGGGTTCGCCTGTAGCACGTCTTTATAAGCCTCTTAGTCGAAGGGCAGGGGCGGCGCGCTAGGTTTGAATGTCTGCCAAATCGGGGCGACCAGCCGGGAGAGCGCACCCACCTCCACTTGGGCGTGCTCGCCGGTCATGGCGATATGCTGTGCATCCAGCTTGATGGATACCGCGCCGCCAGGCTCGGTGTCGACGAGCGCGCGCCAACGGCTATGCTCGATATCGTGGAAAGCGACCAGCACCGCCAAGTGATGCGTCCCCGGGGTCAGCGGATGGTTGAAAACGAGTCGCTCGCCCGGCGTGACGGTCAGCTGGGTGTGGGCTTGCACGCTATTGTCCAGTGTGTTGTCCGGATGGGTGTATAGCTCGAAAAAGGAGACCGCCTCGAAATGGCTCTTCGACTTGAGCTCGTAGAGCCAAATCTCGACCGGCGACGGCCTGCCGTCGCTATCCGGATTGAGCGCGTCGCCCGCCTGGATGGCGATGCGCACGACGCTCGGCTCGGGCGGTGGCGTCGCGCAGCCCGCCAACGCGAACAGCAGGCAAAAAGATCTCAAACAGGCTCGCATGGCACCTCCGCCAGCG
This sequence comes from Paludibacterium purpuratum, assembly GCF_004363805.1. Classification (GTDB taxonomy): domain Bacteria; phylum Pseudomonadota; class Gammaproteobacteria; order Burkholderiales; family Chromobacteriaceae; genus Paludibacterium; species Paludibacterium purpuratum. The sequence goes on along the minus strand of NZ_SNZP01000008.1, from coordinate 87,916 downwards.
CGATGCGATCGATGGCGTCCGGTAGGCGCGCGAAACGGTCGAGTGTGGTGTGGGGCCATGGCGCGAGCGGGTCATCGGTCAATAAGGGTGCCTGGGTGTTTCGCGGCACTTCGCATGGCCCCGCGAGCGGCTCGGGCAGGGTTTTCGGTCCGAGGCTGGGCGCGGGCAGGGGGATGTCCGGCTGTGCCGTCAGCTCGAACGATAACGGGGTGTGGTCGAACCAGCGCATGGGTTTGCTCCTTATTCCGGGGTCTTGCCTTCGTCTTGTGTGCTATTCAACGGCGCCTTGGGCGAGGCTGGCGTGCTTTCCTGACCGGCGCGGGCAGAACCGCCGCTGTTGATGCGTACCAACGGGCCGGACACGCACACGCCGCTCGCATCGAGTGTGATGAAGCTGCCGCCCGCCTTCAGGCTAATCAGCGGCGCTTGGATCACCAGCGAGGCGGTACCGGTCAGATACAGTTGGGTGCCCTGCGCCACCAGCTTGCTGCCGGCCTTGAGTTCGACCGCTTGGGCGCCCTGCAGCGCGACCTTGCCGGCGATTTTTTGCTGTAGCGTGCCGTCGATGCTTATATGTTGGTCTTTGCGAACCCGTAACCGCTGCTCTCCGGCGATTTCGTGGTGCTGGTCGCGGCCGACCCAGGTCAACATGTCGTGCTTGACGTAGTTCTTCCAGTCTTTTTCCGCGTGCAGATAAACCTGCTCCTTGCCTTGGGCGTCATTGAAGCGCAGTTCGTTGAAGCCGGTGCTGCCCTCTCCGGTCGAGCGGCTCATCAGGGTGGATACCGCGCTGTGCTTGGGAAGTTCGTAGGGGACGTTGTTTGCGCCGTTGTAGACGCGACCGACGATGAGGGGGCGGTCGATGTCGCCATCGATGAAATCGACGATGACTTCGTGGCCGACGCGCGGCAAGAACATCGCACCCCAGCCTTTCCCCGCCCAGTGCTGCGATACGCGCACCCAGCAACGGTGCGTGCGTTCGGCGCCGTCCTGGGGCGGGGCGAACTGTTCCCAATTGAATTGCACTTGGACGCGACCGAAGCGGTCGACGTGGATTTCGCCGTTGTCGAGCTTTTCCGATACCACCACGGCGGTTTGCGGGCCGACCGCCATCGGCCGCGGGGTGGCAAGCGGCATGCGAAATGCCCGGTCGCTTGGCATGGCTTGGAAGTGGCACCATGGGGCTTCTATTTTCTCGGACGTCGAGGCGTAGACATCGTTCTCCAAGTGATATTGCGCCCGGGTGGCCAGATATTCCCGGTTATAGCCGGCGATGGGGTGATCGATCAGTTGCACGCAACCGCCCGGCACGATACCGAGCGCGTGGCAACGCGCCGATACCGACTGCTGTTGCGCTTGCCAGGCTTCCAAGCGCGTGCGGGCGTAGTGCCTGCCAACGCCGGTGTCTTGATAGCCATCGTGGTCGTGCTGTTGTTTAAATCCCGGCAAGCCGTCATCGGTCGCGCTGGCGCGCGTCACCAGCCCGCGATGCAAGCTGTCGACGGGTTTTTCGAAATCGTAGCCATTTAGCTCGCAGATATTGGGTGCCAAGCCTTGGCTGGTGGTCCAGGGAAAGACCGTGTGCATCGTTGCGCCGGGCGTGTCCACGAGCCAGGCCTGCGATTGATAGCGTAGCTTTGCTTGCGGCACTTGCTCAGAGAGCGGGCGATGCGCGCCGGGATGATCGGCCAGCACGACATAATCCTGGCCATTCTTGTGCTCGAAGAAATAATGAATACCCTCGCGTTCCAATAGGCGGCTCAAGAAATTGAAATCCGTCTCGTTGTATTGCGCGCAATGTTCCAGCCGCGGATAGTCTTGCTCGTTTTGAATCCGTTTTTCCCACAGTACCTGCCGCTCGTCCAACAACGACGTGGCGATTTCCAGCACGCTTTTTCGATGGAAAAAGCGACAGTGACTGGATAACGTCAACAGCCATAGCTGTGGCCGCAGCTCGGCCTGATAGCGGTGCAAGTACAGGCCTTCATCCGTCAGGCCGTCGTCGAGCCGGCAAAATTGGCTGATGATGCCGTTGATCTGGCGCTTGGCGCCATAAGTGAGCGAACAGCGTATTTGCGCCGGGCGACCCAACACCTGCTTGGCATCGACCTGCGTATCGCTGCTCAAGAGCGAAAGCGTATAGAGAAAAGGCTCTCCGATAGCTTCTTCGCCATCCAGCTTGCGCATCAACAGCCAATCCTCGCGGCCGTTGATCGCCAGGATCATATTGCGCTTGTCTTGAGAAGGTTTCGTCATGTCGGCATTCGCTTTTTCATAGGCACTCAGGGAACCATGGTGCGCGTTACCCGCGGGAACACGATGCTGATGACGCCGGCCCACTGGCACAGGCATCTGCAACGCATGTCGAGTGCGGGCGCTTTATCCACAAGCACGGTCGGCACGCCGGGTAGCCATGGCGCCGGCGTGACCGGCACGCACGGCACCGGCGTCGGCACGCCCATGGCCGCGGCCGTGGCGGCGATCACCGCGGGGTTGGCCGGCGCCATGCACATGCCGAAGGAGGTGATGTTGACCTCCGGCACATGGTCCCTGATATTGGCGGCGGGTTGGTTTTCGACCAACACGCGATGCAGCGGTAATACCTTGAGCGGCGTCGGAAGCGGCGGCATGCTGAAGCTGCAGGTCAGCAGCGCCCCATTGGCGACCATGAGAGACATGGGGGTTCCCTTAATTTAATGTGGGAGCAGGGAGGTCATTCAAAGCGATAGCCGAAGCCATGCTCCTCGACCGCCACGTGTACCGAGCGAATACCCCGCCCATCGCGTTTGCCGCGCAAAACCGCCAGCCCGATCTCCGGCATGATCTCCTGCATCAGCACCGATTGGATTTGGCGTGCCCCGCTGTCGCTCTGATTGCAGCGCGCCAGCACCGTGTCTACCACGGCATCGCTGAAGCTGAGCTCGATCGCTTGTTGCCGCAGACGATCTGCGATCTTTGCCAGTTGCAGACGCGCGATGTCCGACAAGGTGTCGTGCGCGAGCGGCGCGTAGGCAATGGCTGTCATGCGGCCGATGAGCGCCGCGGGGAATACGCGCGCCAAGGGCGCTGCGAGCGCCGAACGCATCGCTGCGGGGTCGGGCGCTACGGCGGCGATGGCCTCCGCGCCGACGTTGCTGGTGAGCAAGATCAAGGTGTTTTTGAAATCGATGACACGGCCTTCGCCATCCTCCATCCAGCCTTGATCGAAGACTTGGTAGAAGATTTCGTGCACGTCGGGGTGGGCTTTTTCAACTTCGTCGAGCAGTAGCACGCTGTAGGGGCGGCGCCGCACCGCTTCGGTCAGTACGCCGCCCTGGCCGTAACCGACATAGCCTGGCGGGGCGCCTTTGAGTGTCGAGACCGTGTGCGCTTCCTGGTATTCGCTCAGGTTGACGGTGATCAGGTTGCGCTCGCCGCCATAGAGGATGTCGGCAAGGGCCTTGGCCGTTTCGGTTTTGCCGACGCCGGATGGTCCCGCCAGCAAAAAGACGCCGACGGGGCGGTTGGGCAGGTCGATACCGGCGCGCGCGGTCTGAATGCGGCGCGCGATCGCCGCGAGCGCGTGATCCTGGCCGACAATACGCGCGCTAAGCGCCGTGTCGAGGCTGAGCAGCAGGTCGATTTCACGCTTGACCATGCGCCCGACCGGGATGCCAGTCCAGTCTTGCACCACGCGCGCCACGGTCGCGGCATCGACCTGGTCTAGCACCAGCGGCGCTTCGCCTTGCAGGGCGGACAAGGTCTGGCGCTGACGCACGATGGTTTCGCGCGCGCCATCCGCCGATTCGGCATTGTCGAGCGCGGCGCACTGCCGGCGAATGTCCTCGACCAGTGCGCGTTCTTCTTGCCAACGCGCATCCAGCGTCCGGCACGCGGTGCGAGCGTCGTCGATGCGTTGTGTCAGCCTCTGCGCGTGTTCGGCGCTGGCCGTCTCGGCCTCGCGCGCGAGTGCCGTCTGTTCGGCTTCGAGTGCCTCGATCAAGCTGCGCTGATCTTCCAACGCGGAGGGCGTGGCGTGCTGGCTGACCGCCACGCGTGCGCAGACGGTGTCGAGCAGGCTGATCGCTTTATCCGGTAGTTGGCGATCCGGAATATAGCGCTGGCTTAACTGCACCGCGGCGGCGAGTGCTTCTTCCAGGATCCGCACGCCGTGATGGCGTTCGAGATGCGGCGCCAAGCCGCGCAGCATGCGGATCGCTTGCTGTTCGGCCGGTTCGGCCACCGCCACGGGTTGAAAACGTCGTGTCAGTGCCGGATCTTTCTCGATGTACTTTTTGTATTCGGCCCAGGTGGTGGCGGCGATGGTGCGCAGCTTGCCGCGCGCGAGCGCGGGTTTGAGCAGATTGGCGGCGTCCCCGGTGCCGGCGTTGCCGCCGGCGCCCATCAGCGTGTGAGCTTCGTCGATGAATAGGATGATGGGCTCATGGGCGTTATGCACCTCGTCGATTACCTGACGCAAGCGCTGCTCGAATTCCCCCTTCATGCTGGCACCTGCCGTCAACAGCCCGATATCCAGCACGCGCACGCGGACGCGGGCGAGCGCAGGCGGCACGTCGCCCTGGGCGATGCGCAGTGCGAAGCCCTCGACCACCGCGGTTTTGCCGACGCCGGCCTCGCCGGTCAGGATGGGGTTGTTCTGCCTTCTGCGCATCAGGATGTCGATCACTTGGCGGATTTCGGCATCGCGGCCCGTGACCGGGTCGAGCTTGCCCTGGCGGGCCTCCTCGGTCAGGTCGACGGTGTAGCGGGCGAGCGCCTGATGCGCTTGCGGCGCCATGCCGAGCGCATTGCTGGCCTCGCCCGGCTGTGCCTCGCTACCGGGCAGCGGCTCGCCCGAGTCCTCAGGCGAACCCTTGCCGATGTCGGCCAGGACTTCGGCCAGCGTATCCGGCGCGATGCGTTCGAATTGGCGCGATAGCGTGGCCAAGCGGCGTCGAAGCTCGGGGGTTTTGAGCAAGCCGACGAGCAGATATCCGCTGCGCACTTGGGGGGAGCCGAACAGCAGCGAGGTATAGAGCCAGGCGCGCTCCATGGCCAAGTCGAGCTCGGACGCCAGTTCGACGCTGCCGCCGTTACCGCGCGGCAACTTCTCCAGCGCCTGGGTCAAATCCGCGGCGAGCAGCGCCGGGTCGAGTGCGAAGTGGCGCACGATGCGCAGTAGATCGGAATCCGTCTCTTGCAGAATTTGGTGCAGCCAGTGCGTGATTTCCACGCGCGGATTGCCGCGCAGTTTGCAAAATACCGTGGCGCTTTCCAGCGTACGAAAGCCCAATGGCGTGAGTTTGCCAAACAGAGAAGCACGAGTGATTTCAGCCATGAGGAGCCTCCTGGTGCTGATAATGGGATGGATTGAAGCGCAGGTGCGGAGAGCGCGGTCGACCGAGCCAGGCGGCGCGCGCCAGACGGGTTTGGCCCAGCCGCGCCGCTTGCCAAGCCTCCGGTGAGAGTTGGAGCTCAAGCTGCCAGTCATGACCTGTGCTGTAGCGCCTCACCCAGTACTGGAGCGCGTCGAAGCTCGCGCCCCCCGGTGCGAGGCGCATGCAATCGGTACTTGTCAGCGGCCCGAATATCACGCGGAAACGGTGTTGAACGCTCCACACCCGGGTACCGAGTGCGAGCCCGAAACCGAGTGGCGTGCGCGAACTGCCCAAGCGCGTGCACTCATGCGACGCGAGCGACAGATATTCGCCAGCGAACGGTTCGATGCGCACCGGCAGTTGAAAATAGCTGTGCAACAGACGCGCCAGGCCGCTGGCCGGACGGCGTCGGTCGGCCAACAGCGCGGCGAAGTGGAGTTGCGCCGCCCAGGGAACGGGCCCCGCGACCAGCGCCGGCCGCACAAGACCGGCGACGCTGGCCAGATGGTCGGCGAAGGCGTCGTCGTCCGGGCGCTCGGCGGCCACCGCCGGTTGCGCCGCGGCCCAGGCGCGGTAGTGCAAGGTATGCAGCCGGTGGTGGAACAGATCGAGAAAGGCGCGCCAGCCGGTATCCCCTGCTTGCGTCACGCGATTGCTCACGTATTCGCTGATGGCGAGCGGCAACGGTCCCTGCGGCCCGGCGAGCCCCAAAAGATTGATCGCGAGTCGCGCCGGGCGGCCGTTTTTGCCTGGCGTCATGCGTGCCAGGGGCGACGCGGTGAAAGCCATGTCCGGGTCTTGGCCCAAACGGATGGCCTCGTCGCGCAGCCGCCGCGCCGTCCCCAGCCGAGGCAGGCCAGCCGCCCGGCATTCGATGGCGCGCAGCAAGGCCCGGAGCTGGTAGTGCGGCGCACGGCGTGCCAGATCTAGATCGTCCAGCATGATCCCGCCTCCGCGCGCCAGCGCATGAACTCGCCGCGCGAGGGCGCGCGCGCCACCGTCTCGACGAAGCTGTTGATGCTGGCGCCGTGACTGAAAAAGTGCCGCAGCACACTGGCAAGCAGAAACGCGCCGCCATCGGCGAACGCCATGTCGTCGAACGTCAATGTGAGTTCCACGCCGCGGCCGAAAGCGATGGGGCCGGCTTGGCTCAGGCGCCGGGTGACGGTACGTGCCGAGATGGCCCGAATGCCTTCGATCCGCTGTCGTCCGGCAAGGTCGTGACGCGGACAATACAAGGCGAGCAGATTTTGCAGTGAAGTCAGTCCGTTGGCCGGCTCGCTCATCGCCAACGACAGATGGTTGATGGTCAGATGGTTCAAAGCGCGCCAGGCGATATGACTGTCGGCCAACATCGGCCGCGGCGGGCAGGGCCCGGAGAGGCACCGGATGGCCTTCAGCGGCAGCGCATCTTCTGCGACGAAATCGCTGGCGCCGGAGAGCGGCATCGCCAGGGGGAGATCACGGTTGCTGCATAGCAGCTCCAGCCCGAGGTGCTGCAGATCCGAACGGTACGGCGCCTGCTCGCCGTCGACTAGCGCGATATAGGTTTCGCTGCCCGGGTAGCGCGTGCGCGTGCCTTCGCGTAGTTGCCGCGTCGAAGGTTGGCATGTTTCGCGCCGCAACTGATAGTAGGCGCGCGTGGGCACGGCGGCGGGTAGATCGCAGGCGTGATAGAACGGTTGAAAGCGCTGAAGTTTGACGTTGTCCCTGTTGTAGCCCTGTACGCCGGTGACTTGGCAGACTTCGTAATCCAACGGTCGGGTCGGGTCGGGCACAATGCGATGCTCGAAACGCGTGTCGGTCAGTTCGATGCGCGCCGCGCGCAACGGGAACAGATTGATGGCCGGCGTGGCGAACAGTGCGAAATGGTTGCGATCGATCATCTGCTCGAACGACGGTTCATGGCGCTCGAAGAACCACAGTAATTCGAATTGGTCGCGCCGGCAGGCGCTCAGTGCCGCGGCGAGCCCGGTTTGCTCGACGAACAGGTAGCGCTGGGGAAAGGCAAAGTATTCCTGCAGTAGGCGGAAGCCCGGCAATGCCCGCGTTGGCACCGGCAGCAACGCTTCGCGTTCGTCGTAGCCTAGCGCGGCGAGCGGCGGCAATACGGCGTGTTCGTCGGCGCGCGTGCCCCAACGTAGACTCGCGCCGCATTGCGCGCCCAAGAGATGTTCGTAGAGCTGGAACGGCATGCTGTCGGCGCCTTGTAAATACAGCGGCAGCTTGTCGAGCGCGAGTGCACTGGCCGCGAGCCCGCCTTGAACCTGAAAGCGCAGGCGCAGAAATGCGCGCGCCGGACGCTCGGCGCGCGGCGCTGGCATGTCGCTTGCCAAGGTGCTGTAGCGCAGGTATTGCGCTTCGACCAGTGCGAGTGGCCATAGGGTGACCTCGTGTGCGTTGCGATAGGTGCAGCGTGTGTCGCCGTGCGGGCCAAGGCCGCTATGGAACACGCTGTCGCGCGGCACGGTGACGCCGGCGGCAAGACGCGGATGCGTCAGATCGGGCTGCAACTGCAACACAGCCATCGACGGTGTCGGCGCCAGATAGTGCGGATAGAGCATGTCCAGCATTTGCTGGCTGAATTGCGGAAATTGACCGTCGTGCTGCAGTTGAATGCGCGCGGTAAGAAAAGCGAAGCCTTCGAGCAGGCGCTCGACATACGGGTCGGCGCACTCGAACTGTTCCAGTCCCAGCCGCGCGGCGATTTTTGGGTGATCCGCGGCGAACTCGCCGCCCATCTCGCGCAAATGCTGTAGCTCGCGGTTGTAATAGTCGAGTAACCGAGGGTGCATGCGCTCACTCCTTCGTGGTTTCGCGCAGGTAGAAGATGCTGTCTTCCAGGTCGAGGTCGGCGCGATAGAAGAGCTGTTCCGGATAGGGTTGCGCCCACAACACGCCTTCAATGTGAAACGACAGCGTCGGGTGCGGGCTTGGTCTGGCATCCTTTAATGGCGTTACCCGCAAGGTGTCGGCCAGAATGCGCGGCTCGAAGCGGAGGATATTCAGGGCGATGTCTTCGGCCAGCGCTGCCGGCGGCAGGCCCATGATCGCCTGACCGGTCAGACTCGGCAGGCCATAGTTGAGTACCGAATCGGCCGCGAAAGGATAACGCGCGGCATCGATAAACCCTCGGGGACGCACGCTATTGAGCAGCCAGCCCAAATCGCGCAAGACGCTTTGGCGCAATTGCGCACGCGAGACCACGCGGGCACTACGCGCTTCGCGCTGGATGTGCGGCGCAAGATCGGTCAAGCGGTCGAGCAGCGCCGGCTGCAGGCGATCCTGAGGGGTGAGTTCGGGCATTGGAAGGCCTCCTTACACGAACGGGCCAATGCAATCTGTTTATCGGGAAGGTCGGAAAAGTTGCGCGCGAGTGCGCGCAACTTTCTTACCCAAAACAGGCGCCGCAAATATCGGTTTTATTTGCGTTTGCTTACGTAATTTAATATGCGCTCTGTTTTTGAGGCGTTGCCTTTTTAGGAAATAAAGCTAGAGGTATTGGTTTTCGTGTCATACCATACTTCATTGCTGGGGATGACGGTGCCATCCGAGTTGTAGCCTTGTTTCTTCGATTTGTATTTGGTGAAATTCACCTGGAATTCATATGGATTACCTGTCGGAGAAAAAGTCACGTTGTTCAGCGTGTAAGTATGGGTGAGCGCTTGCGCCCCATTTACAATTTCGAAATGCTTAATCGTTGCTTCATCAATGATTTTTCTCATTGCCCCAGCGGATTTAAGCGTTTCGGATTCGACATTGGCGGCGTCTTTGCCCGCGACGGTAGATAGAACGACGCTAAACGGGAATGCCTTGTAATGGCCAGAGGCTTCGCGCGCGCTATTCATCACGGTGCCAATGGCGTCCGCGTCATGCCAGTCCAGCAAAAATTCATTGCTGTGATTGTCATGGCCACATTGGCCGTTGAGGCCATTGCACTTCAAATAAATCAGAACACCGTCACTCATGTGTTGCTCCTTGGCTTAGTGAGTAATAAAGAAGCTTCCGCTTCGAAAGTGTGGTCATGAAAACCACATTAATTTCAAGATTTATAATTGATGTTTTTATTTTTTTGCCGATGGCAGTTTGGCAACCAAACGCAGCGATACCGTTAATCCTTCGAGTTGAAAGTGCGGTTGAAGGAAAAACTTTGCGTCGTAATAGCCTGGATTGAATTCATTTTCTTCCACGATAATTTCCGCGGCGGCAAGCGGCGCTCGCGCCTTCATGGTGTCCGATGAGATTTCCGGAGTGGAATCCACATAATTCATCAGCCAGTTATGCAACCAGAGCTTCATGGCATCCCGCGTTTTGAACGCGCCGATTTTGTCGCGCACGATGCACTTCAAATAATGGGCGAAGCGATTGCAGGCCATCATGTAGGGCAACCGTGCCGCCAAGTTGGCGTTGGCGGTGGCATCGGCGTCGTCGTATTCCACCGGCTTGTGTAGCGATTGGGCACCGATGAAGGCGGCAAAGTCGGTATTTTTCTGGTGCACCAGCGGTAGGAAGCCGTTTTTCGACAGCTCTGCCTCGCGCCTATCGCTGATGGCCACCTCGGTCGGGCATTGGTTGTCGAAGCCGCCGTCGTCGGACGGAAAGCTGTGGGTCGGCAGTCCTTCGAGCGCGCCGCCGGACTCGATGCCGCGGATACGCGAGCACCAGCCGTAGAGCGAGAACGATCGGTTCATATTGAGGGCCATGGCATAGGCGGCGTTGCTCCAGCAATAGTTGGCGCTGTTGCCCTGGGTGTCTTCCTCGAAGGCGAAGCCGTCCACCGGATTGGTGTTGGCGCCATAAGGGGCGCGCGCCAGAAAACGCGGCATGGCCAGCGCCAGGTAGCGTGCATCTTCCGATTCGCGCAGCTTGCGCCAGGCGCCGTGTTCCGGCGTTTGGAACAGTTTGGAGAGATCGCGCGGGTTGGCCAGCTCGCGCCAAGAATCCATCAGCATCACCGACGGCGCCGCGGCGGCGATGAACGGCGTGTGCGCGGCGGCGCCGATTTGCGCCAATTGCGTCAAAAGCTCGACGTCCGGGCCGCTATGGTCGAAGTAATAGTCGCCGACCAACAGGCCGAACGGTTCGCCGCCGAACTGACCATATTCTTGTTCGTAAATCTTTTTGAAGAGCGGGCTTTGATCCCATGCGGTGCCCTTGTATTTCTTCAGCGATTTGCGCAATTCGTCCTTTTTAATGTTGAGCACGCGGACCTTTTGCATTTCGTCGGTTTCGGCTTGGCTGACCAGGAAGTGCAGACCGCGCCAGGCGCTTTCCACTTGCTGGAACGCGTCGTCGTGCAGGATCTCGTTGATCTGCTCGGTCAATTTGCCGTCGATGGCGGCGATCATCGCCTCGATGGTGGAAAGCACGTCGTCGGAGACCAGCACCGCCTGCGCCAACGCCTGCTCGGCCAGCGCCTGAACCGCACTGTCTACCGCTTGTTGTGCGAGATCGTTGGCGGGTTTGATCTGCTGCTGCAATAAGCGCTGAAAATCGTCGCCGGTCAGGCTGGCTTCGACGACGGCGCTATCGGCCGTCTGCAAGGCTTGTTCACTCATGGTCGTTCTCCTGTGCCGAGGCAGCGGGTTCTTCGGCGGTCGCCGGCAGTTGGCTTAGGCTTTTCAACAGCGTCGGATCGTTCAGCAACTGGGCGATCAACTCCTCGGCGCCGGTCTTGCCGTCGATGTAGCTCAACAGGTTGTTCAATTGCTGGCGCGCTTCCAGCAGCTTGCGTAGCGGCTCCACTTGGCGCGCGATGGCATCGGGTGCGAAGTCGTCCATCGACCCGAAGGTCAGCTCGACACCGAGGCGGCCGTCGCCGGATAGCGTGTTTTTCACTCGGGTAGCGACGCGGGGTTTGATGGCCTTCATGCGGTCGTCGAAGTTGTCGACGTCGAATTCGAGAAATTCGCGTTCGGCCACCGGCGGAGGCTCGTCGGTCGGTTGACCGGACAGATCGGCCATGACCCCGGTGACGAACGGTAGTTGGACTTTCTTGTCGGCGCCGTACACTTCGACGTCGTACTCGATCTGTACGCGTGGCGGGCGATTGCGCCCGATGAATTTTTGGCTGCTTTGCTTGGCCATGGAGCCTTCTCCTTGGTTGAGGTTACTGATATCCGTTGCCGTCGGCCGCCGATATGTCCGGCCGGATGCCGCTCAGGTACTGGATCTCCGCTACGCCACTGGGCGAGAGCTCATTCATGATGTCCATGAAATTCAGGTCGACGAGCTTGCGTGCCCGCGTCAATAAAATCGGGATAGGACTCGATGGCTCGGCGCGCGCGTAGTACTGGCACAGTTGTTCGAGTAGCCGGGCCACGTCTCCGCTGTTGTGGATTTCGCCGTCGATGCCGCCACCGCCTCGATCGGGCGCGGAGGGTGCCGGATCGCACCATGCGCTGGCGTCGCTGGGGGCTTCGCTGCTTCGGCCTTGCTCCGGGTGGTGCGGCAGTTGTTGTTCAAGGAAGCGCAGGCCGAGCTGCATGAGCCTGGTCAGTGGTGCCAGATCCACGCCGAGCTCGGTGCCGACTTCCGCGCCAACGCGCTGTTCGATGCTCGCGGCGGCCTCGAGACAGCGGCCGAGGCGGTCGGCGGTGTATTCGAGTGCGGCGAGTTTGTTGTCCCGGCACGCGGCGGCGATACCATCGAGCGCCGGGCCGTCGTAGTGCTGTGCCTGCATGGGGTCGCTGGCGAGCTCCAGCATGCGCAGCGTGATCGGATCGAGACCAGGCGCCTCGATGAACGGCAGCGTCCGCAGGCGGCCGAGGATGCCGTAGGGCTCGGTGTCGCATAGCGCCAAGAGGATATTGTTGCGCTCGGTCGGGTCGTGATCGTCGTCCGGGTCGAGGCGTGGATAGAGCCGCGCCCAATTCTGCGCGAGGAGCCCCAGGATGAGCCGCATCCCGTCGGCCAATCCGTCCAAGCCGTGCCGCGCCAGCAGAGCGCGTGTCAACAGCAGTGCCAGGCGCAGATCGTGGCTCTGTGTCATCAGCGCTTCTGCTTGCGCGATGATGTTCTGCCAATCCGGCTCGGCGGCATCTTGGCGCATCGCGCCGTATTGCACTTCGGGCGTGCCGGCAGCCAACTGCATCAGTTCGATGAACCCGGAGCTGTATTCCAGATCGTCGCCGCAAGGGGCCGTATCGCTGCAGGGGGCGAGTAGCCGGTCGATGTCGATGAGCGCCATAGTGGTTTGCCGTTGTTGAAATTAATTGCCATATCCCATGCAACGTGCGAGGTTGCTTGGCTGACGGGAAGTCAATTTATGCGTCTGGCGGCCGTGTGGTAATGGGGAATTTCCTAAAGCGCAGTCGTGTGCCCGGTCATTCATTTTTTGGAGCCAATAGGGCTTTGCGTTAAAATGCGATGCTCGATAAGCGATTTTGAATAGGCAGAAGAGGGATGAGAGAAACGGCGTTTGCCGAGCGACTGATTGCCTGGCAGCGGATTCACGGGCGCCACGACTTGCCTTGGCAAGTGCGCGACCCCTACCGGGTCTGGTTGTCCGAAATCATGCTGCAACAAACGCAAGTCGCATCGGTACTGGCGTATTACGCTCGCTTCCTGCAGTCGTTCCCCACGGTCGCCGCCTTGGCCGCGGCCAGCCAAGACGAGGTGTTGGCGCTGTGGAGCGGCTTAGGCTATTACAGTCGCGCGCGTAATTTGCATCGCGCGGCACGGATGGTGGTGGACGATTTCAATGGCGTTTTCCCGACCACGCGCAGCGAGATCGAGCGCTTGCCGGGTGTCGGCCGCTCGACCGCCGCGGCGATTGCCGCGTTTGCCTTCGGACAGCGCGAGGCGATTCTGGACGGTAACGTCAAACGCGTGTTGACGCGGGTATTCGGCATCGAGGGCCACCCAGGCGATAAACCGGTCGAGAACCGCCTGTGGACGCTGGCCGAGAGCCTCCTGCCGCCGGCCGATATGACGGCTTATACCCAGGGGCTGATGGATCTCGGCGCGACGGTGTGCTTGCGTGCCAAACCGAAATGCGCCGACTGCCCGATGACCGTAGAGTGCGTTGCACGCCTCGAGGAGCGTCAGGCCGAACTGCCGACACGTAAGCCGAAGAAGGCGCAACCGGTGCGCCACGTGATGATGCTATTGGCGGTGTGGCGGGGCCAAGTGTTGCTGCAACGCCGGCCGAACCACGGTATCTGGGGCGGGTTGCTGTCGTTGCCCGAGTGTGCCGATAGCCAGGAGGCCGAAGCGTGGCTCATGCGCCACGGGGAGGGTGACCTGCTGCCGTCCTGGCCGGAGCTCACGCATGTTTTTACCCATTTTCGCCTGGTGATCACGCCGCAACCGATTTTGTTGTCGCGTCTTTCGCCGGCGGTTTCCCAGCAAGCCGATGCCAACTGGCTGCCGATCGACCAGGCCATCGCGGCGGGCGTGCCGACGCCGGTCGGCAAACTGCTCGGGCAGTGGTTGGCCGGGGTGAACTGAAAGTAAAAAGTCTATGGTATCCGTCGTCCGTTCTGTCGCCGATACGCTAGCCGATGCCGCCAATCCAGAGCGGTGGTTGGCTCAGTTGTCTTCTTCTCTGACCGATGCCGACCGGGAGATGCTGGCGCGGGCTTTCGCCGAAGCGCGCGAGCTGTACGCCGACCGGCGCCTGCCCGCCACCGGGGAGGACATGTTCAGCCATGCCGTGTCCGCGGCCGCCATCGTGGCCGATCTGAATCTGCTGCCGGACGCGATCGTCGCCACGCTGCTGTTTTGCGTGCCGGACATCCTGCCCGACTGGGCAGCCTGGATGGATCAGCATTTCAACCCGACCGTGACGATGTTGGTCGATGGGGCGAGCCGGGTGCGCCGCCTGACCGAGCTGGCCCACATCGATCACCTGGACACGCCGGAAGAGCGGGCTCGGCAGGCCGAGACCATGCGCAAGATGCTGCTGGCGATGGTGGCCGATATCCGCGTGGTGCTGATCAAACTGGCCTGGCGAACGCAGACCATGCACTACCTGGTGCATTGCGACGAGCCGGTGCGTCGGCGCATTGCGCTGGAGACCATGGACGTCTTCGCGCCGCTGGCCAATCGCCTCGGCGTTTGGCAGATCAAGTGGGAGCTGGAGGATCTGGGCTTCCGTCATCAAGATCCGGAAAACTATAAAAAAATCGCCCGTTTGCTGGACGAGCGTCGTCTGGAGCGCATCGACTATATCGAGCGTGTGCTGGAGACGCTGCGCGATGAATTGAAGAAGGCCGGTATCCACGGCGACGTGGCGGGGCGGCCGAAGCATATCTATAGCATCTGGCGCAAGATGCGCAAAAAGAGCCTGGACTTCAACGAGCTGTACGATATCCGCGCGGTGCGCGTGCTGGTGGATACCGTGCAGGACTGCTACACCGTGTTGGGGCTGATTCACAGCATGTGGCAGCCGATCCCCGGCGAGTTCGACGACTATATCTCGCACCCCAAAGCCAACGATTACCGCAGCCTGCATACGGCGGTCATCGGCCCGGACGACCGCGGGATCGAGGTACAGATCCGCACCTTCGAGATGCACGAGCACGCCGAGTTCGGCGTGGCGGCGCACTGGCGCTACAAGGAGGGCGGCAAGGGCGATGCGCAGTACGAGGAGAAGATCTCCTGGCTGCGCCAACTGCTCGACTGGCGCGAAGAGATTTCCGACCGCTCCGGCCTGGCCGACGCCTTCAAGACCGAATTGTTCGCGGACACGATCTACGTATTGACGCCGGCTGGCCGCGTGTTGGCGCTGCCGACCGGTGCGACGCCGATCGATTTCGCTTACGCCGTGCATAGTAATGTCGGCGACCGTTGCCGGGGTGCCAAGGTCGATGGCCAGATCGTGCCGCTGTCGACGCCGCTGGCCAATGGCCAGCGCGTCGAGATCCTGACGGCGAAAGAGGGCGGGCCGAGCGTCAACTGGTTGCACGAAGGCTGGGTCAAGAGTCACCGCGCCATTGCCAAGATCCGCCAGTACATCCGCTTGCAGAACGCCGACGTCGTGCGCGAAACAGGCCGCCAGTTGTTCGAAAAGGAGTTGGCGCGCCATGCGCATGCGCGGCCGAATTTGGCGGCGTTGGCCGAGAAGCTTGGCTTCGAGAAGCTTGACGAACTTTATGCCGCGCTGGGGCATGGCGAATTGACGTTGCGGCTGGTGTCGCAAGCACTGGAGAGTTTTGCGCCACCGGCTCCGCCGCGCGAAGTGGCGCCGGAGGATCTGGTCAAGGCCAGCAAGGGCGGCCACGACGCCGGCGGCATCCTGATCGAGGGCGTCGACAACCTGATGACGGTGTTGGCCGGGTGCTGCAAGCCGGCGCCGCCCGATCCTGTCATGGGTTTCGTCACCAAGGGGCGCGGCATTTCGATTCATCGCGCCGGCTGCCAGACACTCAAGCGTTTGTCCGAGGCGGCACCGGAGCGTTTGATCGCCGCGGACTGGGGTGAACAGAAGAACAGCATTTTTCCGATCGATATCGAAGTGTTGGCACAGGATCGCCACGGACTGTTGCGCGATATCTCGGACGTGCTGTCGCGCGAAAAGCTCAATGTGATCGGCGTGCACACGCAGTCGCGCGATTTGCGCGCGCGCATGTTGTTCACCGTCGAGGTGCGTCAGGTGAGCGAGATCAGCCGGGTGTTGTCGCATGTCATGGATGTGCAGGGCGTGATCGAGGCGCGACGACGCTGATTCGGCGGCGGGGACGCGGGGCGTCCCCGTTATTCAAATAGCAATTGATTTTACGTGAAGATAAAGTCCATAATTTCTTCTTCCTGCTTTACTCATAGCAAGTATCCATTTTCCGCTTAGAAAAGAGAGGGACGAAATGTCCGATTTGGTTTTGGCCGCCGAGCGCGCCTTGTCTCTGATGGATTTGACGACCCTGAACGACGACGATACCGATGCCAAAGTCGCCGATCTGTGCCGCAAGGCGGCCGGCCCGGCAGGTAAGGTCGCGGCGGTGTGCGTGTTCCCGCGTTTCGTGCATGTCGCCAAGAAGACCTTGCGCGACCAAGGTACGCCGGAGGTGCTGGTCGCCACGGTGACCAATTTCCCGCATGGCAACCCCGACGTGGCTGTGGCGGTGGATGAGACCCGCGAGGCGGTGTCCTTCGGGGCCGACGAGGTCGATGTCGTGTTTCCGTACCGCGCGCTGATGGAAGGTAATACCGAATTGGGCGCACGCTTGGTGGCGGCCTGCAAGCAGGCTTGCGGCGACAAGGCGCAATTGAAGGTGATTATCGAAAGCGGCGAGCTGAAAGATCCGGCGCTGATCCGCCAGGCCAGCCTGATTTCGATCGAGGCCGGCGCCGACTTCATCAAAACCTCGACCGGCAAGGTGCCGGTCAACGCCACGCTGGAAGCCGCGAAGATCATGCTGCAGGCGATCAAGGACAGCGGCCGTCCGTGTGGCTTCAAGGCCGCCGGCGGCGTCAGAACCGCAGCCGAAGCCGAAGAATACCTGAAGCTGGCCGAAAGCATCATGGGGGCCGATTGGGTGAATTCGACGCGCTTCCGCTTCGGTGCCTCCAGCCTGCTCGCCAGCCTGGAAGCCACGCTAGGCTTCGGTAGCGCGCAACAAAACAACAACGCAGCATATTGATGACAAGCGCCCCTCGCGGGGCGTTTTTGGCTTGTAAGGAGCAGGGAATGTTTCTGCCGCAGGAATTCATTGTCAAAAAGCGCGACAAGCAAGCGCTTACGATCGACGAGATTCAGCAGTTCGTTCAGGGCATCACCGATGGCTCGGTGGCCGATAGCCAGATTTCGGCCTTTGCCATGGCGGTGTTTTTCAACGATCTGACGCTGGATGAGAACGTGGGATTGACCATGGCCATGCGCGACTCCGGTCGGCGTATGCGTTGGGACGATCTGCAATTGCCGGGCCCGGTGCTGGATAAGCACTCCACCGGTGGCGTGGGCGACGTGGTGTCGCTGATGCTCGGGCCGATGATCGCCGCCTGCGGCGGGTTTGTGCCGATGATTTCCGGCCGTGGCCTGGGGCACACCGGCGGCACGTTGGACAAATTGTCGGCCATTCCCGGCTACGATCCCTTCCCGACCGCCGACAATTTCCGTCGTATCGTCAAGGAAGTGGGCGTTTCGATCATTGGGCAAACCAACGATCTGGCGCCGGCCGACCGCCGTTTCTATGCCACGCGCGACGTGACCGGCACCGTCGAGTCGATTGCGCTGATTACCGCGTCGATCCTGTCGAAAAAGTTGGCCGCAGGCCTCGATGTGCTGGTCATGGACGTCAAGACCGGCTCCGGCGCGTTCATGCCGACCTTTGAGTTGTCCAAGGCGTTGGCCGAGCGCATCGTCCGTGTCGGCAATGGCGCCGGCGTCAAGACCAGTGCGCTGGTCACCGACATGAATCAATCGCTGGCGACGTGTGCCGGCAATGCCATCGAGACCGCCGAGGCGGTGCGTTATCTGACCGGCGAAGTGCGTTCGGACCGTTTGCACGAGGTCACCATGGCGCTGTGCGCCGAGATGCTGATCGCCGGCGGCTTGGCCAGCGATACGGCCGATGCCGAGGCGCGCCTGCAACAGGCGCTCGATAGCGGCCGTGCCGCCGAGATTTTCGGCCGGATGGTGGCCACCATGGGCGGGCCGAGCGACTTCATCGAGCACTATGGCAAATACTTCGAACCGGCGCCGCTGGTACGCCCGGTGTTCGCGCCGCAGGCCGGCTTCGTGACCGGCACCGACACGCGCGGCCTGGGTATGGCCGTATGCGCCTTGGGCGGCGGTCGTCGTCAGGCTGCCGATGTGCTGGATTACCGCGTTGGTCTGACCGAGCTGGTCGAGTTGGGGCAGAAGGTCGACAGCCAGACACCGCTGGCGGTGGTGCATGCCGCCACTGAAGACGGCTTCGAAGAGGCGCGCCGCCGCGTACTGCAAGCCGTCGGCATCGGTGCGGCGCCGGTTGCCCGGCCTACGCAGGTGCATTGCATTCTGCGCGAAGGCGACCTGAAGAACTGAGCCAGGAGAGCGTGATGAAACGTGCCATTATTTTGATTCTGGATTCGCTGGGCATTGGCGCCGCCGCCGACGCCGAGCATTTTGGCGATGTCGGCAGCAATACGCTGGGGCACATCGCGCGCGATGCCGCCGCCGGTTTGCTGGATCGCGGCGGGCGCAGCGGTCCATTGCAGTTGCCGAATCTGACCCGGTTGGGCCTGGCCCATGCCTGCGAGTTGTCGTGCGGCGAGTTTCCCGCCGGTGTCACGCGACTGGAACCGATCGGCGCCTACGGCTATGCCAAGGAGCTGTCTTCCGGCAAGGACACGCCGTCGGGCCACTGGGAGATCGCCGGCGTACCGGTGTTGTTCGATTGGGGATATTTCACCGACCGAGACAACTCGTTTCCGGCCGAACTACTGGATGCCATCGTAGAACGCGCCGGTCTGCCGGGTTTCCTGGGCAATTGCCATGCCTCGGGCACCGAGATTCTCGACCGCCTGGGCGAGGAGCACATGAAGACCGGCAAACCGATCTTCTATACCTCGGCCGATTCGGTGTTCCAGATCGCCTGCCATGAAGAGACTTTCGGGCTTGAACGGCTGTATCAGCTGTGCAAGATCACCCGCGAACTGCTCGAACCGTACAACATCGGCCGGGTGATTGCCCGGCCATTCGTCGGCACCGGTCGCGGCCAGTTCGCCCGCACCGGCAACCGCAAGGATCTGGCGGTGGAGCCGCCGGCGCCAACCGTGCTGAAGAAGCTGGCCGACGCAGGCGGTGCCGTGGTGTCCGTCGGCAAGATCGCCGACATCTACGCCCATGTCGGCATTACCCGCGCGGTCAAGGCGACCGGACTGGATCAGTTGTGGGATGTCACGCTGGACGAAGTTCGTCAGGCGCCGGATCGCAGCATCGTCATGACCAATTTCGTCGATTTCGACTCCAGCTACGGCCATCGCCGCGACACCGCCGGTTATGCCGCCGCGCTGGAGGCCTTCGACCGCCGCATTCCGGAGATCCTGGCCTTATTGTCGGATGACGACATTCTGATTCTGTCGGCCGACCATGGTTGCGATCCGACCTGGACCGGCACCGACCATACTCGCGAGCACATTCCCGTGCTGTGCTACGGTAAGAAGGTGCCCGCGGGTTCGCTCGGCGGCCGCGACACTTTCGCCGACATCGGTCAGTCGGTGGCGAGCCATCTCGGCCTGCCGCCGATGGATTACGGTACCTCTTTTCTTGCTTAACCCGTTCGCTTAAGGACTGTCATGCCAACTCCGCATATCAGCGCCCAGGCCGGTGATTTCGCCGACATCGTTTTGATGCCGGGCGATCCGCTGCGCGCCCAGATGATTGCCGAAACTTATCTCGAAAATGCCCGCCAAGTGACCGCGGTGCGCAACATGTACGGCTATACCGGTACCTACAAGGGCCGCCGGTTGTCGGTGATGGCGCACGGTATGGGCATTCCGTCGTGCAGCATCTATGCCACCGAATTGATCAAGGATTACGGCGTCAAAACCATTATCCGCGTCGGTTCTTGCGGCGCCACGACCGATAAGCTGAAGTTGCGCGACCTGGTGATCGCCATGGGCGCGTCGACCGACAGCAAGGTCAACCGTATGCGGCTGATGGATCACGACTACGCCGCCATCGCCGACTACGACGTGCTGCGCACGGCCGTGGATACCGCCAAGCGCCTCAATAAGCCGGTACACGTCGGTAACGTGTTCTCGGCCGATCTGTTCTATTCGGTGCAACCGGATATGCTGTCGCGCCTGGCCGCGATGAACGTCCAGGCCATCGAGATGGAACTGGCCGGCATTTACGGTGTTGCGGCGCAATACGGCGCGCGTGCGCTGGGTATTCTTACCGTGTCGGATGTGATTCCCACCGGCGAGGCAACCACCTCCGACGAGCGTCAGAAGAGCTTCGGCGATATGGTGGAAATCGCTCTGGAAACCGCGCTGGCACTGTAAACTACCTGTTTGACGGACGCCCGGCCGTTGCCGGGCGTTTTTGTTTGTGGCATTCATGCACAGCGCATAGTGCAGTGCACAAAAAAATCTTGCAAATTGATTTTCGTCTGCCAATAATGGTTTCACATCAGGCGCTTTCCGTGCGTTTTGGTGTTGTCTCCTCCATCCTCCTTTCAAGGTGGAACTTGGCGCGATCGCAACCTGGTTGCGCTTTTTTTTGTGCGCAAAAACAGGCTTTCCTCCCGTCTGATTTCTTCTTGTCTCACAATGGTTTGACAGGGTAATCGTGCATGTAATAGAATCCGTAACTTTCAAGAATTACGATGAGAAGAGTTCCATGAAGACCTTTTCTGCCAAGCCGCATGAGGTAAAGCGCGAGTGGTTCGTGGTCGACGCCTCCGACAAGGTGCTGGGTCGTCTGGCTGCCGAAATCGCGCATCTTCTGCGTGGCAAGCATAAGCCGGAATACACCCCGCACGTAGATACCGGCGATTACATCGTCGTCGTCAACGTCGACAAACTCCGCGTTACCGGTGCCAAGGCACAGGATAAGATTTACTACCGTCATACCACCTACCCGGGCGGTATCCGTGAGCGTACCTTCACCGAACTGCAAAATCAGTTCCCGGAGCGCGTTCTGGAGAAAGCCGTCAAGGGTATGCTGCCGAAGGGTCCGCTGGGCTACGCGATGATCAAGAAGCTCAAGGTATACGCTGGTAGCGAGCACCCGCACACGGCACAACAGCCGAAAGTGCTGGAAATCAGTTTTTGAGGCTAAGAGATGAACGGTAAATACTACTACGGTACCGGCCGTCGCAAGAGTTCGGTTGCGCGCGTGTTCATGCAAAAGGGCAACGGTCAAATCATCGTCAACGGCAAGCCGGTTGACGAATACTTTGCCCGTGAAACCGGCCGCATGGTGATCCGTCAGCCGCTGGCGCTGACCGAGAACCTCGAATCCTTCGACATCAAGGTCAATGTTGTCGGTGGCGGCGAAACCGGCCAAGCCGGCGCTATCCGTCACGGCATCACCCGCGCTTTGATCGACTACAACGCCGATCTAAAGTCCGCCCTGTCCAACGCTGGCTTCGTTACCCGCGATGCCCGTGAAGTGGAACGTAAGAAGGTCGGTCTGCGCAAGGCCCGTCGCGCTAAGCAGTTCTCCAAGCGTTAATCCGCTCGGAATATCTGTTTTATGGAAAGCCGCCCTCGGGCGGCTTTTTCTTTGTCCGACATCGGTTTTTATATTGCGCCGCACTGTGTTTGAACGAGATAATGTCGCTTTTGCGACATTTTTTTTCGTTTGGGTGACGGCATGATCAAGGTTGGCATCGTTGGCGGGACCGGTTATACCGGTGTGGAGTTGTTGCGGTTGCTGGCGGCGCATCCGTCGGCACGCGTGGTCAGCGTGACGTCGCGTAAAGAAGCGGGCATGCGCATCGATCAGATGTTCCAAAGCTTGCGCGGCCGTGTCGACTTGGCTTTTTCATCGCCCGACGATGCCTCGCTGACCGACTGCGATGTGGTGTTTTTCGCTACCCCCAACGGTGTTGCCATGCATGACGCGCGTCGCTTGCTGGATGCGGGTGTTCGCGTGATCGATCTGTCGGCCGATTTTCGCATTCGCGACGTGGCCGAATGGGAGAAATGGTATGGCATGACGCACGCCAGTCCTGAATTGGTGGCAGAGGCCGTCTATGGTTTGCCGGAGATGAATCGTGCACAGATCGCCGGTGCGCGGTTGATCGCGAACCCCGGCTGTTATCCGACAGCCGTTCAGCTCGGGTTTCAGCCGCTGCTGGCGGCGGGGGTGGTCGATAGCGCCACGCTGATCGCCGATTGCAAGTCCGGTGTGTCCGGCGCCGGTCGTAAGGCCGAGGTCGGCGCTTTGCTGGCCGAGGCGGGGGATTCGTTCAAGGCGTATGGCGTGGGTGGACATCGCCATCTGCCGGAAATTAGCCAGGGCTTGGCGCGCATGTGCTCGGCACCGGTCGGTCTGACCTTCGTGCCGCATCTCACCCCGATGATCCGTGGCATTCACGCCACGCTCTATGCACGCTTGACCGCCGAGGTCGATTTGCAAGCGCTGTTCGAAAGACACTACCGCGACGAATCGTTCGTCGATGTGATGCCGGCCGGCAGCCAGCCGGAGACTCGCTCGGTGCGCGGCGCCAATTTGTGTCGTTTGGCAGTGTATCGTCCACAGGGGGGCGATACGGTGGTGGTGCTGTCGGTGATCGACAACCTGGTCAAGGGCGCGGCGGGGCAGGCGGTGCAAAATATGAACCTGATGTTCGGCCTGGCCGAGTCGACCGGGCTGGATGGGGTGCCGCTGTTGCCGTGACCTTGATTTTCTCGCCAGAGGTCACCATATCCTACTAAAATAGTAGGAAAGCCGCTCCGGCTCCACGCTTTAGAGGCCTATCATGACTGAAACGACTGAAATGCTGTCCCCGATCAACTTTACCGACAGCGCCTGCAGCAAGGTGCGTGAGCTGATCGCGGAAGAAGGTAATCCTGATCTTAAGCTGCGGGTATTCGTTACCGGCGGCGGCTGTTCCGGTTTCCAATATGGGTTCACCTTCGACGAACTGGTGAATGAAGACGATACGCAGATCGCCCGCGAAGGTGTGACCTTCCTGGTCGATCCTATGAGCTACCAATACCTGGTCGGTGCGGAAATCGACTATCAGGAAGGCCTGGAAGGCTCGCAGTTCGTCATCAAGAACCCGAACGCCACGACGACCTGCGGTTGCGGATCTTCGTTCTCGGTGTAAGCTTTTTTGCGATAAGATAAAAGCCTGGGATATCCCAGGCTTTTTTTTATTCTGGATGACATGGACAAGCTGCCACCTTTGACGTTGCCCAAGGTTGAGTTCAACCGCGAATTTGATTTCAGCGATGCCGACTTCGAACGGATCCGCAAGCTGATTTACAAGGAGGCCGGCATTTCCTTGAATGCCTCCAAGAAAGACATGGTTTACGGGCGGTTGGTGCGCCGCATTCGCGATTTGAAGCTGGCGAGTTTCTCCCAGTATGTCGATTTGCTGGGGTCTGTGCAGGGGAAGCGCGAGTTCGAACAGTTCGTCAATGCACTGACCACCAATCTGACTTTTTTCTTCCGCGAGGAACATCATTTTCCGTTGCTGGCGGAGCATTTGAAAAAGCGCGCGGCGGCTGGCGCGACCGAACTCCATATCTGGTGCTCGGCCTCGTCCACTGGCGAGGAACCGTATTCGCTTGCCATGACGGCGTTGGAGACGTTCCACGGCGTGGGTCCCAAGGTCAGCATTGTCGCTACCGATCTGGATACCCTGGTGCTGGAAACCGGTCGCAAGGGCATTTATCCGGCGGACAAGGTTGCGCGCCTACCTGCCGGGCATGCCGCTAAGTATTTCGACAAGCTGCCGGACGGCATGTACCAGGCCAAGGCGCAATTGCGCAATATGATCACCTTCTCGCGCTTGAATCTGATCGAACCGCAATGGTCGGTGCACAAGCAGTTCGATGCCATTTTCTGTCGTAACGTGATGATCTATTTCGATCGCGATACCCAGTACGCCATTCTCAAGCGTTTTGCCCCCTTGCTGCGCCCGGATGGTCTGTTGTTCGTCGGTCATTCGGAAAATTTCTATTTTGCGGCCGATTATTTTCGCCTGCGCGGCAAGACCGTGTACGAGCATGCGCCCCGAGACGGCGCGGCACACAAACCGAGTGAATTAGCCAAGGGACGCGGATGAAGGTCGTCGTATTGGGCGCGGGTGTCGTCGGGGTCAGCACAGCCTGGTTTCTAGCTTGCGACGGTCATGAGGTCGAAGTGATCGAGCGTGCCAGCGGACCTGCGCGCGAAACCAGTTTTGCCAATGGCGGGCAGATATCGGTCAGTCAGTCGACGCCATGGGCGCATCCAGGCGCGCCATGGCAGATCCTGCGCTGGTTGGGGCGGGACGATTCGCCTTTGCTATTCAGACCGGGGCTGGATCCCGCGCAGTGGCGCTGGATCATGGGATTCCTGCGCGAATGCCTGCCCGGACGCTTCGACCGCAATATGCGTCAGATGTTGGCCCTGGGCAAATACAGCCGCGATACTTTTGCCGAATTGCGCCAGTCGCTCGGTCTGAGCTATGACCAACTGTCGCGCGGGATCGTGACGTTGGTTGGTACGCAAAGGGAGCTCGACGAGGCGGCGGCTACCTGCCGGGTGATGCAGGATTACGGTGTGGCTAAGCGGGTGATTTCGCGCAGCGAGCTGCTCGAACTGGAGCCTGCGCTGGCGCCGGTCGCGCCGCGACTGGCCGGCGCGACCTTCTGTCCGGACGACGAGTCGGGCGATGTGCACCAGTTCACCGTGCAATTGGCGCAGCATGCGGCGCAGCGCGGTGTCCGTTTTCGCTTCAATACTCGGGTGAATGCGCTGGAAAGCGCAGGCGGAAAAGTCTATGGCGTTTCGGTGACCGATGCCGATGGTCAATACCGAACGGTGGCGGCGGATGCCTTTGTGTTGGCATTGGGCAGTTTTTCGCCGCTGTTGGCGCGCACGGTCGGTCTGACGTTACCGGTCTATCCGACCAAAGGTTATTCGGCCACGGTGCCGGTGCGTGAAGCTCGGCTGGCACCGCAGGTCAGCATTACCGACGAAGATTGCAAGATCGTGGTGACCCGCCTGGGAGAGACGATTCGGATCGCCGGTACTGCCGAGCTCGCCGGCTATTCTTCTCATTTGAACGCAGCGCGCTGTCAGGCGTTGCTCAGTCGTACCAGGCTCTTGCTGGACGAAGCGTGCGCCGACTGGGCGCAGGCGAGTTTCTGGACCGGTTTGCGTCCCAGTACGCCAGGCAACGTGCCACTGATCGGCCGCACGCGTTTAGCCAACCTGTACTTGAATACCGGGCATGGTACGCTGGGTTTCACCGAAGGGCCGGGCTCGGGGCGCGCGTTGGCCGAGTTGATCTCCGGCCGAACGCTGCCGTTCGAGTTCGATTTCTGTCGTTGACGCTCAGCGTGGCCGGTGGCCACGCTCGATCGAAACACCGACACGCTTGACGCCCGGAAGTATGCCGAGCTTGCTGACCGAGACCATGACCCAAGGGGAGCCGAAGTCGTCGCGGATGACTTTGGCGATGTACTCGGCCAGTGCTTCGATCAGCAGAAAGTGGCGTTCGGCCAGCGCGGTGCGCAATCGTTCGACCACCGCACCGTAATGGATGGTGTCGCGAATATCGTCGCTGTGGCAGGGTGCCTCGCTGGGAATGCCGATTTCCATGTCGATTTCAATGGTTTGCGGCGTGGTTTTTTCCCACTCGTAGATGCCGATAATGGTTTCGGCGCGCATTTCGCGCAAAAAAATGATGTCCATCCGATTGCGGCTGTTGGGGAATGCCGCCTGATACCGTAGAATCTGAGACTTTGCATTCTAGTGGATATAAGATGTCTACGACAGCCCATGCCCTGATGACCCCCCCCGATTTTTTCTTTACCTGTGCCGCCTATGTGCTGGGCTCGCTGTCCTTCGCCGTCATTGTCAGCAAGCTGATGGGGATCGAAGATCCGCGCAGTTACGGTTCGAAGAACCCGGGAGCGACCAATGTGCTGCGTAGCGGCAACAAGGCGGCCGCCGTGCTGACCCTGCTGGGCGACGCCCTCAAGGGCTTGGCCGCGGTATTGATCGCCAAGATGTTCGGCCCGCAGTTCGGCGTCGACGCCGCCGGGGTTGCCTGGGTGGCATTGGCGGTGGTCGCCGGCCATATGTGGCCGATATTCTTCAACTTCAAAGGCGGCAAGGGCGTGGCCACCGCGATGGGCGTGATGTTCGGACTGAATCTGCTACTGGGATTCGCCGTCGTGCTGACGTGGCTGCTGGTGGCCTTTATTTGGCGCTATTCGTCGCTGGCCGCCATGCTGTCGCTCGGTCTATCGCCGCTGTTCGGCGCTTTCCTGCTGCCGCGCGGCACACCACAGTTGGGTATTACCCTGGTGATCGGTCTGTTGGTGTTCTACCGCCATCGCGACAACCTGATTAAATTGCTGACCCGCCAGGAAAAGAAGATCGGCGAAAAAGCACGGGCGCCGGCCGACCCGACTCAGTAAGCGCCGTCCAGGTACCAGCGTACTGCCGCCTCGGCGTGCAGCGCCGTGGTATCGAACACCGGTAATGCCACGTCGGCCTGCCCAATCAGCAGGCCGATTTCCGTACAGCCCAGCACCACCGCTTGTGCCCCCTCTCGTTGCAGTTCGTCGATCATTATCTGCAAGGTTTTGCGCGACGCCGCCCGGATGATGCCCTGGCACAACTCCCGATAGATGATGTCGTGCAATTGCACGCGTGCGGCGGCATCCGGCGTCAGGACTTGTAGACCATGCCGCTGTTCCAGTCTGCCGCGATAGAAATCCTGCTCCATGGTGTAGCGCGTGCCCAACAGGCCGATGCGCTGGTGGCCGGCAGCGCGGAGGGCGTCGCCCGTGGCATCGGCGATATGCAGCAAGGGGAGTGAGCTGGCGGCGCCCAGCGTATCGGCGACCTTGTGCATGGTGTTCGTGCACAGCACTATGCAGCCGGCACCGGCGGCTTCCAGTTGCTGCGCCGCCCGAGCCATACATTCGGCAAGACGGTGCCAGTCGCCTTGTACCTGCCAGGCTTCAACCTCGGCAAAATCGACGCTCAGCAGCAAGCTACGCGCATTATGCTGACCTCCTAGCCGTTGTCTGACCGCCTGGTTGATCAGCCGATAATAGTGCGCCGACGATTCCCAACTCATACCGCCAATCAGTCCGATGGTTTTCATGTCTATCTTTCATTCGTTCCGATCCCGTAGTATGTCTTCTTTTTTGTATGGATTGTCTGCATGACAAATTGGATGCCAACGCTGCGGCCAGGGCAGGGGCCCTGGTTCCAGCAAATCGCCGAGGCGATGATCCATGATGTTCGCGCCGGGATATTGCGCCCGGGAGACGTCCTACCGCCGCAGCGATTGCTAGCGGATCTGTTGGGCGTCCATCTGAGTACCGTGACGCGCGCCTATGGCCTGGTCGAAAGGCATGGGTTGATCGCCGGTCAGCGCCGCTGCGGCACGGTGGTACTTGATCGAGTGCATGCAGCTCGGCTGTTCGCCCCCGAGCCGCAGGAGGATTTGATCGATCTGTCGACTAATGTGCCGGCGCAGAATCCCCGCGATCGCGCGCTCGATGTTTTGCTTGGCTCCATGTTGCAAGAGCAGGGCGTCGAGACCTGGATGCGCTATCGTTCCTCGGCTCAGTGGCAGGCCGCTCTGGCCGATGGCGCCGATTGGTTGACGCTTTGCGGTCTGGCTCCCGATCGCTTTTCCGTGTTGTTGTGCGCCGGTGCGCAGCACGCGCTGGATCAAGCACTGGCCTTATCTCATGCCGGGCGCGATGTGGCCGTGGAATGCTATACCTACCCTGGCGTCAAGGCGCTGGCGACATTGCGCGGCCTACAATTGCACAGTCTGCAGATGGATGGCGAGGGCGTCCTGCCGGCCAGCCTGACTGCCGTGGCCCAACGCGGTGTGCGCGTGGCGGTCGTGTCGCCGAATCTGCAGAATCCGACGGGGGCGTGCATGGGGCTAGCGCGCCGCCAGGCACTGGCCGAGGTGGCCGCGCGCCACGATCTGCTGCTGATCGAAGAGGATGTCTACGGTTTGCTGGCGGCAGAACGGTTGCCGCCTCTGGCGGCGTTGTTACCCGCCCGGACACTGTATGTGACCTCCTTGTCGAAAACCGTGGCGCCGGGACTGCGCTTTGGCTTGCTGGCGGTGCCGCCAGCATTGGCGCCGCCGCCTGA
The DNA here is from genome assembly GCF_004363805.1 of Paludibacterium purpuratum. Taxonomy (GTDB): domain Bacteria; phylum Pseudomonadota; class Gammaproteobacteria; order Burkholderiales; family Chromobacteriaceae; genus Paludibacterium; species Paludibacterium purpuratum. Next base: position 59,830 of record NZ_SNZP01000008.1, on the reverse strand, counting down.
CGATGCGATCCACCACACCGGTTGGCACATGAGCCCACTGATGCTGGCACTAGGGTGCCGCATGATTCGCAGTGGCGAGGCGCAACGCCGACTTGCCTGGCAGCGGAAGGAAATGCTGGCGCGCAACCGTTTGCTGGATAGGGCGCTGGGCGTGGATGGCGGGCAACATTCTGCTTGCCCGCATCGCTGGCTTCGACTGGGCGAAGGAACGTCGCCTGCCGCAATGGTGGCGCGTTTGCACCGCGCCGGACTGCAGGCGGTAAATGGGGACGATCTGGCGGTGGGCCGTCCGACGGTGTCGGCGATACGGTTGGCACTCGGTGCCGCCGTGAGCCGGCGGCAGTTGGAGCGAGCCGCAGCGCTGCTGCAACAGGCGCTCAGTTCGGTCGATTAGCCGTCTGACAGTACGCGGATATGCGCGGTGACGCTGCGGCCGAGCGCGGACAGGTCATACCCCCCCTCTAGCACCGAGACAATGCGTCCCTGGCAGTACAGATCGGCGATTTGCACCAAGTGGCGCGTTACCCATTCGTAATCTGCCTCCACCAGTCCGAGCGAGCCCATATCATCTTCCCGATGCGCATCGAAACCTGCCGAGACAAAGATCATTTCCGGTTGGAACGCGTGCAACTGCGGCAACCAGTGCTGTTCCACCGCTTCGCGGAACTCGGCGCCGCCGCTGCCGGCGCGCAGTGGCACATTGTGCATGTTCTGCCCGAGCGGATGATCGCCGCAATAAGGGTAGAACGGGTGCTGGAAGATCGACACCATCATCACGCGCGGGTCGTCATGAAAGATTTCCTCGGTGCCGTTGCCGTGATGGACATCGAAGTCGACCACGGCAACGCGCGCAAGCTTGTAGTTCGACAGAGCATGCGCCACACCGATGGCGACATTGTTGAAAAAGCAGAAGCCCATCGATTTGGCGCTTTCGGCGTGATGGCCGGGTGGCCGGACGGCGCAAAAGGCGTTGGGTACTTTGTCCTCGCAGACCAGCTCGACCGCCTTGATGACAGCGCCGGCGGCTCGGCGCGCCGCTTTGAGCGTGCCCGGCGACATGGCGGTATCCGGGTCGACACGGAAGGTGCCGACCGATGGCACGCTGGATTCGATGTATTCGACATAACGAGGAGGGTGAATGCGAGCCAATTGCTGCTCGGTGACTTCCGGTGCTTCCACCTCCTGGAGCGAATCGAAAATCTGTGAAGCCATCAACTGATCCCGTATGGCGATCAGTCGTTCCGGGCATTCGGGGTGGCCAACCCCCATGTTGTGCTGCAGACAATCCGGATGGGTCACGTAGGCGGTCAGGCCTGTACGGTGCCAATGCGTTTTCAACCAGGTGAACACAATATCCCCTCAGTCGCTTTTGTGATGCAAGCATATCTATTTTTAATAAATAGTGGTCGAAAGCAGGGTGAAAAGCAATAAGAACGCATCGTGCGCTGCACGATCGCTCTGCACGGCATCAATGTGCGAAAGCGTGTCGGTTACTGCGATTTATCGTAATAGAACTATCCATCCTTCTGTCAGGTCTGAGTCCCGTTGCGATTTCTTTGGCTCATGCCATGTTCATTAAAATTGTAAATTTTACCATGCGCAATTTGTGGGTCGGAAAACGCCGCTTGATCGTCTTTTTTCTTCTCGTCGCAGCGGTCGCGGTGGCCCTGTGGTACGGGCTGGAGCGTCGCTCGGAGCGCATGGCGCCGCCTCTGTTGACGGCAACGATCGTACGGCAGGATCTCGCCAGCTTCGTGTTGGCCAGCGGAGTGTTGCAGCCGGTGCTGACGGTGGCGGTGGGCGCACAGGTCAGCGGGCAGATCAAGCATATGCATGTGACACCCGGGCAGATGGTGCGGCGGGGGCAATTGCTGGCCGAAATCGATCCGAAACTGGCCATGGACAACTTGCTGATCGCCCAAGCGGACCTGGCGGCACTCGACGCCGAGGCGCGCGGTATGGCGGTGCGCTGGCGCCAGGCTGTACGCGAGGCTCTGCGGCAGCGTGCGCTACAAGATGGCGGCGTCTCTTCGCAGCGCGAGCGCGAGCAGGCGGATACCGAGCGTTCGCGGCTCGACGCGGATCTGGCCGGGCTGCGCGCCCGTATCCGGCGCGCGCGCCATGTGGTCGATCAGGAGCGCACTAAGCTTGCCTATACCCGTATCGTGGCGCCGATGGACGGTCAGGTGCTGTCGATCGATAACGGCGAGGGTCAAACCGTCAACGCGGTGCAGCAGGCGCCTACCATCCTCAAATTGGGCGATTTGTCGCGCATCAAGGTGCGTGCCCATGTCTCCGAAGCCGACATCATGCGAGTCAGGGTGGGGCAGAAGGCCTGGTTCTCGCTTTTGGGGTCGCCCGAGACGCGCTATGACGGCAAGGTGGAAGAGATTCTGCCGACGCCGGAAAAACTCAACAACGCCATGTTTTTCAGCGTGCAGTTCAGTGTGGCCAATCCAGAGCATCGATTACGTGGCGATATGACTGCCCAGGTGACCGTTGTGCTGGCCGAGGCGCGCCAGGTACTGGCCGTACCGTTGGTGGCATTGGATGTCGGCGACGAGCGTGGAACGTCGGTACGGTTGCTACTGCCGGATGGTACGACGGTCGAGCGGCAGGTGCGTATCGGACTCCGTGGTCGCACACATGCCCAGGTGCTGGCGGGCTTGGCCGAGGGCGACAAGGTGGTGCTGGCGGCGCCGGATCAGGAGGATAACGGGCATGGCTGAGCCATTGCTGGTGCTCGAGCGGGTATCGCGCCGCTTCGCGTCGGGCGAGGGGGGCGTGACGGTGCTCGACGACGTCAGCTTGGACATCCAGGCCGGCGAAATGGTGGCCATCGTCGGTGCTTCCGGTTCCGGCAAGTCGACGTTGATGAACCTGCTTGGCTGCCTGGATCGGCCGAGCGAAGGCTGCTACCGCGTGGATGGCATCGACGTTTCGACGCTGGACGCCGATGAGTTGGCCCGTCTGCGCCGCGAGCACTTCGGCTTTGTCTTTCAACGCTATCACTTGTTGCCGCATCTCGATGCTCTCGACAATGTCGCATTGCCCGCCGTGTACGCCGGGTACCGAGCGATCGAGCGGCGTGCGCGCGCAGCGGCCTTACTGCTGCGGCTCGGGCTCGCCGGGCACGCCGGCAAGCGGAGCAATCAACTCTCCGGCGGGCAGCAACAGCGAGTCAGCATCGCCCGGGCGCTGATGAACGGCGGCGCGGTGATCCTGGCCGACGAGCCGACCGGCGCGCTCGACCGTCATAGCGGGCAGGAGGTGCTGACCATTTTGCGCGAGCTGCACCAGGCCGGCCATACCGTGATCATCGTGACTCACGATCGTCAGGTGGCGGCCGCGGCGCAACGCATCGTCGAATTGGTCGACGGCCGCGTGTCGAGCGACAGCGGTGGTTCGGTTGTGCCGACGCCGGCATGCCACGCCGCGCGACCCGCCCATGCAGCCGCCGGCGGTTTGACCGAGGCGCTGAAGATGGCGCTGTTCGCCTTGTGGGCCAATCGACTGCGCTCGCTGCTGACTATGCTGGGCATCGTCATCGGCATTGCCGCAGTGGTGACCGTCGTCGCACTCGGTCAGGGCGCTCGTGACGCCGTGCTCGACGACATCCGCGGCATCGGCACCAATACGGTTTTCGTCTATCGCGGCCGCGATTGGGGCGACGATAAGGCCGGTTCTATCGAAACGTTACGCGCCTCCGATCTGTCTATCCTGGCGGCCGAACCCTATGTCGACAGCGTGACGCCGCTGAACGCGGTGACGATGCGGCTACGTTGGCGCCAGGCGGATGTGAACGCCGACGTGTACGGCGGCGGCGCGGGGGTGTTCCGCGCGCAGGGGCTGTCACTGGCCGAGGGTCGCGGTTTTCTGGCAGACGAAGTGCATCGGCAAGCACAGGTGGCGGTGTTGGATCCGAACCTGCGGCGCAGGCTGTTCGGCACGCGCCAAGATGTGTTGGGGCAGGTGGTGTTGATCGGTTCGATGCCGGCCACCGTGATCGGGGTGACTGCGCCAGAACACAGCCGTCCCCCCAAGGAGCTGACCGCCTGGGTGCCGTATACCACGGCAGCCAGCCGGCTGTCCGGTCACGCCCACTTTTCCATGTTGAGTGTACGCATTCGCGACGGCGTGTCGATGGCACTGGCGGAGCGCCAAATGACGCGGTTGTTGACGATTTTGCACGGCAGCAAGGATTTCTTCACCCACAGTATGGATGCCGTCTACCGTTCGACGAACCGGATCACCACCATGCTGTCGCTGTTGTTGTCGTTGGTCGCGGCGATTTCTTTGTTGGTCGGCGGTATCGGCGTGATGAACATCATGCTGGTGTCGGTGACCGAACGTACACGCGAGATCGGCATCCGCATGGCGATCGGGGCGCGTCAGCGCGATGTTCGGCGACAGTTTCTGATCGAGTCGGTACTGGTGTGCTTGGGCGGCGGCATGCTTGGCATTGTGGTGGCGTTGGTCGCCGGCACGTTGCTCTCGCTGGTGGTCGAGTTCTTCGCGCCGCGCTATTCCTGGTGGGCCTTCGCCCTGGCGTTGTTCTGTTCGATGGCGGTGGGAGTGTGTTTCGGACTATTGCCGGCTCGCAAAGCGGCCCGGTTAGATCCGGTCGAGGCTTTGGCGCGGGAGTGACGCAATGAAGAAGCGTTGGTTGGGGCTGGTGTGGCCCTTGTGTTTGTCCGCTTGCACCTCGATGCCGCCGCAGGCGGTACCGCTGTGCGCGTCGGCCGCGGCGGCCGAGCCCGAGCCATGGTGGCGTGGTTTCGACGATCCGGCCCTGCTGGGGCTGCTTGACGAGGCCAGGCGTTGCAATGTCCGCTTGGCGCAGTTGCGCCTGCAAGCCGACCGCTGGCGATTGCAACTCGACATGCCGGATTGGCACCCCAGTGGCGGTTTGGCCGTCGATGTCAGTCGCCCGCTGGATGGCGGTGCGGCACAGCGCAATCATGCCGTCGATCTGCGCGTGAAATATGAGCTCGACTTGTGGGGGCGGGTTGCACGAGGAAAGGAGGCGGAAGCGTGGCTGGCGCGCGCCGGCGAGCTGGACTGGCGTGCTTTGCGCCTGTCGACCAGTGCCGAGGTGGCCATCCGCTATTGGCAATGGTCGGCCCTGTGGCGGGAGGCGCTGCTTGCCGAGCAAGCGGTGATGTTGCAGATATCGCTACTGCGGCTGCATGAGCAGGCTCAGGCGCAGGGCGCGCTAGCCGACCGCGAGGTGCGTCGGACACGTTTGGCGTTGAACGATGCTTATGAATGGTTGTCGACGCTGACGCGCGAGCGCGACTGGGCTGCGAACCGTCTGGCCGAGCTATTGGAACGCGATACGATCGACGATCTGCCCTGGCCGGTGGCTTTGCCGGAGCGCGTGCCCGAGTTGGCGTCCGAGCTGGCCGCCGAGGGCCTGATGCGCCGCCCCGACATTGCGGCCGCCGCCGCCAGGGTGGCGCGCTTGTTGGCGCTTTACGATCAAGCACGGCTGAACCCGCTGCCGCGCATTGGGCTATCTGGCCGCCTTGGGGCGGCCAATAGCATGCTGACCGAACTATGGGGTGGGACGCTGGCTGTGGGGGCGATTGGTTTGGAGCTACCGTTTCTCGATTGGCGGCGCTTAGGCGTTGCGCGCGAGCAGGCACGGCTCGAGTGGGAAGCCGAGACACTGGCGTACCGGCATACGGTCAAGCAGGCGTTGCGCGAGACCGACGATGCGTTGCGCAGGCACCGACAGGCGCGAGAAGACTTGCGACGCACGGATGACAGCCTAGACTTGGCGCGTCGTTCCGAACACGATGCGCAGCTGGCATACGCCACCGGCGTGAGTGGACGCGAGCCCTGGCTACAGGCGCAGATCGCGCGACTGCAACTTGAAACGGCCAGGGTGCGACAGCTTCAGGCTCGTGCCTCCAGCTTGGTTTTGTTGTACAAGGCGCTGGGCGGGGTGCCGGTCGATGAGGCGGGTTGACTCGGTGGCGTTGCAAGACAAAGGCCGGAAACGTTTTCCGGCCTTTAGCGGGATGTCAGAGCAGGAAGTCTTTGGAGATTCCCTTACGCCGCAGGATGCGGCGCAGTTGCTCCAGTCCTTCGATCTGAATTTGCCTGACGCGCTCGCGTGTCAGATTCAGCGCGGCAGCCAATTCTTCCAGCGTGCAGATTTCATGGCCGTTTAGACCGTAGCGGCGTTCGATCACCATGCGCTGCTTGTCGTTGAGTTGGGCCATCCAGTCCTGTACGAAGCGCTCGAGCTGGGTGTTGTGCAGCTGCATTTCCGGCTCGTCATGCTGCTCGTCGGGGATCGACTCGCCGATCGACAGCATCGGATCGATGTCCAGCGGAGCGTCGAGGGAGGCCATGCGTTCGTTGAGGTTCATGACCCGACGTACTTCGCTGACGGGGCGATCCACCAGATGGGCGATTTCCTCCAACGTCGGCTCGCGTCCGATCTGGCTTTCCAGGTGGCGTGCGGCGCGCAGGTAGACGTTGAGTTCTTTGATGACGTGCACCGGCAGGCGGATAGTGCGCGACTGGTTCATGATGGCGCGTTCGATGCTTTGGCGAATCCACCAGGTGGCATAGGTGGAGAAGCGGAAGCCTCGCTCCGGATCGAATTTTTCCAGCGCGTGCATCAGGCCGATGTTGCCTTCCTCGATCAGGTCGAGCAGGGCCAGGCCACGGTTGATGTAATGCTTGGCGATGTTCACAACCAGACGCAGGTTGTGTTCGACCATTTTTTGCCTGGCTTCGAATTCGCCTTGTACGACGCGGCGAGCCAGCTCCAGCTCTTCCTTGGGGGTGAGGAGGGCGTTGTTGCCGATGTCGTTCAGGTAGATCTGGGTGACATCGGCGGTTTCGTCATGGGCAAGGGGCGCTTCCGATCCTTCTTCGCTTTCGGCCTGCTCTGCAACTGTCTCTTCGGCGCCCGCATCTTCTACTGTTTCCTCGTCTTCGAGGATATCGAGTTCATTGTTCATGCTTCCCCCGCCTAAGTTTTACCCGGGCCGGGGAATTCCCCGATCAGGGCTTGCTGTTCAGGTACTGCATCGGATCCACAGGCTTGCCGAATTTACGGATTTCGAAATGCAGCTTGACCTGATCCGCATCCGTATTCCCCATTTCGGCAATTTTTTGTCCTTTCTTTACGGTCTGACCCTCCTTGACCAACAGCTGGCTGTTATGGGCATACGCCGATAGAAATGTCTTGTTGTGTTTGATGATGATCAGTTTGCCGTAGCCTCTCAGCCCGTTGCCGCTGTACACCACCTTTCCGTCTGCGGCGGCCTGCACCGGTTGTCCCATTCGGCCGCCGATGTCGACGCCTTTGTTGCTGTCGGAGAATCCGCGCAGTGTCTTGCCATTGACCGGCCACATCCAGGCGACGGCATCTTCGCCGGCGGCGCTCGGGGCCGAACTTTCCTTGGGCGGTGCCGTGACGGTGACCGGCGCCGAAGCGACGGTTGTCGGAGCACTGGCTGTCGGCTTGACGGTAACCGGTGTTGCCGGGCGGTTGTCGCCTTCACTTTCTGCCCTTATGGCATGAACTGCTGCATCAGAGTATGCCAATTTCAGGGCTTTAGGATATGCCTTGATCGCCGGTTGCCCGGCAGATCTGTTAATTTGTGTTGCTGCCGGGCTGGCCGTTGTTACAGCGGATGGCTGGTCGCCCGAAGGCGGTGTCAACCGCAGTACCTGGCCGACCTTGATGCTAAAGTCAGGCAGGTTGTTCCAGGTGGCAACCTGTTGATATTTCAGCCCATGTGCCAGCGAAATGCGGAACAGATTCTCGCCTGGCGCGACGACGTGTGTCTTGCCGTCATCGGCGCTTACGGCAACCGGCTTAGCCGCCGCCGTGGTGGCGCCGATCGGCGCGTCCGCCTTATATGGCGCGGTTTGCGCGCCAGTGCCTGTCGAGAGGCTCGCGGGGGCGCTCTCGGTGGTGGTGCGCGTAGTGCTCGGCCGCGCTGACGTACTGCCCGACTCGACCGGCGCGGGTTGCTGAACGAAACTGCTGCAGCCGCAAAGTCCCAACACGACCAGCGTGGCGGTCAGGCGAGTACGGCGAGATGGCAAGATCATCATTCGGATTTTTTATATGCTAACGGAGATAAATTGTAAATTGTCCAACAATACGTATGTGGTATTTATGCTGTTGCCACGACATACTGACGGCATTTAATCGCGTCCAGGTAACAAGGGCACGAACTTGACCGCATCCAGTTTGGTTCTTTGCAGGCCTTGGCGTGTTTTCTCGATGTGCCACAGATACTGCTCCGTGTCGCCCATCGGCATGATCAGCCTGCCTCCTTCCGCCAGTTGCCCGAGCAGCGCCTCGGGCACCGCTTTGGCCGCGGCGGCCATGATAATGCCGTCGAAAGGCGCCGCCTCGGGCAGCCCGAAGTGGCCGTCTCCATGAACCAGGCGTGCGTGAACCAGCTTGGCGGTACGCAAATGCTTTCTTGCTTTGTCGAGTAATGTGCCGATACGTTCAATCGAATAGACTGTCGCACCCATTTTGAGTAGTACAGCCGTCTGGTAGCCGCAGCCAGTGCCAATTTCCAATACTTTACCGATCGGCCGGTCGGCGAATAGCAATTCCGTCATGCGTGCCACGGTCAGCGGTTGGGATATGGTCTGTCCCATGCCGATCGGCAGGGCGACATCGTCATACGCGCGGGTGGCTAGCGCCTGATCGACGAACAGGTGGCGTTGGACCTCGTACATCGCGGCCAAGACACGCTCGTCGCGGATGCCGGCTTGCCGTAACCGGTCGATCATGCGCATGCGGGTCCGGTCGGACAGCATGCCGTAGTCCTGGCGCGACGATGTCAACTGCAGAGCCATGTTTTGATCCCATCTTGTTGGTCGTAGGCCGTCAGATCGATCATCAGCGGGGTGACCGAAATGCGGTTGTTGGCGATGGCGTGAAAGTCGGTGCCCGCGCCGGCGTCTTGTACGCTGCCGGGTGGGCCGACCCAGTATACGGTTTCTCCGCGCGGCGTGACGGTCTTGATCACCGATTCGGCCATGTGCCGCCGCCCGAGCCGGGTCACGCTGATCCCCTCGATCTTATCGACCGGAATGTCCGGGACATTAACGTTGAGCAGCACCGGTAGGTTAAATGGCTTCTGTAGGCAGCGCTCGACCAGTTTCTCCACGGCATGACAGGCTGTCGGCAAATTGTCGGCGGCGTTGCTCGCCAGCGAGAAGGCCAGGGCGGGGATGCCAAGCAGGAATGCCTCGGTGGCGGCGGCCACGGTGCCGGAGTACAAGGTGTCGTCACCCATGTTCGGCCCGTGGTTGATGCCGGAAATCACCATATCCGGACGGAAGTCGAGCAGGCCGGTGACCGCCAGGTGGACACAGTCGGTTGGCGTGCCGTTGACGAAGAAAAAGCCGTTGGGCGCCTTGCGTACCGACAGCGGACGGTCGAGCGTCAACGAATTGCTGGCGCCGGAGCGGTTGCGTTCCGGCGCGACCACGACGACGTCGCCGAAGCGAGCCAAGGTTGCCGCCAAGGCGTTGATGCCGGGCGCCAGATAGCCATCGTCGTTGCTGATCAGAAACTTCATGCCATTTTTTCCTTGGGATCCCCGGTGATTGTATCGCTCGGCGGGACGGGAAGAAAACTGTCGGGCGCCGCCGAGCGATGAAAAAACCCGCCATGCGGCGGGTTCGGTGCATCAGGCCAGGTACCGCTGGCTGAAGGCCAGCATACGTTCGATCGGCACGCGGGCGGCGGCCATCTGCTCGGTGGTCAGGTAGTCGATTTCCAGACCGATGCCGTCCTGAGCGCGTTTGACCGCCTCGACATTGTTGAGCTTCATGTACGGACAGGAGTTGCATTGGCAGCCGGCATAGATCGGCGCCTGGCGCAAATCGAGATCCGGCCGTGCCATACGCATGTTGTACAGGATGCCGTCCTCGGTGGCGACGAAGATCACATCCTTGGTCTCGCCCTGATAGCCCTTCACCCAGTTGAGCATGCCGGAGGTCGAGCCGACGTATTCGGCGCGTTGCAGCACGGGCAGGGGGCTTTCCGGATGGGCGATCAGATGGGCGGCATCGACCGCGCCAATGGCCTCGTTAAGCGCGGTCTCGTTGAACTTGTCGTGCACTTCGCACACGGCCGACCAGAGCGGCATGTCGTAGCCGTACTGGAAGTTCAAGTAGGCGCCCATGTTGCGGTCGGGGGAGAAGATGACCTTCTTGCCCTGGCTGTACAGCTCCGCGATGACGTCGTCGACGTTGCGGCTGGTGACGATCCAGTCGGACAACGCCTTATGCTCGGCGCTGGAGTTGATGTACGACACATGGACGTGATCCGGGTAGCTGTTGCGCCACTTCGCCAGTTGCGTCACGTCGGTCTGGGTGACCAGCGAGCAGGTGGAATCGGCGTCGGGCAGGATCACCCGGGCTTTCGGGTTGAGGATCTTGGCGGTCTCGGCCATGAAGCGTACACCGGCGAACACGATGATGTCGGCTTCGGCTTCCTGGGCATAAAGCGAAAGCTCCAGGCTGTCGCCGACTTTGTCGGCCATTTGCTGGACTTCCGGCTGGGTGTAGTAGTGGGCAAGCGTGACGACGCGTTTCGTCATGATACTTTCATCTCTTCCTGACAACTTGGGCAGGTTCTGGCCAATAGCGTAGGTTATCAATTATGCGTCCGGATTGCTACAGAGCCTGCTTGCAATCTTTTCTGCGGCTGCAACAGTCAATACTGAATCAGCGGCAGATGATATTCTTGTGGAATGTCCCTGCCTTCTGCATAAGCAGGCCCGGCAACGGTTTGAACGCGACTTTGGGCGACTGCCGATGAAACCGCATTATCTGACATCCCTGTTCTCTCCGCGCAACGTGGCCGTGGTGGGGGCCAGCGACACACCTGGCTCGATCGGGCAGGCCGTGTTCGCCAATCTGTTGGCCGGCAATTTCCAGGGCAAGCTCTTTCCCGTTAATCTGAATCACAAAGTGGTGGGCGGCGTTCAAGCCAGCCAGTCGGTGCGCCAGATCGATGCGCCGTTGGATCTGGCCGTGGTGACCACTGCGCTGCGAACGTTGCCGGCCATCATGCGCGATTGCGGCAAGAAGGGCGTCAAGGCGGTGCTGTTGGCCAAAGAGTTCTCCGACGCCGAGCAGCTCGAGCGCGAGATACTGCACGAGGCGGTCGGCATCGCGCGCCACTACGGCATTCGGGTTCTGGGGCCCAACGTGCTGGGGTTGATGCGGCCGGTAGCCGGCTTCAACGCCAGCAACTACATGAGCAAGGTGCGGCCGGGCAACCTGGCGCTGGTGTCGCAATCGAGCGCGCTATGCACAGCGATGCTCGATTGGGCCGATAGCAAGGGCATCGGCTTTTCCAGTGTGGTGTCGGTCGGCGACGCGGTCGACGTCGAATTCGGCGAAATTCTGGATTACCTGGTCGCCGACAACTTCACCCAAGGCATTTTGTTGCACGTGCACCACATCCATGATGCGCGACGCTTCATGAGCGCGCTGCGAGCGGCCGCGCGCACGAAGCCCGTGGTGGTGATCAAGTCCGGTCGGTACGAGAACGACGTGATCGGGCTGACGCATTCCAGCAACCTGGTCGGTAGCGCCGACGTGTTCGACGCCGCGCTGTCGCGCGCCGGGGTACTGCGTGTGGACACCATCGCCCAACTGTTCACCGCCGCCAAGGTGCTGGCCGCCAACTTCCGCGTGCAGGGCAACCGGCTGGCCATCGTTACCAACGGCATCGGTCCTGGGGTTCTGGCCGCCGATAGCGTCGCCAGTTACGGTGTCGAATTGGCGCAGTTGACGCCGCAGACCATGTCGCTGCTCAACCAGGTGCTGCCGCGCAACTGGTCGGGCGGCAATCCGCTCGACATTATCGGCGACGCGAGCCCAATGCGTTTTCGCACCGCGGTCAAGGCTTGCCTTGACGACGACCATGTCGATGGTGTGCTGGTGATCTTCACGCCGCAGGCCGGCACCGATCAACTGACCACCGCGCAATTGATGATCGGGCTACAGCGCGAAGCGACCAAGCCGATTTTCCTCTCGTGGTTGGGCGAGGCTAAGGTGGCCGAGAGCCGCGAATTGTTCAGCAAGGCCAAGTGCGCACATTTCCGCGCACCGGAATACGCCATCGAGGTGTTCCGCAATCTCGCCAACTACCATCAGAACCAGAAGTTGTTGCTGCAGACGCCGGGGCCGCTGGAAGGGCGGCGCGACGCGCCCGACGTGTCGACCGCTCGCGCGGTGATCAATCTCGCGCTGGCCGATGGTCGCGCCGTGCTATCCGAATACGAATCGAAGCAGGTGCTGGCGGCCTTCCATGTGCCAGTCAATCAGATTCTGCTTGCCCGCACCGAGGACGAGGCCGTGGCCTGTGCCGCCAAGATCGGCTATCCGGTGGTCTTGAAGATCGATTCGCCGGATATCTTCTATAAGTCGGACGTCGGCGGGGTGGAACTGAATATCACCAACGAGGCAACGCTGCGCACCGCCTTTGCCGGTATCCTCGAACGCACACGAACTTCGCGTCCGGATGCCCGCATCGACGGGATTTCGGTGCAACCGATGCGCCGCCGCCGCTTTGCCCGCGAAACCATGGTCGGCGTGATGCACGATGTGCAGTTCGGGCCGGTCATTACCTTCGGTGCGGGCGGTATTGCCGTCGAGGTGATGAACGATCGGGCGCTGGCGCTGCCGCCGCTCAACGATTATCTGGTCAACCGCATGATCGACCGGACGCGCATCGGCAAGCTGTTGGGTGCGTTCAAGAATATGCCCCCGGTGGATCGAGATCAGTTGGCGCAGGTGTTGTTGCGTGTGTCCGAGTTGGTGTGCGAATTGCCGCAGGTGCGAGAGTTGGATATCAACCCGCTGGTCGCCGACGATCTGGGCGTCATTGCGCTGGATGCGCGCATTGTGGTGGCGGCGGTTCGGGAGGATCGCAAGCGGTATAGCCACATGGCGATCATGCCTTATCCGACCCGCCAGATTCGACAGGCGCAATTGCCGGACGGCACGCCGGTGATCATCCGCCCGGTCCGTCCGGAAGACGCGGACATGCAACAGGCCTTTGTACGCAACCTGTCGGAGGAAAGCCGCTACAACCGCTATATGTCGAGTATCAAGCAGTTGTCGCAAACCATGCTGGTTCGCTTCACCCAGCTCGACTACGACCGCGAGATGGCGCTCGCGGTGGTGCGCGACGACGGTACCGGCGCCGAGGAGCAATTGGCGGTGGCGCGCTTCATTACCGATCCGGACAACGAGGGCTGCGAGTTTGCGTTGGAGGTGGCCGATCACTGGCAGGGGCACGGTATCGGCGCGATGCTGATGGATGCCCTGTTCGCGGCGGCGCGCGAACAGGGGCTGAAGATGATGCGCGGCGAGGTGTTGGCCAGTAATAAAGGCATGCTCAAGCTGATGCGGAAGCTTGGCTTTACCGTCGAGTCGCACCCCGAGGATTCGTCGCTGAACAATGTGACGCGGATGCTATGAATGGACCTGTGTCGGCCGGTTTTTGCCCCTGTTCGCAGGCTTGACGGAATAAGCGCTTGCCAGATAAGGGAAAACTGACCTAGAATCATGGGCTTTTCTATAGATCCGTTTTCATTAAGGACAATCGACAATGGTAGTCATTCGTTTGGCTCGCGGCGGCTCCAAGAACCGTCCGTTCTACAATATCGTGGTGACCGATTCCCGTAATCGCCGTGATGGTCGCTTCATCGAGCGCCTGGGGTTCTACAACCCGGTTGCCAACGATAAGCAAGAACGCGTTCGTTTCACCATGGACCGCGTTAACTACTGGATCGGCGTTGGTGCGCAAGTTTCCGATTGCGTGACTCGTCTGCTGAAGGAACAGGCAGCAGCCTGATCGATCTTCTGGTCCCGAATACGGAAGCAGGGCGCATGCGCGACAACGATCTGGTCATCATGGGTTTTGTGCGCGGCGCCTTCGGCGTTCGTGGCGCCGTCAAGGTGCATGCCGATACCGAATTCGTCGATAGCCTGTTCGACTACCCAGTGTGGTGGTTGGGCAGGGACGGCGACTGGAAACCCTACAAGTTCGTCGATGGGCAGGTTCAGCCCAAGGCGTTGGTTGCGCAGTTGGAGGGCGTTGCGGATCGCGATGTGGCCGAGGCCATGCGCGGGATGCAAATCGCCGTACCGCGCGGGGAGCTTCCCGAAGCCGGGGAAGATGAGTATTACTGGAGCGACCTGATCGGTCTCCGAGTCGAGAACCTTCAGGGCGAGCAGTTCGGCAGTGTGACAGAACTGATGGAAACCGGCGCCAACGACGTGCTGGTGGTGGATGACGGCCCAACGCGCCGTCTGATTCCATTTGTGGACGCGGTTGTCACCAGCGTCGAGCTCGATGCCGGTCGCATCGTGGTCGACTGGGGTGCCGATTACTGATGCAGATCGATGCCGTCACGCTGTTTCCCGAGATGTTCGACGCCATTTGCGCGAGCGGGATCACTAGCCGCGCACTGCAGCAGGACATCTGGGGGTTTCACGCCTGGAATCCGCGTGATTTCACCGAGGACAATTACCGGCGCGTGGACGACCGTCCCTACGGGGGCGGCCCGGGCATGGTGATGTTGCCCGAACCGTTGGAAAAGGCGATTTTGGCCGCCCGCTCTCGCCAGCAGTCGCTGGGTGTTGGCAGCCATGTGGTGTATCTGTCGCCGCAGGGGCGTAGGCTCGATCACGATAAGGTGATCGAAATGGCCGCGCGTCCCGGTTTGATTTTGTTGTGCGGTCGTTATGAGGGTATCGACGAGCGGTTGATCCAGCGCCAAGTCGACGAGGAGATTTCCATCGGCGACTACGTGCTGTCTGGCGGGGAGTTGCCCGCGATGGTGCTGATCGATTCGCTAGTGCGTCAGTTGCCCGGTGCGCTTAACGATGCAATGTCGGCGGACGAGGATTCCTTTGCCACCGGCTTGCTGGATTGCCCGCACTACACCCGACCTGAAGATTACCAGGGCATGCGGGTGCCGGACGTCTTGATGTCTGGCAATCATGCCCTGATCGCCGCCTGGCGGCTAAAGCAGGCGCTTGGCAGAACGTGGCTGCGTCGCCCCGATCTGTTGGCTGCCCGCAAGTTGTCAAAACAGGAGTCTCGGCTGCTGGCTGAGTATCAGCAGGAACAAGCCTCCGCAAAAAATCAGGAGTTGTAACATGGATCTGATCCAAATTCTGGAACAAGAAGAAATCGCCCGCCTGGGCAAAACCATTCCGTCCTTTGCGCCGGGCGACACCGTTGTCGTTCAAGTAAAGGTAAAGGAAGGTAACCGTGAGCGTCTGCAGGCTTACGAAGGCGTGGTTATCGCCAAGAAGAACCGCGGTCTGAACAGCTCGTTCATCGTGCGTAAGATCTCCGCGGGCGAAGGCGTTGAGCGTACCTTCCAAACCTACTCCCCGCTGGTGGCTTCTGTCGAAGTGAAGCGCCGCGGCGATGTACGTCGCGCCAAGCTGTACTTCCTGCGCGGCCGTACCGGCAAGTCCGCACGTATCAAGGAAAAGCTGTCGTTCAAGAAAGAAGCTTGATCGCTTGCTTTTTCGCTATGATGAAGCGCAAGGCTATGCCTTGCGCTTTTTTTCTGTCCGAAATCGGGAGGACCCCATGCAACAGCCTGTCGTGATCACCGCGCCGTTCGGTTGCCTGGCCATCGGCACCGCAGGCGGCGTGTTGGAGAGTATCCGCTTCCTGCCGGGCGATTCACCGCTTTCGGCGCCCGCGCCGGGGAGTTTCGCGGCCGAGGTGGTGCATCAGCTTGACGCCTGGTTTATCGATCCCGAGTTCGAGTTTTCGTTGCCGCTACGCATGAACGGCAGCGAGTTTCAGCGTCGAGTCTGGCAACGGATTGCTTGCATCCCCTGTGGGCAGACCGAGACATATGGGGATCTGGCGCGTGATTTGGGCAGCGTCGCGCGCGCGGTCGGCGGAGCTTGCGGTCGGAACCCCCTGCCGATCATCGTGCCTTGCCACCGCGTGGTGGCTACATCGGGGCTGGGTGGTTTCAATCAGTCGACCGGTCGCCAAACGGTCGGTATCAAGGAGTGGCTACTCGCGCATGAACGACGTGTCTGATGTCATCGACCCGTTTCTCGATCACCTTTGGCTCTCCGATGGCCTATCGCGCAATACGCTGGCCGCCTATCGACGCGATCTGGCCAAGCTAGCCGAGCGGCTTGCCCAAGTGGGCGGCACGCTGACACAGGCCGATGGTGCGATGCTGGCATCGGCGCTGTTGTTGTGCGCGGATCGCGAAAAGCCGGCAACGCGCGCGCGCTTGCTGAGTGCCGCCAAGCGTTTCTATCAATATCAATTGCAGCAAGGCCTGCGTCAGGACGATCCGGCGGCACGACTCGGCACACCCAAGCTCGGGCTGCGTCTTCCCAAGGCTTTGTCCGAATCGCATGTCGAGACATTACTGGCGGCGCCGGATATCGGCACCTTGCAGGGGATGCGCGACCGTTGCTTGCTCGAGGTGTTGTATGCCACCGGTTTGCGTGTATCCGAATTGGTCGGGCTGACACTACAGCAGATCGATCTGGTGAGCGGGGTGCTCAAGACGGTGGGGAAGGGCAATAAGGAGCGCTTGGTGCCGCTAGGCGAAATCGCGGTCGATTGGCTGCAACGCTACTTGAGCAATGCCCGGCCGCATCTATTGGCCGGCGTCCAGAACGATGCCGTGTTCATTACCCGCCTCAAGGGGCCGATGACGCGCCAGATGGCCTGGTATCTGATCGCGCGCTATGCCGAGCGACAGGGACTGCCTAAGCTTAGTCCGCACACGCTGCGCCATGCCTTCGCCACGCATCTGGTCAACCACGGCGCCGATCTGCGCGTGGTGCAGTTGCTGTTGGGGCACGCCGATATTTCCACCACCCAGATCTATACTCATGTGGCGCGCGAACGGTTGAAGCAATTGCACGCCCAGCATCACCCGCGCGGCTGAGCAAAAAAAACCGGCAGGCTCGCCTGCCGGTTCGTTGGAGTCGTGCCGCGATTACAGCGCTTCGGCCAATTTCTCTTCTGCAAAGCGCAGATCCACCTTGCCGTCCGCATCGACCGTGACGGTGACCTCGCCGCCGTCGGCCAGGCGGCCGAACAGCAGTTCGTCGGCCAGCGCTTTGCGGATGGTGTCCTGAATCAAACGCGCCATCGGGCGGGCACCCATCTGCGGGTCGAAGCCATGCTTGGCCAGATGGCTGCGCAGCTCGTCGGTGAAGTGGATATCGACGTGTTTGTCGGCCAACTGGTGCTCGAGCTGCATCAGGAACTTGTCCACCACTTGCAGGATGATCTGTTCGTCCAAGGTCGAGAACGAGATGATGGCATCCAGCCGGTTGCGGAACTCTGGGCTGAACAAGCGCTTGATATCGGCCATTTCGTCGCCCAGCGCGCGTTCGTTGGTAAAGCCCATGCTCGGCTTGGACAGCGACTCGGCGCCGGCATTGGTTGTCATGATCAGGATCACGTTGCGGAAATCCGCCTTGCGGCCGTTGTTGTCGGTCAGCGTGCCATGATCCATCACCTGCAGCAGCACATTGTAGATATCCGGGTGCGCTTTCTCGATTTCATCGAGCAGTAGCACCGAGTAGGGGTGCTTGGTGATGGATTCGGTCAACTGGCCGCCCTGTTCGAAGCCGACATATCCCGGCGGCGCGCCGATCAAGCGCGAAACCGCATGACGTTCCATGTATTCCGACATGTCGAAACGCACCAGTTCGACGCCGAGCGCGTATGCCAGCTGACGTGCCACCTCGGTCTTGCCCACCCCGGTCGGGCCGGAGAACAGGAAGGAGCCGATCGGCTTCTGGGGGTTGCCCAGGCCCGAGCGCGACATCTTGATCGCTGTGGACAGCGCGTCGATGGCCTTATCCTGGCCAAACACCACGTTCTTCAGGTCGCGATCCAGATTGCGCAGCACGTTCTTGTCGCTGCTGGAGACGGTCTTGGCCGGAATGCGTGCGATCTTGGCGACGATTTCCTCGATTTCCGATTTGTTGATGACCTTCTTCTGGCGCGACTTGGGCAGGATCTTCTGCGCGGCACCCGCCTCGTCGATCACGTCGATTGCCTTGTCGGGCAGGTGACGGTCGTTGATGTAGCGTGCCGACAGTTCGGCAGCCGTGGCCAGCGCGCCGGCGGTGTAACGTACCCCATGGTGCGATTCGAAGCGCGACTTCAGCCCCTTGAGGATCTCCACCGTCTGTTCCACGGTAGGCTCGACGATGTCGATCTTCTGGAAGCGGCGCGATAACGCGTTGTCTTTTTCGAAGATGCCGCGGAACTCGTTGTAGGTGGTGGCTCCGATACAGCGCAGATTGCCGTTCGACAGCGCCGGTTTGAGCAGGTTGGAGGCATCCAGCGTACCGCCGGAGGCCGCGCCCGCACCAATCAGCGTATGGATTTCGTCGATGAACAGAATGGCGTGCGGATCGTCTGTCAGTTGTTTGATCACCGCCTTGAGGCGTTGCTCGAAATCGCCGCGATACTTGGTGCCGGCCAGTAACGCCCCCATGTCGAGCGCGTAGACCGTGGCGCCAGCCAAGACCTCGGGCACCTCTTTGTTGACGATGCGCCGTGCCAGGCCCTCGGCGATGGCCGTCTTGCCCACACCGGCCTCGCCGACCAGGAGCGGGTTGTTCTTGCGGCGGCGACACAGGGTTTGCACTGTGCGCTCCAGTTCGTGCTCGCGGCCGATCAGCGGGTCGATCTTGCCGTCCCGCGCCAGCGCGTTGAGATTGAGCGTGTAGTTCTCCAGTGCGCCACCGCTAGGCGCGGCTTGCTCCTCGCCATCGCTCTCGTTGCCCTCGCGCGACTCGGACGGCTGTTGCGGCGAACGTTGCTTGGTGATGCCGTGCGAAATGAAATTCACCACATCCAGGCGCGAAATGCCCTGTTGATGCAGGTAATACACGGCATGCGAGTCCTTTTCCCCAAAGATGGCGACCAGGATGTTGGCTCCGGTGACCTCTTTCTTACCCGAGGACTGCACGTGCAGGATGGCGCGCTGGATCACGCGCTGGAATCCCAGCGTGGGCTGGGTCTCCACCTCGGCCTCACCGGGGACGGTGGGGGTGTGTTCATCAATGAAATCCGTCAGCTGTTTCTTGAGTTGGTCCAGATTGGCGCCACACGCCCGCAGCACATCGGCGGCAGACGGGTTGTCAATCATGGCCAGCAGCAGGTGTTCGACGCTGATGAATTCGTGCCGCTTGCGTCTGGCATCCATAAACGCCATGTGCAGGCTCACTTCAAGCTCTTGGGCAATCATCAGTTTTCCTCCATCACGCATTGGAGCGGATGCTGATGCACTTTCGAAAAGTGCAACACCTGCTCAACCTTTGTTGCAGCCACATCTTTGGTATAAATGCCACACACGCCATGGCCTTGCGTATGTACCTGAAGCATGATTATGGTTGCCTGCTCGCGATCCTTGTGAAAGAAACGCTGCAGGATCTGTACGACAAAATCCATCGGCGTGTAATCGTCATTCAATAACAACACCTTATACATGGGTGGCGGGGGTGTGCTCACTGTTGATGCCTGGTTCTCGGCATCTTCCTTGTACTGCGTAGACATGTCGGCTTTCGGCAAAATCGCTGCTTACTACAATTTTGGTTCCAGTCGGAAATTTTTCAAGTGCATTCAATTCGATTACTTATGACTTGACGCTGTGGCAATGGTTGCGTAGAAATGCACATCAGGTGCTTGGCTTAATTGGAATGCATGAGAAAACGTTAAGCTTTTGTTGGTCGGCCTCACCAGCCTGTTTATGCAAGGAAGTGAAATGGCAACTGGTATCGTCAAATGGTTCAACGACGCAAAGGGCTTCGGTTTCATCACCCCCGATGAAGGTGGTAGAAGATCTGTTCGCTCACTTCTCGGCCATCAACATGCAAGGCTTCAAGTCCCTGAAGGAAGGGCAACGTGTAAGCTTTGACATCGTCAATGGTCCGAAAGGCAAGCAAGCGTCGAACATCCAGGCTGTTTAATCTCCCTTTCAGGTTGAGGGAGGGTCGAGTTTTCTCGACAACTGGATCTAGATGAACCCGCCACAAGCGGGTTTTTTCTTTGCTTTTTTTCCGCAGTCCCTCACGCGCAGTGCGATTTTTGCGACGTGAATTTCCATTCTGCATCCTGCCGTATCCCCCTGTTTCTCGACATGCTGTCGACATTGTGCGCTTGCGGTATCTTCGCCGCGAAAAACCATTTCATTGCCAATGTTATTGGGTTGGCATCTTGAATAATATTTTATAAAACAATGTGTTGCCTAATTTTTTGATGCGAATGTTGCATGGCGCGATGTTGGGTCGTCTATTGTGCTAATTAAGTAGAATTTGCTGTTTTGATACCGTGAGTGGGTAAGTTTCACTTAATTAGAGATTC
Organism: Paludibacterium purpuratum; assembly: GCF_004363805.1. Lineage (GTDB taxonomy): Bacteria > Pseudomonadota > Gammaproteobacteria > Burkholderiales > Chromobacteriaceae > Paludibacterium > Paludibacterium purpuratum. The sequence continues at coordinate 39,423 of NZ_SNZP01000008.1, read as the reverse complement.
ATTATTAATTTATTTTCTGTTGTTCAGACTAGTCCTACACTTGCCTCGTGCTCAAGGAAGCACCTCTCGAACGAAAGCAACCATCCGCCGCCCGGGCAACGCGCCGACGTCTGGCGGATTCGCAGCTTGATCTCTTTCCAGAGAAACACAGAAAAGGCGCAGGCCAGGCACAGCCCACCGTTGCCGGCACTGACAAGCCTAAACCCTGAGGTACTTGAAGACTATGACTACGACACCCAAGAAAATCGGTTTGCTCGCCTGTATCGGCGTCGTTGCCGGCAACATGATGGGGAGCGGTATTGCCCTGTTGCCCGCCAACCTGGCTCACATCGGTTCCGTCTCCATCTGGAGCTGGATCATTTGCATGTTCGGCGCTATGTGCCTTGCTTATGTCTATGCCCGTCTTGGCACGGTCAACCCCCAACAAGGCGGTCCGATTGCCTACGCCGGTGAAGTTTCCCCGGCCTTCGGCTTCCAGACCGGCGTGCTGTACTACCACGCCAACTGGATCGGTAACCTGGCAATCGCCATCACTGGCGTCGCCTACATGTCGACCTTCTTCCCGATCCTGAACCAACCGTGGCCGGCTACCATTGCCTCGGTCGTCATCGTCTGGATCTTTACCTTTGTCAACCTGATGGGTGGCACCTGGGTCAGCCGTCTGACCTCGCTGGGTCTGATCCTGATCCTGATCCCGGTGGTTCTGACCGCAACCGTGGGTTGGGGCTGGTTCGACGCGCACACCTACATGGTTAACTGGAATACTTCCGGCAAGAGCGACAGCTCGGCGATGGTTAGCGCTGTGATCCTGTGCCTGTGGGCCTTCGTCGGTGTCGAGTCCGCTTCCGTGTCGACCGGTCTGGTCGACAACCCGAAGCGCACCGTACCGCTCGCCACCATGCTGGGTACCGGTCTGGCCGGTCTGGTGTACATCTCCTCGACTCAAGCCATCAGCGGCATGTTCCCGGCCAAGGAAATGGCTGCTGCGGGTGCGCCGTTCGCCCTGGCTACCAGCCACATGTTCGGTAACTGGGCTGCGCCGGTTGTGTCCGCGTTCGCCGCATTTGCCTGCTTCACCTCGCTCGGCTCGTGGATGATGCTGGTGGGCGAAGCCGGTCGTCGTGCTGCTGCCGACGGCAACTTCCCGGCCATCTATGGCAAGACCGACAAGAATGGCGTTGCACGCAGCGGCCTGTTGCTGGCTTCGGTCAAGATGACCGCGCTGTTGATCCTGCTGAACGTGTTTGCCGGTACCGGCAACGCCTCCGGCCTGTTCAACGAACTGACCTCGATTGCCGTACTGCTGACTCTGCTGCCGTACTTCTACAGCTGCGTAAACCTGATCCGTTTCGAAGGCATGACCACCAAGAGCATCGTCAGCCTGATCGCCTGCGTCGTGGGCAGTGCGTTCTGCCTGGTCGGCCTGGCCGGCGCCGATGCGACCCCGTTGATGGGTACGTTCATCGTCTCGCTGATCATCCTGATGTTCTATGCACGCAAGATGGGCCAGCGCCAAGCAGTTACCGCGGAGGCTAGCGCCTAACCGCAGCCGGAATCCGTACCCGGCTGGAGGGCTCCCGCCGGGTGCTGTAAACCCCAAGAAAGGGACTCATGTATGAAAACCATTCTGATTCTGACCAGTAACGATGCACCGCAGTTCAAAGTCGAACCGATTCAGGAATTGCACGCCGTCATGGCTGAAGCCGGCTACGATGTAGTCTATCCGGACAGCAAGTGCGACGCGCTCAAGTTGATTGAGCAAAACCCGCGTGTTGCCGCCGTGCTGTTCGATTGGGACGATTTCGGCCTGGCGCTGTGCAGCGAAATCAGCAATCTGAATGAAAAGCTGCCGCTGTTCGGTTTTGCCAACCAGAATACCGTTCTGGATGTCTCGCTGACCGAACTGCGTCTGAACTTGAACTTCTTCGAATACCACCTGGATCAGTCCGAAGATATCTTCGTGACGATCGATCAGGGTATTCGCGCCTACGTTGACGACATCGTGCCGCCTTTCACCAAGGCGCTGTTCAAGTATGTCGAATCCAACAAGTACACCTTCTGCACCCCGGGTCACCTGGGCGGCTCGGCTTTCCTGAAGAGCCCGGTCGGCAGCGTGTTCTACGATTTCTACGGCCCGAACGTGTTCAAGGCCGACGTTTCGGTATCCATGCCGGAACTGGGCTCCCTGCTTGACCACTCCGGTCCGCATCGCGAAGCCGAGGAATACATCGCCAAGGTCTTCAATGCGACCAACAGCTACATCGTGACCAACGGCACCTCGACCGCCAACAAGATCGTCGGCATGTTCGCGGCACCGGCCGGCAGCACCATCATGGTCGACCGTAACTGCCACAAGTCGCTCACCCATCTGATGATGATGAGCAACGTGACCCCGATCTACTTCCGTCCGACCCGCAACGCCTACGGCATCCTCGGCGGTATCCCGAAGAGCGAGTTCACCCGCGAAGTGATCGAAGAGAAGATCGCCGAAACCCCGAACGCCACCTGGCCGACCTACGCCGTGGTGACCAACAGTACCTACGACGGCCTGCTGTACAACACCGAGTGGATCAAGAAGACCCTCGACGTCAAGCACATGCACTTCGACAGCGCCTGGGTACCGTACACCAACTTCCACCCGATGTACCAAGGCAAGTACGGTATGAGCGGTGAAACCGTGCCGGGTAAGGTCGTCTACGAAACCCAGTCGACCCACAAGTTGCTGGCCGCCTTCTCGCAAGCCTCGATGATTCACATCAAGGGCCAAGTGGATCATGAAACCTTCAACGAATCGTTCATGATGCACACGTCGACCTCGCCGCAATACGGCATCGTGGCATCGACCGAAGTCGCCGCGGCGATGATGAAGGGCAATGCCGGTCGCCGCCTGATCGAGAACTCGGTTGAACGCGCACTGAACTTCCGCAAGGAAATCAAGAAGCTGCGTACCGAGACCAAGGGTTGGTTCTTCGACGTATGGCAGCCGGACACCATCGACGGTCCGGATTGCTGGCCGCTCAAGCCGACCGATGGCTGGCACGGCTTCAAGAACATCGATGCCGACCACATGTACCTCGATCCGATCAAGGTCACCGTCCTGACCCCGGGCATGAGCAAGCAAGGTACGCTGGAAGACACCGGTATCCCGGCTTCCATCGTGTCCAAGTACCTGGACGACCACGGCATCGTGGTGGAAAAGACCGGTCCGTACAACCTGCTGTTCCTGTTCTCGATCGGTATCGACAAGTCCAAGTCGCTGAAGCTGCTGCGCACGTTGACCGAGTTCAAGCGCGGTTACGACCTGAACCTGAAGGTCAAGGTCATGCTGCCGAGCCTGTACAACGAGCACCCGTCGTTCTACGAAGACATGCGCATCCAGGATCTGGCACAAGGCATCCACAAGCTGATGCGCAAGTTCAACCTGCCGGAAATGATGTACCACGCCTTCGAAGTGCTGCCGCAGCAAGAAATGACGCCGCACCAAGCCTTCCAGCGCGTACTGAAGGATCAGACCGAAGAAGTTTACGTCGAAGAGCTGGTTGGCCAAGTCAACGCCAACATGATCTTGCCGTATCCTCCGGGCGTGCCGTTGGTTCTGCCGGGCGAAGTGATCACCGAGGACAGCGTTGCGGTGCTGGACTTCCTGCTGATGCTGATCGAAGTCGGCAAGCACTATCCGGGCTTCGACACCGACATTCACGGTGCTTACAAGCAAGACGACGGCCGTTACAAGGTCAAGGTCATCAAGCGCTAAAGCAGCTAGTTGGTGGTTTTACCAAAAAACCCTTCCACTCGGTGGAAGGGTTTTTTTATTTATGCGGGGAGGCGGGCGCCAGTTCCCCGGCGCCCGCGATGGGCGGTTCGCTTCAGCGAGGGTTTTGCTGGCGGTAGGTCTCGAGAAAATCTAGCAGCGCCTGCAGCTCTGGACCGATGTATTTCTCGCTATAGGTGGCGATGCAGAACTCGCGGTGGAATCGCTCGCGCATCGGCAGCGCGCGCACCAGGTTATGGGCGATCGCCTGGGTGACGGCGATTTTTGAGACGAATGCCAGGCCGATGCCGTGGATCACGCTATTGATAATGGCCTCGGTGGCATTGATCTCCATCGCGATGTGCGGATGCTTGAGCCTACGCCCGATATGGAAATCAAACTGTTCGCGGCTGCCGGAGCCTTGCTCGCGCGCAACCCAAAGTTGCTTGTCCAGATCGGCGATTTCCAGTTCGCTCGCCATGCCGAGTGTCGAATCCGGCGGTGCAATGACGATCATCTCGTCGGACAGCCAAGGCAGCTTGTTCAGCGTGACATCCTGAACATCCTTTTCCATGATCGCCACGTCAAGCTCGGTGGTCTGCAGCTTGGCGCACAGGTCGCCGGTACTGCCGACGAACAAGGAGGGGTAACCGACGCCGAGCTCCTGATGGAAGCGCTGCAGGACGTTCGGCAGCAGGTAGTTGCCAATGGTCTTGGTGGTGCCGATCTTGATGTTCTTGTAATTCTCGAAGTCGCTGCTGAAGAAATTCTCGATCTGGTTGATGCGCTGAATCAGTTCGTCGATATAGGGCAATAGTTGCTTGCCCTCGGAATTCAGGATCAAGCGGTTGCTCACGCGATGGAACAGTTTTCGGCCGAACTGACGCTCCAGTTCCTGCAGCGTTTGCGACACTGCGGGACGGGTGAGGAACAATTTTTCCGATGCATTGGCAATCGAGCCTTCCTGTGCCACGGCCAGCAAGGCGCGCAATTGTCGAATGGTGATATTCATAGCACTCCGGCGGTGTGAAAGCGTTCTGTTTCAAGATATGTGAAACGGGAGAAGATGCCAGCTGCGAGACATCGCATCACGGGCTTCTTCAGTGGACGCAGCTTGCCGGGGGTAGTGGTCTGACTGGGCAGCAGAGGGTTATGCGTCCGGTGTTATATTTTTTTTAAATTATAACATTTCCGAATAAAGGATGTGGGGTGTGCCCCGAGCCGAGGCAACGGCAGGCAAAAAAAACCCGCGAGCGGTCTCGCGGGTTCGATCTGTCTGTCCAGCAACGATTACATACGGGCGATCATCGCGTCGCCGAAGGCCGAGCAACTAACTTCGTTGGCACCGTCCATCAGGCGGGCGAAGTCGTAGGTCACCTGCTTGTCGGCGATGGCGCGTTCCATGCCCTTGATCACCAGATCGGCGGCTTCGAGCCAGCCCAGGTGGCGCAGCATCATTTCGGCCGACAGGATCAAAGAGCCCGGATTGACCTTATCCTGGCCGGCATACTTCGGTGCGGTGCCATGGGTGGCTTCGAACACGGCGTACTGGTCGGAGATGTTGGCGCCCGGTGCGATGCCGATACCACCAACTTGCGCGGCCAGCGCGTCCGAGATGTAGTCGCCGTTCAAGTTCAGGGTGGCGATCACATCGTATTCGGCCGGACGCAGCAGGATCTGCTGCAAGAAGGCGTCGGCGATCGCATCTTTGACGACGATCTCGCGACCGGTCTTCGGGTTCGTGAACTTGCACCACGGGCCGCCGTCGATCGGCTCGGCGCCGAATTCGTTCTTGGCCAGCGCATAGGCCCAGTCGCGGAAGCCACCTTCGGTGAACTTCATGATGTTGCCCTTGTGCACGAAGGTCACGCTCTTGCGATCGTTGTCGATGGCGTAGCGGATGGCTGCGCGCACCAGGCGCTCGGTGCCCTGGCGCGAGACCGGCTTGATGCCGATGCCGGAGGTTTCCGGGAAGCGGATCTTCTTGACGCCCATCTCGGTCTGCAGGAAGTGGATCAGCTTCTTGGCGTTGTCGGACTCGGCCTGCCATTCGATGCCGGCGTAAATGTCCTCGGTATTTTCGCGGTAGATCACCATATCGGTGAGTTCCGGCTGCTTCAGCGGGCTGGGCACCCCCTTGAAATAACGCACCGGGCGTACGCACTGATACAGATCCAGTTCCTGGCGCAGCGCCACGTTCAGCGAGCGGATGCCGCCGCCGACCGGCGTGGTCATCGGGCCCTTGATCGATACCGAGTATTCCTTGAGCGCGGCGAAGGTTTCCGCCGGCAGCCACTCGTCCGGGCCGTACAGGCGGGTCGACTTCTCGCCGGCATACACTTCCATCCAGTGGATCTTGCGCTGGCCGCCATAGGCCTTTTCGACCGCGGCGTCGATCACCTTGATCATGACCGGCGTGATGTCGACACCAATGCCGTCGCCTTCGATGAACGGAATGATCGGGTTGTTCGGAATCGATTGCCCCGGGACGATTCTCTGTCCGCCGGCAGGCACTTTGATGAGGGATTGGACGCTCATGCCTTCTCCATTGTTGGTGGGTGCTGGTGGCTACCAGGAAATATGCCCCCGCCAGTCTGGCCGGGGTGTTCGAGGTGTCCGGAGTTGCGCGCGGATCGTCGACGATCGCTTCGGGAAGCGGTCACGAGACCGCGCCGGAGAAGCCGGATAATGACCACAGCTTATTGTTATACCGTTTCTCCTTAACCTTGATATTATCGTGTAATTCATTCGCATTCGCCAGACCCATGCCCGAACTGATCCTGCTGAATAAGCCATATGGCGTAATTTGCCAATTTTCGCAACACGAATTGCATAAGACACTCAAGGATTATGTCCAGGTTCCGGGCTTCTATCCGGCTGGCCGATTGGATACCGACAGCGAGGGACTGTTGCTGCTGACCGACGACGGCACGCTGCAACATCGCATCAGCGACCCACGCTGGAAACTGCCGAAAACCTATTGGGTGCAGGTCGAGGGCGTGCCGAGCGACGAGCAGCTCGCGCAACTGCGGCAAGGCGTCGACCTGGGCGACTTCGTCACGCGGCCGGCTGAGTGCGAGCGCTTGGATTCTCCCGACATTTGGCCGCGCACGCCACCGATTCGCAGCCGAAAAACGGTGCCCGATAGCTGGATTGCGCTGACCATCAGCGAAGGCAAGAACCGCCAAGTGCGGCGCATGACCGCCAAAGTCGGCTTGCCGACACTGCGCTTGGTGCGCGTTGCGATCGGCCCCTGGCGGCTCGATGGCCTGGCGCCAGGGGAGATGCGCCGGTTGCAAATCCGTCTTGAAGATTTGCCTCGGGTGAAGCATGCTGTTGGCATCAATAGATCGGCAGGCGCGTCACATCGCCTAGCCAGAAACGATGGCGGAGGTGGTCGTCGGGGCGGATGAGCGATGGTCACCGCGCGCCGGACGACTGCCAGGGGGAGAGACGATGCAGATTCCCGAGTATTACAACCCGGTGGCGCGCGACATCGCGCTGGCGCTGATTGCGGGGTTCGACAAGCACTATCGGCTGTTTCGCGAATGCTCGCAAAGCGCCAAGACGCGCTTTGACCAGGCAGACTGGCAGGGCATCCAGAAGACGATCCGTGATCGTATCCAGTTTTACGATCAACGTGTCAGCGAAACCGTCGAGTTGTTGCATCGCGATTTCCACGCCGAGTTGCTCGACAACGAAATCTGGCAGCAGGCCAAGCTGTACTACATCGGCCTGCTATGCAACCACAAGCAGCCGGAGTTGGCCGAAACCTTCTTCAATTCCGTCTTCACCCGTATTCTGCACCGCGACTACTTCAACAACGACTTCATCTTTCTGCGTCCGGCGATCTCCACCGAGTACATCGAATCCAATCCGCCTTCCTATCGTAGTTACTACCCGGCGAGTCAGGGACTACAGCAGACGCTGCGGCAGATCGTGGCGGACTTCGGTTGGACACGGCCATTCGCCAACTTGCGGCGCGACTTGGCCCTGGTGCTGCGCACCGTCAACCACTACCTGGAAGGGAAGGTACCGAGACGCGAGGCCAATCTGCAGATCCAGGTGCTGTCTTCGGCGTTCTACCGCAACAAGACCGCCTACCTGTTCGGCAAGGTGATCAACGGCTATGCCTCTTATCCGTTTGCCGTACCGGTATTGCATGACGCGGCCGGTAAATTGTTTCTCGACACCATCTTGCTCGAGCCTTGGCGTATCGGCGTACTATTTTCCTTCAGCCATGCCTACTTCCTGGTCGATATGGAAGTGCCGTCCGGCTACGTGCAGTTTTTACGAAGCATGCTGCCGACCAAGAGCAAGGCGGAGCTCTATACCATGATCGGGCTTCAGAAGCAGGGCAAGAATATCTTCTACCGCGATTTCATCCAGCACCTGCAGCATTCCAACGATCTGTTCATGATCGCGCCCGGCATCCGCGGCCTGGTGATGCTGGTATTTACCCTGCCGTCCTTTCCCTATGTGTTCAAGCTGATCAAGGATGTGTTCGGGTCGACCAAGGAACTCGATCGCACCACGGTGCGAGCCAAGTATCGGCTAGTGAAACGGCACGACCGGGTCGGGCGCATGGCGGACACGCTGGAGTTTTCCAACGTGGGCTTCCCCAAGGCGCGTTTTACCGAGGAGCTACTGCAGGAGTTGCGTAGCCTCGCGCCGTCGATGATCGAAGAGACCGAGCACACCATCATCATTCATCACCTGTACATCGAACGGCGCATGAAGCCGCTCAATCTTTATCTGCAGTCGGCGACGCCGGAGGAGCGTGAACAGGCGGTGATCGAATACGGCAACGCCATCAAGGAGCTGGCCACGGCCAACATCTTCCCCGGTGACATGCTGTTCAAGAATTTTGGTGTGACACGCTATGGGCGGGTGATTTTCTACGATTACGACGAAATCGAATACATGACCGACTGCCAGTTCCGCCGTATCCCGGCGGCCCCTACGCCGGAGATGGAAATGTCCGGCGAGGTCTGGTACCCCGTGGCGCGCAACGATGTTTTTCCAGAGGAGTTCGGCACTTTCCTGCTGGGCGACGCCGAAGTGCGCAAGATTTTCCTGCAGCACCATCGCGACTTGCTCGACCCCGCGTTTTGGCAGGACAAGCAGCGCCGGGTGCGCGAGGGCAATATCGAGGACTTCTACCCGTATCCGGAAGAGATGCGCTTCGCCAATCGCTATCCGAGCCGTTTCATGCTCTGAATGCCGGCACGGAGAGCGTGCCGGCAGCCGGTGTTGAGCGCGAAGGGGTTAAAACTCAGGCACTACCCTGCGGCGGGCAGATATGTTCTTGAAAGTAGGCCACCGGGCCTGCGCTGGTCAGGCCAATGTGAAAACAACTCGTGCTGGGAAATGTTTGCCCCGGGGTTTCGGCGGCGCGCAACATTTCGAATAACACTTCCACTTCCTTGAAGTTTTTCGCGAGCCTAACGTTGCCGTCGATCCACTGCCGCAAAACCTCGGTTTGTGGATGGTCGCAATCGAGCGTCAGTGAACAAGACGGACAGCTGACCAGCCCAATGCCGGGAGGTAGCGTGACGTCTCGCTGTTCAAGCTGCTCGCGGGCGAACTGATCGAACTTGCTGAGTTGTCGTTGAGCACGACGGCGGATGGCGGTAAGCGTGACCCCCCCCTTTTCGGCAGCCGGACCGAAAATCCGCTGCAGGCCGGGATTATCTCCGGCATGACTGGTTGGCATGATTGAATCCTCAAATCAATATCTGGTGCTTTCTCATTCTAGGCAATTCGAGCGGAATTGCCGGAAATTAATCCAGACATTGCTTGAGTTCGAACAACATCGATAAAGCCTGGCGTGGTGTGAGCTCGTCCGGGTCGATGTCCATCAGCCGCTCAAGCGCTGGGTGCGGCTCCGCTTCCGCCGGTGCCGGCACGGCCATGGCGAACAGGTCTGGCTGATTGCTGGCCGCCTGGTTTTCCAACTCCACCAGGTGGCGGCGCGCATCGCGGATCACTTTGGCCGGTACCCCGGCCAGTTGGGCCACCGCCAGGCCATAGCTTTGACTTGCCGGACCTTCTTCCACATGGTGCAGGAACACGATGCGATCCTTGTGTTCGACCGCCGACAGGTGCACGTTGGCCACGGACGGATAATCGCTGGCCAATCGGGTCAACTCGAAATAGTGCGTGGCGAACAGCGTGTAGGCCCGGTTCTTTTCGATCAGTGCCTTGGCGATTGCCCAGGCCAGCGCCAGACCGTCGAAGGTCGAGGTGCCGCGGCCGACCTCGTCCATCAGTACCAGGCTTTGCTCGCTGGCGTTGTTGAGGATGTTGGCGGTTTCGGTCATTTCCACCATAAAGGTCGAGCGACCGCCCGCCAGGTCGTCTGAGGCGCCGATTCGAGTGAAAATGCGATCGATCGGCCCCATGACGACGCTTTCGGCCGGCACGAAACTGCCGATGTGCGCCAGCAGCGTGATCAGTGCCGTCTGGCGCATATAGGTCGACTTACCGCCCATGTTCGGCCCGGTGATCAACAGCAGCTTGCGTGCCGCACCGAGGCAGGTGTCGTTGGCAATGAAGCTGTCTACCTGGCTTTCCACCACCGGATGGCGTCCCTCGCGGATTTCCAATAGCGGTTGCGCGACGAACGTCGGTTCGACATAGCCGAATACATCGGCTGTCTGAGCGAAGGCGGCCAGGACATCGACGGTTGCCACCGCCGAGGCGACACGCTTGAGCGTACCGATGCTGGCGGCCAAGATCTCCAGTAGCGCCTCGTATAACTGTTTCTCCAGTGCCAGCGAGCGATCTTGCGCCGACAACGCCTTGTCTTCGAACTCTTTCAGTTCCGGCGTAATGTAGCGCTCGGCGTTCTTCAACGTCTGACGGCGGCGGTAATCGTCCGGCACATTGTCGGATTGCGCCTTGCTGACTTCGATGTAGAAACCGTGCACGCGGTTGAATTCCACCTTGAGCGACGCGATGCCGCTCCTTTCGCGCTCGCGAGCCTCCAACTGCAGCAAAAATTCGCCGCAGTTGGTCTGAATGGCGCGTAGTTCGTCGAGTTCGGCCGAGTAACCATGATTGATCACCCCGCCATCGCGCAGGAAGGTGGCTGGCTCGGGCAGTACGGCTTGGCAGAGGATGTCGATCAGGCCAGCCGCTCGCGGCAGCTCGGCGGCCAGTTCGGCGATCAGCGCGCTTTCGGCTTGCGGTAGACGCGGCGTCACATCGGCGAGCTTAATCAGCGAATCGCGTAGCGCCGACAAATCGCGCGGCCGAGCCGAGCGCAGTGCGATGCGGGCGCAGATGCGCTCGATGTCCGCTACTTCGCGCAGTGCTGCGAGCAGCGACTCGTGGCCGCCGAGTAGGGCGCGCACCGCCGTCAGGCGCTCGACGATCAGGTCTTGTTGGCGCAGCGGGTGGTGCAGCCAGTGGCGCAAGAGCCGGCTGCCCATCGCCGTGGCGCAGCGGTCGAGTTGCGAGAACAGCGTTGGGGCGCTTTCGCCGCGGATGGTTTCGGTCAGTTCCAGATTGCGCCGGGTTGCGGCGTCCATGCGGATCAGGTCGCGGCTGTCTTCCACCGACAGCGACATCAGGTGCGCCGGATTGGCGCCCTGGGTGGCCTTGACGTATTCCAGCAGCGCCCCCGCGGCGCCGACCGCCACTTTCAGCTCCTCGGCACCGAAGCCGGATAAGTCGCGCGTGCCGAAGTGGCGTGTCAGCGACTGGTGGCTGGACTGCGGGTCGAACTGCCAGGCCGGTAATTTTCGTATCGGCAGGTTCAGCGCTTGCAGCACGCCGATATCGCCGCCCTCCGGCAACAACAGCTCGGATGGCCGCAGACGTTCCAGTTCGCTGACCAGTTCGTCGCTGGCGGTTTCCATGACCTTGAATTCACCGCTGGCCAGCGATAGCCAGGCAAGCCCCAACCGGCCTTTGATGGCCTGTAGAGCCAGCACCAGCACATCGCGCTTTTCATCGAGGAAAGCCGCATCGGTTACGGTGCCCGGTGTCACGATGCGCGCCACGCGCCTCTCCAGCGGGCCCTTGGTGGTGGCCGGGTCGCCGAATTGTTCGCATATGGCCACCGACTCGCCAAGCTTGATCAGGCGGGCCAGGTATTGTTCTGCGGCGTGATAGGGCACGCCGGCCATTTTGATCGGATTGCCGGCGCTGGCGCCACGCGTGGTCAGCGTGATGTCCAGCAGGCGGGCGGCCTTTTCCGCGTCTTCAAAAAACAGTTCGTAGAAATCGCCCATGCGGTAGAACACCAGTTTGTCCGGGTGCTCGCGTTTGATGGCGAGGTATTGCTGCATGACAGGGGTATGTTTTGCGGTGGCGTCTGTCATTGATGTCGACCCTGTTTCCTGACGGCTGAGCCCGGCGACAGGCGGCGGGCAAATGAAAAAGAAAGGGCGAGGAGTGTGGCCTCGCCGGAAGGGGATTTTCTCACAGGCGCGCCGGCCGGGCTATATGGCTGGCGGCGATTGAATTCAGAACTTGTGGCTCAAGGTCAGGCTGGTACTGACAAACGTGGTCGAGCGCTGGTTGACGGCCGGGCTCGCCATTGCGGCGAAGGTCTGACGGCCGTGAGCGATGCCGGCGATCGTGCGCTTGGATAGGGGGTAGTCCATACCGACGATCCACTGCCGGTAGCCGGTCTGCTTCAGCGTGCCGCCGCCGGCGCGCTGATCCCAACCGTGCGCCAGCGTCAACTTCGGGGTATAGCGGCCGAAAGTCCGGGCGATGGACAACGCCACCTGGCGGGTAACCAGCCTGGCCTGTGCCGGCGAGCGCGCCTGGCCGTCGATGTCGATCGTGCTGCGACTGTCGCCCGACAGCCCATCGGTCCAATCGTAGCCGTGCGCCTGCTGCCAAGCCAGAGCAACCAGCCATAGATCGTCGCGGTAGCCGCCTTCCAGGTAATGCAGGTAGGCAGGCGACACGTCGCTATCCTGTTTCGGGCAGCTTTGGACACCGGCCGGTGTCGCGGCGGGCGCCGCGCTGCAGGGATTGGCTTCGCGTTGATAGGCATAGGCGGCGAACCATGCACCTGGGCGGTAGCTCAAGCCCAGCGAGAACATATCCGAGGCACGCGTACTGTCTTGCTGGCGGTTCTCGCCAAAGCCGTAGGCGATGTTGCCGCCGAATCCGTTGAACAGAGGCGTATCGAACCGGATGGCGTTCTTCATTCGCTGGCCTGGGTTAGTGAAGGTGTTGAGCCCGTCTGCGCCGAAGTTGTCAGCGGCCTGCTGGCCTGGTGTTTGGTCTGTGTACACCATCTTGCCGCCGGATTGCCACTGGTTGACCGTGTAGAGATCCTTGAGGGCGGAGTTGAGGTAGCCGATGCGCAACTTGCCGAGATCGGCATCCTCGAGTCCGACGAACGTTTCGTTCAAGCCAAACTTTTTGTTACCGTCCAGGCCGAGATCCCACTCGACTTGCCAGTGCGCCTTCAGCCCTTCCCCCAGCGATTCGTTGCCCTTGGCACCGAAGCTCGAGCCGGCGTCGTCCACATGGCCTTGACCGGCGCCTTGGCTATACGAGTGTCGGCTGACATTGGCTTTCAAGTCGCCATAGAGCGTGACGTCGGCCAGCGCCACGCCGGGAAGAAGGATGAAGGGGATGAATGAGGTGCGCATGATAGGGCTCCGAATATGATTACTAAGAGCCATTTAATTTAAATATGTTGTTAAAAATTGGTAGGGTGATTGGTGTTGCTTTTGTGGTAAACGGTGTGTTTGGGCTATGCGCCAAAAAATGTGTTGAGTCAATGGCATGCAATACCCGGGGCGAGTGGCAATTGGCCAGTAAAGTGTCGTGATCTGGCAACAGGTGGCGGGGCCGATTGTCCCCACCTTGGTTTGGATTTTTATGCTAATATTGTTAGGGTAAATATTATTAGCGTACTAATTAATATGTCTTCTCAATACGAGCGCTTCAGCGAGGCTCTGATCCATTTGCTGAAAAACTGGCGCAGCGCGTTGGATACCCGTTTCCGCCCTTTCGGGTTGTCGCAGGCGCGTTGGCACGTCTTGCTCAAGCTTTTGCGGGCCAATCAGATGCTGGCGCAATGCGACTTGGCATTGCGCGTGGGCATCGAACCCGCCTCTCTGGTACGTCTTTTGGACGCGTTGGAGCGCGAGGGGCTCGTGCGGCGCGAAGCCGACCCGCAGGATCGGCGCGCCAAACGCGTTTCGCTGACTGACGCCGGCCATGCTCTCGCCTTGGAGCTGGCGGCTATCGCCGATGTCATGCGCACCGAATTGCTCGCCAACGTTTCACCCGAGGCATTGACGCAGACCATCGAAGTGCTGGAGCTCCTGGAGCGCCAGGCGGCCAGTCTGCAAGAGCGCGACGCAGGGCATAACGATTGAGCCGGGATGGCCGTGGAACAGAACAAAGCCAGTCGCGTGCTGATCACTGTGGCCGTCATGTCGGCCACGATCATGCAGGCGCTCGATACCACGATCGTCAACGTCGCGCTGCCGCAAATGCAGGGCAACCTGGGGACGACCTCCGATCAGATCAGCTGGGTGCTGACCAGTTATCTGGTCGCCTCGGCCATCTTCATGCCGTTGACCGGCTATTTGACCGATAAACTCGGTCGGCGACGCTATCTGCTGTACTCGATCGCCGGCTTCGTGCTGTCGTCCATGCTATGCGGCATTGCGCAGAACCTGACGCAGATCGTGGCGTTCCGCCTGCTGCAGGGGGTGTTCGGCGCGGCGCTGGTGCCGCTATCTCAGGCCATCATGGCCGATACCTTTCCGTTGGCCGAGCGTGGCCGGGCCATGGCCATCTGGGGCATGGGCGTGATGCTCGGGCCAATCGGCGGACCGACGCTCGGCGGCTGGTTGACCGACGTACTCGACTGGCGCTGGACTTTCTACATCAATGTGCCGGTCGGTTTGATCTCGCTACTGTTGGCGCGTCGGGTCCCGGACACCCCGCGCCGCGAGCGCAGTGTCGACTGGATCGGGCTCTTCTTGCTGTCGCTCGGGATTGGCGGATTGCAGTTCGTGCTGGATCGAGGCAATACCGAAGACTGGTTCGAAAGCCGGCTGATCGTGGCTGTGGTGTTGGCCACATTGGTCGGTCTGATCGGCTTCGGTATTCGCGGCATGGTGTCGCGGCAGAAGCCGCTATTCGATCTGCACATCTTCCGCGACGGCAACTTTGCCGCCTCCAGTTTCGTCATCACCGCGCTCGGGCTCGCGATGTACGGTGCCATGGTGATCCAGCCGATCATGCTCGAGGGGCTGTTCCACTATCCGACGTTGTCTACCGGCCTGGTCATGGCGCCGCGCGGTATTGCCAGCATGGTCAGCATGATGATCATCGGACGGCTGGTGGCGAAGGTGGACGTGCGCTACTTGATCGGCGCCGGTATTCTGATCGGCGCTTCCGGCACCTGGGTCTGTACCCACTACACACTGGATACCGATACCTACTGGTTCGTCTGGCCTGTACTGCTGCAAGGGTTTGGCCTGGGGATGATCTGGGTGCCGTTGTCCACGCTGGCGCTGTCTACCCTGCCACCGGCATTGACCGCCGAGGCCGCTGGGCTTTTCAGCTTGCTGCGCACGATCGGCTCATCGATCGGTATTGCCGTCATCACCACCTTCTACACGCGCGATACCCAGGCGGCCTGGAATCACTTGGTGGGTTACTTCAACATCAATAATCCAGCACTCTGGCTTTACCTCAAGCAAAGCGGACGCTCGACGCTGGATGACAGTTCGGCCGCGCTATTGGCAAGTGAACTCGACCGCCAAGCGCATATGGTGGCGATCGTCGATGTCTACTGGTTGATTACCTTCAGTTTTCTGCTGATGTTGCCGCTGGTGTTATTGCTCCGGCGGCGGCGAAACGCAAGGCCCCATGTGGAGATGGGGCCGGAGTAAGACTCAAGGCACACGTTGGGTGCCCCGGGGCGAGCGGAAAACCAGGGCAGAATCTTTTGCCTACGCTGTTAGGCAAATAGGATGGTGCCTTGATCGATCAGCTTTTGCAGCGCAACACCCTCCGATTGGCTGCTCAGCAAGTCGGCATTTTCGAATTCGATGCGTTGCGCCACCTGACCGTCGTCGCCGCGGATGCTCAACCACGAAGACCGACCATCGATAGAAAGCGAGAGTCGGTCCGGCGCGATGTTGGAGAACTTGAGGTAATCTTCTTCGACGTCGAAGTCCGTGACACGATCCGTGCCGCCTAGATCTTGCCTATCCCATACGAAAGTATCGCGACCGCTGCCGCCGGTGAGCGTGTCGTCCCCCTTGCCGCCGATGAGGGTATCGTTGCCGCCGCCGCCCCATAGGGTGTCATTGCCTCCCTCCTGGGGGCAAGGACCGGGGTCTGCGTCATCGTCCAGGCCGTCACCCTCAAGGACATCGTCCGCGATGTCGCCGAAAAGGTGATCGTCGCCTGAACCGCCGATGAGCGTATTCGAGCCGCGTCCGCCGACTAGCCAGTCATCTCCGCTGCCGCCGGAGAGGAAGGCGTTGACGCTGTCGCCGTAGGCATAAAGCCGATCGGCGCCGGCGCCGCCATATAGGCAGTTTCCTGTACCGCCGAAGCTCACCAGTAAATCGTCCCCGCCGTAGCCAAAGAGAATATTGCTATCGCCCGGGCTTCCAAGAACCACGTCATCGTCTTCCGTGCCGAGGCCCCACTTAAAACCGGCGTATGGGTCGGGTGGAACGATTTCGCTCCGTTCTTTTGCATAAATTGTTGCCATTTGGATACTCCTTTGTCGGGAGAGGCTGAACACCTCTGGCCTGAGAATTGATCGAAATGATCGAATAATTAGGCTTGAGATTGATTTGACGGTTTCGGGGGTGGGATGTTTTCTGGCGGTAAAAAAGCAAAATCTCCCCACCTAGCAGGCGCTGGGCGGGGAGAGGTAGGCGCCTGTCCGCATGACTTAACGGGCGGCGACAAGCTGTGCAACAGTCTACGATGTTAGGCGAATAGGATGGTGCCTTGATCGATCAGCTTCTGCAGCGCGACAGCCTCCGATTGGCCGCTCATTAAGTCGGTATTTTCTAGCTCGATGCGTTGCGACACCTGGCCGTCGCCTCCGCGGATGCTCAACCACGACGACTGGCCCTCGACAGAAAGCGAGAGTCGGTCTGGCGCGATGTTGGAAAACTTGAGGTAATCTTCTTTGACGTCGAAGTCCGTGACACGGTCTACGCCGCCAAGATCTTGCCTATCCCATACGAAAGTATCGCGACCGCTGCCGCCGGTGAGCGTGTCGTTCCCCTTGCCGCCGATGAGAGTATCGTTCCCGCCGCCGCCCCAGAGGGTGTCGTTGCCACCCGCCTGGAAGTTATGAGGATCGGAAAGGGAAAGGAGCTCATCATCCATGCCGTCACCCTCGAGGACATCGTTGCCGATGTTGCCGAAAAGGCGATCGTCGCCTGAACCGCCGATGAGCGTGTTCGAACCGAGCCCGCCGACGAGCAAATCGTTGCCGCGGCCGCCGGACAGGAAGGCGTCGACGCTGTTGCCGAGTACGTAAAGCTCATCGTTGCCGTCGCCGCCATATAGAGCGTTCCCTGTGCCGCCGTTGCACGCCAGAAAATCGTTCCCGCCGTAGCCGTAGAGCGTATTGTTATCGCCCGGGCTTCCTAGAATCACATCATCCTCTTCGGTGCCGCTGCCCCACTTAAAACCGGCGAATGGGGAGGACGGATCGATGTTGCTCTGCTCTTTTGCATAAATGACTGCCATTTGGATACTCCTTTGTCGGGAGAGGCTGAACACCTCAGGCCTGTAAAATGATCGAAATGATCGAACAGTTAGGCTTGGGATCGATTTGACGGTTTCGGGGAGGGATATTTCTGGCGGTAAAAAAGAAAAATCGCCCCGCCTAGTGGGACGTCAGGCGGGGCGGGGTAGGATAGGCGCCTGAGGGCGCCATCCGGATTACTTAACGTGCGGCGACAAGATGTGCAACAGTTGCGCCAATACCTTCGGGCTGCCGGCGACGATGTCGCCGGATTCGAACCATTCCTGCTCGCCGCGCATGTCGGTGACGATACCGCCGGCTTCCTGGATGATCAGGCTGCCCGCGGCGATATCCCAAGGCTTGAGGTTGAACTCCCAGAAACCCTCGACCCGGCCGCAGGCGACGTTGCACAGATCGAGCGCGGCGGCACCTTCGCGTCGTACGCCGGCGGTACGGCCGATCACGTCCTTGAGCATGGCCAGATAGGTGTCGATATAGGATTGATCCACCACCGGGAAGCCGGTGGCGATCACGCACTCGTTCAAGCTGGTGCGCTTGGAGACGCGGATGCGGCGGTCGTTCAGGAATGCGCCCACGCCGCGCGAAGCGGTGAACAGGTCGTTGCGGTTCGGGTCGTAGACGACGCCTTGCTGGATCTGGCCTTTATGCGCCAGCGCGATGGAGACGGCGTATTGCGTGTGGCCGTGGATGAAGTTGGTGGTGCCGTCGATGGGGTCGATGATCCATTCGTATTCGGCCTGTCCCACGCCCTTGGCGCCGGATTCCTCAGCCAGGATCGCGTGCTTCGGATAGGCTTCGAGAATGGTTTCAATGATGGTTTCTTCCGCGGCGCGGTCGACCTCGGAGACGAAGTCGTTGTGCTTCTTGCGTTCGACACGGATGGTGTCGATGTTCATGGAAGCGCGTTGAATCACATTGCCTGCGCGGCGCGCGGCCTTGATGGCCACATTGAGCATCGGGTGCATGGACTGCCTCTAAACTGACAGGGACGGCGCGCTGCCTGAGCGCGTCGTCGACTGGTATCATCTCTGGGTTAAGGAACGAGAAACGCGGCGCAATGGCGCCTCGTTTCAGAATTATGTCCGCTATTTTAATGTGAAACGGCCAATGAATAAACCCGAAGTCCCTGATTTTTTGAGAAACATCCGAATTGTACTGGCGAGACCGAGCCATCCGGGCAACATTGGCTCGGCTGCGCGCGCCATGAAAACCATGGGATTGTCGCAGCTGTGGCTGGTGTCGCCGAAGCAATTCCCCAGCGCCGAGGCCGACACGCTGGCTTCCGGGGCCGTCGACTTATTGCAGTCGGCGCATGTGGTCGAAACCTTGGGCGAAGCGCTTTCCGGGGTGACGGTGGCTGCCGCCATGACCAGCCGTCGGCGCGAGTTGACCGCCCCGCTGGCCGTGCCGCGCGAACTGGCGCCGGAGTTGGTGGCGCGCGCCGAGGGCGGCGAGCAGGTGGCGCTGGTGTTCGGCAACGAAACATTCGGCTTGTCGATCGAAGAAGTGGAATTGTGCAATCGCCTGGTGACCATTCCCGGCAACCCGGCCTATTTCTCGCTCAACCTGGCCATGGCGGTGCAGGTGATGACCTACGAGCTGTTCAGCCATGTCGGCCTGGGGGTCGAGCATTTGAAGTCCGAAGGGCTCGCGGCCACCAGCGATGAGGTCGAGGGCTTTTGCGGGCATCTGGAGCAGACGATGGCGCATATCGGCTATTTCGAGCGCCGTAACAGCGAGCGGCTGATGCGACGTATGCGCACGCTGTTCAATCGAGCGGGGCTGTTGCGGGAGGAGATCGACATTCTGCGCGGCTTCTGCAAACAGGTGATGCGCGCGGCCGATGGCCATGTTCCTCCCGACAAGTCCTGAGCTGCCATGGCGCCATAGCGCGGTGCGCGATCTGGCGAGCCTTCTGACAGGGGCTGCCGCGTGGCGCACGCCGCACGACATTCCGTGCGACCGGCTCCTGGGGCCGGATGGCTTGGCCCGGCTTGCTGCCTTGGATGGCGACCCCGCCGCGCTCATGGCGTGGCTGGCACGGCATCCGGTCTCGCGGCTCGGCCACTATGCCGAGCAACTGCTGGCTTTCTGGTTTAGCTTGGCGCCGCATATCGAGCTGGTGGCACACAACTTGGTCTTGCGCGACGGCAACCGAACGCTGGGCGAGTTCGATTTCCTGTTGCGGATCGACGGCGAACCGTGGCACTTGGAGACCTGTAGCAAGTTCTATTTGCAGGTCGAGGCGGGGCGCGACGAACTGGTCGGTCCGAGCCTGCGCGATGCGTTGCCGCTCAAGCGCGCCAAACTTGCCCGACAACTGGCGCTGAGTCGGCATGCTCTGGCCGCAGCGACGCTACCGGCCGGCTTCGCCGGCTGCCGCATCGGCGCTTTGGTGCGTGGCTGTTTTTTCTATCGTGGCGCACCCGCTCGGACGGATGACTGCGCGCCGTGGCTGGGATGGGTGGCGCCGCTGGATCGGCCATGGCCGTGCCAGGACGGCGGAAGCCGTTGGCTGTGGTTGCCCAGGCTCAGTTGGCTGTCGCCGGCGGTCGCGGAGGCGTCGGCGTTGTCGGATGAGGCGACGCTGCGCACCGGGTTTGTCGCTGCGAGGGCGCCGCAGATGGTGGCCGAGATGCGAAAAAGCGAGGCAGGATGGCGCGAATGGCGCCGAGGTTTTGTCTTGCCGGCGGATTGGCCGGATGGCGAGCTGTTGGCGAGCTTGCGGGAGAAAATACAAACGGGCGCGCCATGAGGCACGCCCGAGTGGCTTGGGGGCTTATTCCGCGGCGTTGGAGTGTACGCAGCCGGAGATCAGCGCCTTGAGTTCCTCTGGCTTCACCAGTTGGATGTGCTTGTGATCGACCCTGATCCAGCCTTGCTGCTGGAATTTCGACAGCGTGCGGCTGACCGTCTCCAGTTTCAGGCCAAGGAAGCTACCGATTTCCTCTCGGCTCATCCGCAAGATGAAGTCGTTGGCGGCGAAACCGCGAATGGCCAGACGTTGCGACAAGTTCAGCAGGAAAGCCGCCAATCGTTCCTCGGCTTTCATGTTGCCAAGAAGCAACATCACGTTCTGATCGCGCACGATTTCGCGACTCATCAGGCGGAAAAAGTGGTGTTGCAGGCTGGGAATGTCGCGGCCGAGGCTTTCGATGCGGCCGAACGGCAGTTCGCATACTTCGCTGTCTTCCAACGCGATGGCATCGCAGCCATGGATGTTGGAGGAGATGCCGTCGAGCCCCATGAGTTCGCCCGACATCAGGAAGCCGGTCACCTGTTCGCGCCCATCCTGGCTGGAGACGCAGGTCTTGAAGAAGCCGGTGCGCACAGCGAACATGGATTTGAAGCCTTCGCCGCTACGGAACAGATATTCGCCACGCTTGATGCGGCGGCTCTGTCGGATCACGGCATCGAGCTGCGTCATCTCTTCGCGGTTCAGCCCGACGGGCAGGCACAGTTCACGCAAGCTGCAGTTGGAGCAGGACAGCTTGAGTGCATGCAATTGGATGGTAGTCTGATCAGTCATGCCGTTTTTTGCGCAACCTTTTATCGAAGCTTGACTCTTGTCAAAGCGGAATTCAAATGTCTTCCGCAAATTTACCAGTCCACCACCGGTTTTTCCATCAAATACCGACATGACCACCACCCATTCGTTTTCGCCGGAACATTTTGAGTTCGATCGGCAACTCATCGAACGTCTTGAAGGCTCCGGCCCGAGATATACCTCTTACCCGACGGCGGATCGCTTTACCGCGAATTTCACCGAGGCCGATTATCAGCACCGGTTGAAGCAGCGTCGCATCGGGGCGAACAGCAAAGCTGTATCATTATATGCTCATTTACCGTTCTGTAATACGGTTTGCTACTATTGTGCCTGTAACAAGATCATCACCAAGGACAAGAGCAAGGCAGATATCTACCTCGATTACCTTGAAAAAGAGGTGAAGATGGTGGCAAATGCTGCCGGGGAGCGGGAAAAGGCGATTCAATTGCATTTTGGCGGCGGCACGCCGACGTTTTTGTCGGATGCGCAACTGGAACGTCTGATGAATATCCTGCGCGAGCATTTCGAATTTTTGCCGGAGGGCGAATATTCCATTGAGATCGACCCGCGCAAGGTGGGCCGCGAGACAATCTTCAAATTGGCGGCGCTGGGCTTCAACCGTATCAGCGTGGGTGTGCAGGATTTGGATCCGCGCGTGCAGGAAGCCGTCAATCGGGTGCAAAGCCTCGAAGAAACCTTGACTGTGATCGATGCCGCGCGCGAAGCCGGTTTCAAATCGGTCAGCATCGATCTGATTTATGGCCTGCCTTTTCAGACTGAAACCTCGGTGGCACGGACTATTGAGCAGATTATCGCGATCAGTCCCGACCGGGTGGCGCTATACAATTACGCGCACCTGCCGACCTTGTTCATGCCGCAGCGGCGCATCAACGAAGCCGACCTGCCATCGGCCGACGTGAAATTGGATATTTTACAACACTCAGTGCGGCAACTGACCGAAGCGGGCTATGTGTTCATCGGAATGGATCACTTTGCCAAGCCGGAGGATGACCTGGCGGTCGCCTTGCGTCAGGGGCGATTGCAGCGCAATTTCCAGGGTTACTCCACTTACGCAGACTGCGACATGCTGGCATTCGGCGTGTCGGCCATCGGCAAAGTCGGTCCGAGCTATTCGCAGAACGAAAAAGAGTTGGATGCTTATTACGCGGCCCTGGACGCCGGTCGGCTACCGGTGATGCGCGGCATGGTGCTCGACGCTGACGACATTCTGCGCCGCTCGATCATCCAGGCGCTGATGTGTCGTTTCGCGCTGTCTTTTGAGGCGATCGAAGAAGTGTTTGGCATCAATTTCGCCAATTACTTCGCCGAAGAGCTGCCAAAACTGCGTGAACTACAGCAGATGGGGTTGTTGCACTTCGATGGCGATTTCCTAACCGTCGAGCCCAAAGGGCGCTTCCTGATCCGTAACGTGGCGATGATTTTCGATCGACACTTGCGCGAGCGTCAGACCAAGGCGCGCTATTCCAAGGTGATCTGAGCCGGTGGCGCGCCTCGTCAACGCCTTATTGCTGGCCTTGGTGGCCGTCGGCTATGGCCTGTGGTTTGGCGCGCGGCTGGCGGCGCTGCCGTTTGGCTGGGTGCTGGCGCGGTTGCGCCGCTAGGGCGCATTCGCGCAGCAACGCCAAAAACCGCTACACCACCAGGCTTTCGATACGGGCGATGATCATGTCGATGGCCGGGTCGTTGCTGCCGTGCGGCAAGATGACATCGGCGAAGCGTTTGGTCGGCTCGATGAACTGGATGTGCATCGGGCGCACGGTCGACAGGTATTGGTCGATCACGTGCTGCATGGTACGCGCGCGTTCGATGATGTCGCGCTGCAGTCGGCGGATGAAACGCACATCCGGGTCGGTGTCGACGAAGATTTTCAGCGACATCATGTCGCGCAGCGCTGCGTCGTACAGCGAGTAGAAGCCTTCGACCAGAATCACCGGCGCCGGCACCAGCGTCTGTGTCTCATGGCTACGGGTGTGGATCGAGAAGTCGTAGATCGGCATGTCGATCGGTACGCCGTTCTGCAGGTCGTCGATGTGCGACATCAACAGCGGCCAGTCGAAGGCGTGTGGGTGGTCGTAGTTGGTCAGGAGCCGCTGTTCGAAGGTCAGCGAGCTCTGGTCGCGGTAGTAATTGTCCTGAATGATGACCGCCGCCTTGTCGGAGCCGATGGTCTCGACCAGTTTGCGCGTGACGGTGGTTTTACCGCTGCCGCTGCCGCCGGCGATGCCGATAATGAAAGGTGTGGTCATGATGTGCCGCTTCGGGAAAAACCGGCCATTTTAAAGAATCGCTCGTCAGTTCGCCAGCGCCGTTTCAGATTTCGCTTCTGCCATCCACTGCTGCATCGCCGGCATGGCGAGTAGGTGCGCCGCATAGTCCGCGGCCGGGCCGGATAGCGCGTATCGGTAGCTGGCGAAACGGGTCGCCACCGGGGCGAAGAAGGCGTCGGCGATGGTGAAGTGGCCGAACAGGAATGGGCCTTCCGCCACCATTTGCTCGCGTAGCCCGTTCCATATGGCCAGGATGCGGTCAATTTCGCGTGCTAGTTGCGGCGTGAGCGGGGGAGTGGGGTGGCTACCGCAGATATCCATCGGCATGGCCTGACGCAGCAGCGGGAAGCCGCTATGCATCTCCGCCACCAGCGAGCGAGCATGCGCGCGCTCTGCGCTGTCTTTCGGCCATAGCCGCGCTTGCGGGAAGCATTCGGCCAAGTACTCGCAAATGGCCAGCGAGTCCCAGATCTTCAGGTGGCGATCATGCAGTACCGGTACCTTGCCGGCGGGATTGATTGCCAGGATTTGCTGGCTTGCATCGGACGCGGTCAGATCGATCAGGCGTTCTTCGAACGGCTCGTCGAGCATTTTCAGTACCAGCCAGGGGCGCAGCGACCAGGAGGAGAGATTCTTGTTGCCGATGACCAGGGTAAACATAACCGACTCCGGGGCAGAGGGACGGCTTATTACACCCCGGGTTGGTAATCTATGCAAGTGTCAAAAATAACTGATTTTAAGTGGGGGCAACGCGCGCTTCAGGGGCCAACCTCGTCGATCCAGGCTTGCTGAATGGCTTCCAGAACCTTTTCCCCGCCGCGACTGTGATCGTCGTCGAACGCCGGCAGCGACACCACCCAATTGTGCAAGTCGATAAAGCGGACTTGGCGCGGATCGACGTCCGGCATGCTATCGGCCAGTTCGGCAGCGATATCGTAAATGTCACTCCATTTCATGGTCGTTCTTCCTTAGTGGTTTTCACGCGCATGATTAATGGTATAGCGCGGAATTTCGACTGTCAGATCGTCCTGGCCGATGACCGCTTGGCACGACAAGCGTGAACAGGCTTCCAGTCCCCAGGCACGGTCGAGCAGATCGTCTTCCAGTTCGTCTGACGGCGGCAGCGAATTGAAGCCTTCGCGTACCACGACGTGACAGGTGGTGCAGGCGCAGGACATCTCGCAGGCGTGTTCGATTTCGATGCCGTGTTTCAACAGCTCCTCGCAGATGCTGTTACCGGCCTCGGCGTCGTCGATCACGGCACCTTCAGGGCAGATTTCGCTGTGGGGCAAAACAATGATTCGTGGCATAGGGGTCTCACAATTCGCCAATTTTCTGGCCCTTGAGCGCGCGCTGGATGTTTCGATCCATGCGGCGCGCGGCAAAGGCTTCGGTAACTTGGTTGAGGCGGCCGACCGCCTCGTTGATGTCGCGGGTGCGTTCGCCGAGGCAGGCCTGTTCGCAGGCGGTCAAGGCGGTATCGATCACATTGCGCTCACTGGCGTCGAGTAGGTCGCCATCGGCGGCAATGGCCGAGCGAGTGGCCTCGATCAGCCCTTGGGCGTTGACCTGGGCCTCGCGCAGCTTGCGGGCATCGATATCGTCGCGTACATGCGCCAGCGAGTCGCTGAGCATGCGGCCGATGTCGTCGTCGGAGAGCCCATAGGACGGCTTGACCTCGATGCTGGCGGCGGCGCCGGAGGTTTGCTCGCGCGCGGAGACCGACAGCAGGCCGTCGGCATCCACCTGGAAGGTGATACGGATACGCGCCGCACCCGCCACCATAGGCGGAATGCCGCGTAACGTGAAGCGCGCCAGCGAACGGCAATCGGATACCAGTTCGCGCTCGCCTTGCAGCACGTGGATCGACATCGCGGTCTGCCCGTCCTTGAACGTGGTGAATTCCTGCGCGCGCGCCACCGGGATGGTGCTATTGCGCGGGATGATCTTTTCCGTCAGTCCGCCCATGGTTTCGATGCCGAGCGATAGCGGAATCACGTCCAGCAGCAGCCATTCCTCATCTTGTTTGTTGCCGGCGAGCAGATTGGCCTGGATCGCGGCGCCGAGCGCCACGACCTTGTCCGGGTCGAGATTGTTGAGCGGCGCCTGGCCAAAAAATTCGGCGACGGCCTGCTGGATCTGCGGCATGCGCGTGGCGCCGCCGACCATGACCACCCCTTTGACTTGATCCGCACCGATACCGGCGTCGCGCAGTGCCTTCTTCACAGGCAGCAGGGTCTTCTGCACCAGGTTGCGGCTGATGTCGCGGAATGTGTCGCGCGCTAGCGCCAAGTCGACCAGCAGGCCGTCCTGCAATACGGCCGACAGGCGGGTGTGCGCGTGTTCGGACAGTGCCTCCTTGGCTTGGCGCGCGGCGCTGAGCAATAGGCGGGCGTCGCCGGGCGACAGACCGGACAGGCCGGCTTCCTCCAGCGCCCAGCAATAGACGCGATGATCGAAGTCGTCGCCGCCCAATGCCGAGTCGCCACTGGTGGCCAGCACCTCGAATACGCCCTTTGCCAGTCGCAGTACCGACACGTCGAAGGTGCCGCCGCCCAGGTCGTAGACGACATAGATGCCTTCTGCGCCGTTGTCGAGCCCGTAGGCGATCGCGGCGGCGGTGGGCTCGTTCAAGAGGCGCAGCACGTTGATGCCGGCCAATTGCGCCGCATCCTTGGTGGCTTGCCGCTGAGCATCGTCGAAATAGGCCGGCACGGTGATGACGGCGCCCATGAGATCGCCGGTCAGGCTGTCTTCGGCTCGCGCCTTGAGGGCGCGTAGGATCTCGGCCGAGACCTCGACCGGGCTTTTGATGCCCGCGCGCGTCTGGAGTTGAACCATGCCCGGCGCATCGACGAAGCGGTAAGGGAGGGCGCCCGCTTCACCGATATCCTTGAGGCCGCGGCCCATCAGTCGCTTGACCGAGGCGATGGCGTTGATCGGATCTTGGCTGATGGCGGTCAGCGCGACGTGTCCGATCGCGACCTGGCCGGCCTCGTCGAGGTAGCGCACCACCGAGGGCAGCAGGCAGTTGCCGTCGGCATCCGGTAGGACGGTGGCCGACCCGCTGCGCACGGTGGCCACCAGCGAGTTGGTGGTGCCAAGGTCGATGCCGATGGCGTTGCGGTGCTGGTGGGGGGCGGCGGACAGGCCGGGTTCGGCGATTTGCAAGAGAGCCATGGCAGACGATCAGTAATGGGTGGAGGGTCAGGACAATGCCTGTTCTAGGGCGTCATCGATTTCCTGCCCGAGTTTTTCCAGAAAACGCAATTTTCGCACCAGCGCTGCCGCCAAGTCCAAATCCTGTTCTTGGTCTATGGCCTCGCCCAACTGCCGCTCGAGTGCACGCGACGCGTCGGAGAGTTGCACGGCCAGTTTCTCCAGTGCCGCGGCATCGCGCGCGCGCGATGCGTCCTCGATGGCCTCGCGCCATTCCATCTGCTGCATCAGGAAGTCGGCGGGCATGCTGGTATTGGTTTCTTCCTGCGTGTCCACGCCGGCGAGCGTCAGCAGGTAACGAGCGCGGGGCAGGGGCGATTTCAGCGTACGGTAGGCTTCGTTGACGCGCGTGGCCATCATCAGCGCCACGCGTTTTTCGGCATCGCCGGCATGGGCGAAGCGGTCGGGGTGTACCTCGGCCGCGACGGCACGCCAGGCGTGGTCGAGTTGCGTCACATCGAGCGCGAACCGTTCGGGCAAGCCGAATAGCGCGAAGTGACTCTGTTGGAAATCGGGGTTCATCAACACTCCAAGCGGCCCACGAAACGTGGGCGGACGGTCGGTCAGACGTTGAAGCTCTCGCCGCAACCGCACTCGTTCTTCACGTTCGGGTTGTTGAACTTGAAGCCTTCGTTCAGCCCTTCCTTGACATAGTCAAGTTCGGTGCCGTCGATGTAGCTCAGGCTCTTCTCGTCGGTATAGACGCGCAGGCCGTGGCTTTCGAAGAAAAGGTCGTCCGGGTTCTCGACATCGACGAACTCCAGCTTGTACGCCATGCCGGAGCAGCCGGATGTCTTCACGCCCAGGCGGATGCCGAGCCCTTTGCCGCGTTTTGCGATGAAGTTGCTGACGTGCGCCGCCGCGCTTTCAGAGAGGGTGATGGCCATAATGGTACCTGTTGCCGCTTATTTGCCGTGCTTTTGCTTGTAGTCCGTCACTGCCGCCTTGATGGCGTCTTCCGCCAGGATCGAGCAGTGAATCTTCACCGGAGGCAGTTCCAGTTCTTCGGCGATCGCGGTGTTTTTGATGTCCAGCGCTTCGTCCAGCGTCTTGCCTTTGACCCATTCGGTGACCAACGACGACGAGGCAATGGCGGATCCGCAGCCATAGGTCTTGAAGCGCGCGTCCTGGATGACGCCGTCTTCGCCGACCTTGATCTGCAGCTTCATGACGTCGCCGCATGCCGGAGCGCCGACCATGCCGGTGCCGACCTGGCCGTCGTCCTTGTCGAAGGCGCCGACGTTGCGCGGGTGTTCGTAGTGATCCAGTACTTTGTTGCTGTAAGCCATGTCGATTCCTCTTCCTGCCGGGGGACGGCGCTCGCGCCGTCCGGTTTCAGTTCAGTGCGCCGCCCATTGCACGCTATTGAGGTCCACGCCGTCCTTGTACATTTCCCACAGCGGCGACAGTTCGCGCAGTTTGCCGATCTTGTCGCGCAAGAGGGCCACCGCATAATCGATTTCCTCGACGGTGGTGAAGCGGCCGATGGTGAAGCGGATCGAGCTGTGGGCCAGTTCGTCGTTGCGACCCAGCGCCCGCAGTACGTAGGACGGCTCCAGGCTTGCCGAGGTGCAGGCCGATCCGGAGGACACGGCCAATTCCTTGATCGCCATGATCAGCGACTCACCCTCGACGAAGTTGAAGCTGACATTCAGGTTGTGCGGTACACGGCGCTCCAGGTCGCCGTTGAGATACACTTCCTCCAGATCTTTGACGCCATTCCACAGGCGATCGCGCAGCATGCGGATGCGTTCGTTCTCGCTGGCCATTTCCTCGCGTGCCAGGCGGAAGCTCTCGCCCATGCCGACAATCTGATGCGTGGCCAGCGTGCCGGAGCGGAAGCCGCGCTCGTGGCCGCCGCCGTGCATTTGCGCCTCGAGACGCACGCGCGGCTTGCGGCGGATGTACAGCGCGCCGATACCCTTCGGCCCGTAAGTCTTGTGCGCCGAGAAGCTCATCAGGTCGACCGGCTGGCGTTCCAGGTCGATGACGACCTTGCCGGTGGCTTGGGCGGCATCCACATGGAAGACGATGCCCTTCTCGCGGCACAACGCCCCCAATGTGTCGATATCCTGGATCACGCCAATTTCGTTGTTGACCAGCATGACCGAAACAAGGATGGTATCCGGGCGCAGCGCCGCCTTGAACTGATCGAGATCAATCAGGCCGTCGTCCTTGACCGACAGATAAGTGACTTCGAAGCCCTGGCGTTCCAACTCGCGGCATGTGTCGAGCACAGCCTTGTGCTCGGTCTTGACGGTGATGATGTGCTTGCCGCGGCTTTGGTAGAACTGGGCTGCGCCCTTGATCGCCAGGTTGTCCGATTCGGTGGCGCCGGATGTCCAGATGATTTCCTTCGGATCGCAATTGACCAGGCGGGCTACCTCCGCGCGGGCGTTCTCGACCGCATCCTCCGCTTCCCAGCCGAAGCTATGGCTGCGCGAGGCCGGATTGCCGAAATGCTCCGTCAGATAGGGAATCATCTTCGCGGCGACGCGAGGGTCGACCGGGGTCGTGGCGGAGTAATCGAGGTAGATCGGAAGCTTCATCTGAGACATTTAAACGTTCTCCACAAAGTGTTTCCGCAGTCACAAGGCGCCGCCGGCGGATGCCGGATGCGATCGATGTGCGGGGGGCTGTTCGCGCTTGTCCTGCAGCACGGCCGTGTCCTTGGCCAATTGCTCGTCGACAAGGTTGCCGAGGCTCACCTGCGATAGATAATTGAAGATGGTGGCATTCAGGTTGGTCCACAAGTCGTGCGTCATGCAGCGCTGATTGGGACCGTGACAGTTTTCGCGGCCACCGCACTGCGTGGCGTCCACCGGTTCGTCGACCGCGACAATGATGTTGGCAACCGAGATGTCCTCGGCCGCGCGTGCCAGGGTGTAGCCGCCGCCTGGTCCGCGAACGCTCTCGACCAGTTCGGCGCGACGAAGCTTGCCGAACAACTGTTCCAGGTAGGAAAGCGAGATATTCTGACGTTCGCTGATGCCGGCCAGCGTAACGGGCCCCTTGCCTTGGCGCAGGGCCAAGTCCAGCATAGCCGTGACAGCGAATCGGCCTTTGGTGGTCAAGCGCATGGTAGGGAGGCTCCCAGATAATTGAGTCGATCCAATTATACGCAAATCCCGAGTATTTTAGTCAACTATTTTATTTCGAGCGGGATCGCGCGAGTCGATAGTTGATCATTTTACTAGGACTTGAACTATTTGTGATCGTTTTCTGACAATTTGTTCATCCTCTTGGTATATTTGCAGCGTTTCCACAGAACAAAATGCCGTTGCCGATGAGCGCTCCCAAGGGCGTTTACGCGGCCGGCGCGAGGATAGAGGGCAACTACATGCATCAGGCAGTCATCAGCGGAACCGGGTTGTTCACCCCGCCGCATGCCGTCAGCAACGAAATGCTGGTCGAGGCATTCAATCTATATGTGGCGCGGTACAACCGCGATCATGCCGCCGAGATCGCCGCCGGCGAGCGCGAGCCGCTGGCCGAGTCCAGTTGCGAGTTCATCGTCAAGGCATCGGGTATCCGCCAGCGCTTCCTGATGGACAAAGAGGGCGTGCTCGACCCTGAACGCATGCGTCCGAACTTGCCAGAGCGCAACAACGATCAATTGTCGCTGCAGGCGGAGATGGCCGTCGCCGCAGCGCGCCAGGCGCTGGAAAATGCAGATCGCTCGCCGACCGATGTCGACATGGTGATCGTGGCCTGCTCGAATATGCAGCGCGCCTATCCCGCCATGGCCATCGAGGTACAGCAGGCGCTGGGTATTGCGGGTTTTGCCTTCGATATGAACGTGGCTTGCTCCTCGGCCACCTTCGGCATTCAGGCCGCGGCCAATGCCGTCCAAAGCGGCGCGGTGCGTGCCGCGCTGGTCGTCAGTCCGGAAATCTGCTCGGCTCACCTGAACTTCCGCGACCGCGACAGTCACTTCATCTTCGGCGATGCGGCCAGTGCCGTGCTAATCGAACGTGCGGATCAGGCCCGTTCTCCGCAGGTGTTCGAGGTGTTGGGCACTCGCCTGGCCACGGTATTTTCCAATGCCATCCGCAACAATTTTGGTTTTCTGAACATCTGCGACGAAAAAGGTATCGGCCAAGCGGATAAGTTGTTTGTGCAACAGGGGCGCAAGGTCTTTAAGGAAGTGTGCCCGATGGTCGGCGAGCACATTGTCGGCCACTTGACGCAGCTCGGCATTGCGCCGGACGCCGTCCGGCGCTTCTGGCTTCACCAGGCCAATCTGTCGATGAACCAGTTGATCTCCCGGCGCGTGCTGGGGCGCGATGCGACCGAAATCGAAGCGCCGGTCATTCTCGACCGTTATGCCAATACCAGTTCGGCCGGATCGATCATTGCATTCCATTTGCATCGAAAGGATCTGGTTGCCGGCGATATCGGCGTCATCTCCTCGTTCGGTGCCGGTTATTCAGTGGGCAGCGTGGTGTTGCGCGTGCGCTGAACCGATTGATTCATAGGGAGATCTTCCCCGTTAACAAAAAGCGCGCCGGACATCAGGCGCGCTTTTTTTGCAACTTATCCGCCATTAAATTGTGCGGTGTTATGCGCTCCGGCTGTTTTTCGGTTTGATGCTTGTCAAATTCGACACAAATGCATAATGTATACCGCATGGCCTTAAGGCCTAATCAAAAATAAATAGAGGAATAGAGAGATTATGCGAGATGCAAAAAAAGTACTGCTGGCAGCCAGTCTGCTCGCTGCTGCGTCATATGCGTCGGCTAGCGGCACCCTGATTTATTGCTCGGAAGGTAGCCCCGCCGGTTTCGATCCTGGCCAATACACCGCCGGTACCGATTTCGACGCTTCCGCCGAAACCGTTTTCAACCGCCTGGTGCAGTTCCAGCGCGGTGCCACCAAGGTGGTGCCGGGCCTGGCGACCAAGTGGGACGTTTCGTCCGACGGGCTGAGCTACACCTTCCACCTGCGTTCCGGCGTAAAGTTCCACAGTAACGATAGCTTCAAGCCGACGCGTGATTTCAACGCCGACGACGTGGTCTTCACCTTCGACCGCATGCTGAACAAGGACAACGCGTTCCGCAAGGCGTACCCGACCGACTTCCCCTACTTCTCCGATATGGGCATGCCGGACAACATCGTCAAGGTCGAGAAGGTCGATCCGATGACCGTACGCTTCCAATTGAAGACGGTCGATGCTTCGTTCCTGGCCGATCTGGCGATGAGCTTCGCTTCGATCCAGTCGGCCGAGTACGCCGACAAGCTGTTGAAGGACGGACATCCCGAATGGATCAACAGCCAGCCGATCGGTACTGGCCCGTTTGTCTTCAAGCGCTATCAAAAGGATGCGCAGATCCGCTTCGTCGCCAACAAGCAATACTGGGATAAAGCCGAAGGACCGAAGGTCGACAACCTGATCTTCGCCATCACCACCGACCCGTCGGTGCGTTTCCAAAAGCTCAAGGCCGGCGAATGCCAAGTGGCCGCCTATCCGCGTCCGGCCGATGTGGCTCTGATGAAGGCCGATCCGAAACTGCATGTGCTGACCCAATCCGGCTTCAACGTCGGCTACCTGGGCTATAACGTGCTGCATAAGCCGTTGAACAACCTGCAGGTGCGCCAAGCCCTCGATATGTCGATCAATAAGCCGGCCATCCTGACCGCGGTGTATCAAGGCCAGGGCCAACCGGCGGTCAACCCGATGCCGCCGACCCAATGGTCGTACAACAAGAGCGTCAAGGATGCCAAGTTCGATCCGACCAAGGCCAAGGCTCTGCTGACCAAGGCGGGCTTCCCCAACGGCTTCGACATCACCCTGTGGGCGATGCCGGTGCAACGTCCTTACAACCCGAACGCCAAGCTGATGGCCGAGATGATCCAATCGGACTGGGCCAAGATCGGTGTGCGCGCCAAGATCGTTACCTACGAATGGGGTGAGTACCTGAAGCGTGCCAAGGGCGGCGAGCATGACGCCATTCTGGTGGGCTGGACCGGCGACAACGGTGACCCGGACAACTGGCTCAACGTGCTGTTGGGTTGCGAAGCGGTCAACGGCAACAACTACACCAAGTGGTGCTACAAGCCGTTCAACGACCTGGTCATCAAGGGCAAGAGCACCGCTAACGTGGCCGAGCGCACCAAGCTGTACACGCAAGCCCAGGTGATCGCCAAGCAGCAACTGCCGCTGACCACCATTGCGCACAGCACGGTGAACGAGCCGACGGCCAAGAATGTGGTCGGTTTCAAGGTTAGCCCGTTTGGTCTTAACTCCTTCTACGGTGTAAGCGTCAAGTAACGGCAAAGCAGTACGCGCCGGGGGCTTGTCCCCCGGCGGACGGTTGAAATCAGAGAGGCGAGTTATCGCCCGGATTGCCTGGTCTACAGGGGCATAGAGAAAATAGCTGGTTAGACATCGAGATCCATTCCATCGTCGGCGATGGAACGGCGCCGCCTGCGCGCGCGTCGCGCGGATCGATGGCTTCCGTTGCCCCCTCCGCCTTCCTTTCCGCCTCTGTTCAGCCCTGTCGATATAAAAGCATATGCGCGGCATTCCGTTCGAAGCGCCGCGTGGAGGTCACACGCATGTTTTCATTCATTCTCAGGCGCCTGTGGTTGCTAGTGCCGTCGATCCTGGGTATTACGCTCTTGACCTTCGGCTTGATCCGCATGATTCCCGGCGATCCGGTCGAAGTGATGGTGGGCGAACGCACGCTCGACCCGGCACTCCATGCCGCCGCGTTACATCGCCTGGGGCTGGACAAGCCTTTGTATCTGCAGTACCTCGACTACGCCGGCAGTTTGTTGCACGGCAATCTCGGACAATCGCTGGTGACCCGGGTAAACGTCTGGGACGAATTCACCACGCTGTTCCCGGCCACGTTGGAACTGGCGATTTCCGCCATGTTGTTTGCCGTGGTGGTCGGCCTGCTGGCCGGCGTCGTCGCGGCCATCAAGCGCGGTTCGCTGTTCGATCACGGTGTGATGGGACTGTCGTTGACCGGATTTTCGATGCCGATCTTCTGGCTGGGGCTGCTGCTGATCATGTTGTTCTCCGTCCGCCTCGGCTGGACCCCGGTGTCCGGTCGCATCGATCTGGCCTTCGACATTCCGGTGCGCACCGGTCTCATGACCGTCGACGCCTGGCTCGCCGAACACAACGACCCGGCTAACTTCGCCGGCGCGTTCAAGGATGCGTTGGCGCATTTGATTCTGCCATCCATTGCATTGGGCACTATCCCGATGGCGGTCATCGCCCGGATGACCCGCTCATCGATGCTGGAAGTGTTGCGCGAAGATTATGTGCGCACCGCACGCGCCAAGGGGCTGTCGCCGGCGCGGGTGATCTTCATTCACACCCTGCGCAATGCGCTGATCCCGGTATTGACCGTGGTCGGTCTGCAGGTGGGCACGCTGATGGGCGGCGCCGTACTGACCGAAACCATTTTCTCCTGGCCTGGCATCGGTAAGTGGCTGATCGACGCCATCCAGCGCCGCGACTACCCGGTGGTGCAAAACGGCATCCTGATGGTCGCGCTGTTGGTGATTCTGGTGAACTTTATCGTCGACATCCTGTACGGCATCGCCAATCCGCGCATCCGTCACGCCAAATAATCGGGGGCAGCATAATGACAACCCAAGTACAAATGAGCGCCGAGGACAAGGCGCTGGCTTATCCCTCGCCGCTCAAGGAGTTTTGGCAGGGCTTTTCCTATAACAAGGGCGCGGTGATGGGGCTGGTGTTCCTGGCCGTGGTGGTTGTGGCGGCACTGTTTGCCCCATGGGTGGCGCCGTATAACCCGATCGACCAGTATCGCGACTTCATGCTGACGCCGCCAAGCTGGGCCGATGGTGGTACGGCCAAGTTCTTGCTCGGCACCGACGAAATCGGCCGAGACATGCTGTCGCGCTTGATCTACGGTGCGCGGCTGTCGCTGTTGATCGGTCTATCCGCCGTGCTGTCGTCGCTCATTCCCGGCATCATCCTCGGTCTTTTGGCCGCTTTTTATCCCAAGGTGTTGGGGCCGCTGATCATGCGCGTCATGGACGTGATGATGGCGTTGCCCTCGCTGCTGCTGGCCATTGCTATCGTGGCGATCCTCGGGCCGAGCATGCTCAATACCATCATCGCGATCTCGGTGGTGTCGCTGCCGGGCTACGTGCGACTGGTGCGCGCCTCGGCCATGACCGAACTGAACCGCGACTATGTGACCGCCGCTCGCGTGGCCGGCGCCGGCACCCTTCGGCTGATGTTCGTCACGGTGCTACCCAACTGCATGGCGCCGCTGATCGTGCACGCCACCATGAGCTTCTCGTCCGCCATCTTGGATGCCGCCGCGCTTGGGTTTCTCGGCATGGGGGTGCAACCGCCGTCCGCCGAGTGGGGGGCCATGCTCTCCAGCGCGCGCGATTATATCGAACGCGCCTGGTGGGTGGTCTCCTGGCCCGGTCTGACTATTTTGCTGTCGGTGCTGGCGATCAATCTGATCGGCGACGGTCTGCGCGACGCGCTCGACCCGAAACTGAAACGCGCGGCGTGAGAGGGAAATCATGAGTCTGTTGGAAATCAACAATCTGTCGGTACTGTTCGGGGCCGAAGCACACCCGTTCGCCGCCGTCGAAGGCTTGGACCTGAGCGTTAGCCAGGGTGAAATCGTCGGGATCGTCGGCGAATCGGGCTCCGGCAAGTCGGTCACCATGATGGCCATGATGGGGTTGCTGGAAGGGCAGGGGAGAATCGTCGCCGACAAACTGCGCTTTGATGGCAAGGATCTGCTGACCCTGTCCGCGCGCGAACGGCGCAAGATCATCGGCAAGGACATCTCGATGATCTTCCAGGATCCGATGACCGCGCTGAACCCAAGCTTCACCGTCGGCTACCAGATCATGGAAGTGCTCAAAGTCCATCAGGGCCTCTCGGGTTCCGCACTCAAGAAGCGCGCCATCGAACTGATGGAGATGGTCGAGATTCCGGCGGCCGCCACTCGGCTCGATGCCTACCCGCACCAATTGTCGGGCGGCATGAGCCAGCGCGTGGCGATCGCCATGGCCATTGCCTGTAACCCCAAGCTGCTGATCGCCGACGAGCCGACCACGGCGCTAGACGTGACCATCCAGGCGCAGATCATGTCGCTGTTGGTCAATTTGCAAAAGAGCCACGATATGGCGTTGATCCTGATCACGCACGACTTGGCCGTGGTGGCCGAGGTGGCGCATCGGCTGGCGGTCATGTATGCCGGTCAAGTGGTTGAGCAGGGGGCGATTCCCGACATCTTCCGCAAGCCGCAGCATCCATACACCGAGGCGCTGCTGTCTTCCATCCCCGAGCACAGCAAGGGCGCACGCCGTCTCAATACGCTGCCGGGTATCGTGCCGGGACATTACGACCGGCCTAGCGGCTGTTTGCTGTCGCCGCGTTGCCCGTATGTTGCCGATCGTTGCCGTGCCGAGCGGCCGGCACTGTTGCCTAACGCCGCTGGCGCCGTGCGCTGCTATTTCCCTCTTTCGGCCAAGGATGCGCAATGACAAACGTATTGCAGGCACGGGATCTGACCCGTCACTACGAGGTATCTCAGGGCTTTCTCAAGGGGCATGCCACGGTCAAAGCACTCAATGGCGTCTCCTTCGATCTGCAGGCCGGCCGTACGCTGGCCGTGGTCGGCGAGTCCGGCTGCGGCAAATCGACGTTGGCGCGCCAATTGACCTTGATCGAGCCGCCCACCTCCGGCTCGCTGCTGCTTGACGGCAATGACGTCTCGCAAGCCTCCGCCGCAGAGCGCAAGGCCATGCGCACCAAGGTGCAGATGGTGTTCCAGAATCCCTACGCCTCGCTTAATCCGCGACAGAAGATCGGCTCTCAGTTGTCCGAGCCGTTGGTCATCAACACCCGGCTTTCGGCTGCCGAGCGCGTCGAACGCGTGCGCGAAATGATGAAACTAGTGGGGCTGCGGCCGGAGCATTACTATCGCTACCCGCATATGTTCTCCGGTGGCCAGCGCCAACGTATCGCCATCGCTCGCGCCATGATGCTCAATCCGAAGATCGTGGTGGCCGACGAACCGACCAGCGCGCTCGATGTCTCGATCCAGGCGCAGGTTCTCAATCTGTTCATGGATCTGCAGGAATCGTTCAACACCACTTATGTGTTCATTTCGCACAACCTGGCGGTGGTCGAGCATGTCGCCAACGATGTGATGGTGATGTATCTCGGTCGTGTGGTGGAAATCGGCGATAAGGACACCATTTATTCGCGTCCGCTGCATCCTTACACCCAGGCACTGCTATCGGCAACGCCATCGATCCATCCGGAAGACCGTCGTATCCAGATCAAGATCCAGGGTGAATTGCCAAGCCCGCTCAAGCCGCCCAGCGGTTGCGCTTTCCATAAGCGTTGCCCGTTCGCCATCGAACGCTGTCGTCAAGAGTCGCCCGAGTTGAGGTCGCTGGATCGGCGCCAAGTGGCCTGCCATCGAGCCGAGGAGATCAACGCCTAAACGCCCGCCCCGCCTTTGTGCGGGGCGTTTCTCTTTTATGTGCGTTGCACAAAAAACGCTTTACCGCGGGGCGCTTCTGACTATACAGTCGGCCTAACCTATGGTTCCTGACAGGACGATGCCGTGAAGAGAGCTGTGTATGCCGGGAGTTTCGACCCGGTAACCAACGGACACTTGTGGATGATTCGCGAGGCCGTCGAGCTGTTCGACGAACTGGTGGTGGCGGTGGGCGTCAATCCCGACAAACACTGTACGTTCACGGTGGAAGAACGGATCGAAATGCTCAATGCCGTCACCCAGGGCTTCAATAAGCTCAAGGTCGACGTATTCAGCAATCAGTTCTTGGTCAACTATGCCCAGTCGGTCGACGCCAATTACATCGTGCGCGGCATTCGTACCGCCAGCGACTACGAGTACGAGCGCACCATGCGCTACATCAATACCGACCTGCATCCCGACATTACCACTATCTTTCTCTTGCCGCCGCGAGAATATGCCGAAGTCTCGTCGACCATGGTCAAGGGGCTGGTTGGGCCGCGCGGCTGGGAGACCGTGATCCGCCAATATGTGCCGGATCCCGTCTACCGAAAGCTGATGGCCATGTACACACTCGCCGGTAGCTAAGGTTCCACCGAGTCGGTTATTTACCCTGTATTTGACAGCGACGCGCGTCGGCTTCAAGCTGACGCGCGTTGCGTTTTTGAGCCCGGAATGCCGGGATGGAGCCAGTCATGTCAGACATCAGTGCCTTTGCCAATCGCCTGGGCAAGAATTTCAAGCATTTCGGAAAATGGGCGAAACGGCAGGGGGTCGAGGCCTGGCGCGCCTATGATCGCGATATTCCGCAATTTCCACTGGCCGTGGATATTTATGGCGACTATGCCCATCTGCAAGAGTACGACACCGGCTGGGTGATGAGCGACGAAGAGCATGATGCCTGGTTGGCCTCCGTGCGTCAGTGCGTTGCAGAGGTGACCGGTATTGCCGTCGAACGTATCGGCGTCAAAACGCGCCGCCGCCAGAAGGGGAGCAGCCAGTATCAAAAGACCGGGAGCGAGGGCGAGGATTTCGTTATCGAAGAGTTCGGCCAGCGCTTTTGGGTCAATATGAGTGCTTATTTGGATACTGGCCTGTTCTTGGATCACCGCAATACGCGCAAGCGCGTCCGCCTCGAGTCGGCCGGCAAGCGCTTCCTGAATCTGTTCGCCTATACCGGTAGCTTTACCGTGTATGCCGCCGCAGGCGGCGCGGTATTGTCCGAGACCGTCGATATGTCCAATACCTACCTGGATTGGGCGGGACGTAACTTCGAACTCAATGGGCTGGATCAAGCTCGTCATCAACGGGTGCGTAGCGATGTGTTTCAATACCTGTCGGCGGCGATTGCCCTGCGCAAAACCTTCGACTTGATCGTCATGGATCCGCCTAGCTTTTCCAACTCCAAGAAAATGAGCGATACGCTCGATGTGCAGCGCGATCATTCCTGGCTGATCGAACAGGCAATGAAGTTGCTGTCGCCGGATGGGGTGCTCTATTTTTCCAACAACTTGCGCAGTTTCGAACTGGACGGCAAGTTGCCGTTGCTATACCAGGTGCTGGATATCAGCGCCCAGTCGGTGCCGGAAGATTTTCGCAACAAGAAGATCCACCAGTGTTTCCAGATTCGCCATCTGCCATGATGGTTGGCGTAGATAATCACTATCGTTCTAGTTAAAAAAATCAATCTATTAACTATCTTGTGGAATATAGGGCATGACTCTATCCTCCAGAATAATAAGACTGGAGAGGAGAGGGCCTATGGCCGTGCAGGATTTGAACGCCGAAAATTTCAATACCGTGGTGGATCGAGACGGTATTGTGATTCTGGATTTCTGGGCGCCATGGTGTGGGCCGTGCAAGATGTTTGCTCCGGTGTTCGCCGCCGCGGCGGATAAACATCCGGATATCGTTTTCGCCAAGATCAATACCGAAGAGCAAACCGAATTGGCGCAATACTTCAATATCCGTTCGATTCCGACTCTGATGGTGTTGCGCGATCGAGCGTTGGTCTACAACCAGGCCGGCGCCATGATGACCCCTCAATTCGAACAGCTGATCCAAGCGACACGCGAGCTTGATATGGAGGCTGTGCGCTAGTCGGCGAACCGAGGGGCGGTGGAAGATTCTGAAAAACAGACGGGCGGCGCCCGTCTGTTTTTTTATTCTCTTGCCGATCAAGGGTTTGCTGGATTGTGATGATTTTCTCCGGTAAAAGGGGTTGACGACCCCAGTGGGGCTGGGTATAGTTCGCCTCCTCGCTGCAGCAACAAACGCAGCACCGCTCTTTAACAAACAGAACAACCGATAGGTGTGAGTGCCGGGAAGAGCCGACACTTGCACTGCAAGAGACAGAAAGTAACCTTCGGGTTTCTTCG
>NZ_SNZP01000007.1 GCF_004363805.1 Paludibacterium purpuratum | reverse complement strand
CGCTCCAGCTGCTGGGTGCGCGTCGCCATGCCCAGTGCCGGCGCCGCCTGGGGCCACCAGTTCATCCCGCGTATCGGCCAGGAAGTGCTGATCGATTTCATCGAAGGCGACATCGACCGCCCGGTGGTGACCGGCGTGCTGTACAACGGCAGCCATAACCCGCCGGCCTTCTCAAGCGCCGGCAACCTGCCGGGCAATAAAACGCTATCGGGCATCAAATCCAAAGAACATCAGGGCCAGGGCCATAACGAACTGCTGTTCGACGACACGCCGAACCAAGTGCGGTCGCGCTTGGCCAGCAGCCACGGCGCCACGCAGCTCAACCAGGGCTTCCTCACGCACCCAAGAGCGGACGGCAAAGCCGAACCGCGCGGCGAAGGCTTCGAACTTCGAACCGACCAGCACGGCGCTGTCCGCGCCGCACACGGCCTGCTGCTTTCCACCGAAGCGCAACAAGGCGCCGCCGGCAAACAACTGGCCCGCACTCACGCGCAAAGCCAACTCGACGCCGCACTCGCCTTGAGCCAAAGCCTGGGCGAAGTCGCCACCGCGCAATTGGCCGACAGCATCGACAGCGAACCGCAGAAAGCGCTGGATGGCCATGCCAAAGCTTGGGAGAGTGGCAAGCAACCTATCCTGGTAGCGAGCGCCCCGGCCGGCATCGCCAGCCTGACCGAGCAAAGCCAAACCCTCGGCGCCGGCACCAACCTGGATCTGGTCGCCCAGCGCGACCTCAACCACACCGCCGGCCGCCGCTGGCTCGCCAACGTCAACCAACACCTCAGCCTGTTCGTTGCCGGGGTGAAAGGCGCTGTCAGCCTCAAGCTGATCGCAGGCCAAGGCAAAGCACAGGTGCAGGCACAGCACGGCGAGATGGAATGGACCGCTAGTCAGGACGTCACCATCACCTCGTCCAAAGACCGCATCGTCATCGCCGCGCAGCAGGAGATCCTGCTCAACGTCGGCGGCGGCGCCTACATCCGGCTGGCCGGCGGCAATATCGACGTGCACTGCCCGGGCAAGGTCAGCATCAAAGGCGCATCGCACGAGATGGACGGGCCGGCGAGCATGAACACGACGCACCCCAGCTTCCCGGACAATACGCCCACCGTGCCGCTCACCTTGAAACTGGCGCAAGGCCCCATGTCGAACCAGCGCGCACTGACCCATATGCCGTACACGCTCTACGCCGACGGTGCGCAGGTCGACCAAGGCGTGATCGCCGAGGACAGCCAGCTGCACATCAAGCACAAAGTCGGCACTCAGAAATACACGCTGAAACTGGCCAACGGCCTGACCTACCAGATACCCATCGTCAACGAATACGCCGGCGAAGAAGGTGCCGGCGCACTTGCCAACCAGGGCTTCATCAATCACAAGAAAGGCACCGTACAAGACGTGACGCAAATGGACACCCACGCCCGAGGCTTCTATCACCGATTGCTCGCCAACGATAAGGAGAACGGCTGATGGGCGACATTTTGGTCCCGATGAAACTATCGGAAACGCAGATCGCCGTACCGCAACTGCCCTGGTTCTTGAACGGCCAGGACGGCAAAGCGCCGGAGTACAGTCCGACCTATGCCCACTATGAATATCTGGTCAATGGCGAAAAAGCCTTTGCCGAGGTCTACGACGCCATCGCCAATGCCAAATACAGCGTCGACTACATCTGCTGGGGTTTCCAACCGTCGATGTACTTCCGACGCGGCGCCAACGCGGGATATAAATGTATCGGCGACCTGCTGACCGAACTCGCCAGCCGCGAAACCGACCCGGTACAAGTCCGCGTACTGGGCTGGACCATGGAGCTATTAGGCATCAACCTCGCCTTGGCCGGCGGCGAAGACAATACCCCGGGACGGGGCGACTTCCACAAGGTCGATACCGAAACCGACACGCAATACAAAATCGACAAAGCCTGGTATCACAAGGCCTCGCATAACCGTCACCCCAATATGCAGTTCCGCGGCCGAGGGTTTTCAAAAGACGAGCGCATCGAAATCGAAGAATACTTGCGCAAACGCGGCAGAGATCCTCACGTCTCTCTATCAAGCCGCGCCACCATGGCACTTAGCGCCACCCACCACCAGAAAACCGTCCTGGTCGATTACGGCCACGAAGGCGCGGTGGGCTTTGTCATGGGGCACAACACGCTGGACGAGTATTGGGATACCAGCGAACACAGCGCGAAAAACCGGCTCTCCAGCCTAGCCAAAGACTCGGCCAACCCACGCAACCCCGCCATCGAGGCGAGTGGCCGGCAACCGCGCCAAGACATGTCGGCCAAAGTGGCCGGGCCGATTCTGGAGCATCTGCATCACAACTTCGCCCAGGCCTGGCAAAAGGAAACCGGCGAAGACCTACTAGCCAAGCGCGGCAAACCCACCCCGCCGACGGCCGAAGCCGGCATGATCATGGCGCAACTAGTGCGCACCCAAGCACAGCACGGCATTCGCGATATCGAGCGGCTGTACATGCAAGCCGCCAACAACGTCCTCGACTTCATTTACATCGAGAATCAGTACTTCCGCTACCCACCATTGGCAACGGCCATACGCGACGTGGCAAAGAAGCAGCTCGGTGGCGGCAGAGAACAACCACTCTATCTATTTGTAGTCACCAATTCGTCGGACGAAGGCATGGGCAAAGGCACCATGAAAACTGAGGAAATGCTGTATGAACTCGGCCATGCCGATCAATTGCCCAGCATTGCCAAGGAAGTGGAGCAGAAATATCTTCCGCAAAAAATAGAGGATAAGCGTACTGAGCTCAAACGCAGTCAAGATCCGGAAAAGCGCCAGAAGTTGCAACAGGACATCGATCAATTGGGAAAAGAACTAGAGAATGCCCACGACAACGACTTCAAGCCCGAGCATGTCGAAATTCCAGGGTTAAAGTCTATCATCTGCACACTAGTCGCACCAGATCCCCAAAATGATCAGTGGATGGATGTTTATGTACACAGCAAGATCATGATCATCAATGATGTATTTACCACTCATGGATCGGCCAATATCAACAATAGAAGCATGACCACCGATAGCGAGTTGAATATTGTGCACGAATCCAATGAAATAACCGCCAAATTAAGAAAAGAGCTTTGGGGCCATCACACTGCCAACCAGGGCAATCAAGATGACGTAAAAAATTGCTACCCCACCTGGAAGTTCATTACTGCCAACAATAAATCTTATCAAAAATCAATAAGTAATAAAAACAAAAAGGCGCCCATGGATTTAAATCACCACACACAACCTCCAGACGCCCCTATAGTAGAGTTTTTCTCAGCAACAAACTCGTGTACCGATATGGATTAATCATGAGAAATAAATTATTTGTATGTGCTTTGTTAGCCTCTCTCATTGCTTGCACACATGCCGAAAAATCAAATGGATCGATCATGAAAGATCTTAGCAAAAATAATGATTTAAGCTTCACATGCACATCCGAGCCCACACCCAGCGAACCACAGGACGCCGACATTCTCTTCAAATATGCGCGTTGGCTCGAAACAAAACGCGGGCCAAAAAACTTCCCACAAGTTGCAAGGTTTTATCGCATTGCAGCCTGGAATGGCCACTATAAAGCCAATAGAAATCTGCGAAACCTGATCCTGGCTTATGGAGATGTCGTCCACGGAACCAATAGTGAATTGTATGATTTAAACAAGTTACTGCTCGATCGAAATATCCCTGTCGCATATTTCAATATGGGGAATAGTCTAGATGGCGGGCGTGGTGTTGCTCGAGACCCCAAAGCCGCATTACGTTATTATAAACGTGCCGCAGACTTGGGCAATCCAGAGGCCCAGTACTTACTTGGCGACAAACTGACGGTCAAAACATCTA
Organism: Paludibacterium purpuratum; assembly: GCF_004363805.1. Lineage (GTDB taxonomy): Bacteria > Pseudomonadota > Gammaproteobacteria > Burkholderiales > Chromobacteriaceae > Paludibacterium > Paludibacterium purpuratum. Next base: position 247,635 of record NZ_SNZP01000007.1, on the reverse strand, counting down.
CAGCTGAAGTTTGGGATGTCGGTCAAAAAATGAGAGTGTGTGCAGCCAAACAAGGCCACAAACAAGCCATTTTGGATGTTATTGCTTATTACAGAACCGAAAAAAAATATAACGATGCCATCGCGTTGCTTCAAATTGGCGTACGAAATGGAGATGGGCAATCAGCATTTTTGCTAAGCCGTGCATTTTCTAGTGATGGCACTCAGAAAGGTACGCTTTTTTATTTCGGACAATCAACCGATCTAGAAAGAAGCAAACGTTACGCAACCATCTACGATCTTACAGAGCGCTACTTTATCTATAACCCCAAAGTCCCCGATATCGACAAAATCGCGCCCTTGCCCCCGGCACCGCTGCCGAAATGGGACGGCACATTCCAATGGGAAAAGGAATACCTGAACCGCCCCAACCTACCAGTGCCAAACGATGAATTGGTACGCCGGCTCGCCGACGCCAAGGGCCTCGACCCGGCAACCGGCCTGCCGCTTAAGTCCAAGTGATCTCCACGCAAATAGCTAGGATCGGCTTTCGCCGCGATGGAATGCAAGGATATCGCGGCCAAAGCCACCCCTACATGGATCTACGGTGTTTATGAACACGACTCAGGCGGTGTGATGTGGTATTCGGCCTGGATATGGGCGATGGTGGCATCATCCAGCACCATTTCCCCCTGCCCGGGCATAACGCATGCCCCGCCTGGCAGGTGCTCGGGCGCGGCCAAGCCCATGACGCGAATGAGGGTGCTGGCGACCGAATTACTGTTTTTACCAAACCCCATAAAGGGGTAAGGCAGGTTGTGCAGATCGATGATCTTGCCGGCCGCACAGGCTGCATCGATGCGGTTTTCCAGGTCGTCGCGCTGGCCCTCGATCAGACAGGCATGCGCTTGTTGCGGCCGGTAGAGATAGGGTTTGTCGAAGGCGTAGAAGCGGAGACGGTCGGAGGGCAGATAACCGATCGGTTTGATTTTGCCGCTCCGGCTGGTGGCGAGCCCTTCGATTTCCCGGTGCAGGCAGCCCGTATCGTCCAGCAAGACGAGCATATTGTGGCCGGCTTGGCGCAGGATGCGCAGCTGCGACAGCACGATGCGAAACGTCGGCGGCTGAGTGGTTTGTTCGGTCATGATCGCTCACCTACTGATGGTATGAGCCAGTCTAGCCAGACTCATGCATAAACAGCGATGAGGTGGAGCGGTCTTTCGCGTCAGTTTTTCCTGAAGTTAACCAGCGGAATGGGATCCCCATCCCGCTCGGCCCCGACGTCGCCTACTGGCCAGGTGCTTTGACGTCTAGTAGCTCTTGCAGCTGGCGTAGCGTGGATTCGTCCTTGATGACGTGCGTCAGCCACTCTTCCAACCCCATTTCGGCCCAGCGCGCGGCGCGCTCGGCCAACATGGACACCGGGCTGTGCGGTTCGTGCTGGCGGAAGTAAGCGGAGACTTCGCGCAGCATGCGCACGGCATCGGCACGGCTTTGCAACGGCCCTCGCGGCTGTCCGGCCAAAGCGGCGGCTTGCGGCGCGGTCGCCGACGTTTGCGGAACGGCCACGACGGCCGGGGCGGCAGGGGTCATTTCAGGTTCCTTTTGGGCCGTATTCACGCCAAATTGCTGCTGCATCAAACGCTCGACCACCTCGCGGCAGTCGGAGAGCGCGCGCCACAGTTCGGCAAGGCTGGGGAAGGCGTCGCCGAAGCGTTCGACCGACAGCAGATCGAGCGACTGATAGCGCTTCCAGGCCAGCTCGATCTCGGCCGACAACTGTTTGAACCAGGGCAAACCGGACTGGGTCACCCCCTTATCGAAGGTCTCGCCATCGAGCTTGCCGTCCGCCAGGGCGCGGCTACGGGCGTCCGGATCCTTGAGAGCATGGTTTTCCACCTCGCGCGAGGTTTTCCAGTCGAGCCAGCTATAGCCGCCGTGGCGCGGATCGACCATCGGCGCCATACGCAGGGCCTGTGCCAATTGCATGGCGTACCACTCGATCTTGCTGACCCGTTCGTCCAAGTCGTTCGGATCGTACTCGGGGAAGCCGTTTTCCCAGTATCGTTCCAGCCAGCCTTCCAACAGATGGAGACCTTGCGCGGCGCCGGCGAAGCCATCCAGCTTGGCACGCGCCTCGCCGTACCACACCACCAATTGCAAGTCTTTTCCACGTTGGCACAGGCCCTGCTCGCACAACCGGGTCGCTTTGCGCCAGTCTGCGGTTTTGATGGCCTGCTCCCAGTCGCCTTGCGCCAGGGTCGGGTCGTCGCTACGACGCGCTTCGCGGATTTCGTCGAGCAACAAGTCGTAGCTCAGGTCTTCGCCGGCGGGCGCCGCGTCGCTGATCGGCGCCAATAGCGCGGCGATCTGTTGTTCCATGGGTTCCATCTCGATCATTTCCTTGTGATTCAGCCTTTGCCGACTTCGCCCAGCGTCGCGATCAGCACCGCGCCGCAACTGGTTTTGTGGCCATCCAGTGCCACGGCCTTGCCGCCGACTTTCCAGCTTTCGTCGCCCTCGACAATCACGCAGTTGCTATGTCCTTCCTTCGGACAGCTCACGCGATCGCCGACGCAAGCCACTGGCTTGCCGAACAATTTGGTCGTAGCGGCGGCGCTGACCACCTCGCCGCCATGGCTGGTCGGGTCGCCCAACCGGATAGGGGGTTTCATCAAACATTCTCCTCTAGCGGCGGCCGAGTCACCGACAAGCTGGCCTCATCGCCGACAAAATGCGCCAACAGTACCGGCGCTTGCAGGCGTGCGGCATGCAGCGCGGCACAGGCATCCAAGGCCACGTCGTTGGCACTGCCCAGCACTCCGCAGTCGCGCACCAGGTTGCTGGCGTCGTCGATTGGACTGAGTTCCACTTCGTTGTCGCTCAACAGGCTACCCAGCGCCGCCATGCGGCCACCGGCCGCACGCAAGCTGCCGCCGTCATGCACCAGCCATGCCAGGCTGGCCGCCTGCTCGGCTTGGGGATCGGGTTCGTCGTCGGCAAACGGCAGATCGCGCAAGCTGCCGTTGATCAAGGCCTCGTCCAACAGGGTGCGCAACACTTTGCTCATGCCGATCACACCCGTCGGCAGCGCGCTGGCGTGCGCACCGCGCGCGAGTGCGGCGAGTTTGGGTTGCGTCAGCAAATCTTCCTGCGCCCAGGGCGGCACGGTCCCCCACTCCGCCCACTCCAGCGCCACCGGCTTTTGCCAATAGGCCTGATAGGGGGCGTTGTCGCCGTTTTGCTCGGCCGGCACATCGGCCGCGGGCTCGCTCTGAGGCAGATTGGCGCGCAAAAACAGCAGTCCGGCCACTGCGGCACCTTGACTGGCCGGTTCGTCGTCCAGCACCGAGTCCGCCCAGGCGGCATCAAAGGCCAGCACGGTCGCGCCGGGCAGCGTGGCATCCTGTTCGAACAGGGTGATCAGACGCTCGGCCAGCAGTCCGCGTCCCGGCAGGAAGCGGCAGGCCATCTCACGAGGACGCGGCCGGTTCTTGAACTGCGTTTCAGCCAGCGAGTCGAGCACCTGAAGCTGCACCTTGCGCACCCATTGCAATTGCTCGCCGCCAGCCAACGCCGGACAGGGTTCGAGCAACAGCGGCAAAGCGGCGGCGCCCGGCGCCTGTTCGTACAGGGCGGTAAACCATTCGGTCAGTGCCGGCGTCAGCCGCTCGCTCAGGCTATCGCCTTCGAGTTCGTCGGCTTCGATCTGGCGCACGAACCCATGCTCACCCAGATCATCAAGCCATGCCGGCGCCTCGGCGCCTTGTCCTTGCAGCATCAAACCGGCCCAGCGGCACTCGACCGGCTCCCGGCGCACGGCCAGCGCGGCCCGATGTTGCTCGCGCGCCGTCGCCAGCGCCGCGAGGCGCTCGGCCTCGGCAGCCTGTTTACGTTGCTCGTCGGCCGCCGCGGCACGTTCCTTGCGCTTGCCCAACCACAGTTTGGCCAACGAGAAAATCAGCACCGGCGGCACGGCATGGATCAGCAGGATGGCCGAGGGGCTGATGCGCTGCCAGCTTACCGGCAGGCCAAGCCAAAGCAGGCCCCACCAGCCGAACAGCGACGACACGAACAACAATAACGACATCCACATCGGCGATCCCTCCTCAGCTCAAGCGCAGCTTGAGCTGATCGTCCTTCAGCGTCACGACGATCTTTTTCACCGGTTTCCCGCTGGCCATGCGGTCGAGCACGTCGTTGGAGATACGCGCCAGCACCGTGCGCGTCAGGATGGCGTCGGCATCGCGCGCACCGCTGTCCACGTCCAGGCAGCGCGCAGCCAACAAGTCGACCAAGGCTTCGGGGAACTCCACTTGTGCGCCGTGGTTGTCAGCGATGCGCTGGCGGATTTTTTCCAGCTTGAGCGCCACGATGCCGCGCAACACTTCGTCGCCGATCGGGAAATACGGAATGATCGACAGTCGGCCGAGGAAGGCGGGCTTGAAGGTTTTTTGCAGCGTCGGGCGCAGAATCTCGATCAGATCTTCCGCCGTCGGGTCGCGGGTCACGTCCTCCACGGTCACGCCGTGTTCGCAGGCTCGCATCACCAGGTCGCTGCCGGCATTCGAGGTCAGCAGGATAATGGTGTTCTTGAAATCGACCACGCGGCCTTCGCTGTCTTCCAAGACACCCTTGTCGAAGACCTGGAAGAACAGTTCGAGCACGTCGGGGTGGGCTTTTTCCACTTCGTCGAGCAAGACCACCGAATAGGGTTTGCGCCGCACCGCCTCGGTCAACACCCCGCCCTCGCCATAGCCAACATAGCCCGGCGGCGAGCCCTTGAGCCCGGATACGCTATGCGCTTCCTGGTACTCGGACATATTGATGGTAATCAGGCTGCGTTCGCCGCCATAGAGCGCTTCGGCCAGCGCCAGCGCGGTTTCGGTCTTGCCGACGCCGCTTGGGCCGACCAGCAGGAAAACGCCCTTGGGCTTGCCGGGATCTTCCAAATTGGCCTTGGCGATCTTGACCCGTTCGGCGATCTGGGCAAGCGCATGATCCTGGCCGATGACGCGCTCGGCCAATAGCGCGTCGAGCCGGCGCACTTGGCCCAGTTCGTTGCTGACCATGCGACCGAGCGGGATGCCGGTCCAACCGGAGATCACGTCGGCGATCACGTTTTCGTCGACACACTCGAACGCCAGCGGCTGGGTTTTATGCAGCGCGCGCAGCGCCTGACGCTTCTGCTGCAACGGGCTGGCCTTCTTGCCGCTCGCGGGCTTGTCCGCGCGCGCTTCGCGCAGGCCGTCGATTTCCGCCACCAGTTCACGCTGAGCCTGCCAATCGACATGCAGTCGATCGAGATCCTGTTGTAGCTGCGTCTGGCGCGTCGCCAAGGTTTCCAGCCGTTCGCCATGCCCCTCTTCTTGCGACAAGGCGGCGATTTCGCGTTCGATGTTGGCAATCAGCGCGCTGACGTCCTCGATGGGCGCCGGCTGCGCCGCGCGCGACAGTGCCACACGGGCGCAGGCGGTATCCAACACGCTGATGGCCTTGTCCGGCAGTTGCCGGCCGGGGATGTAACGGCTCGACAAGTGCACGGCGGCACTGATGGCCTCCTCCAGAATCGTGACTTGGTGATGCGACGCCATGGCGTCGCGTAGACCGCGCACCATTTGCACCGCCACGTCCGGATGCGGCTCATCCACCTTGACCACCTGGAAGCGGCGCGCCAGGGCGGCGTCTTTTTCGAAGTATTTCTTGTATTCGGCCCAGGTGGTGGCGGCGATGGTGCGCAACTCGCCGCGCGCCAGCGCCGGCTTGAGCAAGTTGGCGGCATCGTTCTGCCCGGCCGCGCCACCGGCGCCGATCAGGGTGTGCGCTTCGTCGATGAACAGAATGATCGGTACCGGACTCGCCTTGACCTCATCGATGACCTGACGCAGGCGGTTTTCGAACTCGCCTTTGACGCTGGCGCCGGCCTGCAACAGGCCAAGGTCGAGCGTGCGCAGCGTGACCCCCTTGAGCGGATCGGGCACTTCGCCCTGAGCGATCTTGAGCGCCAAGCCCTCGACCACGGCGGTTTTGCCCACACCCGGCTCGCCGGTGAGAATCGGGTTGTTCTGGCGACGGCGCATCAAGATGTCGATCATCTGGCGAATTTCGCTATCGCGGCCGAGGATGGTGTCGATTTTACCCGCGCGCGCTTGGGCGGTTAGATCGATGGTGTATTTGTCTAGCCCCGGCGCACCCTTGCGGCCAGTCGGCGCGGCACCGACCGGAGCGCTCTCGTCCTCCGCAGGGGCTTCGCCCTCCCCCGCCTCGCTGCCATGTCGACGCAGCTCGGCATAACCGCGGCGCCAGTCGTGCGCGTCGACGCGCAACAGGCTCGGCACGGTTTGCTGCACGGCGGCGCGCAGCGCGTCGTCGGCCAACAGCGCCAGCAGCATGTCCAAGGTCGAGACACGATCCTGGCCAAACTCGGTGCTGGCCGCGAGCCAAGCCTTCTCCAGCCATTTCGGCAACCAGGCGGACAGCACCGGATTACGGGTGTTGCCGCTGCGAAAGCCATCCAACGCGGCATCGAGCTCGGTTTCCATGCGGTCGATCGGCGCGGCCACCGCACTCAAAGCGGAACGCGCGGCGTTGCCGTCGCCATCCAACATGGCCAGCAGCACGTGTTCGATTTCCACTTCGAAATGACTGCGCGCCAGCGCACGGCTGGCGGCTTGTTCCACACATTGCCGGGCAACCGGCGTGAGCTTGCTTACCAGGGCTTTAACCGAAATCGACATATCAATCCATCGTAAAAAGAAATAAAGAAGTTCAGTGCAACAGCGTATAAGCCATCTCGTCCGGATCGCGAGCCGGCACGCTGCCTGCCGCGTTGAGCCAGGCATTGCCGCCAAGGCGCAAGCCGGCTTCCGGCGTCAGTTGCGGCGGCGGCACGTCGCGCCGATCCAGCACCAGCACGACGTCGACCGCCAGGCCATGCCCCAAGGCATGTTGCATCAGCGCCTGCAGCGCCTCCGCGCCGGCGCCGCCGGGCTGCAAGGCCTCGAACTCGGCGCGACGCATCGGCCCGAGCCGCAGCGACAACTTGGTTTGACGATCCCACATGCGCTCGCCGGCAAACGCCGACAAGCCGAGTTGGCAGGACGATTGGCCCAACTGGCTCTGTTCGGACAGCGGTAGGTGAATCCATTGGCCGACGAACTGTTCCAGCGCGGCCGGCACGGCGAAGAAGCCTTGCACCAGCGAGGCCAGCGCCTGGGCCGACAACGGCTTCTGGCTCAGCAATCCGGCGTAATAGACGAACAGGTTTTCGTCCAGCGCGTCCTGGCGCTGCATACGCTGGCGCAGTTGCGATAGGCCGACGCCGGCAAAATCGAGCAGATTGCGGGTAAAACCGTCGGCCTCGCCGGCTTCTACCCCGACCCAGAAACGATACTTGCGCCAAGCGCCGTAAAACAACGACACCGCGCGATGGCTGAACAGGTCGAGGAAAGCATGGATGGCCGTGTCCTGCGAACGCGTGCGCCGCTCGATCAGCAGTTCGGTGTAAGACACCGGCAGCGCACCGGAGGGTCCGGTCAACCCCATGAAACTGACCATCATCTCGTCGACGCCGTCATCCACCGGTTCGTGCCGCTGTGGCTGGCGATAGGACACCAATTCGCTTGGCGGGAACGACAGCGTCGCCGGCGTGCGAAAGCGCAGGCGGGCCGGCAGATGACCGACTCGCGTCGCGCGTTCGCGCGCAAACAGACCCAACAGGCGCGCCGCCTGGAAAAAGCCGAAACTCGGCGCATTCGACGCCAGTTCGGCGTTCAGATCACGAGGGCTTGACCTGCGCGGGCTGGCCATTGCGCGATTTCCTCCTGATCCGGGCCGGCATGCACATGCAGGCGGGTGAAACTGTTCGGGGTGCAGTACAAGGCGAAGAAACGCTCCAGCAATGCGGCGAACAAATAGGGGCTGCCGCCGACGTAGTGATCCTCGTCCAGCGTGAGATGGATTTCCGTGCCGCGCACGAAGCCGGAAAAATCGCGGCCGCTGACCCGAGTAACCGAGGGCTGGCTGCGCACGGCGCGAATACCTTGGATCTGGCGCTGATTGGCGGCCGATTCGCTCAGATTGTAGAGTGCCAGCATTTCCTGCAGTGCCTGATGGCCAGCATCGACGATCGACATGTAGTTGAGCGACAAATGCGAAATCAACCGCCATTGCAGACCGCGTTTGCTTGGGCAACGCTGACTGCTACTGGGCTTACGCAGCATGCGCACGCGTTTGACCACCGAGTGCCCCGGCAAGGTGAAGTCGGCGCGCGTGCTACTCTGTCCGCCGCCGAACGGCAATTGCTCCGGCAAATCGCGGTTGCTGCACAACAACGCCACGCTCAATACCTCGCTGGCCGGGCGTACCGGCTGAAACGCCAAGTCGACCAGATGAATTTCCACGTCGGTGCCGCGGTCGCCGCCGCGCGTCGATGCCTCGCGACCGGCATGCCAGTAAAAACGCGGCGCATCCTCGCCGCTGCCGTGCCGCAGTGCGTAAAACGGCAGCACCTCTTGCGACAACTCGCCCTCGCCGCTCTTCTCGACCCGCGTCACCTTGCGGATCTGCACCACCTCGTAGCCCTGCGGCCGCCGGGCGTCCACCGTCACCGGATAGCCCGCTTTCTGGTGGGTGACCCGAATCGGTTCGCCCGGCTGGGCGAACAAATTGATCATCGGTGTGCAGCCCAGTTTGAAGTGCTGCGGCTGCAGCCCGGTCAGCAGGCGATGATGGCGTTCGGAATCCGGAAAGGCCGACAGGAAGCAGCGGATCTGCAGCCGGTCGCCGTCGAGCGCGCGCACCGCAGGCGCCAGCCCTTGAAAGTCGACGAACAGGAATTTATCGGGAAAACAGAAATATTCGGTCAGCAGTTGATAGCCCTGAAACGAGCGCTCGTCGTATTCCAGCATGCTTTCGTCGCGACCGAAACCGACCGCCTGAATCGCACTAGCCGGCAAGACGGCACTCCGTGCCGGGTCGTCGCGACCGTCACTGACTTGCAGCCGTAGCACCTTGGACAGCAATAGCTCGTACAACAGGTGCATGGGGGCCGCTTCGCCATCGAGGAAAAAGCGCAGGCTCTGCAAATCGATGCCGTTGACCGGCAGACCGCCCTGGGTTCGACACTCCAAGGTCAGCACGGCGGCGGCATCCGGCGCCATCCGATGCAGATGCGCCGAAGCGCTGGTCAGCTCGATGCGGGCGGCGGTCAGCGTCAGTGGGTACAGGTCGACCGGGTAGCAACTGCGGAATTTGCAAGTCACACCCTGCAACGGCTGGGCGTTCGCCATCTGCCCGCGATCGACGCGATAGCGCTTGGCGATCTCCGGCCGCTCGGCGTCGCACTCGAATTGCACGATGGTGGCCGAAGGCACCGGCTGCTGGTAATGCGGGTACAGCACGTCCAGAAAACTGGCGGCGATCTCCGGATACTCGTCGTCCAGCTTCTTGTGCACGCGGGCGGCCAAGAAGGCAAACGATTCGATCAGCCGCTCGGTATGCGGATCCTCGCATTGCTCGCCTTCCAACTGCAGCCGTCCGGCGATTTTCGGGTAGCGCCGGGCGAACTCGCCGGACAACTCGCGCAGGTGGCTCAGCTCGCGTTCGTAGTACGGTAAAAGGGCATCAAGCATGGTGTTGGTTTTTGACGCTGGTGTCGGGGACGAACGCCGCTATCGTCTTCCGAGGCCGGCTGGCGTGACAACGTCGTCTAGCCTTTGCTGAGTGACAAAATATCGAACAATGCCAATAAAGCTTCCCATTGTCAAAAACATGATGTACGAATATGACGTAAGCCATGTCAATGGGCTTGCAATGTCGGCATCCACAATCCGCGACCGACAGAAAAACAAAATCCGGCATAACCGAATGCTGACAACCGCTGTAAGCAAATGTTACTTTTAATGACAGATATTAAATCGGTTGGCGATTTAATGCAAACCCATTGCATTGAGCCGCAAAAAAAGCGGCGACTCGCAAGCCGCCGCTTCTTTCGAACGTATTCGACAACCCTACTCCCGAACCGGCACCAACTGCGTCTCCACCCGTGCGCGCGACTTCAACTCATTGCATCGCGGGCAAAACCAGTTGCTGGCACCGCAGGCCTGCAGGCGTTCCATTTCGGCGCCGCAATCCAGGCAACGCCCCTGCACGCGATAACGCGTCGCGCAAGTCGGGCACAGCCAGTCCTTGCCTTGAGACTGCAATTCGCTTTGATCGACCGGGCAACGTTTTTCCATTGTGAGCTCACTGATTGCGCATGAAGTCGGCGGTATCGTAAAAAGCGGCCAGCAACCGCGCCTTAAGCCAATCTTCGCAGATCAGCTCGTCCACCGCCTGACGCATGCAAGACATCCATTGATCGCGCGCCGCTTCGTCGACGGCGAACGGCATATGGCGCATGCGCAGCCGCGGATGGCCGAAAGCCTCGACAAACAACGACGGCCCGCCCAACCAGCCGGACAGGAACATAAACAATTTCTGGCGCGAACCGGCCAGGTCGGCCGGGTGCATGGCACGCAACGGCGCCGCGGCAGGGTCGCTATCCATGATGTCGTAGAAGCGGTCGGTCAACCAACGCACCACCCCCTCGCCGCCCAACATTTGGTAGGGCGTCATCTCCTGCACATCGCTCACTGCCCGCCCTCCCGAGCCAGCGCCAGGTATTTGCTCTCTTCGCCCTCGAAAATTTCCTCGCCGGCCTCGGCCAACGCGTCGCTCAAGCATTCGCGCGCCTCGTCCGTCTGCCCAAGTTCGAGCAAGCACTGTCCCATGCGCAAATCGATGTAGGGGTTGATCAAGCCGCCAGGGCAAGTCAGGGCAAAATCCAGTTCGGCGACTGCCGCGTCGAATTGGCCGGCAAAAAAATGCGCGTCGGCGATGGCGATCTTGATCCAGGTGGCCGCTTCCCAGGCGCGCTTCGGGTCGGGCAGCAGGTCCCAGGCCTCTTGGTAGGCCACCAGGGCCGCGGCCAAGTCGTCGGACTCGGTCAGCCGGTCGCCCGCCTCGCAACGCTGCTCGATGGCTTGATAGGTTTTGGCATCCAATTGAATATCCGACGACATGAGCATTTCCACCCTGCTGGTTTGAAGTCGCTTATGATACGCGACATTCGCGTAGGGTGCGTTCGCGAAGCAACGCACCAACCATCTATACCCCCGGCAGTATGCCGGCAAGACGACCAAGATCCAGATGTTGCTCCAACGAATCGGCCAAGCGATCGATATGTTGCTGCCGCAACGCCGGGTAATCGATGACTTCCGCCTGCGCCAGCCCCGCCCAGTTGAGTAATGCCTGAAGCGCCTCGGGATGATCGAATAGCCCGTGCAAATAAGTCGCCAGCACCTGCCCGTCCTCCGACAGCGCGCCGTCGGTTTTGTCGGCCAGCCGCACCGCCGGCCGCGCCAGCGCCGCCCCCTGCGTCACGCCCATATGAATTTCGTAACCGGTCACCTTGGCGCCGCCAGCGGACAGCGTCCCCTCGACGCGAGTCAGGCACTTTTCCGCTGCCAGCGTGGTTTCCAACGCCAACAGCCCCAAGCCCGGGCAACTGCCAGGTTCGCCTTCCAGCCCCAACGGATCGTGAATTTGCCGACCCAGCATCTGGTAACCGCCGCAAACGCCGATCAGCTTGCCGCCATACCGCAAATGGCGCTGGATGGCCGGCTCCCAGCCGTTGGCGCGCAGCCAGGCCAGGTCGTCGCGCACGCTTTTGCTGCCCGGCAGAATGATCAAATCGGCCGGTGGCACCGGCTGTCCCGGCCCGACCAGCGTCAACTCGACCTGGGGATGCAGCCGCAGCGGATCGAAGTCGGTGTGGTTGCTGATGCGCGGATAGACCGGCGCCACCACACGCAGGATTTCGCGTCCGCCGCCAGCCTCGGCCGAGCCTTTCTGGCTGATGCTATCCTCGGCTTCGATGTGCAGCCCCATCAGGTAGGGCAACACGCCCAGCACCGGCTTGCCGGTCTCGCGCTCCAGCCAATCCAAGCCAGGCTGCAACAACGCAATATCGCCGCGAAAGCGGTTGATGACGAAGCCGACCACCCGCTCGCGCTCGCTTGGCGACAAGAGCGCCAGCGTGCCGACCAGATGGGCGAACACCCCGCCGCGGTCGATGTCGGCCACCAGCAGCACCGGGCAGTCGACCGCTTCGGCGAAGCCCATATTGGCGATATCGCCATCGCGCAAATTGATTTCCGCCGGACTGCCCGCCCCTTCCACCACAATGCACTGATACTGTTCGGCCAGACGATGAAAGGATTCCAGTACCGCGGCGCGCGCCTTGGGTTTATAGGCGTGGTAAGGCACCGCATCCATATTGCCGATCGAGCGTCCCTGGATGATCACCTGCGAACCCATATTGGAATTGGGCTTGAGCAACACCGGGTTCATATCGGTATGCGGCTCGACGCCGCAAGCCAATGCCTGCACCGCTTGCGAACGACCGATCTCGCCGCCGTCGACGGTGACGGCGCTATTGAGCGCCATATTCTGCGGTTTGAACGGTGCGACGCGCACGCCGCGCCGGGCCAGCAAGCGGCACAAACCGGCAGCCAAGGTACTCTTGCCGGCATCGGAGGTGGTGCCCTGAATCATCAGGGTTTTTGCGGACATGATTTGATCTCCGAACGCGCATTTTTTTTGCGCACGTCCTAGAATGGCGACTTTTTCCAGACCAACGGCAGCGATGCCGCCGGTCGCAAGCGCCGAAATATAGGCCTCTATCGTGATAAACGCCAGTCTTGTTTTGCCTGCGCTTTTGCTCGACCGTCTGCTGGCCGAGCCGCGTTGTTTTCACCCGCTAGTCGGTTTCGGCCGCCTGACACAACGCGTCGAAGCGCTGCTTTATCCGCGCGCGTGCAATGCCGTGCCCGCCTGGCGCATGAGGCTCTACGGCGTGCTCGGCATCGTGCTGCTTTTGCTGCCGTTCACCCTATTGGCACGCTGGCTCGGCAGTTTGCCGGGCATCGGCCTGGCGGCATCGGTGGTGGTGCTGTATCTGGCCATCGGCGCACAGAGCCTGGCCAAACACGCCGAAGCCGTGGCCGCAGCATTGGAAAACCACGACCTGCCGCTGGCGCGCCAGCGTGTCGGCATGATCGTCAGCCGCCAGACCGAGCAGTTGAGCGAAAGCCAGGTGGCGCGCGCCACGGTCGAATCGGTGTTGGAAAACGGCGGCGACGCGGTGTTTTCCGCGTTGTTCTGGTTCCTGATCGCCGGCGCGCCCGGGGTGGTGCTGTATCGGCTGTCGAATACGCTGGATGCCATGTGGGGCTACCGCAACCAGCGCTATCAATACTTCGGCTGGGCCGCGGCGCGTTTCGACGATTTGATGAACCTGATCCCCGCGCGTCTAACCGCCTTGACTTACGTCCTGCTCGGCAACACCCGCGTCGGCTGGCGCTGCTGGCGCGCACAGGCACCGACTTGGTATAGCCCGAATGCCGGGCCGGTCATGGCGGCCGGCGCCGGCGCACTGAATATTTCGCTTGGCGGCGCGGCGATCTACCACGGCAAGAGCAAAGAACGCCCGCCATTGGGCGAGGGCCGCGAGCCGACCACCGCCGACATTCGCCGCGCGGTCGCGCTGGTCCGGCGCGGCATGTGGGCCTGGGGCGTGCTGGCGCTCGTCGTCGGCTTGAGCTTTGGAGGCTTTCATGCTTGAACATGGCGGCGGTATTCTCGCGGCGGCGCAACGCTACGGCATCGCCGCGGAAGATTGGGTCGACCTATCGACCGGGCTCAACCCGCACGGTTGGCCGGTTCCGGCCGTCGATGCGCGCGCTTGGCAGCGATTGCCGGAGCCGGATGACGGACTGGAAAACGCGGCGACCGCTTTCTACGGCACGGAGGCGCACTTGGCCGTCGCCGGCTCGCAAGCCGCCATCCAGGCCTTGCCGCGGCTGCGCGCGCCCTGCCGGGTCGGCCTGCTGGACTTCACTTATGCCGAGCACCCGTATGCCTGGCAACGCCAGGGCCACCGCATCGAGCGGCTGTCGCCCGACGCCATCGACGCCCAACTCGACCAGCTAGACGTCCTACAACTCACCACGCCGAACAATCCCACCGGCTGGCTACCGGAACCGCGGCAGTTGCACGACTGGCTGGCGCGACTAGCGGCCCGAGGCGGCTGGCTGCTGTTGGACGAAACCTTTCTCGACGTCACGCCTGAACGCAGTCTGCTGCCGTTGGTCGGCCAGCCGGGGCTGATCGTTCTGCGTTCGATCGGCAAGTTCTTCGGACTGGCCGGCGCGCGCGCCGGCTTTGTCTTCGCCTGGCCGGCGCTGCTGCAAGCACTGCAAGAGGAGCTCGGCCCCTGGGCATTGGCGGGACCGACGCGCCAGGCGGTGCGACTGGCGTTGCAAGACCGCGACTGGCACGCCGCCATGCGCGAACGCCTGCCGCGCGAAAGCATCCGGCTTGCCGCGCTACTGTCCGAACACGGCTTGACACCGGACGGCGGCTCGCCGATGTTTCAATGGCTGCGGCACAACGATGCCGCTGTGGTGCATCGGCAACTGGCGCGCCAAGGCGTATGGGTGCGCTTATTCGCCGAGCCGGCCAGTCTGCGCTTTGGCCTGCCGGCGGACGAGACCGCCTGGGCACGGTTGGCACAAGCCTTGTCCCGGAGCTAGATCAAATTTTCGTCAACCACTCTTTCCCAAATATTCAATCATCACGTAATATCGCGCTTTCATGACGGTGCCCAGTAGGGTGAAACGGGAATGCGGTTCAATACCGCAGCTGCCCCCGCAACTGTAAGCGAAGAGTCCGGATCGAATGCCACTGAGCGCAAGCTTGGGAAGGCGATCTAAGAACCCTCCGAACAAGATCGGAGGGTTCCGTGGGCCAAGACGCGCGAGCCAGGAGACCGGCCGTCACATTGTCGACGTGAGCTAAAACCGGTCGGGGTGCGCCGGGAGACAAGCATGCGGCCGATCCGCCTTACGGCCGCAGCCCTCGCTCTCGGCGACGCGCAGTCAACCGAGGGCAACATGAAATTCGACCTTTCCGCACTGACCGGGGACCATCCTGCCGGCAAGCGTCAACTGGCCGCCACGATTTCCTTCCTGCTGATCGCCAACCTGGCCGCCTGGGCCTGGGCGCTCTACGCCTTCTCCGAACGTCCGACCCTGCTGGGCATGGCACTGCTGGCCTACATCTTCGGTTTGCGCCACGCCGTGGACGCCGACCATATCGCCGCCATCGACAACACAGTACGCAAGCTGATGCAGGAAAACCAACGCCCGTTCGGCGTCGGCCTGTATTTTTCGCTCGGCCACTCCTCGGTGGTGATTTTGATGGTCGCCATCATTGTCTTCACCACCGCCTCGCTGCAGGGCGAGATCGGCAGCCTCAAAGAAGTCGGCGGCGTCATCAGCACCTCGGCCTCCGCGCTATTCCTGCTGGCGCTGGCCGCGCTCAACCTGTCGGCGCTCAAGGGTATTTGGCACAACTTCCGCCGCGCGCAACGCGGCGAACCGATCTGCGAAGAACAGCTGAATATTTTGCTGGCCAGTCGGGGTTTGGTGGCGCGCCTGCTGCGGCCGTTGTTCCGCATGGTCAGCAAAAGCTGGCACCTCTTCCCGATCGGATTTTTGTTCGGTCTGGGATTCGACACCACCACCGAAATCGCCCTGTTCGCCATGGCCGGCTCGCAAGCCGCCCAGGGCATTTCCTTGTGGCACGTCATGGCATTCCCGATACTGTTCGCCGCCGGCATGGCGCTGGTCGACACACTCGACAGCCTGATGATGGTCGGCGTCTACGGCTGGGCCTTCGTCAGTCCGATCCGCAAGCTGTGGTACAACCTGACCATCACCCTGGTCTCGGTTCTGGTGGCGGTCATCATCGGCGGACTGGAGGCCCTTGGACTGGTGGCCAGCAAGCTGCATCTGTCCGGCTGGTTCTGGGATACGATCGGCGAACTGAACGAAAACCTGGCGCATTTCGGTTACTTCGTGGTGGGCATTTTCCTAGTCACCTGGGTACTGTCGGCCGCCATTTATAAATGGAAACGCATCGACCAGATCGACGGAGGTATCGCATGACCGATCGTCTCGTCCTGCTGAGCCATGCCGGCACCGACCTTTCGGCCCTCGCGCGCGCCGAGCTGCCGGCGGAGTTCGCGCAGGTCTTGGGCATCAACCTGCAGGCAATCGAAAACACGGCCGCCATGCAGACACTGTTGCAAGACGAGCTTGCCACGGCCCGCGTCATTCTCGTGCGCGTCTTGGGACATACCGACGGAATCGCCGGTTTCGATCTGCTGTTGCGCCATGCGCGTCAGACCCAAGCCGCGCTGATCGTACTCTCCGGCACCGGCGAACCCGATCCGGCCCTGGCGGCGCTCTCCAATGTGCCGGCCGGGCTGCAGCAGGAGGTCAATGCCTACCTGCAAGCCGGCGGCACGGGCAATCTTGCGCAGATGCTGCGCTGTCTGTCAGACCGGCTATTAATGACCGGTCACGGCTATACCGAACCGCAAAGCCTGCCGGAACACGGCATCTATCACCCCGAACTCGGCGCCTTGGCCACACTGGACGACTGGCGCGCCATGCGCCGTCCCGACTGGCCGACGGTCGGCCTGGTGTTCTATCGCGCGCACTGGCTATCGGGCAACACCCACTTCATCGACAGTCTGATCGACGCATTGGCCGAGCATCGGCTCAACGCCCTGCCGGTCTTCACGGCCAGCCTGCGCGCGCCGGGCGAGCATGGCTTGCCGGCGGCGCTCGCGCCGTTCGCCAAGGAAGCCATCGAAACGCTGATCAACACCACCTCGTTCGCCATCGGCGAGGTCAACAGCGACGGGCCGACCCAGGCCGGCTGGGCTGTGGCCGCCTTCGAGCAATTGAATGTCCCGGTGCTGCAGGCCATCGCCAGCAATATGACCGAAGCCACCTGGCGCGCCGCGGATCGCGGCCTCAATCCGCTGGACACGGCGATGAACGTGGCGCTACCGGAATTCGACGGACGACTGATTACCGTGCCCATGTCGTTCAAAGCGATGCACGCCGAGGCGGCCGACGGCGAAACCGTCTACATGCCGTTGGCGGATCGCGTGCGTCGCGTGGCCGGCATCGCGGCGCGCCAGGTGCGATTGCGCACCACGCCGCCCGCCGAAAAGCGCATCGCCTTTCTGTTCACCAACTCCAGCAGCAAGGCGGCGCAAATCGGCAATGCCGTCGGTCTGGACTCGCCGGCCTCGCTCTGGGCCATCCTGCAGGCCATGCAGACACAAGGTTATCGCGTCGATGGCTTGCCGACCGACAGCACGACGCTGATGCACCAATTGATCGATCGCGGCGCCTACGACCAGGCCTACCTGACCGACGAACAACTGGCGCGCGCCGCGGCGCGCGTACCGGCCGCGCGTTACGCCGAATGGTTCGCCGAATTGCCGCACGGTTTGCAGGCACGCATGACCGAACGCTGGGGCGATGCGCCCGGTGTCGCCTACGTCCACCAGGGTGCGCTGGTGTTCTCCGGACTCGAATTCGGCAACGCTTTTGTCGCGTTGCAACCGCCACGCGGCTACGGCATGGATCCGGACGCCATTTACCACACCCCGGATCTGGCGCCGACACACCACTATTACGCGCTCTATTGCTGGCTGCGCGACGAATGGCAAGCCGATGCCATCGTGCACGTCGGCAAGCACGGCACGCTGGAATGGCTGCCCGGCAAGGGCGTGGGACTCTCACAGGACTGCTTCCCCGACGCCGTATTGGGCGACATGCCTTTGTTCTACCCGTTCATCCTCAACGACCCGGGCGAAGGCGCCCAGGCCAAGCGACGCGCGCACGCCACGATCATCGACCACCTGACGCCGCCGATGACCACCGCCGACACCTACGGCCCCTTGGCGCAGCTGACGCAGCTGGTGGACGAGTACTACCAGGTGGAAATGCTCGACCCGAGCAAACTGCCCATTCTGCAGCAGCAGATTTGGGATTTGATCAAGGAAGCCAAGCTGGATGCCGATCTGGGCGCCATGCTGGCGCACGGCCATGACCACGAGCCCCCAAAGCCGGCTGCCGCCGCGAGCGGTTACCGCACCCCGGTCAAGGGCGCGGCCCACTACCGCCCGAGCGTCGGCAAAGCGGCGCACGGCGCCCATCACCATAGCCATGGGCACGGCCACGACCACGATCACCACCACTGGGACGACACGCCGGACGAACACGGCGTACCGCGCACGCTGACGCAAATGGAAGGGGTGGACGTCGCCCACCTGATCGAGGACATCGACGGCTATTTGTGCGAACTCGGTGCAGCGCAGATCCGCGACGGCTTGCACACCCTCGGCCGCGCACCCGAGGGCGACGCGCTGATCGATATGCTGTGTGCGCTGACGCGGCTGTCCAATCTGCAGATTCCCAGCCTGCCGGCGAGCGTCGCCGCCTTGTTCGAACTGGATCTGGCGCAATTGGAACAGCAACGCGGCGCGCGGCTGCCGGCCGAGCCGGCCCGGCTTGCCGCACTGACCGATCGGCGGCTGGTCACCCATGCCGACGCGATCGACGCCGTGGCTTTGCTCGCGCGCCGGCTGGTCGCCGCCTTCGCCGCGCGCGACTTTGCCGCCGACGCCATCGACCAAGTGCTGGCCACCACCCTGCCCGGCCTGACGGTCGGCCCCGCGCTACGCACCGTACTCGGCTGGATCGGCCGCCAACTGGTACCCGATCTGGCACGCACCCGCGCAGAAATCGACAACCTGCTCTCCGGCCTGGCCGGCGGCTATGTGCCGGCAGGTCCCAGCGGCGCGCCGACACGCGGCATGGCGCACGTGCTGCCGACCGGGCGTAACTTCTATTCGGTCGATCCGCGCAGCCTACCGTCGCAGGCCTCCTGGCGTATCGGCAGCGAATTGGCGCGCGAAGTCGTCGCCCGCCATCGGCAAGAAACCGGCGCGTTTCCCGAATCGGTCAGCATCAGCGTCTGGGGAACCAGCGCCATGCGCACCCACGGCGACGACATCGCCGAAATTCTGGCGCTACTGGGCGTGCGGCCGGTTTGGCAGGCGGAAAGCCGGCGTGTGCAAGGGATCGAGGTCATCCCGCTCGCCGATCTCGGTCGGCCGCGCATCGACGTCACCGTGCGTATCAGCGGCTTTTTCCGCGACGCTTTTCCGCATCTGATCAGCCTGATCGACCAGGCGGTCGAGGCCGTGGCGGGGCTGGACGAGCCGGTCGAGCAGAACTTCCTGCGCAAGCATTACCTGCAGGATCTCAAGCAGCAAATCCTGGGCGAACACACCGAATCGCAGTCGCTCTTGCGGGTATTCGGCTCCAAACCAGGCACCTACGGCGCCGGCATCCTGCCGCTGATCCAACAGCAAAACTGGCAAGACGAACACGACTTCGCCACCGCCTATATCAACTGGGGCGGCTACGGCTACAGCCGGCAGCACAACGGCAGCGACGCGCGCGATGCGCTGCGTCACCGGTTGGCGAGCAGCGAAGTGGCGCTACACAACCAGGACAACCGCGAGCACGACATTTTCGATAGCGACGACTATCTGCAATACCACGGCGGCATGATCGCCACCATCCGCAGTCTGAGCGGCCGTCAGCCGCGGCAAGAATTCGGCGACAGCCATCAACCCGACAATCCGGCGGTACGCGGCCTGAAGCAAGAGGTGCTACGCGTCTTTCGCAGCCGGGTCGTCAACCCGAAATGGCTGACCAGCATCCAGAAACACGGCTATAAAGGTGGGCTGGAGTTGACCGCCACCGTCGACTACCTGTTCGGCTACGATGCCACCGCGCACGTGGTCGACGATTGGGTCTACCAAGCGTTGGCCGAGCACTACGCGCTGGACACCGAGATGCAACGGTTCCTGGCCGATAACAACCCTTGGGCGATGAACGCCATTACCGAACGCCTGCTGGAAGCGGCCGAGCGCCAACTGTGGGCCGAGCCCGACGCCGAGACGCTGGCGAAATTGCGCGCACTGCACCTGAAGAGCGAAGCATGGCTGGAGGCGCGCGGAGAATAACGATGAAACTGGTTTATCCCTTTGCCGCCATCGTCGGCCAGCCACAGCTCAAACAGGCGCTGTTGCTGTGCGCAGTCGACCCGACGCTCGGCGGCGTCTTGATCCGCGGCGACAAGGGCAGCGCCAAGAGCACCGCCGCGCGCGGCCTGGCCGAGCTCCTGCCGCATATTGCGCGCACGGCGGGCTGCGGCTTCAACTGCGACCCGGCCTCGCCGCTGGCCGAATGCCCGGTCTGCTCGGCGAAGCCCCCAGCGGCGCAGGACGCGCCGGCGCCCTTCGTCAACTTGCCGCTCGGCGCCACCGAAGACCGCGTGCTCGGCAGCCTGGACTTCGAGGCGGCATTGCAAAAGGGCCGGCAAACGTTCAAGCCCGGTCTGCTGGCGCGTGCGCACCGCGGCATCTTGTATATCGATGAAGTCAATCTGCTGGCCGATCATCTGGTGGACGTTCTGCTGGATGTCGCGGCCATGGGCAGCAACACCGTGGAACGCGAAGGCCTGTCGTTGACGCACCCGGCACGTATCTCGCTCATTGGCACCATGAACCAGGAAGAAGGCAATCTGCGACCGCAGTTGCTCGACCGTTTCGGCTTGATGGTGGATGTCAGCGCGCCGCAGCAACCGACCGAGCGCAGCGAGGTGGTGCGCCGCCGCCTGGCGTTCGAGGCCGACCCGGCGGGCTTCGCCCGGCGGTGGCAGCCCGATGGCGATGCCTTGCGTGCCGGCCTGGCACATGCCCGCGCCCATCTGGAAGCCACGCAAATGCCGGATAGCCTGCTGTCCTTTATCAGCGAGCTATGCTGCGAATTCGAGGTTGCCAGCCTGCGCGCCGACATCGTGCTGTACAAAGCCGCGCGCGCTCAAGCCGCCCTGGCCGGGCGTGCGCAGGTCACGGCGTTGGACGTGCGCGACGCCGCACTGCTGGTGCTGCCGCACCGCCGCCGCCACAAACCGTTCGAGCAGACCGGTCTGGATCAGGAAAAACTGGAACAACTGTTGCAACGCCATCAAGAAACGCCGCCGAGCGCCGAACCGGCGCCGCAGCACGATGCCGACGAACCCCAGGATCCGCAGCAGGACGCGGAGCCAGATCAGGGGGAAGGCGGCGACACCATGATCGCCGCCGCCGCGCCGGCGCAGGTCGGCCAGCTGCAAGTCGATAGCCAGCCCCGCACGAACGCCGCCAGCGGCCGACGAAGCCAAGCGCAACACAGCGCGACCGGCCGCTACGTGCGCGCCGTGCCGGACGAGGCGCCCGATCAGTTGGCGCTCGACGCCACGCTGCGCCACGCCCTGATGCGAAATCCCGAGGCGTTTTCCGTGACCCGCGCCGACTTGCACCGCAAGGAGCGCGTCGGCCAGCAGGGCAATCTGATTTTGCTGGTGGTCGATGCCTCGGGCTCGATGGCGGCCGCACAACGCATGGCGGCGGTGAAGGGGTGCGTGCTCGGCCTATTGTCGGACGCCTATCAGCGCCGCGACCAGGTCGGCGTGATCGCCTTCCGCGGCAACGAAGCGCAATTGGTATTGGCGCCGACACGCCAAGTGGAACAAGCGCACGCGGCCCTGGAATCGCTCCCCACCGGCGGGCGCACCCCGCTGCCGCACGCGTTGGCGCTGGCCGGCGAGGTGCTGGCGCGCAGCCCGGAGCAACTGGCGCCGCTATTGGTGATTCTGTCCGACGGTCGCGCCAACGTGGCGCTGACGGCAGGCCAGGACCCGTGGCGCGAAGCGCTGGCCACCGCGCGGCAACTGGCCGAGGCCGGCCACGCCGCACTGGTACTGGACACCGAAACCGGCTTTGTGCGCCTGGGGCAAACCAAACAACTCGCCCAGGCCTTGTCCGCCGAATACCTGCCACTGGATCAACTCACTGGCGAGTATCTGTCTTTAACGATTCGCGAAAGGCTTGGCCGATGACGGGCAAGGTATTTTTGATCGGCGCCGGCCCCGGCGACGTAGAACTGTTGACGCTGAAGGCGGTACGCCTGATCAAGCAGGCCGACCTCGTCTTGATCGACGACCTGGCCAACCCCGAGGTGCTGCAGTTCGCCGCACCCGACGTGGAAGTGGTGCACGTCGGCAAGCGTTGCGGTGCGCACTCGGCAGCACAGCACGAGATCGAGGCATTGATGCTTGCCGCCGCGCTCGAAGGCCGTACCGTGGCGCGCATCAAGGGGGGCGACCCGTTCATTTTCGGTCGCGGCGGCGAAGAAATGCAGACCTTATGCGCGGCCGGCATCGACGTGGAAGTCGTCAACGGCATCACATCGGGCAGCGCCGTCCCGGCCACGCTGGGCATCCCGTTGACCCATCGCCACTGCGCGCACGGCGTGACCTTTGTCTCCGGCCATAGCCACAAAGACGGCGACGAGCCGGATTGGGCCCTCCTGGCTCGCAGCGCCATGACGCTGGTCATCTATATGGGGCTCAATCATGTGAGCCACATCGCCGATGCGCTGATGGCCGGCGGCCTGTCCGGCGACACGCCGGCCGCCGCCATCCAGTACGGCACGCGCCCCGAACAACGCCAAGCGCTGGCGAGCCTCGCCACCCTGGCGCTTGAAGTCGAGCGCCGGGGCATCGGCAGCCCGGCGCTGTTGATCATCGGCCAGACAGTCGGCCTGGCCCGCGCAAAAACGGTTATCTCATCGACGCAACACAAGGAATTGACATGATTATTTGCATCGGCGCCGGCCCCGGCGACATTGGATACTTGCCGAGACGTTCGGCCGAGCTGCTGGCCAACGCCGACGTGGTGGCCGGCTTCAATGCCGTGATCGATGTCGTGCGCCCCCTGATCCCCGCCACGGCCGAAATCGTACAGATGGGCTACCGCGACCAGGTGGCGCAACTCGATATCGTTGCCGCCATGCATCATGCCGGCAAGCGCTGCGTGGTGGTTTTCATGGGCGATATCCACTTCAGCGGCTTCCAATATCTGGAACGGGTCGAACGCGCCTGCGGCCACCCGGTGGAAACCATGCCCGGCATTACCTCGGCCCAGGTACTGGCCTCGCGCGCCAAGGTCTGCTTCGACGAAACCAGCTTCATCACCTTCCATCGCCGCGGCGACCTGACGCCGTTCAAGCGCCACCTGGTGCACGTATTGCAAGACCAGCGCAACGCCATCGTGATCCCCTGCCCGTGGGATGAAGCGCGCTCCTTCATGCCCTGGCACATCGCCGCCTACCTGCTGGAAAACGGCATCGATCCCGAGTTGAAAACCGAGGTATGGGAAAACCTGACGCGCAACGAGGCGGAATGGCACGGCACGCTCGCCGAATGCGCCGAGCACCGCTGTTCGGACATGAGCATCATGTTGATCCGTTGCAAGACGCCGATGGCAAGCCAGATCGAACCGCCGCCGGGAGTCTCGGCATGAGCGAGCGCGACGATTACGCCGTGCTATTGGCCGGGCACGGCAGCCGCGACCCCGACGGCATCGACGAATTCATGCAACTGACCGAACTGATGCGCGCGCAACGCCCGGCACTGGCGCATGGCTTTCTCGAATTCGCCGAACCGACCATCGGCGCCGCCGCGCAACAGCTGATCGACGCCGGCGCCAAGCGTATCGTCATGGTGCCGGCGGTACTATTGGCCGCCATGCACGCCAAAAACGATTTGCCGAGCGAATGGCAGACGCTGGCGCGCGACTATCCGACGGCGAGCTTCCATTTCGCCGCCACCATGAATCTGCACCCGACCCTGCTGGCGGTCTGCCGCGAACGCATCGTCGCCGCCGAAGCCCAATCGGCCGAAACGGTGGCGCGCGCCGACACCTGCCTGGTGGTGGTCGGCCGCGGCACCTCCGACCCGGACGCCAACGGCGACGTCGCCAAACTCGCGCGCATGTTGCAAGAAGGCATGGGCTTCGGCGCCGTCTTCGTCTGCTACTCCGGCACCGCCGAACCGCTGGTGGCCGATGGCCTGCAAAGCGCGGCGCGTCTGGGCTGCAAACGTCTGATCGTATTGCCTTATTTCTTGTTCGACGGCGTACTGGTCAAGCGCATCTATCGCGCCGCCGACGATCTGGCCGAGCGCCACCCCGAGCTTGAGATCCGCAAAGCCGGCTATCTGGGCGTCGACAGCCGCGTGGCCGAAGTCCTACTGGAGCGCGCCGAACAGGGTGTGGCCGGCGACGCCAATATGAACTGCGCGCTGTGCCAGTACCGGGTCAAGATCGTCGGCATGGAACACAAGGTCGGCCTGCCGCAACGCGCGCACCATCTCAAGGCGCGCGCCGACAGCACGCCGGCCGAGATCGCCTGGCCGCGCTATCAACCGCACCCGATCGAAGCGGAAAGCATGCGCATCATCACCGAAGGCCGCGACTGGTCGAGCTTCCCGCCCGACCAGCACCTGGCGCTCAAGCGTCTGGTGCACACCACCGGCGACTTCACTTGCGTCGACGAGATGTTCTTCTCGCCGGGGGCGGCCGAAATCGGCATGCGCGCGCTGTTGCGCTGTCAGCGCGTGGTCACCGACGTCACCATGGTCGAAACCGGCCTCAAGCGCGTGGTACTCAAGCAACTGGGTGTGGAAACCTGGTGCGGCGTGCACGACGAGGAAACGCGGTTGATGGCGGAAGCGCACGGGCTGACCCGTTCGGCCGCCGGTATCCGCCGCGCCTGGGAAAAGTTCGGCAACGACGTGGTGATCGCCATCGGCGATGCGCCGACCGCCATCATGGAAGTGGTGCGCTTGGTGCGCGAACACGGCTGGCGTCCGCAATTGGTGGTCGGCCTGCCGGTCGGCTTCGTCGGTACGCGCGAATGCAAGGACGCGTTGAAAAAATTAATGCAGGTGCCGCGCATCACCAATAGCGGCACGCGCGGCGGGTCGCCTTGGGCGGCCACCGTGGTCAACGCGTTGATGATCGCCGCGATCGAAGCGGTGTATCTGGAGAAGCAGGCAGGATGAATACGCGCCGCGCCTTCGACCTCGACGTACCGGCCCCGAACGGGCTGATGCGCGGACGCACCACCGGTAGTTGCGCCACCGCCGCCGTCAAGGCCGCGTTGTTGCGACTGTTGGATGGCGTCACGGTCGATGCGGTCGAGGTCAGCCTGCCGGATCCGGATTTCTACCTGCCGGTACCGGTCGCCGGCGTACAGACCTTAAGCGATGGCGGCGTACGCGCCGAGGTCGTCAAATACGCCGGCGACGATCCTGACACCACGCGCGGCGCGACGATCTTCGCCGAGGTGCGGCCGAATGGCACCGGCACGCTACGCTACCTGGCGGCCCAGGGCGTCGGCACCGTCACCGCGCCGGGCCTGCGCATTCCGCCCGGCGAAGCGGCGATCAACCCGGTGCCGCGCCAGATGATGCGCTGGGCGGTGGAGGAAGTGCTGGCCGGCCGACTCGACCCGGGCTTCGACCTGGCCATTGGTTGCGTCGATGGCGAAAAGATCGCCAAGCGCACGTTCAACCCGCTGCTCGGCATCGTCGGCGGCATTTCGATTCTCGGCACCAGCGGCATCGTCGAGCCGATGTCGCTCGCCGCCTGGATCGCCTCGATCGAGGTGTACATCCGCGTGGCGCTGGGTGACGCGCCGCCGCCGGCCATCGCGCTTACGCCGGGGAAAATCGGCCGCGGCTTCGCCGCCGACACCTTGCAGCTGCAAAAACACCAGGTGGTGCAGATCGCCAACTTCATCGGCGACTCGCTCGACCAGACCGAAACCATCCTGCGCGAAAAGCAAGCCCGGCTCGGCGCCCTGTGGATGCTGGGTCACCCAGGGAAGCTTGCCAAGCTATTGGACGGCTCGTGGGACACCCACTCCAGCAAAAGTCGCATGGCCATGCGCGGCGTGGCGCAATTCGCCGCCGCGCAGGGCTTCGAGCCCGATATCGTTTTACAGATCGAGAAAGCCAATACTGTGGAAAACGTGATTCAAATACTGCAGCCGGACGCGCGCGCCCATGCCTTCTGGTGTGCGTTGGAAGCGCATCTGGCCGCCATGATGCAGCCGCGCGTACCAAGCGTCGACCGGCTCTCTGTCCGCCTATTCAGCATGGACGGCACCCCATTGGGAGAAGCGGCATGAGCCAGACGCTGGGACGTTTTATCGGTGTGGGCGTCGGCCCCGGCACGCCGGGCCTGATCGCCGTGGCGGCACTGGCCGACCTGCGGAGCGCCGACATCATCTACCTACCGCGCGCGCGCTCGAGCGACATTTCCATTGCGCGCCAGACGCTGGCCGGACTCGACATCGATCCGTCGCGTTTTCGCGAGGTGGAATTCAATATGGACCCGGATCGCAGCGTGCTGGCGCGCCATTACGGCGAGTTGGCGGCCCAGGTGGTCGACGAGCTGCGCCAGGGACATACGGTGGCCTATCTGACCATCGGCGACGCCATGACCTACTCCACCTACGGCTACCTACTCGCGGCGGTGCGCGAGATGCTGCCCGCGGCCGAACACAAGACCTGGCCCGGCATCACCAGTTTCGCCGCCACCGCCTCGGCGCTGTCCTGGCCGCTGGGCGAAGGCAAGGAGCGCATGCTGATCCTGCCCTGCCCGGACGATATGGCGGCATTGGCGGACGACATCGCCAGCCACGACATCGTGATTTTGATGAAAATCGGCAAGCGCCTGCCGGAGGTGCTGGCGCTCTTGGATCGGCTCGGCATCGCCGAGCACTGCGCCTATGCCCGCCGTATCGGCCTGGCCGACGAGGTGCTATGCGAGCGCGTCGACACGCTCGATCCGGAAGACGCCATCGGCTACCTGTCCACCCTGTTGATCCGCCGTACGGCGCGAGAAAAGAGACATTCATGAAAGTATATTTCATCGGCGCCGGCCCCGGCGCCGCCGATCTGATCACGGTGCGCGGCGCCCGTCTGCTGGGTCAGGTTTCGATGGTGCTGTACGCCGGATCGCTGGTGCCGCGCGATATGCTGCAGCATTGCCGTCCAGACGCCGAACTATTCGATACCGCCGAGTTGTCGCTCGACGAGCAGGAAGCCTGCTATCTGCGCGCACGCGATGCCGGCGCCGATGTCGTGCGGCTGCATTCCGGCGACCCGGCGATCTACGGCGCCACCGCCGAACAGATGCGCCGGTTGGAGAAGCTGGGCATCGAATATGAAATCGTGCCGGGGGTGTCGTCCTTCACCGCCGCCGCCGCGGCCTTGGGCAGCGAACTGACCAAGCCCGAGGTATCGCAGTCGATCATCCTCACTCGCGTATCCGGCCGCGCCTCGGCGGTGCCGGAACTGGAATCGGTCGAGCGGTTCGCCGCGCACCGCGCCACGATGTGCATTTTCCTCTCCGGCCAGCGACTGAAGGAAACCATCGCCGATCTGCGCAAGCACTACCCGGACAGCACGCCGGTGGCCTTGGTGCGCCGCGCCAGCTGGCCGGATCAATCGACCCATCGCAGCACCCTGGGTGCACTGCTGGCCGAGATCAAGCAGAAGGACTGGCTATTGACCACGCTGTTGTTGGTTGGCGAGGCGCTGTCTAGCGAAACCGGGGTCGAGTCTTGCCTGTATTCGGCCGGCTATACCCATATTTTCCGCGACAGTACCGAGCGCAAGGCGCAAAAGGTCGCCCGCGCCGAGGAAGCCTAAGTGGACGGACTCGGCATCTGGCTGGTGCGCCCCGAGGCCGAGCCGCTGGGTCAGCGGCTGGCAGCGGCACTGGGGGGGACGATCTACCGGCCTTGGTTGGCTGCGGATGGCGGATTGACGCCGGGCAAACAGTTCCGCGCAGCTTGGCGCCAACACCGGCAATGGCTGCTGGTGATGGCCAGCGGCATCGCGGTGCGCTACATGGACGGTCTGCCGCAAAGCAAGCTGACCGACCCGGCGGTGGTGGTATTGGACGAAGCGGCACGCTTCGCCATCCCACTCTTGTGCGGCCACGAAGGGGGCGCCAACGCCCTGGCTTACGCCGTGGCGCGCGCCACCGGCGCCATACCGGCCATCACCACCGCCAGCGAGGCGCTCAAGCCCTTGACGCTCGGCATCGGCTGCCGGCGCGGCAAAAGCCGGGACGCCATCGAACAGGCCGTGCGCTCGGCGCTCGGCGCACGCCAGCTCGCCGAAGTACGCGAAGTCGCCACGATCGACCTGAAGGCCGACGAGGCCGGCTTGCTGGACTTCTGCGCACAACACGATCTGCCGTTGCGCGTCATCGCACGCGCCGACGTTGCGGCCCGCGGCTGGACCGGCGCGCCCTCCGACTGGGTACGGCACAACGTCGGCGTCGATGGCGTGTGCGAACCCTGTGCATTGATCGCCAGCCCGCGCGGCCGGCTGATCACCCCGAAAATCGCGTACGACGGCGTCACGGTCGCCGTCGTCGAAGACAGCTTTAACGAGGAACTTCCCCAATAATGAGCGGCAAACTCTATCTTGTCTCGGTCGGCCCGGGCACCACGCAACTGATTCCGCCGATGGTGCGCGAGGCGCTGGCCGCGTCGGACGTCATCGTCTCCTACGAGCTTTATCTGACCTGGGTACGGCCCTGGGTCGACGGCAAGGAAATTCACACGCCGCCGATGACCCAGGAACGCGCCAGGGCGCAATTGGCGCTGGAGAAGGCGCGCGCCGGCCATACCGTCTCGCTGTTGTCCAGCGGCGATATCGGCGTCTACGCCATGGCCGCGCTGGCCTTCGAGGATATGCTGGAAAGCGACCGCTTCGAAGTGCAACTGATCCCGGGCATCACCTCGGCCAATGCCTGCGCCTCGGTACTCGGCTCGCCGCTATCGCACGATTTCGCCACGCTTTCGCTCTCGGATCTGCTGTGCCCGTGGAGCTGGATCGAAAACCGCGCGCGCCATATCGCCCAGGCCGACTTGGCGGCGGTGTTCTACAACGTGCAGAGCCGCCAGCGCCAGGAAGGCGTCTACCGCATCCTGGACATCATGCTGGAGCATAAGCGGCCGGAAACGATGTGCGGCATCGTGCGCAACGCCTACCGCGAAGACCAGAGCCACGAAATCCTGACGCTGGCCGAACTGCGCACGCGTCAGTTCGATATGTTCACCTCGCTGGTCATCGGCAACCGTTTCACGCGCAAGAAACGTGACTGGATCTTCACCCCGCGCGGTTACGGCAACTGGCAGGACACGCCGGAAACCGTCAAGGCCGAAGCGCTGCCCGCCGAGGCCGTCTGGGTATTCTCCGGCACCAGCGACGGCAATGTGCTGGCACAGCGCCTAGCCGAGACCGGCCAGGCGGTGGTGGTATCCAGCGCCAGCGAGTACGGCGCCGAGCAGGCCGCGCTCAATTGTCCGAATGTCACCACCGTATCCGGTCGATTGGGCTTGGAACGTCGGCGCGAACTGTTGGGCCAGTCGCGTGCGCGCGCCATTATCGACGCCACCCACCCTTACGCCAGCGAGATTTCGCAACAGCTGATCGAGCTGTCGCAACAGCTCGACCTGCGCTACCTGCGTTTCGAGCGCCCGAGCCTGGTCGACGAATTCCCGGCGCGGCGCGTGGCCGACATGGATCAGGCGGCGCTTTTGGCCATGCAGCTAGGCTCGCGCATTTTCCTCGCCACCGGCTCGAAAGACCTGGGGCGCTTCATGCAAGCGCCTGGCGCGTCGGACAAACAGTGGTTCCTGCGCATGGCGCCCGATCCGCAGCAGTTGCAGCGCGCGTTGGATCTGGGCGTGCCGCGCGGCCATCTGTGCGCCATGCAAGGCCCATTCTCGCGCGAGGCAAACGAAACGCTATGGCGCGATTGGGGTATCGATTGCGTGGTCAGCAAGGAGTCGGGCGAAGCCGGCGGCTATCGCGCCAAAGCCGAAGCCGCCGCGGCGCTTGGCATCCCGTTCATCGTGGTAGAGCGGCCGCGTGTCGATTATCCGGCCCAGGCCGATAGCATCGAAGCGGTGTTGACCGAGGTCATTGCATGAGCCAGCCGCGCATTCCGGTCACGGTGGTCACCGGTTTTCTCGGCGCCGGCAAGACCACGCTGCTCGCGAGCCTGATCCGGCAAAGCCGCCAGCGCCGACTGGCGATCCTGGTCAACGAGTTCGGCGAAGTATCGATCGACGGCGCACTGTTGCGCGACACCGACTCGGAACAGGTCGAGATCCACGACCTGGCCCACGGGCTGGTGGCCTATGACGACGACGAGGATTTTCTGCCGGCGATGCAGGCCATCTGGCAGCGGCGCGCGCTGGTCGACCACGTACTGATCGAAACATCTGGGCTGGCGCTCCCCAGCGCGGTGATGGCGCGGCTGCAAAGCCCTGAGCTCGCGCCCTACTTCGTACTCGATGCCACGCTGGCGGTGGTCGACACCCCGTTATTGCTTGCCGACGACTTCGCCGCCGGCGCGGTGGGCGACATGTTCCAACAACAGTTGTCGTGCGCCGATATCGTGGTACTGAACAAGATCGACGCGCTGGACGACCAGGCGCTGCTGACGGCCGAAAGCCGCGTGCGCGCGGCTTCGCCCTCGATCCGTTTCATCGAGCTGGCCTTCGAGGCCAAGCTCGACACCCGGCTGACCCTTGGGCTGCACCTGCACGAGGCCGGCGCCGACCGGCAACGCCATTACGGTCCGATCGCCAGCATGCCGGGACCGGGCTTCCGGCCGTTGACCGACCAGACGGCGCTCGACGGCCATAGCCATGGCGGCGGCGCAGCGCACAGCCACGGCTTGGCGACTCACAAGCATTTCCACGAACAGGACCCGGGCTGGCAGTCGTTCACCATCAAAAGCCCGGACGCGCAGGATGGCGAGCGGCTACGCGCCGCGGTCGCCACCATCGCGCGCGAGCAGCCGCTATTGCGCATCAAGGGTTTCGCCATGCCGATCGATGGCTTGGGGCGGCTATTGATTCAGGGCGTGCGCACCCGCATCGAGCTGACGCATGCGCCCGCCGCGACGCCGGCGCGCCAGGCACAGCTGGTGTTTATCGGTTACCACCCGAACCGGGCGAGCGTGGTCGAGCGTTTGCGCGAATTGACAGGGACGACATGGCGATGAAAACCGAACCGCAAGACCACCTGCGTATGACGCAGAAACGCAAAGCCGGCTTCGAAAAGAAAAAGGCCGCCGCGACCAAGGAAAAAGGCTTGCTGATCGTGCACACCGGTACCGGCAAAGGCAAATCGAGCGCCGCCTTCGGTATGGGATTGCGCACGGTCGGCCACGGCATGCGGCTCGGCGTGGTGCAGTTCATCAAAGGCGCGCTCTATACCGCCGAGCGCGACATACTGGACAGCTTCGACAACTGCGACTTTCACACCATGGGCGAGGGCTACACCTGGAACACCCAGAATCGCGAAGCCGACATCGCCACCGCGCGCCAGGGCTGGGCACAAGCCTGCGCCATGCTCGATAGCGGCGAGTACGACATGCTGATCCTCGACGAGCTCAACGTGATCCTGAAGTACCAGTACCTGCCGTTGGAAGAAGTGCTGCATCAATTCGCCACGCGGCCGGCCAATCTGCATGTCGTCGTGACCGGCCGGCATGCGCCCGAAGCGCTGATCGAGGCGGCGGATCTGGTGACCGAAATGCGACTCGTCAAACACCCGTACCGCGAACAGGGCATCAAAGCCCAAGCCGGCGTGGAGTTCTGATGGAGACGAGCCTAACGCGCCACTGCCCGGCACTGCTGATGACCGCCCCGGCCTCGCACCAGGGCAAAACCACCTTGACCGCGGGCTTGGCGCGCTTTCATCGCGACCAAGGGCGGCGCGTGCGCGTCTTCAAGATCGGCCCGGACTTCCTCGACCCGTACATTCTGGAGCGTGCCTCGGGCGCACCGGTCGAATCGTTGGACTTATGGATGACCGGCGAGGCGGATTGCCGCGCCCGGCTCTACCGCGCCGCCGCCGAAGCGGATCTGATCCTCATCGAGGGCAGCATGGGGCTGTTCGATGGCACACCGTCGAGCGCCGACCTGGCCGAGCATTTCGGCTTGCCGCTGGTGGCGGTGATCGACGCCGCCGGCATGGCGCAGACCTTCGGCGCCGTGGCGCTGGGCCTGGTCGCGCTCAGGCCGCAACTGCGCTTCCATGGCGTGCTGGCCAATCACGTTGCGGGTAGCCGCCACGCCGATATGCTGCAGCAAGGATTACCCGACTTTATCCCATATAGCGGATATATCGCCCGACAGGACGACATCGGACTGCCGGAACGGCACCTGGGGCTGGTGCAAGCCCAGGAGATCGACGACTTGGAGGCCCGACTGGATCGGGCGGCGCGCCAGATGGCGGACACCGCACTGGCGACCCTGCCGCCGGCGGTGGCCTTCGCCCCGGCCGAACTGCCCGCCGTGCCTGCGCTATTGGCCGGACAACGCATCGCCATTGCGCGCGATGCCGCTTTCTCCTTCTTGTATCCGGCCAATCTGCAATGCCTGCGCGACTTGGGTGCCGAACTGACGTTTTTCTCGCCGCTGGCCGACCAGGCATTGCCGCCCTGCGACGCGGTGTACTTACCCGGCGGTTACCCGGAATTGCATTTGGCCCGGCTCGCCGACAATCGCGTTAGCGCCGAGTCGCTTCGCGTCCATGCCCGGGCCGGCAAACCGCTTTATGCCGAGTGCGGCGGCATGTTGTATCTGTTCGAACGACTGGTCGACCAGCATGGCCGGAGCGCGCCGCTACTCGGGCTATTGCCCGGCCACGCCGAAATGGGCAAACGGCTGGCGGCACTCGGCCTGCAACAGATCGAACTCGATGGACAGATCCTGCGCGGCCACACCTTTCATTACTCGACGCTGCACACCCCGCTCGAAGTCGAAATTCGGGCCACCCGCGCGGTCGGCGGCGCGGCGGGCGAAGCGTTTTACCGTCAAGACAACCTACAGGCGAGCTACCTGCACGCCTGGTTTCCTTCCAATCCGCTGGCCGTGAGCCGGCTGTTTCTCGGCACAAGGACGTGATGATGTTGATTCCGCAGATTTCCCCCATCGCCGATGCGGCGCTAAGCGCCCGGCTCAAAGCCGCCATCGACAACAAAACCAAACCGCTGGGTAGTCTTGGGCGCCTGGAGACGCTGGCCTTGCAGATCGGGCTGATCCAACAGACGGTCGACGTCACCGTCGAGCGACCGGCGATGGTGATCTATGCCGCCGATCACGGCGTGACTGACGAGCGGATTTCGCTGTATCCGCCCTGCGTGACGCGCCAGATGGTGGAGAACTTCCTTGCCGGCGGCGCCGCCAGCAGCGTGCTGGCACGCCAGAACGGCTTCGAAGTGCACATCGTCGACGGCGGCGTCGACCACGATTTCGGTGCTCGTCCCGGGCTGATCGACTGCAAGGTGCGGCGCGGCAGCCGCAATTTCGTCAACGAGCCGGCCATGACGCGTGCCGAGTGCGAACTGGCGATGCAGCGCGCCATGACGGTGGTGGACGGCTTGGCCGGCAATGTGGTGGCGTTCGGCGAAAAAGGTATTGGCAACACCACGCCTTCGGCCGCCTTGATGCACCTGATGACCGGCATCCCGCTGGCCGAATGCGTCGGCGCCGGCACCGGGCTCAACCGTGACGGCATCGCCCACAAGCAGCGGGTGATCGAGCGCGCACTGGCGCGGCACGGCACTCCGCAAGACCCGATGGACATCATGGCCACCTACGGCGGGATCGAAATCGCCATGATGGCGGCCGGCATGATCCAGGCCGCCCGCCGGCGCATGGTGGTCTTGATCGATGGCTTCATCGCCACCAGCGCGTTGTTGGTGGCGCTCAAGCTGCGGCCGGCGCTGATCGATTATTGCGTGTTCTCGCACTGTTCGGACGAGCACGGCCACACGCAGATGCTGCGCCACCTGGGCGTCGAACCGCTACTGCACCTGAATCTGCGCCTTGGCGAAGCCACCGGCTGCGCGCTGGCCATGCCCTATGTGCACGCGGCGGTGAATTTCCTGCGCCAGATGGCCACCTTCGAAGCCGCGGCGGTCAGCGAGGCGTTGGCGTGATGCAAGCGATCCGCCGCTTCTTCATCGCGCTGCAGTTCTTCACCTGCCTGCCGATTCCGCGCTGGGTCGGCTTCGAGGCCGACTGGCTGCGGCACGCGGCGGGCTTCTTTCCGCTGGTCGGCTTGCTGATCGGCGCGCTCACGGCCGGCACCTTCGCCGCGGCGCATCTTTGGCTGCCGTTGCCGGTGGCCGTCGCCCTGTCGATGGCGGCCGGGGCCTATCTGACGCGCGCCATGCACGAGGACGGCTTTGCCGATGTGTGCGACGGGTTCGGCGGCGGTTGGGAGCGCGACCGGGTGCTGGCCATCATGAAGGATTCCTGCGTCGGCAGTTTCGGCCTGGTCGGCATGCTGTTGCTGCTCGGGCTGAAATTCGCCTGTCTGACCACGCTGCCGGTACCGGCGCTGGTGCCGGCCTTGCTGTTGGCGCATCCGGTTTCGCGCTTCATGGCCACCATCCTGATTTGGCGACTCGACTATGCCCGGCCAGGGGAGAGCAAGGCGCGCGCCGTGGCGCAGCACATGAGCGGCGGCGATTTCGCTTTAGCCGTGCTCAGCGGTCTATTACCGGCGCTCGCACTCGCATGGCGGCTCGGCCTGAGCGGCCGGTCGCTCTGCGCGGCGCTCGCACTGGCCCTGCTGGCAACGCTATGGCTGGTCCGGCTATTCCTACGCCGCATCGGCGGCTATACCGGCGACTGCCTGGGCGCCGTGCAGCAAGTAAGCGAAGTGGCGATTTATCTTGGCCTGTTGGCCACCTTGACCCCTTAAGGAACATCACGATGCAGATTCCGCACATTACCCCGACCCAAGACGCCGAGCTGGCCGCGCGCCTGCAACACGCCATCGACAATAAAACCAAGCCGGTAGGCAGTCTCGGCCGATTGGAGACCTTGGCCAAACAACTGGGTATGATCCAGCAGCGCATCGAGATCGACATCGTCGATCCGGCCATCTTGGTGTTCGCCGGCGATCACGGCGTGGTCGCCGAGGGCATCTCCGCCTATCCGCAGGACGTTACTTGGCAGATGGTGGAAAATTTCCTGGCCAACGGCGCGGCGATCAACGTATTCGCACGCCAGACCGGCTGCGCACTGCACGTGGTCGACGCCGGGGTCAATCACGATTTCGGCGCGCGCGACGGTCTGATCGACCGTAAAGTGGCGCCGGGCACCGCCAATTTCGCCCAGGGGCCGGCGATGAGCACCGAACAATGCGAGCAGGCGCTGGCGCGCGGCATGGCGCTGGCGCGCGATGTGTCCGGCAATGTGGTCGGCTTTGGCGAGATGGGTATCGGCAACACCACCGCCGCCGCCGCACTGATGCATAAATTGACCGACGTGCCGGTATCCGAGTGCGTCGGCGCCGGCACCGGTCTGACACCGGACGGCATCGTCCACAAACAGAAAGTGATCGAGGCGGCGGTGGCGAAGCACGGCGCCCTGCCCGACCCGCAAAGCGTCCTGGCCACTTTCGGCGGTTTCGAAATCGCCATGATGGCCGGTGCCATGTTGCAATCCGCCGCCATGCGCAAATTGCTATTGATCGACGGCTTCATTACCACCAGCGCTTTGTTGGTGGCGGCGCGCATAGCGCCGGCGATCCTCGACTATTGCGTGTTCGCCCACGCATCGAACGAGAGCGGCCACGCCCGCATGTTGGCCGCGCTTAACGCCAAACCGCTGCTGCAGTTGGACCTGCGCCTAGGCGAAGGCACCGGTGCGGCACTGTCCTTGCCGATCGTTCAGGCTGCGGTGAGTTTCCTGCGCCAGATGGCCACTTTCGAGTCGGCCGCGGTCAGCCAGCAATGCATGTAAAACCATGCACGTTTGGTTGATCCGCCACCCGCGCCCCATGGTCGAGTCCGGCGTCTGTTACGGCCGGACCGACCTGGCGGTCGCCGACGCGATACTAGCGGAAGCCGCCGCCAGTATCATGACGGTGCTGCCGCCCGATGTCCCCGTGTTCAGCAGCCCGCTCGGACGCTGTGCGCGCTTGGCCGAGGCACTGGCGCCGGGCGCAGTACACTACGATGCCCGTTTGATGGAAATGGACTTCGGCTCATGGGAAATGCGCCGCTGGCAGGACATCGAGCGGCGCGAGGTCGATGCCTGGGTGCAGGATCTGACGCACTTCAGGCCCGGCCATGGCGAGAGCCTGACGCAAATGGCCGAGCGCGTCGCGGCCTTTCGCGACATGCTGTTGGACAGCCGGTTGGCACAGGCCGCGGTCATCTGCCACGCCGGCACCATCCGCCTGCTCGACGTTCTGAACCGGGGTTTGCCCGTCATCGCGGCGGCAACGGAAGCGCACCATATCGAGTATGGCGCGGTACTGCCGCTGTCACTGCGGCGCGACTGAGAGGAAATACATGAGTTGTGTATTGATCATGGGGGGCGCCCGTTCCGGAAAAAGCGCCAGGGCCGAACGCACGGCCATCGCCAGCGGCAAGGAAGTCATCTACGTCGCCACCTCGCAAGCCCACGACGAGGAAATGGCGGCGCGCATCGCGCACCATCGCCAGCAGCGCCCGGCGCACTGGCAGACGGTGGAAGAGCCGCTGGCATTGGCGGCCACCCTCGCCACGCTAAGCCGGCCGGACAATCTGATCTTGGTCGACTGCCTGACGCTATGGCTGTCGAACCTGCTGTTCGCCGACGGGCAAGTCTATCCGGAGATCGGCAACATCGAACTGCCGGCACGTTTTCACACCGAGCGCGCGGCGCTATTGGCCACCTTGCCGACCTTGCCGGGCGAGGTGCTGTTGGTCAGTAACGAGGTTGGCATGGGCATCGTTCCCTGGGGCGCCGTGTCGCGCACCTTCGCCGACGAAGCCGGCCGGCTCAATCAAGCAGTGGCGCAATGCTGCCAACGCGTGGAAATGCTGATCGCCGGCCTGCCGCTCACGCTGAAAGCATAACGCGCCGAGCGCGGGCGTCTTGCGCGATAATCGACAAAACCCACCGACCCATTCATTCAACCGTGGAGACCGTCATGCCCAAGCTTTGCCGCGCCATCCGGCGCCTGTCGATCGCACTCGCCCTGCTGGCACCGCTCGCCGCCAGCGCCGATTCCGACGCGCTATGGCGCATCGTGAGCCAGCAGTGCGTGCCGAATCAGCGCCAGCACGGCCAGCCGGTACCCTGCGCGGAAGTGGCGCTACGCCCTGACGAGGCGCACGGCTATGTGGTGTTCAAGGATCGCAACGGCCCGTTGCAGTATTTGTTGATGCCCACGGCCAAGATCACCGGCATCGAAAGCCCGCTATTGCTGACCGATAAGGTACCGGATTTCTTTGCCCTGGCCTGGCAAGCACGTGACTACATGGCGCGCAAATACGGCCGGCAGATCGATCGCAGCGACGTGGCACTCGCCATCAACTCAAGCCAGGGCCGTAGCCAAAACCAGCTTCACATCCATATTTCCTGTGTCGTTCCCGCACTCAAAAGCCAGCTCGCCGCCCAACAGGCCAAGATCGGCGAAAGCTGGCAGCCGCTACCCGGCGGGCTCAACGGCCATGCCTACTGGGCGCGGCGCCTCGCGCGCGCGAATCTGAACGGCACCGAGCTGTTCAAAGAAGTCGCCGACCAATTGCCGCAGGCGCGCGCCGCCATGGGCGATTACACGCTGGCGGTCGTGGGCGCGCGCTTTGCCGACGGACGCGAGGGTTTCTACCTGCTGGCGGATAAGGCGGATGTGGTTCATGGCGATTTCGCCTCGTCGGAAGGCGATGTGCAGGATCACGCTTGTACGGTATTGCATCAGCAGTGACTCAATGGCCCCATCAACCTTAGCCTGACCAACAAAACGGGGCGCATGTCGCCTCCGCCCCGCCTTCCCTGGCCAGCCAGCCAGTCGCCGTACACCGCGAACTTCCCCACCATGCAATCAGCATAGCCGCATCCCTTACCCAACCAAAAATAGCCCACATAGGCTTTCACTCAACGGATCTGCCGATGAAGCCATGGATCGCCCCTCTGTGTCTGGCCCTACTCAATGCGCCCGTACTGGCCGCCACGCCGCCCTCGCCGCCCAACGCTCGCTTCGACGGCATCTTGTCGCCGGCGCGACCGCTTAGCATCGACGAAACCCAGCGCCAGCCGCGCACGGCGTCGCAGGCCATCGACACGCCCACGTTCACCTATCTACGCTGTTATTACCGCCAGAGCCTCGACCCCAACCAGCCCGACACCAGCTACGTCTGGGGACGCGACCAGGTTTCGGGCGATTACTACCGGCTCCAGGGCGTATGGCGTTCGGGCGGCGCCCTACCCTGGCAATCGATGTTCTATAGCGAGGTGGCGCAGCCGACGCTGCAACGGATCTGCCGGCAAACGCTGGCTCTCGATGCCGGCGGTCGAGAGCCGGTCCTGGTCGCCGCCGCCAATAACGCGCTGTCGTACAACCATGCCATCTGGTCCCTGGCCAGTTTGACACCCGGCACCGGTATCGAG
Organism: Paludibacterium purpuratum; assembly: GCF_004363805.1. Lineage (GTDB taxonomy): Bacteria > Pseudomonadota > Gammaproteobacteria > Burkholderiales > Chromobacteriaceae > Paludibacterium > Paludibacterium purpuratum. The sequence continues at coordinate 209,288 of NZ_SNZP01000007.1, read as the reverse complement.
CGGATGGTGGCCTTCGGCGACAGCCTGTCGGATACGCAAAATATGTATGCGATCTCGCAATGGAAAGCACCGCAAAATCCGACCTGGTTCCTCGGCCGCTTCAGCAATGGCCCGGTCTGGGTGGAACGGCTGGCGACACTACTGGATCTGCCGCTATACAACTGGGCGATCGGCGGCGCGGCCGGCGATCGGGTACTGGTATTGCCTGGGGTGCGCCAGCAAGTGGCGTCATGGCGGGAATACGCGCGTGCCGACCCGGGCTATCGGCCAGAGCGCACGCTGTTTACGCTGTGGATCGGCGGAAACGACCTGATCAATTACGACCGTACGCCGGAGAAGGTCATTGAGGATGTGCATGCGACGCTGACGCAGCTGCTCGACCAAGGCGCACGTCATCTGGTGGTGCTCAATCTGCCCGATCTGGCGCGCACGCCACTGGTGCAGACGCGCGGCAACGGCGCCAAGCTGACCGCCCAGGTCGATACCTTCAACGCCCTGCTGGCGGCGTTGCTGGGGCAGCTAAGCAAGACTTACGGCGCCGGTGTCTCGCTGCAACTGTTCGATATGCATACGCTGTTCGACGACATCATCGCCCACCCGTCGCGCTATCAGGTCGACAATGTCAGCGACAGCTGCCTCGACACCTCGGCGGATCCCGACACCTCGCTACGCTATATGCAGCGGCACTCGCCGCAACCGGCTTGCGTCAACGCCGACCGCTATCTGTTCTGGGATCCTCTACATCCGAGTGCGCGCACGCATGCCCAACTGGCCGAATACGTTGCCGCCTTCTTGCGCAACTCGGCGTCGCTCACGCGGCGCTGAGGTCCGAACGCTTAGTCCGGCGCGACGTGACGCAGGATCGGATAGCGCGGCTCCCATACATGGGCGCGGATACACGCTTCGATCTGATCCAGCGTCATCGATTCGCCCAGCAGTCCTTCGTGGAAGGCCCGCAAGCCGACCGCCAGCGCCACGCTGTACGATACGCGGCGCAAGTCGCTCACCGGCGGCAGCAGGTTGCCGCGTGGATTGGCGCGTGCCGGCGAAATGGCGGCCAACGCCTTGGCGGCGGCCATGAACAGGCTGTCGGGGATGGTGCGAATCTTCAGCGCCACCGCCGCCAGACCGACGCCGGGGAAGATGTAGGAATTGTTGGTCTGATCGATCTTGTACGGCCGACCGTCGCGCTCGACCGGTTCGAACGGGCTACCGGTGCCGACGATCGCGCGCCCAGCCGTCCAGGCAAGCAGATCGGCCGGCCGCGCTTCGCTGTTGGCGGTGGGGTTCGACAACGGGAAGATGACCGGCTGCGCAACATGGCGGGCCATTTCGCGCACCGCCTCCTCCGTGAAAGCGCCACGTTGACCGGAAACGCCGATCAGCACGGTCGGCCGCGCGTGGCGCATGACGTCGAAGAGATCGATGCGGTCGGAGTTGCGTGGCGACCAGTCGGCAATGGCGCCGGCCGGCTGGACAAATCGTTGCTGGAACGATTCCAGGCCGACGGCGGACGGCATTCCCTCGACCAACAAACCCTGCCGGTCGACCAACCAGAAGCGCCGGTCGGCCTCGGCCGGGCTCAGGCCGGCCTCGACCAGAGCGCGATGGATCAACGCGGCGATACCGCAGCCGGCCGAGCCCGCCCCCACCACCGCGATACGCTGTTCGGTGAGCGCAACGCCGGTGACGTTGATGGCGGCCAGCAAGGTGCCGGTTGCCACGGCCGCCGTGCCCTGAATGTCGTCGTTGAAGGTGCACAAGTCATCGCGATAAGTGCCGAGCAACCGATTGGCGTTGTGCTTGGCGAAGTCCTCCCACTGCAGCAGCACATGCGGCCAGCGTTCGCGCACGGCGCTGACGAACTCTTCGATGAAAGCGTCGTATTCGGCACCGCGCACGCGCTGATGGCGCCAACCGACATAGAGCGGATCGGCCAGGCAATCGGGGTTGTCGGTGCCGACGTCCAGCATGATCGGTAGCGTGGTGCGCGGGTTCAACCCGCTACAGGCGACGTACAATGCCAACTTGCCGATCGGAATGCCCATGCCGCCGGCCCCCTGGTCGCCCAAGCCGAGAATGCGCTCGCCGTCGGTCACGACAATGGCTTCGACCGCATCGAAATGCGGGTGCGCCAAGATCTGGCGGATCAGATGCTTGTACGGATAACTGAGAAACAACCCGCGCGGCCGGCGATACAAGTGACTGAAACGCTGGCAGCCGGCACCCACGGTCGGGGTGTAGATCAGCGGCAGCATCTCCTCGATGTTTTGCGTCAACAGCGCATAGAACAGGGTCTCGTTACTGTCTTGCAGATCGCGCAACATGACATAGCGATCCAGATCGCTGCCCAAGGCACGCAAAGCCTCCAGCCGCCGCGCCACCTGCTCTTCCAAAGTTTGTATCGAGGGCGGCAGAAACCCGTGCAGATGCAGTTCGTCGCGCTCGGCCTCGGTAAAGGCGGTTCCCTTGTTGAGCAGCGGATTGGATAGGACTTCGAACTCGCGCAGTTCGGTTTCGATGCTCAAGGGTAGTGGGGCTGGCATGCTGTGTTCTTTCATCAAGGCGATATCCGTCTATTTTCGGACAAATGGGCGATCAGACCCCATGCGGATTTTGCATAAAGCAACAACACAAACTCATCACCAAGGTCTCTCGACGATCGATAGGCCTGAGCGTTAGCGGATGAACAGCCAGCAAGACAGGGCCGCGCCGACGGCGACGACGAAACCGCGCAGCCATTTCTCGGGTAACCGGTGCATCAGCCAGCTACCGAGTACGCCCCCCGCCACGCCGCCGATGCCGAGTGCCAATACGGCCAGCCAATCGATTTGCGGCGAGAAAGCGAAAATCGCCACCGCCGAGGCGTTCATGGTCATGGCCAAAGCATTCTTGGTGGCGGTGGCGGTACGCACCTGCTGTCCGGCCACGGTCAACGCGGCCAGCATCAGAATGCCGATACCGCCGCCGAAGTAACCGCCGTAGAGCGCGATGCCCCCCTGGATCGCCAATAGCGTGCCGTTCGACAGGTGCGACACACCGGCGGGCCGAGACTTGCGCAAGAAACTACCCCAGAAGAAAACCAGGGTGGCGAATAGCACCAACCAAGGCACCAGATGGGTGAAGACACTAACCGGCGTCGACAGCAACAAGCCGGCGCCAAGCACGCCGCCCGCCAGGCTCAGCAGAAACAGCTGACGGAAACGTAGCGCACCCACGCCTTCGACCAGCCGACGCCCGGCGATAGCCGAGGTAATCTGACTGGGGAACAACGCAATGGTGGACGTCATGTTGGCGGCCAAGGGATTGAGTCCGACAAGCAACAGAGCCGGAAAGGTAATGAAGGAGCCGCCGCCGGCCAATACGTTCTGCGTGCCGGCATAAAGGCCGGCCAGACCGATCAACGACAAGGCGGACAACGAGTGGAAAGTTGCGCTCATAACAATAATTGGTTAACAAAAAGAAATAATTTACGATAATTGATATATCATATGAAGCCATGCCTGATTCCCAGGCACCGAACGCGATATTTGACCTCACCATGATCCGTTTCCGACAGATTGAAGCTTTCCGCCACCTGATCATCACTGGCACCGGCACAGCCGCCGCCAAGCGCATGCAAATCACCCAGCCGGCGATCAGCCGCCTGATCTCCGACCTTGAGGAGGATCTGGGCTTCGCGCTGTTCCGTCGCGAGAAGGGGCGGCTAGAGCCTACCGTGGCAGGTTTGCGGTTCTATCGCGCGGTGGAAGAGAATTTCCTCGGCCTCGAGCGTTTGAAGCAAGTGGCCGATTCGATCCGCAGCGAAGCCTCGGAAAGCCTGAATATTACCTGCTTGCCGGTCTTATCGACCACCTTGCTGCCGCTGGTACTCAAGGTGTTCCGCCAAGCGCATCCGGACGTGGTGGTCAAGGTCGACCCCTGCAGCATGGGCGAACTCATGTCGCGGCTTCAGGACATGAAGACCGACGTCGCCCTGTCGCTGGAATTCGCCGAAATCGCCGGAATCGAAATCGAACCGATTTTCGCGACCAAGGTGATGTGCGCCATGCCGAGCGACCATCCGCTGACCGCCAAGTCGGTGATCACGCCGCAGGATCTGGAAGGCGAAAACGTCATCGGCTGGCTGCCCAAGGGTGCGCTGTCGTTCGGCGCCGAGCGCTCGATTATCGAGGGAGCCGGCATTCACCCGCATTACACGGTAGAAACCAACAATTCGCACACCCGCTATGCCATGGTGGCCAACGGTATCGGCATCTCGATCGTCGAGCCGTTCGCCTATGCGGTATGGCAAGCTCACGGCGTCACCATCCGGCCGTTCGAGCCCGCCCCCACTTACGGCTACGTATTGGCCTACCCGCGCGCCAGCCTGCGCTCCGAAATCACGCTGGATTTCCGCCAAGCCGTACTGGACGTGGTCAAGCGCTATAACTTCACCGCATCGCCACGCGAATAAGCCGCCACCGCTGCCGCACAGTTCTGTGCACAATGGAGAATGCCCGCGCATGAAGCAAGAGAGTCAGATCATCGCCACTTGGATCGACACGGACATCGGCACGCACCCGGATAACGCGGCACTATTGTCCGCACTGGAATCCGGCAAGGTGCTGCATATTCCGGCCATGCCCTTCGAACTCGACGACCAGGAGCGCGCGCTCCTGGATCCGATCCATGCCAGCAAGGGCCGCAAAAACATCAGCCTGCCGCCGGATGGCCCCACGCTGATCGGCGTCGACCCGGATAGCCCGGCGCACGCGCCGTTGCACTGCCTGGTGGCTCGATACGCCCGTTCGGCCCGCGACTGGATCGATAGCTTATTTCCGCAATACGGCGCACACCTGATCGCGGCACCGACCAGCCTGCGCCTGCACCGGGTCGAGACGCGCCACACTTCATGGCGCAAGGACGACAGCCGGCTACACGTCGATGCCTTTCCCTCGCGTCCGAATCACGGCGAGCGCATCCTGCGAGTGTTCATGAACATCAATCCGCACGGCGAACCCCGCGTCTGGCGCGTTGGCGAAACGTTCGAATCGGTGGCTCAACGCTTCCTACCCCGCCTGCCGCGGCAATGGCCCGGCCAGGCGTCGCTGCTGCACGCACTGGGCATCACCAAACGGTACCGCAGCCGCTACGACCACATCATGCTGTCCCTGCACGATGCGATGAAAGCCGACATCGCCTATCAGCAATCCTGCCCGCAGGAATCGATCGGTTTCGCGCCGGGCGCCGGCTGGATCTGTTTCTCCGACCAAACTTCGCACGCGGTGATGGCCGGCCAGTTCATGCTGGAACAGACCTTCTTCCTACAACCGCGCGACATGGCCGATCCACGGCAATCTCCGCTGGCAGTACTAGAAACGCTAACCGGCCGCCCATTGATCTAGGAAGTGGCGCTGGCTCACGCGAATGCACGCCACACCCGTGATAGCGTGCATTCGCCGTAGGCAATGCACGTTGCTTCCGACCCCACAATGCCGCATTCATAAACAGTGAACCGCACCTGAGTACAGCCGCGTCAAATTGACCCGCATGCCGACATTCGATTCCAATTTCGCCCACTTCGACCTTGGAATCGCTCACCATGACGACTGCCCCCCTCTTACCGCTTCACATCAAGCTCAACGCAAAACCGACAGATAAATCGACGGCCATCCTGCAAGTGGCCGACCTCATGGAGGCATGCAAGCTAACGGCGCCGGAGTACGGCGCCAGCCTGCTGCAGCGCGAAGCGGTGGCCAGTACCAGCCTCGGTCATGGCATCGCCATTCCACACGGCATGCCAGCGCATCGGCACCTCATCCGTCAAACCGGCGTGGTGATTTTGCAGATACCGGAGGGGTTGAAGTGGGGCGACGACACGGTTCATTTGGTGATCGGCATCGCTGCGGATACCGATGCGCACCTCTCGCTACTGCAGCGGCTCACCCGGCTTCTGCAGCCCCCTTCCCGGCTGTTATCGCTGTTCACCACCGACCGGCATGAGGCATTCTACGAACTATTGGGAATACAGGCGCCAGCGCACTCGCCTCCGTCGCCACAGGACGATTTGCCGCACCGCTTCGAGTGGCGTCTCGCCTACCCGGGGGGACTGCATGCCCGCCCGGCAAGCGAATGGGCCAAGACCGCGCACCGCTTCGATGCGGCCATCAGGGTGCGCCGCGGCAACGAAAGTGCCGACGGCCGGCAGATTTTCGAATTGCTTCGACTTGGCATCATGCAGGGAGAGTCGTTGGTGGTTTCCGCCGCCGGGCCCGAAGCCGAATCGGCCTTGCAAGCGATGCGCATCACCATGCTGGCGCTATGCGAACCGGAAAACCGCACCGCCGCGCCGATGCCGACCATCCCACCACTCGACGACCGGACTTCGCCAGATCGGATCGTCAGCGGCGCGCCAGCCAGCCCCGGCCAAGTCAGCGCGCCGACTTGGCGATTGCGCGCCAACCAGGTCGATGTCGCCGACCGGCCGGGTACGCTGCAGTCGGAAAGCTGCCGGCTGGAACTCGCACTCGGCGAAGCGCTGCGGTCGCTGACGGCGCAGATCGAACAAAGCGCATCTCGCCCAGACAACAACGCACAGGGGATATTGCAAGCGCAACGGCTCATGCTCGACGATCGTTCGCTGATCGCCGAATGCTGCCAGTTGCTGGCGCAAGGGCATGGCGCCGCCTGGTCGTGGCAGCAGACGATCGAAAATCGCGCTCGGCAACTGGACGCCTCGGAACGGCCGATGGTGCGCGCCCGGTCGGCGGATATACGCGATATCGGCCGCCGCGTGCTGGACGCACTGGGCGAATCGATGCAGACGGATTGGATCGCGGCACTGCCGGCGGATCGAATCGTGATTGCCGACGATCTACCGCCCTCGGAGATGGCTCGACTCCTCCCCGGCCAAGTTCTCGGACTGTGTCTGGCCGGTAGCGGCCCACAAGCGCACACGGCGATTCTGGCGCGTGCGCTCGGCCTGCCCTGCATGGTCGCGGCCGGAGCGACACTGTTGTCGGTGCCGGACGACACCCCGGCCATACTCGACGGCGCACGCGGAGAACTGACGCTGCACCCGTCGTCCGAGCGAACCAACCACCCCCGGTCGGTACCATCCGCCAGCGACAGCGCCGAGGTTTTGCCGGCCACGCTGTTTGCCAATGCGGATACGCCCGAACAGTGGCAGCGGGCACGGGAGCAAGGCGCATGCGGCGTCGGTTTGATGCGCAGCGAAAGCCTGTTTCTGAGGGCGCACGACTGGCTCGACGAAGAAGCTCAGTGCCAGGCGTTTCGCACCATGGCCAAGGCCTCGGTCGGGCACTCATTGGTCATCCGCCTGCTCGACATCGGCGGCGACAAGGCTTGGCCGACGTTGTCGCTGCCCGAGGAAGACAATCCCGCGCTTGGCATGCGCGGCGTGCGTCTGTTGCTCGCCAGGCCGGATCTGCTCGAACCGCACTTGCGCGCACTCTACCGCGCCGCCAGCCATGGCCCGGTTTCGATTTTGATCCCGATGATCACCTCGGTAGAGGAACTGCTCGCGCTGCGCGAGATCTGCGAAGCCGTCCGTTTGGATTTACAAGCGCCCCCGGTACCGATCGGCGCGATGATCGAAGTGCCCGCCGCCGCGCTCCTGGCGGATAGCCTGGCCAAGCACGCCGACTTCCTGTCGATCGGCACCAACGATCTGACGCAATACGCCCTTGCCATGGATCGGCAACACCCTCGCTTCGCCATGGATGCCGACGCCCGCCATCCGGCCGTACTACGCTTGATCGACCGAATCGCGCAAGCAGCGCAAGCACACGATTGCCCCCTTTCGGTTTGCGGCGCACTGGCGGGCCAGCCGGGCGGCGCCCAATTACTCTGCGGTTTGGGTATCCGTTCGCTCTCGATGGTCGCCGCCGAATTGCCGCCGGTGCGCGCCGCACTGCGGGCGGATAGCGTCGACACTTTGGTCGAGCGGGCCAAGCGGGCCCTGGCGGCCGACACGCTGGCCGCCGTGCGTTCGCTGACCGAGGAGACGGGCTGATGCAGCCGATCATTACTGTGATGCTCAACCCCGTGCTGGATCAGACCTTGTATCTCGACAGACTGCGCCCGGGTGCGGTGAACGAGGCGGACAACGGTCAGGTCTATCCTGGAGGCCAGGGCGTAAACATCGCCAGAGGCCTGGCCGACTGGGGAGTTCCGGTCATCGCCACCGGTGTACTCGGCACGGAGAATGCCGCGCCCTTTGCCGCACTATTCGCAGCCAAGGGTATTTCCAATCGCTTCGTGCTGCAGGAAGGCAGTTGTCGCAGCACCGTCAAGCTGGTCGATCGCACAAGCGGCCTCACCACCGAGGTCAACCAACCGGGCCAACCGATCCAGCCCGATGCCTATGCGGCCTGCCTGTGGCAAATCGACCGACTCTGCCAACCCGGTTCGCTGGTCGTGCTGACCGGCAGCCTACCGCCTGGACTGCCGGACGACACCTACGCTTGGCTGATCGCCAGACTTGCACTGCACGAGTCCCGTGTGGCGCTCGCTTGCGGCGGCCAGGCGTTGATGCAGGCAATAGGCGGCCTGCCTTTGCCGTTCTGCATCAACCCCAATCGACAGGAGCTTGCCCAGGCCGTGGGCCAAGCATTGCCCGAGGTTCGAGACGTGCTGCACGCCGCCTTGCACTGGCACCGCAACGGCGTAGCGCAAATCGTGGTTTCGCTAGCCCGCTCAGGCGCGCTATTCGTCGCAGAGGGCAAGGCTTGGCACGCCCAGGCACACGGCATGATCGGCGATGGCGACGCACTTTTGGCCGGCTGGCTCGCGGCGCAGCATCAGCGTCGCGATATCGAGGATGCGATGCGGCTGGCGCTGGCCTGCTCGACCGGCATGCTCGGCATCGTCGGCTCGCACTCGCCGGCCACGTCGACGGTACGCGATCTGGCGCGCGAGGTACGGCTGACCAGGCTACCGGCCTAGGCAGCCCACTCTCATCACTTCATCAAGGAGTCTGCCATGGCTCATGTTCTGGTTGTCATCCGTTGTCAGGCCCAGCCAGTCATATCGGAACTGGTGGCCGATGTGCTGCGCCGCGCTGCTCCCGACTTCGAGGCAAAGCTTTTGATCGCTCAATCGGCCACGCCCTCGGTGAACGAACTTGTCGACGCCGACGCCATCCTGGTGGTCGGCGCGGCACTCGACTTGCCGGCGGGCTCGCCCCCAACCCTGTGTCTCGCCCCCGAAACCATCCTGACCGACCCCTCACGGGCACTGGTTTCGGCCATGGCGCTGCTCGGCGACAAGGTGCGCGATATGGCGAACGGTCTGGCCGAACCGCTCGACACCGAGAACAATACCCGGAATGGTTCGGCCGATCTTGCCGATCCTTATCACCATTTACTGACTGGCGTGTCTTTCATGTTGCCCTTCGTGGTGGCCGGCGGCCTGATAGTCGCCTTGGCATTCTGTCTTGAGGGGCTGTCCGCGGGGGAAGCGAGCCATCGCGGCACGCTGGGCTGGTCACTGATCCAAATAGGCGGCAAGGGAGCGTTCGTGCTGATGGTGCCGGTACTGGCAGGCTATATCGCCTATTCGCTGGCCGGCCGGCCCGGCATCGCGCCGGGGATGGTGGGGGGCATGATCGCCGCCAATATGGCGGCAAGCTTCCTGGGCGGCATCGTGGCCGGTTTTATCGCGGGCTACGGCACGGCATGGCTCGCGCGCCGGCTGCATCTTCCGCGCCATTTGCAAGGGCTGATACCGATCGTTCTGCTACCGTTTCTCGGCACCTTGGCGACCGGCCTGATCATGGTCTACGTCATCGGCGCCCCCGTCGCCTTCATCATGGAAACGACGGCCCATTGGTTGACGGGTATGCAAAGCGCCAGCGCGCTGTTGCTGGGTTCGCTGATTGGCCTGATGACAGCGTTCGACCTGGGAGGGCCGATGAACAAGACCGCCTATGCGTTCGGCACCACGCTGATCGGCACCAATGTCTGCGGCCCGATTACCGCGGCGATGGCGGCAGGTATGACACCGCCGTTGGGCGTGTCACTGGCGACTTGGTGGTTCGGCGATCGCTTCAGCGAGGAAGAGCGTCATGCAGGCAAGGCGACGGCCATCCTCGGCATGGCCTTTATGACCGAAGGAGCCATCCCGTTCGCCGCACGCGATCCGCTGCGGGTGATGCCGGCGCTGATGGCAGGCTCCGCGCTGACCGGCGCGCTGACCATGGCAATGGCCAGCGCGCAGTGCGTACCGCACGGCGAGGTTTTCACCCTACCGTTCAAGCAACTCGTGTCCCAACCGCTGATGTTCGCCGCCAATGTCGCATTGGGCTGCATCCTGACCGCGCTGATGCTGCGCGCTCTGAAGCGCAAGGCCAGCTAGTCGCCGAGCCGGCGGCGCTACGGCGCCGCTTGCGCGAGCCAAACTCGGCAACGATCCGCCAAGATCCCCGAGGCATTGAGCACCACGTCCATCTGCCTGGGCAAAGCCTCCTTGTCGTCGGCCTCGGCCAGTTCTTCCAAGGCGTACAGCAGATCGGCATAGTCCGCATTGACGTACAGCGCCGCACTCCCCATACGGTGGGCGATACGCACCAACGCACCCCGGTTCTCTTCCTGCCAGGCAGTCCGCAAGCGCGCCAGATCCTCGGCGTCGCAGGTCAGATAGCGCTCGATCATCGCGCGCGTCTCCGCCAAGCTACCCCCGAACATATCGAGCAGCGATTCGACATTCGGCCGCAGACTATCCGGCTCGGGCTTGATCTCCGCCGAGCTCGTCGCCGCATCGAGCCGCATGGCGACGCCGAAACGCGCGAGCATGCTGCGCAAGGTATCCAGACTGATGGGCTTGGTCAGATAATCCGCCATGCCGGCCTGACGACCGGCTTCGAAATCCGAGGGGAAGGCATGGGCGGACAGCGCGACGATCGGCACATCGCCGAACATCGACTCCGCCCTGATGCGCCGGGCCAACTCGAAGCCATCCATCTCCGGCATGGAGATGTCGGTCAGGATCAGCGCCGCCTGGCCGGCCTCCCGCAACTGCGCCAGCGCTTGCGCACCGGATTCGGCGAAGCGGGCGTCGACCCCAAGGCTGCGCAACTGCGCGCGTAAGGTCGTTTGATTGATCGGATGATCCTCGACCACCCACACCTCGCCCGCGCGCCGCACAGGTTTGACGTCCGCCAACATGGCGACATGCTTGTCGACCAGCACGCCGACCGCCGTCGCACGCTCGCATGGCAAGCGCACGCGAAAACGACTCCCCACACCCGGCTGGCTATCGACCGTCACCGTACCACCTGCCTGATCCAGCAACTGTTTGATGATCGCCAGCCCCAAACCGCTGCCGCCATACTGACGCACGGTGGAGGCATCCGCCTGGGAGAACGGCTGGAACAAGTGCGCCATTTGCGCTTCGCTCATGCCGATACCGCTATCTTCGACATCGAACTGCAGCCAGCCGCGGTCGTAGCCAAGCCGTACCATGATCGTTCCGCTGTCGGTGAATTTAACCGCGTTGGCCAATAGGTTTCCAAGGATCTGCTGCACCCGGAAAGGATCGAGCATCAGACTCAGTTCGGGCTCGGCCGGGCCGTGCAATTGGCAAACGACCGGCTTGCCCGACACTTTGATCGCCGCACGCTGAGTATCGAGCAGATCGGCCGCCAATTGGCGGATCGACACCGGCTCCAGCGTAAATTCGACTTTGCCGGACTGTAGCCGGGTAAAGACCAACACATCGCTGATGACATGCAACAGAACACTGCTGGAGGTCTTGATCAAAGCCAGGGACTCGCGTTGCGACGGCGTAAGCGGTTCGCTCTCCAACAGCTCCAACATCGCCATCACCCCGTTGAGTGGCGTGCGGATTTCGTGACTCATGACCGCCAGGAACAGCGAACGGGCCTGGCTCGCCTGCTCGGCCTGCTCCTTGGCCTCTTGCAGCGAGCGGTTGCTGGCTCGCAGCGCTTGCTGATAGCTCTGCATGGCCGACAACGCCTCTTCGGTCGGGCGCAACATCAGGCGCCGCAAGGTGAAATAGAACCACAACAACCCCAACAGCGTGACCAAGCCGACGAAGGCATGCGGCACCAGCACGCGCCACTCGACGCCCGGTTCGTCGACTCGGGACGGCGAATACAGCAGATCCCAAGGCAATTGCACCAGTCGTTGCTTGAGCAGCAGCTTGCCATCGCGATGCATGACCTCGGTCAAGCCAGGCTGGCGCGTGCGCGTCAGCCCAGACCAACGCAGCGGCTCGGCGCCTTCAGAGGCATAAACGACGCGTTCGCCGGTTTGCAGCGCAAACCAACCGGAGCCTGCGAACAGATTGTCGATATGCGCAAGCGGCACGGTCTGGATCAGCACCTCATTCCGGCCGACCGACGACAAATCGCGGTACGCCACGAGGCAGTCGCAGACTTGTTGATCCTTGATGCGAAACACCGTCCACTGCGTCTTGCCGGGCGGCGCGGGAGGCAACTGACGAACCCAGGCAAGCATATCCGGCAAGAACCGATGCCCAGTAACGGCCGGATAGGTGGCGGCATAATTGCCGCCGCGGTCGACCAAGGTCAACGAGCCCTGCCAAGGCAGCACATTCACTTTACTGAAAGGCTGGTACATGACGTTGCCGATGTGGGACAGATCGACAGCGGTGCCGCGCTTGCGCCACAACACCGCCAGCGCCGGATCTTGCTTACGCCCGGCCGGCCGCACCAGATCGATCGCCTCGAATCCGTTGCCCACCGGGTAGCGTGCCGTCGGCGCCAGTTTCGAACCGCCGAGGCTGCCACTGGCAATGCTGCGCAAATAGGTATCGAGCAAAGCGCCTTCGTAATCGAGGGCCTCCTGCACCGGTATCAGCCGGTCGAAAGCCTGCCCATGCAGCAATTGAATGCTCGCCTGGTAGCGAGAGTAGATCGCCAGAACCACCGCCAGCATGGCGAGCAACAAGATGATGGCGCCGCCGCGGCGCAATAGCCTGGCAGCGCGGGCCAACGAACCGGGATCGAAGTCTTCCGGTTCGATCATGGCGGTGGCGGATCCGACAGCACGGGAACATCGCTGACACCTAGCTCGCCGGCCAGGCGAAACAGCTCGGCGTCGCTCTGAATGTTCAACTTACGGTAGGCGGTCTGCTTCTGCGTACTGATCGTTTTGATGCTACGGTTAAGGCGGGTGGAGATCTCGCTGACGCTTTGGCCCGCGAGCAGTAAACGCACGACCACCATCTCGCGCGGCGACAGGCTGAGAAACGCTTGTTCGAAACCGGCGGCGCACTTGAGGTCGTTCTGCAGTGCGGGGTCGATGTAGATCGTGCCATGCGCGACGCTGCGCACCGCCTCGCGTAGCGGACCGCCGCTTTGCGTTTTGCGCATGAAACCGCTGGCGCCCGCTTCGATGCAGCGACTGGCCAAGGCGGCGGAGGCCGTGCCGGAAAATACCAGCAACCGTGTCGTGGGAAACACGCGTGACAAGTACTGAATCAATCCGATACCATCGAGTTCGCCGGGCATCGAGTAATCGAGGATCACCAGATCGCAACGCTGCTCGCGCAATAGTTTGATCAGTTCTGGACCGGAGGCCGGCTCGCCGACAATATTGAACTCTGGATCGCCGCGCAACACTGTGCGCAACGCCAGCGAAACCAAAGGGTGATCATCGCAGATTGCCGTATTAATCAGCATATTCGTCTCTTCTTTCCTTTGATCTTTCCGTGCGGACGATCAGATTCCGATTGCTTTTTTCAGCATAATAGTTCAATTATGCCGACAAAATTTCAGAATAACCTGATGAAATATTGAAGAAATCTGACAAACCCATGAAAATTCAGCCTGAGTCCGTGCTCGATCTATTACACGTGCAGTCTGCAGCCGCCCTGGCCACCCAGTCGCTGACGCTTCCCGGCTACCCGTTCGCGAGCGCCTTGCCGTTCGTACCCGACTCGACGCATTGCCCGGTTTTCCTGATCAGTGCCTTGGCCGAACATACGCGCAATCTGCGTGCCGACTTGCGTGCCAGCCTGCTGATCCAGTCGTGCGACCAGGCGGAGCCGGAAGCCAGCCCCCGCCTGACGGTGCTGGGCGATGCCGTGCGGATTGAAACGACACCGGCGCTCGTCGCGCGCTATCAGCGCTACCTGCCCGGCGCTGCACGTTACCAAGCACTGGGCGACTTCGGCTTTTACCGTTTGCAGCCGCGCCGTTTGCGTTGGATAGCGGGTTTCGGCCAAATGGGATGGATCGAAGCGCAAGACTGGCTCGAATTGGCCGCCTTGTCGCCCGACGCGGAAGAAGCGCTTTTGGCGCAATTGAAACCGGACAGCGGCGTACTGGGAATTGACTGCTACGGCGTGGATCTGTGTCGAAATGGTCAGCGCCGCCGATTGACTTTCGAACGCGCGCTGGGCGACGAGGACATCGCCCAGCACTTAAAGTCGCTGGGCTTGATCGGCTGAACGCCTGTTCAATTGGCGGGCTGCAGCAAAATCTGAGCACGCAAGTCGCGCGCCACGGCATGAACCAACTGATGTAGCAAGGGATAGCGTTCTGGCGTCAGCACCGGCGCGTTATCCTTGAGCACCAGCACGCGCCGCACCTGCACCGCGTGGCCGACACGCCGATAATCCGAGACATAAGACCCCAATGGGGAGTCGGTGCGCACGGCGCGTGGCAACGCCAACACATCGATGCCGGCCGGCAACTGCAAGGTCGCGGTTTCCTCGTAGTAGCCATTGTCGAGCATGATCGGCGTGCGTCGCCCGGGCTGCACCCCACCCCAACTGACGAAAGCGGCGAGCCCGACCACGCTGTCGCCGCCAGTGGGCAAAACCACCGCGGTCGGTCCGGCCAAATCGACATAGTCGGGCAAGCTGAGGTCGGCACGATAGCCGAATGGCTTGCTCAAGTCGTACATATTGCCAAGGATCAGCGTCCCGCTGCCTTGCAAGCCGCGACTGGCCAACAACTTGCCGGCCGCTTCGCTCTCCCCGCCGGGCGGAATGCTCGACAACGCCGAGCGTGCCATGACATCGTAGACGCCGGCCAGGCTAATGACGCTACTTCCCTTGAGACTGCCATCCGGCTGCAGCGACAGGTTGCTGTCGATCCTCACCCTATCCTGCTGCGGCGATGAGATCGGCAACTTGACCAGGCTCGATTTGCCGCTGCCATCGTCCACCACCAGCGCGGTCTTGCCGGCTTCGGTGTCCGGCAAGATACCGAACGGGGCCAGTTGGGCCGTGGTATCCACGAACAAATTCCATTGCGGCAGATAATTGATGGCGTGGTTGAACGTGCCGGTCGGCACGGCGACGCGCGACAACCACCAGCCCTGATCGGCATTGATCAGCACCGGGCTGCTCTTGATGCCCTTGGCCGCCAACAACGCCTGATAGAGCGTGACATGGTCTTTGCAATCGCCGTACAACGCGCGCGCCACCGCCTCGGCATCGTGCGGCACCACGCCGCCCACGCCGAAGTAAATGGCCACATAGCGGATATTGTTGCTGACCCAGCGATACAGCGCTTCGGCCTGCGCGCGCGGCTCGGTCAGACCCTGTGTGATTCCGTCAGCCAGTTGACGCAGATACGGCGTGACGATCGCCTTGGAGGTCGCCCGCGCGGCATAGGCGCGCGCCAGTTCGTCATACCCGGACAGGGTGGACAGTGCGATGCGCGGACTATAATCGGCCTCGCTGATGGCATCGCTCTCCGGCGCCTGGGCCGCATTGCGCCCCGCCTGCCAATGCCAACTGCGATAGCCTGGCCTGATCGGCGTGACCTCCCCGCCCTGCACGTCGATGGCCTCGACTTGCAAAGTCATGCTGCGCGGCAGGTGAACCACCAGGTCGGACGACTCGCGATCCTCGTTACGGGAATAATATTCCTGCAACGCGAAGACCCCGGGAAACAACGGCTCGCGCACGACTCGCCGGAAATGGACATGCACCTTGGCACCTGCCGACAGCGCCGGGAAGATCACATTCATGACCTTGGAGTCGTCGAACATCGGCGCATTGGCGCTTTCGCTGCTCTGCTGCTGCAAAATACCCGCCTTGCCCACCGGAATTTTTTTGCCGGCCGCGCTCACCGTATAGGCCGACAACACTTCGACCGATTGCTGCGAGGTGCTGAATTGAATCGGATACTGGCTCAGATCGTCGACGCCGGCCTGAGTATTGACGCGGAGATCTTCGGTCACATCTTCGACGTAGCCGCCGCCCGGCTTGACGTCATAGATCGCCACCGAACGCAGCACGGTATAAGACGGGGTATAGTCCGCGGCCAAAGCCGGCAGAGCCGCCAAAGAAAAAGCGATTAAAGACAACCATTTACGATACATGCCACATCCTTGTTCGCCCAAACAGGCACAATCATCCAAATAAGCGACGTGTGGCGTTTCTCATAACCATAACGTCTTTGAATCAAACAAAAACTTCTATAGCATGACAAGCCCATAGCCACTAGCATTATGCACGATATAACCATGGACGCAGAAACCCCTCTCTGGCAAGAATTCATCAAGGCCGTGCGCAAGGAAGTCGTACCGGCCCTCGGTTGCACCGAACCGATCTCGCTTGCCTTGGCCGCCGCCATCGCCCGGCAGAGGCTGGGCGTCCGGCCGGAACGCATCGTCGCCGCCGTGTCGCCCAACCTGATGAAAAACGGCATGGGCGTCACCGTGCCCGGCACCGGCATGGTCGGCATGCCGATCGCGGCGGCGGTCGGGGCGCTGGCCGGCGATCCGGACGCGGGACTCGAGGTGCTCAAACATTTGCAGCCGCAGGACGTCGCCGAGGCACGCGCCATGTTGGATGCGGGCCAAGTCAGCGTCGGCGTGGCGCCGGTCGATAACGTCCTGTATTCGGAAGCGCGGCTGGAAGCCGACGGCCACTGGGTTCGGGTGGCGATTGCCGATGCCCATACCCGGGTGGTGGAGATCGAACAGGACGGCACCCTGCTGTTTCAATTGCCGCCCTCGCCGGCCAACACGGCCGATAGCAGCTATTCGCTGGCAGGCGCCTCGGCGCGTGCGGTATACGACTTCGCCACCCAAGCACCGCTCGACGACATCCGTTTCATTGCCCAGGCCGGCGAACTGAATACCGCGCTGTCCGACGAAGGGCTGAAAGGCGAGTACGGTTTGGCGATCGGCGCCTCCCTGCAACGGAACATCGATCGCGGCCTATTGGCCGACGACCTACTGACTCGCGTGCTCAAACGCACCACCGCCGCCTCGGATGCGCGCATGGGCGGCGCCATGGCGCCGGCGATGAGCAACTCCGGCTCCGGCAACCAGGGCATCGCCGCCTCGATGCCGGTGGTGGTGGTCGCGGACCACCTGGAGGTCGACGAAGAACGACGAATCCGCGCGCTGATGCTGGCCAACCTGATGGCCATCTACATCAAGAGCTATCAGCACAAACTATCCGCGCTGTGCGCGGTGACCACGGCGGCCATGGGCTCGGCAGCCGGCATGGCGTGGCTATTGGGCGGCGATTATCCGGCGGTGGCGCGCGCCATCTGCAATATGATCGGCGACGTCGCGGGGATGATCTGCGACGGCGCCAACAACGGCTGCGCCATGAAGGTATCGTCCTCGGTGGCCGCGGCGGTCAAGTCGGTGCTATTGGCGCTCGACGGCATTCGCGTCGGCGGCAGCGACGGCATCGTCTCGGACGACGTCGATCAAACGATCCGCAATTTGGCCTCGCTGGTGAATCAAGGCATGGTGCAAACCGACCAGCAAATTCTGAAGATCATGCTGAGCAAATCATGACGCTCACGGTCACGGTGCTGGTGGAAAACCGTTCGCTGCGGGCCGATCTGGCCGCGGGCCGCGGCCTGGCGCTGCATCTGGACGATGGCCGGCAGCGGATACTGTTCGACACGGGGCCGGACGGGCGCCTGATCGACCATGCCGAGCGCTTGGGCATCGACCTGGCCGCCGTCGACACCATCGTGCTGTCGCACGGGCACTATGACCACAGCGGCGGCCTGCCGGCATTAGCCGACTGGTATGCGGCGCGCGGCTTGCGCCCGCGGCTCGTCGCCCACCCCGATGCCTTCGTCCGCCGAGGCGTACTTCTGCGTTTGGGAAGATGGATCCGTCCGTTACGCGAACTCGGCGCACCGCTCTCGCTCGCAACGTTGCAGGCCAGCTTCGACGTCCGGCTGTCGCATACGCCCGAGGCCCTGCCTGGCGGTCGCTGGCATTTTATCGGCCAGGTACCACGCCGGCCGGCATTCGCCGGCGGCCGGCGTCTCGGCTGGAAATACGCCACGGACGGCCTGCGGCCCGATGGCATCGAAGACGACTCGGGGCTGGTTTGGCAAGGTGACGAGGGCCTGGTGGTCATCAGCGGCTGCGCCCATTCCGGCATCTGCAACCTGACAGAACAAGCGCGCGAAATCACCGGCATCGCGACGGTGCAGGCAGTACTGGGGGGCTTTCACTTGCGGAGCGCCGGCCCTGTCGAACTATGGCGCACGAGGAAATACTTCAGGCAACTGGCCGCGAAGCGAATCTCGGCCTGTCATTGCAGCGGATGGGGTAGATATTGGCTGCCCGGTCAACAAGATATCGCCAGCGGCAGCCAACTAGAATTCATGTAGGGTGCGTTCGCGAAGCAACGCACCAACTGCTAACCGGCATTGCGGCTAGCGCGCCAGCACCTCGATCATCACATCCTTGATCAGGAAGCCGAACACCCCGACCCCCAGCACCAGGAACAACATCGCCGTGCCGAAACGGCCGGCGCCGGACTTCTTGCCCAAATCCCAGATAATGAAGCCCATGAAAGCCATCAGGATGGTCAGGCAGACCCCCATGCTGATATTGGTGAACTCTTGTTCCGACATCGCTATCCCATATAGCTAAAGAATCGAAGCGCAATAGTAATCAAAGGCTTGGCAAATGAAAAGGCCGCTACCCCTGTAGCGGCCGGACAGGCATTACTTCTTCAACTGCCGATGATGCGCGGCAATACGCATGCGCAGTGCATTGAGACGGATGAAGCCGGCGGCGTCGGCGTGGTTGTAGGCACCACCGTCCTCATCGAAGGTGGCGATGCGCGCGTCGAACAGCGAATCGGCCGAATCGCGACCGACCACATACACCCCGCCCTTGTACAACTTCAGCCGCACCCAACCATTCACCGAGGCCTGCGACGCATCGATCATCTGTTGCATCATCTTGCGCTCGGGCGCCCACCAGTAGCCGGTATAGATCAGGTTGGCGTACTTGGGCATCAGCTCGTCCTTGAGGTGCGCCACTTCACGGTCGAGCGTAATCGATTCGATGGCCCGGTGCGCCTTGAGCATGATGGTGCCGCCCGGCGTTTCGTAACAGCCGCGCGACTTCATGCCGACATAGCGGTTTTCCACCAGGTCAAGCCGGCCGATGCCGTGCTTATTGCCCAAGCGGTTCAGCTCGGTCAGCACCGCCGCCGGACTCATCGCATGGCCGTTGATGGCGACAATGTCGCCACCGGCGTATTCCAGTTCGACGTACTCGGCCTCGTTGGGTGCATTCTCCGGGCTGGTGGTCCACAGCCACATGCTCTCCTCCGGCTCCCTGGCCGGGTCTTCCAGTACGGTGCCTTCGTAGGAGATGTGCAGCAGGTTGGCATCCATCGAATACGGACTGCCGCCATTGCGCTTATTGGAGATGTCGATGCCGTTGGCCTCGGCATAGTTGAGCAGCTTCTCGCGCGACAGCAGATCCCACTCGCGCCACGGCGCGATGACCTTGACGTCCGGCTTGAGCGCGTAATAGCCCAACTCGAAACGCACCTGATCGTTCCCTTTACCGGTGCAGCCGTGCGACACGGCATCGGCGCCGACTCGGTTGGCGATCTCGATCTGGCGCTTGGCGATCAACGGCCTGGCGATCGAGGTGCCGAGCAGATATTCGCCTTCATAGATGGCATTGGCGCGGAACATCGGAAACACAAAGTCGCGCACGAACTCTTCGCGCAGGTCGTCGATATAGATGTTTTCCGGCTTGATGCCGAGCGAGACGGCCTTCTTGCGCGCCGGCTCCACTTCCTCGCCCTGGCCGATGTCGGCGGTGAAAGTCACCACCTCGCATTGATAGTTATCCTGCAGCCATTTGAGGATCACCGAGGTGTCCAGACCGCCCGAGTAAGCCAAAACTACTTTATTGATTTCCGACATGATTCGTTCCCCACATTTGCAAAAAGTCGCACGCAACCATCACGGAAGACCGTGATTTAAAACCATCGTTTGACGCGCCGCTTGGCGCGCTAAGGGCTGGGTTGTGTTATCGGCTTCGTCGCAAAACCTGGGCAGTAGCGCCGGACGAGAGGTTGGACTGGACGTTGGAGAGGACGTTGGAGAGGACCTTGCCCAGCAATGCCACCTGCGACAGAAGCCGATCGTATCGTCGCTCGCGCACCAGTCGTCGCACGAAGAGAGCACGGATCTCTTCATGGGGCGGGCGGCTAGGCGATTGATATTTGATGGTTTCCGTCATGGCTACATTCCAAAAAGATGCCATCGCGCGCATCGGGTAATACGCGCAACGGCTCACAAGTACACGCTGGTCTCAAGTCATTCATGCCGCAACGCTTCCGACTCGCGCCAAAAACGTACAGATTTGCGACACGCCTTTATATGTATCGGAAATTTCCGTGTCTGACAAGATGTTCTTCAAACTTTTTTCGCACTGCAGCATTAGCACCATTAGCTAATATACGAAACAGCCCCTAAAACAAGCGTGGCGTCACGCCTTCAGGTAAAATTCGCCGCATGCTGACCGATGTCGAAAAAGAGGCGATCCGCCACCACTACCGCACCATGACCCAGAATCTGCCCGGCTTCCGGCCGCGGCCGGCGCAACGGCAGATGCTGGCGGAAATCGCCAATGCCTTCTCGCGCGCCCTGGAAGTCGAGGGAGAGAACAACCCGCAACGCGAGGGCGAGAGCATTGCCGTCATCGAGGGCCCGACCGGGGTCGGCAAGAGCTTGGCCTACTTGCTCGCCGGCGGCGTCATGGCGCGCTCGCGCAATAAAAAGCTGGTGATCTCCAGCGCCACCGTGGCGTTGCAGGAGCAACTGATCAATCGCGACCTGCCCTTCGTGGTGGCCAATAGCGATCTGCCGCTGACTTACGCCATCGCCAAAGGCCGTAGCCGCTACCTCTGCCCTTACCGCCTCTACCAGCTCACCAACGACTTTTCCCAACAGGAACTGCTGGCGCCCGATCCTTCCTTCTTATGGGATCGCAAGCCCGAAAAGGCCGAACTGGACCAATTGCGCCAGCTTGCCGACGACTTCGAGGCGCGTCGCTGGAACGGCGACCGCGACCAATGGCCGGAGGTGATCGAGGATGCGATGTGGGCACGCGTCACCACCGACCGCCACGGCTGCCTGAAAGCGGCCTGCCCCAACCGGCCCGAATGCCCGTTTTTCCTGGCGCGCGAAACGCTGGAGAACGTCGACGTGGTAGTCACCAACCACGATCTGATGCTGGCCGACATCGGCATGGGCGGCGGGGTCATCCTGCCGGCACCGGAACAAAGCTTCTATTGCATCGACGAGGCGCACCACCTGGCCAAGAAGGCGATCAACCAGTTCGCCGCCGAACACTCGCTCGGCGTGGCGCTGGCCTGGCTCGACAAAGTGGACGCCACCGCCGCGCGCGTCGCGGCACTGACCAACAAGGGCGAACTGGCCGCCCAGGCAGGCGAAGCGGCCGCGGCCTGCACCGAGACCCTGAGCGAATGGCTGTGGCTACTGGAAGGCGAAAAAGCGCTGGCGCTCGATAGCGACAACCTGGAACCGGTGTGGCTGATCGAAGACGGCGCCCTGCCCGAGCACCTGCAAGGCCCGGCCGCCAACATGGCCATGTCCGGCCGCATGGTGTTCAAGCATCTGTCGCAGTTGTCGGATGCGCTGGCCGACATTCGCAAGGACAAAGGCAGCGACGCGGCGTCGATCGACAAGCTCAGCAGCGACCTGGGCTTCCTGCTCGCGCGTTCCGAGCAGTTGATGGCATTGTGGGACTTGTTCGAAAAACAGCCGGCCGAGAACGAGCCGCCGATTGCCAAATGGGTGGCTCGCAGGAGCGAGGGCAAGGGCGACTACCTGTTCTGCGCCTCGCCGGTGAGCGCCGCCGCCAGCCTGGCCGGCACCTTGTGGCGCCGTGCCGCCGGCGCGCTATTGACCTCGGCCACCCTGCGCTCGCTCGGCGCCTTCGACCTGCTGCTGGCCCAGACCGGCCTGAAATGGCTGCCGCAAGTCAGCTGCATCGCATTGGATTCGCCGTTCAATTTCAGCGAGCAAGGCGAGCTCTATCTACCGCCAATGATCGCCAGCCCCAAAGACGCCAACGCACACACCCGGGAAATCGCCGAGTGGCTGCCCAAGCTGATCGACACCACAGAGCCGGTCGGCTCGCTGGTGCTATTCTCCTCGCGCAAACAGATGCAAGAAGTCGCGGCGCTGGTACCCACCGCACTACGAGACCGCCTGCTGGTACAGGGCGAATGGCCGAAAAGCGTGCTGCTGGCCGAGCATCTGCAACGGCTCGATGGCGGCCAGGCCAGCGTGATTTTTGGTTTGGATTCGTTTTCCGAGGGACTCGACTTGCCGGGCGAACGCTGCGTGCACGTCATCATCGCCAAACTGCCGTTCGCCATGCCGGACGACCCGGTCGGCCGCACACTATCGCGCTGGATCGAAAAACGCGGCGGCAATCCGTTCACCGAACTCACCGTGCCGGAAGCGTCGATCAAGCTGGTACAGGCCGTGGGACGCCTGATCCGCAGCGAACGCGACTATGGCCGAGTCACCATCCTGGACAATCGCCTGGTGCGGCAGAGCTACGGCAAGAAAATGCTGGCTTCATTACCGCCCTTCAGACGGATTTAGTTTGTGTTAAAATCAGCTAGGGCGGATCGCACCGCCCATGCAATATCAATAACAAGGCTGCGCAAAGCGAATCCGCGAACATGATCTGCAACCCCTACGAAATCGTCATCCAGGGCCTGACCCACGATGGCCGCACCTTCCGCCCGAGCGACTGGGCCGAGCGGCTGTGCGGCGTGCTGGCATCGTTCGGCGACAAGAAACTGTCCTACCATGCCTACGTCCGCCCGATGCTACTCGAAGGCGTGCGCTGCGTGGCGGTGGACAAAAAGCTGGAAAAAGTCCACCCGCAGGTGTTCCAGTACCTGAACGACTTCGCCCGCGACAACGACCTGCGCGTGGTCGACTGCCGCACGCTGATCGACGAAATCTACCCGAATCGCTTTTTGGCCTAACCCTGCGCCGATACCGCGCCGACGTGCCCGACCGATCACGGGCCGCTATCATCGGCGCATGCCTACCACTACTCCGCACGACGCCGTGTTCAAGCAATTCCTATCCGACCCGGATACGGCGCGCGATTTCCTCGATATTCATCTGCCGCCGGCGTTGCACGATGTGTGCGACCTATCGACGCTACGCCTGGAGCCCAACGGCTTCATCGAGCCCGATCTCAGCGCCTACTACTCGGATATCCTCTATTCGGTCGAGACACGCGGCGCGCCCGGCTACGTCTACTGCTTGATCGAGCACCAGTCGACCCCCGATAAGCTGATGGCCTTTCGCTTGATGCGCTATTGCTTGGCGGCCATGCAAAGCCATTTACTCAAAGGGCACGACGGCCTGCCGCTGGTGGTCCCCTTGCTGTTCTATCACGGCCGCCAAAGCCCGTATCCGTACAGTACTCATTGGTTCGATTTGTTCGTGCAACCGGAGTTGGCGACCAGACTCTATAACCAACCCTTCCCACTGGTCGACGTCACCGTGATCCCGGACGAGCAAATCCTGCAACATAAGCGCGTTGCGCTGCTGGAGCTGGTGCAAAAACACATCCGACAGCGTGATATGATGGAACTGATCGACAAGCTAAGTCTCCTATTGAAGCTTGGCACCTGCAGCCAAACGCAGGTTGAGGCACTGGTGAACTACATGTTGCAGACCGGCGATACGGCCGAACCGAAAGCCTTGTTGCATGAATTGGCGCACATTTCGCCGCAGTATAAGGAGCTCGTTGTGACCATTGCAGACAGACTACGCGAGGCTGCCCGACAAGAAGGTCGGCAAGAGGGCCGACAGGAAGGTCGGCTGGAAGGTCGACAAGAGGGTCGACAAGAAGGCAGGCAGGAAGGCATTGAGAAAGGCATCGAGAAGGGCATTGCCAAAGGCATCCACGAGGGGGTACGGCAGGTCGCGCACAAGATGTTGGCCAACGGCATCGCCCCGCAGACCGTCATGCAACTCACCGGCTTGACCGAACAGGAACTCGATCAGCTTCGGCACTGATTTTCCTATCGCGGGGCGTTCGACGCCCCCTTCCCTTGACAATCGTAGGAGCGGCTTCAGCCGCGATTCCTCCACCCCCACCCACAATTTTCAGCCTTTTCTGACAGCCACGCTCGGTTGTCTATTTGCCTCTTGCTGGCTAATGTAGCGGGAGCGGCATTTGCCGCAAAGAGGCGCGGGCCCGAGGTGTTGGCGCACCACCGAGCCCGCTGACCAAACCAAACTTCGATGGAGTTCAGAATGGCTACTCAAGATGGTAATGCAGCTCAAGTCTTTTTTCCAAACCAGGATTTCCGCCAACAGCAGTTACTTTCCCTGATTTCCGTGTTGTGCTTGCCGCGTGGCAGTCGTCCAAATTCCGACGAGTGCCGTTTGGTGGTCGATAGCCGCTTGCCGTGGGCGTTCGAGTCGATCGATGGCAGCACCTCGTGGATGTATCTGCCCAAGGCCGCGCGCGTGCGCGAGGTGGCGGGCTGCCTGGTTCTAACGGCCAACTAAGGCCTTCAGCCGGAGGCGGGGAGCGCAGCTCCCCGGCTGGGCGCTCCGGATGCTAGCTCGCGAAAGGCTGATTAGTTTGCGATGAAACGCCCTACTCTTGCTGAGAGCGTTAACCAAACAGTATTGAGACCTGACCCCTGCTAATTTACTCCTTTCTATATGTTGCGTACGACCCATCACCATTATCCAAATGAAGGCGACCACACACCCCACACCAGATAACATCAATTTCATCCTCGTAGAGAGTCTCTAAAAATTTTTCGTCATCCACGGGGCCTGATTTTATCAAAGAACAAACCGCCCCCACCTGGCGATCACGAACTAACGCCCATTCAGATATCGATTCCATTTCAGAAAGATTTATTACATTTCCACAGCGACATGAAAACTTAGGCATCGTTATCATCCTTAATGTCTTTTAAATTGAGAAATATTGCCATTGCTATCTTGAAATATAATTACCTTAATACCTTGAGCATTGGGCTTACCCCACATTCTATTGGCAATGCTAACCATATCAGAACTAGAAAGGTCAGCCTGCACTAAAACACCATCTGCTTGTTTAGATTTTTTCTCAATGGCAGTAATAATTTTACTTGGCGTGGTATCTGGACGAGGTGTATAAACATCAACATATCCCAGGTCTTTCACAAATGTATCTGCCGTACGAACATCCTTAACACCTTGTGAAGCAGCTGTTGGCAAATGTTGTACATGAAAGCCAAGTTCAGCAAGCCCCTTCCCCGCTCGCAATTCATTAGCATCAGGTGTTGCTCCCTGAAGCACCTTAATCCCGCCTCGCCCCACCTTGACCTCAATGGAGACATAAGATGTCAGCGCCTGCTGTAGACTTGCAAGCTCTTCTTGCGCAACCTTCCAGTTCCCAGATTTCACACTAGCCAGATACGCTTCGGCACTTTTCGCTACCGCCCCACCAGTCAAACCGACGGGTAAAGCATCACCTGCAGCAAGATCACCAATAGCAATAGCAACTTCATTGAGACAAACTGGATTTGAAATGCATGCTCGAGCCGCGATCAATGCTTCAGGGGCCGCAATCGCACTGAGCCCGAATGCAGCCCCAATCAATGCATGACCACCGGCATCCTGCTCAGCCTTCCTGACGATTTCTTGAGTGGCTTTATCACCGCGAACAGGCACACCAAAGTTGTCGAATGCGTTATTCTCCAACTCCGTCCGCGCCGCATTCACCGCCGTCACCACCGAACCGCCATCCGCACCCGCCAACATGCCGATACCCGCAATCAGCGAGGTTACCAGCGCCTCGTGCTGCTGCTTCTGCTCAGCGGTCATGTGATCTGGGTCGCCACCGATGACGTTGTTGGCCAACACGGTTGCCGCCATGCCAACGGCCGCGGCGCCACAGCTCTGTCCACTGGCACTGGCACTGGCGCCGGCGCAGGCCGCCAAGGCATGCAGTGCGCCGCGTACGGTTTCACCCGTTGCCGTAGGTTTGACTTTCCCCGTATCTGGATCGCGCTCCAGCGAATCAGCAATGCCTTTCACCCACTGTGCCGCACCCGCTTGCGCCAGCGCCGTCGCGGTGTTGCGCGCCAGTTCGCTACTGCCAGCGGCAACGTTGCCGGACAGGCCCACCATCAGCGCGGTGGCGATTTGACTGTATTTACCACCAGGCGCCCAATCTTCGGCATCGAGCTGGGCTTGATGCAGCGCGACATACTGAGGATCTGGATGTTCTTTGCTGTCTGCCCCTGGATGCTGATCCAGGTAGCTCTGGGCCGCCTTCTTCTTCTCGTCGGCTTCTTGCCCCCGATTCGCCATGAACGTACCGACCTGTTGCTGCAGCCCCATCATCGCCTGCATCTGACCTTCCACTTGCGCCTTGTCGAACTTGTCCTGCAGCGCATTGCTTTGGTCTTTACCGCTGATGGCACTGCGCTCCAGGCTGGCGACCGCTTGCTGGCTGGCCGGATCGGCGACGGTGATCTGTCCGCCGCTAATCATCGCCTTGGTGGTGCTGTCATCCTCGTGGTAAGCCCTGGCATAGGCCGGCATGCCGAATTTCACGCCGACTTGCGTGGAGGATGGGGTACTCTCGGTATCGCCGCTGCCAGTGCTCTCGCCACCACCGGCGCCAGTGCTTGCACCTGCACTAGCCTCCTCACTCGTCGATTGATCACCTTGCTTGGGCGAACTTGATCCACCCACACTCATGCTGCTACCGCTGTAGATAGCATGGTTTTTAATGTCGCTGTGCGTCAGCGAGCCGGTGGTCAGCGTGTTGAGGCCGTTGTCGATGGCCGCCTGCGAGCTGGCGATCTTGGCGCCTTGCAGATCGGTGTTGCCCGCCACCTTGATCTGGAAGCCGCCGTCGCCGGCTTCGATCGCGGTTTGTTTCTGCACGCTGAGATAGTTGTTGTTGAGATTGGCTGCGCTGGCGCTGTACTTTTCGTCATCGCCCCCAGCCACGCCAAAGCCAATTGTCAGATCGACACCCGCGCTACTGCTGTTGCTGTGGAACTGATGACTGTCCTGTTGACTTTGCAGCGTCAGATTGCCGCCGATGTCCGCCACCACTTGTTGCGCCTGCGCATGCGCCCCCTTGAGCGCAGTGTCGCCGCCGGCGTGCAGCGCCAGCGTCTGACCCGCGTTAACCGTCGTGTCGTGGTTGGTCACCGTCTCGCCATTTTGCGCGCCGGATGCGTGAGCAAATTTCACTTTCAACCCAAGGGCGTAACCGTTCGATCCGTAAGAGGCACCGACGCCGAGGCCCCAGCCGCTGCTGCTATTGTTGGCATCCAGGGTGCTACGGTCTTGCGACGATGACAGGTCGATGCGGTTGTCCGCGCTGAGTGTGGCGTTGTGGCCGGCAGACAGTTCGCTGCCGATAACGGCCAGGTTCGAGTCGGCGCCGGCGCCGTGTGCGTTCAATGTCAGATCATGGCCGGCGGCCAGCGTGCTGCCATCGTGAGTGCGCGAGTTAGCGGTCAGCTGGCTATCCGAGCTATCGACGCCAAAGGTGACGCTGCCTTGCACATAGGTGACCCCCGTACTGCCGGCGCCACCCTTCAGGTAGCCGCTATAGAGGTCATAGGCATTGAAGGCCCCCAGGACGGCGGTAGCGCCGGCCAATGCGCGCGTACGCGCGTCTTGGCTATGCTGGGCGGTTTTCGCCGATTGCACGACGGTGTCCGCGGCTTGCACCGCGCCCTTGATTTCATCGGCCAACGGGCTACTGGCCTCGGCGGTGACACCGACAGCACGGCTGTCCTGGCTTTCTTCGTGGTGAGTCAGGTTTTCGCCGGGGGCGATGACAATGCTTTGCCCGCTGACGGTCAGGTCTTGCGCGGCGCGGATGTCGCTACCGGCCACCGTCACGGCCTTGGCCGCGTTGAGATCGATATTGCCTTGCGCGCTGGTGAGTTGGGTGCGCAAGGCATTCTGCATGCTGCCGTTGTCGAGCGAGGCACTGTTCTGGTGCGACACGCCGACGGTGGCACTCTGGTTGCCGGTCGCCACCGTACCGATCGCCATGCCCTGCTGGTTCTGGCTATTGAGGAAGGATTGCACGCCATCGCTGAGATGGATCGACCCTTCGCTGGCGGCCAGATTGATGTTGCCCGTGGTTTTGACGCTGGCGCCCTGCAGATTGACGTCGCCATGCAGACTGACCGCGTTGAGCGCGCTGGCGCCGATTTGCGTGCCGATCAGCTGCTGGTCGTTATTGACCGTTTGGCCTTCGTTGCGTGACTGGTTATACGGCATCAACGTGCCATCGCCGTGATTGGGGTTGCCGGTCATGGCGCGTATCCAATCGCCAGGCAGTGGCGTGTGCGAGGTATCGCGCAGGCTGTGGTCCCACGACTGACTGTTGGCTTGCTGTTGATTGGTGGTCGCCTGCAGATTCAGGTCGCCCGAGGCGAACAGATCAGCCTGGCCGCCGGCCAGAATCTGGCCACCCTGCACCGTCAGCGTGCCGCTCCCCGGCTTAGCCGCATCCCCGCTAGCCACCATTTTGAGATTCCCGCCCGCTTGCAGTGCGCTCACCACGCCCGTGCGGCTTTCGCTGTGGCTGACGTTGCCTTGATCGTGCTGACGGAACTCAAGATCAGTCGTTTGTACGGAAGCACCGGAGGCCGCAGCCTCCGCCCCCAAATTCACCACCATGTCCAAGCCATGCTGGTTGTGCAGGACATCTCGGAAGTTGTCGAAAGACTGCTTCGGCGTGTTGGTATCGAACAGGCCGACCTTGGTCTGCTTCTCTTCATGGAAGTGATCGCTCTGCGCCACATCCACGCCCTGCAACACCGCCACGCTCTGGCCGCCGACTTGCAGATTGCCCTTGGCGGCGTTGAGTGCACTGCCTTGCAGTGTCAGATTCTGCCCAGCCTGAATGCTGACGTTGCCGGTGAGGCTGCCGATCAGGCTGCGGTTGTCACTCTGGGTCAGAGTGCTGTTACGCAGAATGTCGGTGCTTTCGGATGCGCTGTAGATCTTGGCGGGGTTAAGCGAGCCGCCGAAGCCGTGCGATTCCTCATGGTGGTAGTGGTAGCTTTGGCCGGTGTTGGTGCCGGCGGCGATGGTTAGGTCGCGCAGTGCCTGCAGGCCGACGTCGTTGGTGCCGGCCACCTGGCCGGCCTGGATAGTCAGATCTCGGCCGCTCTGGAGCGAGATACTGTCGGCCGACACGGTGCTACCCACCTGGGCGGTATTGTGATGCGCGCTGATATCGGTGCTGGAACCGCCACCGAAGAAGCCGCCATGGCTGGTCACCGTTTTGGTGTAGTCGTCATGCACGTTGGTGGCCGTGTCTAGCGTCAGGTCGCGTCCGGCGGACAATTGCGCCAGCCCCTTCTGGGCCGACAGATCGGCTGCCTGCGCCGCCAGATCCTGGCCGGCCGCGACGGTCAAGCCGGTACCGCTCGTGACCTGCACCCCGTTTTGCGTCACATCGCTCTGGTCGCCGCGGCTGCCACCCATATCCCACCAGCCGCTGGCGTTGCGGGTGGCCACGGCGCTCAACTTGACGTCATTGCTGGCCAACAGCGTGGCCTGGCCGCTGCCTGCTTGCAGTGCCGCAGCCGCCAGGCTCGCATCGTGGCCGGCTTGTAGCTGCACGTCGCCACCGGCGTTAACACTGCTGCGCTTCAGCTGCTGGTGGTTGTAATAGTTGCCTTCGGACTTGGAGCCCGGGTCGAAGTGGTGCAGGTAGTCCTGGCTATCGATGCCGGCGCTCAGGCTCAGATCGTTGCCGGCCAGCAGTGTGGCATTGCCTTGGGTGGTATTGAGGCTGGCGGCCTGGCCGGAGAGGTCGTGGCCGGCGCTAACGCTCAGGCCTTTGGCGGCATCGAGGCTACTGCCGGTTACGGTGCTGGACGAGCTACTGGTATCGCCCAAGAGGGTTTGTCCAGGGCTGAACCAATACCCATTGCTGCCATGAACTTCACTATGGGTGTTGGTAGCTAGGCTGGTGAGCCGCAGATCATTACCAGCCTGAACACCGATCTGGCCCGACTGACTGCCTACTTTAGCCGCAACGAGATTCATGTCGTGGCTGGCTCTTAGCTGGATGTCTCCTCCGGCTTGCAAAGTGCTTTGGCTCAGCGTCTCGCTACTTTGTTGCTCGCTGGAACCAAACCACCGAGACTCAAGAGAACTATGTGTTTCTTGCGTATGATCGATTGTCGATGCAAGCGTCAGGTCGTGGCCCGCGCTTGCGTCGATGCCGGCGCCAGCTTTCCCCTGAACGGCTATCATATTCAGGTTATTTCCTGCGAGCAGTGTTAACTGCCCACCAGTGTTCAGACTGCTTATCTCCGTCCGTTCGACAGACGCGTTAGCACTGAGAACGATATCGCCCCCTACGGCCGTACCGCCTGCCTGTATCTGGGTCTGTACCCCCGCAATCGACAGATTGTTGCCCGCGGTCAAGGCCGTATCGCCTTGCGCACTCATATGGACGGCATCAAGTCGCATATCCTTGCTGGCTTGCAGCTGCGTGTCGCCACCAACGTCAACGGCGCCGCGCTGCATCACCACGTTCTGGGCTTGAGCAATCAAGTCGCCATCCGAATGGATAGTGCCGGTACTGATCAGATTACCATCCGCCAGCAAAGTGACGCTTGGGGCCGCCAAGTAAGCACCTTGCGATCGATCGCTGCTGTTGTCGCCAGCAGCAAGATAGGCTTGCGGCACCAGCACTTGTTGCCCAGCGACAGTTTCGTTCACCAGCCAGACCATATCTTTGCTCAGCTTTTTGGCCTGATCTGCCGAAAGCGCCACCCCTGGAGTCAATTGCAGCGCCTGCGCCTGCTGTGCTGCATTGTCGAGCAAAGCTCGATATTGCTGATTACTGTCATTGAAGCCTTGTAGATAGCGGTTGCCAGTTTGCCGCGCGATGGCCTGTCCAACCAATTGCTGCTCGTAATAACCATCGCCAAGCCGCTTCTCGAGCGCAGCGGAATCGAAATGCAATTGTGAGAGCAGATAGTCGGAGGATATGAAATTGCTGTACCGGGTGAAGCGTGGATCTGTCTCCACCAGATAGCGCGCACTGGGCTCGTCGTGGCGATGATACAAACCTCCATCCGGCACTTGATAGCTTGGAGGCAAGGGCGGCAGCGTACGGCTAACCGGGTTGCTGACCTTACCAGGTCGAGCGCCGGGCTGAGCCTTGCCATCACCCTCACTACCAGACTGAGCTTCCGCGTGCCCCACCGTCGGATCCGCATTAGGCAAAGCGATCTGCGTCGGGTCGACCGACCCGATCTGGATCGTCTTGAGATTTAATGACATCGGGCTGTTGGATAGGTAGACGGCATCCACCGAACCGATCTGCTCTTGGGTATTTTGCAGCACATTGCCGTTGACGCTATTGACACTTAAAGTTGTGCGATACAGCTTTTGCCCATCCAGTTCCAGCGAGCCATGCGGCAGGGGCGTGAGTTTTCCGCCGGCGGTAATGCTACTGTAGCGATCAACGACGAGAGGGGAATCCAATAGCAGATTGCCGCCCGAGCTGAGATATGCCGGCGTAGCCGCGCCACTGGCATTGTCCACTGTGGTGCTTGTATTGATATAGTAAGCAACACTGGCCTGAGCCCACCAAGGGCCCGAGCATGAGCGACCGCCGCCATGATCATTGTGACACGACATGACCCGATAAGTCGGTGGCGTCCCGCCAATTTGAATTTGCCCGGCAGGAACCTGGACAATACCACAACTGCGCCCGTCACCACTCCCTGAACATGATTCCGCTTCGTGCGCCGGAATGATATACGCTGCCACGCTTGACGTCGTGGTTTCATGAGTCACCACCACCGGGTTCGACTCGTTAACGATCTGCAGTGCGTGAATCTCGCCATTGCCCTCCATGGCGATGGTCGACATCTGGTTATGCACCAGTTGCATCGGTGCGGCGGCATCGCCAATCACCATGCCACCCTGGCTAGACAGAACGGCCCCATTCTGGTTTTCCAGTTGGCTGCTCAACGCCAAGGTCAGCAGGTTATTGCTACCGATCCAGGCCCCTTGCCCCAAGTTGTCGAGCCGTTGCCCATTCAAACGGACTTGTTGTCCGGTAACCAAGCCATAGTTGGTGATGGCGGGAGCCGCCAATACCAAACTCTGCCCGCTCAAACCACCGCTGGACTGATTTATTAATTGCTGCCCCAGCGTGGTTTGCAGCAGACCGCTTGGTGCGTCCAAACTACCGCTATTGCTCAAGGAGCCTGCGGTGACTTGCAGATTGCGTAATGCTTGCACGTTACCGGCATTGCTTAGAGCTTGCCCGGTCAACTGCACATCGCGGTTGGCTTTATAGGTTCCGCTAACAAGCGTGCCTTGTGCGCCAGCAAAGGTTAGTGTCAGATCTCGGCCGGCGGTGACTGTGCCGCCTTGGGCCTGTTGCTGCAACGTCAAGGCTAAGTCGTTCTGGCTGCTGATTGTGCCTTGAGCATTGTCTAGCGTATCTGCGCTCAGCGTCAGATCACCCTGCGAACCGATTGTGCCGTGATTACCAAAAGTGCTTGCGCTAACTTTGCTCTTTGCGGTGCCATCGAGCGCGGTAAACGTACCTTGATTGCTCAAGGTCTGCATAGCGACCGTCAACTGGCCTGCTTGCAAGGTTCCACTGCCATTCTCAAGCGTTGTACCGTCGATGCTCAAACCGGCATGTATGCCGGCCAGGATGTGGCCACTGTCATTTTGTAACCGGCCAAGCTGACCTAAGCTCAGTGCTTGTTCACTTTCCAGATGACCGCCACGGTTATCTAGGTCGATACCGGTCAGGGTCATTGCCTGCTTGAAATGAATGGTCCCGGCATTGGTGAGCTGCGTCTTGACGGTAAAGCTGCTCTGGCCGCTTTGTTCAGCTTCAATCAACCGCCCATTCGCTTGGTTACTGAACGCCCCAGCGCCAACACGCAGAGTATTACCTTGAATTAACCCATTGTTTTGCAGTGTGGACGCTGTAATTGCAAGGTTGCTTCCCTGCAAAGTGCCACTGCCGTTTGTCAACGTCGCCACATCGATGGAGAGTGCGGCATCGCCAGTTGCCTGTAAGCTGCCACCATCATTCTGCAGTTGCCCCAGATGGGACAGTGTCGTCGACTGGGTGTTTTTAAATGTACCACCACGATTATCCAAGTCGATGCCGCTCAGTGCCTGTGCACTTTGCAAGCTAATGCTACCGGCGTTGACTAGTTGCTTACGGATCGTCAACTTGCCGCCTGTGCCGGTTTCGGCGATACGACCACCTTTTGCATTAGTTAAAACATCTGAGCTAAGTGTTAGCTGTTGCCCTTGCAGTAGGCCATTGCCGTTGCTGAGCGTGCCACTGTCGATTGTTAGGACCGACAAATCGCCGGCAGTGATTTGCCCGTTTTGATTGGTCAGTTGTTGCAATTGGCTCAAGGTCAATCCTGTCTCGCCATGCAACGTCCCACCTTGGTTATTGAGCGTGGCGGCTTGAACCTTCAGCGCGCCGCTGCTATCCACCGAGCCTTGATTGTTGAACTGTCCAGCTATAGTGAGCTGGCTTTGCTGATTATCAAGCGTTTTCAGGGTGCCGCTATTGGCGAGTGACACCAATGAAAAATCAAAGTGCCCCGCTTGGATGGTGCCGTTGGCATCTTGATCCAACAGCCCTTGTTTCAGTTTGAGCAGACCGCTGTCACCAGCCAACAGTTTGCCGTTTTGGTTGTGAATCTGGCCAATGTCAAGCGTCAGATCCGCATCTCCGGACAGGGTTCCGCTTTGGCCATTATCCAGCGTGGCCGCTTGCACGTTCAGACTCGCGCCCTTTGAAAGCAACGAGCCGCCACGATTGCTCAGATCGCCCGTCAAAGTGATTTTGCCCGTCTGTGCGCCGCTCTGGCTGATATTACCGCCATCGTTATTCAGGCTACCCAATTGTTCGAAGTTCAATTGCCCGGCGCGTAGCGTACCCCCCTGGTTAGCCAGTTGCCCCGAGGTGGAAACATCAAGTGTTTGAACTGCATCCAGTGTTGCGTGGGCGGTGTTGATCAATCCGTTGGCACTCAAAGACACCGAACCTGCCGTGCTAATCGTCGACTGGCTCAAATCCACCGAGCCGCCATTCACACTGATGCCGCTTTGCGATCGCAGTGTGACATGGCTAGTCAAGCTCTCTTTGGCTGTCAGTTGCAGGCGCCCTCCGGCAGTGGGCTTGCCATCGTCATCCACACCGGCTTGTAAAGTACCTTGGTTATTGATGCGCGGCGCAGACAAGGTCAGGTCACTGGCCGAAGTGGCATTGCTCTGCATGAGCAGCGCGCCTGCGCCATCTACCGAGAGCATGCCGTTGGCGCTGAATTTCTTCCCGCTGATGACGATATCCCCGGCGCTCGTCAATTGCAGATTGCCGGCGCTGGCTGACCAAGTACCCGCACTATTCACCCCCACCCCCTTCTCGGTGCCGATCAGGTGGATGGCGTTGGCGTACATGCCGCCCAGCGCGGCGACGTCGAGCGCCAAGGCCGGCGCCGGGGTGGGCGCGGCGTCGGTCAGCGGTGTGACGGTGAGGGTGTCGGCGTCGATGCTATTGCGACCGAGCCGGACTTGCAGGTCCTTGGCGTGCAGGTCGCCGTTGAGCTTGAGCGCGCGCGTCAGGATGGCGAAGCTGTCGGCGTCAGTGGCATTCAGGCTGTCGACCGTCACGCTGCCGTCGTTGACCTTATAGCTCGCCACGCCGCCTTGGGCGTTGAACTGCGGCGTGCCGGTGGTCAGCGTGGCGCGCGCGGTGTTGATGAAACCGCAGCCGCTGCAAGTGATGCCCCACGGGTTGGCGATCACCACGTCGGCGCGCTGGCCGGCCACTTCGACGAAGCCCTTCAATTGTGACGGATTGGCCTGGGTCACCTCGTTGAGAATCACTCGGGCGCTGCCGTTCTTCAGATTGGTGTTGCCGGTGATATAACCGCTCAGTTGCGTGCTGGTGCCAACGAAGGCGGTGCTGTTGTTGAGGATCGCCCCGTGCTGGTCGACGTTGAACTGCTGATACTGGTTGTGCGACACCCCGGCGCCGTTGGGCGCGGCGATCTGCACCAGCGTCACCCCGTTGGCCGCCTGACCGATGCTCGGACCACCCGGCGCGGCAACGATGCCGTCAGCGAGCGCCGCGCTACCCAGCGCCAGCATGGCGGCGAAGCACAGCGGCCGCAGGGCGAACCCGGTCGCTGGAGCGCTGCCCGGCCCGCGTTCGCCAGCCTTGCCGTGGGCGTTGACGGTTTCCGCCACGGCCATCAATTGGCCGCGGACGCGATTGAAGACGATGCGATAGAGGTGTCGGTTCATGAGGGATGCCGCCTTACCACTGCAGGGTGAGGTTGAAGTGGGTGAGTTCGGCCGTCAGGTGGCCGCCGAGGTTGGCGCGTAGGCCGATGGCCGACGTCCCAAAAAGAAAACCGGCGAACAAAGGCGCCGGTAGGGTACTGCGTGTCATTGCTTTAACTTAACAAATAATAATATATCGTCACATTAAATTAAATGACCATTGAGGATCTACTCTAAAAACAAAATGACTTTGGCATTAAACGTTCGAACAAAAAGAAACACCTTCGCCAAAATAGACATTTCCCCTTACAAATCATATCGTTACATTGACAATGATTTACCATTGAATTTGCCGTCCATTTGTTCGCAACACCATCAAATGCCGTTTTTTAGCAACACCCTGCGCGCATACTGTCTCGCCATAGCGACACCCTTCACCCCCTGTCCCATTGGAAGTTGTCTCATTTATGTCGTTTGTTGTATCTGTAATGATTATGTAACAAGCATTAACAATAATCAGCCCCAACCCAGGCAGCCGACCTGGTACCCACAATCAACCACCTGACTTTTATTAGTTTAACGGGAGCTTTGCATGAACAAAAAAATCATCGCCGTTGCACTGGCTGGCGCTTTCGTCACCCCGCTGGCTATGGCCGACGTCACTCTGTACGGCGTCATCAGCGCCTCGGTTGAGGGTGTGGGCACTTCTGCCGGTTCCGGCACGGGTGTCAACCTGTACGCCAACCAAACTCGCGTGGAAGACCAGAACTCGCGCATCGGTTTCAAGGGCATGGAAGATCTGGGCAACGGCACCTCGACCATCTGGCAAGTAGAAAGCAGCCTGAAGAACTTCGAGCAAGGCGGCACCAACGACAAGGGCGAAACCGCCACGCTGGGCACCCGTAACACCTTCATCGGCCTGAGCGACAAGACGCTCGGTACCGTTCGCATGGGCTACTACGACTCCGTCTACAAGCGCTACAGCAACGTCGGCGCGGATCTCCTGCCCGATGCCACCGCATCCATCATGGGTTCGAGCGCTATTGCCGGCCGCGGCGAAGCCCGCTTGCAAAACTCGGTTCACTACGATTCTCCGGTATGGGCTGGTTTCCAAGTCGGCGCCTCCTACGGCTTTGACGAAGCCACCACGGCCACCAACAACCGCTCCCGCGTAAGCTTGGGTGCCAACTACACCAACGGCCCGCTCAAGGCTGCCGTGGCTTATGACCGCCAGGGCAGTTCGGCTCTTACGGTAACCGGCATCGGCGGCGTTGGCGGGAACAGCAGTACTGTAGGGACGACCGGCGTGGACACCAACTTCGCCCGTATCGCCGCCAGCTATAAGTTCGATTTCGGCACCATGATCGCCGCCAACTTCGAACGCGCCAGCTACGGCAATTCGGCAGGTGCCGGCAACGCCAACCTGACGCAGAACGGTTGGACCCTCACCGCCAGCCAAACCTTCGGCAATGCCACCATCGGCGTGTCCTACTCCAAGCTGGGCGATCTGAACAACGTCACCAACGGCAGCCCGGCCGACTACGACGCCAAGCAGTGGGTATTGAGCGGCACTTACAACCTGTCCAAGCAAACCCAGTTGGCAGCCTATGCAACGCGCATCACCAACAATGCCGGTCAGTTGGTGAACTTCGGCAACGACCCGTTGTACGCTGTCCCGGGCACCACCTCCCCGACCAAGCTGTCGAACGGTTCGACCCTGCACGCCATCGGCGCAGGCATCCGCTACGCGTTCTAAGATTACGCGACGCCAACGAAGTCAGATTTGTCAGGGCATCCCGATGGGATGCCCGTTTTTCTTTGACTTTGCTAGAATAACGGTTTAGTCCGACAAAGATTTCAGCATGCCTGTCACCATCAAGACCGCCGAAGATATCGAAAAAATGCGCGTCGCCTGCCGTCTGGCAGCGGAGGTGCTCGACTTCATCGCACCTTACGTCAAGCCCGGTGTCACCACCGAAGAGCTTGATCGGCTGTGCCACGATTACATGGTCAACACCCAGGGCACCATTCCGGCGCCGCTGCATTACGCCCCGGAAGGCATGACGCCCTACCCCAAGTCGATCTGCACCTCGATCAACCATGTCATCTGCCACGGCATCCCCAACGACAAGCCGTTGAAGAACGGCGAGATGCTGAATATCGACATCACGGTCATCAAGGACGGCTACCACGGCGATACCAGCCGTATGTTCTACGTCGGCGAAGTCAGCCCGCAGGCACGCCGGCTCGCCAAGATCACCTATGAATGCATGTGGCTGGGCATCGACAAGGTTCGTCCCGGCGCCCATCTCGGCGATATCGGCAGCGTCATCCAACGCCATGCCGAATCTAGCGGCTATAGCGTGGTGCAGGAATTCTGCGGCCACGGCATCGGCAAGCAATTCCACGAAGAGCCGCAGGTTCTGCATTACGGCCGCCCCGGCACCGGTCTGCTGCTGGCGCCCGGCATGATTTTCACCATCGAGCCGATGATCAACCAGGGCAAGCGCCACCTGCGCGTCCTGGCGGACGGCTGGACCGTGGTCACCAAGGATCGCAGCCTGTCGGCGCAGTGGGAGCACACCGTGCTGGTCACGGCAACCGGCTGCGAAGTGTTGACGCTATCCGACGGCGCACCGCCCAAGCCGGTGTTCTGAGCATACGGCAACAACAAAAGCGGCAAATTGCCGCTTTTTTCATTTCCGGAGCGGCAAATCTTGCCGCCCAGGCAGTAATCAGCTGGCGAACGCGCTCATTTCTCTTCAAAAAACACGCGCAGACGGGCGGCAGCCGAAATAAGTTCATTGTTCTTGCCGCTTCTTTACTTTTCTTTACCTCGCCAATACGTATTTTGACCTGCCCCTGGCCGATAAATTGCTGACAGGATCGGGCGCCCGGACCGAACAAGCGAAAACACCGGCGCGTAGATATCGTTCACAAGAGATGGGAGTTTGTCATGACCACGATTTCAGGTATCAGCAGCAGTTTGGCGACCCAGAGCACGACCAGCACCACACAGACTCGGCATATGCACCATGGCGGCAAGCCGAGCGGCAGCCCGCCGCCGGACGGCGGCCAAGGCGGCGGACTGATGCAAAGCGTGGCACAAGCGCTGAGCCAGATGGGCATCAACCTGCCGCAACCCGGCAGCGACAGCCAAAGCAGCGATAGCCAAAATAGCGACAGCAGCAGCACGACCGCCAGCAATACCAACAACGTGCGGCAGGCGATGGGCGAAATGATGCACGATCTGTTCAGTGCGATTCAGCAACAATCGTCGTCTTCTTCAAGCAGCAGTAGCAGCACCGACAATTCGCGCTACAGCGATTTCTCCAACGGTCTGCAGTCGCTGATCAATCAATTGGGCAGCGGCTCGGATAGCAGCGGAACCGATTCGCAACTGAACACCGACTTCAGCAATCTGCTGAGCGCCATCCAAGCGCAAAGCGGTAGTTCGACCACTTCCACCAGCGCTAGCAGCAGCCAGACGCTGGTCAATTTCCTGAAAAACCTGCAAGCCAATCTGGCGAACCAGACTCCGCCATCGGTCGGCGGCCTGGTCGGCACCAGCAGTTGACTCGCCTCCCCCCGGCGCATGCTCGCATGCGCCGGAACACATGCTGACGAACACAACGAAATACCGAATAATGCAATCATTCCACCCCTTCTGCGCAAACCATGCACCACGTATTACTGATTGACGACGACCAGCCGCTGACAGCCCTATTTGCCGATTTTCTGCGCCAGGAAGGCTTTCGCGTGAGCTGTCGGCACGATGGCGCCAGCGGTTGCGAACTGGCGCTACGTCAGCAGGTGGACATTGTGGTGCTGGACATCATGATGCCCGGCATGGACGGCATCGCCGTGCTGCGCGAACTGCGCGCCCAGGGCACGGTACCGGTGCTGATGCTGAGTGCGCGCGGCGATGCGGTCGACCGCATTCTAGGCCTGGAGCTCGGTGCCGACGACTATGTGGCCAAACCCTGCCCGCCGCGCGAATTGTCGGCACGCATCAAGGCCATTCTGCGTCGCACCGCCGTGTTGCAAGTCGGATCGCCGCCCGCTGCCATGGTGGTCGGCTCGCTCACGCTACAGCCGGAGCGACGCGAGGCGCGCTGGCTGGATCAGCCGCTATCGTTGACCGGCATCGAGTACAACCTGCTGGAGGTTTTGGCGCGCCATGCCGGTCGAGTGGTGAGCAAGCGCCAGCTATCGGAACAAGCACTGGGGCGGGATCTGGAACGCTTCGACCGCAGCATCGACGTGCACATCAGCAGCATCCGCCAGAAGCTGCCCAGACAGGCGGATGGCCAGTCGCGGATTCTGACGATCCGCGGCATGGGCTACCAGCTACTCAAGGATTGAGATGCGACGGCTGTTCGGCAAATTCATCCTCGCCTTCTGGCTGGCCTTCGCCGCCATTTCACTGACCGTGGCCGGCACCGCCTGGCTCATCCGCCACGAACATGCTCAATGGTTGGAGGCCTCTCGGCCACCGCCGCCAATCGGAGAACCGATCGCCGCATTGATCGAAGCCGGCCAATTAGACAGTGTGCGCATTCTGCTGAGCGCGCAGTCGTCGCACCGAGGCCCGCACTGGCGCGTGCTCGACCAACGCGGCATGTTACTGGCCGGCCCAAGCGGCGAGCGGACGGTGAGACGCGAGCAAAGCGTGACCGACCGGCAGGGCCATCGCTACCGGCTGCAATGGCTCGCCCCCGTCGACAACGGCGAGCCCCATCCGCCCGGCCCGCCGCCCGCCCCCTGGCTGATGATCGTGATCGCACTGCTCGCCAGCCTGAGCTTTAGCGCGGGCCTGGCTTGGTACATGGTCGGCCCGGTACGCGTACTGCGCCAGGCGTTGCGCGCGGTATCGAGCGGCCAGCTCGATACGCGCATCGGCGACCGCATGGGACGACGGCGCGACGAGTTGGCCGATTTGGCCGCCGATTTCGACGCGATGGCCACGCAATTGGAAAGACAGATGTCGGCACAGCAACGTCTATTGCACGACGTATCGCACGAGCTGCGCTCGCCGCTGGCCAGGCTGCAAGCCGCCATTGGTCTGATCCGCCAGAACCCGGCGCGGCTGACAGACACGCTGGCGCGGATCGAGCGCGAAACGCAACGGCTGGACGTGCTGGTCGACGAGGTGTTGACGCTGGCGCGCCTGGAGGGACGAGTCCGGCAGCCCGCCACCACCGTCGACTTGATCGAACTACTGACGCAGATCGTCGACGACGCCGAGTTCGAAGCACAGGCAACCGGCTGCACCATCCGGCTCGACGCGCCCGGAGAATTTGTGCTGACCTGCCAAGCGACCTTGCTGTATCGCTGTTTCGAGAATGTCATTCGCAACGCAGTGAAGTTCTCGCCCGCGGGCGCCACCATCGAGGTCTCGGCATGGCGGGCGGATGGCGGATTGCACGTCAGCGTACGCGACCACGGCCCAGGCGTCACCCGCGACGATCTGGCCGCCATTTTCGAACCGTTTTACCGCACCAGCGCGCGCACCGAGGATGGTTACGGGCTCGGACTGGCGATCGCGCGTCGCGCCATCGAATCGCATGGCGGCCAAATCGCTGCGCGACTACCCGACGACGGCGGTTTGCTCATCGAGCTATCCCTCCCGGGCGGCGCCTGAATTTTTCTATTTATTCATGAGTTTAAACAAAAGGCCGGCTTGATTTCACCCTACTCGGCCCCTAGACTTAAAGCCCGCAGCACCCGTTACACCGCCCAGGAGTTGGAACATGGCCTTGACCGTCAACACCAATACCGCTTCGCTCGATGCGCAGCGCGCCCATTCCCGCAACCAGCAAGCGGTCAACCAAGTGCTGGCGCAGCTCGCTTCGGGATCCCGCATCAATAGCGCCGCCGACGACCCGGCCGGGCTTGCGATTACCCAGGGGCTCACCACGCAAGTCAATGGCGACCAACAAGCCTTGACCAATGCCAACGACGGTATTTCGTTGACACAAACCGCCAGCGCCGCCTTGGGCCAAATTCAACAGAACACCCAACAAATCCAGCAATTGGCCCTCCAGGCCAGCAACGGCATCCTGTCGAATTCGGATCGCCAGGCGCTGCAGCAGCAAGTGGATCAGTTGACCCAGGCGAATTCGCAGATCGTCCAGACCACGCAATTCAACGGTACCGCGTTGCTGTCCGGCAACAATGCCACGACCTTCCAGGTCGGCCCGAACGGCACCGCCAACAATCAGATCAGCCTCAACGCCTCCGGACTGGACAATGCGCCGGCCAGTGGCGGACTCAACGGCTATAACGCCAATCTGGCCGCAACGCACACCATCGACATCAGCACTCAGGCCAACGCCCTCAATGCCACCAGTCAGTTGACGCAGGATCTGAACACGCTCAGCAACACCCAGGCGACGGTCGGCGCGACGCAGAACAGTTTTTCCGCCACGATCAACAACCTGGCCAATACCTCGCTCAACACCCAGGAAGCCAGGAGCCGCATCAGCGACACCGATTTCGCCGCCGCCACGGCTGCGCTGGCACAGAATCAGATTCTGGCCGGCGCCAATATCGCCACGCTGTCGCAAGCCAATGTCTCGCAAAGCGCGGCGCTCACCTTGCTACGCTGATGCGCTATCGATAAACAAAAACGCCCGGGCGTCGACCGGGCGTTTTTTTGTGGGAATGGCGGGGATTCTCGGCTGAAGCCGCGATGTACTTAGAACCGCTGCCGGATGAAATTGGCCAATTCGACCAGCCGCCCGTGGAAGAAATGCCCCACGCCGGGGAACACCGTCACCGGCAGATTCTGCGGTCGCGCCCACTCCAGTACATCGGCGAGCGGCACCACTTCATCCTGCTCGCCATGGATCACCAGCGTGCCGGCCGGCACCTCTGGCGTCGGCTCCCGGTACTTGCCGACGGCAACGCCGATGAGCAGCAGCTTCTCGGCATCGATGCGTTGGCGCGTCCGGGCGGCGACGAAGCCGCCGAACGAGAAACCCGCCAGCACCAGCGGCAAGTCGCCATGGTCGGCACGCGCCCGCTCCACCACCGCCAAAACATCGTCGACTTCGCCCGCGCCATGATCGTGCGTGCCTTGGCTGGCACCCACGCCGCGCAAATTCGGGCAATAGCAGGCATAGCCCAGTTGCGACAGCGCCTTGGCGGCGGTCTGTACCACTTTATTGGTGTTCGTGCCGCCCTGTAACGGATTGGGGTGGCAGATCACCGCGACGCCGCGGCATTCGCCCTCGGCCTGAAGAAACAAAGTGTCGAGCTCGCCGACCGGGCCGTCCACCGTGAGGGGTTGCGTCGCCTTAGCCATTAGATTTTCAGCCTTTCCACCGGCTTTCCGGCCACCAAGTGGGACTCGACGATCTCATCGATATCCTGCTCGTCAACAAAGGTGTACCAAGTTTCTTGCGGGTAGACCACCATCACCGGGCCATGAGCGCAGCGTCCCAGGCAACCGGCCTTATTAACCCGCACCTGCCCCTCGCCGGATAAACCGAGCGCCTTCACTTGGTCTTTCATATAGCCGAGCAACCGGCTTGCGCCATGGCTGTTGCAGCAGATCTCGCCGCCTTCGCGCTGGTTGCAGCAGATGAATACGTGCTGTTGATAGTAACTCATGTCGATTGCTTACCCGTCGCTATCCGCCCAGCCGGAAGCGCCATGCAGGGCGGCGTTCTCGAATTTCGCGTACTGGCCGACAAAGGCCAGCCGCACCGTGCCGGTCGGGCCGTTACGGTGCTTGCCGATGATAGCTTCGGCCAGCCCCTTGTCCGGCGAATCCGGATTGTAGTACTCGTCTCGGTACATAAAGAGAATGATGTCGGCATCCTGCTCGATGGCGCCGGATTCGCGCAAGTCGGACATCATTGGCCGCTTGTTCGGCCGCTGCTCGACGCTACGCGACAACTGCGACAGGGCAATCAGCGGCACTTTGAGCTCCTTGGCCAGGCCCTTCATGCTGCGCGAGATTTCCCCCAACTCCGATGCGCGGTTTTCGCCGTTACGACCCGAGCCGCTCATCAACTGCAGGTAGTCGATAACGATCAAGCCCAACTCGCCGCCATGTTGCCGCGCCAGGCGCCGCGCACGCGCACGCACCTCCAGCGCGGTCAACGCCGGTGTTTCGTCGATATACATCGGCGCCTCGGACAACTTGCCGATGGCGAAGGTCAGTTTCTGCCAGTCTTCGTCGCCCAGGCGGCCGGTTCGCAGGATATGCTGATCCAATCGACCGACCGACCCCAACATACGCATCACCAGTTGGGTGCCGCCCATTTCCATGGAGAACACCGCCACGGGTTTACGCACTTCCACGGCCACATGCTCGGCGATGTTCATCGAGAACGCGGTCTTCCCCATCGACGGACGGCCGGCGACGATCACCAAGTCGCCGGGCTGCAAGCCGGAGGTGCGGGCATCCAGGTCGACGAAGCCGGTCGGCACGCCCGTGACTTCATCCGGGTTATCCCGGCTATAGAGCATATCGATGCGTTCGACCACTTCCTTCAGAAGCCCCGGCATCTCCAGGAAGCCCTGCTTGGACTTGGCCGTACTCTCGGCGATTTTGAATACCTTGCCCTCGGCCTCGTCGAGCAGCTGCGCCACGTCGCGGCCCTGCGGGTTATAGGCCGACTCGGCGATCTCGGCGCCGACAGCCGCCAGTTGGCGCATGAC
This sequence comes from Paludibacterium purpuratum, assembly GCF_004363805.1. Taxonomy (GTDB): domain Bacteria; phylum Pseudomonadota; class Gammaproteobacteria; order Burkholderiales; family Chromobacteriaceae; genus Paludibacterium; species Paludibacterium purpuratum. The sequence continues at coordinate 165,022 of NZ_SNZP01000007.1, read as the reverse complement.
CGAGCGTTCGCGCACGATCTCGGCATAGCGACGAATGTTGGCGGCCGACGGCGTGTTCTGTGCCAGCGAGGCGATATAGGCCAGTCCGCCCACGTCGCCCAGCTCGGCACTCTTGTCCAAGCTCTCGGCCACGGTCACCACGTCGGCCGGGCGCGACTGTTCGACCAGCCGCGCGACGTGCTGGTAGATCAGGCGATGATTGTGTCGGTAGAAGTCGGCATCCGAGACAATGTCGGCGATCTTGTCCCAGGCCGAATTGTCCAACAACAGGCCGCCCAGCACCGACTGCTCGGCTTCCATGGAATGCGGCGGCGTGCGAATGCTTAGCGCCGCCTCTTCATACGATTCGTTCTGCTCGCTCATCTGTGCTTGATGCATTTTCGGACTAAACGCCAATTCTATCAGCTTTATGACCTGCCACCGCAGATGCCGCTCATGATCGACAGATCTTTCGATAGCAGAAACAAATCCCAACGATATTAGTCAACTATTGGCATGTCATCGCCGCTTACAGTAAACTTGTGGCACAAGTAAAAGGTTGGCTAATTGCAACAAATAGGAGAACACGATGGAACACAAATTGCCGGATCTGCCGTATGCACTGGACGCCCTGGCTCCCGCCATTTCCAAAGAAACCCTCGAGTTTCATTATGGCAAGCATCATCAGACCTACATCACCAATTTGAACAATCTCGTCAAGGGCACCGAATTCGAGCAGGCCTCGCTGGAAGAAATCGTCAAGAAGTCGTCCGGCGGCATCTTCAACAACGCGGCCCAAGTTTGGAACCACACCTTCTACTGGTTCGGCCTGTCGCCCAATGGCGGCGGCGAGCCGAGCGGCGCACTGGCCGATGCCATCAAGGCCAAGTGGGGCTCGTTCGAAGAGTTCAAGAAGGCTTTCACCCAAACCGCCATCGGCACCTTCGGTTCCGGCTGGGCCTGGCTCGTCAAGAATCCGGACGGTTCGCTCGATCTGGTTTCCACCAGCAACGCCGCCACGCCGCTGACCACCGACAAGAAGCCGGTGCTGACCTGTGACGTCTGGGAGCATGCTTACTACATCGACTACCGCAACAGCCGCCCGAACTACCTGGACGCGTTCTGGAAGTTGGTGAACTGGGACTTCGCCGCCAAGAATTTCGGCGCCTGATCCCGGCTCCGCCCCACAAAAAACGCCACGACTCGTGGCGTTTTTTGCTTGCTGGCCTCGCTCAGGGCCGAGACACCGGCTTGTGTTTCAACTTGCGCGTCGAATCGGCACGCACCTCTGCACTGGTCTTCAACAACGTGGCCTGCGCGTCGTCGCCATCGAGCGACCAGCTGAACACGCCGCCCAGCTGCTGCTGGCGCACGAAGTCCAATTTGCCGCGCATCGTCGCCTGATCGTCGTAGCTCCAAAACTCGCTACCGTCGTAGGTCCACATCTGCTTGGCCACCGTACTGAAGTAGTGCTTGGCGGCACGTGTGCTGAGCACCCGGTAATCCTCCACGCCGTCCTCGTAGGTACCCTTTGCCGGGCCGGTGGCCACTTGGAACAGGCCATCGCCGCGCGCACCGGCCGCCACGCCAGTCCAGCCTCGGCCATAGAACGGCAGACCGACGTTGATCTTGGCGCGCGGCATGCCGGCATTCACCAGTGTTTGCACCGCATCCGCCACGTTGTAGTACTGCGCATCGCCGGTGACCGGTGCGGCAGGGTCGCGATAGAGGTTGCTATGCCAATTGGTCGGGCCGCTACTTTCCCAGCCGCCATGGAAATCATACGTCATGACATTGACCCAATCGAGATAGCGGCTATAGGCGCCCGGCTCGGTATTGCGAATTTTATCGACTCCCGATCCGATGGCGGCCGTCAGATAGTAGCGGCGCTTGTTCTGGCTGCTGAGCCCATCCAACTGCCGGCGGAACTCTGCCAGCAACAAGGTGAAGTTTTGCCGGTCGTTCGGGTCGACGGTATTCGTCGGCAAGCCACCGCCGCCAGGATATTCCCAGTCGATATCGATCCCGTCGAAGACGCCAAGCGCCACCCCCGAACCGCCCGCATCTTCACCCTTCGGCAGATTGCCGCGCAGATAGAGATCGATACACGAGCTCACCAGCGCCTGCCGGCCGGCATCGGTGGCGGCAAATTTGCCGAAATTCTTCGACCAGGTCCAGCCGCCGAGCGAGATCAGCACTTTCAGCCCGGAGTTGGCCAACTTGAGCTTACGCAGTTGGTTGAAGTTGCCGCGCAGCGGGTCGTTCCAGGCATCGCCCTGGCCGTCGACCGACTCGGAGGCCGCAAAGGGGCGCTGGTAGTCCGCCCAGGCATCGCCGCCATCGCCATTGCCGTTTTCGGCTCGCGTCACCATACCGCATTTGCCGTCGGCGTATACATTGCCAAATGCGTAATTCAGAAAAGTCAGCGCCTTATCGCCGCCGGCGTGGACCAGGTCCGAAACCTTGTAATTGCGCTGGTAGATGCCCCATTGCGCGAAATAGCTGCCGACATGGCGGCCGACCGTGGGCGTTGGCTCGGGCGGCACGCCGCCGTGGTGATCGGGGTCGTCCGGCTGACACGACGATGCCGGCTGCACTTTCCACGGCCCCCATTGCGAGGCTCCGGGCGCTTCGCCCTGTGTCCACCAGTCGGCGCGCCAGGCTTTGCCGCCATAAGTGGCGTAATCGCCGCCGTTGTACGCTTGCGCACTCTGCCAGGGATTGCAAGTCGGCAGGGCCCAGGCAGCCTGACTGAGCCAAAATAGCCCGACCATGGCGCCGATGGCACCATACTTTGCTAGACGCATATTGTGTTCTCCTGAACGGGAATACCATCCGGTACCGACCGGATAGCCGATGCAACACCATCAATGACCTTGTCATGTGGTATTACATTGGTATCAGAATTGAACACCCAGGCAGAAATGCAAGCCGCCAGTGCCTCGCGCTGACAATTCGGTCAGGCGAGACACTGGCGGCTGAATGGCAAGGAGCAAGGCCTAAAGACCTTGCCTAAAGCGATTTACTCGTCGGACGTCTGATTGAGCTTTTGCTTGCCGCCGAGAACCGGGTACTTGGTTCGCAGCCACTGCAGATAGCCCGTGATTTGGGCATTGGCGTTCATGTTATCGACAATGCCGGACAGTTGCGCGTGCTGTTCGGGCGTCAAGGCCGGAGCCGGCTTGATCGACTCGACACGGTAGATCACATATTCGCCGGTTGCGCGTTTCAGGCCGGCATAGGTCGGCAGCTTGGCGGTGCCCAGGGCGAAGATCGCCTGCAGATCCGCCAGCGGCAGCCCGAGGTTCTGCTGACGCGACAATTCGCGCGGCTGGGTCCACTGTCCCGCAGCCGGTTTGCCGGCCTTCAGGTCGGCCAACAGCGCCTGGCCCTTGGCCGTAGCCAGCTTGGCGCCATCGGTGGCGATCAATTGCATCTTGATGGCATCGCGCACTTCGTCGAGCTTCAACTGATGCGCCGGCTGATGATCGGTCACGCGGATCACGGCAGTGGCATTGTTGCCCAGATCGATCGGCTCGCTATTGTGCTTCTTGACCAACACATCGTTGCTGAACGCGGCGGCGAGCACCTTCGGGTTCGACAGGATAGGATCGTTGCCCGTGGCCGTGCGTGCCACCCAGCCGGACTGTTGCGGCACCAGCTTGAGCGCATCTTGTACGCCCTTGAGCGAATCGCCCTGCTGATACGCCACTTCCGTCAAGGTATCGCTTTGCGAACGGTACAGCGCGCCGGCCTTCTGCAGCCTCACTTGCTGCGCCACCTGATCCTTGACCGCATCGAAGCCGGGTTGTTTGACCTCGTCGAGCCGGATGATATGGAAACCGAACTCGCTACGCACCACTTCGCTGATCTGGCCCGGCTTCATCTGGAACACCACGTCGTCGAATGCCTTGACCATGGTGCCGCGAGCAAAGAAGCCCAGATCGCCGCCCTTGGTCGCGGAGCCCGGATCCTGCGAGCGCGTACGCGCCACTTGATCGAAGCTCGACGGATTGGCGCGAACCTGCTTGAGAATGGCGGCGGCCTCGGTCTTGATGCGCGCAACCTCCGCCGGCGCGGCACCTTGCGGCACGGTCAGCAGGATATGCGACGCACGGCGCTGCTCTTGACCGAAATCGGCTAGATGCTGCTGATAAAACTTGCGCAGCTCGTCGTCGCCGACGCTGAGGTTTTGCGCCAATTGCGCTTGCGACAGCACGACGTAGGACAGCTTAACCGCCTCCGGCGCCTTGAACTTGTCGGCGTTGGCCTTGTAATACGCCGCGATAGTGGCATCGTCGAGTTTCACTTGCGAAGCAAAAGCCGGCGGCGTCAGTACCATCGCGCTGACCACCCGGCTCTCGCCGAGCATCTGGCCAAGCCGATCGACCAGCGCGCGCGAGGAGATCTGCCCGGCGGCGAACGGCCCCATCTGGCTTTGCACCAGAAGATCGCGACCGATGCGTTCCTCGAACTGCGGGCCGGTCATCTGGCGCTTGTCGAGGAAGGCTTTGTATTTGTCGAGACTGAACTGTCCGTTATCCTGAAAGGCCGGAATCGAGGCAATTGCCTGCTGCAATTGCATCGGCGCCACATGCAGGCCATTCGATTCGGTTTCGTTCAGGATCAAATTTCGCTGAATCAACCCTTCGAGGGCGCGCTGCTTGGCGGCGGCGTCGACCGGCTGGCCGTCCAGTTCGCGATCGATGTCGCGCAAGGCAATATTGATTTTGCCGACCTTGACCAGGTAAGGATCTTCCGCCACAGAGCTGTAGCTGCTGACGCCGAACCCGACGAACGTCAGGGCGACCAGGCCGAGAATGACCTGGATAACGACTTTATTGTTCTCGACGAACTTGAACATGGCGACCTAACTAGTTAGCGTTAGAAAAAGAAAAAGGTGAACGTTGGAGCGCGTTCACCTTTTGTGTCTTCTGGCGGAGCGGACGGGACTCGAACCCGCGACCCCCGGCGTGACAGGCCGGTATTCTAACCAACTGAACTACCGCTCCGGATTCTGGTGGGCGTTGACGGAGTCGAACCGCCGACATTCTGCTTGTAAGGCAGACGCTCTACCAACTGAGCTAAACGCCCGGTGTTCCCGCCCCACGGGGCGAGACACCACCCTTGTACAAAGGGTTCAGATTATAGCGCGTCTTTCAGTGCCTTGCCAGCACGGAACTTCGGGGAACGAGCAGCAGCGATCTTGATGGTTGCGCCGGTCTTCGGATTACGGCCACTGCGTTCAGCACGCTCGCCAACGTAGAAGGTACCAAAACCAACCAACGTTACGGTGTCACCCTTCTTCATCGCATCGGTCACGGAAGCAATCATACCGTCGAGCGCTTTGGCTGCCGCAGCTTTCGAAATCTCGGCTTTATCGGCGATAGCATCAATCAATTCAGACTTGTTCACGTAAGTCCCCTTTCGTCATTCTCGGTCTACGTAGGTAGTTTAAATAAAAACCGCAAGCTTTATAACAAGTCGCAAATCCTTGTGTCAAGCGGCTTTCGGAGCATTCTGCCATTTAGCACAACGCGAAGGAAGCCCTTTCCCCCTTGCTTTTACAAGGATTTGCTAAACACCTGTTTTTTAATGCGTCATAACCGACACACTTTTGCCAGAATCGCCCGTAGAAAGGACTTCCTCGGACTTTTCTTCCTCCGACAGCGGCTCAGGCTGCCGCTCAAGTGCCAGAGTCAGCACCTCATCGATCCACTTCACCGGATGGATTTCGAGCTTGCTCTTGATGTTAGCAGGGATTTCCGCCATGTCTTTGACATTTCCCTGCGGGATCAAAACATGCTTGATGCCACCACGCAAAGCGGCCAGTAGTTTTTCCTTCAAACCACCGATCGGCAACACCTCGCCGCGCAGGGTGATTTCCCCGGTCATCGCAACATCCGCGCGCACCGGGATGCCGGTCAACACCGAAACGATCGCCGTGGTCATCGCGCCGCCGGCACTCGGACCGTCCTTGGGTGTCGCGCCTTCCGGCACGTGAATGTGCATGTCCAACTTCTCGTAGAAGTCGCGCTTGATGCCCAGGCTCGCCGCGCGGCTACGCACCACGCTCATGGCGGCGGTGATCGACTCCTGCATGACCTCGCCCAATTGCCCGGTGCGAATGATGTTGCCCTTGCCCGGCAACGCCACCGCCTCGATGGTCAGGAGTTCGCCACCCACCTCGGTCCAGGCGAGGCCGGTCACCTGACCGATACGATTTTCTTCTTCGGCCAGGCCGAAATCGAAGCGCCGCACGCCCAGGTATTTACCCAGATTACGGGCGCTGACCGTCACCTTGTCGCCGCCCTTCTTGAGCAAGTGGCCGGTGACCACCTTGCGGCAGATGCGCGCCACTTCGCGATCCAGGCTCCGCACCCCCGCTTCGCGAGTGTAATAGCGCACGATATCTCGCAGCGCCGACTCCTGGATCACCAGTTCGTCGTCCTGCACGCCATTCGCCTTGACCTGCTTGGGCACCAGATAGCGCTGGGCGATATTGACCTTCTCGTCCTCGGTATACCCCGCCAAACGGATGATTTCCATACGGTCGAGCAAGGCCGGCGGAATATTCAGCGAATTGGCGGTCGCTACGAACATCACATCCGACAGATCGTATTCGACCTCGGCATAGTGATCGACGAACGAGTGGTTTTGCTCGGGATCCAGCACCTCCAACAAGGCAGAGGCCGGGTCGCCGCGGAAGTCCGCCCCCAGCTTATCGACTTCATCAAGCAGGAATAGCGGGTTCTTCACGCCGACCTTGGTCATGTTCTGCAGCACCTTGCCCGGCATCGAGCCGATATAAGTGCGGCGATGACCGCGGATTTCCGACTCGTCATGCACGCCACCCAGCGCCATGCGCACGAATTTGCGACCGGTCGCGCGGGCCAGCGACTGCCCAAGCGAGGTCTTACCCACCCCGGGCGGCCCAACCAAGCACAGGATCGGCGCCTTGAGCTTATCGACGCGCTGTTGCACCGACAAATACTCGAGAATGCGTTCCTTGACCTTTTCCAAGCCAAAGTGATCTTCGTCCAACACCGACTCGGCATTGGCGACATCCTTGTTGATCTTGGTCTTTTTCTTCCAGGGCAGATCCAGCAGCGTATCGATGTAATTACGCACCACCGTCGCCTCGGCCGACATCGGCGACATCATGCCGAGCTTCTTCAGTTCGGACAGCGCCTTCTCGCGCCCTTCCTTGCTCATGCCGGCGGCGCGGATTTTCTTCTCCAGCTCCTCGAAGTCGCCGGCCTCATCCATCTCGCCCAGCTCTTTCTGGATGGCCTTGACCTGCTCGTTCAGGTAGTACTCGCGCTGGCTCTTCTCCATCTGCCGCTTGACGCGGCCACGGATGCGACGCTCGACCTGCAGAATGTCGATTTCGCTTTCCAACTGCGACAGCAGGTGCTCCAGCCGCGCCTTGACGTCGAACATCTCCAGCACTTCCTGCTTCTGCTCCAGCTTGAGCGGCAGGTGCGCGACGATGGTATCGGCCAGGCGGCCGGCCTTCTCGATGCCCGCCAGCGAAGACAGGATTTCCGGCGGAATCTTTTTGTTCAGCTTGACGTATTGCTCGAATTGAGCGAGCAGCGCTCGGCGCATGGCTTCGGTTTCGGTGCCGTCGTCATCTTCGATCGGCAGCGGCATCACCGTGCAGACGTAACATCCGCCGTCTTCGCGCACATCCTTGATGCGGGCGCGTTGCCGGCCTTCCACCAGCACTTTGACGGTGCCGTCCGGCAACTTGAGCATCTGCAGCACGGTCGCCACCGTACCGACACTGTAGAGATCCTCGGGCGAAGGCTCGTCCTTCGAGGCCGAACGTTGCGCGACCAGCAGGATGTGTTTGCCTTCATCCATGGCGGTTTCCAGGGCGCAGATCGATTTGCTGCGACCTACAAACAAGGGGATGACCATATGTGGAGAGACCACCACGTCGCGCAACGGCAATAGCGGCAACACGGCTTCTTCCAGGAGTTCTGTGGCTTGTGACATATCACCAGACCTTGTTCTGATATTCTTGCAGGAAAGATGGGGCAAGGAGACTAAATATCAACCACCCCATACTAAATCAGTTTCTTGACACAGAGAATAAAAAAAATCGTTGAGTAACCGACCGGCACGGGCATTCTCGTCAAGCCCGAAAGAGAACAGCCCAGCAGGTTTGACACCTACTGGGCTATAGAGATAAAACCGCCCGCCATACTTCATCGGCGGAGCCGGCGTTGGCGAAAACTCAAGCCGATTGAGCCGTGTCGTCCGCTTCGCGATAGATGAACAGCGGACGCTCGCCTTTTTCGATCACCTTCTCGTCCACCACGACCTTCTCGACATCGGTCATCGACGGCAGATCGTACATGGTATCGAGCAAGGCACGCTCCAGGATGGAGCGCAGACCTCGGGCACCGGTCTTGCGAGCCAGCGCCTGTTTGGCGGTAACGCGCAACGCCGACGGGCGCACTTCCAGCTCCACGCCTTCCATCGAGAACAGCTTCTGGTATTGCTTGACCAGCGCGTTCTTCGGCATGGTCAGAATCGTGACCAGCGCTTCTTCGTCCAGCTCTTCCAGCGTCGCGGCCACCGGCAGACGGCCGATCAACTCCGGAATCAAGCCGAATTTGATCAGATCTTCCGGCTCGACTTCCTTGAACAGCGAGGAAACGTCGCGGTTATCGTCGGTCGACTTCAGTTCGGCGCCGAAGCCGATGCCACCCTTTTCCGAACGGCGACGGATGATCTTTTCCAGCCCGTCGAACGCGCCGCCGCAGATAAACAGGATATTGGTGGTGTCGACCTGGATGAACTCCTGGTTCGGATGCTTGCGACCGCCTTGCGGCGGAATCGAAGCCACCGTGCCCTCGATCAACTTGAGCAAGGCCTGTTGCACACCCTCGCCCGACACGTCGCGCGTAATCGACGGGTTCTCCGACTTGCGGGAAATCTTGTCGATTTCGTCGATGTACACGATGCCGCGCTGCGCCTTTTCGACGTCGTAATCGCATTTCTGCAGCAGCTTCTGGATGATGTGCTCGACATCCTCGCCCACGTAACCGGCCTCGGTCAGCGTGGTGGCGTCGGCAATCACGAACGGCACGTCGAGTAGACGAGCCAGCGACTGCGCCAGCAGCGTCTTGCCCGAACCGGTCGGACCGATCAGCAGAATATTGCTCTTGGAGAGCTCGACATCCTCGGCGCCGGCGGTCTGGGTGTACAGACGCTTATAGTGGTTGTACACCGCCACCGACAAGGTCTTCTTGGCCAGATCCTGACCGATGATGTACTGGTCGAGGCTTTCGCGAATTTCCTGCGGCGTCGGCAACTTGTGCTCGTCGCCCGGCGCGGCCCCCACCTGCGCGCCCTGAGCAAGCTCCTCGCGGATGATGTCGTTGCACAGTTCGACGCACTCGTTGCAGATGAATACCTGCGGTCCGGCGATCAGTCGCTGGACCTCGTGCTGGCTCTTTCCGCAGAAAGAGCAATACAGCAGTTTTTCGTTGCTATTCTTGTCAGCCATCTAAACGTGTCCGTACCGGTTAAACCCTGATGCTCTCACGACGCGTGGACAAAACCTTGTCGATCAGACCATAGGCCTGAGCCTCGTCGGCCGACATGAAATTGTCGCGTTCGGTATCGTGCTGCACCTTCTCCACCGTCTGACCAGCATGCTTGGCCATCAGCTCGTTCATGCGCGCCTTCACCTTCAACAGCTCGCGTGCATGGATTTCGATATCGGTCGCCTGACCGCTCAGACCGCCGATCAGCGGCTGATGAATCATGACGCGGCTATTAGGCAGTGCAAACCGCTTGCCCTCGGCGCCCGCTGCGAGCAGGAACGCCCCCATACTGGCCGCTTGGCCGACACATAGCGTCGACACGTCTGGCTTGATGAAATTCATCGTGTCGTAAATCGACATACCGGCGGTAATCGACCCGCCCGGCGAGTTGATGTACAGGGAAATATCCTTATCAGGATTTTCCGACTCGAGGAACAACAACTGTGCCACGACCAGATTGGCCGATTCGTCGGTGACCGGACCCACCAGGAACACGATCCGTTCCTTCAAAAGGCGCGAGTAGATATCGTAGGCGCGCTCGCCACGACCACTCTGCTCGACCACCATGGGCACCAAGCCCAACCCCTTCGGTTCCATCATCGACATCATCGGCCATCTCCGGTTATTGATTATCAGGCTTGGCTACCCATTAGTTCGTCGAAAGCCAGCGCCTTCTCCACAACATTGGCACGACCCAGGACAAATTCAACCACGTTGTCTTCGATAACCATCGAAGTCGGGCCGTCCAGACGTTCCGGGCTGGCGAAGTACCAATTGATCACTTCTTCCGGATCCTCGTAGCTTTCGGCGAACTCGGCCACCAGCGCCTTGACCTGTTCCGGCTTGGCGTCGAGCTTGTTGACTGCCACCAACTCGGAGATGATCAGACCCAGCGATACGCGACGACGCGCCTGTTCGTCGAACAGTTCGGCCGGGAACGGCAGATCCTTGACCTTCATGCCGCGCGCTTCCAGATCCTGGCGAGCCTTGTCTTGCAGGCGGCCGACTTCGAGCTCGACCAGTGCCTTCGGCAGTTCGACCGAGGTCACGTCCAGCAGCGCCTGCATGACGTTTTCCTTGGCGCGGGCTTGCAGACGACGCTTCACTTCGCGCTCGACGTTCTTCTTGATCTCGTCGCGCATCTTGGTCACGTCGCCATCGGCCACGCCCAGGAGCTTGGCGAATTCGGCATCCACTTCCGGCAGCACGGCTTCGGCCACGTTCTTCAGCGTCAGTTCGAACGAAGCGGTCTTACCGGCCACGTCCTTGCCGTGATAGTCCTCGGGGAACTTGACTTCGACGGTCTTGACTTCGTCTTCCTTCATGCCGCGCACGCCGGTTTCGAAGTCGGCCAGCATCTGGCCTTGGCCCAGCACGAACGGGAAGTTCTCGGACGAACCGCCATCGAACAGCACGCCGTCGATCGAGCCCTTGAAATCGATGATCACGCGATCGCCGTCGCGGGCTTCGCGTTCGACGCGCACGTAGCGGGTGCGTTGCTTGCGCAGGATATCGACGGTCTTGTCGATTTCGGCGTCGGTCACCGGGGTAACCGGCTTTTCGACTTCCTTGCCGGCCAGTTCGCCCAGCGCCACTTCCGGATAGATCTCGAACGTGGCGGCGAACTTGAAGCTACCCGGCTCGGACTGATCCAGTTGCGGTTCGAAACGCGGATAGCCGGCCACGCGCAGCTTCTGCTCGCTCACGGCGCGGTAGAAACCCTGCTGAACCTGTTCGCCCAGCACCTCTTCGCGGATTTGCGGGCCGTAGTTCATTTCGACGATCTTCATCGGCGCCTTACCCGGGCGGAAACCCTGGATCTTGGCGTTGCGTGCCGCACGCTTCAGGCGCTCGGTCACTTGCGCGTCGATGGCATCCATCGGCAGCGCGATATTCATACGGCGCTCGAGGCTGCCCAACGTTTCCAACTGTACTTGCATGTCAAATCCTAACTGTGTACGAGTTTAGTCAACCGAGACACAAGCCGCACCGGGTCGAACGGCATGGACACGTTCACCGGCGGGCACTGCGCTCAAATCTCGCCAGCCACAAACAATTGCGGCAGCTACCACGAAAACCGGCAGTATACCATGGCTAGCGACAGGAAAGCAGCACACCCCTCGCAAGCCAGCGCCACCACCCCCATGACATCGCATCATGAAATTTAGCTGCCAATTTTGATTTTTGATGCAATAATCAAATCACACATTTCGCAACGATTCAATCCAAATGAGCCAGACCGACAAAACGCACGGCGGCGCGCGGCGCGGCGCCGGGCGACCGAAAGGCAGCGGCCGCTGCGATACCGATCTACCTCTGACCCAACTGCGCATTCCACTCGCCGACAAGGACGCGGTGCTCGGCCTGATCGCCACCCGGCGCGCACTGCGCGACATCCAGGCCTGGCGGCCGGAACAGAGCGTCGAGCAAGCGCTTCCGCTATACGGCAGCAAAGTGCCCGCCGGCTTCCCCTCGCCAGCCGACGACTACCTGGAAAACACCCTGGATCTCAACCGTTATCTGATCCAGGACGCACCGGCCACCTTTATGGTGCGCGTCAAGGGCGAATCGATGATCGGCGCCGGCATTGCCGACGGCGACATCCTGGTGGTGGAGAAAGGCCGCGCGGCACAACACAACCAGATCGTCATCGCCATCGTCGACGGCGAATTCACCGTCAAACGTTTGTTCCGGCGCGACGGCAGGCTAGCCCTGCTGCCGGAGAACCCGGCCTATGCGCCGCTTGAAATCCACAACGGCAGGGAGTTGACCGTCTGGGGCGTGGTGACCGCATGCGTGAAGAAATTCTAAACGCCGGCGCCGTGCAGCCGGCCCGCTACGCGCTGATCGACGGCAACAGCTTCTTCTGCAGCTGCGAACGCATCTTCCGCCCCGACTTGGTCGGCCGTCCGATCGTCGTACTCTCCAACAACGACGGCTGCGTCGTGGCCCGCTCGCGCGAGGCCGTCGCGCTCAACCTGCCGATGGGCATGCCTTTTCACGCGCAACGCGGCTGGCTGCGCCGTCTGGGCGTCACGGCATTCAGCGCCAATTACGCCCTCTATGGGGACATCAGCCGGCGCATGATGCAAGTCGTCGGCGAATTCGGCGCGGAGCAGGAAATCTACAGCATAGACGAGTGTTTCTTGCACCTCACCGGCCAATTCGACAGCCAGGCACAAGGACAGGCCATTCGCCACGCCGTCTGGCGCCGTGTCGGCATCCCCAGCGCCGTCGGCATTGCGCCGAGCAAAACCCTGGCCAAGCTCGCCAACCACCTGGCAAAGCAGGAGCGTAGCTACCATGGCGTCTTCGATTGGGATTGGCTAGGCACGAGCGGCGCGGATCGCCAACTGGAACGGATCGCCCTCACCGACATATGGGGCATCGGGCGGCAACTCGCCGAGCAGTTGACCCGCAACGGCATCGCCACCCCGCGCGCGCTACGCGAATGCGATCCAGCCTGGCTGCGACGACGCTTCGGCGTCGTCATCGAGCGCATCGCGCAAGAACTGGCCGGACGCCCCGCCTTGCCGCAGGAACACCTGGAGACAGCCAAGCAGTCGATCCTGTCGAGTCGTTCCTTTTCGCGGCTGACCAGCGATCCGGACGCCCTACGCGCCAGCGTGGCCTATCACGTCACGCGCGCCGCGGAAAAACTGCGTGCGCAGCACAGCGTGGCGGCACTCGTCGGCGTCAGCCTGCGCACCAACCCGCATCGCCAAGATCTACCGCAATACCGCAACTACTGCTGCCTGCCACTACCGCAACCCAGCGACGACACCTTACAGATGACGCAGGTCGCCATGCAGGCGCTGACGGCCATCTACCAGGAAGGCTACGCCTACCAAAAAGCCGGCGTGATCTTATTGGAAATCCGCCCCGCCGACCGGGTGCAGTACGACTTGTTCGCGCCGGCGCCCAACGTCAAACGGCAGCAACTGATGCAAACCATCGACAGCATCAATCGCCGCCACGGCCACGGCACCCTGCGGCTGGCCGCCGAAGACCTGAGTCCGGATTGGCGCATGCGCCGGGCCTTCCTGTCGCCGTGCTACACCACCAATTGGCTGCAACTGCCGGTGGCGCACTGACGTTTAAACGCGCCACCTCTTCATACCCCCCACCCGCCTGCCCGCCGCCACACCCTATCAGTTCTGCTAGCTTACCGCCGCCCGCGCCGATCCCTAAGATTTACGCCAGATCGGACCAGCCAATTTGCTGAAATCCCATTGAAATAAAACAGAAATTTCCGTGACCGCCGATGACGCCCATCCGTTTTTCGACTGGGCGGCAGCGCAACTGACTCTCGACTTGAAAGGCGATGCGTTGAATGAATAGTTCGGCTTTGGATATTCAAATTGCCCGGCGCACGGCATGGCCGGTTTCCGACCTGGAAAACATGTGGCGGCTGCGCGCCGAGATTTTTTACTACCAGATGGGTTGGGACGTGCACGTCGAAAACGGCATGGAGCGGGACAGCTACGACGAACTCGATCCTCACTACTTGCTGATGAAACGCCACGACGGCAGCGTACAGGGCTGTATGCGGCTGTTGCCCACACTGGGGCCGAACATGCTGCGCGACGTGTTCCCCTCCCTCTTGCGCGGCCAGCCCATACCGGCCGACGCCCACACCTGGGAGCTATCTCGCTTCGTGTTCGCCCGCAGCGGAACGGCAGAAGATCATCCGAGCCGGCTGGCGCAGATCCGCGCCGCTTTGCACCAATTGTCCTGTTTCGCCCAAGCGCGCGACATTCGCCACTTCGTCATGGTCACCACGCCGGCCGTGCAGCACCTGCTCGACCAGCTCGGCATCCGGGCGCTGCCGCTCTGTTTGTCGACCCGTTTCGGCATCGATAACGCCGTGGTGCTGGACGTGCCGCTGACGGCCGCCAATCGACGCGCCGTGGCCCCCATCGCCATTCCCCTTACCCCCGTGTCGGAGGCGTACCCGGTTCGGGCCTAGTTTTTCGCAACCGCTGTTTCACAACTACCTGGGATCACTATGGAACAAACGCTCAACAAACGCCCCGCCGCGCAAGCGGAAAAACCGAACGAGGCCGACAAAACCGCCCTCGCCGAAAAACAGACCGAAAAGCGCGCCCCCACCACGCCGCGCGAGCCGGTACCGCCCAGCAACGCCGCCCTGAGCCCATTCACCACCGACGTGCGCCGCAACGACGACCATGTCTTGTGGTACGACTCGAAGGTGCTGGCCACGCTGAGCGAAGAATCGAGCCGCGCCATCATCCAGCGCCTGGGCCAAGGCCGTTATAACGGCATCGTGCTCTACGCCCACAACTTCAAGGCGCTCGGCCAATCCGTCTCGCCGCGCCTGATGCGCGTGCTGCACATCGACTCGGCCGAACAATGGGCCGAACTGTCGACCCAGATCTCGCCGACGCCCGGCAAGGACTTGATCCAAGTCGCCGTGATCTCCAGCACCCAGCCGGCCCTACTCACGGCCGCCCGCGCCGCAGGCTACCGCACCGCTTGGCGCGCCCACGTCGATAATGCCGCCTCCTTGCATGCCTCCTTCCACGACGGCATGCATTACGACTTCTTGATGGTGTCGTTCAAGGATCCGACCAACATTCCGCTGGAACTGGTGATCGCCGAGTTGCACAAGACCAATACCGTGCTGCTCAAGGAAGTGAACCAGGACGTGGACGACGCGGTGATCGCGCTGGGCGTGCTCGAACTGGGCAGCGACGGCGTACTGGCGTCCTTCAACACGATGGAGCAGTTCGACCGCTTCGCCCGCAAGATGGATGCGCAAGCCACCCCGCGCATCGACATCCAGATCGGCGTGATCGACCGCATCACCCACCTGGGCCTCGGTTACCGCGCCTGCATCGACACCACGCACATGTTCAACCCGGACGAAGGCATTCTGGTCGGCTCCACTTCCACCGGCGGCATCCTGTGCTGCCCCGAAGTGTTTCACCTGCCCTACATGGAGTTGCGTCCGTTCCGCATCAATGCCGCATCGGTACACAGCTACGTGTTCCAAGCCAACGACCGCACCAGCTACATCAGCGAGCTGCGCGCCGGCAGTTCGCTGACCACGGTCAATGCCCGCGGCGAAACCCGCCAGATTTTCGTTGGCCGCACCAAGACCGAAATCCGTCCGCTGCTGCTGATCGAGGCGACGTTCCCGGAAAACCGCAAGGTCAACATCATCATGCAGGACGACTGGCATGTGCGCGTGTTCTCCGACGAAGTCAAGCCGCGCAACGTCACCGAGCTTAAGGCCGGCGACCGCGTGCTGGGCTACGCCACCGAGCCGGGACGCCACGTCGGCGTGAAAGTGGACGAGCACATCATCGAACTGTGATTCGCCAAGCGCGCCCCACGCGGGCGCCTTTCGCGGACAGCAAGCAATAAGGAGCAGAAAGTGCATCAGATTCTGATTACCGGCGCCACCGGCTTTGTCGGCAGCGCCCTGGCGGCAAACTTCCTGGCACGCGGCACCCGTGTACTGGCCGTATCGCGCAACGACCCCGACGGCATGCGCACCATCAACGCGGTGGTAGCCGCGGCGCAAGGCTTCGGACTCGACATCCACGGCGCGCTGGCGGACCACCTGGACGTCGTCAATGTCGACTTCGCGCATTTGGAAGACGTATTGGACGACGCAAGACTTGCCGGCGTCACCGAGGTGTGGCACGTGGCGGCGGAAATGAGCTACTCCGCCCGCAAGCTGTCGCAATCCTTCGCCACCAACGTCGGCAACACCAGCCGGCTGTACGAAACGCTGTGCCGCAACGCGCCTGCCTGCCGTCGTTTCTATTACGTCTCCACCGCCTACGTGGCGGGCATGGACGGCGGCTTCGTCAAGGAAGAGCTGCACGCCCGCAGCCATATGATCAACACCTACCAGATGACCAAATGGAGCGCCGAGCAATCGTTGCACCTGCTCTTCCACCGTCATGGCCTGCCGGTCACCCTGTTCCGTCCCAGCATCGTGGTCGGCCACCGCCGTACCGGCTGGGCGCTGCGCAACGGCTTCGGTTTTTACATGTTCCCCAACGCCATGGTGGCCGCGGCCCAGTCCGGTCTCAAGGAATTGGCGGTCGATGTCGTGGCCGACAGCCGTCTCGACTGCATCGCCATCGACCAACTGGCGGCAGACGCTTGTACGCTGACACTGCGTCAGCAGCAGGGTGGCGACTTCGAAGTATTCCATTGCTCAGGCGGTTGCACCACGCGACTGGAGGAGCTGGTGCACATGTGGGGCGAGGTGGCGGGGCTGCGCGCCGCGCTGGGCACGCCGACCTCGGAGTTGGAGCTGAAGTTCGACCGCGCCGTGGAGCCGAACCGCCCGTTCGCCAACCAGGTATGGTTGTTCGACCGCAGCCGCCTCGACGCCGCCACCGAACGCAGCACGCCGCTGGCACCGCTGTCGCTTGAGGAGCTGCGCGCGATGTGCGTTTGGTATGCCGACGACGCCGCAGCCGAACAGGCCGCGGTGGCGGAAGCGAACTGAGGAGGAATGCCGTGACCTCTCAGACCGCCACGCTACCTGTCCGCGCGACCGTCGCGGGGGCACGGCAACTCGATGCCCTGTCGGAGCTCTTCGTCCATTTGGGCGAGCTGACCAACGTCAATACCAACCAAATCCTCGTCGTCGAAGGCTGCCTGGATGCATCGCTACTGGAACGCAGCGCGCATCTGGCCATGGCCGGCATACCGCTGTTACGGGCACAACCACGCCCCGGCGGCGCCGAGCTACGCACCGACGTCTTCGTTAAGCCGCACCGCCTGGTCACGCACAGCGAACTCGATGGGGCCTGCGATCTCGGCGACGCCACCTTGCGCCGGCTACTGATGGATTTCAGTTTCCACAACCGGCTCGACTGGCGCGAGCGCCCGCCTATCCAACTGCTGCTGGTCACCGCGGCGGATGGCGGCAGCAGCTGCGTCTATTTGAGCACGCACCACGGTGTGGCCGACGCACGCAGCGATAGCCTGCTGTTTCGACGCATCATCGACCACTACGCCCATTTGAGCGGTGCGACGGCCATGCCGCCCGCTATGAAACCGCTGCCTTTCGAGACCCTGCCCGAGATCCGGCCGGACTGGTACCGCCCGCTGACTCGGACCATGCGCTGGCTACGCGGGTTTTGCAGCGTGGCCGCCGACTTGGTACTCCGCGATGTCGGCTTGCGCGTGCCGTTGACCGGCTCGCGCTGGGAGGGCCGCGCCGCGCAACCGGATATCGGCGAGCTGGATTTCTTTCACAGTGTCATCCCCGAGGCGCTATCCGCCCGGCTGGCGCGCAGCGCGCGCGCCAACGGCGTCACCCTCAATACGCTGCTGTGCGCAGCGCTGGCGCGGCAGCTCGAACACCAAAGCGCGCAGAAGCGAGGCATGTTGCGAATCACCTGCGCCGTCAGTCTGCGCCGGCTGATCGACGACCATTACGACCAAAGCTTCCGCAATTACCTGGTGCCCAGCAAGATCCGCATCCGCCAGGGGCTCAAGGCGAACGCACTGGTCCGCGCCGTGCACCGGGCCATCGGCACGGCGCGGGCGGATCGGCAAGTGAGCGACGAGCTCGGCCGGCTGGAATCGCTGGTATTGGCGCTACGCATTCGATCGCTGCATGGCCTCGCCCGCAAGTTGCTCAACCATTGCCAAGGCACTAACGCCTGCTACTCCAACCCCGGGCGCATCGAGGAGGACTTCTCGAGCTTCGGCTCGGCGCGGCACCCCACCCGGCAGTTCATCGGCTTTGGCTGCCTGGTGCCACCGTACGACTTCATTCTCTATACCCCCACGGTCAATGGACAGATGCAGTTGGACGTGGTCTACCGCCGCGCCGCCTTCGGCGACATCGGCCAGCAATTCGCCATGCCACTGCTGGATCGGCTGCGGCAATTACTCGACGAACTCGAACCTACTCTCTAACCCCGGACAGATGCCGCCATGAGCTATTTCTTTGCCACCCTCGCGTTCGCCGCACTTGGCTACCTGATCTTCGCTTTCATCCATTTGGGGTTTCCCGGCCGGCTGACGCTCCTGGCTCGCTGGGACGACCGCATCGACACCGTGCTCGAAACCGCCGTACGGCGTCACGGCCTACGCGAGTTGATCGAGCTGGCCCGGCCGATGCACTGGATCGACCGCCGCGTCTGGACCGCCGGCCAATTGCTCGACACCGTGGATGCGTTGTCCGCTTGCTGGCACAGCCTGGGCGTGGAGCCCGGCGACCGGGTGGCCATCTACAAAGCCAACGACTTCGACTATTTCCTGTTCTCTGCCGCCGCCATCCGCCTCGGCGCCATTGCCGTGCCGATGAACGCCAACGTACCGCCCGAGACCGCCGGCCTGTATCTGTCCCGCGTGGGCGCGAGCCTGTTGATCACCGATTGCGCCAACTGGGCGCGCGTGCGTCCGTACATACCGGCCTGCGTCCATCAAGCCGTACTGGCCGACGGCCCCGCGCCGACGACCGAGGAGCGAGTTTACCCGCTGACCGAACTACTGCGGCAGGCTCCCCGTTCCGCGCCGCGCGTGGCTCGCGGCTCCGCGGACCCGCTGTACATCGTCCATACCTCCGGCACGACCGGCGTGCCCAAAGGCGTCATCCTCAAGAGCGAGGGCATCGCCCAATCGCTACGCTCGATCGTGCTGTTCAACCTGGTGTCGCCGCGAGACCTGGCATGCTTCGCCTTGCCGCTGAACCATCAGGTGTCTCAGCTTTATCTGCACGGCACCCTGCTGATGGGCATGCGCTGCATCGTCAACGGCGACCTGGATGCACAGGGCTTGCTGTGGCAACTGGAACAGCGCCAGCCAAGCGTATTCTTCGGCTTCCCCATCACCTATACCCGGCTGATGATCGCCGGCGCCACCAAGCGTGCGCTCGCCAGCGTGCGCATCTGGGGCACCACCGCCGACGCCAGTCACGAAGTCCAGCAGCGCGCCTTCCTGCCCAAGGGTTCCTTTTTCCGCCGGCTCGGCCTACCGGTCGACGGCTCCCTATTCATCGACGGACTCGGTTCCAGCGAAGTGGGCATCGCCGCGCTGCTGCGCATCACCACGCCATGGACACGCCATTTCGATCGCCGTGTCGGCCGCAAAACGCCGCTAGGTCCGCAAATCAAAGTGGCCGACAGCACGGGACGGCCCGTCGTCAAAGGCCGACCCGGCCTATTGATGATCAAGGGCAGGAGCATGTTCGGCGGCTACTGGAACGCGCATGACGTGCTCTACGCCGCATCGCGCGACGGCTGGTGGTTCACCGGCGACGTCGTCCGCCAAGGCGAGGATGGCGAGATGATCCACCTGGATCGCGAAGTGGATGTGATCCACACCCGCAATGGGCCGGTTTACACGCTGCCGCTGGAAGAGCGTCTGCTCAAATGCACTGGGGTGTTGGACGTCTCGGTGTTCGGCGTGCGCCAACAGCCGGACGCGCAGGAAGAACCCGCGGCGGTGGTCGCCTTGAACAAGGGTGCCGCCCCGGTAGCGCCGTATACCTTGCTGCAGGCGATCAACCGCCAGATGGCGCCGGAGCAGCACTTGAGCCATCTATGGATCATTCCCTGGGAGGAATTCCCGATCGGCGCGACGGGCAAAACGCTGAAACGCCACCTGCGCGAGCGCTATAACGCGCACCTGCAAGCCTCGTTTTCCACCACAGAGCATGCCGCATGCAACACAGCCCTCGCTACCGAATGACGGCCATCCTGAGCGGCGTGCTGCTGCTTGGCGCCGGTGCGAGCCGCGCCGACGATGTCGACGGCGCGACGGCCGGCGGTTGGCGGCTGGAGCACGACGTCACCTTGCAGTTGCTGCATCAACGCGGTCATCTCTATCCGCCGCTCGGCGGCGGCACGACGACCTATGACGCCGCCGAACTGCGGCCCGACTTGAAAATCAAGTGCGAGGGCGGCGCCTGCGACGGCATCCGGGTGGTGCTGAAACCACGCGTCTGGCTAGACAGCGAATCGAAGCCGGATGGGCTGCCCTCGCAACAGCCGGAGCACCTGCCGGAAGGCTATGCCATCGTGCCGGTGGGCAGCGGCGAAGTGGGCGCCGGCAAGCATTTGCTCGGCTGGGGGCCATCCATGCTCTACAGCCCGACCAACCGGCTATTTCCCGATAACGGCGCGGTCACGCCCCGGCGCGAGATCTCCGGCAAACCCATGGCGTTCGCCAGCCTCCCCATCTCCGAGCGGGGCCGGCTCAACCTGTTGGTCGCCGAACCCAACCTCGATCCGGTGCCGGGCATTCGCGAAGGCGGTGCCTTCGTACTGGCGCGCAGCGAGTGGAACTGGGTCACCGACCCGTCAGCCACCGTCGGCGCTGTCGTGGCGGGCGGCGGCGGTTTCCAGCCTTATGTCGGCGGCTATGCCCAATACGGCTTGGGCGACGCATGGACCCTTGGCGGCGAGTTCGCCGCCTCGCGCGGCTATGCGCGGCGCGACGACACCGGGCCGTGGTTGACGCAAGACGACAACCGCTGGCGCTGGGACGGCACGCTGAGCGTGCGTTATGGGCTGCCCTCCGGCGCGGAGATCGGCTTGGAGCTGATTTACAACGGCTACGCCATGACGCGGGCCGAGCAAGCCAACCCCCTACTCGCCGCCTCGCCGTCCAGCGGCAGCAGCCCCTCGCACAACCGGCCGCTGCATCCCTTTGTGCAAAACCGCTATGCGCTGCTGCAAACCACCTGGCCCAAGCTGTTCGGCGACCGACGCTGGGGGCTGACCACGCGTTGGCAGCAAGGGCTGGACCGGCCGAGCACCGATCTGTTCGCCGAGCTCTCTTTCAGCCCACGCGATGACACCACCGTATATCTGGGCGTTTCCCACAGCCGGGTGCCGGACGACCTGACACAAACCAGAGCCGTCCCACGCAATGCCTACCTGGCGCTGGAAATCCATTTCTAACCCTGACCGTGAATCGAACGGAGGAATGCCGTGAACTTAGTTGAATTTGCATCCGTCACCAAGCGCTACCAGCTTGGCGATGTCGAAGTGGTGGCGCTCAATGGCGTCGATTTTCAGATCCAGCCCGGCGACTTCGTCGCCATCACCGGCCCCAGCGGCAGCGGCAAAACGACCATGCTCAATTTGATCGGCTGCCTGGACGCACCCTCGGCCGGCGAATTGCGGGTCATGGGCAAAACCATCGAAGCCTTGGGCGAGCAGGCGCTGGATCAGCTGCGTAGCCGCACCTTCGGCATGATTTTCCAGAACTTCAACTTGATTCCGGTGCTGACCGCCGAGGAAAACGTGGCGCTGCCGCTCCATCTGCACAATCTGTCGCGCCAAGACATGCGCCAGCGCGCCACCGAGGCGCTACGCGCGGTCGATCTGGAACGCTTCGCCACCTTCCGCCCGGACCAGCTCTCCGGCGGCCAACGCCAGCGCGTGGCGATCGCGCGCGCGCTGGTGACCCGGCCGCAACTGATTCTGGCCGACGAGCCCACCGCCAGCCTGGACACCGCCAATGCGCTCTCGCTGGTCGAACTGATGAAGCGGCTCAATAGCGAGCAAGGCGTGACCTTCGTGTTCTCCACCCACGACGACCGCCTGTTGCGCCATGTCAGCCGCATCGTCGAGCTGCGCGACGGCAAGCTCACGGTCACCCATGAGCAAACCAAGCGCACGGAGCATGGCAGCCCCAGTTCTCAAACCAACCGCTATGAGGTGATGTGATGTGGGCCATGGCATTTCGCAATTTGTACCGCGACCAACGGCGCACGCTGGCCACGGTCGTGGCGGTCGGTGCCGGGCTGCTCGCGGTGCTGCTGTTCTTCGGCTACATCCGCTTCGTCGAAGGCTCGCTGGCCTCGGTGGTGATTTACCGCGACGCCAATGCGCACGTGCAGGTGTACCGCAAAGATGGACCGGAGCAATTGGCCGCCACGCCCGCCCAATACTCGCTCGACCGGCAAGAGCAACGGACCGTGCATGAGCTGGCGCAGTCGCTGCCGCATTTCCGGCGGGTCTCGGACCAACTGGTCGGGGTCGGCATGGTCAATGCCGGCGGCCACAACGCGGTTTTTCTCGCTCGTGGCATCGACCCGGCGTTCGAGGCCGAGCTGCAAGCCGACAGCCGGCTAGCCGCGCCGCCCGCCCCGCTCAGCCGGGACGGCCTGTTGCTGACACGACAGTTGCAGGATCTATTGGGTGCGCCGGCCAAGGGTAGCGACGTGCAACTGTTTGGCGCGTCCTACGTCAACCGGCTCAACGCCATCGAGGCGCCGTTGACCGGCTCGTTCTCCACCGGCATCGAAGCGATCGAGGATAAGGGCCTGAAGGCACCGCTCACCTTGCTGCAATCGTTGTACGACACCGACGCCGTCTCGCGCGTGGTGGTGCAACTGGATGACCGCGGCAACGCCGCCGCCTACCGCGACGCACTCGCCGCTCGCCTGGAACGCCAAGCGCCTGGCCGCTATGAGGTGACCACCTGGAACCATCCGCAAATCGGCCAACTTTATGTCAGCTTCATGGGATTCTTCAATATGGTATTCGCCTTCACCGGGACCGTGGTGTTCGTCATCTCCCTCACCACCATTCAACACACGGTCGCCATGAACGTCGCCGACCGCACACGCGAAATCGGCATGCTGCGCGCGATGGGCTTCAGCCGTCGCAAGATCGCCGGCCTATTCGTGCGAGAAAGCGTGCTCACCACGCTCATTGCGGCCTGCGTGGCGCTGGGACTGGCCTACCTGGTCATGTACGGCATTCTGCTCACGCACATGCAAACCCAACTGCCGCGTATCGCCGAACCGGTGCAACTGGCGCTGGATCTCCCGTTGAGCTGGGCGCTGGCCACCATCGTCGTCGCCACATTGGGCATCGCACTGGGCGCAACCGTCACCGCACGTAAGCGCATCGGCGGCAAGGTGCTGGCCGACGGCAAGTCGGTGCCGCTGACCCGGCTATTGACCACCACCGCCTGCCTGGTGCTGACCACGCTGCTCACCATCGGCCACGCCCACGCCGAAGACGCGCCGAGCGAGACCGTCATGCGCGACTGGCTGCGCAAGGCCGACCTCGCGCGCGGCGGCTGGGGCAGCTACAAGTGGGCGCTCAGCATCCACACCGAAGACCCGGCCGGCGCCACCACCACCACCTACGACATCGCGGTACGCGACGGCAAGGCACTGGCGCGCACCGTCGAGCCCAAGCGCTACCAGGGCGAGAAGATCCTGATCGCCTCGCGCGCCATGTGGTACATCAAACCCGGCTTGCGCAAACCGGTCAGCATCAGTCCGCAACAACGCCTGGTGGGCGAAGCCGCCAACGGCGACATCGCCGCCACGCAGTACGCGCGCGACTACACCCCGCTCTTTGTCGGCAGCACGCAAGTCAACGGTGTGGATTGCTACAAGCTCAAGCTGAACGCGGCCACGCCGGGCGCCACCTATGAAGGCATCGTCTACTACCTGGACAAGCGCAGCCTGATGGGCGTGAAGGCGGACTTTCTTACCGCCAGCGGCATGGTGTTCAAAATCGCCACCTTCGAGTACGGCAACAAGGTCAAGGTGAACGGCCGCGAACAACCGTTCGTCTCCAGCATGAAGATCGTCAACGCCAACTTCCCCGACCGCTACAGCCAGTTGCAATACGTCCAGGTCGCGCCCAGCAACCCGCCGGACAGTCTGTTCGCGCTCGACACGCTGATGACCATGTAAGAAAGGCATGACCACAATGAATACCCGACTTTTACTGAGTATGTCGCTGTGCAACGTGCGGCGGCAGGGGCGCAAGTCCATCGGCACGCTGGTGGTGATGGCCGTGTCCATTCTGGCGCTGTGCCTGCTGGCCGGCTACATGAAGTCCAATGTCGAGCTGATCCAGAACGCCTTCATGCGCTGGGGCGCGCGCGGCCATCTGGTGATCGAACGGCCCGCCTCGGGCTTGGCGCGCGAGGTGGAAGGCGCCGGCCAGAACCCGATCACCGGGGCCATGCAAAGCCGTATCGATACCATTCTGGCCGCCGATCATGCGGTACTCGCCCGCGCCCGCATTCTGAGAATTTCCGGCATGATGGCCAACGCCCGGGTCAGCACCATCTTCGCCGGCATCGGCCAAGACGTGCAGGAGATACGCCGCATCAAGGGTCCGGCCTATGAGTACGACGTGGTGGCCGGCACCCCGCTGTGGCAGGAAACCCGTCCGCACCCGCTGGTGCTGGGCCAAGGCTTGGCCGCCATTTTGGGCTGCGACGTGCCCAAGGTCGGCTTCGCGCCGGTGCAACCCGGTCAAACGCCGACGGCACGGCCGATGCACTGCCCGCCCGAGCCGCTCGAACTGACGGTCTCCACCCGCGGCACGGCGCGCATCAACGCCACCCAGGCGCAGGCGACCGGGATCATGGACTGGGGCATCAAGGAAATCAACGACCGGCTGGTGGTCATGCCGATGGCCGATGCCCAGGCGCTGCTCAACACCGCCGAAATCAGCGAATACCACGTATTGCTCGCCGACGGCGCCGACCTCGATGCCGAACGCGACCGGCTGTCCGCGCAATTCAAAGCGGCGGGTCTCGACGTCACCGTCTTCCGCTGGTCCGACCGTGCCGCCTTCTATCAGCAGTTCAAGACCGTGCTGAGCGGCTTCCTCAACTTCATCGCCATCGTGGCCGGTGTGGTCGGCTTCACCAGCCTGCTCAACGCCAGCTACATGAATTTCGCCCAACGCGCCCGTGAATTCGCCACGCTGCGCAGCCTCGGCTTCACGCGCCGCTTCGTCATGGCCCTGACCGCACTGGAAAACAGCTGGCTCGCGGCGGCGGCGGCCTTGACCGGCATTCTCGGCGCGCTAGGCATCACTTGGGCGGTGCAGGTGGCCAAAATCATGTGGACGCCGCCCGGCTCCAGCAATGCCGTGCCGGTGGGTGTCGCCTGGGTCGTACCGGTCTATGCGCTGACCCTGTTCGTCGTCGTCATTCTGGCCGCGCTCGCCAGTGCGATCCCCACGCGCAAGATCCTGCGCCGGCCGATCCGCTCCGTGCTCAGCGACGCTTAACCCCTGTTCACTCATACCGTCACATAAGGAGGCTCGAAATGACTGAAATGGCACGCAAACGCCGCTGGTCGCGCTTCGTCGACCGGCAATCCGGCAAAGCACTGATCGTCCCCATCGACCACGGCCTGACCCTGGGGCCGTTGGAAGGGTTGAACCGGGTGGAGGAGGTACAACGCTGGCTAGACCCGGACGTCGTCTCCGGCATCGTCGCGCACAAAGGGTTCGCCGAGCGCCTGGGCGGCGCACCCGGCTGCGGGTTGATGATCCACCTCAATGGCTCGCTCAATATCGGCGAGACGCCCGACTTCAAGGAAATGCTCACCAGCGTCGAGGCCGCGATTCGGCTAGGGGCCGATGCGGTATCGATCCAGGCCAACTTTTCCGCCGTCACCGCCGGTCACAATCTGCGCATGATCGGCCAGGCGGTGGACCAAGCCCACGCCTACGGCCTGCCGATTCTCTGCATGGTGTACGACAAAGGCCCGATGTCCGGTAAAGACATGATCCCTCTGCGCCACTTCATGCGCGCGGCGGTCGAGCTCGGCGTGGATGCGCTCAAGGTGGCCGCGCCGGAAAACCTCAACGATATCCCATCGTTGGTGGACGGCATTCAGGAACACACCCCCGTACTGTTCGCCGGCGGCGCGTTGGCGGATGAAATGGCGTTGTTGGAACTGGCCACGGCGGTCTGTCTGAACGGCACCGGCGGTATCTGCGTGGGCCGAAACGTGTTCCAGCGCGCCGACCCCTTGGCGACGATGACACGCCTGCGCGATCTATTCCGTGACAGCGCACAAGCCATGGATTTCAGTCGCCCGACACCGACGAGAGCCGCGGCGCTGGAAAACTGATCGCGGGCCGAACGCCCCATAACACTTACGAGGTTTTAGCTATGTCTATTGACACCAGTCCCGGCTGCGTCGACCTATTGGTGGATCGTCACGTGCGCGCGGGACGCGGCGAATGCATCGCCCTGATCGAGCACGGCGCGCACGGCCGGCGCACGCTCAGCTACCGCCAGTTGCAGTCCTTGAGCCTGACGGCGGCACGCGAGCTGGATATTTCGCTCGCCGGCCGCCGCCCGGGTCAACGCGTGGCGCTGATCGGCGCGGCGACCCTGGAAAATATCGTCTATTGGCTCGCGGCCATGCGCTCGCAACGGCTTGCCTTCATGGTGCATCCGGACCTGCCCCGCGAGCACTACGAGGGCTTGTGGCAGAGCTACGATCCAGAACTGATTCTGGCCGACCCAGCGACACCCCACCCCCGCGCCGAGACCATGACGTCGGTGGAAACCCTGGCCACTCGGCATGTCGCGCGAACCGACGCGCACGCGGTCGGCGACATCGAAGCCAGCTTCGACCTGAGTCCGGCGCTGGTGTTGGCCACCTCCGGCTCCACCGGCCGGCCCAAGTTGTGTGCGCACGCCCACCGGTCGTTTTGGGAGTTCGAGCGGACCGTCACCCGGCCGATGTGGGGATTCACCGCCAATGATCGCGTACTGGCCAGCACCGGGCCATTTTTCTCCTTCGGCCTGCAAGGCCTGCATGCGCCGCTGAGCGTCGGCGCCACGGCAGTGCTGTTGCCGCAATGGCAGCGCCACACCGCGTTTCTCGACGTCATCGAGGCCGAGTCGGTCAGCGTTTTCCTGGCCGTGCCCACGCTCTATCACCTGTTGATGGCCCGCGCGGAACGCGACTACGACCTTAGCGCTTTGCGCCTGTCCCTCTCCGCCGGCGAACGTCTGCCGGCAACGATCCGGCAGCGCTGGGAAGCCTGGACCGGCTCGCAGATGTTGGACTCGATCGGCGCCACCGAAACCTTCGCCCCCTATCTCTCGGAAACCGCCGCGGGGATGCCCGGTCTGCGCCGCGTCGAAGGCTTTCACTACACCGAAACCCCGCACGCGGACAGCGCAAACAGCCAGAGCGACGCCTTCACGCTCGCGCTCTCCGGCGGCTGCCTGATGCTCGGCTATCTGCGCCCCGGCGGTGCCGGCACCATCGAACCGGCGCCGGCGGCCTTCCCGACCCGCGACTTGTTTGTCCGCGACGGCGATAGCCTGTGCTTCGTCTCGCGCGACAGCGAGCGCATCAAGGTCGCCGGCTACTGGGTCAGTCCGCAGGAATTGGAGGCGTTCTTGCTCGCCGACAAGCGCGTGCTTAAGGCGGCCGCTTTGCCGGTCGCCACCGAGGAAGGGTTGACTCGGTTGCGCGCCTATGTGGTCACCGACGCCAAGGGCCATGCCGGCGCGGTGCTGGTGGAAGATCTGATGAAGCGCATCCAAAACGAGCTGCGGCCCAAGGCCTTGCGCCCGGATCGCATCGAGTTGGTGACCGACATCGCCACCACACCCAGCGGCAAGCTCAAGCGCCAAGAGCTGCAAGGCCTGGTTCAGCAACCGATGCCGCTCGCCGGCGCCGTGCTGGCCCGCTGAATCAAACCGCGATCAGCCCCCAGGCCAGCGCGCGGGCCACCGCCTGACGCCGGTTGGACACATCTAACTTGTTGATGATGTTACGGATATGAAAATTCACCGTGGACTCGGAACAGCGCAGGATGCGGGAAGTCTCCCACGAGGTCTTCCCGGCCGCGGCCCAGCGCAAGCATTCATGCTCGCGCAGCGTCAGGTTGACGGCGGCCTGGCTGACCTCCTCGATCCGGCAGATCGCCTCGTAGGCATACGAGCACAACAGATGCACGACCGGGGTCAGCGTCTGCAGCCATTGGTCAGTGCGCGCATCGGTGCGCGCATCGCAAGCCACGCTCATCATCATCGAGTGATTGCGGCGAACGCCGCACAGCGAGGTCGCCACGCCGACGGACAAGCCATGGGCCGATGCCTCCTCGAACAACTGTTGCGCCGTTTCACCCTCGAAGCGGTCGCGGTGCCAGATCAGCGGCAGCGGCGACTGGCGGCAATGGCTCACCACCGGATCCTGGATCGCCAGCTGCTGCTGGCTGTAGCGCTCCATCCAGGCCGACGGGTAGTTGGTTTCGACCCGCGGCGGCGACCCGCCGGGGGACTGCGCCTCGATGCCGATCAGGAAAAAATCCAGACCCATCTTGGCGATCAACTGATGGCAACGCTGCCGCAGTTGTTCGATGGAGGTCGCCGACAGCAGATCGGGCAAAGCGTGGATGACTTGTTCTTGCATAGGCAGCGAATTTTCTGTGGATTTCAACGTGGACGCTCACCGTTCCGCCATCCCAATAGCAAAACGGAAAATGTATTGCAGACAAAAATCTATTGGAAATGCCACGACTAGACCCCTGTCCGATATACCTGGTGATATTTAATGCTCAAACAGTTGAAACAAACAAATATCACATTTAGCGGCAATTAACAGAGATTAGAAGAAATTAGTGAAATTTTGCAGAAGAAAAACAAAAGGCCACCGCCTCGCATCGCGCGAGAACCGGCCGCTATTCACGGCAACTGTGCCGCTGCTGCAACGCAACACACATCGGTCCGATTGGGCCTTTTCTCTACTTTTTTATGGAGCCATCGCATGGACAAATATTTGATGCGCCTGGAATCGGCCAAAGCGCAATTGATCGAACAAATCCGCTCTCACTCGCTGCTGGCACGCTGCCGGGCCGGCAACGTCACGCTCGACGAGTTGAAAATTCTTTTGGTGCAACAAGGGCTCTATAGCGCGCATTTCACCCGCTACCTGTGCGCGATGATGGCCAACCTGCCCAGCAACAATGAAGTGCTGGAGCTGGCGGAAAACCTGTTCGAGGAGCTTGGTTTGGCGCCGGACAGCCCGCAACCGCATCATTTGATCTATCGGGAAATGTTGGATCACTACGCATTGACGCTGGACGACGCGCAACCGCTGTCCGGCACCCAGCGGCTGATCGAGAGCATGTACCAGCATTGCCGCGACCCTAATCCGGCAAGCGGCCTAGGCGCGCTGTGCCTGGGGGCCGAGGCGCTGGTGCCGTCGATATACAGCGACATCATTTGCGGCTTCGAATCCCATGGCGCGTCACAGCACGACATCGCCTTTTTCCATATCCATGTGGCGTGCGACGACGGCCACGCCGAGACGATCCGCGACATCATGCTGGACATCGCCAGCACCGCGCCGGAGCAGATCGACGTGATGATTCGCGCAGGCACCGAGCTGGTCGAGGCGCGCCTGGCATTCTTCAGCGCCATCGAGGCCGCGCACCAAGAGCGCCAGCGCGCGCAACCCGCCATCGCCTGACACGCTCGACGAAGGGACACGGCACGATTCAAAACAAGGAGAACCCATGGTCGACACCATGACGATGGACAAGCCGGCGCTGATCGAGCGGGCGAAAGAACAGATGCAGCGCCATCTCGGCGCGCCGGACTGGTCGCTGCGCGAGAAAGTGGCGCTAACCTGCCGCATCTTGTTCGCGCAAGGGCACGATTCCGGCCTCGCGGGGCAAATCACCGCGCGCGCCGAACAGTCCGGTGCGTACTACACCCAGCGGTTGGGTCTGGGCTTCGACGAAATCACCGCCGGCAACCTCTTGCGGGTCGACGACGACCTGAATGTGCAAGAGGGCGCCGGCATGCCCAATCCGGCCAACCGCTTCCACAGTTGGATCTACCGCGCGCGGCCCGACGTGCGCTGCATTATCCACACCCACCCGATCCATGTTTCGGCCCTCTCCATGCTAGGCAGGCCGCTGAAGGTCGCGCACATGGACGCGTGCATGCTCTACGAGGATGTCGCCTTTCTGCCCCAGTGGCCCGGCGTACCGGTCGGCAATGGCGAAGGGGAACTGATCAGTGCCGTACTGGGCGATAAACGCGCGGCGCTCTTGGCTCACCACGGCCTGGTGATTGCCTGTGCGACGATCGAGGAAGCCTGCATGATGGCGATGCAATGCGAACGCGCCGCCAGACTGCAGCTCTTGGCCGAATCGGCCGGCGACATCGTCGACGTGGCACCGGCGCTGGCCCGGGAAGCGCATGACTGGATTTTGCAGGACAAGCGCTCCCAGGCCGGTTTCGCGCATTATGCAAGACGCATACTGCGTGACGTGCCCGCCGACCTCGGCCATCCGCTGGACATGCGCCCCGACATCTGACCGGCCCGCCGGCGGACAACATCGGCGCGAATGCCGCTCAGCGCACAAAACAGCCGGCCGCGTTATACGCGGCCGGCTTTATCGCAACTAAAAATGGGAGACATGTCATGCTGATCCGCCGCGCAATCGCCCTGACTCAGCGACTGGAACGGGCCTTGGCTCGACGCGCCATGCGGCTACCCGCGCCGCTGATCAACTTGCTGGCCGGCCCGCCGATCCATATGGACGGCGCAATGCTCGACCGCCAGACGCAATTGGCATTGCGCTTGCGCCGATTGACCGGCAAACGCGCCTGGCACCAATTGGGCGTGCCGGCGGCACGGCGCGCAATGGACTGGGAAGGCGGACTGCTCGCCCAGTCGTCGCCGCAACATGTCGCCGTCAGCGACGAGACGCTACCCGGCCCGGCCGGCGCCATCCGCATCCGCCGCTATCGGCCGACGGGACTCGCCCAGTCGGCGCCGACACTGGTGTTTTACCACGGCGGCGGCTTTGTGCTCGGATCGATCGAATCGCATGATCTGCCCTGTCGCGCGCTCGCCGCCCAAACCCCCTGCCAGGTGATCTCCGTCGATTACCGACTGGCGCCGGAGCATCCGTTTCCGGCCGGCGTCGAAGACGCCATCCACGCTTTCCGCGTCTTGGCGGGCAATGCCGGACAGTGGGGCATGGACCCGCGGAAGATCGCGGTGGGCGGCGACAGCGCCGGCGGCAACCTCTCCGCCGTGGTCTCGCTGGCGACGCGCCACGATGCCGTGCGCCCCGGCTTTCAACTGCTTTGGTATCCGGCGGTCGAGAACAGCGGCAGCTTCCCTTCCATTCGGCGCTTCGGCAAAGGGTTCTATCTCGAACTGGACAGCATGCAATGGTGCCTAGCGCATTACACCGACGACGCACAGCTGCGTCATCCGCAAGTATCGCCACTGTTTGCCGACCTGACCGGCGCACCCCCCGCCTACATTCAAACCGCCGGCTTCGACCCCTTGCGCGATGAGGGCGAGGCCTTCGCCGTTATGCTGGCCGAGGCCGGCGTGCCGACGCAGTGCGCGCGGCAACCCGGGCTGATTCACGGCTTTTTGAATATGGCGGGGCACATCGATGCGGCGGACGCGGCGTTTGCCGACGCCATCGCCGCCTTGCGTCGACATTGGAACGTGCAAGACGACGCGGCGAGCGTCCGTGCGCCGTCGGTCATCGCCTCACCAACCGCCGCCTAGCGACTGATATAGGCCGACCAGTGTCGCCGAGCGCGCCGCGCATGCCTGCACCCAGGCGTCGGACGCCTGCAGCAACTGACTGTCGGCCTGTAGCGCCTCCAACTGCGACGCCTCGCCCACCGCCACCCGGCGCCGGGTCAGATCCAGCGTACTCTCCGCCGCCCGGCGCACCCCGGCCACTTCATCGAGTCGCGCGCTATCGCGGTCGAAACGCATCAATGCGGTCTCGGTATCCGCCAGCGCCTGCAACACGGTCTTGCGGTAACTGGCCAGCGCCGCGTCGTAGGCGGCCTGGCGCGCCTTGAGCTGATTGCTCAGCGCGCCACCGGTGAACAGCGGCAGCGACAGCGCCGGGCCCACGCTCCAGAAACGGCTCGCCTGCTCGGTCAACTGCCCCTGATGCACCGCATCCACCCCGAACGAACCGACCAGCGAAAAGCGCGGGTATTGCGCCGCCGTGGCCACCCCCACGTCGGCACTGGCCGCCGCCAAGTCCCGCTCGGCGCGCCGCACGTCCGGCCGCCGCAACAGCAACTCGGAAGGCAGACCGACCCCGATCACCCCGCGCGGATCGGATAGCGGCGCCGCCGGCGCCAACTGCGCGTCCAAATCGTGCGGCGCGACGCCAGTCAACACCGCCAGCGCATCCAGATCGGCGCGCAGCCCCGCTTGCAACGGCGGCAAAGCCGCAGCGGCATTGCGCGCCGCGGCCTCGGCCTGATTCACCGCCAACTGTCCGACCTCGCCGGCCTGCTGCTGCAACCGTGTCAGTCGTAGCGTCTCGGCCGCCAACTCGGCCGAGCGGGCCGCCAGCTGCGCACGCTGCTGCAGAGCGCGCAGATCCAGATAATTGCGCGCCACATCCGCCGCCGTCGCAAGCGCAGTCGCCTGCGCCATCGCCTCGGCGCTCCCGGCGCGCGCCGTGGCCGCTTCGACCGAACGCGCGTTATAGCCGAACAAATCCAACTCCCAGGAGGCGGATAGGCCAGCGCGGGTATCGGTAAACTGGTTTTGCGGATTGGCGAATGGAATATTGGCGAACTGTTCGCCGCGCAGGCTCAACCGGTCGCGCGTCTGTTGCGCCGACAACGACAACTGCGGCCAATCCGCCCCGCCGGCGGCAGACGCCAACGCGCGGGCCTGGCGCACGCGCGCCCAGGCCGCCTGCACGTCCAGGTTTTGCCGTAGCGCCCGGGCGACAAGATCGTTCAACACCGGCTCGTCGAACGCGCGCCACCAGCCTTGGGCCGGCACGGCCTCGGTCAGCACCGTACCCGCCACCCCGAAATGTGCCGGCAGCGCCATCTGCGGTCGCTGATAATCCGGACCGACCGCGCAGCCGGCCAGCCCCGCCGCCGCCAACATCGCCCACCACCATGGCTTCGCCATACTCCCGCCCCCCTACTTTCCGATCACGCCACTTTGCGCCGAAACACCGTATACGCCGCCGTCAGCGTCAGCACGGCGATCAGCAATAACGGCCATAGATGCGGCCACACCAACCCAATATCGAACTGCTTCAAGAACAGCCCCTTGACGATCACGATGAAGTGCCGCAACGGATCGATGAAGCTGAGGTAGCGCAGCACCGCCGGCATGTTCTCCACCGGCGCCAGATACCCCGACAGCACCACCGCGGGCACCGTGAAGCTGAACACGCCGAGAAACGCCTGCTGCTGCGTGGCGCACACCGACGAGATCAACAAGCCGAACCCCACCAGCGACAAGCCGTAGCACAGGATCGCGCCGTAGAACAGCAACAGCGAACCGGTAAACGGCACCCCGTAGGCCCATACCGCCACGGCGGCGATGATACTGCCCTGGATCGTCGCCACGATCATCGCCGGCACCGCCTTGCCCACCATGATCAGCCCCGGCGTCAACGGCGACACCAGCAACTGTTCGAACGTCCCCTCCTCACGCTCGCGCGCCAGCGACAAGGCCGTCACGATCAGCGCGCCGATGGTGGTAATGATCGCCACCAGGCTCGGCAGCACAAACCAGCGGTACACCAGATTCGGGTTGTATAGGTTCTGTACCGCCAGCGTCGACGGCGGCGCGACCCCGCGCGCCGCAAGCTGGTCGGCCACATAGCCGTTGACGACCGCCTGGGCGTAGCTGAAGGCGATCTGCGCGCTATTGGAACGCCGACCGTCGATCAGCGCCTGCAAGGGCGCGCTCTGGCCGCGCGCCAACTTGCGCGAGAAATCCTCGGGAAAGCGGATCGCCAACAAGGCCCGCTGCTCGTCGATCGCCGCGCGCAACTCATCGTCGCCATGTACCATCAGCACATGCGGAAACGCTTCGGTACTGGCCAGGCGCTGCAACACCTCCACCGACGCGGCGCCGCTATCCTGATTGAACACCGCCAGCGTGCTGTTCTTGACCTCCAAGGTGGAAGAAAACGGAAACACCAACACCTGCACCAGCACCGGCATGATCAGCAGCAAGCGCCCCTGCCGGTCGCGCAGCAGGCTTTGCAACTCTTTAACGATCAAGGTCCACAAGCGATAAGCCATGTCCGCTCCTAGTCCAAGCGCCGCGAGGTTTTCAGCGCCGTCAGCCCGAGCCAGAACAACGCCGAGACCAACAAAAACGCCATCTGGCGCCACAGCACCGGCCAGATCTGCCCCGCCTGGAACAAGGTTTGCAATGCACTGACGAAATAACGCGCGGGAATCAGATAGGTCACGGCGCGCACCGGCGCCGGCATGCTGGCGATCTCGAAGGCGAAGCCCGACAGCATGGTCGCCGGCAGAAAAGCGGCATTGAGCGCCGCCTGCGCCGCGTTGAACTGATTGCGCGTCAGCGTCGAAATCAATAGCCCCAACCCCAGCGCGCTACCGAGAAACAGGCTGGTCACCGCCAACAACACCGCCAGCGAACCGTGAAACGGCACACCCAGCACCCACACCGTCACCGCCAGGCAAATCAGCATCGACACCACGCCCAGCAGGTAATACGGCAAGATTTTCGACAACAGCAGTTCGGCCTTGGTCACCGGCGTCGACAGCAAGGCCTCCATCGTGCCGCGCTCCCACTCGCGCGCCACCACCAGCGACGTCAGCAACGCACCGATGATGGTCATGATCACCGCGATCGAGCCAGGCACCAGGTAATTGCGGCTGACCGTGGATGGGTTGAACCAGTAGCGCGGCGTCAGTTCGATCGGCGTCGCCACCGCGCCCCCCGTCGCCCGCGCCCGCTCGTTTTGCCACACCAGCCAGGCCCCCTGCACATAAGCGGCGACGAAGTTGGCGGTATTCGGCTCGGCGCCATCGGTCAACAGCGACACCGGCGCGGTCGCGTTGCCGGCCGCCAGCCGGCGGGCGAAATCCGGCGCCAGCACCACCACGCCGCGCACCTTGCCGGCACGCAGCCACTCGATCATTTCGCGCCGCGAATGGCCATGCACCGCGTCGATATACGGCGAGCCGTACAGCGCCTCGGCGAAAGCCTGCGACTCGGCGTTGGCATCCTCGTTGACGATGCCGATGCGCATACGGCTGGCATCGAGACTGACGCCAAAGCCGAAGATGAACAACAACAGCACCGGCAGGATGAAGGCGATCAGCACGCTACTCGGATCGCGCACGATCTGGTAGCTTTCCTTGCGGCACAGCGCCCACAGCCTACGCCAGGACAATCCGCTCATAACGCCCCCTCGCGCGCCGCGTCGCTCTCGGCCACCAGTTTGATGAAGGCATCCTCCATGGTCGGGTCCGGCAGTTCGGCGCTAGCCGCGCGCGCCTTCAATTCATCCGGCGAGCCCGCGGCGATCATCTGCCCGCGATAGACCAGCGCGATACGGTCGCAATACTCGGCCTCGTCCATGAAGTGCGTGGTCACCATCACCGTCACCCCCTTTTCCACCAGCCCGTTGATGTGGGTCCAGAATTCGCGACGGGTCACCGGGTCGACCCCCGAGGTCGGCTCGTCGAGAAACAGGATCGCCGGCTCGTGCATCAGCGCGCAGGCCAGCGCCAGGCGCTGCTTGAATCCCAACGGCAAATCGTTGGGCACGGTATCCAAATACGGCCCGAGCGCAAACACCCGCACCATCTCGTCGATCTTGGCGCGCTGCACTTCGCCGCGCAGACCGTACACCCCCGAGAAAAAGCGCAGATTGGCCGCCACCGAAAGCTTGCCGTACAGCGAGAACTTCTGCGCCATATAGCCCAACTGCTGCCGGGCCTGGCTCGCGCTGCGTTTTAGGTCGATGCCCATCACCCGCGCATCGCCCGCCGACGGCGTCAGCAAACCGCACATCATCTTAAAGGTGGTGGATTTACCGGCGCCGTTGGGGCCGAGCAAGCCAAAGATCTCGCCGCGCGCAACCTGGAACGTCACATGGTCGGTCGCGGTGAAATCGCCGAAGGTACGCGTCAGTCCGCGCGCCTCGATGATCGCATCGGCCGACACGCCGTCCGGCAGCCGGATCGAAGGCATGACCTGCGCCAGCACCGACTCGCCGCCCGGGCCGCCGCCGAGTAAATCGATAAAGGCATCCTCCAGCCGCGGCGTCACCTCGACCAACTGCGCCTCGGCCCCCGCCATGAGGCTGGCCAAGTCCGGCCACTGCCCCGCCTCGCGCAATACCAGCCGAACGTTGCGCCCCTGGATCACGCCATCGATCACCTGGCTGTCGCGCAAAGCGCGCGTCAGCACCTGGCGCCGGTTACCCTCGATCGCGCGCAACTGCACGCTTCGACCGGCCATACGCCGCGCCAGCTCCGCCGGCGTGCCGTCGTAAGCCATCCGACCGCCATTCATCAGCCGCACTTCGTGGCACAACTCGGCCTCGTCCAGGTACGAGGTGCTCCACACCACCGCCATGCCGTCGTCCGCCAGCGTATTGACCATGCGCCACAGTTCGCGGCGCGAAATCGGGTCCACGCCGACGCTCGGCTCGTCCAGCAGCAACACCTTCGGCTGCCCCAACAGGGCGCAGGCCAAGCCCAGCTTCTGTTTCATGCCGCCCGACAACTTGCCGGCCGGCCGGCCGGTAAAGCGCGCCAAATCGGTAAAGGCCAGCAACTGCTCGAAACTCGCCGTGCGCGCCGCCCCGGTCACGTCGCGCAGATCGGCGTACAGCACCAGGTTCTCCAGTACCGTCAAATCCTCGTACAAACCAAACTTCTGCGGCATGTAGCCGACCACCTGGTGCAAATCGCGC
Organism: Paludibacterium purpuratum; assembly: GCF_004363805.1. Lineage (GTDB taxonomy): Bacteria > Pseudomonadota > Gammaproteobacteria > Burkholderiales > Chromobacteriaceae > Paludibacterium > Paludibacterium purpuratum. The sequence continues at coordinate 128,010 of NZ_SNZP01000007.1, read as the reverse complement.
GCCGAGCGCACCGGATCGAAACCGGCCACGCGCAAGCTGCCGGCCGTGGGCGCCAACAGACCGGCGAACATCCGCATCAGCGTGGTCTTGCCGGCACCGTCCGGCCCCACCAGACCGGTGATACGTCCCGCGCGCAGCACGGTCGACAAAGCCGACACCGCCGGCTCGGCCAAGCCGGCGAAGCGCTTCTCCAGGCCTTCGGCCACAATCATGTCGTCCATCTCAGCGGCCATCGGCCAAGCGCACGGTCACCGGCATGCCCTGGCGTAAACCGGTATCCGGATCGCTCACCACCACGCGCAGCCGATACACCAGGCCGGTGCGCAGATCCGGCGTTTCCACGTTCTTCGGCGTGAATTCGGCGCTCGGAGACACGTAGCCGATCACCCCGCGGTAGGGACGATCCGCCCGGCCATCGGTCACCACCTTGACCGCCGTACCCGGCGCCACGCGCCCTAGATCCGGTTCCGCCACGTAGGCACGCACCCAGACCGGGTGGCCCAGCGACAAGGTGAACAAGGTCGAACCGGCCGCCAGGATCGTACCGGGCTCGGCCGCACGCGTCAGCACCACGCCGCCTTGCGGGGCCTTGAGCTGGGTATCGCTGCGCTGCAGCCGCGCACTGGCCAACAACGCCTCGGCCTGCTTGAGCGCGGCCTGAGCCGCATCGCGATCCTCCTGCCGATAGCCGCGCCGGTATTGCGCATACTGGGCCTGCGCCGCCGCCAATTGCGCCCGCGCCTGATCGCGCGCGGACAGCGCGTCATCGTAATTGCGCGCCGCTGCTGCCCCCGTGCCGCGCAAGGCCTGTTGCCGAGCGAGCGCCGCTTCGGCGTCCTGCCATGCCGCTTGGCGCTGCGTCACCGCCGCCGCCGCTTGCGCCACTTCCTCCTGCCGATAACCGGCCTTCATCTGCGCCACGCGCGCCTGCGCCGCCGCCACATTGGCCTCGGCCTCGGCCTCGGCATGCCGATACGGCTCCTCGTCCAGCCGAGCCAACACCGCGCCGGCCGGCACCGCATCGCCTTCGTCGAAGGCCAGCGATTGCAGCCGGCCTGCCACGCGGAAGCCCAGGTTCACCTGGCGGATATCGACGTTGCCGTATAACACCAACGGCTCGGGCGGCCGGCTCGCCGCCCATACCGCCCATAACGTTCCCGCCGCCAACAGCGCCACCGCCCCCACCGCCAGCTTGCGCACCTTTTTTTCCATCTCGTTTTGCCCCCTTATGGCTGCAAACCCTTCAATGCCCAATCGAGACGCTGCTCGATGGCCGCGCCATCCAGCGCGAACTGCGCCTCGATACGCACCCACGCCTCGGGCAACGCCGGCATGCCGGCGAGCATCTGCGCCAATAGCAGCGGCCCGCCCAGCGTGGCCATGATGAACATCATTTGATGCAGCGGATCGGCCCGCACCAACACGCCCGCCGCCTGCGCCTCGCGAATCACCTGCAGCAATAACAGCGGGTGACGGGCTTCCATCGTATGCACGAACGCAATCGCCGCCGGCTCGCCGGCCGCCACATCCTGCAAGAGATGCGCCACGAACGCCCGGTGCTCGACCATGAACCCCACCAACTGCAGCAACATGGCTCTCAGTCGCGAGAGCGGCGGTTCGCCCTCCTCCTGATGCCACTGCAGTTGCGCAAACAAGGGCTGGTACCAAGTCTCGATCAGCTCGGACAAAAAGGCATCGCGACTGCCGAAGTGGTAGACGAACCCACCGGGATTGACACCGGCGCGCGCCGCCAAGCCGCGCACGGTCAAACCGCGCAAGCCCCCTTCGCGCGCCATTTGCATGCCGACGCCCAGCAGTAGCTGTCGAGTCGACGATGTGCGATTCACGTTTGTCATACCCATAGTTTATACGCTCGTATAAATTGCGCAAGGGGGATTTTAAATCAGGATTCCACCGCTTTGACCGCCATTTGCAATCGCCACCTTGAGACCCGAACAAAAATGCAAATACCGGCTAAAAAATCCATGCCCATGGGATATAATCCACTGAATAATATATAAATTTGCAAACAATCAAGTGAGCTCTCCCTTGCTGGTATTCGACATTCCAACCATTGCCTCCCTCGCGGTGGTCGGCAGCCTGGTCTTTTCCGCCTGCTCGTTCGGCGCCTGGCGCCACATGCCGGAAGAACCCTGTCTACGCGACTGGGGCATCGGGCTGGCCTTTCTGTTCCTGGGCGCCTTAGAGCTGTTCTTGCGCACGCCCGCCAGCGCCGCATGGACGATTCCGCTCGGCAATGGACTGTTCGCGATCGGCGATAGCTGGAAGCTGATGGCACTGCGCCGTCTGATGCGCCTGCCACGGCGACACGACGAGCGCTGGCTACCGCTGGCCGCCTTTGCGCTGGTCGCCGTGCCGTGCTGGTGGTACACCGACATCCAGCCCTCGCTCAACGCGCGCCTGATCTGGGTATCGTTGGTCATGGGCATCTGGTACGTCGCCTATGCCTGGACCTTGGCGCAACACCACGACCGGCAACTCGCCGGTTGGCTGCGCCTGACCATCGCCATCCAGTTAGGCGGCCTGGCGCTCTTTCTCGCACGCGCCTGGGTCGCGCCGACGGCGCTGGTCAGCCCGGACTACAGCAAAACTTCAAGCCTATTGATCGCCGCACCGGGCTACTACGGCCTGCTGTTCAATATCTGGATGTCGCTAACCATGATCCTGGTCATCACTTCGCGCATGCACGACCGCGTGGTCGAGACCCTGGGCTTCAACCGCGAAATCCTGGCCAACTCGCCGCTGGCCACCGCCGTCTACCGCGCCGACGGCCAGTGCGCGCTGGTCAACGATGCCTATGCCCAATTGGTAGAAACACCGCGCGCCGAACTGCTGCAACAAAACTTCCACCACCTGGCCCACTGGCGCGACGCCGGACTGTTCGCCGCCTGCACCCAGGCGCTGAATAGCCGACAAAGCGGTCGATGCGAATTTCACACCACCACGCCATCCGGCCACCAAATTTGGCTCGACTGCCGCATCCACCCCTCATCGATCCTCGGTACAACCCACCTGCTGCTGCAGTTCAACGACCTGACCGAACGCAAGCGGCTGGAAGACCAACTGCGCCAGATGGCCTTCCACGACCCGCTGACCATGCTGCCCAACCGGCGACTGTTGATGGACCGTATCTTGCAGGCGCAACACGGCAGCGAGCGACAATCGAACCACGCCGCGCTGTTGTTCATCGATCTGGATAAATTCAAGCAATTGAACGACTGCCATGGACATGGCATCGGCGACAAACTATTGGTCGCTCTGGCGCAAAGCCTGAGTCAGGCCGTACGCAAGAGCGACACCGTCGCGCGCCTGGGCGGCGACGAATTCGTGGTCATGCTGGAGAACCTGGGGGCGAGTGTCGAACAGGCCTTGTCGCACGCACAGGATATGGCCACGGTCATTCACCAGGCCATCAACCGCGACTACCGGCTGGACGGCGTCGACTACCGCGCATCGGCCAGCATCGGCATCCGCGTGTTCAACGGCACGCGGGAAACGCCGGAGGCGCTACTGCAAGATGCCGATAGCGCCATGTACCAATCGAAGCTCAACATGAGCATGCCGCGCTTCTTCTGAGCCGTGCCGGGCGCTACGCGCCGAACAACCCTTGCTCGCGCGCCGCATCCAACTTTTCCTTCATATATGCCCACAGCGCCGGGCAGCCTTCGTTGATCGGCGCCGACAAGCGATTGATCACCTGTTCGTAGCGAATGCCGTTTTCGCGCCAGCTTTGACCGTTATTGGCCAAATTGAGTAGGCAAGGCATCGCCCGGTCGGCGGCGTTGGCGAACTTGGCCTCGGCGGTCTCGCCGGCTTCGAATTCTTGCCACAGCGCCAAAAGCGCCTCGGCCCGATGCGCCGGCAACAAGCCGAAAATACGCCGCACCGCCTTTAGCTCCTCCGCCTTGCGCTCTTCCCAGCCGCCCTCGGCATACACAATGGTGTCGCCGGTGTCGATTTCGCCGATATCGTGCACCAGCAACAGCATGATCACATGGTCGATCTCGACCGGCTCGGCCGCGTAATCGGCCAAGGACCAAGCCAAGAGTGCGATCTGCCAGCTGTGCTCGGCCGAATTCTCCAGGCGCGTCAGCCCGAGCGGACGTGTCTTGCGCGTCACGCCCTTCAACTTGTCGAGCTCAAGAATAAAATCAATGATTTGCTGCATCATGGCTCCTACGACAAAAACATAATGCTAACACAACGACCTATTTGATTCAGTTAGCATTTAAAATACCCTTTCTTTAAAAAAGGGATTTCCACATAATAGCGGCAACGCCCGCACTACCCCGGCTTCACGCCCGGCGGACAACAACCAAAAAAGGAATCAGGCATGTTTGGCAAGGGAAGGCAAATCGAGGCATTGCAAACGCGCATTGCCGAGCTGGAAAACAATAACCAGGCGCTGCGCCAGCAACTGGCCGCCGCCGACAAGAGCGCCGAATTCGCGGCACTGCGCAAGGAACTGACCTTTTTCAGCGAACGCCGCGAGAGCTATGTCGGCACCTTCGATCAATCGCTGCATTCGGCGGAAATCCTGCGTGACTCGGTGGCCCGGCTCGCCGCCACGCTCGACAAGGAATACCACACCGCCAGCGATTCCCTGACCCAGCTCTCCCATGTGCGTCAAGCCATCGAATCGATGCTGTCCGCCTTCAGCCAAGTGACCCAGCACCAGCAAACCACCGCCAGCTCCATGGATGTGCTGGCGCAAAAGAGCGGCGAGATCGTCGGCTTCGTCAAGCTGATCCGCGAAATCGCCGACCAGACCAATCTGCTGGCGCTCAATGCCGCCATCGAGGCGGCACGCGCCGGCGAACAGGGCCGCGGCTTCGCCGTCGTCGCCGACGAAGTGCGCAAGCTGGCCGAGCGCACCGCCCAGGCGACCGGCGAAATCGCCACCCTGGTTGGCGGCATCGAGAGCGCCTCGAAAAGCACCAAGGACCAAGTCAACGCCTCGGCCGAGAACGCCACGCACTTTCTCGACGAAGCCCAGCGCACCTCGAAGGAAATCCGTCAGTTGGCCGACAACGCCGAGGAAATGGCCAATACCATCGGCAACAGCGCCCACATGAGCTTCATCGAAACCGTCAAGTTCGACCACTTGGTATTCAAGCTCGACATCTACAAGGCGCTGCTCGGCTTGCAGACCCTGAGCCCGAACCAGATCGCCGGCCATACCGACTGCCGCCTCGGCAAGTGGCACGCCGAAGGGCGCGGCGCCAGCACCTACCGCAACCACCCGCGCTACAAGGACCTGGAGCTGCCGCACAGCTTAGTTCACGAAGCCGGCCGCAAGGTGGTGGAGGCCTTCGCGCGCGAAGACTTCGCCGCGGTGCGCACCGAACTCGGCGTCATGGAACAGGCATCCGGCCGCGTCGCGGACATCCTGGACAGCTTCGAATCCAAAGTCGGCACCTGACCCCTCCCCTCAGGGCGCCGGCCACGCCGGCGCCCGCTCGCATACCCCGCCTCGCCACCATATCTACCCACCCGGCAAAGCCTTACCACAAGGGCTTGTGTCGCACACAAACAAAAAACCCATTGTCAAGACTTGAATCCACCGATTGCAACCACTAGAATTTGCGTCACACAAGGCACATAACAATACATCTTGTGTTGCAAACTCGGTGCGCCACCGATTGGCTTTCCGTTCGGCCCGCGCAACAAAGCAGAAACCATCAGAATCGACGAGGACAACATGTCATCGACCCCGAATGAAGCCCCCAACGCCGAGGCGCGCGCACCCGCCTTCGGCACGCCGGACTACAGTGCCTGGCAAACCATCCGCCGCAATGGCGACGTCGTACCGTTCGAACCCGTCAAGATCTCCGTGGCCATGAGCAAGGCCTTCCTGGCCGCGCTTGGCCAGCACGCCGCCGGCTCGGCCAGCCTGCGCGACAAGGTCGCCGCGCACACCGACGCCGTGGTCGGCGCCCTCATGCGCCGCAAACCCGATGGCGGCGCCATCCACATCGAGGAAATCCAGGATCAGGTCGAGCTGTCGCTGATGCGCGCCGGCGAACACGACGTCGCCCGCGCCTACGTGCTCTATCGCGAAGAGCGTGCGCGCGAACGCGCCGCGCGCGCCGAAGAGCACCACCACGACATCCGCGTCGTCGATCGGCACGGACAACGCCAGCCGCTCAACCTGACGGCACTGCGCGTCACCATCGGCGCGGCCTGCAAGGGCCTGCCGCTGGCCGACGTCGAGGCGATCCTGGCCGAAACCCTGAAGAACCTGTACGACGGCGTCGGCGAAGACGAAGTCGGCAAATCGTCGATCCTGGCCGCGCGCGCCTTGATCGAGCGCGACCCATGTTACGACCTGGTCACCGCTCGCCTGCTGTTGGGCACCATCCGCCAGGAAATCGTCGGCGAGGCCGTGGCGCAACAAGACATGGCCGCCTGCTATCCGAGCTACTTCGCCCGCTTCATCGCCCAGGGCATCCAGGCCGAATTGCTCGACGCCCGGCTGGGCGAATTCGACTTGCCGCGCCTGGCCGCGGCGCTTGACGCCGAGCGCGACCTGCAGTTCGGCTACCTCGGTCTGCAAACCCTATTCGACCGCTACTTCCTACACATCGACGGTCGTCGCATCGAAATGCCGCAGGCCTTCTTCATGCGCGTCGCCATGGGACTGGCGATCAACGAGCCGGAACGCGAAGCCCGTGCCATCGACTTCTATAACGTGCTGTCGAGCTTCGACTTCATGTCCTCCACGCCGACCTTGTTCAACGCCGGCACGCGTAGAAGCCAGCTCTCCAGTTGCTACCTGACCACGGTGGCCGACGACCTGGACGGCATTTACGAAGCGATCAAGGAAAACGCCCTGTTGTCCAAATTCGCCGGCGGACTCGGCAACGACTGGACCCCGGTACGCGCCATGGGCTCGCACATCAAGGGTACCAACGGCAAGTCGCAAGGCGTGGTCCCCTTCCTCAAGGTGGTCAACGACACCGCCGTGGCCGTCAACCAGGGCGGCAAGCGCAAGGGCGCGGTGTGCGCCTACCTGGAAACCTGGCACGCCGACATCGAGGAATTCCTCGAACTGCGCAAGAACACCGGCGACGACCGCCGCCGCACCCACGACATGAACACCGCCAACTGGATTCCAGACCTGTTCATGAAGCGCGTGCACGAGGGCGGCGATTGGACGCTGTTCTCGCCGTCCGAATGCATCGACCTGCACGATCTGTACGGCACCGCGTTCGACAAGCGCTACCGCGAATACGAAGCCATGGCCGACCAAGGTCTGCTGAAAGTGTTCAAGCGCGCACCGGCGCTGTCGCTATGGCGCAAGATGCTGACCATGCTGTTCGAAACCGGGCACCCGTGGATCACCTTCAAAGACCCGTGCAATATCCGCAGCCCGCAGCGCCACATCGGCGTGGTGCACAGCTCCAACCTGTGCACCGAGATCACGCTGAACACCAACGACGAAGAAATCGCCGTGTGCAACCTGGGTTCGGTCAACCTGGCGCGCCACATGAAAGACGGCGAGCTGGATAGCGACAAGCTCAAGCGCACCATCTCGGTGGCCATGCGCATGCTCGACAACGTCATCGACATCAACTTCTACCCGGTGAAGAAGGCGGCCAACTCGAATCTCAAACACCGCCCGGTCGGCATGGGCATCATGGGCTTCCAAGACTGCCTGCACATGATGCGCGTCCCCTACGCCTCGCAAACCGCCGTCGACTTCGCCGACCGCGCCATGGAGCTGATCGCCTACCACGCCTATTGGGCGTCGAGCGAGCTGGCCGAAGAACGCGGCCGCTACCCCTCGTACAGCGGCAGCCTGTGGGACCAAGGCATCCTGCCGCAAGACAGCATCCGACTACTGGCCGAGGAACGCGGCGGCCACCTGGAAATGGACCAAAGCGCCGCCCTCGACTGGACCCCGCTGCGCCAGCGCATCAAGCAGCACGGCATGCGCAACGCCAACTGCCTGGCCATCGCCCCGACCGCGACCATCGCCAACATCATCGGCGTATCGGCCTCGATCGAACCGACCTACCAGAACCTGTTCGTCAAATCCAACTTGTCCGGCGAATTCACCGTCACCAACGAATACCTGGTGCGCGACCTGAAACAGCACGACCTGTGGGACGAAGTCATGGTCTCCGACCTGAAGTACTTCGACGGCAGCCTGGGCCGCATCGACCGCGTACCGCAAGCATTGCGCGAGCTCTACGCCACCGCTTTCGAGATCGACCCGAAATGGCTGGTCGAAGCCGCGGCGCGTCGGCAGAAATGGATCGACCAGGCGCAGTCGCTCAACCTGTACATGGCCGGCGCATCGGGCAAGAAACTGGACGAACTCTACCGCCTGGCCTGGCTGCGCGGACTGAAGACCACCTATTACCTGCGCACCCTGGCGGCCTCCTCCGGCGAAAAATCCACCGGACGCGGCGGCGAACTCAACGCCGTACCGGTGGCGGGCGGGGTGCAACAGGCGGTCACCGCCATGGCGGAACCGGCAACCGACGCCAAGTTCTGCTCGATTGACAACCCAGACTGCGAAGCCTGCCAGTAGGCAGGCGTAGCAGGTTGGGTTGATGCGAAGCAACAACCCAGATGGGCCGAAAGGCCCAAGACCCGCAGGGTCAGCGAAGCCTGCCAGTAAGTGAACTTGCCGGCCCGGTGCTTTGCGTGCCCGGCCATTTTGAGAAAGGAATCAAGATGAGTGCATCCGTCTATCTGGCGTGCCACAACGCCACCCGTGGTGTCGCCAACAACACGGCGCGCTTGACGTTCGACGCCCCCGGCCCCGACACGCCGCGCGCCTTGGATGGCGGCATTCTGATTCTCGGCAAGACCAGCGTGCCGCTTTACGCCATCCGGCAGCAGGAGCCGGAAGACGTCGGCACACCCGCCTGACCCAATCGGTCCGGCAAAAGCACTCCCCCGACTGGGCGAGCCCTTCCACGGCTCGCCCGGGGCGGTGTCACCCTAAAACACCAATAACATCAACGAGAAACCCATGCTGAACTTCAACGACACCGTCGAAACACCGAGTGCGCCCGCCGCCAGCCGCGTCAACGTGGTCGACAAGCGCATCATCAACGGCACCACCGACGTCAACCAACTGGTACCGTTCAAATACAAATGGGCCTGGGAAAAGTATCTGTCGCAGTGCGCCAACCACTGGATGCCGCAGGAAATCAATATGCAGCGCGACATCGAGCAGTGGAAAACCGGCCAACTGTCGGATGACGAAATGCGCATCGTCAAGCGCAACCTGGGCTTTTTCGTGACCGCGGACAGCCTGGCCGCCAATAACATCGTGCTCGGCACCTACCGCCAGATCACCGCGCCGGAATGCCGCCAATTCCTGCTGCGCCAGGCATTCGACGAAGCCATCCATACCCACGCCTACCAATACATCGTCGAAAGCCTGGGACTGGACGAAGGCGAAGTCTTCAATGCCTACCACGAAATCTCGTCGATCAGCGCCAAGGACGACTTCCTGATTCCGTTCATCGACGTGCTGACCGACCCGCAATTCAAAACCGGCACCACCGCCAACGACCAGAAGCTGCTCAAGTCGCTGATCGTCTTCGCCTGCATCATGGAAGGGCTGTTCTTCTATGTCGGCTTCGTGCAGATCCTGGCGCTCGGCCGACAAAACAAAATGCCCGGCGCCGCCGAGCAATACCAATACATCCTGCGCGACGAGTCGATGCACTGCAATTTCGGCATCGACCTGATCAACACCATCAAGCTGGAAAACCCGCAACTGTGGACCGAGTCGTTCAAGGCCGAGCTGAACGAGCTGTTCTATCGCGCGGTCGACCTGGAATACGCCTACGCCGAAGACACCATGCCGCGCGGCGTACTCGGCCTCAACGCCGCCATGTTCAAGGAATACCTGCGCTTCATCGCCAACCGCCGCATGACGCAAATCGGCCTGGATCCGCTATTCCCCGGCGCCGACAACCCGTTCCCGTGGATGAGCGAAATGGTCGATCTGAAAAAAGAGAAGAACTTCTTCGAAACACGGGTCACCGAGTATCAGACCGGCGGGGCGTTGAGCTGGGATTGAGGTGGCGAGGCCAACGCATGAAATCTTGCTTGGCAACATGAGAAAGGCCCTGCTTTTGCAGGGCCCTTCTCATTGCATAACGAACAGGCGTGAACTGTTTCGAGAGCTGTTGACACTTCGGACACTCACACTGAGACCGGTTCAATGGACTCGGGGCTAGCGCCGGAGTGGCGGCTCATCGGCCGAAGCTGACAGTCGTTACATTGCTATTGTGTGGCTGGTTCACACCGAATTTCGGACACTCCCGAGTTAGGCAGTGCTCCACATCCGATTGTTTTCAACGACGAATGAGCCGAATAGGCCCTCACACACCCAACCGTCCGGTGCGAGCACGGCGACCCCCTGTCCTAAGACTGCGACGGCATGGTGAAGTGCTGAAACTGGGGACAAAGCCGGTGGTAAAGAAAGTCCCTCAACCACTGTGCTTCGCGATGCCTCGATATTGGCGATGTCATCGGCTCCCTCTTGCTTAATATATGAAGCTGATCGTTCCATTTCATCGAGGCGACCACCTCCGGAGAATTTGAGCAGATCGGGCCAACTGGGATAGGCGATGACAAGCTGAAGAAACTCTGTCAGTGACGCAGCGACTACTCCGGCTTGTCCTTCAGAAGTCACATAGAGGATCAAACCGCTAGCATTACCAAACAGAAATACACCGCCCGCACCATCGCCTGCGAACGGGGAGAATTTTTCTTCAGCCTGCACCCTAAACCAAAGATGCACATCGCAAGGGCGGGAAAATTCAATGCCGAATGAATTGGCCAAAATTTCAACAATGTGTGGTTGTTCGGTGATACACCGTAATGTTTCTTCCATGATGCCTAACGTTTGACGTGAGGGGCGGCTGGAGCCAAAGGCGAAGGGAACCGCAAGCATAGCTTGCGGACGTCGCTCTCGACGGAGTTGTTAGAGCGCACTGCCTTGTGCCTCGGCTTTGAAGGCCAACCATTCCACCCAAACATTTTCAGGATCAATATCCCGATAGCCACGCTTCTCATCCATTTCCACCTTGGCTGTGAGCGGAAGCATGATGCAAACCGCCTTGTCTCGGATCTCAATCACCTCGGACTCGGAAAGCGGTGACCCCTTTTGCTTTTCCAAATTGAGCAGCAAAACACCGAGTGCTGGAATGGGAACAGGAATCAAGGGGTCATCATTGGCAGGTGAAGAAGCCCGAGCATCCTCCGGGGGAGACGTTTTGCCGAAAAGCCTGGAGAGGAGTGACATTGTGTGAATGATCTCTCGTAATAGTGGAATGCTCGTGTACGTCCTAATGCAGCACTAACCAGTGCTGTGTGGCCTTATCACGTAGTGTCCAGCGACCGAAGGGAGCGAGGTTGAACGCCATGTTAGAGCGCATGATTGCATAGTGCATAAAGTTCCGTGACGACTGGCAATTGGTACTTGTACCAGAGATTCTCTGCGTCTGCACCTTGCTGGACGAAGGCTTGGTATGCGTCTTCACTACTGTCGATAAACGCGCCTACTTCGGCAGCGAACAACCGGAAGGAGGAAAGATTGGCGAAGTTTGCAGCTGCTACGCAACGTTGCCATTGAGCTGGGCCTCGGTTACCAAAATATTGCGAAAGACCACCATTCCTTGTCTCTGTGTCCAAGAGCCAGATTTCATAAATGATTTGCTCTGATGGTGATAGTGATGCAGCGTCAACTTGACGCTTGGCAACAACGACGGCCCCAGCTTCGGTAAGCCAATCTTCAAGGTGCATTGACAGCATATGGTTGTGCTCTAACGTTCGACGTAAAGCGCCTGCCGAAGGCAGGCCCCCTGGATGAAGGGGCTATTTACAGGAATAGTAAGAGTAAATGGCTGCCATGCGTGGAGCAGCCCAATAATTTAGGAGTTGCGCCAGCCGCACTCTTGACCGTCATTCTGAGAGCATCTCTTACCTACGGCCGCTTTGTGGCAATTTCCCCAGAGCCGCTCCTGGCCGATAACTGTCATGTTAGTACAAGAGAATGATGATCTACTTTGGCCGAGAATCGACCCTAGAAAAGTCTCTACCATCAATTCGGCCGGAGCGGTCTATCACCCCGCCTGCCCTGAACGTCCGTTCCCAGCTTGCCTCTAGGCTTTGCACTTCCAGCCATTTCAACTGCAGCAAGGAAATCCACGCATTCTTCAGGCTTGATGATTGATACGTACTTAGTTGAATTAGTACCTGCTAGTGAAGCCTGCTGCCACGCTAGCGGGATCTCTCTCCCAACCCAGCACCGAAACGCGATGCCAGCAAGCAAAAATCCATGTAACCAGCCCTTGTTCGTCTTCGTCGAAGCTGGCTCAGAAACCCAGCCTCGGGCATCAAAGCTGGTCGAGTGCTCGAAGATCCCAATAGAAATAGCTGCCTCGGGAGGGAATTGTGCCGCTCCAAGCAGGTATTGTCGAAACTTCGCTTCATAAGGTCCGAGTTTGCAGCCCCCAGCCATCACGCATCCGCGCCACAATACGCTAGCCGCGAAATACACGATCTGTTCACTGTCCACATCCATATTTAGGGACGCTATTACTTTCCTCGGCATGTTGAGTCGCGTGACTTTACTGAGAAGCCTGATTTGCACATTGTCCGGCTTTGTAAGCTCTGCCACATAATCCTCACGCGTGGAAAATCGTTGTTCGCAGTCCGTACAGAGGAGGTAACTGGTAGTCTGTTTATTGGAAAGGGCGGCGTTGCCATCAGCAATACAAACTGGTGCTTTCGTGTCCTCCACAATGTTGCAAACTCTTCTGTAAGCCCACTTCGGGATCAGGTGGCTGTTCTGCAGATCAGCATTTTTCTGGCAAAGAGCGCAGATACCAATCACGTTCAGGACTTTCGCTAATTCGATGATGACAATATCATTTTACTGCATTAATTTTGAAAAGATAACAAATACCAGCCATAAATAGAAGAGAACTGGTGTTTTTGGTAGAATTCGGCAACGTCTACTCTCGGCCAGAAGCAGTCGTAACAAGGATATTGAATCTCCATATGCAACAATCAATTACGCTAAATATACCTTTTGACTCTCCGCCGAAAGACTGGAAAATAATAAGCAAAATATATCCACAACTAGACGGATGGATAGATGGTGCAGAATGGCCTTGCTGGTATGGGCGTGAAGATGATTCTAGATACATTTTCGTCTCATCAGAACCAAGCGGTCTTGTTTTTCAAGGCAACATCGAATATGGACTCTGGGTTGGCTGGACAAGCGTCTTGTGCGCCAAATTATCTTTAGCGTTAGGTCGAGAAATTCACGACGCAGAGATGTAAGAGCCAATGTCAACTACGAGTCGTTTGGTACCTATTTCAGTGGAAAGGCTGCCTCATGACAAATAAATCTGGCGGTCAAAGCTTGACGCGGATTCTTGCTGCGATTGAAGGCTTTTTCGTCACCTATGGCACGTCGGGGTTTCACCAATATCCGCGACGAGACCGAGGCAAGACGGCTGGTTGCAGACTTGATGCGCACGTTCGGGGCAGACCGGATGGAGAACCGATCAGGCCGAAGCGCTGCCACCAATATTTGATGCTGGCATACTCAGTGATGGACAGAAAGGATGTTTGACTTATTTTGACGGCAATTCGGCGGCGAGGTCCTCTTGTGGGTGAAGCTTTGGATTTACCCACAACAAGAAAGCCCCACCCCCGAATCTATTAACGCGGCTACTTCGTTGGCTGCGGTGTTTTTACTGCGGTCGTGGTTTTGTCATTGGCAGGCGTATCGAATAACATGCCAACTTGCATAGGCAACGTCAATGCATCGATTATCAAAGTAAACGGCACGGCGTTATATTTATCATAAGGAGAGCCACGCATCACATCTTTATACTCAACCCTGATTAGGCTCAGTACTCGTTGTTGCTTGAAGCGCTGCCGTAAATCCGAGAGATTTTTTGCTGGCGGCGCCACAAAACCATCAAGCTCAATGAACTTGGCTGGAAAATACTCATCATCCGAGTTTAATGGATTAAATTCATTGTCGCGACTTCTTTGGAAAACCTCTTGCTCTGCCGGCGTGAGCTGATCAAAACTCTTCCGATACGAAACGAACAGATTGGCCTGGAAAATCCCTTCTGGCGCCGCCTTATCAAAACGAAGGTAAATTGGGCTTTCACTTGTTGCCGTGACAGCATTTAACATGATTAATTTAGTATCAAGGCGCGCTAATAGCGCCATTATTTCTTCACCACCACGCGTCACTACGTAGTTGTGCTTCTGCCCCACAACGATCAAGGCATTTGGATATTGCTTTTGGAGCTGCGCATTATCTGGCTTGCCAAAGCCAAGCATCACATCAGTACCCAGATCCTCTATCTTTTTCGTCTCGGTATGATCATATACAGGTCCAGTATCTGGGCTACTTATAACATACCGGGTGAACATACATCCCGAACAGCTCAACACTAAAATCAATGCAAAAGATGCGAGACAAAATCGTTTTAGAACAACCCAACCAGACTTCATAATAGCTCCAGGGATAATTTTATGTATCGGCAACACAACAGACTGGGGATCCGTCCAGGGACCAAACATTGTCTGAGCCTTACGCAAGAATGCGAATACCTATAATCCATTGGACATGATAACATATATGAAAATCACATAAGGCTGATATGCGTAACAGTCGTCAGCCACCACCTTCGCACAGTGAGCCAATAAATCATGGATACCCCGACTCAAGCTTTGCCGCCGGAAGACGCCGACTGGTGCAACTATCTGTTTTCTTACAGCCACTCCAAACACTACGTCGACTGCTGGCCCCAGGCTTCTGGACCAAAGGGGCGCCGGCCGCGCTTTCACTGGTACGCTTTTGTGTTCAGCGATCTGTGGTTGCTCTATCGCAAGCAATATCGACTGGCACTGATGTACTGGGTGATTTACCTGGTGACCTACGCGCTACTGCTGGGCCTGTTGGCCATCTTGCCGCCCCTACAGTTTCTGGCAGAGCCGGTACAGGAGCACGCCCCCCAGTTTTCTTGGCAGGCGACACTGCTGGCTGGCCTGACGATGCGCCTACTGTTGGGCGGCTTTGCCTATCGACTGTACTTGCGGCAAGCCAGTGCCACTATTCGGAAACTGCAAACACGCGTCAGTAATCCGGAAGACCTCAATAGCCAGCTTTTCCTCAAAGGAGGAGTCAGCATGCCGGCCTTGGCGCTGGGCATGATCCTGCATATGGCGCTAAACCTAATGGCGGCGTTGGTGTGAAGGTCGCGTAGCGGGAACAGATCATTTTTATTGCCGACTCAACAAGCCTTTTGTCATCAAAAACCAGAATGACTTGATTCTACCAACGATGAAAAACGCTTAAAATAATGATAATTGAATGTTAAAATTGTTGTCAGCAATATAAATATTTATACGGCCCTCGGTGCCCTTATAACTATTCCGCGCCACGGATTTTCTCGACTTACAAATTCTGATCAGCTCACTACTTCAACTGCAAATTTTATGCCCCGATTTCAAAACGTCTCCCATCAAAGTTGCACCATCTACCGCAAAATCTCATTCCATGTATTTTTTGCGGCATTTTGGATGATTCTGTTGAGTGGCTGTGCTGCCACTACTGCCATTGACCCGACCAATGCTGCCGTTCCAGCAGGACACGGGTTATTGGTAGCGCGAATACTCACCAACAATCCTGTTGTGCCGATAGACTTCAGTCATTCAACCCTATCCTTGAAGGAAAGTCAGACGGGAGAAAAGTTTGAGATGTCGAGCAAGACAACGGCGGGAGATGCCGAAGCCCTGTTCTTCGCGGCGCTACCATCCGGACATTATCAGCTGACCCATCTCGTCGCGCCACAAGGTGGCAATACGATCACGGCGCCACTCGACGAGCTAACGAAGGGCTTCGACATAACAGCCGGGCATGTTACCGATATCGGCGCGCTAGTAATGGCCTTTGATTCGGTTGGGCCGCGAAGCGGCTCATATCGTATCTCGGTCATATCGAACGAGAATGACACAAAGGTCATTCTTAAAATGATTCCTTCGAACGTGCTGACCAATCTTTCCGATACGCACCCGGAGCAAAGAGACATTTCACTTGATCCGGTCAGCAACCAGCATGAGCTTTCCCTTGCAAAGAGAAGATCCGCGGTCATTGTTCAATCGCAGCCGGTCGAAGGGCAGACCGTCGCTTTCGGACGAGCGCTCGGCATTGTCAGCCTTTGGAGCCCGGACACTCAGCAATGGAAGACCCTGGATACCGGATCAAGCTTCAATGTGCGCAGCGTGAGCCTTCTGAGGGACGGCACTCTATTGGTCGGATGCGAACACGGGCTTGTTTTTAACGTAGGCAAGAATGGCGAAGTCCGGCCGATCACACCTCCGGCAGAGGGGACTGTTCTCTTTGCGGGCCAGGGAAAGGACGACGAGTATCTTGTTGTATTGCGCAATAAGCAGGTAATAACCATATCCGGCTCAAGGGGCCTTGCTCCCGCCAACTGGCATGAACTGAAGCGCTTTGAGTTGGAATACGGCAACAGCCTGCATTCATCCGTGCAAACAGGCATTGCGAACGATCGGCTGGTCCTGATCGTTGGCGCACTGGGCTTTACTGCCTCGACAACGATTCACAGCATGGAACTGGGTTCGCACACTTGGGTCGACAATCCCACTGACCTCACTTCTCTCGTCGTTCCGACGTTCAGCATCCTGGGTGACGGAACACTTCTGACATCATCGGGAACTGCATTCACCAGAAAACTGCACCGATCAGCCGATTTCGGAAAAAGCTGGAAATCCACGCCGATCGAGAATTGGATGACGACCGTTATTCCGAGGAATTTGCAAACCATATATGTGCCGCGTATCGATCATATCGGCCTATTCGAAAAGGATTCCACCGTGTCACTCATGAAATCGGATGATGGTGGCAATTCCTGGTCGCCACAGGGCGAGTTGCCCAAATTCATGACGGATCTGTATGTCTTGCCCAGAATGGGATGGCTCGCAGTCAAGACACAGGTAGGCGATTTGTACCTCAGCAGTGACGACGGCAAGACATGGCGCTTTTCACCGATGAGGTAACCGGCTTTGGGTTATGGGGCCAGGTCTCAATACTGTTCGGTTAACCTAACAACAGACCGGGTGACCTGACTGGTTTTATCGAACCATAAGCCTCGAAAAATTCACACGCACGCACGCCCGCGGCGATTAATCAAAAGTGACTTTTATGACGGTTGACCGGCTTGCAATGTCATGTAACGCCTTGAGAAAACAACCACTGCGAAACACCTGCAAGTGCCTTGTATTGATGAATTGAAGTTCGCACTCGCCAGGCCATCCTGGGCCACCATACAGGCTATCCCAGAATGCATCGAGGTTGCATCCAAAGTAGCCTGCACCGTTAGGCTCGGCCGTTGCCACATACGTCGCCCAGAAGTCGGCTTCGGACTGAACAGAGAGGCAATCCACAACAATGGTTCGCATACCTTCTAGTCTACCTGAAAGCCACCGGTTGCGCGTAGTGGGGCCGAGCCATCAGCCTATCTCGCACCTGCTGTTGCACAATCTTTCGGTAAAGCGGCGGCTAGTGAATCCATTGGTCATTTAACTCGGCGAACCAGAGCACCTTCAACCAAGTGCCGACAGACCAATTTGGCCGACAACCTGACACCGCCGATGATCTTGGGCTTCATGACCGCTTCTGAGCCATTGCCGACATTGCCTCTAGATGTCGCGAAGGTCTACTATCGGCCAAGAGCGGTCGTCGATGAAGGACGGTTTTAAGCTGGACTGGAAAATATGCGGATCATCGTTGTTGATTGTCTCTCTGTTGAGTCCGAATCGGATTTCTGGGAGACGTACGTGGCATCTATCGAACCTGACGGTGCGAGCTGCTTTGGACGTAACCTCGATGCATTCTGGGATGGCCTGAATGGTGGTCCTGGATGGCCAGGTGATTGTGAAATTCAATTTATCAACACAAAGCACATGCAGGCGTTTCGCAATGGCTGTTTTCTCAAAGCGCTACATGACATTGCAAGCCCGTCAACCTTCGTAAAGATCTCGTTTGATTAATCACCTCGAATAACGCGGTCAGCCCCCCGTTATTCCTTTATTCTCCGGTTAATTGCGAATTAGAAGCCATGACGGTTTACACCTATGACCTGGAAATCATTCTTCCCCGAGTTGTCGGCCCCTTGCGAGAAATTTTGGAATTGGAGCTGAAAGCGGGAAATTCTGTTCAAGAGGTTGCTGTGCCGTGGCCGATGAAACAGGCGAATGTTTGGTTGGCTCAGCGATTTCACAAGGATTATGCTGCCGACTATCCTTCGCTTCGCTACACCTACTTGGGCGACCCAAGAAATTGGATTGAAGAATATGTGGATGTTGAAAATCAAATCATGGTGGCTGTAAGTGGCTCTGCTCGCTTCTAGCCACGCATTCAGGTCGATTCCTGCCTTTGCCTAAGGATAAAACCGGGCATTCACCCAACAACAAGGGTGGCTGTCCGGTTTTGGCTTCTGAGCGGACTCTTTGAGACGGCCACGCGACTGGCCGCTAAGGCCGAACTGCGGTCTTTTATCGAAACCCGCTTGGGTTTCGTGGATGCGGGGGATGGATGGCCGGTTTCTGCCGGTCATCAGACTCTCATAAGCCTAATATCCCATGAAGAAATCGATAGCGGGCCTTACTCTCTCCGTTCACTAACGGTCACCTTGTCACTTTACCGTTAAGTATGGCGTAGTATTGTAATTCGCCATAAAATGGAAGAGCCTCGCATCAGCGGGGCTTCTTTAGGTCTTACGATTATGTAAGACTAACTTGGAATGATCTGGTATTTCAACTGATCAATCAAGCCGCCACAGTTAATTCCCGTGAACATAATTACACAGTCAGTCGTAAGAGTGGCAGCATTTGTCGAGAGTTTACCCACCTTCGTAGAAGCGCCAAGAATTTCAAACTCTAAATAACTGACGACCATATAACCCTGATCGTTTTTTGCTTGCATTTTTTTTAGTACAACCTTGCCATCAGTGGGCATTTGTACTGTTACAGACTGCAAGCTGCCAGTATTGCCGCCATATTTAGTGTTGTTGATCATAATGGCGACTAGGGCATCGCCCCAATAGAAAGTGACTTGGGCACCAGCCATATTGATGGGTGTTGAGAAATTTCCTCCCCCACCACCAAAGGTTTGGTAAGTATCGGCCATATTATTTTCCTCAAAAGTAGCAATATAAATGCAAACGGCATTTAACAACTCTTGCCGTGACAACTATAGCCACTGTCGAATATACTGCCCCTGTCCTTTTGGACAAAATCTCCCACATACTGCCTCCATGCTTGACCCAGTGTAGTCAGAAGTGGGCCTGTCCGGAATTCCGTGTAAACCAGTCCTTGCTTTTCAACCTGTCGAAAGACGGCTATGGCCGATTTGCAGCCTTGCCGGCGGTAGTCAAGGCGACACAATTTGCGATTGTAGAACCGTCTACCAGATTCTTTGCCTGGTTGCGATCCTGAAGCAGAAAGTGACTCCACGACAATTGTCCCGACAGTGTCTTGACAATTTCCTCCTCGGGAAAGGCTTCAACAAAGCGCATCACTGCCTAAAGCTTTCGGCCGTAATCCCATAATTCCAATCAATTCCGTAATTAATTTCACATACTTCAGCTAAAAATCAATCTAAGTCATTTAGAATAAAAAAATAAATTTTTGCATCACAAGGAAATTTCAATGTCTATCCATGTTGCGGTCGCTGGCACGTCGATCAACTACACTGCCATCGGCACCGGCCCGGCGCTTGTGTTGGTGCACGGCACCAGCATCGACGGCCAAGGCAATTTCGGTCATGTCGCCCAGCAGTTCGCCGACCGGCGCACGGTGGTCATCCCGAATTACGGCGGCACCGGTGGCTCTACCATCCCCGACGGCCCACTGGCACTGGATACCTTGGTTGAACAGATCGCTGCGACGATTCGCCATGCATCGACCGAGCCGGTCGACCTGCTGGGCGACTCGCTCGGCGCCGTCGTGGCGGCGGCCACCGCGGCACGCCACCCCGAACTGGTACGCCGTCTGGTGCTGGTAGCGGGTTGGGCCGACAGCGCCGACACGCGACACCAGATGGTCTTTAGCACCTGGCGACAATTGCTGGATGGCGACGTCGCGCTATGCAACCGCTATGCGTTCGCCCTGGCGGTCAGCCCGGCATTCCTGACCGCCCTCGGCGCCGACACCCTCGCCGCACTGCTTGAACAATCGCCGCCGCCGGACACCCACCGCCGGGTGGAATTGGGATTACGCATCGATCTGAAAGCGGCGCTGGCGCACATCACGGCCCCCACCCTGGTGGTTCAATGCCGCCAGGACTACCTAGTGCCGGCGTATCAAACGCGCCAACTGCAGCAAGGTATTGCCGGCAGTCAGTATGTCGAGATCGATAGCGGCCATGCCGCTTTCGTCGAGAAGCCGGACGAACTCGTCGCCATCGTGCGACGGTTCTGTCTGGATTAAGCGCTTTCGCTTTTCTCGGTTCAAACCGCTTCGATGGGGACGGTCGACACATTACCGCTGAAACGTCCGTAGCGACTTGCGCTGCGATTACCGACAGCTCCGCACTTAATGATGACGGTTAGATTCCCGCTTGCTCAGTATATCCAGTTGACATAGCGAGCGCAAAACGGCAGGATGGTAGAAATTCAGAAAGCCAAAGCCCATGTGATTTTTCCAGAACAGAAACCCGCCCCCCCCTGAAATGGGAAACGTTTCATTTGGAGAAACCACATGTTTATGATTTTACTACGTGCCATGCGGCGTTATGGCTGGTTGCGTCGTCTATGTGCAGCATTGGCATTTAGCTCGATGGGTGCAGGCCTGACTTTTGTCGTTGTCTTTTCAGAGCTAACCAAGCTCAATGCCTCTCCGTCCTCCTTCGCGCTTGCATTCGTTTTTTCCACGGCCCCCGGTTTACTGGGCAGTATGATTGGCGAATACTCATTAAAACGCACCGACGCGGTCAACTGCCTAATTCTGGCCGAAATGATCGGGTTCTGTGGTCTGATCTTTCCTTGGCTTGGGGTGACTCTACACTCCATCACATTACTGCAAATGACCGAGTTGGCTTCATCGTTTGCGGCGGGAATAACACTTCCTTCAATCAGTCATTATGCAAAGTACATGCTACCGGATGAGGATCTGGCGGCCGCCGCTTTGATAGATACTTTGGCTTTCTCTTGCTACGTGCTGTTTGGCGTTGGGCTCGGCGTGATTTTGAGTCACTTTCTGGATGGCCAAGCTTTGCTGCTGGTGAATTGCTGCTGCTACATCGTATCGATCGCGGCGTTGATATTATTACCAAGACTGAAAAAAGCATTCGAGTCGGCTCAAAATGTTGAGGCATTACCTAAGTCGCTATCGCCCATTCAAAAGGCCAGCCTGGCGCTGCTACCCGCCTTGTCCCTGGTGGGCACGCCAGCGATGGCTCTACTTCCCGTACTCGTTCCCGGCACCGGCGATCGCTCTCAAATTGTCCTAGCCCTGCTTTTTGCTCGCAGCCTTGGGCAACTGTGCGGCCCCATGCTGGTAAAAGAGAAGCAACTCGAAGTACAGAACTTGTACTTGATCATTTTTTGCATGGTTGGATTTCTGGTCTGCTACCAGCTCATCGCGATATCGACCATTCTGGCCGTTGCGCTAGTACTGGTTTTTCTGGCGCACGTACTTTCCAATATCGTATTTAGTCTGGGTTGGTATGGCTTGTTACGAAATTTCAATGCGAAGCATGTGGCTGCAGCCAGTGCACGCAGTTATCGGAAGCAGGTCGTCGTCGGCGTGATTGTTGGCGGCATTGCGGGGCTACTGGCTGACAAAATCGGCGGCCAACTCTCGCTATTTGTCTGCTCGGGAATCGGGCTGATCATTGTCTCATCATTATTGATTCGCATGAACAAAGGCAACAAAGCAAGCTATCAATAATATTGTGGGCTTCATCCTGGACAGCGTTGGCTAGGTCTGCGCGACCTAGCCATCTTTCTTTAGGAACTAGTTGGACTTTTGAAAAAATCCAGTGACGGAACAACGCATGTTTTCGCCGGCATCCGCCTCTACCTTTTTTATACAATGAGAATATCCTGGCTTGATAATCACCAACCTGTTTGGCTTTGGGTAAATCCAAGTTCCAATACCATTATCGGAAATAGACCGCTCCCGCCTGGTCCAACCAAATTCCGGGCCAATACTTCCACTGCCGACACCCGACATTTCAAAAATATCAGCATCGTACTGGTAGATTTTTTCCGGAAGCCCCGAATTCTCGCTCACTTCACCGGCGATACACAATTCCCCTCCCCAGCTAGGCTTCCATTCCGGGTGAGCGTAAAAGATGAAAGCACCTTTGTATTGACAGTCGTCTTCGTGCCAGCCCAGCCCTGCACCGTTTGGATACAAAAAAGTAGTTAATGAAATAAAATCCCATTCCAGAAATTTTTCTAGAAACGAATCGATTTCAGACTCTAGCGACAAAATTCTTTCGGCAACAATGTTTATTGCATTCTGCTGGCTAGGTGCTATTTTTTTGCCTCCTCGCCCACATAGATAACTTCCGCTTGACAAGGGCTGCCCATCATTAACCCTCCACGCCTTGGACCAACCATTCGCATGAACAGGCGTGTAATTCTCGAATTGCATGTACAACTGTACGGCACACAACTCTTCCGGTGCCAACAAATTATCCAGCATCAGAAAACCTGGGCCATGCACGATATTAGACATTTAGTTACCTGCAAGATCAGTCATAGGATATGAACTCTTCGCCGAAAGGACTTCCGCCTCCTGTTTCCAGGCAACAATGAAGTCTTGCCATGGCTGAATGAATTTATCCCTTTCTTTAAATAGTTCAGACGCAAATTCTTTCCACATCAAGAATGCCTCGTTCTTGGCCTCATGCAACCAAGAAAGCGACTCGCTGCTCTTGCTTGCGTTTTTTTCTAAACTTACTAAAACTCTTTGTCTGAAATTGGTCAGCTCTCTATACACATGACATGCATTGATGGCTTGAAAAAATGTGAATGTGCGATCGCTTCTTTTGGGGAAAGACAGGATGTGTGAAAACGCATCGATGCCATCGATGCAATAGTTTGTTTTGGTAAAAGCGCAGTGCGCGTGCACCTGGTGATGCAAGGCTTCGTGATAGAGATTTTCTATAAATCCAAAACCACCAAACTCGCGAGGTATCTGTTTGAAAGGCGGAATGAAAAATAAAGAACCGTCAGACAAAAGCGTCGTATGTGGAACCATGTAAAATGATGCATTGCCAAAGCTAGAGGTTGCGCTCTTTGGCGTTAGCCATACAATTGACGAAGTAAATTCCGATATGAATTCCAGCTCATTGCGGCATACATCTTCAAATTGCTTTACGCCTGCTTCAATAAACGCTGCCCTGCTCTCGCTATATGATATGGGCTCGACTTGAAGATCATCCATCCCAATTGCTTTAATGATACTTTTACCATCTTCTGCGTCAAGCCAGTTGAGTTTCAAGCAACCAATATCAAAGCATCTGATGCTTTCGTGACTTATTGAAAATGGGATCTTCTCGAAGAGAGCTGGATCTCTGATTTCCGCGCATGCCGGAGGCCACAAGTCGCCTATGTCATATTTATAATTTTTATTTCCACAAATATTTTTGTAATGCCTTATCAAATCGCTCTTGCTTTTTGCTATTAATTCCATATCGTTCCCAGGACGGCGCCATATAGTGACAAAATTAGTTTACTTCTTCAATAGTTTGAATTCTTTTCAAAAAATCCCAATTTACTCTACTCTTGTCTGGAATGATGGACGGAACGAATAGGGAATGCATATAACTCACGCTACCCATCAAAACCTCTAACGCACCCAGTGTTCCCGCAATTTTTTCAAAAGGCACGCCTTGCGAGCTTGATGTACTTACCAGATATACGGTGTGATCTTTGTCATAGTGTTCTAGAAGTTTATTTTTCAAAAATGCAATGTTGTTATTTTCTGTAGGTTCAATGAAGTTCGTTTTTGAATTCCCTATTGAACATACGTGATATATAAAGTAATTGATGGATGCTTCCATCTTGTAGTTGTACAAAATCAATCTATTGGCATCCACAATGCAGGATCCTTCCTCTAGTGGATCCAACGCCAAGTCGTTAATCATGCCATCAAAACTAGATATTCCCGGCATGCATTTTAAATCAAGTCGTCCACTGTCTGAAATTTGTTGCAACTGCTGCACAATAGTGACGCCAACTCTTGGATGGCCTGAAATGATCAATGAAATAGTGCTTTCCGCACCAGATCCCACAAGTAATGCGTTTAATATTCTTGTATAATTATCTTTATCGATGGCATTATTGAAATATAGACTGGACAGGTCTTTTGCTTTCACATTTATCGATTCCAGCAACGCTTCCAGGCCATCAATTTTCCCTAGCCAAAATACTTGGCTTGATGACTTGATCGCATCAATCCCTTCTTGCGTTATCTGGCATGCACCGAGCATTCCACTTCCAATTATTTTTACCGTTGGCATTTTTCTCTCGATATTAAAATGCCCCGGCAAAAGCCGAGGCATTCGGCATGCTATTTAGAAATTGCCGATAACTTTTGCCAGATTCATCGGTGCTGCGGCTTGCAGGCGTGGGCTCATCACCATGGTGTTGGTGTCGAAGTCACCGATGACTTTAGCCAGATTCATCGGGGCAGCCGCTTGCAGGCGCGGGCTCATCACCATGGTATTGGTATCGAAGTCGCCGATGACTTTAGCCAGATTCATCGGGGCAGCCGCTTGGAGACGCGGGCTCATTACTTTATTTGCTTGCATTTGCAATCCTTAATTGTGTTTTAGTAAATACCCATCATTGGGCACATTGCACTACAAATTGCCAATGTCGTATGACATTGCGATATTATATTAATTCGCGGCAAATTTTTTGTAAACCCATGACGATTGCATAGATCGCAAATACGGGCCACCTACATGTGCAGAGAGGACAAGGAGGATCGTCGTGGCATGAGCAAAGAGATATGCGCTAAACGACATATTTGATGGTCTCAGCCAAAGCAGCACAAGGTGTGCCACCGAGACTGCAGGAGCGGCTTGAGCCGCGAGATACACTCTCTGCAACCAAATGGCCGGTCTGAAATCAGAACCGGCCATTGGTGCTTTGCTGCCCTGGCCACAGCTCAACGACCGGGGAGGTTTAGACGATCAAACCAAATCGAACCTGTCGGCGTTCATGACCTTGGTCCAGGCAGCCACGAAGTCATGGACGAACTTCTCCTGGTTGTCGTCCTGGGCATAGACCTCGGCGTAGGCACGCAGCACCGAGTTGGAGCCGAAGACCAGATCGACCCGGGTAGCGGTCCACTTGGTGCTGCCTGTCTGGCGATCCACGATGGCGTAGCTGTTGCGGCCGGTCGGCTGCCAGCTATAAGCCATGTCGGTCAGGTTGACGAAGAAGTCGTTGGTCAACGTCCCGACGCGATCGGTGAACACCCCGTGCCGGCCGCCGCCGTGATTGGTGCCGAGTACGCGCATCCCGCCGACCAGCACCGTCATTTCGCTGGCGGTCAGACGCATCAACTGGGCGCGGTCTAGCAGCAATTCCTCCGGCATGACCGCATAGTTCTCCTTCTGCCAGTTACGGAAGCCATCGGCCAAAGGCTCCAGCACGTCGAACGATTCGACGTCGGTCTGCGCTTCCACGGCATCACCCCGGCCAGGCGCAAAGGGCACGGTCACGTTCACGCCGGCCGCTTTCGCCGCTTGCTCGACGCCGACATTGCCCGCCAGCACGATCGCATCGGCCAGGCTGACACCGGACTCGTTGGCGATCGCCTCCAGGACGGCGAGCACTCTCGCCAGACGCGCCGGCTCATTGCCTTCCCAGTCCTTTTGCGGCATCAAGCGGATACGCGCACCGTTGGCACCGCCACGCTTGTCCGAGCCCCGGAAGGTCCGGGCGCTGTCCCAGGCGGTGGCGACCATGTCGCTAATCGAGAGGCCGGCAGCGGCAATCTTCGCCTTGACGGCCGCCACATCGTAGTCCTTGCGGCCTGCCGGCACCGGGTCTTGCCAGATCAGATCTTCCTGCGGCACATCCGGGCCGATGTAACGGGACTTCGGCCCCATGTCGCGGTGGGTCAGCTTGAACCAGGCGCGTGCGAAGGTTTCCGAGAAGTACGCCGGATCCTTATGGAAACGCTCGGCGATCTTGCGGTATTCGGGGTCGAATTTGAGCGCCATGTCGGCATCGGTCATGATCGGCTTGCGGCGAATGGATGGGTCTTCGACATCGACCGGCATATCCTCTTCGGCGATGTTGATCGGCTCCCATTGATGCGCCCCGGCCGGCGACTTTTGCAGCCACCAGTCGTACTTGAACAGCAGATCGAAATATCCGTTGTCCCATTGCGTCGGATGCGTCGTCCAGGCGCCTTCGATGCCGCTGGTCACGGTGTCGCGGCCAATGCCGCGGCGCTTATGATTGTTCCAACCCAGGCCTTGTTCCGCCACTTCGGCCGCTTCGGGAGCCGGCCCCAAATCGGCCGCGTTGCCATTACCGTGTGCTTTGCCGACAGTGTGTCCGCCCGCGGTCAAAGCCACGGTTTCCTCGTCGTTCATCGCCATGCGAGCGAAGGTCACGCGCATGTCCTTGGCGGTCTTCTGCGGATCGGGCTTGCCGTCCACGCCTTCCGGATTGACGTAGATCAGGCCCATCATCACGGCGGCCAACGGGTTTTCCAGATCGCGTTCTCCGGAGTAGCGGCTACCCGCGCTGCCTGTCGGCGCCAGCCATTCTCTTTCCGAGCCCCAATAAATATCCTTTTCGGGATGCCAAATATCTTCGCGGCCGAAACCGAAGCCGAAGGTCTTCAGGCCCATCGATTCGTAGGCCATGTTTCCGGCAAGAATCATCAGATCGGCCCAGCTCAGTTTGTTGCCGTACTTTTTCTTGATCGGCCACAGCAGGCGACGCGCCTTGTCGAGATTGGCATTGTCGGGCCAGGAATTGAGCGGGGCGAAACGCTGATTGCCGCTACCGCCACCGCCCCGGCCATCTGCGATGCGGTAAGTGCCGGCAGAGTGCCAGGCCATGCGGATCATCAAGCCGCCGTAATGCCCCCAGTCGGCGGGCCACCAGTCCTGGCTGTCGGTCATCAAGGCCTTGAGATCGTTCTTCAAGGCTGCGACATCCAGCGTCTTGACCGCTTCGCGGTAGTTGAAATCCGCGCCGAGCGGATTGGTTTTGCTGTCGTGCTGGTGCAGGATGTCCAGGTTCAGGGCCTTGGGCCACCACGCCATGGTCTGCGTGCCGGCAGCGGTGGCACCACCGTGCATGACCGGACATTGACCGCTTGTTTTCGTGACATTTTCATTCGTTGCCATAGTGCTCTCTCCCTGCGTATCAAAGAATTAGAAGGGCTACGACATCATCTTAGAGAATACTCACAAAAACATAAAATCAATTGATTGAATACAAACGATAGCTGAGAACTATTTTTCTTTGAATAAGCTGTGCAGCGTGCCGGAGGATTGTGTGCCACATCGGCGACCGAGAGATTCGGGTGAAAGGCGAGGGTCGGGGCTTCGGAACGCATACCCCCGGCGCCAAGAAGTAACCGAGCAATTGCAGGATTGTTATATCTCACATACGTAGACAAGCCACACCCCGGCCAACCCGCTTTTACGCCACATTGAACATTTCCATTTCGGGCATGGCAGACGCAGACGGGTTCAGACAGAGCGGCTTGCCACCTGTTCCAGACTAGCCCGCGCGATGACACGGTGGAACGGCTTGATTACCGCGAGGTACGTCCGTCCCAGCAAGTTATGGCAATGCACCACGGACACCACGACAAGCTCCCTACCGCCTGCCGCGCCCGTGCGCAGCTGGATCGCGAGCCGGAAATCGAGATGACTATCGTCCGCGCCCATCACAAGCTCGCCCGCACGCTTTGACAGCAGTGGAAAGAAACCGATCACCACCCCTCGCGCCGCCGCAGCAATACCGACCGCACGAGAGGATTTGACGCCGACTGTCGCCATAATCATGTCCCGCACACGCGTCAGCGCACGAATCCACCATGCCTGCCGCTCGAATCCAGCACGCGCCAGCACTTCAAGATCGTCGCTGGCGCCCGCCGGCAATTGAATCGCAAAAGCATCCAGCAGGTCCGCGCGTTTATACAGCGGCGCCAAGATACTGTCGGATGGCACGGGTATCTCATGCGCTTTATGGGCTTTGATCATCAAGCGGTTTCTCCATGGTTTGGGTTTAGCGCGAGCCTGCGCTAGACATTTTTCTCTGCGCCATCAGGCCGCAACTCATCTTTGGGAGGGCGCTGTGTTTACAATGCTGACCGTGCCGCACCAGCCGTCCACCGCCAGCGGTTGGCCATCCTGCAATTGCGCGAGGATGCCCGGCAGGTTGGCCACGGCCGGGATGCACAGCTCGCGAGCGACGATGGCCCCGTGCGACAAGTAGCCGCCGGTTTCCATCACCAGCGCGCCGGCTTTCAGGAGCAGCGGCGTCCAGGCCGGGTCGGTGGAGGGCGCCACCAGCACATCCCCGGGCGCCAGGCGCGCGCTTTCCGACGGGTGACGGATCAGCCGCGCCGCGCCTTGCGCTTGGCCCACGCCTATGGCCAGGCCGCGCCAGCTGGCATCTGACGCCAAGATGGGCGGCGGCGCGATGGATTTACCGTCGAGCACCACTTCCGCCGCCGGGTTTTCCTGCCAATGTTTGGCCTGGCGCAGGCGATCCTGCACGCGATGACGCGTTGCGTGCGTCGGCAGCTGGCCGTGCAGCGCGGCAATCATCTCCTCGGGCAACAACTGGAAGGTCTGGGCGGCGGCGCCCAAGTGGCCGCTGTTCGTCAAGCGTTGGCCGATTTCCAGCGCCAGCAGGCGCATGGCTTCGCCAAAGGCGGAAAAAGCGCTGCGGGCGGCTTCGCGGTCATTGCACTCCACTTGGGTCTTGCGCAGGAACAGGCGCGCCTGAATGCGCGCGCCCCAGGGCAGCGCGCTGTTCAGGCGTTGCCAGGCTGCCTGTTGTGCGGCTTGCTGGCGCTGTCGCAGCGCGTCCGGGTCTTGCTGCATCAGTGCGGTTATTTGTTCTAGTAGATAGCCCGGCTGCTCGCGCCAACGCGGTGAGCGGACATAGGTTTCGTAGATCCCGCGATGGCCGTAACGCTCCAGGAAGGCGGCAAATGCCAGCCGGAACGGGTGCTCGGCGGGCAGCGTCCGCCAATCCGCGCCCGCGCGTAGCATGGATGAGGCGGCTTGGTCCTGGCGCGCCAGCGCCGACAACGCCAGCAGGTCCAGGCTTTGCTGCGCGGTGACGCTGGGTGGGCCGCCGGCCAGCAGCGCGGCGCTCAACGCGGCCGCCTCTCCTGGCAGATGACGCTCCAGCAGTTCCATCAACATGGATAGGCTGCCGCCGCTGGAGCCTTGCAGGTAAAGCAAATCCAACTGGGCATACACGTGGCCGGCCTGGGCCAGCATGCGCTCGGCCAACGCCGGGCCGTCCAGCCGGGAAAGGTCTTCCCGACGCCATTGCGCAGCCCGCGCGTGGGTGTCGGCAACCTGAGCCCTGCCGTTGCGGCGCGCCCCCTTGTCCTGCCAGGCATAGCGCAACATGTGGCCCAGCCGGCGCAGCTTCTGGCGCAGGGTGGCCGGCGGCACGACAATGTCCGGGTGATGACCGCCCATCATGCGGTTGATCAGCGCCGGCTGGATGCCCAGCGCGTCATAGCCTTCCCATTGCAGCAGCGACACGTTCAAATACAGCCGCCCCTGGATCAGCGCCGCGCGTTGCGCGCCCGGCAGCAGCCGGTAGCCGGCGCGGCGCCAGCCTTGCTCCAGCATCAAGTTGACCATCTGGCGCGACGGCCCCCAGTCGAAAGCGTCCATCACGTCCGGCACCACGTCGCGGGTATTGCCGTTGGACCATATGGTGCCTTGGCCTGAGAGGCCGGGGTAGCTGGGCCAGACGTGGGTGGTGATGGGGCGCGCCTGTACCAGCTGAAAATGCCGGCCGTCCCAAGTCCATTCGAAGTCGTACCAGGGTTCGGCCAGGTCGAGTGCTTGCGCGGCGTCGCGCACTAGGCGCGCCAGGGTTTGCGCCTCTTCGTCGCTGAGAATGGCGCTCCGGTCGCGCTGGATGGCGATTGCTTGCGTGATGTCGCGCGGGAAAGTGAGCACGATCTCCTCGCCATTCACCGCGCCGGCCACCAGTTGATCCGCCAAGCCGGAGATGGCGCTGATCACCACTTGGTCGTCGCGGCCGGAGAGCGGGTGGCAGCTGAAGGCGATGCCGGAGCAGCGCGCTTCTATCATCGGCATGATCACCACGGCCATGCCGCCATCGGCTGGCGGTAGGCCGCGATGCGCGCGGTAGGCGGCGGCCTCGTCCGACCACTGAGAGGCCCACACCGCGGGGATGGCGTCCAGCACCGCCGTCAATCCCCGCACGTGCAGCCGGCTTTGATGCAGGCCGGCGAAGGAAGCTGAGCGGGAGTCTTCCTGGGTGGCGGAGGAGCGCACCGCCAGCGGCCGCTCCAGCCAACCGCGTGGGCTGAGGGCGGCTTCGATTTGCGCCGCCAGCTCGGGCGGAAGCGGCCGGCTTGCCACTTGCGAGCGCCGTTCGGCCTGCGGTATGGCTTGGGCGAGGAAATCTTCGCCCAGCGCGTCGCGGCAGGCGGCGGCCGTCAGCACCAGCATGTCCGGCACCGGCAAGCCGTAGCGATGCAGGCGGCCGAGTCCATAAGCTTTGCCGCCGGCGATGGCGGGGCCGGCGTGTTCCGCGGCGGCAAGATCGAGCAGATAAGTTTTCATGTGCGCGCGCCTTGCAAAAAGAGATCCAGGATTTCGTCGTAGCCCTGCTGCAGCGAGCTTTCCGGCGTCTTGAACCAGTACATCAGCGCGCCCATGTGCAGGAAGGCCAGGTGGCGCGCCAGGTGGCTGGCGGCAATGTCCGCGCGGATTTCACCGCTTTGCTGGCCGGCGGCGAGCAACTGCAGGTAGATGCGGTCCAGCCCGCTGCGGTTTTCCGTGCCCATGCTGGCGATGGGGCGGCAGAGCCGGTGCTGGATGTAGGGGCCGATGTATTCGCGTCTTTCTTCGGAATAACTGGCGGAGGCGCGCAGGAACAAGCGCAGCCGGGTGGCGCAGTCGGGCGCATCCGCCAATTGCTGCTGCATGCTTGGCAGCGCGGCGGCAAGATCCGCGTGCATTCGATGGGTGACCAGCGCTTCCTTGACCGGGAAATACTTATACAGGGTGCCCTTGGCCAGATCGGCGCGTTGGGCGATCTGTTCCATGGTCACGGCTTCGTAGCCGTATTGCGAGAAGAGCTCGAACGCGCACGCCACCAGGCGTTCCATGGTTTGCTGGCGCTTGCGCTCGCGGCGGCTGTTTTCGGCTTCCATTATTTATGAACGAAGTATAAAAATGAACGACGTTCAATATTGCACTTGTCATAGCAATTGGCAAGCGCTATGCATTTAGGTAAGCGAAGGTGTTGCTTTATTGGATGATGGGCGTGCGCGATGGCAGGCCGGGCGCGGCTCAGGGCGAGCGCTTACCGCTGGAGCGCCAGCGGCCATTCAAGCATGCCTGTCGGCATAGCCCGCGGCCCCCAGAAGTCCGTCAGCTCACGCCGCGCCGCCTCTCAAGACGGCGTGAATTGATATTCAAACTGGTAGTAATGCAGCCCATCGCGAATATCGATTTCCATCGTGCCGCTTAAGCCCTGCAATTCGCCCGTACCGGAATCCGGCACAACCTGGACAGTCAGCGAGCGCTGGCCTCGCGCCATCACCCCGCAGTGCATCAAGGCGAAACTGCCCGCCAGCCCCGCAAGCCTACCCTCCACCCGCTCCAGCGCCACATAGCCTGCCGAGCCGGGCTGGGTGCCGTTGCAGGCCAGCATTTCACCCAGACTTACCGCATCCAGGTCTCCCTGGAATGTTTTGTGAATGGCCCGCCGGCTCAATTGCGCAGCCTCCGTGCCGGGTGCGGCAGGATGTACGGGTAAGGTGACGTCAAATTGGCCTTTGGCTTGCATGATGTTTTCCTGAAGAAATCAAATGCGGATGTGACAAAGCGAGTTCGACAAATCCATATTGTCAGACCTATTCTTGCCGTAATAGTTAAACAGGTAATGTTTCGTGATGATTGGAAAAACACGACCAAGCCCGACGGGGGTCGCAGAGCCTGCTCGCGGTGTGTTGAATCTAAATCTGTCCGAAGCCAAGTTTACCCACCTGCGCACCCCGCCATCCGAGCAACTATCGGCATGGGTTGAGTATTATTAGCATGTTTGCTGGGACTTCACAGGGCAGCTTGAGTGCTTGCCGCAGACCTCCCCTCTGGTGCGGCAGCTCAATGAACTGGTTGCAGAAATTGCGCGCAACAGTTCTTTAACTTCGGCGGCACAGCTCAGCAGCTGGAGCGGCTGGAGCGAACGCCAGCTACAACGCTTGTTTGCCGACTATATCGGAGTCAGTCCAAAGGCCGTGCTTGCCCGCTACCGACTACATGAAGCGTTGGCTCTGATGCAGAACGGGAAGCCTCCAGAATGGACTGAACTCGCACTTACTCTGGGGTATTTTGATCAGGCACACTTCATCCGAGATTTCACCCGGATGGTCGGTCAGTCGCCCCAAAAATATGTGCAAACTCAAACTGTGCAGGCCAAAGGTGATTAATTTAGACAAGATAAAAGGGCAAGCTTTCGCTTACTCCGCCGCTTGCGGCCAAGCTATCGCGCCCCACCCTCTTGACATTCATCGCATTGGCTTCATCTACCTCGTTTATTCAACACGCCGTATACCTTTGCAGCGTACCAACCTTTCATTCAGGAAAATCACATGTCCATTCTCGTTAACGGCGTCGAAATCACCGAAGAAATGATCCAGACGGAGCAGAACCAGCATGCCGATGCACCCGAGCCGCGCGAGGCCATCATCCAGGAACTGATTCTGCGTGAACTGTTGCTGCAAAAGGCCCGTGCCGAAGGTCTGGACACCAGCAATATCAGCGAAGCCATTGGCGCGCTGATGGAAAAGGAAATTCAAGTCGAACCGGTGGATGAAGCCACCTGCCGCGAGTTTTACGAGCAATATCCGGAACGCTTCAACAGCGGCGAATCCGTTGAGGCCAGCCACATCCTGTTCCCGCTGACCGGCGGTGACGAGCTGTCCAACATGCTGACCAAATCCAAGGCCGAAGGCGTGCTGAGCGAAGTTCAAGCCGCACCGTCGCTGTTCGCCACGCTGGCTGAACAGCATTCATCCTGCCCATCGGGCAAACAGGGCGGCAGCCTTGGCCGCTTTGGCCGTGGCCAAATGGTTCCGGAATTCGAACAGGCCGTTTTCAGCACCGAGGCAGGCCAGATCACCCCGCACCTGGTTCAGACCCAGTTTGGATTCCATATCATCCAGGTCAATGAACGCCACCCGGGCGAACAGATCGGTTTTGACGACGTCAAGGCACGTTTGCAGCAATACCTGACCCAGATGGCGAGCAGCAAAATGATGCATCAGTACCTGAGCGGCCTGGTTAATGCCGCTAAAATCGAAGGCTACACCATGCCATCGCTGTAATGCATTGACATACACCCTGCCGGAGCCGAGAAACCGGTAACGATTTCTCGGCTCGGCAAAGCAGAGGATGCCGGCAATAAAGACGTTCCAGTTCGTCTAGAACGGCTGTGGCGATTCACTCACTGGAGGAAATATGCTCGAACTTAGGCCAAATTGTGAATGCTGCGGCAAAGACTTGCCACCCGAGTCCCCCGACGCCCGTATCTGCTCATTCGAGTGTACTTTTTGTGGGCCTTGCGCCGATAAAGTTCTCCGCGGCAAGTGCCCAAACTGCGGCGGTGAATTGCTTACTCGGCCTCGCCGCCCAGCTGGCAAACTCGCGAATAACCCCCCCTCAAGCAAGCGTATTCATAATCCCGCCGGTTGCGAGAAAGTGATCTAGTTATACCTAGGGAGTCGGTGCAGCTTGGCTAGATCCGCCATGATGCGGTTGGTGCGATGCTTCGCGATCGCACCCTACGTGCTGAGTTGTGGCCAGTTACCAGACAATCGAGCACAGCCTGATTCATCAACACGCGAGTACGCTGCAACTGAGCAGCCGACAGGTCTGGCCGCCTCGCCAGCAGGTTTCTTGTCCATTCATCGTGAATCTGATCGGACCACTTGGCCCGAAACAAATCAGTTTGTGCAAGTTGCAGTAATAGATCACGCAATGGCGCCGGGTACAGTACACATGCGTCGTAAACCGCAGCAAAACTCGTCATTTCAATAGCCCATGTCCAGGGCCGACAGTTCTTCCAATGCCTTCAAACGATTCATATAGCTCTGGTTTTTGTACTGCACCAGATCCTGGTAGCGCACACGTCTATGGGTACCCACTTTATGGAAGGGAATGTCCCCGGCATCCAGCAACTTGACCAAGTGCGGACGGGACACATTGAGCATATCCGCCGCCTCTTGAGTGGTGAGTTCCGCATGGACCGGAATCAGGCTCACCGCATTGCCCTGTGCCATCTGCGCCAGGATATCAATCAACAGGCGATACGCTGCAGTTGGAATCTGCACTACCTCATGCTCACCGGCATGGTCGATGACCCGAATCGACCGAGCCTCTTCCTTGCTACTGAGGAACAGGGATAACTGGCGGGCGCTTTCCTTGGCAAGCGTTGTTTCGGCCTCGCTAGGAAGGCCAGTTACTACCGTCGTTTTCATGATCTAGGTTCTTTGAATGTGCGAGTTTGCGTGCGTTGCTTATGCGTCTGACCAGGCTAGATGACAGCACCTTCTCTATGCAGTATTGAACTTATCTGCTTCCTGCAGCGCCAACATCGCCAAGCCAGAGACCCACTATACACAAACGAAATAAACGAAACAAGAGAAACAAACGAAACACCGCATATACAGCACGGATAATGCCGTAGAAGCCTGGTAGGAGCGGCTTAAGCCGCTCCTACGGGGTGCCAAGGGCGTGTATTTTCAGCATTTTCTGACGGTCGCGCTTGGTTGTCTGTTTGTGTCTTGCTGGGTAAGGTGTGCGGTGCGGCCCAAGGCCGCGAAGAGGCGCGGGCCCGGGGTGCTGTAACACCGCTGGGCCCGCTAACCACACCAAACTTCAGTGGAGTTCAGAATGGCTACTCAAGATGGTAATGCAGCTCAAGTCTTTTTTCCAAACCAGGATTTCCGCCAGCAGCAGTTACTTTCCCTGATTTCCGTGTTGTGCTTGCCGCGTGGCAGTCGTCCAAATTCCGACGAGTGCCGTTTGGTGGTCGATAGCCGCTTGCCGTGGGCGTTCGAGTCGATCGATGGCAGCACGTCGTGGATGTATCTACCCAAGGCTGCGCGCGTGCGCGAGCTGGCGGGTTGCCTGGTGCTAACGGCCGATTAAGGCCTTTCCCGGAGGCGGGGAGCGAAGCTCCCCGGCCGGTGTCGTTTACAGATTATATTTCGACAGCGTCGCGATTTGCCCCTTGGCCAGGCCATCCAAATGCTGTGCCGTGTTGGCGGTGTGCTGTGCCGCGGCGCTCGATTCCTCGGACATTTGCGCCGTGCGCTCGACCTCCACCGCGATGCTATTGCTCGCCACGCCCTGCTCGCCGATCGCCGTGGTGATCTCGCCGATCATTACGCCGGATTGCGTCGACGTGGCGCCGATTTTCTGGATGGCGGCATCGGCTTCATCGGCACGCTTCACCCCGGTTTCCACCAGTTGCTCGGCTTCATGCATCTGCCTTGTCGCATGCGCGGCGCGCTCGACCATGGTTTGTATCGTGGTCGAGATTTCTTGCGTCGACCGGGTGGTGCGTTCGGCCAGTTTGCGCACCTCGTCGGCCACCACCGCGAAGCCCCGGCCCGACTCGCCGGCCCGTGCCGCTTCGATCGCGGCGTTCAAGGCCAGCAGATTGGTCTGGTCGGCGATATCGCCGATCACGCCGATCACGCTGCTCACCTGCCCGCTGTAGGTTTCCAGTTCGCGAATGCTGGCGGAGGCGGACGATACGGAAGACGAAATCTGATGAATATCCTTGATGGTCTGGCCGATGATGGACGAGCCATCCTGCACCAATCGCTCCGACTCTTTCGACAGTGCATGCGTCTGTTTGGCGCGTTCGGCGATGTGGTTCACGCTGACGGTCATCTGTTCGACCGTCGCCGCCATGGTGGCGGCGGCCTCGCTTTGCGCATGCGAGGCCGTCGAGACTTCTCCCGCGGCCTGATTCAATTGCTCCGCCGTCGTCCCGACATCGCGTGCGCCATGCAAGATACTCTTCAAACTCTCCTGCTGCGTTGCCAATAGTTTATTGAATGCCGTCGCCGTCAGGCCGATCTCATCCTGTCGATCGACACGGGCGCGACAGGTGAAGTCCAAGGTTTGGCTCACTTGCTCCAGCGTGTCTTGAATACCGTTTAGGCCGGCGCTGATCAGACGGAATAATTGAACGCCCATGAATCCAGCCACGACGAAGGCTATCGCGATCAATAACATCGACCATTCAAGCGCCTGGGTATAATCGCTTTGGTTTTTCTTCACCAGATCGCTGGCCAAATCGTAGTTGAACTCGGCATGGTCCTCGAGACATTTCACGATTGCCTGGGCCATCGGCAGACCGGTCACCATCAAATACTTCAGCGCGCCATCCTTATCGCCTTGCGCGGCCATTTGGAACGCCTGGTCGAGCATGCGCTGATAATTGGCCATCGCCGTCTTGTCCGCTTCCAGCATCTGGCGATCGGCGTCGTTGGAGATATCGTTGGCCAAGTAATCGGCCAGGGCGGCGTCAAAGTGTTTGTCGGCATTCGCAAGCGTTTCGCGCGCACCGCTACGCAAACTGTCGCTTGGCGCGACGATGGCTTTCAGCGCCGACACGCGGATATCGCTCACGGCCTGGGTCGCTAAAGCCAGGGCCTTCAGGCTGGGTAAGGTATTCACTGCGATGTAATCGAAGCGCTTCTGCGCCTGATTCAATTGCCAGATGCCATAGCCACCGATCAGCAGCAACGCGCCCAGCGAAACGGCAAGGGTCAATGCAAGTCTTTTAGTGATCTTCATACAAGCTCCCCGGTATTTTATTATTGGATCAACCACTAAATAAGAGCTTATATGACCATTCCTAGTTATTCACCCTTAAATTCAACTCAAACGACCAGCGTCTCGCCGATGCCGCGCAAGGCACGACACAGGACCCCGCATTCGGCATTCAGCTTCGCTAGATGATCGATGGCTTTGTCCGGGCAGCCGGCCCGCGCCATGGCGGCGATCATCATGCATTGCTGCAGCGCAGGCGTCGCCTTGAACGCCAATAGCGCCTGGCGGATTTGCCGCGATAGCGCCAGGGCATCCTCCACCTCGTCGCGGCTCAGCACCTGATGCAGCTCGGCAAGCCACTGTGGCGCTTCGGCCAGGAACGCATGAATCTGCTCGAGCGTCACCGGATACTCCAACTCCTGCAGCGCACGAACATAGTCGAACTCCTCGGCCGCCGGTGCAGACGCACTACCGTCGAGTTCGACTTCGGCGCGGTATTGCGGCACACGCACAGTGAACGAACTGCCCGCCCCTAGGCCGCTTTCCAGCAGGATGTCGCCTTTCATCAGCCGCACCAGTCGGCGCGCCAGCGGCAAACCGATGCCGACACCGCCGATGCTGCGCGTCGAGGAAGCGTCCACTTGAGAGAAAGGCTCGAAAATTCGCTCATGATGCACGGGGGCAATGCCGATGCCGGTATCGCTGACGCGCAATATCGTTTCGCGCGCGCCGGCCACGCCCGCGGATTGCAGACTGACGTGCACCGCGCCGTGCGAGGTAAACTTGATGGCATTGTCGAGCAGGATATCGGCAATCTGCTTCCATCGATGCGCCTCGCCGATGATCCACGGCGGAAAGGTCGGATCGACGGTCAGCACCAATTGCAGCCCTTTGGCCATGGCGTTCGAGGTCAGTTGCGACACGGTGGCGGTCACGACCGCCGGCAAGTCGATACGGCTTTGTTGGCTCTCCACATCGTCGGCCTCGATCGAGATGAAGCTCAAAATGGCGTCGATGATCTTCAATAGCCCGGAAGCCGAATACTGCACGTCGGCCAACAGGCCGCGCTGTGCTTCATCAAGCGCCGTATCCAGCACCAGATCGAGCATCCCCATGACGCCATTGAGCGGCGTTCTGAGCTCGTGGCTGATCGAAGCGAGAAACTCGCTCTTGGCGCGGTTGGCCGCCTCGGCGCGATCCTTGGCCTGATTCAATTCGCGCGTGCGCTCCTCCACCAACTCGGTCAGATGCGCTTGGTGCCGCAGCAAATCGCTCTGCGATTGCTGCAACTGGCGGGTGACTTTTTCGTTGGCGGCCAGCGCCTGGTTCAGCGCCTCGGTGCGCGCCTTGACCTGCGCTTCGAGCATCAAGGTGGACTGGAACATGCCGAAGTCGGAGTCGGCGAGGCTGACACTATTCTCCACACGATCCATCAGTACTTGAATGATGCCATCCTTGCGTGCCAGTTCGGCGTGCAAGGCCTCGATCGATAGCAAGGAACCCTCGGCGGGCGTCATGACGATGCCCCCGATTGCCGCCCGAACGCCACGCCCGTCAACGTTTGATTGATGTGCACCCCGCGCAGTTGCTCGCCATAAGTGGCGAAGCCCACCATATTGTGCTCGGTATATAACGCGTCCATCTGCTCGTCGAGCTGGCACTGTTGAATTTCGAGCCGGCGTAAAATGCAGTCGGAGCCGAAAATCGCCTGCGGCGGACCGCCCAGCGCGCTTTCGACTTCCTCGAAAGCCTGATTGAGATTGCGCACCATATCCCCCCCCTGAGCCAGGTGCAGCACCATGCCTTTTTCAATGGCGCAATAGAACTTCAATGCGCCATCGGGCAACGCTTGTTGAATCGCGCGTACGTAATAATGATCGCCGACTTTGACCACCACCGGCATTCTGGAAAACAACGCGGCATCCACCGCCGCTTCCGCCACGCCCGCGCAGCGCGCATATTCTCGCGCAGCCGGCAAGCCATTGATTTCGTAGACGATGCGCTGCGCCTCGTCGGCACGCGTGACCACCATACGCTCGGACAGAACGTCGAAATGCTGGGTCATGAATAGATGGAACGGCAACTGGGTCGCGATCAGCGCCAGCACCATTTCCCCGCTATGGAACGCGCCATCGTAATAGACGTGAGTCTGCCGAAAAGCCAGGCCGTCGCCGGCCGAGCCGCCGACCATGAAAGTCGCACCCAATGCGTTCTGCACGGCGCGGGACACGGCCTCCTCCATGATGGAGAGTCCGTCGATCAACTGGATGGCGAAAGTATTGGTCGACTGCACCCAGTCGCCCTTGGCGGTCAGGGTCTGGCGCAGGGTTTGCACCACCTGCTGGCAACCCTCGGTATCGAACACCGGCTGTAGCGGCAAATGGCCGACCACCGCCTGACACTCGGGCGAGCAAAACCCAATGCCGCTGATCGTGTGCTGGTGAAAGCCCTCCGGACCGAACGCGCCGGCGGTAGTGCAGCCGATCACAGGCGTATCGCCAAAGCGCCGGGCCAGCTCGGCCGCCAAGACATCCAGCGCATAGTCGCTGGAGCAGAAAAAAACCACTAGTGCCAAATCGGGGTGCGCGATATCGCGGTGGAACGCTTCGATGGCGGCGCCTGCTTCCGCAGCGCAAGATTGCGCAGTCCGGATCATATCGGTCTCCAAGTTGCCCGGCTGTCAGAGGTTGGTGCTGCGATACGACTAACTCATTACTGTATGCAGTATAAATATTCGGTTACTTATAACAACACAAATATTCCGAACAGGGATCTCGTGGCCTGACCGTCCTCGTCCCGAACGCTTCGAGGGTCGATTCACATTAATAAATTATGAAATTCGAGACATTATACTTTTGTCGTATTAATATCCGCCGTGGCGTGCCGAAGGCGAGCGTGCGAGCCCGGTTTCCGCTCGGCGAATCGATGATTCGCACGTCCACCGCCTTCGCCCGACTAAAGTACAAGCCGCAGAGCGGCACCTATAGCGAGAAGAGTATTCATGAACGCAGAACAACAACAGATTCAGACCGCCGTGCAACAAGGCGATTACGCCCGCGCGGAAAACCTCATCCAGCAGGTTCTCCAGAAGCACCCGAACAGTGCCAAGGCCCATTACATCCACGCCGAGGTGCTCGCGCACCAGAACCAGTTCAAGCAAGCGCAGCAGGAAGTCGCCGCGGCCAAGCAGCTGGATCCGAAGATCACCTTCACCGCGCCGGAAAAATTCGGCAAGTTCGAAGCCTACCTGGACGTCGCCGTTCACCACCCCGCTCAAAAAACCAGCCAGACGCAATCCACGGTCGTGGTACCGGCACAACCGGCGCCGGCACAACACGGCATCGGCATGATGTCCATTTTGGTCGGCGTGTTGATCCTGGTGATGATCGCCTACTTCATCAGCCGCATGTTCGCGCGTCGTCCCACTGTGATCACGACCGCGCCGGGCTATCCGGCCGGCGGTGCGCAAGGCTATGCCAACGGTCCGACTTACGGCAACGGCCCGGGCTACGGCGGCGGCAATGGCGGCACCACCATCATCAACAACACCACGGGCGGCGGTTATGGCTCGGGTGTCGGCTCCACGGTGGCGGCAGGATTGGGTGGCGTGGCCGCCGGCATGATGCTGGAGCGCGCGCTCGACGAGCGGCGCGAGGGCGAGGGGTACCGCGAAGCGCCGCTGCACGAACAAGCGGCCTATCAGCAGCCGGTCGACGACAGCGAATCGAACTACGCCGAGCAGCAACTGGAACAGCAGCCCATCGATATGGGCAATGACGACAACAGCTGGGACGACGGCTCGGCTGCCGGCGGCGGCGACAGCTGGGACGATAGCTCGGCGGGCGGCAGCGACGACAGCAACAATAGCTGGTAAGACCCGAGCGGCGCGTTTTCGGCGCCGCGCTTCCATCGAGCGGACGTTGAGCGATAGCGCGCCAACGTCCGCTTTTTATCGACCGAGACCGTTCGGCATCGGCAGAACTTCAGGCCGGCTGCGGCAACACGACGAACGCCCCCTCGAAGCCCCCTCACCGCTCGCCATCGCACATCAGCGGCGCACTCGGCGCTGAAGCCGCCGCCTGCGCGCATGACAGATTTCTCCGCCCACGACCCAAAATCCCCCGCGTAACCGTCTAATATCGAAACAGACGCTTCCCGAACGGTGCCGCCATGTCGATCAGTCGTCGCTTGTCGTACCTAATCGCCACCCTGCTGGCCGCTGGACTGCTGGCAGGGACCGGGCAAGCAGCCGCGCAACCGGCATGCCAGCCGGTGTTGCGTATCGCGCTCGACGAGTACGGCAGTTATTTTTTCATCGACGCGCGCCATCAAATGACCGGCATCGATCTGGAGATCGCCAACGAACTGGCGCGACGGCTACACTGCCGGCCGCAGATCCGGGTCGAATCCGTGGTACGCATCATGCGCTTGGTGGCGTTGGGTGAAATCGACATGGCGATGCACAAGTTCGTCACCGAAGATCGCGCCCGCATCGCCTGGTTGACCCCCTATCTGCGCGAACACAATGTCGCCCTGGTGCGCAAAGGCGGCCCGCCTCCCGGCATGGCCGCTTTTGTCGACAACCCCAAATGGTTGTTGGGCGCGGGCACCAGTTGGCATTTGGGCACGGCGCTCTATGACGATCTGGTGACGCGCATGCGAGGCCAAGGGCGGGTCATGGAGGCGGCCGACACGGACCAGTTGTATACCTTGCTGCGCGCCAACCGGGTTCAGGTCATCATCACGT
Source organism: Paludibacterium purpuratum (assembly GCF_004363805.1). Classification (GTDB taxonomy): domain Bacteria; phylum Pseudomonadota; class Gammaproteobacteria; order Burkholderiales; family Chromobacteriaceae; genus Paludibacterium; species Paludibacterium purpuratum. Next base: position 86,134 of record NZ_SNZP01000007.1, on the reverse strand, counting down.
CCGCCGAAGTCTACCGCCGGCAGCTCAGCCGCGAAGAGCTGGCGCAATACCGCATCGAGGACTGGAACGGCAACGCCCCCTACCCGTCGCTCAACGTCATGCTGGCGCGCGCCACGGTGAACGAAGCGCTGGCGACCCGCGTGGCCGCCGCTTTGCAAGCCATGCGTGCCGACGGCACATTGCGACGCATCGTCGAGAAATATGTCGCCCCGGACGAAGCCACCGGCATGCTGAACCCCTGAGCACTCCCAGGTGTCATAAATCGCTGCTACGCTCTAGGTTTTTCGCCGGAGTCCACGATGTCCCGACAGCTATGCCGCGCGGCGTTGCGCCTGTTGCTCGCCCTGGCGGCGCCCTTTGCCCATGCCGATTTCGCCATTCCCGGCTTCGAGCTGGTCCATACCGCGCCGGCCGGCGCGGGACTCGACACCCCGGACTTGCGCGACCCGGCGACGGTATGGCGCGAGATGATCGACAGCGCCCAGCGTGAAATCGTGTTGAACGAATTCTACGTGGCGAGCAAAGCGGGCAGTCGGCTCGACACGGTGATCGACCGCTTGGATGCCGCCGGTCGGCGCGGCGTCAAAATCCGCTTTCTGATGGAGGCCAAAGGCCGTTTCGCCACCGACCCCACCACCGTCGCACGATTGCGGCAAATCCCCAATCTCGATTACCGCACCCTGGATTGGGCCAAGGTCAGCGGCAACGGCATCATCCACGCCAAGTATTTCGTGGTGGATGGCCGCACCGCCTATGTCGGCAGCCAGAATTTCGACTGGCGCTCGCTGGAGCACATACACGAAACCGGCCTCAAGATCGACGAACCGACAATGACCGCGCAATTACAGGCGATCTTCGAACAGGACTGGCGTGCCGAGCAACGGATCGCCGCCGGTCAGCCCGTCCCCCCGCTGCGCACGACCGTACCGCCTGTCGATTTGCAACAACCGGCACGCTTGCTGGCGAGCCCCAATGCCTGGGATCCGCCCGGCGTCGCCGATTCGGAGTCCAGCCTGACAGCCTTGATGGCCGAGGCAAAACAGGAGATCCGCATTCAGCTGTTGGATTATGTGCCGCTGACCTACGACAAGCCGCCCCGGTACTACCCGCTATTCGACAATGCCATCCGCGCGGCGCTGGCGCGCGGCGTCAAGGTCAAGCTGATGGTGTCGGACTGGAACGCCGAGGCGCCAGGCATCGATTATCTGAAAAGCCTGGCGCTGTTGCCCGGCATGGAAGTACGGATAGTCACGCTGCCGCCGGCGTCGTCGGGCTGCATCCCCTTCGCGCGCGTCATTCACAGCAAAACCATGGCCATCGACGGCCAGATCGCCTGGGTCGGCACCAGCAACTGGCGCGGCGGCTATCTGGACGACTCGCGCAATATCGAAGTCGTTCTAAGGAGCCCCATCATGGCGGCACGCATCGCCCGGCTGCACGCCCAGACATGGGACTCGGCCTACGCGGCGCCGGTCGTGATCGACAAACATTACACGCCGCCAATCAAGGACTGCGGCGGCAAATCTGAAGCCACGCCTAAGTGAGTCACAGCCACTTTATGATATAAAGGTAAAAAAATAGAATATTCATGAAAACACAATCGCTCCCGGGAGAAGACGATGAAGCTGTACCTACTGTTTTTGCTCATGGCCACCGCGACAGTATTCAGTCCCGGCCCGGGCGTAGTGATGACGTTGAGCAATGCCTTGCGCTACGGTCTGCGCGGCACCTTCGGCGGCATTCTCGGCATTTCGGCTGGCGCGTTGGCGGTCGCCGCCATTTCGGCCACTAGTCTTGGGGTCCTGCTGGCGGCTTCGGCGCTGGCATTCAGTATCATGAAGTGGATTGGCGCCGCCTACCTGTTTTATCTCGGCATCCGACTTTGGCGCGCAGCGCCGCATCGCTTCGATGCAAAACCGACCCACGAGGCCGGGCTGCGCCAGCGCTTTGTCGAAGGGCTTTCATTGCAGTTGACCAACCCCAAGGCGATTTTTTTCTTCCTGTCGGTCTTCCCGCAATTCATCAGTACCGAGCGCGCCTATGTGCCGCAGTTCGCCGCCCTGGTGCTGACTTACAGCTCGCTGGTGATCGTTATTCATTGCGGCTACGCCCTGTGCGCCAAGCGCGCCCGCGACTGGTTGACCTCCGAGCGCGGCGGCAGATTGCTCAACAAAGGCGCGGCGGCCACCTTCATCTTTTTCGGTGCCGCCATGGCTTCGGCCAAGCGTTGAATGAACTGCCAATACGTAGTTTTGCTACATGAATATCAACACACACCAAAAAGCTGATATGGATCAAAAGTCCTTACGATCCAATTAATTTAAAGCAAAACACGTATTGACGCCGTCATTGCACGTAGCAATACTACATCAAAGTCTCATCCGACTTTACCAGGACAGCAGTCAAGAAAAGAGAAAGGCCCCGCCACGTGCGGGGCCTCTTCTTTTTGAACCTCCGATCACCAGCTGTACTGCATCGCGCCGCCCAATACGCCGTAGCCGCGCTGCTTGACCAACGGACTGTTGGCACTGTCTCCCAGCATGCGCACATAGGCGGCGCGACCTTCGAACTGCCAGTGCTTGTCGAGCGGCACCGTCAGCGTGGCGCCCAGCAGCCCTTGACTCAAGCCACCGCTCGCCCGATATGCGGCGAAGCTGGTGCGTGCCGCCTGCTCGGCCGACACGCCAAACCAACGCTGCATGGTGTCGCCATCGCCGGCCGACAGACCGCTATTGAGCGTCAACACCGCCGCGGACCGGCGCCACACCGTATAGTCGACGCCCAGCGACAGTTGCTGCCCCTTCTGATCGTGCTTCAGGCTGCTCAAGTATTTGGCTTTGACATGCCAGTTACCTTGCTCGAAGCCCAGCGCCACCCCCGCCTGGGCCGCCTGCCCGATATCGCCCATGCCATCCAGCGTGGTATTACGGTCGATTCGGCTACTCTGGGCGCGCTTATCGCTGGCGGCCAGCAACAGCGCCACCGACCAGGCAGGGGTGAGCTGCCAGCGTTTCCCGAGCCCTTCTTCGCTATCCAAGAACCAACCGCTGCGGTGTACCACGCTTAACTGACCCTGCCATTGCGCGCGGTAGTAGCGCCCACCCATCACTTCCGGCAGCCAACCCACGCCGGCGCCGGCCGAGACGGTCCAGTCAGGTTGGACGGCATCGGGCGACTTTGCGTCGGGGCGTTGCTCGCCACTACTCGGCACAGCCACCAGACCGGCCGGCGCCGCGGCCAACGCGATCGTACTCAGACCGCTCAAGATGAGCGCAAGGGGGTAATGCATCTATTTTTCTCCTGTCGGTACCGGACGGGCACACGCCCTCCGGTCTGACAGCGATTATCGGTATGGCAACCTTTTCATCGGCTTAACACCGCCCTCGCCCCCGATGGCGTGGCGCCGGCTTTGCGCTACCATTCGGCTAACGGTTCATTGGCGCATAAACCATCCGGCCAAATAACGACACGTCATGAAGGACGGCTAGTCATGCATATTTTGCTCATCGAGGACGATCTGGATCTCGGCTTCGCCTTGCAACAGGCATTGAAAGTGGAAGGCATCAGCAGCGAATGGCGACGCAGCGCGCAAGATGCGCCGCAGGTGCCGGCCGAGATCGAGCACGACTGCGTGCTGCTCGATTTGACGTTACCCGATGGCGACGGGCTGACACTGCTCGCCCGCTGGCGCAAGGCCGGTATCGCTACCCCGGTGATCGTCATCACCGCGCGCTCGGCACTAGAAGACCGCCTAGCCGGGCTCGATGGCGGCGCCGACGATTTCATCCTCAAACCCTTCGCCATGCCGGAACTGATTTCGCGCATCCGCGCCGTGTTGCGCCGCTACGCGCAGCAGGCCAGCGAGATCTGGGCGCTGGGCGAGCTGCAAATCAAACCGCGCAGCCACCAAGTGCTGCTGCGCGGCGACGAGCTCGACCTGTCGCCAAGGGAATTCAATCTACTGTTGGAACTGGCGCGTGAAGCCGGCTGCATCGTTGCCAAGTCGGCGCTGGCGCAGCGTCTGGAACCGCTGGGAGAGCCAGTCGACTTCGGCGCGCTGGAGGTGCATATGTCCAACCTGCGGCGCAAGATCGGCGCCGAGCGCATCCGCACGGTACGCGGCGTCGGTTACATGCTCATATCATGAAAGAACTACAACACCTGCTACAACCCAGCCTGCTGCGCCGCGTGGTGCTGGCGGTCTTCTCCGGTTTCATGTTGGTTTGGCTGGCGCTGGTGGTCTGGGAATACATCCAGCTCAACCTAGAGACAGACAAGGATCTGCGCGACACCTCCCGGCACATTGCCATGATGCTGCGCCCCATCGACGATCGCGCGCATCAGATCGCCGAAACCCGGGCGGTGTCCGACATCATCAACGAGCAATACCGCGCCAGCAATGTGACCGACCCCTACCTGGTATTACTGTACGCCGCTGACGGCACACTGCTGTTTCGCTCGCACAAGACCGGACAGTTGCCGCTCCGACCGCGCGATAACGTCATCGAGAAGGTGCGCCTCGGCGAACTCGACTATCACGTCCTGCAAACCCGCGGCCCCGGCTGGGTCATGATTTTGGCCAGCCCCACGTTTCGCGCACTTTGGGTATTCGTCCAAACCAGCAAGGATATCTGGCAGCAAGTGCTACTGGCCTGCGCCATCATTCTGCTGGCGCTCTACCTGGCGGTATGGGGCGGCCTGCAGCCCTTGCAACGCCTGTCGCGCCTGATCGCCGCCCGGCAGCCGGACGACCTGTCCCCACTGGCGTTCAATGCCCGCCACGCCGAATTGATCCCGCTGACCGAGGCGCTCGACCGGCTATTGGCACAGCTCAAATTAAAAATCGAGCGTGAACGGGCCTTCGTTCAAGATGCGGCGCACGAGCTGCGCACGCCGATCGCGGTCATTGCCGCCGAAGCGCATGTACTAAGCAGCAACAGCGCCCGCGACAACGGCGACGCGGGCGCGCGCATGCGCCATGCGGTGGCGCGCGCCACGGCGTTGATCGACAAACTATTGGAAATGGCGCGACTGGACGACCAGCGGCCGATACGGCCGCAGCGCTGCGACCTGGCCACCATGGTGCGCGACGAAATGGCCAGCGCCCTGCCGCAAGCGCTGGCAAAACACCAGGAGGTGTCGTTCGACGGCCCGGAACAGTTTCCGCTGAACATCGAGCCGGCGGCCTTCCATTCCATCGTACAAAACCTGCTGCATAACGCCTTGGCCTATGTGCCGGCGGGCGGCCGCATCGAGGTGCGCCTTGGCGTGCTGCGTCAATGGGTGGAACTGGAAGTCTGGGACGACGGCCCCGGCATCGCGCCCGCCGACCGCACGCGGGTATTCGAGCGCTTTCATCGCGGCGCGGGCCACGACAGCCCGGGCTCCGGCCTGGGGCTGGCCATCGTGCGCCAGGCCGCGCATCGGCTGCGCGGCACGGTCGCGCTCGGCGATGGGCTGGACGGACGCGGCTGTTGCTTTCATGTGCGCTTCCCGCTGCCGCCGACCGAAGGTGCGGTGTAAGCCACCCGAAAACCCGCGCATAGGGGGCGCCCCTCAAACAGGGGAAATGCCATCATGCGGCCCATCATCACTTGGGCACGCCAGATCGGCTCGTGACTTCGCTTGAGAAAGAGAGAGTTCCGTGGGTAGGTTCAACTGCTTGATCGTCGATAGCTCAACCAGGGAGCACATTTGCTTGATAGCAACACCATTTAGCTGCATTAGGCGGGATGGTGGCGGTAGCCCTTGATGAATCAGCACCGCATTGAGGCTTTCCAAATTGGACAACACAACCAGTTGCTCTAGCGCGGCACTGTCACGCATGTTGCCGGTCTGCTCGGGATGGGCCTGCCGCCATTGCGCGGCAGTCAACCCAAATAGCGCGACATTGAGCAAGTCCGCTTCGCTGGCATAAACCTGTGCCGTTTGCGCTGGGGTAAGCTGCCGAGGAATAAGCTGCTCCTGAATGGCGTCAGTGTGGATACGGTAGTTGACTTTGGCCAACGTGCGTTGAAAGCTCCACTCCAGCGAGGCTGCCCTCGCCTCTTCATCCTTGAGACGCTGGAATTCCTTGATCAGATACAGCTTGAATTCCGGACTGAGCCAGGAGCCAAATTCAAAGGCAATATCGCGGTGAGCATACGTGCCGCCATAGCGTCCGACCTTGGCATGCAAACCGATGGCACCGGTGGCCTCTATCCATTTCTTGACTGACAGGTAGAAGCTATTGCGCCCGGACTCGCGGCCAATTCCCTCGAATTCGAGGGAATTGAAGTCGGGATTGCTTAGCTGTTCCCACACACCCAAGAACAGCACCGTATCCTTGTTCTTCAGCCATTGCTCGATTAATGCACCGCCGCCCTCAAAATGCCTCACCATATCGGTCAACGAAATGTAGTCCTGTTCATTCCGCGAGACGATGCCGACGCTAGTGCCTTGCACGGTGATGCTGCGATTCTTCATGGATCGGTTCCAGGACAGTCGGAAAACACCGATTCTCGGCAACACCTATCACATTGTCCATCTGGAGAGGTCATCGCCCTTCTGCAAGCCGGGTTACCAATTGATGCTTGCGCCGGCGATCACACGCCGGGCGGGCGAGAGTTTGTGTTCGCCGGGCGTCGCGATAGCAAGCCTAGCGACCGTCGCCCGAGCCAAGCGGCCGATCGCCCAGCAGATAGCGCGCACCGGCACCATGCGCTGCCGCTTGATCCTGCGGGTTGTATAGATGGCATTGACTCAAGGAAAGACAGCCGCAACCGATGCACGAGGTCAGGCGGTCGCGCAATGCACACAGCGCGTCGATGCGCGCCTGCAACTGCGGACGCCAGGCCGCGGACAGGCGCGCCCAATCCTCGGCGTTAGGCGTGCGACCGTCCGGCAGCGATGCCAAGGCAGCCCGTACTTCATCCAGACTCAATCCGACCTGCTGGGCGGCACGAATGAAGGCCACCCGGCGCAGCGCATCGCGCCGGAAGCGCCGTTGGCCGCTCGGCGCACGCACACTGACGATCAGCCCCTCTTTCTCGTAAAAGCGCAGCGCGCTGGCATTGACACCGGCACGCGCGGCCAGTTGGCCGATGCTCATGAAACACGCTTCCATTCCACCCCCTTGACTTAAAGTTAACTTTAACTTTTATCGTGGTGTCTCGACAACATCCCGGATGGCCGCCATGAAGCACACCGACACCCTCTCTGCCCTGCTCGCCGCGAGCGGCGATTACGCGCTGCACTGCCGCGATACCAGCAACCACTGCCCGATGGCGCTGATCGCGTTGGCAAAACTCGGTGCCAGCGACATGCAACTACGACACTTCTTCGAGACATGGACACAACGGCACGCGCTGCCGGACGAGAGCGCCGACGGGGACTTGCCAGGGGGCGATTGGCAAGCGGCGCGCGGCCAAAACGAGCGTTTCGGCCAGCTGCGGCGCTACTTTGCCGCCGAGCTCGCCCTGCATGGCAGCCGGCAGCTCATCGGTACGGTGCTCGATGCCTGGACGCCGGCGCCGGCCAGCGGCGCTTTCCATGCATTCATCCGTACCGCCTACGGTGTGGCGTACCAACATAACGCCGAGATTGCCGCCGGCTTGGCCGCCTATGTCTGCGGCTACACGCCGATCGACGTCCCGATGCAAAATACGTCGCCTCCCATCGATGTTTTCGCGGGTTTCGCGCGACTATCGTCGGTACCGCGACCGCAGGGCCATTGGATCAGCCAGCGGCTGCGCACCGTCGCGGCCGAACCGACTTTCGCGCGGACCCTGCCACCCGTGCCGTTGACCGGCGATCTGCCGTTGGCGTTGATGCGGGCAGCCGCCGCCGCTTACGCGGCCAGCGGCAATTTCACGATTTTGCACTTGATGACCGGCAGCTATGCCGCCTCGATACTGCGACCGCTATTGCCGTCGGCACAGCAAGCCCGGTTGGACGACGCCATGTGGCGTGCCGCCTGCGCGGGCTGGGTAGCGGCCGGCACACCGCTGCCGCCCGTCGAGCCCCCGGAAACGCCGCCGATCGACTGGCACACACTCACCAGCGCGGCCATCCAAACGGCCGACGATCATGTCGTCAAGTTGACCTATGTCTGCCGACAAATGGCCGCGCGCGACACGCAAGGGTTATACGCGCAAGCGGTGCTGCGGGCGTTGGCGGGACACGCGCTCAGCGCCTCGCCACCGCGCGCCGATGACGGTCGATCGGCAACGTCAACATCGCCGACCATTACTGCGGGTTGCCAATTGACGCCGGCGCCGGCGATGACGCGTCGGTCGGACGAGGGTTTGCATTCGCCGGACATCGCACTGGCAGGCATCCCCACCAGCGACAGCGCACCCAGTCCGCACAAAACATGAAGCAGAGCCTTGCACATCGGTCATTTCACATAAGCTAATTTTGAGGCGCAAGCATTGCCAATTTCCCGCTTCGGCTAAATCAGATCAATCCTAGTCGATCCCCTCCGCCAACACGGCAAAACAAAGCGGCGCCAGATCCGGCGCCGCTTTTTTCCGTCATCCCGCGTGCTTAGCGCGGACGTACCAGCTGCCAGGCGCGCGTCAGGTAGCCGACGCTGGCGAAGCCGCTCCAGCTATGAACCATGCGCGTGAACGGGAAGATCATGAAGAAGGTCAGCCCGCAGAAGATGTGCAACCTGAATACCAGCGGCGCATCGACCACCAGGCTGGCGGCATCGCCGCGCAGGGTCAGGATGTGCTGAGCCCACAACATGAAAGTCAGCATGGCTCGGCCGTCCAGATGCTGCGCCGACTCGGGAATGGTTGCCAACCCCAGGCACAGCGTCAAAAGCAGCCACGGCAGCAGGATCTTATCGCGCAGCGGCGTGCGCGCCGCCAGTCGGTCGTTGCTGAAGCGGCGCCACAGCAGAATCAGCAGCCCCACAAGCCCAGTGCCGCCGAGTACCCCGCCCGCCCCCATGGCGAGCAGTTGCTTGGCGGTCAGCGGCACGCCGAGCCACTCCCACACCGCAATCGGCGTCAGCAAGCCGCCCAGGTGACCGAGAAACACCCCGATCACGCCGATATGAAACAGGTTCGACCCCAGGCGCAACGGCCCGCGATGCAGAAACTGCGTCGACTCTGCGCGCCAGGTGTATTGTTCGCGCTCGAAGCGCACCAGGCTGCCGAACAGGAACACGACCAGGGCGATATACGGATAGATACCGAATAAAAACAGATGCGGATAACTCATGATCAGGCTCCTTGCCGCGCCGGGCGCGGGTGAAAGCGGATGGTCTGGGTGGTGGCCTGCGGCGTGAGCAGCGGCTCCATGCCGTCCAGACCGCTGCCGAAGCGCTCCATCGCCTCGTCCATGTCGCGCACCGGCGGCTGGCCGACCGGCAGCGGTTCGACCGGGCTCAACGCCACCAGCGCGGCGAAGGCCACGGCATAAGGGCTTTGGGCGGCCGCGAGGCGCTCGCCGATGGCGGCGATGACGTGTACCGCCTCACCTAGCAGCGCCGAAGCCTCGGCGGCCGGCAATTGGCCGAGAAATTCCAACATGAGCGGCAGGAAATCCGGCAGCTCGTCGGCATTGATGAAAAAGCCGTGCTCATGGTAGGTGCCCATCAGGCTGACCATGGCCTCGCCGCGTTCGCGGCTCTCGCCGTAGACATGCTCGAACAGGTGCAGGCTCAGGCTGCGATTGCGGTCGAACTGGTCGACATAACGCGTCTGCAGTTCGATCAGCCCGTTTTCTTGCAGGTACTCCAGCAGCGGCGCCAAGCGCGCACCGAGGTTCTCGGGCTCGGCCGCGAGCGCGGCGCGGATTTCCGGCAGCGCCGCCAGCAGATCCGCCTCGGGGTATTGCAACAAGACGGAGACAAGCGAAAAAGCGTTCATGGCGCGCTCCTATTGGCCGAGTTTCTTGCGCGACTTCGGCATGTCGGCGAAGAACACCGAGCCCTCTTTCTTCTTGCCGAACAAGGTGCCCTCCGACACGCCGCCCGAACAGCCGTTGCCGAAGGTGAAGCCGCAACTGCCCTTCTCGTTGAAGCTGTCTTCCACCATTTCCTTGTGACTGGACGGGATCACGAAGCGATCTTCGTAATTGGCGATGGCCATGGTGCGGTACATATCCTCCACCTGAGCGGACGTCAGTCCGACCTGGTCGAGCACTTCGTCGGCCTCGCGCGCTTCGACGTGGCGGGCGCGCATATAGGCGCGCATCGCCAACATACGATCCAGCGCCGAGCGCACCGGCGCCTCGTCGCCGGCCGTCAACAGATTGGCCAGATAGCGCAGCGGAATACGCATTTCGCTGACGTCGGGCAGAATGCCGTTCTTGCCCATGACACCGCTTTGCACCGCCTTTTGGATCGGTGACAGGGGCGGGATATACCAGACCATCGGCAAGGTGCGGTATTCCGGGTGCAGCGGGAAAGCCACGCGCCATTCGACCGCCATGCGGTACACCGGTGAACGCTTGGCCGCGTCGAGCCAACTGTCGGCGATACCCTGGCGACGCGCCTCTTCGATGACCGCCGGATCGTTCGGGTCGAGGAACACGTCCAGTTGCGACTGATACAGATCCTGCTCGTCGGCCACGCTCGCCGCGTCGGCGATGCGATCGGCGTCATACAGCATCACGCCCAGGTAGCGGATACGCCCCACGCACGACTCGGAGCACACCGTCGGCTGACCGGCCTCCAGGCGCGGGTAGCAGAAGGTGCATTTCTCGGCCTTGCCCGACTCCCAGTTGAAATAGATCTTCTTGTACGGACAACCGGAGATACACATGCGCCAGCCGCGGCACTTGTCCTGGTCGACCAGCACGATGCCGTCGTCTTCGCGCTTGTACACCGAGCCCGACGGGCAGGAAGCGACGCAGGCCGGGTTCAGGCAGTGTTCGCACAGCCGCGGCAGATACATCATGAAGGTGTTCTCGAAAGTGGAATACATCTCCTTTTCCACTTCCTTGAACAGCTGGTCGCGGCTGCGTTTGGCGAATTCGCCGCCCAGATCGTCTTCCCAGTTGGGGCCGCCCACGATCTTGTCCATCTTCTTGCCGGTCAATACCGACACCGGCCGCGCCGTGGGCGGGGTACGCATGGCCGGCGCGTTCTGCAGATGCTCGTAGTCGTAGGTGAACGGCTCGTAGTAGTCGTCGATCTGCGGCAGATTGGGGTTGGCGAAAATATTGGCCAGGATCTTCATCCGGCTGCCCTGGCGCGGTTCGAGCTTGCCGTCGGCGGTGCGGCGCCAGCCGCCCTGCCACTTTTCCTGGTTTTCCCATTCGCTGGGGAAGCCCACACCCGGCTTGGTCTCCACGTTGTTGAACCAGGCGTATTCCACCCCGTCGCGGCTGGTCCAGACGTTCTTGCAGGTCACCGAACAGGTATGGCAGCCGATGCATTTGTCGAGGTTCAGCACCATCGCCACTTGCGCACGAATTTTCATGGTTGTCTCCTCAGGCGTCCTGGCCGTTCTTAGGCTCGTCGAGCCAGTCCACCCGGTTCATCTTGCGCACGATGACGAACTCGTCGCGGTTGCTGCCGACCGTGCCGTAATAGTTGAAGCCGTAAGCTTGCTGCGCGTAGCCGCCGATCATATGGGTCGGCTTGGTCACGGTGCGCGTCACCGAGTTGTGGATACCGCCGCGCTTGCCGCTGGTTTCGGCGCCGGGCACGTTCACGATCTTCTCCTGAGCGTGATACATCAGCGTCATGCCGGCCGGTACGCGCTGGCTGACCACGACGCGGGCGGTCAAGGTACCGTTGAGGTTGAACACCTCGACCCAGTCGTTGTCGACGATGCCGGCTTTTTTCGCATCCTCTTCCGAGAGCCACACGTGCGGCCCGCCGCGACTCAACGTCAACATGCGGATGTTGTCCGAATAGGTCGAGTGAATCCCCCACTTCTGGTGCGGCGTGATGAAGTTGAGCACGATCTCTTTTTCGCCATTGGGCGCGCGACCGAGCATGGCGCCGGTGGTCTTGAGGTCGACCGCCGGCTTGTACACCGTCAGTCCCTCGCCGAAGTCCAGCATCCAGCGGTGATCCTGGTAGAACTGCTGGCGACCGGTGAGCGTGCGCCAAGGAATCAGCTCGTGCACGTTGGTGTAGCCGGCGTTGTAGCTGACCTCTTCGCTCTCCAGGCCGGACCAGGTCGGGCTGGAGATGATCTTCCTCGGCTGCGCCTGGATGTCGCGGAAACGGATCTTGTCGTGTTCGCGGCCGACGGCCAGATGGGTATGGTCGCGACCGGTGATTTTCGACAACGCCGCCCAAGCCTTGACCGCCACGTGGCCGTTGGTTTCCGGCGCCAGCGTCAGAATCATCTCGGCGGCGTCGATGGCGGTTTCCAGTTTCGGCTGGCCGTTGGCGGCACGGCCGTTGAGCGTCGCCAATTCCTTCACTTCGTGCGCGGTCTGCCAGCCGATCCCCTTGCCGCCATTGCCCGCCGTGGCAAGCAAGGGGCCGATGGTGGTGAATTTCTCGTGAATGCGGCTGTAGTCGCGTTCGACCAAGGTCATCTGCGGCGCGGTCTTGCCCGGCACCAGCGCGCACTCGCCCTTCTTCCAATCCTTCGGCGTCAGCGGCTGCCCCAATTCTCCCGGGGTGTCGTGCATCAGCGGCGTGAGCACCAGGTCTTGCCGCGTGCCGAGCACCGGCCCGCCGATTTCCGATAGCTTCTGCGCCAGCAGCTTGTAGATTTCCCAATCGCTCTTGGCCTGCCACAGCGGCTGCACCGCTTCGGACAGCGGGTGGATGAACGGGTGCATGTCCGAGGTGTTCAGGTCGTCCTTCTCGTACCAGGTGGCGGTCGGCAGCACGATGTCGGCGTACAGACAGGTGGTGCTCATCCGGAAGTCCAGCACCGTCAGCAGGTCGAGCTTGCCCTCGGCCGCCGGGCGCACCGTGACTTCGGAGGGCTTGATGCAGTCCTTTTCATCGTCGAACAACGCGTTTTGCGTGCCCAGCAGATACTTGAGGAAGTACTCGTGGCCCTTACCGCTGGAGCCGAGAATATTCGAACGCCAGACGAACATATTGCGCGGGAAGTTCTTCGGATTATCCGGGTCGTCGCACGACATCTTCAGACTGCCCGATTGCAGCCCTTCCACCGTGTACGCCACCGGGTCCTTGCCGGCCAGCGCCGCATCGCGCGTCAGGTCGAGCGGGTTGGTTTCCAATTGCGGCGCCGACGGCAGCCAGCCCATGCGCTCGGCGCGCACGTTGAAGTCGAGCAGGCTCAGGCCGGCGTAGCGGCCCTTGGGTGCCGTCGGGCTGAGAATTTCGTTGACGCCCAGCTTTTCGTGACGCCATTGACTGGTATGGGCGTAGAAGAAGCTGGTGCCGTTCATTTGCCGCGGCGGACGCTGCCAGTCGGTGGCGAAGGCCAGCGGCGCCCAGCCCTGTTGCGGCCGCAGTTTCTCCTGGCCGACATAGTGCGCCCAGCCACCGCCGCTTTGGCCGATACAACCGCACATCATCAGCAGATTGATGATGCCGCGGTAGGTCATGTCCATGTGATACCAATGATTGAGCGCGGCCCCGACAATGACCATGCTCTTGCCGCGCGTCTGATCGGCGTTCGTCGCGAACTCGCGCGCCACGGTAACCACGTCGGCCGCCGGCACGCCGGTGTGCTTTTCCTGCCATTTCGGCGTGTAGGGCACGTCGTCGTCGAAGCTGCGAGCGACATGCTCGCCGCCCAAGCCGTTGTCGACGCCGTAATTGGCCAACATCAGGTCGTAAACCGTGGCGACCAGCACGCTGGTGCCGTCCTTGAGCGTCAGGCGGCGCACCGGTACGTTGCGCGTCAGCACCGCTTGGTGCTCGGCGCCGAAATACGGGAAATTGACGCGCGCCACTTCATCGCAGCAGTCGCGCAACGACAAGACCGGGTCGACCTCGCGGCCGTCGTCCGACTTCATCTCCAGGTTCCACTTGCCGACCATATCGCCCTGCTCGCCCCAGCGCAGGCCGATGGTACCGTTGGGCACCACGATGTCGCCGCTCTTCGCATCGATCAGCAGCGTTTTCCAATCCGGGTTATTCGCCTCGTCGAGACCCGACAGATGCGAGGCGCGCAGGTAGTGATCGGCGGTGAGCCCGTGCTCGCCTTCCGCCAGCATCACCAGCATCGGGAAGTCGGTGTACTGCTTGCCGTACTCGGTGAAGTACGCGCTCTTGCCGGTTTGATGGAACTCGGTCAGCACCACATGCCCCATGGCCAGCGCCAGCGCGGCATCGGTGCCCTGCTTGGGCGCAAGCCAGATGTCGCCGAACTTGGCCATTTCGCCAAAGTCGCTCGACACCGCCACGGTCTTGGTGCCCTTGTAGCGCACCTCGGTATAGAAATGCGCATCCGGCGTGCGGGTCATCGGCACGTTCGAGCCCCACACCATCAGGTAAGTCGAGTTGTACCAGTCGGCCGACTCCGGCACGTCAGTCTGCTCGCCCCACACCTGCGGCGAGGCCGGCGGCAGATCGCAGTACCAGTCGTAAAACGACATGCATACCCCGCCGATCAGGCTCAGATAACGGCTACCGGCGGCGTAGGACACCATGGACATGGCGGGAATCGGCGAGAAACCGATGATGCGGTCCGGCCCGTAGGCCTCTATGGTATGGGTATTGGCGGCGGCGATGATTTCGCTGGCGGTGTCCCAGTCGGCGCGCACAAAGCCGCCCAGGCCGCGCGCGGCCTTATAGCGGGCGGCTTTTGCCGGATCGGCGGTGATCGAGGCCCAGGCTTCGACCGGCGCCATGGTCTGGCGCGCCTCGCGCCACAGGGTCATCAGTTCGCTGCGGATCATCGGATACTTGACCCGCTGCGCCGAGTAGACATACCAGGAATACGATGCGCCGCGCGGGCAGCCGCGCGGCTCGTGATTGGGCAGATCCGGCCGGGTGCGCGGGTAGTCGGTCTGCTGCAGCTCCCAGGTGATCAGGCCGTTCTTGACGAAGACGCGCCAACTGCACGAACCGGTGCAATTGACACCATGGGTGGAGCGCACCACCTTGTCCTGCTGCCAGCGGGCGCGATAGGCGTTCTCCCACTGGCGGTCTTCGCTCACCACCGCGCCATGACCGTCGGCAAAGGTATCGGTGGTTCGCGAAAGAAATTTCAAGCGATCGAGAAAGTGACTCATGGCGTCTCCGAGAGCGGCATTGGTTTACCGCTCTCAGCCTACGCCTGCGCCACCCGCGCCCCCATTCACCAAAGGCAGCAACCATGACGGATGGAAGAACTAGTCCGACTAGTTCTTTTGGACAGGTAGATAGATCACCCCGTCGCGCACCTCGACCGGCAACGACAACACCGAATAATCCGGGTCTTCCAAACACTGACCGTCACGCAGGCGGAAACGCTGCTTCTTCAGCGGGCTCGCCACCCACAATTCGCCCTGATGCTCGACCAGCAGGCCGCGCGACAGCACGCTGACTTGAGCAAACGGGTCGACGTTGTCGAGCGCGTAAACACGCTCGTCGTCATGGGGCCGAAACAACGCCACTTGGCGCGCGCCGATCAGGGCGCACGCCCCGCCGCCAGGCAGGATGGCGTCGAGCGGGCAAATGCGGATCCAATCCATGTTCAATCCTCCAGCGGATGAATGACGATCGTCCGACGTTCCGCGGGCGTTGCCGGACGATGCTGCCCGCGCACGGCGACGTACTGCAGACCGGGGTCGGCGGCGGAGCTGTTGATGAAATCGGCGAAGCGCGCCGGATGCGCCGGGTCTTCCAGCGTGCGCTGCCACTCGCAACGATAGGCCGCGGAGCATTGCGCCAAATCGGCTTCCAATTGCGCGCCCAGGCCGAGCGCATCGTCGACGATGGTCGAACGCAAGTAGCCGATGCCACCGTCCAGGCTTTCCACCCAGCTCGCCGTGCGCTGCAGTTTGTCGGCGCTTTGGGCGTACAGCATGATGAAACGGTCGAGATAGCGCAGCAATGTGTCGCGGTCCAGATCGGCGGCCAACAGTTCGGCGTGCCGTGGCTTCATGCCGCCGTTGCCGCCGACGTACAGATTCCAGCCGGCGTCGGTGGCGATGATGCCGACATCCTTGCCCTGGGCCTCGGCGCATTCTCGCGTACAGCCGGAGATGCCGAACTTCAGCTTGTGCGGCGTGCGCAGGCCCTTGTAGCGGTGCTCCAATTCGACGCCGAAGCCGACGCTGTCTTGCACGCCATAACGGCACCAGGTGCTGCCGACGCAGGTTTTGACCATCCGTAGCGCCTTGGCGTAGGCCTGGCCGCTTTCGAAACCGGCGTCGATCAGCCGCGCCCAAATACGCGGCAGGTCACCTTTGTGCGCGCCGAACAAGCCGATGCGCTGCGCGCCGGTCACCTTGGTGTAGAGCTGGAAGTCGCTCGCCACTTGCGCCAGCGCCATCAGCCCTTGCGGTGTGACCTCGCCACCGGACATCCGCGGGATCACCGAGTAGGAGCCATCCTTCTGCAGATTGCCGAGGTAGGCATCGTTACTGTCTTGCAGCACCGCCAGATCGGGGCGCAGCGCATAGTCGTTCCAGGCGCTGGCGAGAATCGAGGCCACCGTCGGCTTGCAGACCTCGCAGCCATAACCTTGGCCAAAACGGCGGATGGCCTCGTCGAAGGTGGTCACCCGATTGACCTTGATCAGGTGGAACAAGGCCTGGCGGCTATGGGTAAAGTGTTCGCACAGCCGGTGGCTGACTTCGATCCCCTGGCGCGACAATTCGAGGTTCAACACCTGGGCGATCAAGGGCACGCAGCCCCCGCAACCGGTACCGGCATGGGTCGCGGCCTTGATTTCCTCCACGCTGCGGCAGCCGTCGGCCACCGCGGCGGCGATGCGGTCGCGACTGACGTCGAAACAGGAGCAGATCACCGCGCTGCCCGGCAAGGCCGCAATGCCCGAGGCCGGCCGCTCTCCTGCATAGGCGGGCAGGATCAAGGTATCGGGATGCTCGGGCATCGGCAGCGCGTTGAGCTTCATCTGCAGCAGGTTGCCGTAGTCCTCGACGTCGCCGACCAGCACGGCGCCCAACAGCGTGCCGCCGTCGGCGGACACCACCAGTTTCTTGTACACGCCGGCGTGATCGTCTTGATAGACGTAGCTATGCGCGCCCGGGGTCCGTCCATGCGCATCGCCGATGCTGCCGACCGACACGCCAAGCAATTTGAGCTTGGCGCTCATATCCGCACCGACGAAGGCATTGTCGCAGCCCATCAGATGATCGGCCGCCACCTGGGCCATCTTGTAGCCCGGCGCCACCAGGCCGAAGAACTGACCGTGCCAGGCGGCGCACTCGCCGATGGCATAGATATCCGGATCGGCGGTCTGACAGTGGTCGTCGATGACGATGCCGCCGCGCTCGGCCACCGGCAAGCCGCCGTAGCGCGCCAAAGTGTCTTGCGGCCGAATGCCGGTGGAAAAGACCAACAGATCGACGGTCAGCTCGCTGCCGTCGGCGAAACGCAGCCGGTGACCCTGGCCGTGGCTGACGATCTCGCGCGTATCCTTGGCGGTATGCACCTGCACCCCGAGCGCGTCGATTTTGCGCCTGAGCATCTCGCCGCCCATGCGGTCGAGCTGCTCGGCCATCAACACCGGCGCGTACTCGACCACATGCGTGGCCAGACCGAGCGCCTTGAGCGCGCCGGCGGCTTCCAGCCCCAAGAGGCCGCCGCCGATCACCGCGCCGCTTTTCGCCAGGCGGGCGCGCGCTTCGATCGCTTTCAGATCGTCGATGGTGCGGTAGACGAAACAGGCAGGATGGGCGCTACCGGCAATCGGCGGCACCCACGGGGTGGCGCCGGTCGCCAGCACCAGTTTGTCGTAGGCTAGGACAGTGCCGAGATTGGTCTCGACCAAACGTTGCTCGCGGTCGATGCGTTTGACCGCCTCGCCCAAGCACAGGCGAATGCCGTGCCGGGCGTAGAAATCCGGCTTGGCCAGCGCCAGGTCTTCGTCGGTGTGATGCGCGAAGTACGAAGACAGGTGCACCCGGTCGTAAGCCGGGCGCGGCTCGGCGCCAAACACGGTGATGGCGTATTCCCCCGGCCAGGTGCGTTCGACCAGCTCTTCCAAAAAGCGCTGGCCGACCATGCCGTTGCCGATGACGATGAGGCGTGTGGCAGTCATGATTTGCTCTCACAAAGGATCGATGTTTTGCCGCGATTGTCGCGGCCCGCCACTCCGATGCGTTTGATCCAGCCCAAACCTCGCGCCCACCCCCTGCGACGGAACTAGTCCTTTCGAACGACCAAGCCCGCCATTCGGCGGGCTTGGTCGGCGGGCGAGCTTAGCAAGGCTGCGCGGCCTTGCGGCGCGCGAAGCACCACCAGGTCACCAGGATGCAACTGACGTAGAACGCCATGAAGCAGTAGAGCGCGTATTGCGGGCCGCCGCTCATCTTGACCGACAGGCCGAAGCTCTGCGGAATGAAATAGCCGCCGTAGGCACCGATGGCGCTGATGAAACCGGCCGCCGCGGCCGACTCCTTGACGCCGTCCTGGCGTGCCTGGCGTTGCGAAGCCTCGTCCGGCGCCGCGCATTTGAGAGAGTGATTGACGAACAGCGTCGGAATCATCTTGTAGGTCGAGCCGTTGCCGAGGCCGGCGAACAGAAACAGCGCGATGAAACTACCGAAGAACAACGGCCAGTTGCCGGCGCCGCCCGCCACCGGCAAGGCGGACAAAACGCCCAGCACACCGATGACCATGCAGCAGAACACCAACATCGTCACGCGCGCGCCACCGACCTTATCGGCGATCATGCCGCCCACCGGTCGGATCAACGCGCCGACCAGCGGCCCCAGGAAGGCGATCTTGGTGATCGGCACCAGCGGGAACAGCGTCTTGGTCAACAGGGCGAAGGCGCCGGCAAAGCCGATGAAGCTGCCGAAGGTGCCTAGGTACAGATAGCACATCAGCCAGTTGTGGCGGCGTTTGAAAATCACCGCCTGCTCGGAGAACGACGACTTGGCATCGGCCATATCGCTCATGCCGAACCAGGCCGCCACCGTCGCCGCCGCGATCAAGGGCACCCACAT
The DNA here is from genome assembly GCF_004363805.1 of Paludibacterium purpuratum. Classification (GTDB taxonomy): domain Bacteria; phylum Pseudomonadota; class Gammaproteobacteria; order Burkholderiales; family Chromobacteriaceae; genus Paludibacterium; species Paludibacterium purpuratum. The sequence continues at coordinate 67,129 of NZ_SNZP01000007.1, read as the reverse complement.
GAAGCCGGCGTTTTGCAGCCACAGGCTCTTCTCCACCCCCAGCTTGACGTAGTGCTGCGCCTCGCCGCCGAACGCGCCGAACATCGGCATGGTCACCGCCAGCGGAATCAGCAGCTGCGCCAGCGACACGCCGAGATTGCCGAAGCCGGCGTTGAGTCCGTTGGCCTTGCCTTTTTCCTGCGCGGGAAAGAAGTGGGCGATGTTGGCCATGGAGCTGGCGAAGTTGCCGCTACCCAGGCCGCACAACAAAGCGATGGAGAGCATGACCGGATACGAGGTCGTCGGATCCTGCACCGCGAAGCCGAGCCACAAGGCCGGAATCAACAACAGCGAGGTGGAAAAGGTGGTCCAGCGGCGACCGCCGAACAGGCCGGGCATGAAGGCATAGAAGATGCGCAAGGTGGCGCCGGACAATTGCGGCAGCGCGGTCAACAGAAACAACTGCTCCTTGCTGAAAGTAAAACCGGCATTGGGCAGGTTCAAGGTCACCATCGACCACAGCACCGACACAATGAACCCCAGCATCAGGCAGGGAATGGAAATCCACAGGTTGCGCAGCGCCACGCCGCGTCCCGTGCTTTGCCAGAAGGCCCGGTTTTCGGGTTCCCAGCGAGGTAATACTGTCGAGTCAGAAGCCATCGTCGCTCTCCCAGGTTACGCCCCGCGCCGTTCATCCACGGTTTCGGGGTTATCGCTGGCAAGCATAGAAAGCGGCGCGTCGGCGCACCATTCATCGATTGGGGAAGAAGCGAGCGGCAGGCGAGCTAGTCCAAAAGACCTAACCGGCGAGTAGGCATTTCACTTAGGCGGGTTAAGCGCTTTCTATATGCGCTAAGCCATTATTTAACCGAAAAGACGCCAATTCTTATTACCACGTCATTACACATATACAAATAATGTACTTAGCCCAACACCTCTCCCCCCGGGGATGACGACAAAAGGAAGGCATGCCATGACGCAGCAAATGACACGGGACGAATCGTTATTCTGGGACAACGTCGACGCGCTACATATCAAACTCGAAGACAGCGGCCAAAACCAAACAGAAAGCCGGATTTATCGCAACGGCATGCATCAGGTGGGGGTGATCATCACGGCAGAAGTCTCTGCCGATGGCACCCCGCTCACCGAATCCAACACCCCCGGCTTAACCGAACAACTGTACCGGCATTTGTACCTGATCAACGACAGCGGGCACGCCGACTTGCCGCGCCAAGAGTTGCCCCCGGGCACGGATGCCTGTACGGGGGATGTATGGTGCTATACGGCAAACCGCAACGCGTTCGCAACGGGAGGCCTAGCACGCGCCAACCCGGGGGACCCTCGCATCTCCTGCGTCTTCTATGTCATGTGCCCGGAACGAGAAAGCCGTCAGGCGATCTCGCTGCTCGCCAAAATCGATATGCCCGATGGCTCCATCGACACCTCTGGCGGCGAAAACACGGATAACGCGGCCTACGAAAGCATCCGCATCAGCTCGCTCCCCAAAAAGCGCTACACCGATAACAACACCACGCTAACCTCCTATGTGGCGGCGCATCACCCCCTCAACAACCCACCCCGGATCACCGCCCTGGCGCGCAACTACCTGTTCGGCTGCGACGACGAGGGCTTCGAGTTCGTCAAATTCGCGCTTAAAACCGGCTTTGGCGGTGGCGAATATTTCCGCATCTTCGACGCCGACGCCGCTTACAACAACGGCGGCATCGTTTATTACCGAAACTTCCGCATCGCCTACACATGGGACGCGGGCGCCGAGGCAAACCAACGCGTCTTCGGCTTGCGCCCCGGCCCGAACGACCCGCCCGATTGGTGGCCGCTCGACGACATCAATCAAGACCGGCAAAAACAATACTTCACCGTGGTCGAATTTCAAACCGAGCTTCCCGGCTTCGGTTATCCCGGCACGCCGGTCAACGACATGCAAACGCCCAACCAACCCTCTGTGTATTTCACTGCCTGGGACCAATACGGCAATGGCGCCGATTTTCACCCCGCCACGACGACCTTGCTGGACGAGCCGTTCAAAGTCCTGCCGGGGCGAAGCTAGCATCAACCATTCGATGAGCAGCAAGAACGAGGAGAGCACCATGAGCTATGACTGGGGCAGGATCAAAGGCATCAAAACGCTCGGTATCGAGTTTGCCGACAGCCCGCACAACGCATCCGGCACGATTTATGGCAACGGCAAAAACCAGATTGCCCTCCATGTCCATGTGCAAGCGCTGAACGAGACGGGCAATATCGTGTTCAACCCGACTCCGAACGAGGTGAACGCGATAGACGGCAACCTGTACCTGGCGGATCGGGGAAACCTGGCCAATCGACTCCCTCGCTTCACCAGTGGCACACAGCCGCGCGAATGGTTCCTCATGGCTACGCGCAACGAATACGTCACCAGCCCCTCCGGCACGCGCAGCACAGCAACGCCGCCTGAGCGCGCCCAAACCGGCGCCGACGGCACGATCACTTACACCTACTACGTCATGTGCCCCTATACGGAAACCCGCCGTAGCATCGGCTTGGCCGTTCAAGTACGCAACGTGCCGAGCGCCATAAACAGCGGCACGACGGATTTCGACAGTACCGGCACCTCCCCGGGTATCGAACAAAGCGTCGTCACCTTGGTGGCGCAAACGCCGCGCAACATCGAAGGCAACGAGCTGCAACTCGCGCATACCCGCCCGATCGACAACTACTCCCCCCCCAAAATCGGCCAGGTTTCCGATTATGTGGACGTGTACACCTGGACCGTGCCATCGCGCATGAACGCGCATCACTGGATTTGGGAGGCCGGCAGCCGGACGATCACCAATTCGTATTTCATGGAATCGCACACGGACGATAACGCAAACAAACGGTGGATATTCTTCGCCTGCGTCCTGCCCCCGCAACAGAATGGCGCTGGTTTACTGCAGTCGCGCACCTATGACCGCTATGTCGGCGAAGGCGCGGGCGGCGCCTACGTGGGCTTTCTCGGCGACAAATACGAGACCAAGCAGCCGTATCAAGTCCATGTCGAGGCCAATCAAGTCGCCGTCTGCAAAACCTTCGGCAAGCATTTCGCGCACACAGGCGACGCTATCTCGCCCGAAATGCGTCAACCCGCTTACCTGCATATCGTCGACACCGCCGGCACCCGATATCGCCTGTATTTCAGCTTTACCTGGCTGCCGAACGCCCCCCTCGCCTCCGTCAATCTGGATGGCGAACCGCAGGTAAGTTCGAACCTTGTCACAGAGGACTGGTAACGCAGCCCATACCCCACACTGGAGCCCGTTATGCCGAACCAGTCCGACTTCTATAGCCAGGCCTACAACTTCGCCAGCGCTACCCAGGGCCACGTCGATCCGCGCACCGGGCTCTTCACCCTCAATTTCCCGCTCGCCGAACTCACCGGCAACGACGCCCTCGGGCCCGAGCTGCCGCTGGCACTCAACTACTCCCCGCTCAGTCCGGTCAACGCCGGCTTCGGCATCGGCTGCGTGCTCGGCCTGACCCAGTACGACCGCGGCAGCCGCCTGCTCAGCCTGGCTTCCGGCGAACGCTACAAGGTGCAGGAGAGCGGCTCGACCGTCACGCTGCGGCAGAACGTGGTGCGCGGCATCCGCTTCGAGAAGTTCGCCAACGGCTATCAGGTCACCTACAAGTCCGGCCATATCGAGTGGCTAGCCGGACCGGATACCACCAACGCCATCCACGTGCCGATCCAGCTCATTTCCCCGCTAGGGCATTACCTGACGCTGGAATGGGATCGCGGCAAGACACCGCCGCGCCTCACCGCGGTGCGCGACATGACAGGTCGAACCCTGCTGACGATCCATTACCCCGACCCCACCACCATCTACACCACCGTCCAGGTCTGGCCGGACAGCCCGGACGAAGGCTATACGATCCAATTGGCCTTCAAGAGCAGCTATTTGGACACCGTGCAGCACCTGGCCGCCGGTCTCCTCTGGCGCTTCGGCTACGACACCTCGCACCGGCTGACCACCGTGACCGCCCCCACCGGGCTGGTGGAGCGCGCCGAATATCAGGAGAACGTGCATAAATTTCCCCCGGCGTCCAACCTGCCCGCCCTGCCGGCGGTGTTTCGCCACACCCTGACACCGGGCGCCGACCAACCGAACATCGTCACCACCTACAGCTACGACAGTAACAACTATCTCGGCTACGAAGGGAGCGGCAGCGGCAGCTGGAACGCCAACGAGGACTATCTCTACAGCCGGCCGACCTCGTACACCTACTGGACCCGCGCGACCTGCGACGGCGCCGTCACCCAGCGCACCTACAACTGCTACCACCTGCAGATCGAGGAAAGCATCACCGACCAACGACGCGTGCGCACTACCTCGATGCGCTACGACGGCATCCGCCCGGGCGCCTTCGACACCTTGCCGGCGTGGTTTCAGTCGCCGACCCGCACCACCATCGTCTACGACGATCGCAGCCAGACGACCCTTCCCCCGCGATCGGAGGACTCCTCGGCCGCATACGACGACTGGGGCAACCTGATCCGGCAGACCGCGCCGGACGGCACCGTGACCGAGTGGGTCTATTACCCGCCCGAAGGCGAGTCCGGCGCGGCGCCCGCCGAGCCCAACGGTTTCCAGCGCCTGGTGAAGTCGCAGACCGTCACCCCGCCCGCCAACCTGCCGGCCGCGCCGACGCAGCTCACCCGCTACCGCTACGACACGCTGGCCACCCTGTCGACCAGCCAAGCGCACATGCCGGCCAACGCGGCGTTGCCGATCCAAGAGGACACGCTGTCGGGCACGCAATGGCTCACCCGCCGCCGCACGATCTACCAGACCGATACCGCCAACCCCGAGTTCGGCCGAGTCACGCGCATCGAAGAAGACCGCTACCCCGAGGGCGCGACCTCGGAAGAAGCCCAAAGCTTCCGCTATACCCGCAGCTACACCTTCGCCCGCAACGGCGACCAGTGGACCCAGACCGAGACCGACACCACCCATGATCGGCTGACCATCACCTCCGCGATGACCCTCTCGCGCTTGAGCGGACGCCAACTGGCGACGGTCGATGCCCAGGGCAACACCGTCGACTATACCTACGACACGCTGGGGCGCGTGCTGACCGCCACCGCCCAGCGCGGCGGCGCCTACCAAGCGACGGTACAGTATGCCTACAGCATCGACACCGCGCAGGGCAATCGGCCGCTAACCGTCGTCACCGACCCGAAGGGCAATCAAAGCCGCACCTGGTATGACGGGCTCGGGCGCGCGGTGCGCCAGGCGGTCAAAGCGCAGGACGACGCGGACTGGCACGACAGCGCCACCAACACCTTCGATGCCCGCGGCCGCGCCTTGCGTAGCGACGTGTTCGACATCGTACCCAACCCCAACCGGCGCGGCGCCCCCCTCCCACTGACCAGCCGCACCACGCAACGCTACGACGGCTGGGATCAGGTCGATCAGCTCACCGGCAGCGTCGGCGACCAGCTCAACACCGCCACCGACGCCGTGGCGATGACCGTCGCCACCCAGCTCACCGGCAGCCGACAAGGTCGGGAGGTTACCCACTACACGCTGCAGCGCCTGCCCGACACCGTGACGCGCTACACCCACGATGGCACCGAACAAGGCCAAATACAGCAGCGCTACGATGGTCTCGGCCGGCAGCTTGCCGTCACCGACGAGTTGGGACGCGAAACCCGCTACGATTACGATGCCTGGGGCCGCGTGGCGACCCAGACCCTGCCGGACGGCACCGTCGTCACCCGCCGTTACGCCCCCGACTCGGGCGGTGCGGATTGGGTGACGGAGATCCTGGTCAATGGCGTCTCGCAAGGCACGCAAACCTTCGACGGCCTGGGACGCCTGACCGCCAGCAGCAACGGCGGCCGCACCACCCGCCTCGAATATGCCGACGCCGCCTCACCGGTACCGAGTAAGCTCACCCAGCCCGACGGCAGCGAAATCCGCTATCGATACGTCAAGGAGCTGGACAATGCGCTGGCCGGCGTCGCCGCCGGCACGGTGGCGCAGGCCTTCGACTACGACAAGCAGACCGGCGCCTTGCTCAGTGCCGAGGAAACCGGCAGTCACCAACGCCGGCTAAGCTATTCGCCGCTCGGACTCATGCAAGACGAGACCTTCCAACCGACGGGCGGCACCTCCCGCCAAGCCCGCTACGGCTACACACCCAATGGCTTGCCGCTCGACTACACCGACATCGCCGGGGTGACGCAAACCACCCAGTACAACGACCGCGGCCAGGTGGTGCGCATCGCCGACGGCGACGTCGCGGTCGACATCGTCTATGACGACATCGGCCGCCTCGATCATTGGACCGCCACCGACGTCCAGAGCGGACAGGCCATGACCACCACCCTGGGCTACGACGACTTCAACCGCGAGAACCAGCGCACACTAGTCTGCGGCGACGACAACTGGATCTTCTCGCAAAGCTACGCCCTCAACGGCCAAGTCAGCCGGCGCGAGGTGCGCCGTAACAATGCGCAGTGGTGTAGCGAGACCTTCGAATACGACCGGCGTAACCGGCTGCAGCGTTACAGCGTGGACGGCAACCTCGTCGGCCGGCCGCACGACGCCTACGGCCAGTCCATCGTATCGCAGACCTTCGAGTACGACGCGCTGGACAATGTGACCCAGGTCGCCACCACCTTCCTGGGCGGCGATGATACCGCGACCTTCCATTACGACAACGCCGACAAGAACCAGCTCTCCGCCGTCACGCACAGCCATGAGGCCTACCCGGCGCGCATCGAACTGCGCTACGACGGCTGCGGTCGCCTGGTGCGGGACGAAGCCGGCCGCACGCTAGGCTACGACGCATTGGGGCGGCTCGCCCAGATCGCCGGCGGCGGCCGCTACCTGTACGACGGCACCGACCGGCTCGTCGCCCAGGCGGTGCAAAACGGCGACACGCGCGAGCTCTATTACGATGGCGACACGCTGGTCAACCTGGTAACGCGCGAAAGCGGCGCCAACACGCGCCTGATCCACGCCGGCGGCCACTGCGTCGCCGAGCGGCGCGCCGGCACGACCGCGCTCACCGGCAGCGATGCGCAAGGCAGCGTGCGACTGGCGCGCCAGAGCGCGATGCAACAGGCATCTTACAGCTACGCGCCATACGGCTACCGCCCGTCCGACACCCAGGACCTGACGGTGCTGGGCTTCAACGGCGAACTGCTCGACCCGGTCAGCGGCAGCTACCACCTGGGCAACGGCACCCGTGCCTACAACCCGATCTTGATGCGCTTCAACACCCCGGACGGCTACGGCTACAGCCCCTTCGGCGCCGGCGGCCTCAACCCCTACGCCTACTGCGCCGGCGACCCAATCAACCGCAGCGACCCGAGCGGGCATCTGAGCTGGAAGGGCTGGGCCGGCATCGGCCTGGCCGTGGCGGGCATGGCCCTGACCGTGGCGAGCGCCGGTGCGCTTGGGCCGGTGATGGCGACCGTGACCATCGCCGCCGGCTTGATCTCGGGCGCCACCGGCATCGCCAGCATCGCCACCAAGGAGAGCAATCCGGAAGCCTCCAGCATTCTGGGCTGGATCTCGCTCGGCAGCGGCCTCGCCTCGGCCGCGGGCGGTATGGTACAGGGCGCACGCGCAGAGCATAAGGCACTTAAAGGCGCTAGGAAGGCTTATGGGTTGGTGGATGATATCGCCGAGGAGAGCAAAGCCCCCGGTCGCAGGACCCTAGGTGGCTCCCGCGCGGCAAGCAGCGAGCCGGTGGCGATGAGTTCCTCGGTGGAACGAGTGACATATGGAAACTTTGAGATTTATTCCAATAAAGGCTACGCCGCGCCGAATAGAGCGGTGCTCACTGCACATGGCATGAAGCCCCTGCGCCCTTCGACAACCCATCTGCCGCGAGGCACGACGATTAGATATGCTGCCGATGATGGTGCTTACTTGCTCGACCCCGGACTTGAAAGGATCGGCCAACGGAGATACACGCCACGCGAAACCATTACAGGTCCGCGCGAAATCGGCAACTACAACCTCTACCCGTACCACTCAGACACACCCTTGGAAATCACCCGGGCGCTTCACAATAGCTTCGACAAGGACTATCACATCATCGCCGTGCGTGACAGAGGCGTCGTCAGCTCGGTCATCAAACCCGTCGATACCAACCAACTGCTAAAAACGCTAAAACAAAATAATCTCCATTACCGGCAGATCGACGCTGTACATTGCCGAGTTTCGCCATACACGTTCCCATGGGCCGCCACGCAGTCCGCCCGGCCGTTTTATCCTCAAGGATAGTGTTCAGATCAACCGATGTTCGATCGCATAGCGCACCATGTCGGCCACCGAAGCGGCGCTCAGCTTCTTCATCAGCCGCAGTTTATGCGCGCTGACGGTCTTGACGCTGATGTTCAGCTGTGTCCCGATCTGGTTGGCATTGATGCCGCGCACCAGCCGCTCGAACACCTGGAACTCTCGTTCGGATAATCTGGCATGCGGAAAACGCGTGTCGTTCAACGCCACATCGAACAGCAAGCGGTCGCTCAGCGCCGGATCGATATAGCGCCCTCCTCGCGCCACTTTACGGATCGCGGCGAGCAACTCTGTCGGGCTGCCGTCCAAGCTGCAGACGCCGGCAACCCCGGCTTTCAATACGCGCGCGGCAAGCTGCAGCTCTTCGTTGCATGACAGAACCAGGATGGCAGGCGCCGGCGCGAGCGATCGGATGCGGGCAATGGCATCCACACCCTCCACATTGGCGTGGGCAATGTTCAGCAACACCACGTCGGGCGACGTCGTGCGCGCGAGTTCGATAAGCTGCCCGCTCCCGCTGGCATCGCCCGCGATGGCAATATCGCCGGCCAGCAACAAGAGTTGTTTGATGCCTTCGCGCACAATCTCATGCTTTTCGGCAATGACGACACGGATCATGCCCTCACCCTCAACCAAACCGATTGGTTATTTGTCCGTCATAGTACGATCTCTCGCAATTGACAAGCCCAGGCCCATTGAAGCCGGAGGGAGAAGCGTTAAGAAATGTCGCGAGGGGCGAGCGATTAACCCAAGCCGTGCTCGACGGCATAGACCGCCGCCTGCACTCGGCTCGATAAGCCCAGTTTCTTCAGAATGTTCTGCACATGAATTTTGACCGTGCTCTCGGCCACATCCAGCTTGCGCGCGATGACCTTGTTGCTGTCGCCGCGGGCCAGACAGCTGAGTATCTCGCATTCGCGCGGGGTGAGCCGCACTTTGTCGGCACCAGGCGCCGGCGCGCTGCCTGCGGCGCGAAACTGTTGGACGAGCTTGGCGGTCATGCCGTCGGCAATCACGGCCTCGCCGTCGTGAGCGCGGCGAATGGCGCCGACCAGGAAGTCGGCATCGATGTTTTTCAGCAGATAGCCGCGAGCACCGTTCTTCAACGCCGCACCCAGATCCTCGGCATCCTCGGACACAGTCAGCATCAGCACCGCCATATCCGGCGCGTCCTGCATAATCAATTGCAACGCTTCCAAACCGGACAAGCCGGGCATGTTCAAATCGAGCAGCACCACATCCGGCGTCAGCGCATGCACTTGTTTGATGCCCTCGGCGCCATCGGCGGCCTCGCCGACCACTCGGATATCCGGCTGTTTGGACAACAGCAGGCTGATGCCACTACGAAACAGGGTGTGGTCGTCGATCAGCAACACGCGAATCGGTTCAGTCATGATCATTCCTTGGCATCGCGCCACGGCTAGGTTCGGGTCGGGACAGGCTCACGGTGACACCCGGCCCGGATTCAATCGTCAGCGTCGCACCGAGCCGGGCCGCGCGCTCGTGCATGATGCGCAGACCGACGTGGCGCTCGCTGCGTTCGGCCATGCGTGCGGGATCCAGCCCCGGGCCATTGTCGCGGATGACGAGCGACAGCATCGGCCCCTCGGCATAATGCACTTCGACCCGATCCGCGCCCTGCGCATGTTTACGCACATTGGACAACGCCTCTTGCAAGATGAACAGCACTTGGATCTGCAGATCGGTCGGCAGCGGCAGTCCGTGACCGGTCGCGGTAAAGTCGACATGCAACCCGGTCTGGCGGCGGAACTTGCCGACGGCGGCTTCCAGCGCGCTACGCAAATCGTTCTCGTCCAGCCGAGCCCTGAAATTGTGCAGTAAATCGCGGACATCGTCATAACTTTCCTGCACGCCGGTATGCAAAAGCGGAACGATGGTTCGTGCCTCGTCGAGCGCCGAGCGCTTGAGGGCATCGTCCAACATCTGCACCTGCAGGTTGAGGAAGGACAAGCCCTGGGCAATGCTGTCGTGCAATCCCTGCGCCAGCAAATTGCGCTCTTGGGTCACCGCCAGCTCGCGTTCGCTGGCGGCAAGCCGCAAGCTTTCCAGCGCATTGCCCAAGTGATTGCCCAGGCTGTCGAGCAATTGCATTTCGCGCGGACTGAAGGCGTGCGGCGTTTGGAAATGGAGGGTAAAGAAGCCGGTCTGCTGCTGACGGGCCCGCACAGGAAACGCCGAGACCTGGGCGAAACCGAGCCGGGTACAGGAGGCCGGAAATCCTTCCGGCACGCCCATGCGAAAATCCTTGATGACCGCGCCATTGCTACGCACCACCTGCCCGCACAGGCAATCGTCGATCTGGCGGCACTCGGGTGCATCGATCAACACGTCCGGCAATCGATCGGCGGCCAGCAGATGCGCCTGCTGCCCGGCGGGATCGGTCACCCGCACGCTCGCCGCCGCGGCGCCGAACCAAGTGCGCAGATGCTCGACGAAGCCTTGGCATAATTCCTGGGCATCGAAATTCTCGTTTAGCCAAGCCGTAATGCCATATAACAACGACAACTCGCGATTTTGCTCGTTGAGGATGGCGGTTTTATCCTGAACGCGTGCCTCCAACGTGGCGTAGGAGTCCGACAGACGGTCGGCCATATGGTTGAAGCCCTGCGTCAACGCACCGAATTCGTCGCGCGTTTCCACCGGCAAGCGCACGGACAGATCGCGCGAAGCCATGCGGCGCATGCCTTCGCTCAAGCGTTCCAACGGGCGGAAAATCAGCAGAAACATCAGATAGATCTGCGCCGTGCAACCGGCGATGGCCATCGCGATCAACATCACCTGCGACGCCTGCAGCAGCAGCGTGCGGCGCTCGTTGTAGTGTTCGACAAGCGTCACCAGCCCGTCGATCTGCCCGACGAAATCGTCGGCGCGCACGCGTAAATCGGCGCGCGCCGGGCCGTTGCGGCCGGCCAGCACCGCTTGGGCCGGCGGCAGGATCTCAGCCTGGTAATGTGCGCGGATGCGATCGAAGGCCAGATGCACCGTCTCGTCGTGCGGCAGATACAGCGGGCGTGTCGGATCGCCGTTCTTGAGCTGGGTCAGCGTGTGCTCGAACACCCCAAGATCATTGACGATGCGCAGCCGCAAGGCGGGATCGGGCGCCGCGGTATACTCCTCTAGCGACAGCGCCAGCCGGTAGGTTTGTTTGCGCAGGCTGCCGGCGGCGTTGATGGCGGCGGCGCCGCCCTCCAGTTGCCAGGAGAGATACAAGGTGGCGCCGATCGCCGTCAGCCCGATCAGCAGCGTCAACAGCAGGAAACCAACAACGCGAACGCTCAAACGCCGCCACTGCGGCAGAACATCGAGAGGCGACATGGTCATACTGGCTACCCACCCGTCTGGGACATGAATCTGAGGATTTTAGCCGGCGTCTCGACAAAATGGTGTTTTTCCGGCTTGCGTCGAATCGCGTCGACGATGGCCGCGCGCAAAGTGGCATCGTCACAACCGGCGCGCATGAGTGGCCGCAGCTCGACTTTGTCCTCCTGCCCCAGGCACAGATACAGCGTACCGTCCACCGACAACCGCACCCGGTTACAGGTGGCGCAAAAGTGCTGACTGATCGGCGTAATCGTACCGAGCTGCCCCCGGCCGTCCGGTGTCTGCCAATAGCGGGCCGGGCCGCCGCCCAGCGTCCGCGCGGAGGGTACGAGCCCAAAGCGCTCGATCAGTGCAGGCAGGACGTCGGCCACCGGCAGATAACTGGTATTGCGTCCGCTCGCGCCCATGGGCATGGCTTCGATCAAGCGCAGAATAAAGCCATGCTCGAAGCAGAATGCCGCCATGCGGCCGACCTCGCCGTCATTGATGCCGCGCATCAGCACCATGTTCAATTTGATCGGCGCGAGCCCCGCCGCCTTGCCGGCCATGAGCCCGGCCATGACCGTATCCAGACTATCCCGCCCGGTCACCTGCTGCATGCAGCCTTTGTCCAGCGAGTCGAGACTGACATTCAGCCGCGACAGCCCGGCTTGCTTCAGTGCCTCGGCATGGCGCGCCAACTGAGTGGCATTGGTCGACAGCGACAGATCGCGCACGCCATCGATGACGGACAGGCGCGCCACCAACGCGGTCAGATTGCGACGCATCAGCGGCTCGCCGCCAGTCAGTCGAAAACGCCGCACCCCAAGTGCGGCAAAAGCCGCCACCACGCGCTCTATCTCGTCGAAACCGAGCCAATCGGCGGGTTCGGCGTAATCGTCGAAGCCTTTGGGCAGGCAATAACGACAGCGCAGATCGCAGCGATCCGTGACCGACAGGCGCAGATAATCGATGCGACGGCCGAAAGCGTCCAGCAGCTCGGCTGGGGCGGATGACGAGGATTCGAACATGAGCGGGCTCCTTGCCGCCAGTGTAGGGGCTCGCGTCGTACGAAACAGTCGGCCGGAAGTCGAAAACGCCTAGTTCGAACGAACTAGGCGTCCCATGGCGCGAGGTCGAGCCTTCAGACGTTTGTAGCGTCTTGCCAACACCTCAAAATCAGATGGCACCGGCACGCGTCACGACCCAAATCCATACTGGTTTTGTTAAAATTTATTACACAAATTTCGGCAAAATCAATCACTTGCAGCTTAAAACCTGAAAATGTTAAGTCATTTTATACCAAATTCATACTTTTTAATTCCTGTCAACTGGTACTAAACATCAGGTTACGATATAACAGAATCACAACAAAGGCGCAGGGAGCCATCATAAACGCCATTCAAAGGAGTTAACCATGAAAACTCGTATTTTCGCCGCTATTCTGGCCATTTTCTCCGCAGGCATCCCTTTGCTCGCTTCCGCCGACGATTCGGTTGCGACCTCGTCGTCGCAAACCCAGGCCGGCAACGGCATGGCCCCGCCAGACAACCAAAGGGCGCAGGGCAATGAAGTCAGCGGGGACAAGTGGGAGATGGATCGCTCTCACGGCAGCAAGTAAGCAGCCCTACGATCAAAAGGCGGCTTACGCCGCTTTTTGATTCACATTCATTGAAAATGCCTTTAGCATAATCCAAAATGGTTTATTGATTGCTCGCGCCCCACCCCGACATGACCACCCCACTCGAAAGCCCCCGCCTCCTGCTGACCCACCCCAGCGAAGCAGACATTGACCGCTTGTTCGACATTTACGGCGACCCCGCCACCAACACCTTCAACCCGGCAGGCCCGATGAAAGACCGGCGCGAAGCCGAAGCGCGCATGCAACGCTGGCTGGATCATCGCCAACAGCACGGCTTCTGCACCTGGAGCATACGACTCAAACGCCAACCCGATGCCATCATCGGCTTCGGCGGACTGCACTGGGGACTGTTCGGCACACAAACCCACCCAAACCTGGGCTATCGATTTGCAACATCGGCCTGGGGACAAGGACTGGCAACCGAATTTGCCCGATACGCATTGAAATACGGCTTCACGCTGTACCGCCTTGCCGAAATACGGGCCACGGTACGCGAGCCGCATCAAGCATCGCGTCGAGTCCTGGAAAAAATCGGCATGCACGAGGTAGCGCGTCAAGCCGACCCGCGCCCCGGCATCGCCGACAGCATCATCTATCGCATCGAACACGACGCATGGATCGATCGCGACCACTTATCGGCCTAAAGCCTCGACAAGCAGCACGATTCAACAAATTGATTTCCAACAAAAATTCAGACGCCCCTCACCAAGAAGCAACCGAAACAGCGGTTTTCGGGTATGATTCCCACTCTTACGTTCTCAAGCCCCTTCACCGTGTACCAGCTCATCGTCTCCGATCTGGACGGCACCTTGCTCGACGGCAATCACAGCGTCGATGCCTATACCGCCCAAACGCTGCAGTCTCTCGACAATCTGGGTGTGCATCTCGCGATCGCCACCGGACGGCATTTTCTTGACGTCACCGGCATCCGCGCCTCGCTCGGCGTGCGCGCCCACCTGATCACCTCGAACGGCGCCCGCATCCACGACCCGGACGATCAACCGATCCACCGCAGCGACATCCCACCCGCCCTGGTTCGGCAACTCACCGATCCAGCGCTGTCGCGCGGCTGCCTGCTGAACTTTTACCTGGACGATGCCTGGCTGATCGATCAACCCTGCCAGTGGATTCTCGACATGCACCAGGACTCGGGCTTCCAATACCAGGTCAGCGATCTGACCCGCCATAGCGGCGAGGGCGTCGCCAAGGTGCTCTACATCGCCGAACACGCGCACCTACTCGAGGTGGAGCAACAATTGCACGCTCGCTTCGGCGACGTTGCGTCCATCACTTTCTCGGCCGACGACTGCCTGGAAGTCATGGCACCCGACGTTTCCAAGGGCAATGCGTTGAAATTGATTTTGAACCGACTGGGCGTGGACGCCGCCGATTGCCTCGCATTCGGCGATGGTCAGAACGATATCGAGCTGCTGCAAGTGGCCGGCCACCCCCGCATCATGGGCAACGCCCATCCGCGACTGGCGACGCAACTGCCAAGCGCGCAGCGCATCGGACACCACCGCGACGCTGCCGTAGCGCGCCATCTGCGCGAGCTCTTCAAGCTGCGCTGAGCCTACCCGGTTTTAGCGTTATCTTGGAATCATTGCGACCGTTCGGCGAACGGTCGCCAGACGAAAAGACGTCCAGGTTGCGCGCATCTCAGCCTTGAGATTTGCCTGGCACGACTACCCCGACGCGCCAAGCAAAAACCAGCGTATAAGAGCGAAGGGTGTCCGGCTGGATGCGCGCAACCTGGACGCCCTCGAAGAAGACTTTCAGGTTACTTACCCACCAGGTGCGGCATAAAGTGCTGCGCCGTCCTGATGTACCCAGCTTACCCCCGCCCCAGAAAATTGCACGGACTTAGTCTGAATTTGACTATACAAAGTAGGGAATACTTCTGAAAATTTCTGAATTCCGCCGTTTTTTCCTTAAAAACCGCGGGTTTACTGCTCGCTGCAATAAAACTGAAAGTCCTCGTTAACCTGCGCATTGAACAGACCATCGGCGATCGGCGTAAAAGTCATGGAGCCGGATGCGCCGGGTTGCAGCATGGGAAACAGTGTCGCGACATCGTCATCGGTGTCATCCCGATAACGGGAAACCGAACGGGTGACATACTGGAAACGCCCCATACCCAGATCCTGGAAACGGGCATCGATCTGGCGGTGCAGCACGTGCAGCGCGCCATTGGCCTTCCAGCTCAGATTGAAAATCCACTGGGATCCGGCCGGGAACACCATCAAGTGACCACCCACTCGTCCGGGCGCCGCCTGTCCACGCGCGATGACCACATTGGCAAGACACGGATTGCGTGGCGAAAGCTCGCGCCCCCCTGCCGGATTGGCCCACCATAACGTCGCCGCCAGCATCGTCTCCAACGCCAGGATGATCAGATATTTTTTTGCATCAGGGATACGCATGATTCCGCCCCATCCGGCAGCGCGGTTGGGCATGCCAAGATAATGAAGTTCTTGCCGACCGCACGATAGTAGATATAGCGGGTATTTTGCTGCTCGAGATCGAAACGGCGATAACGCGCCAGCACGTCGACCAGCGACACGCCAGGATCTTTGAAAACGTAGATCTTGATACCGGACGCCGTACCCAGCAGACGGAAACCGTTATCCGAGCGCAGCAACAAACTACCGCACAGCAGTGCCATCGCCAGAATCAGCACACCGAACAACCACGCCTGACGCCGGCGCTCGGCCGCCGCCGGTTTCGACTCGGCCATTGGCGCCACGCCGACATCGTCGTCCGCCGCGACCACCGGCGCCGCCACGGGTAACCGCTCCACGGCATCCAGGCCGGCCGCCAGCGGCTCGGCCATGCCGACAAAGGCAATACCGACACGCGGCAGGGTCTTGAGTAGATCGGCGGAGAGACCAACGGACTCGAACGCGTTGCGCAGCCCTTTCACCACCTTGTAGTAGTTGTTTTCGGTGACGATGACGCCGCGAGACTCCCAGAGCAGCTCGATGATTTCGCGCTTATCCTGGATGCCGTCGAGGAGCGCGGACAACAGTCGAGCCTCGTGCTCCTTCAGCTCGACATGCACGTCCTGCCTAGAGAGATGCCTGCGCTGCCGGTCGAATAAAACCTCGCCCTCCAGCACAACCATCGTGGGGTAGTCATTTTGCAATGCCATGTATTCTGTGGCTGCGATGACCGGGGCGCAGCCACTTCGCCCGCCGACATCGATCATTCAGCAATTTCTTATACGCTATGGCGGTGAATTATACATGCTGCCAGCCACACGACCATGACCTAAATCGTGCCGGACACGATTCGCCTGTCAACTATTCGCCTCATCCAGCACATGCTGCACCGCATGATTGAAATGCCGAACCCATGCCGGGTCGAACTGGTGATCGGCGGCATTCACCTCGGCCGCGGCCCGCAGCGTCGAACGCGGCTGGCCGCGCGCCCCCTGCTTGACCATCACCGACTCGAAGGCATCGACCAACGCCAAGATCTTCGCCCCCGGCTCGATCTGATCCTGGTGCAACCCTTGCGGATAGCCCGTGCCGTCAGGCTTTTCATGGTGATGCAACACGATACGCGCGGCCAAGTCCCAGCCAGGGATGCGCTGCAACAGGCCAGCGGCCCAGCCGACATGCTGGCGCATCTGTTGCCGCTCTTCGTCATGCATAACACGATTGCCGATCCATAACGCCTCCGGCAGCCACACCATCCCCAGGTCGTGCACATACACCGCGGCACACAACTGCTCGGGATCGATCGGGGCACCGGCCAACTGATTGGTCAGCAAAGCAAGCTTCAGATTGCGCTCCGTGCGGCCGGTAAACAGCGAAGAACGGCGCTCGAGCTGCAGCGCCAGTTGTTTGAAAAACGCCAGATCGCCGGGGCGGTCGATCATCAGCGCCTGCAGATCGAACACCTCGCCGCGCTCTTCGCGCACACCGGTCAACGCGGCGATCAATTGAACACAGGCGCGCTCGACTTCGGTCGGGGCCATGTGATGCATGGCCTCCAGCGCCGAGGTCAATTCCGCCAAGTGCAGATTACCGGTGGACTCGCCGGCCGCCAGCGAGTCCACCGCCTGTTGCAGGCGATCGGTCGACAACAACAGCACGTCGGCAAGTCTGGGGGTGAACGGCACTTCGCCCGAGCGCACGCGCGCGAGCAGCGTTTCCGCCGAATGCATGAAAGGCACCAGGAACGTCAGCCGGCAAAGACTGGCATCGCCCTTGATGTTGTGAAAAGTTCGAAAGAGATCGGCCACCGCGTCTGAATCGGTAGGCTGTTGCCTGAGCAAGGCGACCAAAGCCTCGATATGCGGCGCATAATCGCTCACGGCATCATGGAAATCACGGAAACTCTCTTCGTCTTCGATTACGATAGGGGTTCGTTCATCTAGCATGGCCCGCTCCACGGTATTTGCCGTCGCTTCAGTCTATTTAAAGGGCATCATAGCGATTGCCATACCCAATGCCTATAGGGACGACAAAAAATCCTGACCGAGGCGACATACTTGCCGAACCGACCCACCTTATACTATGTTCGCTTAGAATATTAATCGTCATATTGCAACGCATGAATCCAACTACCGATATCGCCGACTGCGCCAGCACCTTGCGCAAACAAATGATGCTCCTGGTACGCCGCTTGCGCCGTGAAAGCACGCCGCTAGAGCTGCCGCTGAGCCAATTGTTATTGCTTGGCCGTATCGATCAACTGGGCGACGAGGCAACCCCCACGGCACTGGCCGAATACGAGGGCTTACGTCCGCAAAACCTGTCTGCGCTTTTGCGTAAATTGGAGCAGATGGGATTGACCTTCAAAGAAGAGAATGCCAGCGACAAACGCAAAAGCTGCGTTCGACTAACCGAAGAAGGCCTGGGCGTATTGACGGCCAACCGCAACAACCGCGACAACTGGTTGAGCCAAGCCATCACCAATACGCTAAATAGCGAGGAAATCGCCTTATTGCGCCAGGCCGGCGCGCTACTGGAGCGTTTGGCCATCGTCGCTGAACCGCCGGGGAAATAAAGGAAAAATAGACCAAAACCCTTGCGGGGATTAGCTTCTACGCATTTGACATTATCTGCCGCCGCACACCGGTCGAAAATAAAGCTTGCATAGTATTCAAACCTTATGCATTATCCGTCCCTGCAGGATTTTCAAGTCGAAAACATGAGTTGTCGTAGCTGACGCAAGTCTGTACCACGGTTCGCCATTTTCCTTGACTTTCATGCACTTGTTTTTTTATTTTTTTGATGGGAATTACACATGGCAACGGGTACCGTTAAGTGGTTCAACGACGCTAAGGGCTTCGGTTTTATCACTCCGGACGAAGGCGGTGAAGACGTTTTCGCTCACTTCTCCCAAATCAAGGTCAATGGCTTCAAGACCCTGGCTGAAAACCAGAAAGTCAGCTTCGAAGTAACCATGGGCCCGAAGGGCAAGCAAGCTTCCAACATTCAACCGCTGTAATCATCGGTCGAACAGGAAGAACAAGAACCCGGATCACGATCCGGGTTTTTTTGCGTCCGGCCGAATTGCACGACCGTGCGAGCACCAGCGACTTGTCAAAGCGCCATCCATTCTGCATGATGCCTTTTTGACCGCCAAACCAGCTCGAATGACCGACATCCTCAATACCATCCTGGCGCGCAAGGCACAAGAAGTGGCCGATGCCCGCGCTACCCTCCCCCTCGAACAGCTGCGACTGCGAGCCGAAGCCCGCTCCGACGACCGGCGCGATTTCGTCGAGGCCTTGCGGCAGCGCCATCGCCAAGGCCATGCCGCCGTCATTGCCGAGATCAAGAAAGCCAGTCCGAGCAAGGGCGTGATCCGCAACGATTTCGATCCGGCCGACATTGCCGCGCGCTATGCCGCGCACGGCGCGGCCT
Organism: Paludibacterium purpuratum; assembly: GCF_004363805.1. Taxonomy (GTDB): domain Bacteria; phylum Pseudomonadota; class Gammaproteobacteria; order Burkholderiales; family Chromobacteriaceae; genus Paludibacterium; species Paludibacterium purpuratum. Next base: position 48,008 of record NZ_SNZP01000007.1, on the reverse strand, counting down.
GCTTGTCGGTCTTAACCGATCGCGATTTCTTTCAGGGCGACCAGGCTTACCTCGAAGCGGCACGCGCCGCCTGCGCCCTCCCCGTCCTGCGCAAGGATTTCCTGGTCGACGAGTACCAAGTCTACGAAGCCCGCGCCATGGGCGCCGATTGTATTCTGCTGATCGCCGCGGCATTGGACGACGCCCGACTGCGCGCCTTGCACGATCTGGCGGCGGCACTCGGCATGGCGGTCTTGGTAGAAGTGCACGACGCGGCGGAACTGACGCGCGCACTGACGCTCCCCACGCCGCTAATCGGCATCAACAACCGCAATCTGCGCACGTTCGAAGTCGATCTGGCCACCACTATCGACTTGCTACCGCAAATCGGCCACGACCGCATCGTGGTCACCGAAAGCGGCATCCTGAGGCCGGAGGACGTGAGCCGCATGCAGGCGCATCAGGTGCTGACCTTCCTGGTCGGAGAAGCATTCATGCGCGCACCGGACCCGGGCGTGGCGTTGTCGGCGCTATTCGCCCAGGCATAGCCTTCCATCCGGAGCGGCCGTAGGGTAGGTTCGCCGAAGGCAACCCGCCATCATCGCAAGGGTGGTGCGTTGCTTCGCGAACGCACCCTACGCTCCACACCCCCGCAACTAGTAGTCGAGCCCCAGGTACATATAGCCGATCGGACGACCGCCACGGGCCGTGCCGACGCCGATGAAGAAGGGTCCGAGCAGAGTGTCCGCTCCCAGGAAAACCGAACCGCCGGGCAACCAGCCGGTGTTCTCGTCGCCGAAATTCCGATTCCACACCTTGCCAAGCTCCAGCGATGCACCGGCATAGATCCCCGAGCCGAATGCGGATGGCAACGTCGCGGCGCGCCAATACACCATCAAGCGCCCCAAGCTGATTCTGTCGCCATAGAGCTCGTCTTGTTGATAGCCGCTCATATTAAGGAAGCCGCCCAGGAACTGCGGCATGGCGAAACGGTTCGGATTGGCACCGATCAAATTTCCCTTGAGCTTGCCGGTCAGACGCCAAGTCACATCGCCCAGCGTCATCACATCCTCCGCCGTCAGTCCGTAATAGCGCGTATCGATACCGTGCCACGCCGGCATCGAGTAACGCAGGCTGCCATCGAAGAAGTAACCGCTGCGCGGCCAACGCGGATTGTCGAACTGGTCGGCCACCGCCGACAGGTGCAAGCCGGCCTCGGTCGCTTTCTGATCCAGTCCGACCTGAGAAGGCTGCAACGCCCCCATGCTGACACGCGGCTGGTACTGCAACCAGTAGGGACCGCCGCGCAGTTGACCGTACTGCCCTAGCGCCACGCCGACATCCAGTTCCCCACCAGTTTCCGCCAGCGTCAGTTCGGCGTATTTCAGATGGTTGGCATCGTAGAACGGCCAGGGCTCTTCCTTGTAATGCCCTTGGGCCGCCAGAAACACCGGGCTGCCGAGTGCCAGCGGCTGATAGAGCTCGCTGCGCAACAAGGTATCCGAACCGAGCTGCAGGTCGTTGCGCCAAGTGGCGCCGGAAGCATTGAGCCAGGTAGAAAGCGACGACCCGAGGAAGGTCACGCTGGCATCGCCGACGGTACTGTTTTTCAGATTCAAGCCGAAACGCAGCTGGTTCGGCCCGATCGAGCGTTCGACCGGCATCACCTGCATGATATGACGCCCGTCGACATCCTCGACCCGGTAGGTCAAGCTATCGAAGTCGCCGCCGGCAAACAGCGTGCGCAGCTGCTGACGCGCCGAATCCAGGCTACCGTCCGAGCCGGTGTCGTTGCCGAGCGTTTTCGTCAGTTGCTCCGGGTTGATGAAGCTCGCACCCGACCCCTCCACCCGGATATGATCGATCTTGGGCGATGGCGGCGGCACCAGTCGGGCATGCCAGGCGGCATACGCCTGCGGCGAGACCGCCCAGGCCTTCAACCGTTCGCGCACCGGATCCACGGCCGACACGCCGCGGGCGATGATAGCCTGGTTATTGACGAACGCCGCCGAAGAAAAGCCGGTCAGATCCGGCCGGATGACCACATCCTGATCATCCAGCAAGGTCTTCTGCTGACTTGCGTTACGCGTCACCATCAAATTGCTGGTCTGAGCCAGCACATCGAATAGCGTATGGATCTGGTCGGTCTTCAATAGCGGCGTACCGACATCCACCACGATCAGGTGATCGGCGCAGCGATGCTTCAGATCCTCGATCGGCAAGTTGCGCGCCAAGCCGCCATCGACCAACAACCGGCCTTGATCGGAAACCGGGTCGAACACCCCCGGCACCGCCATACTGGCACGCAATGCGATGGCCAGCGCGCCGCGGTCGAACACGACCGCATCGCCGTTGGACAGGTCGGTTGCCACGGCACGAAATGGAATCGGCAAACGATCGAAGCTGTCGACGACCCGGTCGCGCGTCAATGCGCGGATATACAGGTCAACGTCCTGCGAATTGATGGCGCTGCGCGGCACGCGAAAAGCGCCGTCGCGCACGCCGAAGGTCAGGTCGAAATAATTGCGATAGTCGTCGCTCTTGCGCTCGTAGGGCACTTGAGCCCGACTCGGCTTACCCGAGAGCATCGCGCTCCAGTCGGCCTCTTTGAAGGACTGCTGCATCTCGTCCAGCGACAGGCCATTGGCGTACATGCCGCCGATCAGCGCGCCGGCACTGGTGCCGGCAATACAGGAAATCGGGATATGGAGCTTTTCCAGCTCCCTGAGCACCCCCAGGTGCGCAAAACCGCGCGCACCGCCCCCACCCAGCACCACGCCGATGCGCGGCGGCACAGCGGGTGCCGGCATATTCTCGGCCAGAACCCACGACGACGACAGACTGAGCAAGGCGAACAGCGCGCAGCGAAAATAACGGATCATACAAAATCTCGACAAATCGATGCGACAATCATAATTCATCCAACGACTTGACCGAAATCCCCATACGCTGCATGCGCGACAGCAATGTCGTGCGCTTGAGCCCCAGACGCGCGGCGGCGCCTTTGGGGCCGGCCACGATGCCGTTGGCCTCGCGTAGCACGCGCAAGATGCGCTCGCGCTCCGGCTCGCTGCCGTCGTCGGGCGACAACGGTGCCGCCAGGCCGCCGGCGGGCCTGGCCGGCGCGACCGACGGCGGTGTCGACGGCGACTGCAGATCGGCCATCGGCAGATGCAGTTCGGGCCCGCGCGACAGGATCACGGCGCGCTCGATCACATTCTGCAGTTCGCGTACATTGCCAGGCCAAGGATGCTGCGAAAGACGCGTCAGGGTTTCGTCGGCGATGCACTCGATGTTGCGCTTGAGACGGCGGGCGAACTTGTGCGCGAAGAAGCGAGCCAATAGTGGGATATCTTCCGGGCGCTCGCGCAGCGGCGGCACCCAGATCGGAAAGACATTGAGGCGGTAGAACAAGTCGCTGCGATAGCGTCTCTCGGCGATCATCTGCGACAGATCGCAACTGGTCGCGGAGATCACGCGCACATCGACCGGGATGATCTTCTGCCCGCCCAGACGCTCGATTTCCCGCTCCTGCAGCACGCGCAACAGCTTGGGCTGCAGCTCCAACGGAATATCGCCGACCTCGTCAAGAAACAGCGTCCCCTGGTTCGCCAACTCGAAACGGCCCAGCCGTTGGCCATTGGCGCCGGTAAAGGCGCCTTTCTCGTGGCCGAATAGCTCGCTCTCCAGCAATCCGGCCGGAATGGCCGCGCTGTTCATGGTCACCATGCGCTGCGGTTTGCGCGGGCTCAAATTATGGATCGCGCGTGCGATCAGTTCCTTGCCGGTACCGGTTTCGCCCTGGATCAGCACGGACGAATCGGTTTCGGCCACCATCCTCACCTGCTCCAGCACCTCGGACATGGCGACGCTCTGACCGATGATCTCATCGAAGCTCTCGTAATTGCTGATCTCTTCGGCCAGCAGGCGATTTTCCCGCGCAAGCTTATCTTTCAGCTGCGAGATCTGCTGATAGGCCAAGGCGTTGTCGAGCGACAGCGCAATACGCGCGGCGATCTGCTGCATCAAAAGCAGATTATCGTGAAAGAAGGCGGCCTCGCGGCCATGGGCCAGCATCAGCGCACCGAGGATGCGTTCGCCGGAGAATAACGGCAGCACGCATAGCGAGCGAAACCCCTGCGCCAGCAAGGCGCGCACATGGCGATGTTCGGCGGCTAGCAGCTGCATGCGCTCGAAATCGCAGACCAGCACCTGCTTGTTCATCACGGCATCGCGGCCGGGCAGATGCGTGAGCGCAAACTCGGCCTGCTCGCGCGTGAGCGTGCCGTCGGGCAGAAATAGCGCGGCATGGGATTCGACGCGGGTCGAATCGGCGTCGAACAGATTCAGATCGGCGAAATGAACATCCAGATAGCGGCACAACGCACGCGCCACCTGCTCGACCAGGTCGTCGAATTCCAGCGTGGACAGCACGGCGTTGGTGACATCGACCAGGATCTGCAGGTGATCGCGCTCGCGGCGCAGCGCATCGAGGGAGAGCTCCCCGGCGACGGGCACGGCAGCAGCGGGCAAACGGCTAGGCAGATGGGAGTCCATGCGTCGATTCGGAAAATGGGCAATGAAAAGGGAATAAAGCCTGCTACAACCGATCTCGTCGGCATTGTAACAGGCAGAGGACTTTCGGCAAACGGAGTCAGATCAAGCTTGGTGCACGCTTTCCGCCCCTACGGGCGCTCGGACGACAGCCACGCCAACCCATCCAGCCCCTGCCCGGCCACCAGGCGCGCGTGAAGCGCACGCACGGCCGTGTCGATCTTGGGCGTCATGGGGAAATAAAACGCCACCACATCGGGCTGCACACCGAGAAACAAGACCTCGTCGATCTCCTCGCGCAGGCGCTCGATCAGGAAATTGAGCGGCAGGTTATGCGTGGTCATGATAAACATTTCGGCAATCGTGCGGTCGTCGACCAGGCGGATCTCGCCCGGATCGAGCCCCATGTCGGCGGCGTCGAACACCACCACGCGCCGCGGCTTGGCCGCCAAGACGCTATGCGCAACGTTCTCCGGCGCCGAGCCGCCGTCGATCGCCAGCCAGCCGGCGGCGGGTGCCGAGTGCAGCAGCGACGCCAGCAAGGGGCCGGCGCCATCGTCGCCCATCATGGCGTTGCCGACCGCCAGGATCAGATTGTCAGCCGTCATGACGCTTCACCATCAGATACATGGCAGGCTCGGCCTCGATGGCCGCCAGTGCGCCCATCAGCGTCTGGTACCATCCCGCCTCCTCGCCGGCGAACGACTCGCGCGCGCCGGACAGCGCCGCGCCCAGCATGCCGATATGACTGGCATCGATCATGATTTCGCCGAACTTCAGCACCCCCATGAGCTTGCGCCGCGCTTCGTTGTCGGGCAGGCGCGCGGCCCAACGCTCAAACCCGTCTTGCGGGCAGGACAACACCGGTTTCAGACAATCGATCACCCCGATGTGATGCCCGAGCGCCAGCGTCTGATAAATCACCTGGCGTGCCGCGCCCTCGGGCGGCAGGTCCTGTTCGCGTTCGAGAAACTTCTTCGACAGCGAGTAAAACACCACTTTGCCGCTCATGGCCTCACCCCCTGCCGACACCGGCGCCGATGTCCCACAGCCGCGTCAGGATCTCGGCCAGGCGCGGGTCGTCCTCGCCGGATAGACGGTGCTTCATGCACTCATCCAGCGGCATTTCGCTTTCCGCCACCAGGGTCAGGAATTCGTCGGCGATCAGGCGTCCGCTGCGATAGCCGGCCAACCGGCGCGCCTCGCGCTCGATCTCGACGCGCACGTCCAGCGCAATGGTCGGATGCGGCAGCGTCGGCCGCTGGTGCTCGTCCTCGACCTGATGCGTCCCCTTGAGCTTCTGATCCAACAGCCCCAACGCCATGGCAAAGCCATACAGCGTCGCCGCCGGCGTCGGCGGGCAACCGGGAATGTAGACGTCGACCGGTACGATTTTGTCGCTGCCGCCCCAGACGCAATACAGATCGTGAAAAATGCCGCCCGAGCAGCCGCAGGCGCCGTAGGACACCGAAATCTTGGGATCCGGCGCCGCCTGCCAGGCGCGCAGCGCCGGCATGCGCATCGCGCGCGTCACCGCGCCGGTGAACAGCAAAATGTCGGCGTGCCGGGGCGACGCCACCACCTTGATACCGAAGCGCTCGGCGTCGAACACCGGCGTGATGGCGGCGAAGATCTCGATCTCGCAGCCGTTGCAGCCGCCGCAGTCGACGCGATACACGTAGGCCGAGCGCTGGATATCCTTGAGCAACTTGCCCTTGAGCGCCGCGATGTGCTCGCTTTCGGTCAACGGCACCGGCATGCCGTTGGCGTCGCGCGGCACGATCAGGTTCGAGGTTTGCATGGGTCCGTTCATTGTTCCGCCTCCGGGCTCAGATGCTGCGATACGGCGTCGCGCGCCACGGTCGCCGCGCGCTTGCAGGCTGGGCAGCAGGCAAACTCGGCGCGACGCGCCTCATCCACCGCCACACCGCTTTGCCGCAGCAAAGCCATCGCGTAGTCGATTTCCCTGGCCGGCGCGAACGGCCGGCCGCACGCTGAGCAATCCTGCAAACGGAAACTGGCTTTTTGCAGCAAATCGTCCTTATTGGCCACGGCCAACTCGAACGTCGGCGTCAGCACGATGGCGTGGGTCGGGCACACCTCCTCGCAGCGGCCGCAGAAAATGCAGCGGCCGAGATGGAGTTGCCAGGTACGGATACCGGTGGCGGTGTCGTTGTCCATGGTCAGCGCGTTGGCTGGACAAGCCGTGGTACAGGCGGCGCAGGCGATGCACTGCGTCGCGTCGAGTTCCGGCTTGCCGCGAAATCCCGGGCTGACCGGAAACGGTGCGAACGGATACTTGGCGGTCGCCTCGCCCGCGTCGGCAATGATTTTGAAGAGCTTGAGCATGAATCGGCTCCTATTTCAGCGGCGAGTCTTTGCGCTCGCGGCCATAGCGTTCGATTTCCTTGTAGGGCACCGTGGTCGACTTGTTCTTTTTCACGTCCACCAACGTCACGCGGTCGGTGCACGAGTAACAGGGGTCGATACTGGCCACGATCAGCGGCGCATCCGACACGGTATTGCCGCGCAGCATATAGCGTAGCGGCGGCCAGTTGGCATAGGTCGGTGCGCGGCAACGCCAGCGGTACAATTTTTGGTTGTCGCCGGTCATCGCCCAGTGAATGTCTTCGCCGCGCGGGGCTTCGGCGAAGCCGAGTGCGAACTGGTGCGGCCGATAGTGGAAGCCTTCCAGCAGCACCGGACCCGCCGGCAGATTGTCCAGGGCGTATTCGATGATCGACAGCGAATCGAAGAATTCGCGCGCGCGGATCAACACGCGCCCCAGCACATCGCAACTGTCTTCCGTATGCACATCGAACGGCAGGCTGGCGTAGCCGGCGTACACATGGTCGGCACGGACGTCGCGCTTGAAACCGCTGGCACGCACCAGCGGACCGACCGGGCTGAAGTCGCGCGCCACCTTCTTGTCGAGGATGCCGACGCCGGCGGTACGTTGTCGCAGGTTCGGCGTCGACAGCAGCATATCCACCAGTTGCGTGACTTCGACGCGCAATTCGGCCACCAGCGCCAGCGTGCGGGTACGCTCGGCCTTCATGATGTCGCGCCGCACGCCGCCGATCAGGTTCATGCCGTAGGTTTTGCGCGCGCCGGTCAACAGCTCGGCCATGGTCATGGCCTTCTCGCGCACACGGAAGAACTGCATAAAGCCGGTGTCGAAGCCGACGAAGTGGCTGGCGAGCCCCAGGTTCAGCAGATGGCTATGCAGCCGCTCCACCTCCAGGAAGACACTGCGGATCGCCTGGGCGCGCGGCGGCACCACCAGGCCGAGCGCGTTTTCCACCGCCGAGCTGTACGCCACGCTGTGGGTAAAGCCGCAAATACCGCAGACCCGATCCGACAGGAAAGTCACCTCGTCGTAGCCCATGCGCGTCTCGGCCAGCTTCTCCATGCCGCGATGCACATAGAACATGCGGTAGTCGGCATCGACGATGTCTTCGCCGTCGACGAACAGGCGGAAATGCCCCGGCTCGTCGGAAGTGATGTGCAATGGGCCGAGCGGCACGTCGCGCGTGCTGCCGGTGGCGTCGTTGACGAAGGTGTAGGTTTCGCTGTCGGAGGTCGGTGCCGGGCGCTGGTTGTACGCCATCGCGTCCTTGCGTAACGGGTGCAGATCGTCCGGCCAATCGTCCGGCAGCACCAGGCGGCGTTCGTCGGGCAGGCCGACCGGGACCAGACCGTACATGTCGCGGATTTCGCGCTCGCCCCATACCGCCGCCGGCACGCGCGGCGTGACCGAGGGAAACTCGGGCCGGTGTTCTTCCACCAGCGCGCGCACCACCACCCAGCTTTTGACGATGCCTTCCATCGACAGCACGTAATACACGGCGAAATGGCCGTTGAGCGGACGCTCGTCGTTGCCGAACAACACCGACAGCCAGCCGCCCTGTTTGTAATACAGCCACTCGACCACGTCAGGCAGGCTGCCGAGCTTGATGGTCACGGTCACCTGATCCGCGGTTTGCCATTCGGCATCCAGGATAGCCGCGCCAAAGCGTTCGCGCAGTCCATCCACATAGTTTTGGCCCACTTTGGTTTGTTCCGAAACGGTCATTTGCAACACTCTCCTCGCGGGCTCATTGAACCGTGGCGGACGGCGCCACCACGTTTTGCACCACCGCGGTCGCGGCATGCAACAAATCGGTGACCGGTCGCGGCGCGGCCACGCCCATGATCAACATCAACGCCAACAGCACCGCCATCGGCACCAGCGTCAAGGCACCCGGTTCACCCGGTTCCACCTGGTCGGGCGCCGGCCCAAACAGACTGCCGGCCACCATGCGCACCAAACCGGCCAGCACCACGGTCAGCAAGACCAGGCACAGCACGATCAGCCCGGCATGTCCCGCCTTGATACCCGCCGTCACCAGTAGGAATTCGCTGAAGAACACGTTGAACGGCGGGATGCCGCCCAATGCCAAGGCCCCGGCGCCGAACAGCATGGCGGTCAGCGGCGCCGACTTGAGCAGCCCCTTGATCGCGCCCAGATCCGGCGTGCCGTACTTGAGCAGCACATTGCCCGAACCGCAGAACAGCAACGCCTTGGCCAAGCTATGGTTGATGGTGTGCAAGAGCGCGGCGAACACGCCGAGCGGACCGCCCAAGCCCAGACCGAGCACGATCAACCCCATGTTTTCCACGCTAGAGTATGCCAAGAGTCTTTTCATATGACCTTGAGATACGATAAAGAACGCTGCCACCGCCAACGACATCAGCCCGAACGCCATGAACAGCATCTGCGGGAACGCCGGGCCGATGGCGCGCGACACCAGCAGATAGAAGCGGATGATGACCAACAGCGCGCAGTTGAGCAGCACCGCCGACAGCAGCGCACTGACCGGACTGGGCGCCTCGCTGTGCGCGTCCGGCAACCAGGCATGCATCGGGAACAGGCCGGTCTTGGTGCCGAAGCCGATGATCACGAACACGAAGGCGAGCCGCATCAGCGTCGGGTCGAACGACTTGGCTTGCCCCATCAGCACGGTCCAGAACACGGCGCCGCCATGGTCGCCCATCACGCTGGCGGCATTGGAGTACACCAGCACCACGCCATACAAGCCGAACGCCACCCCGACGGTGCAAATGATGATGTATTTCCAGGCCGCTTCCAGTGACGAACGTTGATGGTAGAAGCCGACCAGGAAGGCCGACCCGAGTGTGGTCGCCTCGATCGCCACCCACATCATGATGATGTTGTTGGCCGTCACGGCCAGCAGCATGGTGAACAGGAACAGATTGAAGATGCCGAAATACAGGCACAGTTGCCCGACGTCGATTTCGCCCTCTTCCAGTTCATGTCCCATATAGCCGATCGAGTAGAAGCCGGTGAGAAAACCGACCAGCCCCAACAGGCCAAGGAAAATCGCGCCGAGCGCGTCGACGTGCAGCCAGCCGGACAGTGCCGTGGCCGGACCGCCGTACAGCACGGTGCCCGCCACCCCCAGCGACAACACCAAGAGCAGCGCTGTGCCGAGCAGATGCAAGGTGGTTGCCGCGACTCGCGCGCCCGGACCCAACAGCCGCGCAGCGAAGCACAACAGCGAGGTCACCAGCGGAATCGACAACAAAACGGAAAGCCATTGGTTTGCGGTCATTTTTGATCAACCCTTCAACGCGGTCAGTTGCTTTACATCCAGCGTGCCAAGCGTGCGCTGAATCCGGCGCGCCAGAATCGCCATGATCAGAACGGCGAACACCGCGTCGGTGGCGATCCCGACCTCGACCAGTTCAGGCGCGCGGCTCGCCATCAGCGCCAACGTCAGATGCGCGCCGTTTTCCATCAGGCAGTAGCCGAAGATCTGCTTGAGAATGTTGCGCTGGGTAACGATACACATCAGGCCCAGCAGGAAATGCCCCAACGACACCGCCAGCGCGGGCTTGAGGTTGGCCACGACGGCGAGTTTGACCGAGGACACGGCGAACCACGACAGCATCACGATGACCGCCGCCAGCAACAACATCCAGGCCGGACTCAGCCAGCCAGGCAGCGCTTCGCGATCGGCCAGCCGGCCCAGCGTGCGCACCATGATCAGCGGCACCAGCACCACCTTGGTGACGAACGCCGACAGCGACCATAGGTAAAGCTCGCCCGAGCCCTGGGTGGTGGCCAGCGCCAGGAAAATCCCCACCAGCACCAGCGACTGCAGCGCATACCAGCGCGCCGAGGACAGCACGCTTTGGGTGCAGATCACCAACAGCGAGGTGACGATCAGCAGGCCGGCCAGATTATTGACGATCAACATTCCATCCATGATTCCCTCCTCAAGCCAGCCAGGACGCAGCGATGAAGCTGGAGGCCAGACACATCACCAACAGCACGGCAAACACCACGCGCATGGCCCACGGTAACGGGGTGGCGGAGGCCACCGCCTCGGAGGGCTCGCCCGGCACGACTTTGCCGAACCAGGCCATCAACCAGCCGAAGCTGCACACCGACTCGATCAGCGCCAACACCACGAGCGGCAGCACCAGCCAGTGCGCGCGCGACAGTTCGAAACCGGCCGCCAGAATGGCGAACTTGCTGAAGAAGCCGTTGAACGGCGGCACACCGGAGATCGCCAGGGCGGCCACGCCGAAACACAACCCAAGCATGGGCGACTTCTTCAGTACGCCGCGCAGATTGGGCAACATGCGCGTGCCGCAGGTGTACGACAGCGCCCCGGCCACCAGGAAGAACAGGCTCTTGGCGAAAGCGTGGTTGAAGATGTGGGCCACCGCGCCGTCGAAGGCGAGCCGTGAGCCGAACACCGACAAGGACAGGCCGAGAAAGATGTACGACAGCTGGGCGATGGTCGAGTAGGCCAGCAAGCGCTTCATATCCTTCTGCGGCAGGTACATGGCGAAGCCGTACAGCATGGTCGCCAGCGCCATCACCGCGCCGATCCAGCCGATGACTTCCGGCACGGCACCCGCCGAATACAGCGCGCGGGCGAAGATATACACGCCGACCTTGACCATCGACGCGGCATGCAGATAGGCACTGACCGGGGTCGGCGCCTCCATGGCGTCCGGCAGCCAGACATGCAGCGGCAGCTGCGCCGACTTGCCCCAGGCCGCCAGCATGATACCCAGGAACACCACGATCTTGGCTTGCGGCGCCAGACTGGCGATCCCCGCAAGCGCGAAGGAGCCGGTATTGGCGAACAGCCAGCCCGCGGCGACATACAGGCCGAGCGCCGCCACATGCGTGACCAGCAGCGCCTTGAGCGCCGACTTGAGCGCCTTGGGTTTCTGGTAGTAGCCGATCAACCCCCAGGAACACGCGCCGGTGATTTCAAAGAACACCAGTTGCCCCAGCAGCGTCGAAGACAACACCAGGCCGGCCATGGCGCCGATGAACACCAATAGATAAGCGTAATAGCGCGGCTGGGCGACATGCGGATGCTCGCGATTGCCTTGCGACATATAGGCGGTCGAATACAGCACCACCAGGAAACCCAGCACCACCACGGCCACCGCCACCAGCGTGCTCAGGCGGTCGACGGTGATGCCGATGAGCGGCATACCCGCCAACGAGAACACGTCGGCGGTCAAGGCTATTTTGCCGCCGGCGGCAAAGGCCTGCGCCAGCGCCAAGGTACCCACCGACGCCATGAGCGCGACCAGGGTGGCCAGCCACTTGCCGATGCGTTCAGGCAGGCACAGCACCAGCGCCGCACCGACGAAGGGCATCAAAATGGTCGCGAGAGCGATATTTTCCATGTTTGCTCCTCAGAGACCGGTGAGATAGAAGACGAAGGACAAGGCCGCCAACCCGAAACCGATCCAGGTGACGCGCGAGGTCAGCAGGAAGCGGCCGCGCGCCATGCTGTTTTCGATCAGGCCGGCGAGCGCGAACACCACCAGCAATTTCAGCGGCAGCGCCACCGCGGCGATGGCCAACGAACCGGCATCCAACGCGGCGGCACAGCCGAACGGCAGGAAAACGCCCAGCAGGAACTGCGCCATCACCACCTTTTTCAGCCCCAGCCCCAGTTTCAGCAGGGCCAGCGACGGACCGGAGTACTCGGTCAGCGGCCCCTCCTGCAATTCCTGCTCGGCTTCTGCCATGTCGAACGGCAGCTTGCCCATTTCGATGAACACCGTGAAGGCGAACGCCAGCATCGCCAGGCCGATGGCCGCCGGCGACTGCAGATAGTTGCCGCCGATGCCGGCGCCGATGGCGCCCAGATTGGTTGTGCCTTCGATCAGGGCCACCACCAGCAGCGACAGGATCATGGTCGGCTCGACCAGAATGCCCAGCGTCAGCTCGCGGCCGGCGCCGATACCGGCGAAGGAACTGCCGGAGTCGACCCCCGAGAGCGAGAAGAAGAAACGCACCAGGGCGAATAGATAGGCAAACGTGATCAGATCCGCCAGCGCCGACAGCGGCGAGTGGCGAGTCAGGGCCGGCAAGGCCATCGCCAGCAGGAATACGGCGCCGAGGATCACGTAAGGCGCGGCGCGGAACACGCAGCCCGCACTGGCCGGCGCCACGTCCTGGCGCCTGAACAACTTAATGACGTCGCGGTAGTCCTGCAGCACCCCCGGCCCGCGGCGCGAATGCATGCGCGCGCGAATCATCCGCGACACGCCGGTCATCAACGGCGCCAGCAAGAGCAGGGTCAATCCCTGCACCACAGCCAGCACGATCATAGTCAGGTTCGGCATTGCAACGCTCCTATCGAACCGAAATCAGCAGCAGCGTGACGAGCGCCACGACCACATACAGGCAGTACACGCGGAAATCGCCGCGCTGCAGTACCGCCACGCGCCGGGCCAGTTTCTGTACCCCGGCGACAATCGGGGCGATCAGATATTCGTCCCAAAGCGGCTCGACGCGGGTGGCACCGGCCACGGCCCCGTTCAACCCACGCGTCGCGAAGGCCGCCGGGCTCAAGGTTTCGCGCAGACGATAGAGCGCACCGAACATAAAGCGCACCGGTTGGACGAAGCCCTGCGGCGACACTGTCATCGAGCGCTCAGTGGCATAGCCGCAGGCCCAGGCATCGCCGCCATGGCGTCGCGTCATGCGACTACCACGCAAAGCGCCCACCAGCAGGAACGGCAGCAACGGCGCGGCCAGCAACAACAACGCCAGTAGCGGCGTCGACACCGTGGCCGGGGTGTTGAGTTGGCCGGAATGCAAGGCCAGACCCTGCGCCACCGGCACCATGAAACCACCGGTCAACGAAGCGGCCACGCGGGCGAACAACGGCGCGAGCCATGGCGCGCCGATGCCGCTAAGCACACACAGCACCGCCAGCACGCCCATGGCCAATACCATGGAGAATGGCGCCTCTTCGGCGTGCTCGGCATGCTCGCTCTGGGCTTGTCCGGAAAAGCTCATGCCCCAGGCCTTGACGAAGCACATCGCCGCCAGCGCACCGGTCAGCGCCAGCATGACCATGGCGACCGGCCCGGCCAGGCGCATCATGAAATCGCCGTCGTGGCTCATGGCGAACAGCGCCTGGTAACTGAACCATTCGCTAACGAAACCGTTGAACGGCGGCAATGCGCAGATCGACATGGCACCGACCAGGAAGGCCAGCGCGGTCAGCGGCATGCGTCGCGCCAAACCGCCAAGCTGGGTCATATCGCGCGTGTGGGTCCGGTACAGGATGCTGCCCGCGCCGAAGAACATCAGCCCCTTGAACAGCGCGTGGTTGAACAGGTGATAGAAGGCCGCCATCAGCGCAAGCGATGCCAGCGCGACGTGCCCGGTGGCCAGCCCGATCATGCCGGCGCCGACCCCCATCAGGATGATGCCGACATTCTCCACCGTCGAATAAGCCAGTAGCCGCTTGATGTCCTGCTCGGCCAGCGCGTACAACACGCCAAGCACCGCGGAGACGGCGCCCACCGCCAGCACCAACAGCCCCCACCAGCTCGCCTGCGCGCCCAGCAGGTCGATGCCGACCTTGACGATACCGAACACGCCGATCTTGACCATCACGCCGGACATCATCGCCGAGCCGTGCGACGGCGCGGCCGGGTGGGCGCGCGGCAACCAACTGTGCAGCGGCACCATGCCGGCCTTGGCGCCAAAGCCCAGGAAGGCCAGCACGAAGACCAGCGACGCGGTCGGCAGCGGCAACCGAAGCGTGCGGAACGACTGGAAGTCCAGACTGCCGCTGTGACTGTAAAGAATGAAGAAGGCGATCATGATCAGCACCGATCCGGCGTGGGCGATCAGGAAATACAACAGGCCGGCGCCGACCGACTCCTCGTCCTGATCGAAGATCACCAGGAAATAGGACGCCAGCGACATGGCCTCGAAGAACACCAGGAACCAGAAAGCGTTATCCACGGCCACCAGCGCCAGCATGGCGGCGATGAAGCTGTTCATGAACAGCCCCATGGCCCAGGCGCCGCGCCCCTGATACTCGCGCACATAAGACTGCGCGTAGAGCGAGGCCACCAGCGCCAACAGCGAGATCACCGCGACCATCAACGCGGAGAACATATCGAGACGCGCGGTAAAGTGGGCGAAGGCGAACGGGCCGGCCACCGTCAGCAGCTCGGTGTGGCCGGACAACAAAACCGGCGCGGCCGCGAACAATCCGGCCACCCCGCCCGCCACACCCGCCAGCGCGGACAGATTGATCGCCAGCCGCTCGCAGCGGGCCAGCACGGCCGACAAGACGGCGCCCGCCAGAAACAGCAGCACCGACAACAACAAACAACCCAGTGGCGTCAGACTCATTTTGGCTCCCGGGAACGATTCAGCGAAACCTCGGCGGAGAGCGCCTCTCCTGCGCCGGCCTGCTTGGCGCGGACGTCCGCGGCCAACAGACGGCTGTCGACCACCTTGAGCGCCCTTGTCGGGCACACGCGCACGCATTCGGCGCCGTGGGCGCTAAAGGCGCACAGATCGCATTTGACCGCCACGCTCTTGACGCCGGCCTGCCAATCGAGGATCGGGTCCAGCATCGCCGGACTATCGCCGCGCGCTTGACTCGCGGCAGCGGCAGGCGGCGCCTGATAGAGATGACTGACCGGCACCACACCGGTGACCGGTGTGCCGCTCGGGGTGATGGCGCCAAACGGACAGGCGATCGCGCATAGCTTGCAGCCGATGCACAATGTCTCGTTCAGCACGACCGCATCGTTCTCGTGCGTAATGGCATTGACCGGACAAACGCGCGCGCAGGGCGCGTCCTCGCAATGGCGGCACTGCACCGGCGCAGTCAACTGCCCGGTTCGCACCACTGTCAGACGCGGATGCGCCTGCAAACCCTCGGCCTTGTGCACCATGGCACAGGCCGCCATGCAGGTATTGCACCCGATACAGCGTGTTGGCTCCGCGAAGACGAAGCGGCTCATAGACCAATCCCCCGAAAAAACCACGGCGACACGGATATAGTGCATATGCCGTGCCAGGCAGGGCCTTTCGGCGGAAACAATTTCGTCCGGAGGGATTTTCCGTTTGGCGCCAAGGGATTGGCAGGCTTCGAGCTTGCCGCGGCGCCACTGTCGCCAGGCGATGCGACACGCCATATCGACAGAAGTGTCGAAACCGGCGCCGAAAATGACACTTCGACAGATGTCGAGGCGCTCGCGCAGCAACGCACGCTCGCGCCGCAAACCCATCGCAAACAGACAAATACGGGATAAATCGCGATAATGGGCCCTCGTCCACTCGGCATCGTTTAGGAAACCCAGTGAAATCGTACCTGCTCGCCACGCTGCTCGCGCTGGCCGCCCTACCCGCCTTAGCCGATACGCTACCGACCGTCGGCCATTTCGAGATGGCTCGCTTCACCGGGACTTGGTACGAAATCGCCAAATACCCCAACTGGTCGCAGCGTCACTGCGTCTCGGAGGACACGATGCAATATGCGCTGACCGAGCAGTATCAGCTCGCCATGGTCAGCCGTTGCCGCACGGACAGTGGGGAGATGGAGCAAAAAGAAGGGTTGGCGCGACCGCTGGGCCGGCCCGACTCGCCGCACTTGGAGGTCAGCTTCGCCTCGCCGTGGTTGAGCCTGGTACCGGCCGTCTGGCGCGACTACTGGATCATCGATCTCGACGCACGCTATCAACTCGCCGCCGTCAGCGACCCATCGCGCCAGTCGCTATGGATTTTGTCGCGCACGCCGCATGTCGACCCGGCAAACTATCAGGCCCTGCTTGGCCGATTGATCGGCATGGGGTTCGACATCAACAAGCTGGCGCTCACCCCGCAACCGTAGGACGCTGGGCGTAATACGCCCGCACGCTGCGCACGAAAGCCGACACCGGCGCGCCCTGGTCGCCGGAGCGGTAAGCCACGCCGATGCCGATCGCCATGCGCTCGCCCTCCACCAGGGGCCGATAGACCACCCCCTTGCGTCTAATCGCCGTCAGCGAGCGGGCAATCAGACCGACACCGAGCCCCGCGGCGACCTGCCCGAGCAACACATGATGATCCTCGGGCTCCGGCAGCCAGCGCGGCGCGAATGACCACCCCTGAAACAGTCTGCGGCAATGGTCGTAAAAAGCCGGGTTACGCTCGCGCTCGAACCAGAACACCGCCTCCCCGCCAAGCTCGGTCAACGATAGCCGCCGCTTGCGCGCCAGCGGATGCCCGGTCGGCAGCGCCACCGTCAGCGGGTCGTCGCACAAGTGTTCCACCACCAGATCGCCGGTCGTCGACGGCAAGCCGATCAGCGCCACATCCAATTCGCCGCGCCGCAACCGCTCGATCAGTTGGCGCGAGATGCGCGACAGGACATTGAAGCGGATATCGGGATATTCCACCTGAAACAGCGCGGACAGATTGGGGAAAACCTCGCTATCGACCACCGTCGTCAAACCGACATTCAACACCGGCTGGGCGGCGTCCGCCTCTGCACGCGCCTTTTG
Organism: Paludibacterium purpuratum; assembly: GCF_004363805.1. Taxonomy (GTDB): domain Bacteria; phylum Pseudomonadota; class Gammaproteobacteria; order Burkholderiales; family Chromobacteriaceae; genus Paludibacterium; species Paludibacterium purpuratum. The sequence goes on along the minus strand of NZ_SNZP01000007.1, from coordinate 30,629 downwards.
CAACGTGGCATCGGCCTGGGCCAGCAATGCCCGCGCATCGAGTAGCAAGCGCTGCCCGGCCTCGGTGAGACGCACGCCACGGCGATCGCGATCGAACAGCCGCACTCCCAGCGTCTGCTCCAAGCGTTGGATCTGCCGGCTCAAAGGCGGCTGAGTCATGCACAGCCGCTCGGCGGCCAGGCGGAAGCTCAACAGTTCGGCAACGGCCACGAAACATTCCAATTGTCGGGTTTTCAGCAAGTGACTCATACAAAAAAGGTATCAGCAAAATGGCATTGGCGCCGTATTGGCGCGACGGACTAGATTATGACTCGCGAACGAAGCCGTTCACAACGCCAACCCATACCGAAGAGAGGTCATCATGCACGACGCCCGTTACCAACACGGTTTGCAACAACTCGCCCAGGTCGCGGGCACCGATCAGCCAGCCATCGTGGCCGCCCTGGCCGATATCTCGCCCGATCTGGCCTACTTCACCGTGGCGTTCGGCTACGGCGACATCTATGCCCGGCCGGGCTTGACGCCGCACCAGCGCCAACTCGCCACCATCGCCGCACTGGCGGCGCTGGGCAACGCCCGGCCACAGCTCGTGTTCCACTTGCACGGGGCGCTCAACGTCGGCTGCACACCGGCCGAAATCGTCGAAACGCTGATCCACCTCGTCGGCTACGCCGGCTTTCCAGCCGCGCTCAACGGCATTTTCGCCGCCGAAGAGGTATTGCGCGCCCGAGGGATCACGCTGGAGGCGCCGGCCACGCCGGAAACCGAGCCCGGCGAACGCTATCGCAGAGGCTGGGCGGCACTGGAGAAGATCGACGGCGCGGCCGGGCAGCGCGTCATCGAAAGCTTGCGCGACATTGCGCCCGATCTGGGCCGCTACATCGTCGAGTTCGGCTTCGGCGACATCTATACCCGACCGGGGCTAGACCTGACGACACGCGAGATTGTCACCGTCGCCGCCTTGGCCGCCATGGGCACGGCCCTACCGCAGCTCAAGGTGCACATCCACGGCCTGCTCAATGTCGGCGGCACGCGCACCGCCGTGGTCGAGACCTTCATCCACATTGCGGTCTACGCCGGATTCCCGGCGGCCATCAACGCCACGCTCGCGGCCAAAGAAGTATTGCGCGAGCGCGACGGGACGCACCCGGCCTAAGGCGCCAATTACGCCACGGTCTGCAGCAACGAGCCGCTCGACACCAGCCCCCCGGCCACCCTGCCGGCATGCAGATAATGTCGAACGGCCAGCCGGCCGCCGTTGCCCGGCGGTTGGTATAACGCGATACGTGTCAGGGCGGCTTCGAGACCAACCTTGGCGGGCGGCGCAAACATCCGGGCCGCCCGGCGTGCGCGACGGCGGCGCCGCTCGGCACGCGCTGCCGCGATGGTCCATGGCGCGGAGCCTAGGCAAAACAACAACATGACATCTCTCCACCGTTCGCCCGGCACAGTCCGGGCGGGTAAAGAAATGATTATTTTTTCGGCAACAAAAAGCGCCTATCGGCGCATTCCTAAACGCATCGGGAAAATCGCGGATCAATCCGCGTCTACGGGGATCGGCTTTAGCCGCGATACAGGCACTTGCCGAAGCAGGCGGCCTCGTTGCGGCCGGCATAGCGGCCGTAGTTGGCGATACGTACATAACCGTGGCGCTGATAGAATTCGACCGCGCGCCGATTGACTTCGCGCGTCTCCAACCAGACCTCCTCGTAGCCCATGCGGCGCGCCTGGTCTTCGAGATGAACCAGTACGCTACGGCCGACGCCGCGATGACCGGGTACGGCGTACATGCGTTTGATTTCGGCAATCCCGGGCTCCAACAGCCGCAAAGCACCGCAACCGACCGGCTCGCCGCGCTCGCCGCGCGCCACCACAAAACAAGCATGCGCCCCGGCAATCTCCGACGGATCGAACGAGGCGCGACCGCTGGAGCCGGTCAATCGCCTCAGCACGTTGGATAGCGCGTTCTGTAGCATGACAGCATCGCTAGACGACGGGTCTTCATGAGTCAACAGATACATGGCTCACCTCCGCAATCATCGCTCTCGGCGGTGTTCCTCACCGCCCAGAAAACGATTTCCCTCACTTCAGAATATGTCTTATCAGCGATCCTGCAAAATTCAAATCCTGGCCGATACAATGATCTCGCGACTTTGCGCCGGATCGAACGGTGCACCATCCCAATCGCCGTACCAATCGACCTGCTCGAAGCCCGCTATGTGAAGATGCTCGGCCAGCCTTTGACGCGTCATAAAACGCAACTGGCTTTCGCACACCCAATGTTCATTGCCTGGCCGCACCTCATAGTGACTCTCGAAATAAACCAGTTGCCCTAGATGCGCCTGCAGCACATGCCAATACGCCAGCTGTCGGCCGTCCGGCAACGTCACCCGTCGCATCGACCCTTGCGGCGTCCAATGACGCCAGGGCAAGCCCGCCGGGTTGCGCGTTTCGAACAGGATGCGACCACCCGGACGAAGCCGGACGCGCATATCGTTCAAGGTACGCGTCACCTCGCTATCGGCCAGCAGGCATTGGAAAGCATGGCCGGTCATGGTAATGGCGTCGAATGCCGGTTCGGGAGGCAACAAGGTCAACTCGCCGACATGCCATTGCACCTGCTCGTCGACATCCTTGGCGCGCGCGACGGCCACCATGGCGGGGGCCGGGTCGACAGCGCACACCGCATGCCCGCGCGCCGCCAGGCGCAATGCCAAGCTACCGGTACCGCAGCCGAGGTCGAGCACCGCCAACGGCGCGTCGCCGAGCAGCGATTCATAGAAGCGGAAATCGTGCTCGCCGACATTAAGATGATCGTAGAACTCGACCAGCTGTGGATCGGTGTATGGCAGCACGTGCATGGCGCGCCTCTATTCAATATGAATATCAAACTCATATTGCATGGCGAGTCCGATCGGGTCAAGCGCCGACCGCAGAGGCCAGTGCGCGACAGACACGTTCGACATCGGCATCGTCGGTGCGCCAGTTACTGAAGGCAGCGCGGATACCATCCCGCCCCTGCCACTGTCCAGGCGTCATGAATACTTCGCCGCCCTGATTGAGCCGACGCAGACATGCCGCTGTAGCGCCGTTTTTCGGGCGGAAGATCACCACGTTCAATTTCGGCGGCTTGAGCAATTCGAAATCCGCAGAAGCCTCGAGCCAATCGGCGAGCGCGGCGGCTTGGCGACAATTATCCGCCACCATGCGTCCAAAACCGTCGCGGCCGTAGGCAAGCAGACTGAACCACAGCGGCAGCGCCCGAAAACGGCGCGACTGTTCGATCCCGCGATCCATCAGGGTCGGCAGTGCGCTGTCGCTTGCCAGATAGGGTGCGCTGACCGAGCAGCACTGCTGCAGCAGATCGGGATGGCGCGTTAGAAAGATCCCGCAGTCGTAAGGCACGTTCAACCACTTATGGCCATCGCAAGTGATGGAATCGGCCAATTCGATCCCCTCGGTCCAAGCGCGCCGTTCGGCATCCAAGCGCGAGAACAAGCCGAAAGCGCCATCGACATGCAGCCAGGCGTGGTGCTCGCGACATAGCGCGGCGATCGCGCGTAGATCGTCGAAATCGGTGCCGGTCACCGTTCCGGCGCTGGCGATGACGATTTTGCCCGGCACAGGGCAATCGACCAATAATTGCCGCAACGCGTCGGTATCCATGGCCTCGGAGTCGGCCAGGCTAGGCACTTCGGTCACTTGCCCGCGTCCGAGGCCGACCAGGCCAAGCACCTTGAGACTGCTGGCATGCGGCGTGGCGCTGAACACCCGAATGGCTGCGCCGCCGATGCCATCGCGGGCGATATCCCGCCCCTGGCGCCACCCGGCATATTGGCGTGCGCAGGCCATACCCAGCAGATTGGCTGCCGTGGCACCGGTGGTCAGGCTGCCGACGAGCCCCGAAGGCAGATCCAGCAATTGGCATAGCCAGTCGAGCACCTGCAGCTCGACCGCGGTGGCGATCGAATTGCCGGTCGAGGCCACGTTTTGATCGATCACCGAGGTCAGCCAGTCGCCCGCCAAGGCGGCCGGCGTGACGCCGCCGGTAACGAAGCCCAGGTAACGCGGCCCCGGCGAGGCATTGAAGCCGGGCGCGAGATCTCGCACGAAGGCCTGCCAAACGGCCGACAGGCCCAAACCATCTTGCGGCAGGCTGCGCGCAGGCGGCTGCGGATCGTCCGGGCGCGCCACCGGACGTTCGTCCAGCTGCTTCAGCCACTCGACACTCCACGCCGCGATCTCGCCCTGCAGATCGAACAGCGTTTGTTGATCCTGCTGCATCGGCCCCATCGTCACTCTCCTGTTATTTATCGTGACAACAGCGTATGCTTTTTTAAAAAAAGAACACAGATACAGAAAACACGATAAAAAAGCATACAGAATGAACGCCAAATACCAGCAACTTGCCGCCGGCATCCGCAACGACATCCACCAGGGCAAACTGTCGGCCGGGCAACGCTTGCCGTCGATCCGCGTATTGGCGCGCCAGCATGGCGTCAGCCTGACGACGGCGATCAAAAGCTACGAGTGGCTGGAGGCGCAAGGCGACATCCTGGCCGCCCCCAAGTCCGGCTTCTTCGTCTGCCATCGAGCGCCAGACTTGCATACTCCGCGTTTTCCCGCGTTCGACCCCCAGGCCACCCCGGTGGACAACGCCGCACTGATCGCCGAAGTTCGACGCGGCGCGCAGGAGGCAACCCACGTCCCGCTCGGTACGGTCATGCTGGCGGCAAGCTGCCTGCCGCTCGACGAATTGCAACTCAGTCTGACACGCGCCGCGCGCCGCGCGCCGCAAAGCGCCGCCGGCTACGGCCCGCAAGCCGGCGAGCCCGCACTGCGCCAGGCGCTGAGCCGGCACTTCGCCGACGACGGCCTGGCGCTCCTCCCCGACGATCTGCTGATTACCAACGGCTGTATGCCGGCGCTGAACTTGGCGCTGTTGGCGGTCAGCCAGCCGGGCGACACCATCGCCGTGCCCTCGCCGTGCTATAGCGGTCAGTTGCAGCTGCTGGCAAGCCTGGGACGCCGGGTACTGGAAATTCCCTGCCACGCGCACGGCATGGATCTGGATCGGCTGGAGGCCTGTCTGGCCGAGGGCGTGGTGCGCGTCGCGCTATTGACCGGCAACCACTACAACCCGCTGGGGTTTTGTCTGAGTCCGCAAGATAAACAACGGGTGGCGGCGCTGGCGGCACGCCATCGCTGCGTGGTGATCGAGGACGACGTATTCGGCGAATGCGGTCACGGCGGGCCGCGTCCACTGCCGATCAAAGCGTGGGATACCGAAGGCTGGGTCATCTGGTGCGGCTCTTTCTCCAAAACGCTGGCACCGGGCTACCGCATCGGCTGGTGCGCGCCGGGACGCTCGCTCGCGGCGCTCGCGACCCTGCACCTTTCCGGCATGTTGGCGGTGAACGCACCGCTACAACTCGCATTGGCGGATTTTCTCAACCGCGGCGCCTACCGGCGCCATCTACACCGGCTACAGCCGCAGCTGTCGGCTCAAGTCGATAGCCTGCGCCAGGCGGTACTGCACCATTTTCCGACTGGAAGCAGAGTCAGTCAGCCGGTTGGCGGTTATGCGCTGTGGGTGCAATTGCCGCCAGGCGGCGACGGCCTGGCGCTGTACCGCGCAGCCAGGGAACAGGGCATCGGCCTGGTGCCCGGTGCGGCGTTCAGCGCGCGTGGTCTGTACCGCGATTGTCTGCGGTTGAATGCCGGTAACCCGTGGAGCGAGCAATTGAAACAAGCGGTGACGACGTTAGGCCGTTTGGCCCGCGGTCAACTGGCATGAGCGGCCAGGTCAAACGGCAAGCATCTGCCGCTGCAGCGTCTGGACACAGCTAGCCGTTGCCGTACCGAGCTCCCACTTCAGCCGGGCCGCCCCATTGTCGACCATCTCGTCGTAGGTGGGCGCGCCGGTGTCGTCTGGCGGCATATAGTGACAACCGCCTTCCGCCAGCACCGCGTTCAGTTGTGTATCGATCAGGCGCGCTTTGGCGGTATAGATGACCTGATAATGCGTCCAGTTGGTCGGGAAGTAGATAAACCCCCAATTCACGGTACGCACATCCATGACGTAACGCGCGCTGGGCTTCGCCTTATGCGCAATCTCGTCCACCGACTCCGAATCGAAACGCAGAAACTTGGGTTTAGCGTAGGCGCCGTAACGGTTCGACATGACTTGCGTCAGCTTGAAGGCGATCTGCGACGCGGGATCGGCGACGTTGTTTTCCTTGACCAGACTATTGCCAGCGCTAATCGTCAAAGCCCCGCCCAACAAGCCCCCGATCAAACCCATCTTGGCTGGCGTCATCGCCGCAAAACTCGGCCTGTCGTAGACGGACACAATCACGGTCTGATTTCTGAGCGCGGTGATCCCCGCCGTCGACAATTGTTTTTGCGGCAAGCTGGCGCAGCCTGCCAAACAGGCGGCTACCAGTCCCGCAATCATGTGTTTGCGCACCACAGGCTCCAAGCAATGAACTGACCGACAATGGCCAGTTCATTAAAATTAACATTCTGTCGTAAATAATAACACTTGGAGCCGACAGTGGAAATATGACAAAAGGCTAATAAAGTTCTACTGATCGTCGAAACCGAAGGCTAGCCCGGGACCGGACACAGCCGGCTCGACCGGCAAATCGCGGATATCGAGATAGAAACGGGCTAAGCTCGCACTGATATAGGGAACAATCCACAGGAAACCAATGCCCAGTGTGACGATACCCAGCAAAAACCAACCGCTGAAGCGGAATCCGAGACAGCAGAATTTCCACTTATTACCGAACATCATGATCTTGCTCTTGCGCAGCGCCTCGCGCGCACGAAGCTGCGGTTCGTCGGCCAGGATGTAGAACGTCATCGAGTAGGCGTAAGCGGCAATGATGCCTGGCACGATCAGAAGCAACGCCCACAGCAGAATAAACAGCGACATCAAAAAATAGGCACAGAAGCAGGTGGCGAAGTGGGCGAAACCGTCGAACAAATTACCGACCCGCACTGGCTCGCCACGTAAGAAGCGCAGGAAGACCATCGCAATACCCAACGCCAGCGGCCCGCTGATCATCACACTGATTCCCGCGCCAAACAGGCCGAGCAAATTAGTCGCCATCATGATGCCGAACTGGATGGCGACAATGGCGATGGCCACTTTCCAGCGGCCGGACAAGGCGGCACGAGCCTCGGCCATGATTTGCGCATTCGGTGTCGAAGACATTCGGCTCATAGTTGCATTGCTCCGCGATAATCAAGTCAAATAACCCAAGATAGTATCAGAAAGTTTTTACATATACCGAACAGCTAGCTTGTCTCAGCAAATACATGGCAGCTGCTGGAAGCAGCCCCTCCGCTTCAGCCTCGACGACCGGCCGACACCGTCAAATGGGACAGTTGCATACAAGTCTCGTTTCTGCCTTGAAATCACAATATCCGTCGACTAGCATTCAGCGAACCATGGTTATGCTACAAACATAATTCGTGGTATCGGCCTACACCAGCAGTCCACACACCTACCTTGACCCGCCCTGCAGGACCAAATTTCGGCTAAACATTCGTTCTGCGATATGACATGGGAGTAAAATCATGGGAGCAGGAAAAACCAACTTCAATACCATTGTATTTAACGGCAATAATTTTTCAGGCGATCTTGATAACGGCAGCACTCTGCCGGCAAACATATTATTTGTTCAGAACAATATTACACCCTCACAACACCAACTCGTAGGCGACATCCAACCCCATTTGGTGGCACATCGAAAAACGATGGTGCTATGCAGCCCACAGATCAATATTGGCGAAGCCCTCCCCATTTCGATGTCAGTAGAAAATAAAGACCGGCAAATTATTGCAAATTTTGTCATGAAGCAACCCACGGCGCTGACTGCCGTCGCCGAGCGTATTGCCGGCTCAAAGGTGAGCGAAGGCAACCTTGAAGAGGAGTTCAGCGAGCCGGATCACTACGACAAGGTTATAACGGATCCTGCCGAATTCGATCGCATGAAAGACGATATACCTGGGGTATATTTGGGCCAACAATTCGGAAATAACAGCACCATCAAGATTCATACATATAACGGCGGATGGATATCGAATTTTTATCTACCGGCCGGTGCCAGACTCGATGGAAAGGTATTATTGTTCTTTTCCGAGGCTGGAAGCAAATCAAATATATACTATTCTGGAAAAACCTTTGAGCTTCAACTTGGCATGACGTTGCTATTGAGAAATTACAATGGCGTATGGTACTCAATGGACGAAGCAAGAGATGCCGTTGGCAATTTCGTCAATATGGATGAATCCTATTTTTCCGATCCAGGAAATTACGATCTTACGATAGCAGACCAGGCTACGCTCAATCGCATGAAAGACGATTTTTCCGGGGACTATCTCAACACACAGTTCAACAGTCACAATGCAGTGGAAATACAAACATACGACGGCGCGTGGATTAAGGATTTCTATCTACCGACGAACGCCGGATTGGAAGGAAAGATAGTAAAATTCACAGCAGACGCAGGATATTCATCACTCATACACTGCTCCGGAAAAAGCTATGAACTACAGCGCGGCGTCACAACCTTGCTGAGATATTATCGTGGCGTTTGGTATTCGCAAGATGACCTGGCGTATAGCCAAATCACCTATAGCAACAGGTATTGGTCCGCCATTCTACCGCCCGAAATCGTCCAGCCTGGCATCACGCTCCATTTCGAACATGGCGGCAGACATGGCACGTTAAGCAATATCAATATTGGTGCACCAAACGAGCTAGTTATTCATACCATCGACTTGGGTATGTTAACGCCGCCGCGCAACGAATTCACCTTCCAGAAAGACCCCGAACTTCACCGACAGTATTTCCAGCAAATCCCCGTCAGTCGCTTAATCGTGACGCAGTACGAATCTCAGCATTTCCTTGAAGTCATGCTGCCGGATGGCACATTGCTAACCGACCATGACCCAAGCGTGGGCGATGCCTATAGCGGTACCATGCGTCAGCGAATAGCAAAAGAGCTCGTATCCATCGGCATTAACAATGCCAACTACGGCATTCATTCATCCCGGGGCCAGGGGGAAAGCGACAACCCCTACAGTGTCGCGCAAATAACCGCCCATAATGCAGTCGGCAAATATGCCAATAACACTATTGTTGTCCACGGACAATCGGGCGGTGCCGGCATGGCAACGCTCGGTGAAAGCATAGGAAACGAGTTCAGTCACGAGATCGGGCATAACTATGGGCTCGACCACAATTTCACCCACTTCGAGGAAGCCGTCCATCGCCCTGCCGATCAAATCAATTCGACTTGGGGCTGGGATGGCGATCACGATTTCTTTATTCCCAATTTTGAAAAGCGCATCGGCCATGACGAGACTTGCCTGGATATTTCAGGCACTCAGCAGTGCCAAGCACCTTTTGAAGGGCATACTTTCGGTTTGGATGCCATGGCGGGAGGCAGGCCTTTCTACCAAGCCAGCAACCAATTCACTCTTTACACCCCTAACTCTGTAAAAAAAATCCAAACATTCTTCGAAAGTAAAGCGGTATTTGACGAAAATTCTCCCACCGGATTTAGCAAGTGGAATGCCAACACGCAAAGCATGGCGCCCTGGGAAAACAGCTCGGACAACTTTAGCATCGCCATCGCAAAGCCCGATGAAGTCAGCCTGGAAGGAATGACTAGGCTACTGAGCCAATTCGACAAAGTTAAAATAAATTTCTACGACGGATTTTATAACAGTCAGATTTATATACCTACGGCTTCAGTAGAAAATAAGGGGAAAATCATTCATGTAAAACACGAGGCAAGCAATGCATCCAATATGCATATCAATGGATTGACGGTCCCCCTTAGAAACGGCGATGAAATGTTTTTTCTATCAGCCGATGGCGAATGGAAAAACATCGACAAACTCGCCAGCACTAAACCGTATAAGCAGGGCGTCGTCGTCGTAACACTCATTGGCTACTACGATCCACAGGGCACCTTGACGAGTTACATCTATCCAGCGCTGCATGGCGCTTTTGGCATGGTGTACGAGCCGGATTCCAACGAAGTGGCAACCGCCAGCGCGTGCTATTTACAGGTGGACATGAAAAATGGGGACACACAGTATTACAAGCTGGCAACAAATCGAATTGATTCAAGTTGCATGAACAAGTTCCATGTCAACATTGAAGAAGCGCTCAGCCCGGTCCGTGCCTCGATCGTCCGTCATGGCACGAGGCTCGCCGCCATTGCCATCGACAAACCCAAGGAAACGTTGATTTACACGGTCAACGGCACCCCCCATTCACCGCTTGTCCCCGATAGCCAGGCGCTCAAGCTGCAATATCGTCGGCATGCGGCGGAATCGGTGATTCTGTCCGAAGGTCTGGCGATCGGCAATGGACGAATGGGCGGACTGGTCAGCGGCGATCCGGCGCAGGAAGTTGTCTATTTGAATGAAATCAGCTTATGGAGTGGCGGAAAACAACAAATCGCCTACGAAGGCGATTATGAAGGCAATCCCGAGCTGGTTTCCACCCTGATGGGTAGCTATCTGACGCTGGGCCAACTGCGCATCGAACTGAACGGACACAGCCAGGTGAGCGGCTACCAACGTGAACTCGATATCAGCAATGCCATCGTACGCACGCAATATCAACTGGGCGCCGCGCTCTACCGACGCGAGGTTTTCTGCAGCGCCCACGACGACGCGATGGTGATCCGCCTTAGCTCGGACGAAGGCCGCTATCAGGGCGCGGTATCCCTCGTCGATGGACAAGGGACAGCCACAAGCGGCGCAGGCTCGACCTTATCCTTCTCCGGCAGTGTGAATGGCAGCGGCGAGCTTTATGCCGTCCATTTGCGGGTAATTCCGGAAGCGGGAACCGTGGCCTTGTCCAGCACGGGAGAAAAAAGAATCCTCTTCCAAGACTGTCGAGCACTGACCATTATCTTGTCCGCCCGGACGAACTATAGCGGCAAGGCTGGCGACCAATATTTGTCAACACGCATCGACCCGAATCGGACTGCCGAGGCGGAGATGAATGCGGCTGCGGCGCAAACCTATTCTACGCTTCTCGGCAATCATGTTCGCGATTACCGCGCGCTTTTCGATCGCTTCGAATTGAACCTTGGCGTCTCGAGCGAAGCACAAAGGGCGATGGCGATGCCCGAACGGTTGCAAGCTCGCCGGGCAAACGGCGGCACGGCCGACCCCGAACTCGATGCGCTATTCATTCAGTTTGGGCGCTATCTCACCATCGCTTCGTCGCGCGACCGGTTGCCGGCCAACTTGCAAGGTTTGTGGAATATCACGAACCAACCGGGCTGGTCGTCCGATTACCACTCCGACGTCAACCTGCAGATGAATTATTGGCTGGCCGATCAGACCGCCCTACCGGAATGCCAAAAACCGTTTGCCGACTATTTGATCGAGCAATATCCCGCTTGGTCGTTCTTAACGCAGTCGCATTTCAACGATGACATCAATCCGTTCAAGAATAGCAGCGGCCGAGTCGCCGGATGGACCGCCATGTACTCGTCGGGTATTTATGGCTCGCTCGGTTGGCGCTGGCACCCGGCGAGCGGTGCCTGGTATTGCCGCACGCTATGGAACCATTACCAATACACCCTTGATAGGGCCTACTTGAACCGTATTTATCCCCCACTGAAAGCCGCCTGCGCGTTCTGGCAGGCACGCCTGGTCACGGACCCTCAAACCAACACCTTGCTGGACGATCAGGATTGGTCGCCGGAGCAAGGGGGATATGCGCGAGGCAATACTTATGCGCAAGAGCTGGTTTGGGATTTATTCACAAATTATATTAGCGCGAGCCGAATCCTCAATCGGGACGCCGATTATGCAAGCACCATTGCGAATTTGAAAGCGCAACTTTATCTGCCGCAAGTCAGCGCAACAACCGGAAAACTCCAGGAGTGGAAAGACGACGCCATCACGACCAACGAACCAAAGCACCGCCACTTGTCGCCTCTCATCGGTTGGTACGAGGGAGAGCGCATTTTTGACGATCCGCCACTCGAGGCAGGGGTGAGAGCCTTGCTGACGGAGCGGACTTTTGGCCAGCCCCCCGACATGCAATCGACCTACAACGGCGAAGCATGGTCCATCGCCTGGCGGATAGCTTGCTGGGCGCGCTTTAAAGAAGCGCCGATCAGCTATTCGTTAGTCTCTCGCCTGTTCGATCACATCAGTCTCAATATGTTCGATGGCGATGCGGGTTTTCAGATCGACGGAAACTTCGGGGCACCGTCGGCGATGTTGGACATGCTCATGCACGGTTGGATCGATCTCCTTGTCTTGCTGCCAGCGCTGCCGCCGCAATGGGGCAGCGGGCAGGTCAAGGGGCTGCGCGCCAAAGGTGGCTTTGCGCTCGACATGTCCTGGTCCGCTAACGCACTGACGGCCATCACGCTCTACAGCCTCGGCGGCACCCACACGACGTTGCAGTACGGCTCGATCGAGCGGGGGGTTACGGTGCCGTTGAATGGCTCCGTGACGTTGGATGGGAACCTCAACTAGCGCTCAGCAAATGCGAGGCAATTGCTCGCCGTTGATCCAGTCGACCATGCGCCGGCCGCCGAACACCGTTTCCATCTGGACGAAACGGTGGCGGTCGGCGATCACCTCGCCGATGATGGCCGCATCCACCCCTTCCGGCCGCGCGCGCATGGCGGCCAGCAGGCGGTCGGCCTCGTCGGGCGGGCAGATGGCCACCAGCTTGCCCTCGTTGGCGACGTACAGCGGGTCGAGCCCAAGCAACTCGCAGGCCGCGCCGACCGCCTCGCGCACGGGAACCATGCGTTCGTGGATCAACATGCCGTGGCCCGACTGGCCGGCAAATTCGTTCAACACCGCCGCCAGGCCGCCGCGGGTCGGATCGCGTAGCGCGCGGAGGCCCGGCGCGGCCTCCAGCATGGCCGCCACCAGCCGATGCAAGGCGGCGGTGTCGGACTGGATGGAGGTCTCGAAGGACAGCCCCTCGCGCAACGACATGATCGCCATACCGTGATCGCCGATCGAACCGGAGAGCACGATCTTGTCACCCGGCCGGCAACGGTCGCCCGACACCTCGACGCCGGTCGGCGCCACGCCGACACCGGTGGTGGTGATAAAGACGCCGTCGCCCTTGCCCTCCTCGACCACCTTGGTATCGCCGGTCACGATCGGCACGCCGGCCTCGCGCGCGGCACGCGCCATCGACTCGACGATACGCACCAGGTCGGCCAGAGGAAAACCCTCTTCCAGGATGAAGCTGGCCGCCAGGTAGAGCGGCGTGGCGCCGTTCATCGCCACGTCGTTGATGGTGCCGTGCACCGACAGGCAGCCGATGTCGCCGCCCGGAAAGAACAAGGGCGAAATGACGTGGCTGTCGGTGGCCATCACCAAGCGGCCGCCACTCGGCATCGGCAAGCTGGCGCCGTCGTTTTGCGCTGCGAGCCAGGGGTTGTCGAAGTGGTGCAGAAAAATATCGCGGATCAACTGCGCCATTGCGCGACCACCGCTGCCATGGGTCAGATCGACACGGCCGTGCTTGATGTCCAGCGGGCGGGAGTAGCTCATAGGGTGTCCTGTTGGTCGGCCGCACGGAAGCGGCCGTAAGTGTAATGCGCGGCGCAGGCGCCCTCGGAGGACACCATGCAAGCGCCGATAGGATGATCCGGCGTACAGACGGTGCCGAAAACCTTGCAATCCTGCGGGCGTTTCTGGCCGCGCAAAATGGCGGCGCATTCGCATGCCTTGTGATCCGGCACCTGGCGGTAATCCAGGCCGAAGCGCCGCTCGGCATCGAACTCGACATACTCGTCGCGGATGCGCAAGGCACTGGCGGGGACTTCGCCCAGGCCGCGCCAGTCGAAAGCGTCGCGCAGCGTGAAAATCTGCGCCACCAGCGCCTGAGCCTTGAGGTTGCCCTCGCGGCTCACCGCGCGGGTGAACTGGTTTTCGATGACCGCGCGCCCGTCGTTCACTTGGCGCACCAGCATCAGGATGGCTTGCATCATGTCCAGCGGCTCGAAGCCGGCGATCACCACCGGTTTCCGATAGTGCTCGGCAAAGGCCTGGTAGGCGGCATAGCCGATGACGGTACTGACGTGCGCCGGGCCGACGAAACCGTCGAGCGCCACGGCATCCGGGCCGGTCTGCGCCTGCATGATGTGCGTCATGGCCGCCGGGGTCAGCACGTGATTGCAGAACACACTGAAATTTTTCAGGCCGCGCTCGGACGCCTTGCGGATAACCGATGCGGTGGGCGGCGTGGTGGTTTCGAAGCCGATGGCGAAAAACACCACCTCGCGTCCTGGGTTCGCCTCGGCCAACGCCAAAGCGTCGTCGCAGCTATAGACCATGCGCACATCGGCGCCTTGGGCGCGCGCCTTGTAGAGCGACAGACCGCCGGAAGCCGGCACGCGCAGCGTGTCGGCATAGGTGCACAGCATCGCGCCGTGCCGGGTGGCCAGTTCGATGGCGCTATCGATACGCCCGATCGGCAGCACGCAGACCGGACAACCGGGGCCGTGGATCATGCGTACCTGCGGCGGCAACAGATCCTGCAGGCCGTAGCGCGAAATGGCGTGGGTATGGCCGCCGCAAAACTCCATCAGCCGGTAGCTGCGTTCGGGATGCACTTCGGCGGCAATGGCGCGCGCCAAGCCACGGGCCAACTCGCCGTCGCGAAATTCGTCGATATATTTCATGCCAGGCTCACCGGTAGGCGGCGGGATTGGCGGGATCGGCATCCTTGCCCATCTCGGCCAACAGCGCCAGGGTTTGTGCCGCCTCTTGCGGATCCAATTTGCCGATGGCGTAGCCGACGTGCACGATCAGATAGTCGCCGATCGCGACCGAGTCCACCAAGTCGATCGATACGACCTTATGCACGCCACCCAGTTCGATGCGCGCGCGGTCGCCCTCCAACAGTTCGACCACCCGAGCGGGTATAGCTAGACACATAACACTTCCTCACACTTGACCGGACGCCCATTTCACGCCCTGCAGCCTAGCAAACCATGCCAGGGAAATCATGGCCATGAGCACGATCAACACCATGGCACTCTCCCTGACGGAGAAAGTTAATGTGGCATGCATTCGTCGCAGGCAATGCGCGGTCAAAATCGTACGTTACTACGCGCACGTACGCTAGCTCTCCGGACTCGACGGGGGAACGGCGGCACCGGGCATCCAGCGCGCGAGCGTGGCTGCGAGAACGGCGGGGGTCACGGGCTTCGGGAGATGATCGTTCATGCCCGCTTCCAGACAATGGCGCCGGTCATCGGAGAAGGCGTTGGCAGTCAGCGCGATCATCGGTGTCTTGTGGTGCGTGGGCATTTCGCGGATGAGCCGCGCGGCAGCCAGACCGTTCAATTTAGGCATCTGCATGTCGAGCAGAATCAGGTCATAGCCACGTTTCCTGGCGTATTCGACCGCGTCTTCGCCGTCCGAGGCGACATCCACGTCGCAGCCCAAATTTTTAAGCATCTCGAACAGGATCTCCTGGCTGAGCGGATGGTCTTCGGCAAACAGCACGCAGCGCCCGTGGAAATTCGTCGCCGTCGGGGCAGCCACAAGCAATCCGGTGTGAGGCGCTTCGACCGTGGCATGCGGCACGGTGAGCCGAAAGTGGAAGCAGCTTCCGACGCCGGGCTGGCTTTCAACCGCGATCGTGCCGCCCATCAGGTTGACCAGGTGCTGGCTGATGACCAAGCCGAGACCCGTGCCGCCATATTCGCGCGCCGGAGGGGTGTCGATCTGCGAAAAAGGCTGGAACAGTCGTGACAAAGCCTCGGGGGCGATTCCGATACCTGTGTCGTTGACGGCAATGGCCAGGACGACGTGATCGGGGGTTTCCGTCAGACATTCGACTCCCAAGCGCACCGAGCCTTGGGAAGTGAATTTTACCGCATTGCCGCACAGGTTGATCAGCACCTGCGCCAGGCGCAAGGCATCGCCGTGCAGCCACAGGGCGCGCACAGGCGGAGGCGCCGCCATGGTCAGGGTCAATCCCTTTTCCTGCGCCAGACCGCCGACCATGCGTTCAATCTTGAGCAGCAGCGTGTCGAGACAAAAGTCGCCGGGCTCGAGGACGTGGCCATGGGCTTCGATCCTGGCTAAGTCGAGAACATCGTTGACGATGTCCCGCAGATGTTCCGAACTGGCGACGAGTTGCTCCAGGCGCTGGCGCCTTTCCGGTTCAACGAGATCGCGGCACAGCAGGTGGCAGAGGCCGATGATGGCATTCAACGGCGTGCGTATCTCATGACTCATGTTGGCCAGGAAGGCCGATTTCGCCAGGTTGGCCTGTTCCGCCTTGAGTTTGGCGTCGGCCAGCTCGGCGGTGCGAGCCGTCACCAGTTGCTCCAGCCCGGCCTTGGTCTGCCGCAGCTCCCGTTCGATCGCCTTGGTCGCGCTAATGTCGCTCAAGGCGATACACAAGCAGGCTTCGTCGGCGTCCGGCGAAGAGCGAGCATCTACGCTCAGCTTTTTTTCGCAGGTACAGTCGAGTTGCGCGGCGAAGACCGTGCCGTCGGCGCGTTTGATGGTCAGCGCCAGACGGCTATGGCCACCGGAGAGGATCAGTCGCATGAAGTGCCGCAGCCAGCGATCCTGCTCGTCACCCGGAACATAAGTGCTGAAGCACCGCTGCAGCATGTTTTTGCGGCTGCGGCCAAACAGCGCCGTTCCCGTCAGGTTGATCCGGGTGATCGCGCCGCTGGCGTTGAGCGAGATATAGCCGACCGGCGCGAGTTCATAGAGGTCGACGTAGAGGTCGCGCGATTGTTCGAGGGCGATCTGCGTCTGGCGCAACGTTTCGTTCTGCATTTCCAGTTCGATCTGGTGCACCTGCAATTCGTGCAGCAGTTCGTCGTCCGTGCGCGCCTCGCTCCCGGTCGGCGACTGGCCGCCGCCCAGCACGGCCTCGGCCTGCGCCCTGAGCCACCGTTCGTTTGGAGAGTCACTCATTTTCATCCAACCCGGTAATGTCATTCATGGACAGCAGAATCAGCTCCGTCTCCCCGGCCGGGCCGACGATTCGGCGACCGTTGAGCTCTATCCGGCGATGCCCGATGGT
Source organism: Paludibacterium purpuratum (assembly GCF_004363805.1). GTDB lineage: Bacteria > Pseudomonadota > Gammaproteobacteria > Burkholderiales > Chromobacteriaceae > Paludibacterium > Paludibacterium purpuratum. The sequence goes on along the minus strand of NZ_SNZP01000007.1, from coordinate 13,549 downwards.
CGGGAAATCGTGGTCGACGATATAGCCCTCGAAACTGCGATCGCGCGGCAGCACGGTTTCCAGCAACTCGGATAGCGCCGGGATGTTCCACTGACGGTTTCCCAGGTCGTAGATCAACCGGCCGACCGTCTGCTGCAGCGTAACCTCGAAATGATCGTAGAACGAACGACTGGCGGTCACCACATGGAACTTGGCATCGAGGACGAGCAACGGCTCGCGGATGGTATCGACGATGCCCTCGGCCAGATCGCGGGCCTTGCGGACCTCGATTTCGTCCGCGATGCGCTGGCTGATGTCGGTGAACGTCAGTACGACACCATCGATGACATTGTCCAGCGTGCGGTAGGGCTTGGTGCGCAGCAGGTAGAACACGCCGGCCTCCGTGCGCAACTCGCGTTCGCTGGGGATCAGCGTGGCGAGGACGGTTCGGGCATCGGCCAGCACCAGTTCGCTATCGATATCGGATTTAATGTCGATCAACGGGCGACCGACGTCGGAGGCGACCAAGCGGTAAATATCCTGTGCCTCGCGGGTGAAACGCCGGATCAGCAGCGCCGAATCGAGGAAGACCGTGCCGACGCTGATATTGTCGAGCAGGTTTTTCATATCGTTCTGCATGCCGGCCAGTTGCTCGATCTTGGCCTGCAATTCGGCATTGACCGTGATCAGTTCTTCATTGACCGACTGCAACTCTTCCTTCGAAGTTTCCAACTCTTCGTTGGTGGATTGCAGCTCCTCGTTGGTCGACTGCATTTCTTCATTGGCTGATTTCAATTCTTCGTTGGAGGCCTGCTGCGCCTCGATCGTAGCCTGCAGGTTTTCCTTGGTGTCGGCCAGATTACGCTCCAGTTCATCGATCCGCTGCAGTTCGGCAGGGCCGGTCGCTTTCCGGCTACGCACGGATTTCTTCGCGGGTGGCGATTCAACGTCCAGAAAACTGACCAGCAGTAGGCCGCCATTTGCCAAATTGGCCAGCGGCCGGACGCTGAGGCTGACGCGCAGGAGGCCGCCATTGGTCATGACCGTGACATCCCGGCCGACCGCCGCGCTGCCGGTGCCGGCCGACTGGATCGCAGAACGCAGTTCAAGCGACAGCCCGTCGCGAGCCATATCGACGACATTGAGTGACGCCGGGCCGGGGGCCGGACGCAGATAGCGGCCGGTATCGCCATGGACATAGAGAATATTGCCCTTGCGGTCGGTAATCACCGATGCCGGCACAAAGAAGTGCAGCAGCGTGCGCTGGGCCAAGATGGCGAAGTCGGTTCTCTTGGGTTTCTTGACGATCGCTTCGGATCCCGCATGGTTATCGCCGCCGAGCCACGCCAGGTCGTGCGACATGGCCAGCCGAGGCGACGGGTGCAGGTCGATGGCGCGGTAGAACTTCCACTTGCGGTTATGGGTCGCGAACAACTGGGGATGGTTGCCGACACTTTCCGAGGGAGATAGAAACAGCACGCCGCCCGGCTTCAGCGCGTAGTGGAAAAACGGAATCACTTGCGACTGCAGCTCCGGTTCCATGTAGATCATCAGGTTGCGACAACTGAGCAGATCGAGCTTGGTGAAAGGAGGATCCTTGATGACGTTCTGCACCGCAAACACCACCATTTCGCGGATATCCTTTTTCATCCGATAGCCGCCATCAGCCTTGCTGAAGAAGCGGCGCAACCGTTCGGGAGACACATCCTGGGCGATGTTGGGCGGATAGAAGCCAGCCCGCGCGATATTGATGACATCCTCGTCGATGTCGGTGGCATAGAGCAACACCTTGAATTCGCTCAGGGTGTCGTCCATGTATTCGCGTAGCAACATGGCAATCGAAAACGCTTCCTCGCCGGTGGCGCAACCCGCCACCCAGGCGCGAAAAACGTAATCTTCGGGCTTGCCGACGCAAAGTAGCGGCAGAATGTCGCTCTTCAACAAAGCAAACGCTTCGTCGTCACGGAAGAACTTGGTGACATTGACCAGCAGCTCCTTGAACAGCGCCTGCTGTTCGGCCGGATGTCCCTTCAGATACTGCGCATACAAATCGATGTCGCCGATGTTGTTCTGCGACATGCGTCGCTCGATCCGACGCCCGATCGTGCTCTTCTTGTACTGCGAAAAATCATGACCGGTAATCTGACGCAATTTCAACAAGATACGGTTGATGCTGCTCAACCGGCTCGGCAGCGACGGCATTTCCGACGGGGACGCGAGCAGCCGCGTGTCGCCCTGCAGAACTTCGGTCATCTGCGCGACCGGCAGAACCCATGTCGCGTAGCCCGCACGAATGGCACTGATTGGCATGCCGTCGAATTTGGCGGTATCCGGCTGCTGCACCAGCGTAATGCCACCGCCACCGAGAATGGCTCGCAGACCTTGCGTGCCGTCGGTGCCGGTGCCGGAGAGAACGATGCCGATGGCACGGTCGCCACAATCGTCGGCCAGCGAGCGCAGGAAGACATCGATCGGCATGCGCTGGCCTCGCGGCAGATCCTGTTCGTGCAGTTGCAGCCTGCCGTTGAAAAGGGTCATGCCGTAATTGGGCGGGATAATGTAGACCTTGTTCGGGGCAATTTTGATTTGATCCGAGGCTTCGATCACCGGGATCGGTGTAATCCGTTGCAGGATGTCGCCCAGGATGCTGGCGTGGTCGGGGTCGAGATGGGGCACCAGGACGAAAGCCATGCCGCTGTCCGCTCGGATGTGCTGGAAAAATTGCTCGAAAGCTTCCAGTCCACCGGCCGAGGCCCCGATGCCGACGACAGAAAAGGAACGGGAGGATATCTCCGGAACGCTGACGGTGGTCACCGGCGGCGGCGTCCCTTCATCGGCGGCTGAATTCTTGGGGGACATACACTCGATACCCGGACGAAAGAACAAGAAGCAGCTTGGATCATACGGCGCCAGTATCGGTTCCCACAGGTGCCGACGCCGGGAGGGGGCTAACGAACCGTCGCGATCATCGCTTATCGCGCCGCATAGACATGGCGCGCCACCCAGGCCTGCCCAAGGGCCAAGCCGCCGTCACCCGGCGGCACGGCACGCGCCGACAGCATCTGCAAGCCGCGCGCCTTCAGCGCCTGGCGCATGCCACGGCTGAGCACGGCATTGAGCCAACAACCACCGCCGCAGACCACGATGCCGAGCCCCTGGCTGCGGGCGGCGTCCAGCACCCAATCCGCCAACGCCTCGATCAGCACGGCATGAAACAACGCCGCGCCGCGCTGGGCATCCGTCTCGTCGGCCAGACGGGCCACGAGCGGCAGCAAGTCCAGCTCGGCCCCCACCCGATAAAGCGCATTGTCGACCGCTATCGGGCCATGCCGCTCGGCCAGCCCCTCCAGCAACATGGCCGCCTGCCCCTCGAATTGCATACGCGGCTGAATACCCAGCAGGCCGGCGGCGGCATCGAACCAGCGCCCCATGCTGGTGGTGTTCGGCACGCCGCGCGCCAGCATCTGCGCCAGTTGCGGCGCCGTGGGCTCGGTGGCGAACCGCTGGGCGATTTCGTCGCCGCGCCCCAAGAGCGCCAGCGCGGCGGCCCCCATGCGCCAGGGTTCGCGAGCGGCGCGGTCGCCGCCGGGCAAGCCGATCGGGCGCAGGTGGCCCAATCGCTGGTATTGCGCCCCATCGACACGGAGCAGCTCCCCGCCCCAGGCCTGACCGTCATCGCCGAGCCCGACGCCGTCGAGCGCCAGCCCGAGCACAGGACGATCCACGCCATGCTCGGCGAGCACGGCGGCGATGTGAGCGTGATGGTGCTGTACGGCGATGGCCGGCACCTGCCATTCCTCCGCCAAGCGTAGCGCCAGCCGGCTACCGTGAAAATCGGGGTGCAGATCGTGCGCCACCGCCTGCGGCGTCAGCTGCAATAGATGCAACCAATGGCCGACGGCGGCCTCCTGCGCCAGGCAAACCGCCACGCGATCGAGGTCGCCGATGTGCTGGGACAGATAGGCCTGGTCGCGCCGGACAATGCACAGCGCGTTCTTGTAGAAGCCGCCCATGGCCAACACCGCCGGCCCCATCCGCGCCAAGGGGATACCCAGGGGAGTATAGCCGCGCGCCCGGCGCAAGAACTGCGCCCGACCCTCCTCCTGGCGCAGCACGCTATCGTCGCAGCGAATGACGATGGCGCGGTCGTGCATCAGAATGGCATCGGCCAGGCCGGCCAATTGCGACAGCGCCGCTTCGTTGTCGATCACCAGCGGTTCGCCATGCGGGTTGGCGCTGGTCATGATCAGCGCCAGAGATTGTGGCTGCTGCAACCAGTCGAGCCCCGCCGGTCTGCCGGCGGCCTCGTGAAACAGCAAATAGTGCAAGGGGGTATAGGGCAGCATGGCGCCAAGCCAGGCGAGCCCGGGCGCGATGTCAGGCAGCGCACGGTCGGCCGCCGGACCCTTGCGCAACAACACGATCGGTCGCGCCGCCTGCGTGAGCAGCGCCGCATCGCCCGGCTGCCATTCGACCCAGGCATCGAGCGATGCCGGGTTGGCCACCATCAGCGCCAGCGGCTTGGCTTCGCGTGCCTTGCGCGCCCTGAGCCGCGCCACCGCCGCCGGATTCTGCGCGTCGCAGGCCAGATGAAAACCGCCGAGTCCCTTGATGGCCACGATCTGCCCTTGCCGCAGCAAAGCCAGCGTTTCGGCGATCGGATCGCCGGGCAAGCTCGTGCCGGCAAGATCGGTCAGCGACAAGCTCGGCCCGCAAGTCGGGCAAGCATTCGGTTCGGCGTGGAAGCGGCGGGCGCGCGGATCGTCGTATTCGGCTTGGCAACGCGGGCACTGGGGGAACGATGCCATGCTGGTCGCCGCGCGGTCGTAGGGCAAGTGGCGCACCAGGGTGTAGCGCGGGCCGCAATCGGTGCAATTGATGAAGGCGTAGCGATAGCGGCGATCGGTCGGTTCGAACAACTCGGCCAGACAGGCCGGACAGATCGCGGTATCCGGGCCGATGGCGGCGCTATCGACCGTACCGCCGCCATGGTTGAGACGGATGGCGAATTCGCTTTCGGGCTGCGGCGCGAGCGGCGTCACCTCGATGGCGTCGATACGCGCGAGCGGCGGTTTGCCGTCGCGCAAGCGCGTCGGCAGCGTGTCGAGCAGCGCTGGATCGCCTTGGGCCTCGATGGTCACCCCCTGGGCATCGTTGCGCACCCAGCCGGTCAGACCAAGCTCGCAGGCCAAGCGGAACACGAAAGGCCGAAAACCGACGCCCTGCACGATGCCCCGCACCACCAGGCGCTGCCGCTCGACGGTCATGGGGCGGCCCGCGCCAGTCCGTCGGCAAGCCAGCCGAGCCATTCGTCCCAGCCTTCGCCCGAGCGGGTCGACAGGCGGATCACCGGCAAGCCGGGCCGCACTTGGCGCGCCATGGCGATGGCGGCCTCGGCATCGAAATCGAGATACGGCAGCAGATCGGTCTTGCTCAGAATCATTAAATCGGCGGCACGGAACATGTCGGGATATTTCAGCGGCTTGTCCTCGCCCTCGGTCACCGACAGGATCGCCACTTTGTGCGCCTCGCCCAGGTCGAAAGCCGCCGGACACACGAGGTTGCCGACGTTTTCGATCATCAGCAGGCTTTTTTCGACCAACGCGCCATCGCGTTGCAACTGATCAAGCGCCTGCGCCACCATGCGCGCGTCGAGATGGCAGCCTTTGCCGGTATTGATTTGTACCGCGGGCGCGCCGCTGGCGCGAATGCGCTCGGCGTCGTTGGCGGTTTGCTGATCGCCCTCGATCACCGCGACCGGGCTCTGTCCATGCCAACGGCGCAAGGTTTCCACCAATAAACTGGTCTTGCCCGAACCGGGGCTGGAAACCAGGTTCAGCGCGAAGATGCCCAGGGCATCCAGTTGCGCCCGGATCTTTGCCGCGCGCCGATCGTTGTCCGCCAGGATGTCTTGCTCGATGCGCAAGGTGCGTTCGGCTTCGACATCGGGCGCATGCACCGCATCCAGCGGCGCGACAGCCCGGTAACCGGCGCGTGGGCCGTTACCGGCGTGGCCGGCGGCGCGCGCTGCCCGGCCATTGATCATGACGTTGCCGTGACCGCAACCGCAGGTGGTACACATACCCGATCCTTCCCTTCTTTGGTCAAGCGACGGCGATATCAATGACGCGCATTTCCTCGCCGGCGCGAATGTCGAGCTGAAAACCGCCGCATCCGGGGCAAGGCGCCCCGACGGCCGGCGGCGTCACCTCAGTCAAGCAATTCGCGCACCAGGCCACGGCCGGTGGACGTTCGACCTCGTACACCGCCCCGGCTGCCGGGCCGTCGCGCGCCACCAACTCACAACAATATAGCAACGCGTCCGGATCGACGTGCGCCAAGGCCCCCAGCGCCAAACGCACACGGGTGACCCGTTCCGCACCGGCTTGGCGGGCGGTGCTTTCGACCAGACGCACCACGCTCTCGGCCAGCATCAGCTCATGCATAACAATCTCCTAACGCATCTATATTATCATCTTCGAATATCTCGATATCGTTCGATTTCGTGTCGACACTTCGACACTTTTGACGAGCCACTCCTGCCATGCAGCAAGCTCGTCACATCCGACACCCGGCAAGCCGCCCAGCGTCATGCCCGCGTGCCACCCACGGCATGCCATCGATATTCTCCATCAAATCAAGGCACTACCCACCCTAGACGCGTTGGCGACTTGCGCTGACGCAAACACTGGACGCGCAAAACCCCGCTATCGGCCGAGCTGGCACAACATATGCAATGAATAGGCATTCGCGTATTTATCTTGGTTAAAGTGCGGTGCCTAAGAGACGCTCTAAGGAGGCGGAAACATGAACCGGTTCATCATTGCCGAACCCCAGAATTGCATCGGTTGCCGAACTTGCGAGGTCGCGTGCGCGCTGGCGCATCCGCTAGGCGACGGCACGGAAATGCTGTCGCCTGAAAATTTCAGACCTCGGCTCAAGGTCATCAAGGGTGCGCGCATCAGCACCCCGGTGCTGTGCCGGCACTGCGACGACGCGCCGTGCGCCAACGCCTGTCCGAGCGGCGCCATCGTGCGCCATGCCGATAGTATTCAGGTGCTGCAGGAACGCTGCGTCGGCTGCAAGACCTGCATGGTCGCCTGCCCCTACGGCGCGATGGAAGTCACGACCGTGCCGGTAGCGAGTGGCGGCGTACTCAAGAGCCGCGCGACCAAGGCCATGGCGCTCAAGTGCGACCTGTGCATCGACCGCCCGGCCGGCCCGGCCTGCATCTCGTCCTGCCCGACCAAGTGCCTGCATCTGGTCGACCAGCAGCGCATGGCCTCGGTGATGAAGCAACGCCGCGAGCAGGCCGCGCTCGACCTGCCCCAACTGCCGCTTTGAACGCATTCAATTTCCCGCTGAAGGAAGTGCAACATGAAGAAGGTAATTACCGTTTGTCCGTATTGCGGCTCGGGCTGCAAACTGAACCTGCTGGTCGAGAACGGCAAGGTAGTCGGCGCCGAAGCCGCCAACGGCGTGACCAATGAAGGCGAACTGTGCCTGAAGGGCTACTACGGCTGGGATTTTCTCAACGATACCAAGCTGCTGACGCCGCGCCTGAAGCAACCGATGATCCGTCGCAGCCGCGGCGGCCAGTTCGAAGCCGTGTCGTGGGACGAAGCCATCGCATTCGCCAGCTCGCGCCTGAAGACGATCAAAGCGCAACACGGCCCGGACTCGATCATGATGACCGGCTCGTCGCGCGGCACCGGCAACGAATCCAACTACGTCGCGCAAAAATTCGCCCGCGCGGCGATCGGCACCAACAACATCGACTGCTGCGCGCGCGTCTGCCACGGCCCGTCGGTGGCCGGGCTGCAAGTCACGCTCGGCAACGGCGCGATGAGCAACTCGATCTGCGAAATCGAAGACACCGACTGCATCCTGGTATTCGGCTACAACGCCGCCGATTCGCATCCGATCGTCGCCCGCCGCATTTTGAAGGCGAAGGAAAAAGGCGCCAAGATCATCGTCTGCGACCCGCGCTTCATTGAAACCGCGCGTATCGCCGACCTGTATCTGCCGCTGAAGAACGGCTCCAACATGGCGCTGGTCAACGCCTTCGCCAATGTGCTGATCAACGAGAAACTGTATCGGCAGGCGTTCGTCGAGCAATTCGCCGAAGGCTTCGAGGAATACCAAGCCCTGGTGGCCAAATACACGCCAGAGTACACCGCCGAAATCACCGGACTGGATCCCGAACTGGTGAGGAAGGCGATACGGATGTACGCCCAATCGGCGACCGCCACCATTTTGTGGGGCATGGGCGTCACGCAGTGGGGCCAAGCGGTGGATGTGGTCAAGGGCTTGTCGAGCCTGGCCACACTCACCGGCAACCTAGGCCGGCCCAATGTCGGCGTCGGCCCGGTACGCGGCCAGAACAATGTGCAGGGCGCTTGCGACATGGGCGCGCTACCCAACACCCTGCCCGGCTATTACAGCGTGACCGACGCCGCCGCGCGCGAGCGCTTCGCCCGCGCCTGGGGCGTGCCGAGCCTGCCGGCCGAAACGGGCCATAGCCTGACCGAAGTGCCGCACCTGATCGAAGAAGGCAAGATCAAGGCTTACTACATCTTCGGCGAAGACCCGCTGCAAACCGAGCCGGATCTGGGCGTGATGCGCAAGGCGTTCGCCAAGCTCGATCTGATCATCGTCCAGGACATTTTCATGACCAAGACGGCGATGATGGCCGACGTCATTTTGCCGGCCACGTCGTGGGGCGAGCACGAGAACGTGTTCTCCAGCGCCGACCGCGGCTTCCAGCGTTGCTACAAAGCCGTGGACGCCCCGGGCGACGTCAAGGACGACTGGCAGATCCACAGCCTGATGGCGACCGCCATGGGCTATCCGATGCACTACGACAACGCCCAGCAGATTTGGGACGAATTGCGCGGCCTGTGCCATCTGTACACCGGCGCCACTTATGAAAAGATGGCCGATCTGGGCTATGTGCAGTGGCCATGCCCGACCGAGGATCACCCCGGCACGCCCTGGCTGTACGAAGGCAACCGCTTCGACACGCCAAGCGGCAAGGCGCTCTTGTTCGCCGCCGAGTGGCGCGCGCCGCGGGAACAGGTCGATGCCGATTACCCGCTGGGCTTGTGCACGGTACGTGAAGTCGGCCACTACTCCTGTCGTTCGATGACCGGCAACTGCAGCGCGCTGCAAACGCTGGCCGACGAGCCGGGCTATGTGCAGATCCACCCGGACGACGCCGCACGCTTTGGCGTGCAGGATCAGGCACTGGTTTGGGTGGCATCGCGCCGCGGCAAGGTGATCACGCGCGCCAACATCAATCCGCGCGTCAACGCCGGGGCGGTGTACATGACCTACCAATGGTGGATCGGCGCCTGCAACGAACTGACCGCCGAGCACCTGGATCCGATCTCGAAGACGCCGGAGTACAAGTTCAGCGCCGTCAAGATCGAAGCCATCGCCGATCAGTCGTGGGCGGAAAACCATGTGCGCGAGAGCTACAGCAAAATGAAGGCCGACATGCGCCGGGCCGCGCTCAACTAAGCAGGAAGCGCCGTAGGGTGGTGGGTTCGCCGAAGGCGACCCGCCCTACGAACCTCGGCCCCGAGTACCGTATCGAGTAGATCATGAACCACGTCGCCCCCTTGCAGGATCGATTCGGCCGCCGTATCGACTATCTGCGCCTATCCTTGACCGACCGCTGCGATCTTCGATGCAGCTATTGCCGGCCGCGCGAATTCGATGGCTATGCCGAACCGGACACCTGGCTCACCTTCGATGAGATCGAGCGGGTGGTCGCCGCCTTCTCCCGCATGGGCGCGGGCCGTATCCGCCTGACAGGCGGCGAGCCGCTGCTGCGTAACAACCTGGTCGGTCTGGTCGGCCGGCTATCCAGCCTGCCCGGCATTCGCGACCTATCGCTCTCGACCAATGCCACGCAGCTGGCCAAGCATGCCCAATCGTTGAAGGCAGCCGGTCTGGCGCGCATCAACGTCAGCCTGGATTCGCTCGATCGCGCCTGCGTGCGCGCGGTGTCGGGCCGCGACAGCCTGGATGCGGCAATGGCAGGCATCATGGCGGGCAAAGCGGCGGGCCTGACGCCGATCAAGATCAATATGGTGGCCATGCGCGGCATCAATGAGCACGAAATCGAGCGCATGGCGGCATTTTGCTTCGAACACGACTTCATTCTGCGCTTGATCGAGGCCATGCCGATTGGCGAGGCCGGCCGAAACACCGCCTATCTACCGCTTGACGAGGTACGCCAACGGCTGGTGAAACGCTTTGGCCTGGTACCGTCGTCAGTCGAATTGGGCGGCGGGCCGGCGCGTTATTGGGAAAGCGCCGACGGCCGCGGCCGTGTCGGGTTCATCACGCCGATTTCGCAGCACTTCTGCGCCACCTGCAACCGGGTCCGCCTGTCGGTCGACGGCACGCTGTACCTCTGCCTGGGGCAGGAAGAGCGTTACGAACTACGCCCGCTATTGCGTGCCGGCGTCGACGACGCCGGGCTGGATGCCGCCATCCGCGCAGCCATCGAACTCAAACCGCACAGCCACGACTTTATCGCCGCACCGGAAAAGATCATCCGTTTCATGTCGCAGACCGGCGGTTAGCCGTACACTGCTTACCCAAGCTTTCTCCGAAGGATTGCCGTTCATGTCCGATTCCCTGCCAGCCGGCAGCCTCGCGCTACCGGTTCGTCGCCACCGCCAGGGCGAAATGCACGACGTCACCGATGCCGTGGCCGAGGAGTGCCCGGTCGCGCTGGTTTTCAACGGCATTTCGCATGCCGTGATGATGGCCACGCCGGCCGATCTGGAATATTTCGCCCTGGGTTTCGCGCTGTCGGAGGGCATCGTCGAACAATGCGGCGCCGTGCGCGACATCGAAGTGATCCGGCATGACGACAGCGTCGAGGTTCAGATGGAGATCGCCCAAGGCGACTTCGTGGCACTCAAGGCGCAGCGGCGCGCGCTGGCCGGCCGAACCGGCTGCGGCGTCTGCGGCATCGAGAGTATCGAGCTGTTGGATTTGTCGCCGACGCCGATCGCGCACGCAGCGCCGGCTGTCGACGAAGCCATCGTCGCCCGCATCTTGGCGGATCTGCCGGCACAGCAACCGTTGATGCGGGCCACCGGCTGTGCGCACGGCGCGGCTTGGTGCACGCCGAGCGGGGAGATTATTCGGGTATTCGAGGATGTCGGCCGGCACAACGCGCTCGACAAATTGCTGGGCTGGATGGCGCGCGAAGCGGTGTCGACGGATAACGGCCTGGTGTTCCTGACCAGCCGCGCCAGCTACGAGCTGGTGCGCAAGGCCGCACGTCGCGATGTCGCGCTGATCGCCACGATTTCGGCGCCGACGAGCTTGGCCATTCGCCTGGCACGCGAGGCGGGCATCACGCTGTTGAGCTTCTGCCGGCCCAACGGCTTCGTGGCTTACTAGGGGAAGTGTGGGGAGGGAAACGGGTTGGTGCGTTGCTTCGCGAACGCACCCCGCACCGAAGGTCTCACTTCAGATAGGAATGCAGCACACGGGACAACTGTTCCATTCCCTGCTCGCGCGATTCGTGGCTCACGTCGGGCGCCGCCAAATGCTCGCGCATATAGCTGTCCAATACTTCCGCCATCAAACCGTTGATGGCCCCGCGAATCGCCGCCAATTGCTGCAGAACCAAATTGCAATCGGTTTGTTCCAGCAGCGCGGCCTCCAACGCTTGCGTCTGGCCGGTAATACGCCGCACGCGGGTCAACAAGGCCTTGCTATGTTTGAGGATATGTGTCATTTCGCACTCGACGCCCACTCGGATCGGCCGGCTGACACACTCGCGACGACCAGCCGATGGATCGATTCAAGATAAAGGAATATCACCGAGATATATGGTAATTATTCCGAGAATTTTAGCATAAATTTCCGTCACCCGTTCAAAGCCCATCAATAACTCAATTGACATAAGCAGGCACTGCCATCACGCCATATGGCACAATGCCCGCACAGTTGGATATGAAAATTTAATTATTCAAGCAGCAACGTAAGACTTATCTTAAATTGCTTGTCGTTGCATTCCCTTTCTTCATGCCCTAGGTACAATTCCTCATGTAAGTAGCGTGAACCACAGCAGAAAAATCTGTGCCTTTATGCCGAAATATCTTAGATCACCATGACATGCTCCTTGCTGATGACACTGAACTTTTGCGCAGTTGCTGCCTCAATGTGACAGCGTGGCGCTAACACGCTAGCCCCTAGCCCGGTGCCATCTGCCACGGCATAGGCACATCGATTCCCGGTCTTCAAAAAAATGGAGGTTTCGCAGCCGGGGTCTGCTCGACCAAAATTAAACAATTAGTTATCTATATTTAAATACTTAGAGAGGAATATATTATGCTTAGCAAAGAGGTAGACTTCGATCCGCGCGAGATGCGTCGTCGACTCGATCTGAATCAGCAAGAGTTCTGGTCAGCCGTGGGCGTGACCCAATCCGGGGGCTCGCGCTACGAACAAGATCGCCGCATCCCGAAGCCGGTGATGGAACTGCTGCGGGTACGCTATCAACTTGGCATCAGGCTGGAGGACATCACCGAAGAGAATGCGATCATGGTGCGCGCCATTGCCGAAGGACAACTAGATACCGGCATACTCAAACAACAGCTCGCCCAGATTGACCGTGTACTCAGAGCTAGCCAGCAGTTGGCGCACAGCGCCTCGGAACTGTCCGGCGCGGCCGAGGCCGTATTGGGCGAACGCGAAAAGCAGCCGATACGATAACCGGCACGCCACCATTTCTGTCGAGCTGTCAGGACCCAGTGCCTGGCAGCCCCTTCTCCGCTCTGCGCGAACGAACGCGCCCGGCCACACAACGCCATTTCAAACCGCGGATGGCCATTTCCACCTGCGCCGGTTGATCCAAACCAAACAATTCATTGTTTGCTAATGTAATTCCGCCACGCCTAGGTAATATATTTACGGACGTCAAGCTCAGCAGCGAATTGATCGGGCGGATCCGCGCCACGTTTTTTGACGACGCAACCGCATGACCGGATCACCCTACCTTATTCATATTGGAAACCGCGGTTGACAATATGGCATATGAGTATGCAATCTTGCGCGTACTTGATCGGCCGCCGTCTTGAGAGGCGGCCTATTTTACTTTTTCAGGCACAGAAGGCTTTTTTCAGGCCGCGCAAGAACGGCCAGGAGTGAAGTACATGTTCGTCTCAGCTCGTAAACTGACCCAGTTCCTCAAACCGTTGTCGGAAGCCACCCGAGACGGGGTCGATTTGACCGTTAACCTGGATGATCGCGGCAGCCTTGGCTGGGTGGCGCAATTGATCAAAGGGTTGCTATCCCGTTTTCACAGCGCCTTGATCAAAATCGCCGGCACGGCGATCCGCCTGTCGCAGCAAGCACCGCAGTTGGCCAAGTTGTCGCAGATGCTGGAAGAGCGCGCACGCGCCCAGCAAAGCAACGCCGAGCAGATCTCGGCCGCCAGCCGTACGCTTGCCGAAACCGTCAGCTCGATCTCCGCCAGCGCCAGCGAAGCGTCGTCCTTCTCGCGCCAAGTGGCGGAAGCCGCCGAAAGCGCCAATAG
>NZ_SNZP01000006.1 GCF_004363805.1 Paludibacterium purpuratum | reverse complement strand
TGGGTCAACATAACGGCGGCGCAAAGCCGCCACGTTACCCCAGGTGGGTCAGTTTTCGGTTGTCGAGGTGGGTCAGTTTTACACTGTCGCTAACACATCAACGGTTCAACGCCAGGTATTCGGGGAGGAGTCGCTCGACCCGGCTACAAATGGGTAGCGGTTAGGCCTTGGCTGATGCTCATGCCTATGTGCTAACATGGCAGCCATCTGTCATGTTCAAGGCATTGGCTTTCTGCCGCAATTGCTAAGCTGAGCGATAACAACTCCTCTGCAACTGCCGTTCGCCAAGACGCATCCTAGAACACAGTTGGGTAACTTCCTCGAAGTTGATTAATGTTATTGCTAAGTCTTGCAACGGAAATCTCACTGTGCCACCTAAGCCTATCCCTCGCCCATCTATCCTCGATGAATGCACACACCTTGGAGCCTTTAACAGCGAACGCCGTTGGAGATCTCCTGATGGCGAGCGTCTATATACATGGGACTCGCTACACGGAGAGATCGAGGTCTACAATAAACGTGGACGCCACTTGGGCGTTGTAGATCCCGTAACGGGCAACCTTATTAAAGATGCCGTTCGCGGAAGGAAGATTGATGTCTAACTTTATTGAGCTCTGCCTACAAGGCGACCGATTGCCTGAAGAGATTGATGACTATGTGGACGCTTGGCATGATGGGGAAACCGCAGCTCCGCTCCATAAATTTCTTGGTATGACGCGATCTGAATACAATCTATGGATAGTGGAACCCTCAGTCCTTCCTTTTATCTTGGATGCCCATCGCACAGGTAAGGACGCGGCAGATCTAATCGAGCAATTTAATGCTCTTCCTATGGCTGCGCGAGCCGAGTCCTCGAAGAAGGCTCTTAAACTTGCGCACTGGCTGAAGGAAGAGGGCCTGTGGAATTAGTTCAAACTCCACCGGCCAAGTTCGCCCAGCGAATGTTAGAACGGTATTCACTATACCCTCCTGTTGATGTTCGCTCGATGCTTGAACGATATGCTGAAGTAATTGATGCTGCAATTCCGATTCCTGGAATCGACGGCGTCTGTCTCAATCTCAAGGTGCCGGGCAAGAAAGTGCGAGTCGTAATTAACTCGGAGAATCCGCCTCTTAGAAGGCGGTTCACCGAAGCCCATGAGCTCGGCCATGTTATTATTCCATGGCACAGGGGGACAATCGTCGATCATGTAAACCCCGAGCATGTTGAAGAGAAGGACGAGTATTGGGCTTTTGAGGATGAAGCCAACCAGTTTGCCGCGGAACTACTCATGCCATCAGCATGGCTCGCGCAGTTGCTCGGGTCTACATCGGATCTCAGTGTTTGCCACGCACGCATTTGCCGTGAATGCGAAGTTTCAGCGCACGCAGCCTACATAAGAATGAGCGCGCTCCTCCCACCAAACATTGTATTCATCTCCGAAAAAGGTGGCGAGGTTGAATTTTCGGGGCGCACTATTGGTACGCTAGCCAGCCTTCCCTCTTGGGGGAGCTCGTTTGACGCTGGTGCCTACCGCTACTCGATTAATCACTATTCAACAAGCCTTGGGAATCGGAAGCTACATTGGTGGCAACTTCCGGACAAGATCGAAGCAGTAGCAACTGATCCTCGACCGTGGCGAGAAATATTGGATGATATCGTCAACGATATAGGTGTGCCGGACGATGACCGTAAGTGGTTCAAAATGTCAGTAAATGGAATTTTATCCGCTGCAAATAGTGCAATGAAGCGAAATGGAACACATACAAAAGATGCTGTGATTGCTGCCTGTCTGCAACGTTTTAATGATAGAAATAGTCTGACTGCTTTTGTGGATCATCCGGAATTCATGGAGTTTGTGATAAAAAGGGCGGAAGAGCTCACGGCGTGACACCAAGCTCCTAGCCGCTTGAGTATCTAATTTATAATGTCGAGTATCCGTATACAAAACCATTTTAAGAAAATGGCCACCAGAAAAAGGGCCAGGTCTTTCTTTTGGCACTCTCAGCTAAATGTGGCGCCTGCAACAGGAAAGACCTGACCCTTTGTGCTCTTTGTGCTGGGAGGAGACGACCAGCAGTCTTAGATCAGTTCGGGGTAGATGATTTCACCATGAAGGCAACACACTAGTCGATGATCGGAGACGTGAAACAAGGTGATGTCCTCCGGGTCTTGCTTGCCAAGAAAAAATACCCAGCCTTTGACGTTCGAATTCTTCTTGCTTGCCTCAATCGCTTCTTGCTTGCCCACGTCCATTTCGATGCGAACGGATCGACGCTTGAATTCGCTCCAGTCATGCCAGTTGATGCGCAATCGATGGGCTTTTTCAGGAATCAGGCGGCCATTGGATTCTCGCTCCCCCGCATCCAGCCATACCTCCAGGAAGGCGTCTGTCTCAACTGGTTTACTCCAGCGTATCGGCGCGTAGAAGATGTGAATATCTGGATAGCGCTGAAGCGTGTTGCTGCGGAGGCGTTTGAATACCGATATAAAGTTCGTCCCGTTAACGCCAGGGATTTCAAGAGGCAGATCTCGGTCATATGGCAGGTTGATGAATGCCCTGCTGATCGGACGAATGGTATTAGCAGAGCGGCGCCGGGAATGGGATGATGATGCTCCTGTACTGCCATGCGTGCTTTGAACTACGGATTTTGTGCCAGAAGTACTTGAAGCTCCTGGGTCTACAATTTCTCTCTCATCTAACAGGACAAGGCGAGAGGGATAGGAAGCTGGGAAGCCATTGAGCGGGTGAGTCAGACGCTCTGTCTGACCGCGCTTCACCAGCTTTTCCTCGCCTTCCACATCGCAATCCTGATAGTGGCCATTCTTGGCGGAGAAGTAAGGACGCGGCTTGTTGGTCGGCTTATACGATGCAGGAGTCACCTTAATGCCACATCCACGGCAAATGTAACGCTCATGATCCACGTTTTCGATTTGCCAGAGTTGCTCAGCTTCAACAATCGTACCCGTCAATTTGTCCTGTGCGCTATCCATCATTCAGACCTTGTCGTTGTCATGGTAATTTCGATTTTGTGATGAATGGCATGATTTCAAGATGGGTCGCTGTTAAAAATTCACAATGGACGGAAATGAGTGGAGTCGCCCTCTATCTCAAGCTTGGGCTTTGACTGTCCAGGCCAAGCTGATTGCGCAGCCAGAAGCCTTGGGCCTTTGATGATTAGGGAGGATCTCTGTCTAGAGTCCTTTGTACACCGGTTGTAGATAACGACACCGTAGACAGGCAGGTTTAGGCGATCTGCTGTATGTCTATACGATGCACCAGCAGTTTGTCGACCGAATCTGCCATCCAGTCACCATGCATGGAATGACAGGTTTTCGCGACAAAGCAGACAGCCCAAGATTTGCAGTGCCGTGTCAGCTGAGTGGGGCTAACTCCAGTTAGCCCACATGCGCACAAAGTGTGCACTATCTTTGGCTTTTCATTTTAATCAGTGTCAATATTTCTCGGTGTAGCTACAACCTGAAGTTGGCTTGAGGCTGGATTAGAAATTACTCTAGGAGGCTCTGTGACAAGCATTCAAAAAAAGATGGCTCTGTGTAAGCAGTGTAAAAGTAAAGTACCAAGTGGGGCGAATATATGCTCAATATGTAATAATTATCAAGATTGGCGTCGCTTTATTCCAATTTCCAATACAGTACTTGCCCTTCTTACGGCACTTGTTTCTGTTATCGCAATTGCAGTACCTTCGATTTACAAAATAGTACATAAGCCCCGCTCAGAGGCAGTACTGATGATGCCATCAGTAGACGGGACAACACTTAGGGTTGTCGCAGTGAATCGCGGCGATGCACCAGCCTCACTTGCAAAAGCGTGGGTAGACAGTCAATATTTAGCGGCTGCTACAAAAATAAGATTGAGAAATGATTCTCAAGCGATTATCAATCCAGGAAGTCAGTTGCTTGTATTTGATATAATTCCACTTCTAGACGAAGCCGATTCTTATCGCAGTTCTTTGGAAATTCTAGGTACTTTAATTAAAAACAAACCAACACCACGAACTGAGATTCGATTTCTTGTCATGCAATCTGATGGACGTTCTGCTGTTCAAGCAATTCTATTGGATTCCGAACAGTTATTTTCGCTACTGCGTGCCAATTCTGACCGCTGCTCAGCCATCAAGATCGTTAACTTCGAAAATGGATGTATTGGTAGTGGATCGCCGTTAAAATAGCTGGAATAGGGGCAGGTCTTTCCTGTTGCATATGCCTCATTTTGCTGAGGCTGCAACAAGAAAGACCTGACCCTTTTCCCCCCTTGATGGCATACCAGCCGTCTATGGCTTCGCGCACTGCTTGCGGCAGTGCTTCGCAATTCATCGATCGTTTTCTCATGACTGGCGCTTTATTGGTCACCGGTATACACGGTACGGAACTTGAACAGGCCGATGCCGTTGTATTTGGCTTCATTGACGCTATCTGCGATAAAGCCCGCCATCGAGTCGTGCACGTATTTTTCCAGGAAGCTTTCAATCGCTGGTGTCAGATGACGTGTATCCATGGCGGCGGCCACCGTTTTGGGGTCGGTTTCCGGCATGATGCTGGCGGGAATCGGTACCCCGTTCTCCGGCATGGACGGCAGGTTCTTCTGCAGCGCTTCGTCTTCCTTGGCGGCCTTGGCCGCCGCGCGCGACGGCTGATAGTCGGGCGCCATTGGGTCGCCGGCATGCAGCTTGCGCAAACCGTTGATCAACGAATCCTGGGTGATCTGCAAATACCCTTGGTGCTGGCGACTGGCCGTGCGGTAAGGGGCGCGCTGGGTAAACTCCTTGCGGTACTTGAAGCGCAGGCTGAAGTACAGAGCCATGTGCCGGCGGTGCATTTGTTCCGTTGGGCCAGGCGCGACCTTGGCGTCGCGCAGGTAAGCGTTGAAGTCGGCAATCACCTGCTGAGTCGGCGTCAGCAACTGCTGTATCTGTTCGGTCAGTTGATTGAGAGGCTGCAGCGGCACGCCAGCCTGGCGGGCGGCATCGTACATGCGCCGGCCGGGAATCACGCACAGCTGACCGTTTTGTTCCGGCAGAATGCCCAGTGCGCCGCTTGGGTAGCCGCCGCCGACATCAGAGTGCGCACCGGGGTACATCACTTCCAGCGCATTACCCGGATAGTGACTGCCGCGCCGCACGCTATCCGACGGGAAGCAGGCACGCACCTCATGGCCGGCGACAAAATGCAGACACTGCTCCACCGCCGGGTGGATGGTCAGGTTGTGATCAGCCCAAGCCATATGGCCGGTGGCCGGTAAATTGTTGGGCAGCAACGGCGCGAGACCAACCGAGGCCACGGTGTCGAGAATGCCCAGGAATTGGGTACGTAGCGCGATACCGGCGAACGTCCAGCCACCGTTTTCCTTCTGGCAGAGCTGGTACAGCCAATTGACGAAGGCGCGCGCCTCGGTTGCGCCGCGCGAAAAGCCGAACACCGACAGATTGATCTGCGTCACCTGCGGTTTACGGCCTTTGAGCGCTTTTTGCAGCTTGTCTACCCACGTCGAAAACGTGGCTTGCCGCATGATCTCGCCAAGCTGACCCGTGGCCAAGACGCGCGCCAGGGTATCTTTGATTAAGAACCCGCCTTGCGTGACATAACGATATGGCGCATTCACCAATTGCGTCAGCGCCCATAGAATGCGCGCCTCGCCGCCGGCACCTGCACCGCCGCCCAATGCGCCGCCCTTGTCGCCGATTTCCGGAAACGGCGTGCCGACCCCGGGCATATAGAAACGAAAGTAACCCTCATGCTGCTTATCGCGTGCCGTCAAAAACAGGCGGGCGATATTGCTCGGCTTCTGCTTGCCGCCTGGCGCCTGATAATAATCGGCATTGATGTTGTTGCCGGTGCCATCGAAGAACAGCATGACATGGATCTGCGCTTGGCACTTGGCTCCCTCCTTGCCGCTGACGCAAGCCAGCGCCTGGGCGCGTTGCAGTTGTTCGCGCGGGCTCAAAACCCGCTGTCCGGTCGGGTAGGGGGCCGGATTGTTAGTGCTCATTGCGAAGCGTCCTTGGGCTCTTGCGGATAAGCCGGTCGATAACTGGGATGCTCGGGGTAAAGCGCGCTCAACTTGACCAAGACTTGATCATTGGCCAGGAAGTGGATATCGAAGTGCTCCATGTCTTTGTGCTGATATTCCGGAATCGGCACCGTGCGGCTTTTCCAGGTCCCCTCGACAAAGACCTTGTCGCCGTTTTTCAGTACGACATTGCCGCTGGCATCGCGCTGGAAATGCCCACCCTGTAGCCAACTGATTTTGGCGGTCAAACCCGGCCGCCACTGGCTCGGCACTGTGACACAGCAAACCACGCCACCGCCGCCGCCCATCGCCGGTACGTTGAGAATGCCGCCTTGATCGTTGATGGCGATCGAGTCGATCGGTTTCGGGGTGTGGTTGACCGCCAGATAGCTGATCGACGTGGTATCGCTTTGGGGTAGCCATAAGCCCAGCAGTAATAGACCCAACACAAGCAGGGCACCACATAGCTGGAATGACCGTTTCGACAATGTCATTGAGGCAATCTTTCTATTAAGCAGCGCCTAAGCAACCGGCGCATTTTCCAATAATGGCGCCAGGGCCTCATCCAGCACATCCGGCGTCTGGCCATGTTTGGCGAGTAAGGCGGGCAGGCGCGAATCGTCCAGCAGCACGCCCTGACTGCAGCATACGGCGACCGCCAGGGTCAGCTGATCCGGCGCGTTGTCGATGCCATGTTCGGCCAATAATTCGCATGTGCGCCGCAGCCAGTCGTACAGCAAGGCGCCGGAGGAGGGCAGCAGCTCGACAAAGTCATCGTGCAGCCGATCCGCCAACATGTCCGGCTGAGCGGCTTGCAGTAGCGCGGCCAGTTCGCTATCGCTCAGCGTCCAGTCTTCGTCTTCCTCGACGGTATCGCCGGGTAATGGCAGGGGCAGCGTTTGCAAGCGGCCGGCGCGGTCAATGATCAGCCATTGCTCCAGCGGTGCGCATAGCCGCCGCCAGGATGCCGGTTCCAAGGCCTGTGACAGCGCGGCGCTGATGCGGGTATCGGCAAAGCGTAGCAGATAGCCTTGGCCGTCCGCTGTGGTCAGTTGCAGGCAGCGTAGCCAGGCTGCGCACAGTGCCGCCCCATCCTGACGGCTGGCGACGAAGCTGAGCATCGGCCGGCGTTGGCAGTGGCGCAGCAATGTCTGCCATGCCGTGGCGTCTTCGCCCGACCATTCGATCAAGAGCGGTGACACTTGGCGCAACTCTCCCCATTCGGGTTGGCCATACAGCGGCCAGACTGCGCCAGGCCGTGGGCCGGGTGGGCGGCGATGGTTGAAGCCGCTGTCCAGCAGCGCGAACCAGTTCAATCCGGCGGGGCTGGCATGGCGCTGTTCGCACAGCATTTGATATAGCTGCGGCATGTCCCCTTTATCCATCGCGAAATACATGGCGGCTTCCTTATTGTCCGGCCAGCGGCGAGCCGGACTTGATGGCATTCAACATGCACTGCAAGCAGAACTGCTTGCCAGGGAAGACCGGCATCGGGTGCGGCAGGCTCGCTGGCCCATTCATTTCGTGAGATGCGCCCTTGATGCTGACCTTGCCCGGGCAGTGCACGTCGATATTGCCGCCGGCGAGCCGGATGTAGGCGCCGCCGCCGACGTTGAGCAGGATCTCCTGCTGCGCGGCGATGACGATGCGGTCTTTGGACGAGGTGATGGACACGTCCTGGCTGGCGGTCCATTCCATCTCGCCGTGCTGCGCCTGTGCTTCGACCTTGCCTTGGCTGGCGATCAGCTTGAGGCTGACGGCGTCCTTCACCCCGGCGACGAACAGGCTGATGTGCTCGCCGACGTTGGCGAGCCAGCGGCGGCCGGCCGTGTGGTTGAGGTCGCGCTGGGCGACCAGATCCAGGTTGGTGCCGGCGGCCAGCGTCTGGCTTTGTTCGGTCAGGCTGGCGATGCCGGCCGGGGCGCTCATGACCAGCAGTGGCTGTTGACCGGCGCCTTGCGCATTGGCGCCGGTGTTGGTGCCGGCCTCCCAGGCTTTCAGCGCTTCGCTCAGGTGCTGTTGATGGCCCTGATCGGTTTTGCTGCCCGGGCTGTTGTCCGGGTTGATCTGCTGCGGGCCGGTTTCCATGGTGTCGGCCAATTGCGCGGTGGCGACCTCGCCCAGGCTTTGGCTCAAGGCGAGCGCGGCGTCGAGTTGGCTCTGCGCGTGAGTGCGTGCCAGTTGATTGCCGGCGGCGCCTTGTTGCGCTTCAGTGGAAAGCAGCAGGCCGTGTGCGGCGCGTAGCGCACCGTGTTGGTCGGTTCTAAGTTCGAAGCCTTCACCGCGCGGTTCGGCTTTGCCGTCGGCTCTTGGGTGGGAGAGGAAACCCTGGTTGAGCTGGGTGGCGCCGTGCGTACTCGCCAACCGGGTGCGGACTTGGTTCGGTGTGTCGTCGAACAGCAGTTCGTTATGGCCCTGACCCTGATGTTCTTTGGATTTGATGCCGGACAGCGTCTTGTTGCCCGGGAGTGCGCCGCTGGCGGAGAAGGCCGGCGGGGTATGACTGCCGTTGTACAACACCCCGGTTACCACCGGGCGGTCGATGTCGCCTTCGATGAAGTCGATCAGCACTTCCTGGCCGATACGCGGGATGAACTGGTGGCCCCAGGCGGCACCAGCACTGGGCATGGCGACGCGTACCCAGCAGCTGGAGCGTTCGTCGAAATTGGCGCCGGCGTCCGGGTGTTCCTGGTTACGCGCCCAGTGGAATTGCACCTTGATACGGCCTTGCTCGTCGGTGTGCACTTCCTCGCCAGCCGGACCGACCACGGTGGCGGTCTGTGCGCCCAGTGAGGTCGGTTTGGCGTGTTCGGTGCCACTATAGGCCGGCGAGAGCGGCAAGCCTCTGGGCTGGGCATCGAACTGGCTGGTATAGGGTGTGCTGTCTGGTGGGGTACTCAGTTGCTGCTTGAGTGCCTCCGGTAGGTTGTTGCGCGCGCTGAAGGTTTGGCGGGTAACGATGAACTCGCGTTGTTCCGCAGGTAGACGGTCGTGGGTAGGGTGATCGTCGAGCCGGAACCAGTGCCCGGCGTGCAGCCCACGCGCGGTGCCGCTGCCTTGGAAACCCTGCGCCGCCAGGTCGTGTGCTTGCTGGCGCAATTGCGCGTAGCGGGTCAGGCCATCGGCGTCCGCGGCGTAGTACAGCGACTGTGGATCATAGCTCTCCAAGCTGCGCTCGGCCGGCTGGTCGGGGCGCTGGCTGCTGTCCATGCCCTGGCCGGTCTGCACCGCTTTGTAGTCGAAGCTGGCCAAACTCACTTGGCGGGTGCCGAGGTTCTGGCGTGCCTGCCACTCGGTCAGGCTGTCTTCGCTTTCGGTGGCATCGGCGCGCTGAAAACGCACGCGCTGTTGCGCCGACTGCGGCAGGGAATAGGGATCGTCGAATACCGTCAGTTGAATGTGGTCGTCGACGGTATGGAAGCGCCAGCCCAAGCCTTCTTCGGCCATCAAGCGGGTCAAGAACGCCAGATCGCTTTCGCGGTACTGGACGGTATAGCTACGAGGTGCGGCGGGGCGAGTCAGATCAAAGGCCAGCGTCTGCAGCCGGGCGAACACCGGGTTGTTGGCCTGATGTTCGGCGATGACCTGCTTGACGATGTCGGGCACCGACAGATCTTGGAATACCCGGCTGGTGCTTCGATGGCGTAGAAGGGCGAACGGTGGCTCTAACGTAAGCCGGTAGCGGCTAAAACCGCCGTCGCTACCAAGCGCTTGTGCCTGGGTCACCACTCCGGCGCGCACTACCTCTTCGCCGTTTTGATCCTGAATGGCCAATTTCGCCGACTGACCAAGCAAGTCCCTCAACGCCAGCTTAGCGTCGGGCGACAGGCAGTCGACGCTATAGCGATAGCTGTCGGACACCGCCTCCTGGCCGTCGGCGCTTTGCGGCAGGAGGACACCGTCCCATTGGCCGTCTTGGCCAATGTCCAAGGTCATTAGACGCTGCGTCTGGTCGAAGGCGGAGGCAAAGGCGGCGAGTAATGCGCTAGAGGCTATCATTTACAGTTTAATGATAAACGACTATTTAAAATGAAGTTGATAACTATAAATTATTGTTATGATGCGAGCAATGAGAACTGTCCTAAAGACCAGGGCCGGAATAAGGCGATAGTGTTCGCCCGATACCCGGCAACTCGCCCTTATATCTGTTAACACATGCACCACAATCCGGCACAGTCGGACCATTCCGGCTACACGTGTGCTCAGTATTCTGGGGTACTCAAAATACCAATGTGTACAGACCAAGATGCTGAGTGGGGAAAGCGATGGAGACGTGACGCACACAGCGGCCATGCAATGGTGGTCGGCGGTGCTGGCGCGGCATGTCGATGGCGATTTGGCCCAGGCGCGCACCCTATTGGCAGAGGGGCTGGCACAGGGCTTGAGTCATCCGCTGGCCTTGCCGTTGCAGCGCTGCTTGGCCGGCGAGGCACGCTACGACGACGATTTGCTGACCCTGCTGCGGGCAGGCCTGGTGATGGTGGCGCTGCCGCATGCCGAGGCGCAGACACGCCGCTTTCCGGACGAGGCAGCTGTTTGGAAGCTTGCCGGGTTGGTGGCACGCTCGGCCGGCCGGTTTGATGTGGCCGAGGGGTGTTGGCGCAGCGCGCTCACCTTGGCGCCGGCGGATGCGGAAGGGCACTTCAACCTGGCCAATCTGCTGCGCGACCGGGGAGAGGCGGCCGAGGCGCAACGGCAATATCACGCCGCGCTGTCGCTCGATCCGGATCATCTCCCCAGCCTGAATAATCTTGGACTATTGCTGGACGACCTGGGGCACGGCGCCGAGGCGGCGGATTGCTTGCGGCGCGCTTTGCGCCTGCACCCGGCGTTACCCGAGCTGCACAACAATCTTGGCCAGCATCTGGCGCGCCACGGCGATTGGGCGCAGGCACTGGCCTGTCATCTGCGGGCGATCCGTCTGCAGCCCTCTCTGACCTGGTCGCACGATTGCGCGGCCCTGGCGTGTTTGCAGCTGGGGCGGTTCGAGCCGGCGCGTCGACACTGGCGGCGGGCGTTGCGGCTCAGCCCGCGCGCGCGCGATATGTGGGTATCGCTGATCTCGCTGAGTTGCCGGCAGGGTAGATTGCCCGAGGCCCTGCAGACTTGCGATGAAGCCCTGGCGCATTGCGGTGGCGATCTGACGTTACGCGGGCGTCGGGCGGATGTGTTGTTTCAGTTGGGCCGGTTGGATATGGCCGAGTCGGCCTGGCGCGAACTGTTGGCGGAGGCGCCGGCTTTGGCGCCGGCCTGCCATGGGCTGGGGCTGACGCTGGTGGCGCAAGGCCGGCACGATCAGGCGCTACCGTGGCTGAACGCGGCGCTGATGCAGGGCGGCCCGAACGCGAACTTGTATAACGACTTGGGCACCAGTTATTTCGCACTCGACCGTCTGGCCGACGCGGAGGCGGCGTTGCGCCAAGGCTTGGCGCTCGATGCGGCGCATCCGCATCTGTCGGGTAACTTGGCCAATGTGCTGCGCGCCCGAGGAGACGACGTGGCGGCGGAGGCGTGTTATCGCCAAGCATTGCTACTGCGGCCGGATCATGCCGAAGCTTGTTGCAACCTGGCTTGCCTGATGCTGGAGTCGGGGCGGCGCGAGGAGGGCGAGCGCTGGATGAATCGGGCGCTACAGCTGGCGCCGGCGCATGCCGGCATTCTGGCCAGCGCGTTGCAGTATTTGCCTTATCGCCCCGGCGACCGGCGTTTCGCGGCGCTCGACCAGCTCTATCGTCAACGAGAAAAATTGGCGCCGCCGTTACGGGCGCGACTGGCTTTTGCCATGGGCCGGGCGCTCGAACAGTGCGAACAGTACGAGCGCGCCTTCGAAGCCTTTGCCGAAGGCAACCGCTTGCGCTCGCTGATGCAGCCCTGGGACGAGGCCGGCGAAGCGGCCCGGTTGGCGGAACTACGGACATTGCTGACGCCGGAGCGGTTGCAATCGTTCGCCGAATTGGCCTCGGTGGCGCCGACCGTGCCCGAGGACGGGCGCATGCCGATTTTCATTGTCGGTCTGCCGCGCTCGGGCTCCTCGCTGGTCGAGCAGATCTTGGTCAGCCAGGGCGAGGTGTTCGGCGCCGGCGAGCAGCGGCTGATGGGGCCGCTGCTCGAACAGGCGCTGCAGATTTTACGATCAGGGCCGGCCGATGCCGAGGCCCTGGCCGCGTTGCGCGCCTTGGGCCGGGATTACAAGGACCAGCTGTGGCGGCTTGCACCGCAGGCGCGCTGCATCGCCGACAAAATGCCGGGCAATGTGTTCTATCTGGGGCTGATTCATTTGATGCTGCCCGAGGCGCGTTTTGTGCATACCGTGCGCGATTTGCGCGATGTCTGCGTCTCCTGCTTTACCGTTTCCTTCCATGCCGGTCACGGCTATTGCGACGATTTGGCGATGCTGGGGCGGCATGTGCTGCGTTATCGCCAACAGCTAGAGTACTGGCGGGGCGTTTTGCCGGCCGGCCGGATACATGATGTGTGCTACGAAGATCTGGTGGCCGATCTGCCCGGTACGCTGGCGCCGTTGTTGGCCTATCTCGGTTTGGCTTGGAACGAGGCCTGCCTGCAGTTCCACCGCAGCGAACGTACGGTGCGCACCGCCAGCGCCATGCAGGTGCGGCAGCCGCTATACCGGAGCGCCGTTGGGCGTTGGCGTCATTATCAAGCGCAGTTGGCGCCGTTGTTGGCGATCTTGGCGCAGCGCGACTAGCCGATGTGAAAGCGCTGCTGCGGCAGCAGGCGCATCTCGTAGGCGACGCAGGGGTCGATCAAGGCCACTTGGCGTCGCCATTCGGTCTCCGGCGCCTGACGCCGGGCATTGAGAGTGTTGACGATCAATCCTTGCGGGTGGCTGTGCCAGGCGGTTGGCGGCTGAATGCGGTAGTGCGCGACCCGGCCGGCATCGTCGAGCGCGGCATAGTGCAGCAACAGTCCGCGCGCGGTATCGACGCGCGCGAGTACGCCTTCTGCGAACGGCGTCCAGTCGACCGCCAGTCGCGCGCCGTCCAGCCAGCGCGCCAACTGAATCAACCGCGCCAGCAGGCGCGCTCGCGGTAGTTGTCCATGATAGAGCAAGGGGGCCAGCGTCTCCGACTCGCGCGCCAGCGCGCCGACTTCGCACGGCATGCCGTGCCATTCCGGCGCGGGCGCGTCGAACCATTGCGGCGGCAGTTCGGCCAGCATGGCGGCGTTGAGTATCGGTAGCAGTAGGCAGCCGGTGTCGGCGCCACGCAAGTCGTCCAGCCAGCGCGCCACCGCGCAGCGATGCGCGCCCATCCAATCCAGCCAGCCGTTGAGCCCTAGTGCCAGCCATGTGGCCGGCGCCATGCCGAATACCCGTTCCTCGGCGAGTGCCGCGATCTCGGGCCAAGTCTGCGCTGCGCGCCACTGTGCCAGATATTGCTGTTCGGCCGGGGTGCCGTCGAAGGCCAGCGACCAGTCGAGCAGTACCTTGCGCAAGGTGTCGCGCGCGGCTTCCAGTGTCAGCGCTTCGAGCTCTTCCGCCGCCGCCTCGCGCGGATAACCCGCCGCGCCCGAGAGGGCGAGCCGCGCGGCGAGCCCTTGTGCTTGGCTGCACAAAGTAAACAGTTGTGGGATGAGCGGTAAGATCTGGACAGGCGGGAGGCCGATGAACAACTGTTCCGCCGCCATACGCTGCCATTGCACGCGGAAGCCCTGATCGGCGGTCAGTTCGATGGTGATCACGTCCGGTTTCATCGTGTGCCCTGGCCATGTCTGGCGTGTACGAACAGGAATACTGTCGCCAGTCTTTTTTAAGACAATGACATTAATTAAAGCTACTTAATTATAACTTCACCATAGGCCATAGGGGGAAAGAGCCGGTTCGAAAGGCCCAGTCCGGCCAGGAAGTGTGGCAAGGGCGGAACACCGGGCCGGCTGGCCGTCATATTTTGGCCACGATCAATACCCGTTCGGTACGATTGCCGTTTTGCACCGTGACCGTCAGCCGCCAGTCGCCGATCTCCACGCTGTCGCCTTTGCATGGGACGCGCTTGAGTCGATCCATCAGCAAGCCGGCCACCGAGTGGAAGTCCGAGTCCTCGACATTGCCCAGGTCGACGTGTTGCATCAGGGTGACCAGCTCCAGGCCGCCTTCCACGTCGAAGCTACCGTCTTCGTTAATGACCAGTGCCGGGCGCTCGTGTTGCTCGTATTCGTCGGGAAACTCGCCGGCGATGGCCTCCATCAAATCTTTCAGGGTGACGATGCCCACCAAGTTGCCGAACTCGTCGACCACGAAGGCCAGTTCGGCGGCATGCTGGCGGAAGCTTTCCAGTGCTTTGAGCACCGGCACGCTCTCCGGCAATACCAGCGGTTGGCGCAGTGCCGCCTCGATGTCAGGCAGCTGGCCATCGAGCAGCGGCCCCAGCAAGTCCTTGCGCGCCACCACGCCCAGCGGTTCGTCGATGGCGCCATCGCGGATCACCACCAGCCGCGAATGACGGCTGTCGCGCAGTGCTTGATGTTGTTGCGCGATAGGTTGTGCCAGATCCAGGCGCTGGATTTCGTTGCGCGGTGTGCAGATGGCGCGGATCGGCCGTTCGGCCAGGGTCAGCACGCTACGGATCATGGCTTTCTCGTTGGCCGCGAAAGCTTCTTGCTCCGGCGGTTCGATGCCGCCTGCGGTTGACTTAAGCTTGCTGCCCATCAGCGACAACACTGTGCTGGCGGTGCGTTCGCGCAGCGACTGGGTGCGGTTCAGATAACGGATGCGGTTGTTCTGTGCGATCTGGTTGAATGCCTCGATCAGCACCGAGAAGCCGATGGCGGCATACAAATAGCCTTTGGGAATGTGGAAGCCGAAGCCGTCGGCCACCAGGCTGAAGCCGATCATCAGCAAAAAGCCCAGGCACAGCATCACGACCGTCGGGTGGGCATTGACGAAGGCGGTCAGCGGGCGGCTGGCCGCCATCATCAGAATCATGGCGATCACCACGGCCACCATCATCACCGCCAAATGGTCGGACATGCCGATGGCGGTGATCACCGAGTCGATGGAGAACACCGCGTCGAGCACCAGGATCTGCGCCACGACCACGGCGAAGGCGGCATAGGCCTTCTGACCGTTGTGTTGTACCTCGAATTCGCCCTCCAGCCGTTCGTGTAATTCGCTGGTGCCCTTGAACAACAGGAATACGCCGCCGCCCAACATGATCAGGTCGCGACCGGCGAAGGATTGCCCCAAAACGGTGAATAGCGGCGTGGTCAGGGTAACGAGCCAGGAGACGCTGGCAAGTAGCCCCAGGCGCATGACCAGTGCCAGCGACAGACCGGTCAGGCGCGCACGGTCGCGTTGTTCTGCTGGGAGTTTGTCGGCCAGGATGGCCACGAAAATCAGGTTATCGATGCCCAGAACCACTTCGAGCACGACCAAGGTCAACAAACCCAACCAGGCGGCAGGGTCGGACAGCCAAGCGACGTCCATCATCTTTCAGTGCGATCCTCGTAGACGGATTTAGAGGCGCACTTTATCACTTTTTGCGGGAATATTTATGACGCGGATAAATCACCGGCCATTGGGGCGATCGACATAAAGACGGCGCGATGCAAGGACATCGCGCCGCAGACGGGAAACGAGCGCAGTGCCGGTTTCCCGGTACTGTCATTTTTGTCAGTGAACGCTAGCCGGATAGTTTTTGGCTACCCATTGTTCGAAGCTGCGGCACATCGCCGCGTCGCCATCGCGGTTGTCGGCAATGACTTCGGCGCCGTGCACCAGGCGGATGCTGGCGTCGAGATCCGCCGGGAAGACTGTCGGGTACTGCCGTGTCGCGGCGGCGGCGATCAGTTTCTCGGCATCGGCCCACGCCTCGTCGATGCTACGGGTGCAGGACTCGGCGAGGTAGCGCGGATTGAACGACTCGCCGGTCAGGCGCACCAGGGTGGCGTTGTGGTTGATGCTGTTGCCCGGACCCCAGTAGTGCTCGGCCAGTTTCGGGCCGATGGCCGGGTTGTCGGTCAGGAAGCCGTATTCGCGCTTGAAGTAGGCGCGGGTCTGGTAGACCGCCATATTGGCCAGTAGGTAGCCGTGGTAGGCGGCGGCCGATTCCTGGTTGAGCTGGTGCGGAATGGCCAACAGCGGCCGTGGGCTGACCGCGACGCCGAGGATGCGTTGCTCGGTGGCGCGCGCCAGTTCAAGGATCTTGCCCGGGGTCAGATCGCTGGCCGCCATGGCGTACAGGGCGCGTTCGAAGTAGCCGACCACGGCGAGCATGCGTTCGTTGAAGGCGGCGAACGGCTGGCTGGCCTCGATGCGGGTATAGATCAGTTGATCCGGAATGGTTTCGCCTTGGCTATTCTTAGCGTAGCGCTTCAGCCAGTCGGCATCGGACAGCATGCTGTCGCAGAACATGCTCTGGGTTTCGGCGTAAGCCATCGATGTCGGCGAGAACTCCTGCGAGAAGCAGGGCGCGTTCTGGGTGACGTTGGCGAAGTGCGCGGCGTGACCGCCCTCGTGGAACAGGGTGTTGATCGCGCGGATGCCGCTGCCCACCTGATCCGGTTTGGCGTCGGCGGTGAAGTTGATCTGGCCGGCGACCCACTGGCCATGGTCGAAGAAGCTCGGGATCGGGCCATGGCAGAAGCCGTTCTGGAACTTGCCGTCGCGTTCGACCAGGTCGAGCTGCATGGTGGCGCCGCGGTATTGGATGCCCAAACGGCGGAAGCTTTGCACCCAGCGTTCGACCGCTTTGGCAAACGGCAGATACGGGTCGAGCTGGCGGGTCACGTCGCCGCTCATGTGGAAGCGCAGGTTGTGACCCAATAGCGCGTTCTGGCCCTGGCGGCTGGCCAGATTCGCTAGCGCCTTGTGGTTGGCGTCGCGCGTGCGCGCTTCGAAGTCGTCGAGAATGGCGAACAAGGCCTCGGGCGACATCTGTTCGTTCTTGTTCACCTTGTAGTCGAAGTAGTCGCGGAAGCCCAGGCTGCGCGCCATTTGGTTGCGCTTGTTGACGATGTCGATGAAGCCGTTGTCGAGTACCCAGCGCTCCAGGCCGAGCAAGGCGTCGTGCGAGCTCTTGCGCGCCGCTTCGTCGCGGTTGGTGCCCAGGTTGGTGGTCAGCATGCTCAACGTGGCGTCTTCGTGCTGGCCGTTGTCGTTGATATGCTGCATTTTGTAGTCGCGACGCTTGGCAAACAGCGCCGACTCCAGCTCGATCAGTTCGGCCATCAAGGCGCGTGCCTCGGTGGTTTCGATGATGTTGCTGCGAAACAGTGCTTGCCAGCCGGTGAAGCCGTGAACCAAGGCGTCGCGCTCGGCATCTTGCGGCAGCGTCTGCAATTGTTCGAGCGCGCTGTCCACCGCCGCCAGGCGTTCGGGGCTGGAAACGAAATCCTTGAAGGCCGCTTCGGCGCGGGCAAAACCGGCATGGTCGTCGGAAACGGCCATATAGGTTTGCCAGAACAGGTCTTCCTTGGTCTTGTGTACCGCCAGATAGTCGCGGTTCAGGGTGTCGAAGGCGCTTCTCAGCGCGGCAAGCGTGGTCATGTGGAACATCTCCGTGTGGGTTCGGGCTTGTTTTTGATTTGCCCATGAGCGTGGAATGCTGAAATTCTACGGATGCATGCCGATGAATGAAAGCGTGCCGTTTGATTTACGACATAAAACCTTGCCAAAGTAGGCGATCGAGAAATAAATCTCTCTTTGAGCGATAACGGTGGTTTATGCGGTATTCGTCATGCACCTGGCCGAGTATCCAACGACAGGCTATCAAGATGGCATAAGTGTAGCATTGGAAGCGTGGCATACATGCTTCGTGCCCAAGGATAAAATAATCATGCTGAATTCACTGCGCATCGGCACACGCTTAGGGCTGGCCTTTGCATTGCTGCTGGCTCTCCTGGGGGCTGTCGCGGCGGTGTCGCTGTCGCGCCTCGACCGGCTGTTGACTGTGACGCAGTCTCTGGTGGATGTGCAGGTGCAGAAGCTCTACCTGGCGCATATGGCCGATCAGCATGCGCTGACCGCGGCCAACCAGTTGCTGATTTTGTTGCAAACGCCCGACCGCAATCGCCGGGTCGGTCTTTACCAGCAGATGGACGGCGAACTGGATGCGGCGGATCTGGCGGTTACCCGTCTCGACAAGGCGCTGAGCGAGCAGCCGTCGCCGCCGTCTGCTGCCGAGCAAGCGCAACTGGCTCGTCTCAAGGTGTTGCGCGGCCGCTATAACGACCGTTTTTATCAGACCGTCAACTTGATCGAACTGTCGGGCCCGGAGAAGGCTCGGCAACAGTTCGAGGTGTCGACGCGCCAGGCATTGTCCGCACTGTTGGACGAGACGCGGCTGTTGTCCGATACCCAGCAGCAATTGATGCGCGTCGAATTGTGGCAGCTGGACCAGGCCGAGCGCCAGGCTCGCACTTTGGTGGTGTCGCTGTCGGCCGGCGCGTTGTTGCTCGGCATGGTGTTGGCGTGGCGTATGTCGCGCAGTATTACCCGCCCGGTGAGCGAGGCGGTGGGGGTGGCGGAGGCGATCGCTCAGGGGGATCTGCACCGCCCGGTGCCGAGCGGCGGTCGCGACGAGGTGGGCAAGTTGCTGGGCGCGTTGCGCGTCATGCGCGATGCGATCTCCAGCCGCGAGGCGCGTATCTTGCGCTTGGCTTATGTCGACGACCTGACCGGGCTGCCTAACCGCACGCGCTTCGTCGAGGTTTTTCAGGCACAGCCCGCCGAAGCCCATGGCGCGGTGCTGGTGTTCGATATCGATCGGTTCGCACTGATCAACCATGCGCTTGGCCTGCAGGTGGGCGATCGCTTGCTGCGCGAAATCGGCCTGCGGCTGTCGTCTTTGCTGACGACACGCCAATTGATGGTGCGCTTATGGGCCGACCAGTTCGCGTTGCTGTTGCCGGATGCCGACCTGGCGGCGGCCCAGGCGCTGGGCGAGCGGATGATGGCGTTGCTGCGCACGCCGCAGGTACTCGATGGGCAACGGTTGGATGTGTCGGGCACGCTGGGTATTGCGCTGTTTCCGCAGGATGGACGCGATGCGCCGACCTTGTTGCGTCGCGCCGAATTGGCTGCGCGCGGCGCCAAGCGGCATCGTCTGCCCTGGTTGAGTTTCGCCGAGTCGGGGGCGGAACCTGCGCATGGCCAACTGTCGTTGATCGGCGAAATGCGCGAAGCCCTGGCGCGTGGCGAGTTCGTCTTGTTCTACCAGCCCAAGGTCGACTTGCAAGCCGGCCGCATGACCAGCGCCGAGGCCTTGCTGCGCTGGCGGCACCCTGAACGCGGCATGATCGCGCCGGGCTTGTTCATTCCGTTTGCCGAGCAGACCGGGTTCATCCGCGAGATCACGCCCTGGTTGCTCGATCAGGTGATGGGGCATGCCGCCGCCTGGCGGCGGGCGGGGAGTGCCGTGGTGCCGTCGGTCAATCTGTCGGCGCACGATCTGCTCAACCCCGGTCTGGCGGATCAGGTGGCCGAGTTGTTGCAGCGCCATGGCCTGACGCCCGACGCGCTATGCCTGGAAATCACCGAAAGCGCCTTGATGGAAGATCCGACGCTGGCACTGACGCTGTTGGATCGGCTGTCGGCGTTGGGGGTCAAGCTGTCGATCGACGACTACGGATCGGGTCAGGCGTCGCTCGGTTATCTGAAAACGCTGCCGGTCAACGAGTTGAAGATCGACCGGGTGTTTGTCGACGGGGTGGCCGACACGCCCAAGAATGCCGCCATCGTGCGTTCCACCATTTTGCTATGTCACGAGTTGGGCCTGAGCGTGGTGGCGGAGGGCGCGGAAACTGCCGCGGAGCTCGATTGGCTACGCGCAAACGGTTGCGATCTGGTGCAAGGTTACGTGTTGGCGCGCCCGATGCCGTTGGAACAATTTCTCGCCTGGCAGTCTCCGGTTGTATGATGAGCCTGTTTTCAAGCAAAGGAATCATCGTGTCCAAGGTATCGATCACTCCCCAAGTCTCCGTCAGCAATCAGGGCCCCTTTGTATTGTTTGGCGGCGTCAACGTGCTGGAGTCGCGCGAACTGGCGCTCAGGGCCGCCGAGGAATATGTGCGCGTCACGCAGAAACTGGGTATCCCGTACGTATTCAAGGGCAGTTTCGACAAGGCCAACCGCTCGTCGATCCACTCGTATCGCGGTCCGGGGTTGGAGGAGGGGTTGAAGATCCTGCAGGCGGTCAAGGACACCTTCGGCGTGCCGGTGATCACCGATATTCACGAGCCCTCGCAGGCGGCACCGGTGGCCGAGGTGGCCGATGTGCTGCAACTGCCGGCGTTCCTGGCGCGCCAGACCGATCTGGTGGTGGCCATGGCCAAGACCGGCCGGGTGATCAACATCAAGAAGCCGCAGTTTCTCAGCCCGTCGCAAGTAGCCAATATCGTGGAGAAATTCATCGAGGCCGGCAACGACCGCTTGATTCTGTGCGACCGCGGCACCTGCTTCGGCTACGACAACCTGGTGGTCGATATGTTGGGCTTCAGCGTCATGAAGCAGGTTAGCGACGATCTGCCGGTGATTTTCGATGTGACGCACGCCTTGCAAAAGCGCGAGTCCGGCGCGGCGGCTTCGGGCGGGCGGCGCGAACAGGTGGCGGAACTGGCGCGCGCCGGCATGGCGGTCGGCATTGCCGGGCTGTTCCTCGAATCGCACCCCGACCCGGATCAGGCCAAGTGCGACGGCCCCAGCGCCTTGCCGCTGGATCAGTTGGAACCCTTCCTGATGCAGATGAAAGCCATCGACCAACTGGTCAAGTCCTTCGCCCCGCTGAAGCTCTAGGGCCTCAGGCCGACGGCGGGGCGCAGATGCGCAAGAATCGGAATGCATTGCGCGCTCCGCCGGTACAGACTAAGAGCGTATTCACGCTCTAAAGCATCGAGCTTTGTCTGGAGAACGGCATGACTTCAACTTCTTTTGCCGAGTCCGCGCGCCATTACGACCAGGTGGCGCGCGCCATCGATTATCTGCAGGTGCACCGCGAGGCACAGCCGTCGCTCGAACAATTGGCGGGGGCACTGCATTTGAGTCCGTTTCATCTGCAGCGCTTGTTCGCCGAGTGGGCCGGCATCTCGCCCAAACGTTTCCTGCAATATCTGACCAAACAGTACGCGCTGGAGCAACTGGCGCGCGAGCGCGACGTATTGAGCGTGGCGCAGTCGGCCGGGCTGAGTAGCACCAGCCGCTTGCACGAACTGATGATCAGTTGCGAGGCGATGACGCCCGGCGAGATCAAGGCGGGTGGGCAGGGGGTGACGCTTGGCTGCGGTTTCGGCGCGTCGCCCTTCGGCCAGGTGCTATTGGCCTGGAACGATCGCGGCTTGTGCCATTTCGCTTTCTGTTGCGCCGACGAGACGGCCATGCTGGCCGAGCTGCGCGCACATTGGCCGCGCGCCGATTACCAACGCGACGACGCGCGAGCGGGCGAATGGCTGGCGCGCATTTTTCCGCGCACGCCGACGCGCGGTTCCTTGCATTTGCTGCTCAAGGGCACCAATTTCCAGATCAAGGTCTGGGAGGCGCTCCTCTCGATCGCACCGGGCGAGATGGTCTCCTACGGCGAACTGGCGGTGCGTGCCGGCGCCCCCAAGGCGCAGCGGGCCATCGGTAGCGCACTGGCTGCCAACGCCATCGGTTTCCTGATTCCCTGCCATCGGGTGATCCGGGCCTCGGGCGAGGTCGGCCAATATCGCTGGGGCAGCGAGCGCAAGCGTGCGATGCTGGCTTGGGAAGCGGCGCGCGCGGCGCCGGCAGTGCGTTAACCCGGCTTGCCGTCGATCCTTGGTCGGTTGAGGATCGGCGCGAAGCGCCATACGAACAACGCAAAAGCCAGAATCCAGCAGGCTGCCGCGGCCCACAACCAGTCGCGATAGCTGCCGGGTAGCGGCAGCAGCCAGAAGGCGACGCGCAACGGTACCGCCAGCATCAACGCGGCAAAGGTCAGTGTCTCAAGTTTTCCGGTCGCCAGGGCATGCCCGGTGTGGCCGAGCGCCGAGCGCACCATCATGCCCAGCGTCAAACCGCCCAGCACGCCAATCCCCAGCACATGCTCCATCACCAGCCAAGGCAACCGGCCAAGCGCGGCCGGCACGGCCAGCAAGAGTGCGCAGGGCAGCGCCAGATAGCTTAGGTGCAGAATCCACAGTATGGGCTTGCGCCAGGTTGCCAGCGGCGCCCAGCCCCAGCCGCGCCAGAAATGCAAGCCCGCGACGATGAGATTGGCCGGAACCAGAATGGCTGCGCTCAACGGGAACAGATCGGCCAGCAGGACTGCCATGGTCAGCGGGGCGATGTAGCGTTCGAGTCTGTCGTTGCGGTATTGCTTGATCGGCGCCACGGCGTTGCGGGTGAACAGCGGGTGCAGGCGGCCGGCCATGATGACCGTCAAGGTGACCAGCAACATCATGGCCGCGCGTAGCGGCAGCAGCGGGTCGAACGCCAGCTGTCCGGCAAGGGCCAGGTAGAACAGCAGGTTGAGCGTGGCGAGCGCCAGCAGCAGCCAGGGAACGAAGGCATTGCGCCGTTGCTCGGCGTGGCGCAGCCGGCGATGAACCACCCAGGCGAGGCAGGGCAGGAAGGCCAGGTCGAGCGGGATCGACAGCACCGTCGGCGCCAGCGGCAGCATCAGGCGCGCAGCGAGCCACAGCAGGCAAAGCCCTGCCAGCGGCCAGCCCGTGGGCGTGGGACGCCCGGTCCAATTGCGCACGGCGGTGAGCAGAAAGCCGGCCACCACCGCGACGGTGTAACCGTAGAGCATTTCGTGCACATGCCAGGCGAGGCCGGCTAAGCCGCGAGTTTGTGGCAGCCAGCCACCGTACTCGGCCAGCCAAACGGGGACGACCGCGAAGGCGCACAGCGCTGCCAGCAGATAAAACGGGCGGAAACCCAAGCGCCAGAGCGCCCAACGGCTACCGGTCGGTTGCGGATGAAGGCCTTCGATCTGGATGAGCGCCATGGTTGCCGGTCCCGAGAATTAAAGATATATAAATAATACATCTTTATGTTTCCAGTGTCAGAAAAAAACGCGGAATCGAAAAAGACTGCCTTCGTATGAAGGTGTTATTCTGACACTATGTCGCCGCTATTCTGAGCGCGGCGCCAAACGCAATGGAAACTCCCGCAATGAGCAAAAGCATCATCTCCGATATGGACGGCGTGATCTACCGGGGCAAGCAATTGATTCCCGGCGCGCGCGACTTCGTCACCCGCTTGGTCGACAGCCAGACCCCATTCCTGTTTCTGACCAATAACGCCGAGCAGACGCCGCTGGACTTGAAGCTCAAGCTGGAAGGCTTGGGCATCGGCGGCCTGACCGAAGATAACTTCATCACCAGCGCCATGGCGACCGCCATGTTTCTCAAGAGCCAGACGCGCAAGACGCAGCCGACGGCTTATGTGGTCGGCGGCGGCGGTTTGATCAACGAACTCTACAACGTCGGCTTTTCGATTTCCGAGTCGCACCCGGATTACGTGGTGGTGGCCAAGTCAAAGACCTTCAGCTTCGAGCAGATCAAGAAGGCGGTACGCTTCATCGATCAGGGGGCCAAGTTCATCGGCACCAACCCGGACATGATCGACCCGGTGGAGGGCGGCTACGAGCCGGCGGCCGGCACGCTTTTGGCGGCGATCTCCGCCGCAACCGGCAAGAAACCCTACATCGTCGGCAAACCCAATTCGCTGATGATGTTGCTGGCCACCCGCAAACTTGGGGTACATCCGGAAGACGCGGTGATGATCGGCGACCGCATGGATACCGATATCGTCGGTGGGCTGGAGGCCGGCATGTGCACGGCGCTGGTGTTGTCCGGCGTGTCGACGCGCGAGTCGGTCGAGCACTTCCCTTATCAGCCGGACTATATCTTCGACAGCGTGGCGGATATCGATCCCGCCGCACTGTAAAAGCAGCAAGGCGGCCTGGGGCCGGCCGCCATTGGCTCGCAATCGAATGTCGTATGGACTACCAACTTGTCGGCAGCTTGCGCCGGATATGAAACACTCGGAGGATTTGTACTACGTCGCCTTTGACTCGGTAGGGGATGAGGTACGGGGTGCCATCGACGACCAACTCGCGCGTGCCAGGCACTCGCCCGGGTCTGCCCTGTGCCGGGAATGTCATGAGGTTGTTGGTTGACTCGCGTATCGCTTTGGTCAAGCTGCGCGCAGCGCTTGGGTTCTCTGCTGCGATGTGGTCGACTTCTTTCGCTAAATTTCTGATTGCCTGCTTCAGCCATCTAACCTGCATCAAGCACCCCAGCGCTCAAAGAAAGCATTGACCTCCGCATCCTCCGCGAATTCCCCTGCATCAGCCTCTGTGATGGCCGCCTGAATCTCTTGAATCTGCCATGCCTCTCGCGCTAGATAATCGCCAATGGCTTGGCTAATCAAGAAAGACTTCTTACGGCCGGTCGCGACCGCCAACGCCTCAAGTTGTTGCGTGGCTTCATCGGTTAACCGGACAGACATCACGGACATGACCATCTCCTTTGTATACGATGTATACAATTACATCTAACGACTACATTGTAACTTTAGTATACGTTAGTCAATGGAGAATGGCACAGGAAAGCGCCGAATGGACGAATGATGGCGACGAACTTTCAACAGACTTAACGGCCCGGGACATCCCGGGCCGTTTGACGTGTGGCGTGCTCAGCCGCGCAGGCGTTGAGCAATGCCGGCGACGCGCGCGCCGTACTTGACCGCGGTCTGCAGGTCGCCGCTCGACATCTCTTCCGTGCTGGCGTCCGCCGGCGTTTGCACCAACACCCCGGCCGAGCCGCCGAGGTTGTTTTCGTCCTGGCGCGTTGCCGCCTTGGTGTTGGCCGGAGCCTGGCCCAGGCTGACCCAGATGCCGCCGTGCTGCGCCGCCAGGGTTTGCAGCCAGATCATGGTGATCTGCTTGTCGCCGTTGAGACTGGCGCTGTTGGTGAAGCCGCCGAAGACCTTGTCTTGCCAATTGCGGGTGAACCAGGCCTTCGAGGAGGCGTCGGCGAATTTCTTGAACTGCCAGGGCACCGAGCCCATATAGGTCGGCGCGCCGAAAATGATGGCATCGGCGGCGGCCAGTTCGTCCCAGGCCGCTTCGGGTACATTGCCTTCGGCATCGATGGCGATCAGGTTGGCGTGCGCACCTTCGGCCACGGCTTCGGCGACGCGGCGGGTGTGGCCGTAGCCCGAGAAATAGACCACAACGTTTTTGCTCATGCGTTCTCTCCAGAATGGTGATGCCGTAGCCCATGCCACAGCCTGACGCACATGGTATATTTAACATACCAGGTAGCCAAGAAGGCACCTATAGCTAACTTAGTTACTTTAAGGAAACCACTGCCATGATGGAAACCGCAACGCGCTGTCAGGCGTATAACGTATTCAGCCAGGCATGCCCGACCCGTATGGTGCTCGATCGGCTGGCCGATAAATGGTCGCTACTGATCATGGATCGCCTGCGCGACGAACCGGTGCGGTTCAACCAGCTGCGGCGCGATGTGGAAGGGATTTCGCAGAAGGTGTTGTCGCAGACCCTCAAGAAGCTGGAGCGCGATGGCTTGGTGACCCGGCAGGTGTTCGCCACCGTGCCGGTGACGGTCGAGTATGCGTTGACCGCCTTGGGGCACACACTGTCGAACACCATCGAATCGCTGGCGCACTGGGCCGAGCATAATATCGATTCGGTATTGGCGGCTCAGCGCGAGTACGACGCAGTGAATGCCTGATGCTAGAAACGGGTGGTGAGCAAGATCAGCCATGCTGGCGTGCGTTCGAGCAGCCAACCTTCCACCTGGCGATCCGCGCCGCTGAGAATCGACAACGATACCGCTATCAGGATAACGCCCAGGAAGATTCGGCCGACTCGACCGATTCGCAGCAAGGTGTCGCGCCGCTGTCGCATCCACTTGCCCGACAGCAGGGCCAGCAGCAGGATCGGCAGGGTTGCCCCCAGGCTGAATAGTCCCATCAACAACGCCACCTGCGGCAACTGGCGGCCCTGTCCGGCCAGTACGATGGCGGCGCCGAGCGTCGGGCCGACGCAGGGGCTCCACACCATGCCGAGCAGCAAGCCGACGACGAACTGTCCCCGTAGGCCGTCCAACCGCCAACGATCGAGTAATCGATGGCCGAAATCGGCCAGGCCCGTGGTGGCGCTGGCAACACGCCGCGCCAGGCCGGCCGACAACAATATCAAACCGAACACGCCCAATAGTCCGGCCGCCAGTTGGCGCGTTGCTGCGCTATCGAGCGGCAAACTGCTGCCTGCCTGGGCCAATAGTGTGCCGACCATCACGTAAGACAATGCCAAGCCCAAGGCCAGGGCCAACGGCGCACGCCGATGGGCCGCAAGCGCCGAGCCGATCAGCA
Source organism: Paludibacterium purpuratum (assembly GCF_004363805.1). GTDB lineage: Bacteria > Pseudomonadota > Gammaproteobacteria > Burkholderiales > Chromobacteriaceae > Paludibacterium > Paludibacterium purpuratum. Next base: position 234,002 of record NZ_SNZP01000006.1, on the reverse strand, counting down.
CGGGCAGGAGCGGCAGTACGCAAGGGGACAGCGTGGTGAGCAGGCCGGCGAGAAAACCCGCGCCATAGCGTGCCAGCGTGAAGTCCATGGTTCGCGACCCTAGCGCAAGGTCGCCTTGACGAGTTGTTCGATACCGGCCGACGTGGTGTCGCCGACCGTGCGCACGACCTCATGCCGGCCCTTGAAAGCGATCAGGGTGCTTTGCATGTCGACGTGGTAACGCGCCAGCAACGGTTTGTCGGTATCGAAATCGATCTGCAGCAAGGTGACCTCGCGGTAGGCCGGCTGTTGCATCAGTTGAGCGAGAATCGGTTTTTGTACTTTGCAGGTCGGGCACCAACTGGCATGAATAGCCAGCACCACCGGTCGGCCTTGTGCGCTGAGCTGGTCGAATTGCTGCTGGCTGTAGGGTTTGATGTCCCCGGCGCGCGCGAGCGCCATGACGGTTGCGAGCGTAACCAAGATAACGAAGCGGCATAGGTTCATGGCGATACCTCCACGGGGGGCGATAGTCGGGAGATGGGGCGTTTGGCGGAGGCCGATGTTTTACTTTAGTCGCTGTCGGCGATCGGTGCCAAATGCTTTGCCGGCTAGGGGATTGCCATGGCATCGTTGTGCGGTGCAACCAAAATGACGCGATGCGCCATCATGGTTGCTCAAGGCAAGGATGGGGGCTGAAACGGCCGTGCTATGACGCTGCCAGTGCCCGTGCGCTATCTAGTACGATCTGCTTGGCTTCGGCTTTGCGCTTGCCGCTGCGATAAGCCATCATCACCTCCCACTGCCATTCGGGCAGCTCCGGGATCTGCAGTTTGACCAGGCTGCCTTTCTGCAGATCGAAGCGTACCGACAATTCCGGCAAAAACGAAAGAAAGCCATGGCTGAGCGCCAGGTCGCGCGCCGCCGAGGCGGGCTGGATGGCGTGGATGGCACTGCGGTGCTGCCGCACCAGCCAGATGCGCCGGATCAGTTCTTCGCAGCCGCTGCCCCAGAACTGCGGCGCGATACGGTAGTCGGCGACCGCTTTGAGCGTCAGCGGTTGCGGTGCGCGTGCCAGCGGGTGATCGGCCGCCACCACCGGCACGATGGCCGAGCGCCAGAGCGGCTCCACTTGTACGCCGGCGATCGCCGGACACTTCAGCACGAAACCGACATCGATTTCCCCCGTCAGCACGGCCTGCATGATTTGCGGCGAATGGTCGGTATGGCAGCGGATTTCGAACGGCGCGTCGGCCAGCCGCAACAGTAGCGGGCCGAACACCGGGGTGGTCAGCGACGGCAGGCAGGATAGATGGACACGCGGTAACGGCGGCGCCGCCAACAGTGCCTCCTGCCCCTGTTGGAATGCCTGCACCGCTTGGCGCGCAGACACCAGGAACACTTCGCAAGCCGCGGTGGCCACCGCGCCGCGTCGATGGCGGCGAAACAGCGCTTGTCCCAATTCGGTTTCCAGCACGGCGATGCGCTGGCTGACCTGCGGCTGCGACCAACCGCGGCGTGCCGCTGCCTGGCTGAAGCTGCCAAGCTCGGCCACGTCGATCAACAACGCCAGATCCGCTAACGAAATAGACATTACGATTCCTGATATTAACTATTCCAAGAAATCGGATTACATAATAACTAATGCCATCCATATAATGCTACTGATTATTTATTAATGATTCCGCACAGGGAGACGCGATCGTGTCGTCAGCCGGGCAGGCCCGTCGCCGGGGCAAGTGGTTTATTTTGCTGGACAGCCTGTTGGTATTGCTCGGCTTCTACATGGTGGTGCCGATGGTCAGCCTGCACTTTGTCGACGGGCTGGGCTGGGCGGCCGCCAGCGTTGGCCTGGCGCTGGGGGCGCGTCAGTTGACCCAGCAGGGCTTGGGCCTATTCGGCGGCGCGCTGGCCGACCGCTTTGGCGCCAAACCGCTGATCGTCAGCGGCATGCTGTTGCGTGCGGTCGGTTTCGGCGTGATGGCGGTGGCGCGGGCGCCGTGGGTGCTGGTGTTGTCCTGTGTACTCGCCGGGTTGGGCGGGGTGCTGTTCGATCCGCCGCGTAGCGCACTGGTGGTGAAGCTGGTTCGCGCTCGCGAGCGCGCGCGTTTCTATTCGATCCTGATGGTGCAGGAGAGTGCCGGCGCGGTGTTGGGCGCTTTGCTCGGCTCCTGGTTGTTGCGTTTCGATTTTCGCTGGGTGGCGTTGTTCGGCATGGGGGTGTTCATGTTGGTTGCCCTGGTCAACAGCCTGCTGCTACCGGCCTACCGGGTGGCGAGCACGCGCGATGCGGCACCGATGGCCTCGATGCGCCGGGTGCTGGCCGACCGCCGTTTTATGCGTTTCGTGCTGGCCTTGAGCGGTTATTACGTTTTGTGTGTCCAGGTGCTGCTGCTGATGCCGGTATTGATGATGAAGCTGACCGGCAGTACGTCGGCGGTGAGCTGGATGTTCATGCTGGAAGCCGGCTTGTCGCTGTGCCTGCTGTATCCGCTGGCGAGCCTTGGGGAGCGTTATCTGCAACGGGGTACGCGCATCCTGATCGGCCTGGCGTTGATGATCGCCGGTCTGGGGTTCATGGCGTTGGTGCATCGTGCGCTACCGGCCTTCTTGGCGCTGGGATTGTTGTACCTCGGCACGTTGATCGTCGAGCCGGCGCGCGAAGCCTACGTGGCGACTTTGGCCAACCCGCAGGCGCGCGCCAGTTACATGGGGGCGAGTAGGTTGGGTCTCGCCTTGGGCGGTGCGATCGGTTACACCGGCGGCGGCTGGCTATACGACCAAGGGGTGCGCCTGACGCAACCTTGGCTGCCGTGGGCCACGCTGGCGCTGATCGGCGCCCTGACCTGGTGGGCGCTGTACCGGCAATTCTTCGGCGCGGCGCGCATGGTCGCCAGCGGGGCGGCGGCACGCGCCGGGGCTGTCTAGAGGGTGATTGTGCCGCGCAGGTATTCCACTGCGTGGCCCGACACCAGCACCCGGTCGCCTTCCAACGCGCAGTGCAAAATCCCGCCGCGCGCCGATAGTTGCCGCGCCACCAACTGGGTTTTGCCTAGCCGTTCGGCCCAAAATGGCGCCAGTGCGGCATGGATGGAGCCGGTGACCGGGTCTTCGACGCCGCCGTTGGCTGGCCAGAAATAACGTGAAACGAAGTCGCTTTCCTTGCCCGGCGCGGTAATTGCCACGTCGTAGGGCGCCAGCGTTTTTAGCGGGTCTTGCTGGATCGTGATGCGGCGGATGGCCTCCTCGTCATCGTACAGTGCGATGTAAGCCTGGACGTTGCGGAACACCGCGCTTGGCGGTTCGGACAGCCCGGCGAGCAGCGCGGGCGGGATGGTCTCGACCGCGTGGGATGCGCGATTGGGAAAGGCCATCTGCATGGCGCCGTCCGGCTGGCGGCACACCCGCAGTTCGCCCACCGCCTCGGCCCAAAAGGACAACTGTGTCCACGATGGATTCGACTGAAATAACAGGTAGGCGGAAGCCAGGGTGGCATGGCCGCAGAAATCGATCTCGGTGAGTGGCGAAAACCAGCGAATCGCAATCTTCTCTTGTGTGCCGGTCAGAAAAAACGCAGTCTCCGACAAGTTGTTCTCGGCGGCGATGGCTTGCATGGTTGCCTCTGGCAGCCATTCCGTCAGCGGCACGACCGCGGCGGTGTTGCCGCGAAACGGCACCTTGGTGAAGGCGTCGATGTAGCAAATATTCAATTGCATCGCAGTGGGGTTCGGTTATTTATCTGTCATGGGTTTATCATTGCCACTCCCGGGTTGTCAATCCGGGTTCGTGTCCGAATACAAGGAGATAGGTCATGGGTTTATCGATGTATGACGCTTCGGTGCCGGTGCTCAAGCATATGCTGGGCAGTCTGTCGGCGATTCTGCGCAAGGCGGCGGAGCACGCCGAGGCTAAGAAAATCGCGCCCGAGGTGTTGCTGAATGCGCGGCTGTTTCCCGATATGTTTCCGTTGACGCGCCAAGTCCAGATCGCCACCGACCAGGCCAAGGGCTGTGTTTCCCGCTTAGCCGGCGTCGAGATCCCCAGCTACGAGGATACGGAAAGCAGCTTTGACGAGTTGCAAGATCGCATCGCCAAGACGCTGGCCTACCTGGATAGCCTGAGCCCGGCGCTGTTCGACGGTAGCGAAGGCCGCGAGATCGTGCTGACCGTGCGTGGCGAACCCATGACGTTTACCGGGGCGCACTACCTGCTGCAGTGGGTTTTCCCCAACTTCTATTTCCACCTCACCACCGCCTACGACATCTTGCGCCACAGCGGCATCGAACTCGGCAAGCGCGATTTTCTCGCCGGCGGCGCCTGATTGAAATTCGCGGCCGAGGTCGCTCCTACGCAAAGCCTGTGTAGGGGCGGCGTCAGCCGCGATGAGCATAACCGTGCCGCTGGGGCGTCAGCGGGATCGGCGATTTTCCGCCAACGCCTCCACGCCGCACAGAATGGCGCCTTGTAGCGCGGCGCCTTGTTCGAACGCCGCCAGGACGACCTGCGGCGGGTAAGGGCAGGCACGCGCCAGTCCGGCGCTCAGCGCCGGGATGATGCGCGGCACACGCGCCATGCCGCCGCCCACGGCGATGCGTTCCGGGTCGAGCATCAGCACGATGTTCGCGACATGCATGACCAGCGCGTCCAGCGCTTGATCGAGCATGGCGGCCACCTCGGGCCGATCCTGCGCCAGATCGAACGCTTGGCGGCAACTGACCGGCCGGCCGACCAGTTCGCTGGCGCGGTCGGCCAGTGCCCGCCCGGAAACGAATTGCTCCAGTGGCGCACCGCCATCGGCGAAGGGCGTTTCACCCGCGACGCCTCGCAGCTGGTAGGCGATTTCGCCCGCCGCGCCGTGCGCGCCGCGCAACACTTTGCCTTCGATCACCGCTGCCGCGGCAAGCCCTGTGCCGAGGTTGACGTATAAGCCGCAGGACAGGTTTCGCAGTGCGCCGCAGCGCGTTTCCGCCAGTGCCGCGGCCTTGGCGTCGGTTTCCACTTGTACGCACTCGACACCGAACAGCCGGCGTAGCGTTTCGGCCATCGCCAGCGTTTCCCAGCCCGGGTTATTCGGGGCCAGCCGAATGCCGTCGGGCTCGACGATGCCCGGCGTCACCGCCGCGACAGCGCGTAGTTCGCCGCCATGCATCAGGCGAGTCTGTGCAATCAGCCCCATCGCCGCGTCGTGCATGCGCGCCATGACACGTGCCGCGCCCTCGTCGGCTTGCGTCGGAATCTCCAACTCGGACAGACGCGTGCCTTCTGGCGTGGCGGTGGCCATGGCGATCTTGGTGCCGCCGAAGTCGATCGCCAGCAGAAACGCCTCAACGGTCGATGGGGTGGGGTGCAGTTGCTGCATGAGCGGTTCCTTGCCTAGTCGGCGTGTTTCAAGATGGGGTGCCTTCTTGGCGCTGGCGTTCGAGATACACCTCGTCCACCGTGCGCGGACCGAACGGCCAGGAACGGGTGGCGCGCGCCCAGAGCAGGAAGGCGATCAGACCCAGCCCGATCCATGCCGCGGATAACGCCTGCGACTCGGTGTCGGCCATGTAGAACACGAACACCCAGCCAAGCAACGCCACCAGACAGGGAATCGGATACAGCCATTGCTTGTACGGCCGATGCAGTTGCGGCTGACGGCGGCGCAGCACGACCAGTGCGAAGACTTGGCCGATCGATTGCAGGATCACCGTGACGGCCACCAGCATATTGATCACGGTGCTCAGGTCGAAGAACGTGCCGACCGCCATGACCGCCGTCATCGCCAGCAAGGCGATATGCGGGAAGGCGTGCTTCGGATGCAGCTTGCCGAAGGCGGACAGGAATACCCCGTCGCGTGCGGCGTAGAACGGCACCCGCGAACCGCCGAGCAGGCCGGCGAACACCGAGGCGAAAGCGGCCACCAGAATCAGGATGGTGATGATCGCCGCCGCGGTATGGCCCCAGTTCTGCTCGATCACCAAGGAGGCCACCGATTGCGACTTGGCCACGGTCTGCCATGGCACCGTGCCGATGACGCCGATGTTCATCGCCAGATAGAAGCACATGACGGCGATGATGGAAATGATGATCGAACGCGGCATCACGCGTCCCGGGTTCTTGAGTTCGTCGCCCATGTAAGCCGTGGTGTTGTAACCGGCGTAGTCGTAGATGGCGATGATCAGGCCGGCGCCCAGGCCGGTGAAGAACTTGGAGGCTTGTGTCGCGCCGGGCGGGATGGCGGTGGCCAGGCTGAGGTGGAAGTCGCTATAAGCCGCCGCGGTGGTCAGACCGAGCGCCAGAATCAGGATGACCCACATGGCGGTGCTGAGCGTGCGGATCGACTCGATACGGCGGTAGAGCGCCAACAGCACGATGCCGGTGAGCACCAGGCCGATGAGATGGCCCTGGGTCGGCGTCAGGTTGGGCCAGAAGAAGTTGAGATACTGCACGAAGCCGATGATGCCCGTGCTCATGGTGAGCGGAATGGTCAGCATCGCCGTCCAGACGAACAGGAACGGCATCAGTCGCCCGGTGCGATATTGGAATGCCTCGCGGAAATACAGATAAGTGCCGCCGGCGCCCGGCATGGCGGCGCCCAGTTCGGCCCACACCAGCCCGTCCGCCATCGACAGCAGCGCGCCGACGATCCAACCGACCACGGCCAGCGGGCCATTCGCGACGGCGACAATGGTGGGGATGGTGATGAACGGGCCGATGCCGCACATCTGGATCATATTGATGGCGACAGCCGGGAACAGACCGATGGATCGATGGAAATGCGGTTTCGCCTCGGGCGGGGGACTGCCCGCTCCCGCCTCGGATGAGGCAAGACCGGCGGACGTAGTGTTGGTCATCGTTTTCTCCCTGTAACTTGAAAGCGTTGATTTCATTGAAAGAGACTACCGTCCTCGAACGTCGAACAGGTACCTTGCGACGCCGATGCGATGAATGATAGGAAGGTTTCCTTACTAATGCAACGATGGCTTTGGTCATGCTGTTGCGCTGGTGCAAATTGCCGCAGCGCCGCAAAAAATTACAAATGCATAATGATGGCCGCGCCCTCAAGTGCATAACGCTTGCTCTTAGGAAGTGCCGTTGTTAGGATTTGCGCGAACTTAATGAAGATGCCATGAAAGTAAAAACCAATCATGCAGGCCGGCTGACGGCGCCGGTCACCCGCGGTCCGGTTTTCGTGCGCCAAGGCAACGAATGGGCCATCTACCAGCATTTACTGGCGCTGACACCGGCCTCTAGCCCGCAGTTGGCGCAAAGCACCGGTTTGTCCAAAGTCACCACCTCCGCCGCCTTGAATAATCTGGAGCGACTGGGCTTGGTGACGCAAAGCGGTGTGCGCGTCGGCAGTGCCGGCCGCTCGCCGCGCCTGTACGCGCCGCGCGCCGAAGCCGGTTTCGTGGTGGCGTTCGATATGGGCGCCGAGTGGACGCGTGGGGCACTGGCCGATCTCACCGGGAGCGTGGCGGTGCGCCAGGATCGGCGCACGCCGACGCATACCGCCGACCTGATCGCATTGTTGGCCGACATGGTTTCGGCCATGTTGGCCGAGCATGGTGTCGCGCCGACGGATGTGTTGACCAAGGTGATCGGTTCGCCCGGCGTGCTGGATGCGAAAAAGGGCTGTCTGAGGCTGGCCGGCAACCTGCCGGGCTGGGAAAGCGAAGACTTGCTGACGCAGCTGCAGCAAGTGCTCGGCGCCGATCTGATCATCGACAACGACATCAATCTGGCCACGTTGGGCGAGCAGAAATGCGGCGTCGGCCGCGAGGTGGAGAACTTCGTTTTCATGTCCATCGGCACCGGCGTGGGCCTGGGCATCGTGGCCGAAGGCAAGCTATATCGTGGCGCGGGCGGTTTCGCCGGCGAAATCGCCATGCTGCCGCCGTCGCCGAATTCGACTGCTCAGCCAGCGGCCGGCACGTCGCATCGCGGCTTGTACGAAACCTGCGCCGACGCGCGTGCCATCGTTGCGCATGCACATCATCTGGGTTTGGCGGTACCCAGTGCCGAAGCGGTGTTTGCCGCCGCGGCAGCCGGGGACGCCCGCGCCATCGAATGCGTTGGCGAAGAAGCGCGCCAAATCGCTTGGGCGCTCAAAGCCATCGTTCCCATCCTCGACCCGGCGCTGGTGGTGCTAGGTGGCGGCATCGGTCGCAACAGTGCATTGCTGCTGCCGGCCATTCGCCAACACCTGACCGATTTTCTGCCGATCGCGCCGCCCGAATTCGCCGTGTCCGCCACCGGCACCGATGCGGTGTTGCTCGGCGCGATCGAACATGGGCTGGATCACGCTCGGCTCAAGGCGTTCGAACAATTGATGGCCTAAGCGGGCGAACCGGCCCTTGCCCGCGATCCGGCGAGTGCTGGATCGCGAGCCCGGCCATCGGCCCTCAGCCATCATGCAGCGCGCGCGCGAGTTCCGCTCTGAGCGCGGTCTGGAAGCTGGCGACATGCTGTGAACCCAGCATCGTGTTGTGCTCGCCCGCGACTTCGATATAACGATTGCTGTCGCGAGAGAAGTCGTCCCAACGCATGAGTTCGTTGTTCAGCCAGCTATCCTTGGTGCCGTATAGCGGGTTGGCATAGAAAACGCTGAGCGCCGCGACCGAACCGGACGGTTCATAGTGGCTGCCCATCGAAGTCAGCGAGTGGGCGAGCTTGGACCAGGCGGTGAATTTTTCCAGATCGAGATCCAATTCCGCCAGGCGCTCTGCGGGCGCGTTACGGATCAGCCAGGCGCGGAAGTCTTGTTCGGGCAGACCCGCGCGTAGTTTGTCCGGCAATTCGTCGGCCTGCTTTCTGTCGATGAGCGACAGGAAGAATGCCAGATGGACGGCGCCTCTGACCGGGTCGAATTCGCTCATCCGATGCTTGATATGCGGCGGTAGGTTGAAGATGCCGACAAAATCGACGCGTTCTCCCGCGGCTTCGAGCACTTTGGCGATCTCGAAGGCGACGGCGCCGCCGTATGAGTAGCCGGCAATGGCGTAGGGGCCGTGAGGCTGGCGCGCCCGGATCGCCGCGACATAGGTCGAAACCATCTCGTCAAAATCGGTGAAGTAGCTCTCCCCCTCGTTGAAGCCGCGCGCGCGCAAAGCATAGAACGGCCGTTCGTTGACAAAGTATTGCGCCAGGCTGACAAACACCAACACTTCGCCGACGCCTGGGTGCACGCAAAACAGCGGTGTTTTGTCGCCGCTGGTCTGCAGCGCAACGATCGGATCGTATTCGGCGATGTTCGGCGCACCGCCGGCTATGACGCATGCGGCCAGCGCGCGGACGGTCGGATGGGTCAAAATGGCGAGAATGGGCAGGCTGACACCGGTAAAGCGGCGTTCGATACCTTGCTTCAGTTTCAATATGTCGAGCGATGTGCCGCCCATATCGAAGAAACTGGTCGTGGCGCCGATCGCGTCGGGCGGGGTGTCGAACATCCGACCATAGATCTCCGCGATGGCGCGTTCGGTGTCGCCAGCGACGGGAACCCATTCGCCGCATTGGCGCACAGTCATTTCTTTGGTGCTGTTGACGTATTCGGCCAGCGATCCGTCCTCCAGGCGCCGGCGCAGTAAGGCGCGCTGGATTTTGCCCAGGCTGGTCTTGGGGAACGCCTCTCGCGGCAGCGGCAGAACCAGGCAGGGGCGGAATCCCCATAGCAGCAGCGTGGTGTTGCGGATGGCGATCATCAACTGGTGGAGCCGCGCTTCGTCCTGAACCGGGAAAGTCGGCGAGAAAGTCACCACCAGCTGTTCGGTGTCGGCGCCATGCTGACGTGTCGGGAAGGCGGCCACGAACAGCTTCTCGACACCATTGAGTTGGCCGATGGCGATTTCCAGCTCTTGGCTGAAGTAATTGGCGCCATTGACGATGATGCTGTCCTTGCTGCGGCCGACGAGGTGCAAGCGTCCGTGCTGGATGCGACCGATGTCGCCGGTGCGGAACCAGCCGTCGGCGGTAAAGGCGGCCTGGGTGGCCTCGGGGTTGTTGAAATATCCGCCGAACACCATCGGTCCCCGAACCTGCAGGTCGCCCGCTTCGCCTTCCGCCAGAGGGTGATCGGCCTCATCGACGACACGCATCTCCATCCCTTGGATCGGCTTGCCGAGCGCGGCGAATTCGCTGCCGATATCGCCGCCGGGGAATTCATGCGAAAAAATCGAACCGGCGCAGGTCTCCGTCATGCCGAAGCCCGGCGTGATCACCGACGCGGCAAGGCCGTGTGCTTCGAGCTGCAGGAGGAAGTGGCAGGCGGTTTGCACCACCACCGCCTCGCCGCCGGAAATGATGCGGCGCAGGCGCGAGAGGTCGAATCGCGGAGCCGGCGCCTTGACGCGGTCGAGCGCCGCATTGATTTCGCCGAACAGGAAGTTGGGGGTGAAACTCAGGGTGGCGCGATGTGTCTGCAGCAGCTGTAGGAACGACAGCGGATCGGCGAGAATATTCTCGGCGCCGACATGGACTTGGGTCATGCCGGCATACGTGGGCAGAAGCAATCCTTCGATCAGCGCCGCGACATGGTCGAACGAGATCCAGTTACAGCTGATGTCGGCAGGGGTCAGTTGCAGCCGATCTGTCTTGCCCGCCAGGCTGGCCAATAGATTGGCATGGCTGAGGACGACCGCCTTGGCGTTGCCGGTCGAGCCGGAGGTAAGGACGAAGACGGCCGGCCGGTGAGCTGCGACGCGTTGGACGACCCCCATTTGGTTGGCCTGGCGCAAGCCATCCACTGCGATGACGCTCAAGCCATGCGTCTGCAAGTCGCTTGGCGTTTTGATAATGAGCGCCGGGTGGCCGAGCAACTGATCGACGTGGTTCAAGTATTTTTCCCAACGGTCGGGGTCGTTTTTGATCTGCACCAGCGGGCAAGGAATATACCCGCCCAGGATGCAAGCCCAGAAAGCCGGGATGAAGTCTCCCGACTGTTCGAGCAACAAGGCGATTTTGTCGCCAGGCTTCAGACCCTGCGCCTGCAGGCCGGCCAACATCTGCTGGGCGTATTTCAGCAGTGCCGGGTACGGCATCTCCACGCGACGATGGATTTGTAGGTCGGGAACAAACCGGAGGCCGTGCGTCGGCTGACACGCGGCCGCGTGAAGCAGTAGGTCTCCGAGACACTCCCGTTTATCGCTCACTTGCGTCGTTTGACGGGCGGTTTGCGGGGGTTGTGCGAGCTCGATATTCATGCTGTACACCTCAAGATAATCTGGCCGATGCAGGCTGGCCGTTGGCGTCCGGCCAAGCCCGCAAAGGCCAAGTCAGGTTTTAAATTTTGTCCCCTCGATCACGCAGGTGGTCCCCGAAGTGGGGTTGATGCGGGTCAATTGCAGACCCGCGGCTTCATAAAGCCGTTTGAATTCTTCGATGGTGCGTTCGCGTCCGCCTGGATAGTTGACCAACATATGCAGGTCGAGCAGCTTGGCAAAATGAGGCTGGTTGGGGGGCGGAAGCACCATCTCGATCAGCAGGAGCTTGCCGTCCGCGGGCATGGCCGCGGCGCAGTTGGACACAAAGCGGATGGCGTGCGCATCGTCCCAGTCATGGACGATGTGTTTCATCAGGTAAATATCGCCGCCGGTTGGAACCGCCTCCAGAGCGTTGCCGACGATGACGTCGACGCGCGAGCTCAGGTCGCGCTCGGCAAACAACCGAAGCGCACCTTCCGCGGCATGTGGCAATTCGAGCAATATGCCCCGGGCTTTCGGGGTGGCGGCCAGAATCTCGGCCAGTAATAGACCGTGTCCGCCCCCGACGTCGACGATGGTTGCCGCAGCGGAGAAGTCGTAGGCGTCGACCACCGTCGGCGCCTCCTGCTCGCTCAGGCTCGCCATTGCGTCGTTGACGATCTCGGCCGCTTCCGGATGGGTGCCGATATAGTCGAATAAGGTTTGACCTGCCAGGCGATGGAATGCGCTTTGCCCTGTCCTGACGCTATAGAGCGTATTGCCCCACGACTGCCAGAGTATTTCTATGCCCATCTGGCGCACCAGGCTACGCAACGATCCCGGTCGCTCGCTCCGTAGCGTTTCGCTCAGTGCGGTATTGCGGAAAGTGCGCCCGGCATGTCCTTCCTGGAACAGGCCGACGCAGGTCAGGGCGCGTAGCAGTCGGTACAGCGCATCGGGATTCGCCCCGCTCGCCACGGCAAGATCGTTGACCGAGCGTTCGCCGTCGGCGAGATGGTCGGCAATGCTCAACTCCGCCGCCACGACGATCGCCTGCGATACCCACGCCCCGGTCACCAACCGCCGCATGGCCTGCTGCGCTTCCGCCTCGGTATTTTCATCCGGTTTTGCCGCGGGGACGGCAGGCGAGGGGGGCTGAACATTGTGAATAGCCATGGTTCCTCCTATCTGGCTTAAGTCGCACCGGGGGTGGTGCCATTAAAGCGGATATGCAATTTTCCTTGGCGGCGCGTGCCTAGGGCGAACCACTTGCTTGAAAGCGGCGGAGGGCTAGCCGTTGGATTTCTTTTAAATAATTTAAATGAATAAATTATTAATACAAATATCTATAGTAGATATCGACGGCTAGTCAATGGAAGATTTGTGATTGTAAGGTATTGAAAATTAAGTAATTTTACTGAGTTTTGAACGGGCGGGCAGGTGAGCTCAAGACTTGAACAATGCGGCAATCAGGTCGGATTGCGTAATCATACCGACCAGTTGCCTGTCGGCGTCGACGACTGGCATATGGTGCAACCCGCCATCGGAGAAGACCGAGGCCAGATCGGAAATCGGCTGGTGTGCAGCGACACATTGCACGTGACGGGTCATCACGTCGGCAACCGCCTGTTGCCGCCATGCCGGCGCACCGGATCGTCGGGCGGATTCGGTCAGGAAAAAATCGTGCAGCGTGATCATGCCGACCACTTGCCGTGTCGGATCGGTCACCGGCAATGCCTTGACCTTGTGATAAGACAGCTTGTCCCACGCCTCCTGCAGCGGTGCGTGCAAATCGACCCGGATCACATCGCGCGACATGATGTCCTCGCAACGGATGCCGGCGAAGTGCCGCTGCTGTGCCCGTTTCTCCGCATCGGCAATGATACTGAGCAGATCCTCTTCGCTGATGTCCAGCTCTTCGCCGAAGTTCGCCAGCGATTGTTCCAGGTCTTGCCGACTGATCCCGTTGCGCTCGCTTGGCATGGGGTCGGCCGTGTGATGCGCGTTCGGATGGGCATGCGGAAGATGAGGGTAGCGACGGTGCAGCAGGTTGTTGAATAGCAGCGCCATACCCAGCAGGACGGCGGAGTTGACGGCGACTGGAAACAAGATGAAATGGTAGCCCAGGCGGGTGATGGCCGGTCCGCCCAGCACCGCCGTCATCGCCACCGCCCCGCCGGGCGGGTGAAGACAGCGCAATTGAAACATGGCCGCAATGGCGAGCGCGACGGCCAGGCTGGTCGCCAATGCCGGGGAAGCGATGTAGTGTGCGCAACCGACGCCGATGGCGGCTGAAACCAGGTTGCCGCTCAGAATGGACCAGGGCTGTGCCAGAGGGCTGAACGGCACGGCAAACAGCAAAACCGCCGAAGCCCCCATCGGGGCAATGAACCACGGATTGAAACCGCCTAGCGCCAGATGGCTGATCCACTCGGTCAGCAACAAACCCAAACCGGCGCCAATACAGCTATAGACCCGCTCGCGCCGGCCCGCATTGAGGGCGGGCGGCAAGAACCCGTGTAGCCAGGCGGTCAGATTATTCATGTGTCGAAGTGCTGGCGTTAAAGCCAATATTGCCAATCATACCCATCCGAATAATGCTTTACGATATTTAATTGGTTTGTTCGCATCCCCCCGCCAAGCGGGGGGCTTATCCGCCGGATCAGCCGGCTATCGCATTCGAGCCGAACACTTCGTAATGAATGCGGGCACAATCAATGCCCCGTGCCAGCAAGCTGTCGCGTTGAGCCAGCATGAAAGCCACCGGGCCGCACAGGTAATAGTCTCCGTTTTCCGGCAGCATGTCGGCGTTCAGTTGCGCTAGATCCATGCGGCCGGCGCGATCGTAATCCACGCCAGGTCTATCCTGCGGACGCGGCGTCTCGTAATAAACCGCCACTTTCAGATTGTCATGCTGCTCGGCCAGTTGCCGGGTGTGCGCGTTCATCGCGTGAACCCCGCCATGCCGTGCTGCGTGCAGGAATCGGATGGTGCGCCGACTGGCGGTGTTGGCCAGATGCTGCAGCATGGATTGCATCGGTGTTTGTCCCACCCCGGCGCTGATCAGTACCACCGGCGTCTGGCGCTCTTCATGCAGAAAGAAGTCGCCGAACGGCGGGCTGACGTTGATGATGTCGCCTTCCTGCAGATGGCGATGCAATAAGCCGGAAACCTGGCCTGCCGGTGTATTTTCATGGGCATCTTCACGCTTGACCGAGATGCGCAGGTATTCGCCGTTCGGTGCGTCGGACAGGCTGTACTGCCGGGGCTGGGCCAAATTCAAGTCGCTAATGAAGTGACTCACGCTGATGTATTGGCCGGGACGGAATAGCGGCACTTTGCCCTCGTCGGCCGGGCGCAGGTAAAACGAAGTGATTTCTTCGCTTTCCGCCGCCTTGCGTTCCACTTTGAATGGGCGCCAGCCGCTCCAGCCACCCTCGGCCAATGCCGCTTCGCTATACAAGCGGTTTTCTTCGGCCACCAGCATGTCTGCCAGTTGGCCATACGCCGAGGCCCAGGCGTCGATCAAGGCGTCGTTGGCGGCGTCGCCGAGCACTTCGCGGATGGAGGCCAGCAGATGTTGGCCGACAATCGGATAGTGTTCGGCGCGAATGCCCAGGCTTGCGTGCTTATTGGCGATGCGCGTCAGCACCGGCGCCAGCACCGATGGGTCTTCGATATTCTCGGCATAACCCAGTACCGCCAGCGCCAGCGATTGCTGCTGTTGGCCGGCCTGCTGGTGGCTCTGGTTGAAGATATGTTTCAACGCCGGGTTGTGCCGGAACATTCGTTGATAGAAATGGCTGGTCAGTGCGACGCCGTGTTCTCTGAGAACCGGCACGGTCGCTTTGACCAAAGCACAGGTGGTGGCATCCAACATTGCAGTTTTCCCATAAAAGTATTTGTTGTTACCGTGGCTTTCGCGGTGCCAAAGGCCGGTAATTAAGATGCATTTAGAATACATTTTTATGTATGGGATGTCACTGCCTCTTCAGGCCGAGATGGGCTGCGGCGCTGTTTTTCTCTTCCTTGTTCCCCTCTTGTTTATCGTTTTCAACCATCTCGCTCATTCGAAAGACAAAAGCGCCAAGCAATTTAGATGACTTGTTGTGCGTCACTGACTCCAAAGGATGGGGCATCCCAATAGGTGTCGCACTGGCGGAGCGAGTCACATGGTGTCGGTCTGCGTTGGTAGTAATCCTCCTGGCATAAATGCCATTGACATTTAGAATGGGGTGTGTGATATTCCGGCGCTATGCCAATGCACTAATCCGGTGTCATTCAATTGTTCTTTTGCATAGTGTGCTCTGGGTGTCAAGGACAGAGCACACCTCTGAGAAGGTGTCGCCGTGACTTCACATTGCCAACGCTTCAGAAAGTGGCGGTTCGCATTTGGCCTTGCGGAAATTATTTATATGCAACAGGTGACATGTTTTGAATCTCACGCTTGAATTGCTAGCTCAGCACAAATCCATTTCCGTTGAAACACTGAATAAATTTTGTGTTCAACAGGCCCATCCAGGTTTTACCTTTCAATACTTCGGAGTTGATGGCGCCGAGGGGTGTTCGCGTCGACGCACTGGATTGAAAGGAGAAGGGAATTCCTTTTGGCTAGAGAGCGATAATCGAAATATTTCATTATATGCAAACTCACTCCGGCTACTGCCCATCCAAGAGGCCGTTTTTATTGTGGAGGGGGAGTCGGATTGCTGGAAGCTGTATGAAGTGGGGCTGCCCGCAGTGGGGGTTCCTGGGGGGGGTATGACACAACTGTTGGAGCAGTTGCGTTTGCCTTCCACTACCTGTGCTTATGTGGTTAGGGAGAATAATTTATCAGTTGCCACATTTGAGAGTGGCGTCGCCAAATATGTTTCTAAAGCGGTTGATGCTTTGCGTGAAAATAATATAAGTAGCCAAATTAAGATTGCAAATCTGCCATCGGTATACTCCGATATCTGTGATTTGCTCAATTCAAAGGCTGGTTTGGAAACGCTTAAACAGGTGATGAGAGATGCGGAGAACGTATAGCGTCGTAGGTCGTGGTTATGGGCTTGTTCACCATGAAAATATGGCGAGATTTACAGATTATTCGTTAGATGCGATTTATATCAACGATTTCTCCCATTTGTCTGATTCCCCGTTGAACCAATATTTCCGTCCAGTGCAGGATTTGGCAGCAGGGTCATCAGATATAACCTTCATATCATCGATCCCCGCAGCTCATTTTTCTCATATAACGTCCTGCAAAGGTCGTGTTATCGCCGATAAGCCTCTTGTCAATAGTATTGACGAGCTGGAAAAAGTTTCTGACATGATTGCCAAAGGGCGGTTAGCAGTTTTCTTTCAGTGGAGAAGTCATCCTCTGCTAGCTTTCTTGAAATCTATCTCGGGGAATATCGATCGTATCCAGATTGATTTCAATCACTCATTTCTTGCAAGTAGAGAAACAGCATTCAAATGGAGGCACCTTTCTGCGTTTAGTGCAGGAGGGGCTCTTGGCGATCTGGGTGTTCATTGTTTGGCAATCGTAGAGGAGATTTTCGGTAGTCTTGGCGATACTGTCGAATCTTCACTACAAATCCTCCATTCAGTAAGAACCTATCGTGGCGAAGATATTATTTGTGAAACGGATGATATTGGAGAAGTTCTATTAGATATTGACGGTAGAGCTGTGAAAATCACTTTCAACCGCTGTGCCGAACAAGATGAATTGCGCCTGCGGTGGTCTAGTGGCGGCGATAAAAATGCAGTGGTGCTTGATCCCAATACAGGTGCCGTTCTCTCCAGTTCGCTAGCTATGACACAAAGTGTGCCAAGGGATTGGCAGAGAAATTATTACAGATCACTCATTAACGATCAGTATATGGCAGATGTAAACAGTGAAGTTGAGATATGCAAGAGATACTTGGAAATTACGAGGCGCTAACATGCAACAGAAATTGAAATTGGCAATTGCGGGAATTGGTAATAATGCAAGCGCTTTGATGCAAGGCGTTACTTATTATGAATCACTACACCAGCAAGGCGTTAAACCCGAAGAGTGGCCAGGAATTCGGCAGAGTGTGCTTGGTGGCTTTAGTGTATTCGATATTGAGTTTGTGGCAGGTTTTGATATTGATGAGCGTAAAATTGGCCGCCCGCTAAGTGAAGCAATCTTTTGCGGAGAAAATAATTATCCCGTGATCGTAGCCAACTTGCCGGTAGGTCCATCCATTATGCGGGGTATTGCTGCCGAAGATGATGTAGCTGCCGTTGCCGAGGCGCTTAAGAGATCAGGTGCCGAAGTGCTGCTATATGGTCTGCCTACCGGTCTACAGCAGCAGGCCGAGTGGTACGCCGAAGCGGCTTTGGCTGCCAATGTGGCATTCGTCAATTGCACGCCTGAAAAAATTGCACGGACACCGGAGATCCTTGCGCGTTTCACAAAGCAAGGGACCGCGCTTTTGGGGGATGACCTAGCCTCTCACTTTGGTAGCTCTGTCATTCACAAAGGGCTTCTTAAGTTGATCTCTGACCGCGGATTGACGCTGCAGAGCTCATTCCAGGTCAATCTCGGTGGTAACTCAGACTTCAAGAATCTTGCGATTAACCCATCCTCCAAACGCGAGTCCAAGATGAATGCATTGGGAGGGGTCGATGCCGGCAAGGTTGAAGTGATTCCCTCGGGTGGTTTTTTGAGTCAATTGGAAGATACCAAGATCGCATACTTCAACATAACCGCAGCGGGCTGGGCGGGAACAGAAGTTGTCTTTGATGCAAAACTCAAGGTACAGGATTCATCGAACGCAGCCGGGGTGATTATCGACCTTGTCCGGGTCGCTGCGTCACAACAGCGCATGGGCTTGGGGGGGATGAGTCAGGAAGTCGCCTCATTGCTCAAGTCTCCAGGCATGTGAATGGATTCGATAAAAATACTAATAGAAGATGGCTTCGATGAATTTGATGTTCTTCCGATGTTAGCCATTCAATGCAAGCTAAATAGTGAAACGGATCCCACGATTACCTTTGTCGGCTGCGGCACTTCGTCTAAGTCTAAGACAGGTATAGAAATCCGTACGGAATCTATCGGCAACCAACTCCCGGGGATTTTAATACTTCCCGGGCATTCGGAAGACTATGTGGCTTCCGGTGATGCTCTGAAACTTATACAGAAGTGCTATAGGGAAGGTGTCAGGCTATTTTGTATTTGTTCGGGTTTAAGACTGTTGAAACAAGCGGGGGTTGGTGCCGAATCGGTGGTGAGCTGCCATTCACAAAAAATGGCTGAGTATGAAAATTATTTTTCTATTTCTCCTAATCGCATAACGATTAATCAGCAAATTGTCTCAATTGCCGGTAATGTCAACGACTATTACCTTAAGTCGGTGGAGGCAATATTGCTAGCTATAAAAATCGTTTCGCCAGAGGCATTTAGCCGCCTGACGGCAAGGTTAGAGATGGGGACGCACATAAAATGAGTGCCAGGGTAGCAATCATTAGCGGAAGCAGCCGGGGAATTGGTGCCGGATTGGCACACATGCTTCTTGCCAATGGATTCAAATGTTTTGGGTTGAGCAGAACACCAAATGAAGATCTGATTTCACATGATAATTACACACAGGTCATGTGTGATGTGCAGATTCCGGCTCAAATTGAGAGTGCCGTTAAACAGATAGCCAGCTCAGTATCAACCTTCGATTGTCTTGTTTTGAATGCAGGCATTGGAGAGTGGTTTGGTGCGACAAGCACCCCCTTAGCCGATTGGCAGGCGATGGTGAATACCAATATGTCGGCAAATGCGATTTTAGTGACGGAAGTGTTTAAAAATCTATCGCCGAGCGAGAATGCCAGATTGTTTGCTATATCAAGTGACGCCGCAGATAACGCCTATCCCAATCGCGCAGCATATTGCGCCTCCAAAGCGGGCTTCTCAATGTACGTCAAATGTTTGAGGGAAGAGCTGCGTTCGGCCTTTATCGGCGTGACAGAACTACGACTTAGTCGTGTAAACACGACGTTTCGTAATAAAAACCTTGGAAGCCGTCCTGGGAGCCTCGAGGTAGCAGATGTAAGCATGGTTGTAGAGAAGTTGCTTTCTTTGCCCAGCTATATCGAAGTACGCACGCTTGAGATCTCCTCAATTCACTCGACATATGGACAATAGAATTAGCATGCATAGCAAGCCGATTGGACATTACTCTCCTTATCAAACGGTACCGCTTTCCGATGGCACATTTATATTCATTTCAGGTCAGGTAGCCGTAGATAGTGATGGCAATACGATTGGATCGAATATTGGTGAGCAAGCAGTGGCCGTCTTTGAAAATCTTAAGGCTATCCTCGAGGCGTGTGGCGGCACTATCTCGGATCTGGTCAAGGTGACGATATTCCTTAGGTCTATGGCCGATTTCGAAGCATTCAATACCGTAAGAAATCGCTACTTTGATCAGCATCGGCCGGCGAGCACATTAGTAGAAGTCAGTGCACTGGCTGTTGAAGGACATCATGTCGAGATAGAAGGCGTGGCATATGTTCGGCGCTAGGATCGATGTATATGGCTCATTAAATCTGGATAACATCTTGTATGTTGAAGATCGATTTGGGGTTGAGGAGGCAACACGCGTAGTGAAGCGTGAGGTATGTCATGGCGGACACGGGGCCAACGTGGCAAAGGCCATTGTGGAAAATGGCCATGAAAGCGTCAGCTTAATATCGATGGTTGGCCAAGATGATGCCGGCGTTGCTCTACTGCAATCTCTTACTAAAACCCGTATTAATACCGAACGGGTTGCTGTGGACCCGATACTGCCAACTGGCCGGGTAGACATAATCGCCTATGCAGATAAGCGGAATTTATTGCTTTTCTCTAATGAGATATCAAGAAGCGAAAATTTTATTGAGCATGTGAGGAGCAGCTGGAAAGATGGGGCCGACATGTCGGTTATATTCGACTTGCCAACCGATTTGATGCTCTGGTTAATCGATAGGCTGGATCTTTCTCGTGCTGTATTGTGCCTAAACTCATTCAGTGCTCGCATCATTTCATTGCTCCCACCTTCAAAGTGGCCTAAATACGTCATTGCCAATATCGCAGAATTCAATGTGTCTGGTATATCGAGTGTACCTAAAGATAGCCAGGTAATTGTGACGTGCGGTAGCCAGGGGGTCAGGGTCTTGAACTCTGAAGGTGAAGCATTTTTTGAAGCCCCTTCAATCCCTGAGATTGTCGACACTATTGGTGCCGGAGATGCGTTTTCCGGTG
Source organism: Paludibacterium purpuratum (assembly GCF_004363805.1). Classification (GTDB taxonomy): domain Bacteria; phylum Pseudomonadota; class Gammaproteobacteria; order Burkholderiales; family Chromobacteriaceae; genus Paludibacterium; species Paludibacterium purpuratum. The sequence continues at coordinate 213,623 of NZ_SNZP01000006.1, read as the reverse complement.
CATTTGTTGCGGCAATGCAGCAAGGGCAAGCAATAGAATATGCTGTCAAATCGGCAATCAATTACTGTTCAAGAACTTTATCTATCCATGGGGCAAGGCAGTGACTCTGGATTCTCTGACTAATCATCCCCGAAAGTTGGAAATATTCAGCACGGATCCCTATTTTCGCGATGTCGTCGACGATATTGCTGAATTGGAGATAACAGACCTCAGCACCCTTAAGAGCTTTGTCCCCGTAATATTTCGTCCAGATAGTTTAATTACTGGGCATGCATTCGATGTGCTAGCTGCACTTGAGCGCGATGGCTATCGTTGTATTTGGGGAGATCGAATTCAATACAATCGATATACGATCCGCGAGTGCTGGAAATATCAGCTAAATGTTGCGACTAGAGAGCGAATCGATGCAATGGATTTGCTTTTGGACGGGTTGCCAGCATTTTATGCGCTCATGATTTGCAATGGCGCCGATAGCGATAAGCGTGGTGGTTTGCCGACACTGTTATCGAAACGAAAAGGCACAAGCAGTCCGACCACCCGTCAACCAGGAGATCTGCGACATTCTCTTTCGCGAGTGCAGGAGTCGGTACTTACTTTTATTCATATCCCAGATGAGTCTCTAGACTTTATTCGTGAGATGGGGATTTTTTTTCCATCAAATGTTAGGCGGAAAATACTTTCATTAAACAGTGCTGGTCGTTTTGATATCAAATGGGCGCTCCGCACTGTATTTTATGATAGTCCAAAGCATTCTTTAGCGTACAAAGATGCAAAAAGAGAAATTTTGGAAAGTTTGGCGCTAGATGATGTTTGTCATATACAGAATTTATTTTCAGCGCTTGAGGATGGAAAGATCAACTGGTTAAAACTTATTTCCGATGTTGAGCGTCTGCTTGGGCCAATGTCAAGAATGCACAAGATCGCCATTGCTGCACGATTCGCTAGTACACATTTCGCTAACGCTAAGCCGGTTATTGAGGACTGCCTAGTATGATGTCAATTCAGCCACTACGGCCTTTTTCCGCGGCACGAGTAGCAGCCGAACCAGAAGATAAAATTTGGTATAACACCGAACAGCGGAAATCAGTCGTTGTTTTGATACAGCCTTTTCTGTGGGAGGCTGCGGTTAAAAACAGAACAAAATTCACAGAAAGCCTAGCGTTGGCGTATTTGTCGGGGGCGCTCAAAAAGGCTGGTTTCGAATTTGAATGTATCAACGCCGAGATGGAGGTGCTTTCCGATGAGAAAGTCGTCGAAAGAGCCCTATCGATTGAAGATATTGCACTTGTCGGTATTTCTTGCAAGTCTGAGCGCTCCTATCGGCATGCCAAAAATATTGCAAAGCTGATTAAGCAAAATCGGCCAGATATTCATATTGCCATTGGCGGCATGATAGCCAGCAGCGCTGACGAGCTGGTACTTGCCGATTGCGAATATCTGGACACTGCATGCCGTGGAGAGGGAGAGTACCTCATCACCGAACTCGCCTATAAAATACTTTATGAGCAAGGCGTAAGCAGCATTCAGGGAGTGACTTTTCGCTCTAATGGCAAGATCATACGTAACCCATCCCGCAAACGCCTTGCAAATATCGATAATTTGCCGACGCCATTCCGCAGCGATTTCGAGTTCAAGGTAAAAAATAATCAAGACGTTTTTCCGTCTGCATACATGATGACCTCTCGCGGCTGCTTCGCATCATGTACGTTTTGCTCCATCCATCAAATCTATGGCGATCATAATGTCGTTCGGCGGAGTCCGCTCGATATTGTCAATGAAATGAAGTCGCTCATTGAAAATTATGGAGTACGCCGTTTTTCCTTTGTCGATGATTTATTCATTATGCCTTCGAACAAAGGACTGCGCTGGTTGGATGATTTTATCGGCGTGCTCGATCGCGAGAAAATTGACGTAAAATTTTACGCGGAAGTACGAGCGAATACAGTAAAACATGATCTCATTAGAAAACTGCAAGCGGTCGGCCTTTCCCATATCTTTATCGGAATTGAATCCGGTGTGCAGGCCATATTGGATAGGTGGCAGAAGGAGATCACAGTTGCTGAAAACGAGCAGGCAATCAATGAGCTTGAGCTAGCGGCTTTTCCGAAGGACAGTATTAATTTTGGGTATATTATGTTTGACCCGGAAATGACCTTTGAAGAGCTGAGGCAGAATTATGCCTGGTTACGTCAATCCGGTTTTGCCAAGGTCCAGCATCTTCAAAATAAGATGAATGTTTATTATGGTACGGAGGCATACAACCGTCTGGCCAAATCGTCCGATACGCCGCCTCCTGCACTTGGTGAAAGGTGGCGATATAAATTTCTAGATGGACGTGTACAAGTCTTTGAAGAAGCGTTTAGAAAATTCCATGTAAACCTGCAGGATAATAGCCTTGAAGAGTATGTGGCTGCGCAAGAAGAGTATCGCAGAGAGTCCAAAATATTTTTCGATATCTATGGAGATTGCCTGGAATATCGACTCTATCATGAAATCATGACTTTCCTGCATCATTCTGAGCGGCAATTATATTATCACTATTTTGATGAGTGCCTGCGTTGGCTCGCGGAAACGACGACTCTGGATGTGAGTGCATATCTAGATTTCGAATCCAGTGTTCGGGCCAAGATCTCATATAGGCTTGATGAATTACTTCTGGCATCCCGTTGTTTCAAGACTATTGTTAATCAGCGGCAATTAAAAGATGTAGAGACAGATTCATTCCCCGTGTTTGCACCCTTCCAGGACCATGAATTTGTTATTGAAAATTTTCAGTCTCCGTCGGCGAAAGATAGATATGAATCAAACGTGCGATTTGTTGGCATTAAACAAGCAGCAAGTGGAAATTTCCACGCTATTGTCCCGCATTGACTGGAATGATCTGCATGGGGCATACAATATATGCGAAGAAATTGCTGATCGATTGGTTGCTGAAGATGGTGCCCTGCTGAAAGTTTTCCTGCGTAATCTTGTTGAGCAAGAAGCGCTGCGTTCCCAATGCGAGCGGTTTAATTTATTTACTAAACTTGTGTTGTTAAAGGCGCCCAATGGAGCAAAAGTTCGTCTTCATCTTTTCGAAACTGAAGTAAAAGAGTTTCACAATCATCGTGCGCCTTTTTACTCGAGATTGCTGAGTGGGGAGTATGTGCATAAATTGTATGGCAATATTGAGTCCAGTGCTGATGGTGAAATAAAAAAGATGGAATTGCCTCCAGTTTTCATGCACAAATATACGAAAAATAGTGCCTATATATTGCCGTCAAGTTTCATACATTCGACAGAAGCTACCGTATTCCCCTCTGTTTCTCTCATGATACAAGGGCCGGCCGATCGTGAGTATTTGCAAATCTATAATTGTGATACGGGAGAGGTTCGTACCCGATATGGATGGGCGGTCACTTCTGAAATACAAGAAGGTGGCGAAATGCGGGTTGGTGACATGATTGAAGATATCACAGAAAAAATTGAGGTGGCCCTTGGCTGGAGAGCTTAAATCGCTGGTGGCCGAGGTCCAACTATGCTCGGCGATTATCACGCTTGGCCCGATGAAAGTGCGGGTTTGGTATACGCAGGAATACGCTTGCTCGTTAGATTTTTTCTGCCGCTGTGAGCACGTTTCTGATTCGCATGCCAGTGAAGTGGATTATGAGGTGTATCTGATAAGACGCTCAGCGCTCAGCGAGGAGACTGTCCGAAGGTTAGAGTCGCTTTCAGGGGAAACATTCCGCGATAAACGACTACGCGAGGGATTTTATCTTTCATTGCATTTTGGTCCGCCTGTGATTCGTCTGGTTGACTCCAAGTTTAAAGAATTCTTGTATTGTGGTGACTTCCCTCCGTCATTCATTTGGACTTACGTCACAAAATTTTTGTGCTCAATATATGCCATAGCTCACAATTTGATACACATAAAGGGCGCGCTTGCCAAGCTGCAAAATGGCAGTGGTGTATTACTCATCGGGAAAGGGAGTGGTGGAAAATCCTTCCTTCTAAAACATCTTTGTGACTCAGGCGCTCGCTTCCTGGCAAATACCCATGTTTTCCTGGATGGAAATTTTGGAATAGGCGTGGATACTGTCATACGTGTACGGAAAGGGGGCATCTATGACGAAATTATCGATAGTGGAGCCGCCAAGCCCTTCTTCGTCCGAGATCAATTTTCCATAAAACCGGAAGAAATATTTTTGATGGAGCGCAATCCAGTAAAGATATCAAAGGTGTTTGTCTGCGATTATTCTGGAAAACGCACAGAGGCATGTAGTATCCAGTCAGAGGATCTATATGCTGTTCTGAAGGATTTTGCTCATCCTGTAGGAACTTATGGGATGAAGGATGACTACTATGAGGCGCTCGGACAGGATATGAGGACCTATAGTACATTCATTTCGTCTGAATATAAAAAACTTCTAAATTTTTCTCTGCATACGAATGGTTTTTATATCGACTTCCCATTGAGAATCAAGTCGGAGTACCATCGACTAATGGAAGAACTAGGCTTGGAGTTTGATAAAATGACCGACTTCGTGAGGTTGTGATGACAAATAATGCTAATAATTTCTTGGGTTTAAAATTAACACACGATGGCTCGGTCGCACTCGTTCGTAATGGAAAGCTGGATTTCTGCTGGGAAGCCGAAAAAGTTGATGGGAATCGCAGATATGCTAATATTCCCGATTTGGAGCTCATGTTCCGAGTCTTGCGGCAGGAGGCTGTTGATATAGGTGACGTGGATGTGCTGTCTATCGATGGCTGGCGCAAACAGCATCGTAAGCAAGCACTGTTTGGCGAACCAATTGAATTTGATATTAACTCTTACATTAATCATTTTCCGAATACACTGGATCCATTTGACCCTGTGAATGGGAAAATTAAAGAATATCCGTTCGAAAGTTACGCACATTATATAAATCATGTATCCGTTGCCTATTTTTTAAGCCCTCACGCAAAAGCGCAGCCTGACCGAACTGTGCATGTGCTTGTATGGGATGGCGCAATGATGCCGGCAATGTACAAGGTTGACCCGGTAAAAAAATCGATAGAATTTGAATGTTTTCTATTTTTACTGTTGGGGGATGCGTATCACGAATTCGCACAGCATTTCTGGCCATTCGATGGCGGATTGGAGTGGCCGGCGACGCTTTCCATTCCCGGAAAGCTGATGGCATACACGGCGCTAGGAAAAGTTTCCAAGCCTGCCGTCCAGCAGTACGAGGAAATTTATGAATCAATATTCAAAGAAGCGATTCATACGGAGTTTGAAAGTAGGCAGCGCATTAAGCTTCTGATTCAGCAGGCCGTTCAGCTGCCCCTTATCGATCAAGATGCATTGGCGAGTTGGCATGAGTTCTTAGGGAAAAAGCTATGCCGTTCTGTCGAAGAGTATTTTTCTTCTCAGGCAGAACAAGATGCCGTGTTGCTCCTGGCCGGTGGCTGTGCTCTGAATATTAAGTGGAATACCGAGCTCTGCAAGGTTCCTGGCGTTGGCACTGTCTGGGTGCCTCCCGTTCCAAACGATGCAGGAAACGCGATTGGTGCCTGTCTCACGGCCAAAGCGGCTCGAGGAGATTTCAGCGCAGTCGCTTGGAGCGTCTTCTCTGGCCCGGAGATTATTCTCCCTGAGGAAGTGCCTGCGGGCTGGAAAAAGCAGCCGTGTTCTGTCGCGGAGCTCGCCATGCTCCTCGCATCGGGAGAGATTGTTGTATGTCTGACAGGACGCGCTGAGATTGGTCCGAGAGCGCTTGGCCATCGAAGTATCCTTGCGAGTCCTTTTGTAAAAGGTATGAAGGATAGATTGAATCTGATAAAAAAGCGTGAAAGCTATCGGCCAATTTCTCCGATGTGCCGGGAGGAGGCTGTCTTCAAGTACTTTGATGGGCCGACCTTAAGTGAATATATGCTGTTTGAAATGGATGTCCGCAGTGAATACGGCGAATTGCTTGCGGAGGCTTGCCATGTTGATGGAACCGCTCGAGTTCAATCTGTCAACGAGCAATTTGAACCGAAATTATTTCAGCTTCTTACCGAGTTTGAAAAACATACCGGCTACCCAATACTGTGTAATACAAGTGCCAATGATAATGGTACAGGTTTTTTTGGGAAAATTACAGACTGCATGAATTGGGGCAGAGTCGGGAAAATTTGGGATGGTGATGCTCTTTACACCAGAGAGAGTGAGTGGCAATGACGGATGTTAATATTCTAATTTCCGATGCGTTGCGAGGAATCGAACGAATAGGTTTAGATATTCTTTCTCCGGTGGTGATGGCGGAGAAAGAGTCGAGTGAACTTGTTTCAAATTTGGATCTCGCCATTGATGAATTCCTGAAACAGGCTTTGCCTGCTATTCGTCCTATCCCGTACATCAGCGAGGAAACGATCGACGGTGTGCAGAGTGCCGAGATGGAAGACATTCGCGATTTTTGGCTAGTCGATCCATTAGATGGAACAGTGAATGCCGTTCATGGGCTTCAGTACTTCAGTACGTCGGTTAGTCTTATCCTCGATAACCGTGTCGAGGCTGCGGCCGTTCTTAACATCCCGACAGGTGACATATTTTCCGCTACTCGTGGAGGCGGATTGGTAAAAAATGGCCAGCGGGTAACCATCCGAAAGAACCCCAGTAAAATTATTATGGCGACTGGTTTCGCCCATGACAAACGTTTGCATGCACTTCAAATCGAAGTGATGCGGCGTGTTTTGCCGAAGATCGATGATTTTCGCCGTTTGGCGTCGCCATGCCTCGACTTGGCCTTCGTGGCAGAAGGTGTGCTGTCTGGTTCATTCGAGTTCCTTAAGGCATGGGACTTCTGTGCAGGATCGCTCTTTCTTGATGAGGTTGGATTAACTCATAACCAGTCTGGGTTATTCCATCTGTCAGAACTTAATCGGCAGCATTGGTTTGTATGCGGCACTGCAGATATGGTCTGTTTAGTAACCAATATTTATGATGAGATAAGAAATGACCCATGTAGTGCTTGAGGGGTGCATTAATTGCAAATACACCACTTGTGTGGATGTGTGCCCGGTTAATTGCTTTCATGAGGGCCCCAATATGCTGGTGATTGACCCATTGGAGTGCGTTAATTGCGGAATTTGTATCCCAGAATGTCCTACGCAAGCCATTGTGCCGGAAAAGCTTTTGCAGGAACAAGAACAGCACATGTTGGAATTTAATAGAAAGTATGCAGGTATTTGGCCGGTAATCGACTCGATGAAACCGGCGATGCTCGATGCGGAAAAATGGGCGGGGTATGCCGATAAAGCACATCTTATCGAGTTCTGAGCCATCCACTTTGCCTGCATGCGGCACTGAGTTGCGCGAGAAGACATTGGTGCTGGTGCGCTGGTTTGACTCCGCCATACTCCAAACATTGGTGGATAGGTTTCTGGATCTTCAGGTTCTGCAAAGAGCCTGAAAAACAGGCTCTCTCATCTGCAAGCGGTGCCGCTACGTTGATCTTCAGTCTAAAATCGAATTACCAAAAAAATCCTTCATATCCTTTTCTGAAAGATTGTCGCCTTCAAAATTGACGATTTTATTCATTATGTCTGTTACAGCATTGATCTTTCCAATTAAAAAATGTCTCAAAGCGACATAATCGTTCTGTAGATTGGCAAGAGAGTTGACAGGTTGAGAGAGTGTGTCGTCAATAAATTTTATGAATGAATCTATATCAAAAGCCGTGGTTTTTAATTTGCCAATGATAATTAAAAATGTTTTCGCGAAATCGGAATGTAATGGTTTACGGAGTCTGCTTATATTATAGGCTTTTACACTAAAAGCAGTTGTAAACTTGCTGCTTGGCTTGTAGTGATTTCTTTCGGTTTTGTCACATAGAATCATCGCCTTGAGTAGGAAGTGACATCTTGTTGTTTCATATACAAAAAGAAGATATTGCAATACAATGGATAAAGTGCTGAACAACCGGAAGTCCTCATGCCCTAATGCCTCATCTGGGAGGTGCTCCTGGTTTTCTTCCTTCAAAGTCGAGGAGAATAGATTATCAATGAGTATATATGGGGCAGGGCATGCCTCACTCTTTCCAATTAACAGCTTGTTATCCTTTATGTACTGAATCATAAACTCTTGGTCGACATGTTCAGTAAAATCGATGCCGTTGTTGAGCATGTGACCAAGTAAGTGCATGATTCCTCTTGAGTACTTGAATGCAGCGGAATAGCGCTTGTCAATTTCAAAACTGTCTATGCCTTTATTTATTAGACCGCTTTTGAAGAAAAAATATGTCGGTGCCGATACCAGCGCAAAATTTAATATGTAATATTCCGCATAGGTAAGCTTTGAGGAAAGCCCAAGTGTGTTCTTAACGGTGGAAAAAATATTTAATATTTCAGGTTTGGATTTTATGATGCTCCTTAATGAATCCAAATTGATTTCCATTCCGAGCCGTTCATCACTATATTTGCATTTTTCATACAATATTCTATATTTGCCATTTTTAACGTATAATGAACCGCCCTCCAGTATTGGAACCCCATCTGTGTCCAAATAGTCCGAAGGTATGTTGATCAGGAGTGCTAAGTTTTTATTAAGATATTCATATTCAATCGGATACAGCGTTTTCTTTGATTCTTTCATGTAGGGCCCCATTGTTAAATTCGTACACTCTATCTGCCGAATCTATCGTTTCCTGACGATGCGCAATAATAATTCTTGTGGTGTTCATCTTTTTAATGGCCAAATTTACCTTTTCTTCTATGGCTATATCCAGATGACTGGTGGCCTCGTCTAAAATTAGAATTTTTGGCTTATGATATAAGGCTCTGGCAAGTAGGAATCGCTGCTTTTGCCCGCCTGATATTGATGTGGCACCTTCGCTTATTGTTGAGTCAAATTTCATGGGCAGCGAGTCGACAAAGCGATCGATAGAAGCTGCTTTGCAGCACTCCAGTACAAAATCTTCGTCACAATCGGCATTGAAAAAAGTTATGTTGTCCCTGATTGATCCTAAGAATAAGTGGTCGTGTTGCATCACGGTACCCACAAGTTGCCTTAAGTTGTTCAGGGGGAGTCGCTCGAAATTTATGTTTCCTAGCGAGATTTGGCCCTTGGTTGGTTTCAAAATTCCGCATAGTAGTTTTGCCAATGTGGATTTGCCACACCCCGTTTCGCCGACAATTGCCACGGACTCGCCTGGTCTGATTGTCAAGTTAAGTCCGCTGATAATAAATTTATCCTTCTCGCTGTATCTAAACCAAAGATCTTTAATCTCAATTCCGATATTTTTACCAGTTGCAACTGGAAAATCGCTTTTTAGAGAATTGTCCTCTATATCTGTTAGCAAAATATCGGCAACTCTATCCTTGTGAACTTTTAGTAAGATTAGTTCGATTAGACGGTCGCTTATAGAGGATGACCTGGCGCACAGCAGTTGTGCATAAGTGAGGCAGACAAAAAGCATCCCGACTGATATTTGTTTTGTTACAATTAATGTCCCGCCAATATAAATAATGAAAGTGATACAGATCCCATTAGCAAAAGTGGCGAACATGGTTATATTGTTTTGCAGCTGATTTTTTTTATACAGTGCATTAAACGATTCAGTGGCTCTGTTATACCACAAGCTTAATCTGAAGCCCTGTTTGTTGAATAACTTTACTGCCTGTATGCCCCTGACTGTTTCTAGGAAATGGCTCTGCTGCTTCGCTGTTCTTGCTACATATTCTTCGGTAAATTCAAGAAGCTTTGGCCCATTGATGTACCGGAATATGAAATTGGATAAAATGCAAAAGAAACAAAAAGCTGCAAACTGAGCTTGTATGTACATAAGAACTATGAGCGATGTAATTGACATGATGGAGTCAATCAATATTTCAACTAAATGTAGCGACAATGTTTTTTGTATGACATCAAGAGAGTTAAGTCGGGATGCGACATCACCAATCTGGCGTGAATCGAAATACGACATTGGAAGTCGAAGAAGATGGGATTGCAGATTAGACATCAGCGTCAAGCTCATGTTTGTATTGAGCTTGTTTACAATAAATTGCCTTGAACCTAAAAAAACCACTTGTGCTATAACCAAGCCCATCATCACACTTGCGATCAATTCAATACTAGCGCTTGGTGAATAATTGATGCTAGCATCAATGATTTTTTTTATACCTTGAGGCATTGCTAGCATTGTAATTTCTAGAAAAGCTGCCAAAAAAATGATTTTGCACAAATCGGCAACATTTGAATTATCCAATTTCAGTAATTTGAAAATAGATAGCTTTGGGAAATCTTTGGCTTCAAATTGATTGGATGGCGTGCACTCTAATGCAATCCCAGTAAAGGATCGTGAAAACTCTTCTTCGTCTAGTTGCTCTTTGCCGAAGGCGGGATTGTGAATGGTGTACTTTTTGTTTTCTACTTTTGTCAAAACGACGTAATGATCAAGATTCCAATGAAGGACAGCCGGAAGTTTTATATGGTTTATTTTTTCTAAATTTACTCGGACGGCTCTGCTAGTTAAATCCAGATCATTTGCAATTTCGATGAGTTGGGTTAGTGAGGCACCTCTCATTGAAATCTCATACATCTTTCTTGCATTTGACAGCGTATGATTCCGACCATAGTGAGCAGCAATCATCAGCAAGCAAGCTAAACCGCACTCGGTTGCTTCCGATTGCAATATTAGTGGGGTTTTGTTGTGCACAGTGGGTTAACCTAATACTAGATAGAGAAGCCAGATAAGCAACAGCGCAGTGGCCGTGCTAAGTATCATGATCCTGTTGGTGGATATGGAACCTGAGCAGAGAGGTTTTCCAATATGCCGTTCGCGGTATCCTACTAATGCCTCATGCCTGAATTTCATATTTTTTACTTACCAACTTTCGCTCGAAAATAAATTTTGTATGTTTATTAGCTTTTTCTTCTGAAATGTTAATATTTTTCTCGGCAAGATACTCATGCATGCACATCGCATCGTCCACAAGCTCGAGTGCATGCAAGATGAGAGAAAAATCTTTGTTTACTGATGCAAAAGGTGCGGGGTTGTTTAAATAAAGTGTGCCGGATATGAAGCTGATACTTGCTTTTTTTGAAATGACATACATTCTTTTGTTATCAGGAAAATTTTCTCCAAGTTCAGGAAGGTAGGTCAGTCTCCAGAAATACCGTGCTTTATCTATTAATTTGTCGAGCTGCCATTTTTTGTTTTCGTAAGATATTTCTCTTAATGCCTCAGTGGTATATTGATTTAATACATTTACATTCTTAATGAATTTTCTTGCTTGCTTTAATTTCCACTTGGCTCTAGTTTGCGTGCCGCCAAGGCTGGCCATGTATCCACTAAATGCATCATCCAGCAGTGAACTTGCAGTCAATATAGCAGAATCATAATCTTCCTCGGCGCAGAGACCATCAATGTCTTCTAGATGATTAGCTATGTTCCAAATATAAAATTCACTGACTCTTTTATCAAAGTCAACCCAGTCGATTATTTCTGTCAAACTGTCGCCATACAAGGGAATTGCTGTTTTTATCTTATGGCCAAATTTAATGAGATCATCGTTTAATTTTGCAGAAAATATGCTGTCTATTCGTTTTTCTAGTAATTCTTTTCCGATAAAGCAAACATCTGCTCTGATTCCATTGAAATTTAACTGCTTCCATGCCTCATTCTCTGCTTTGTTTTCAAATTGCACCACTAACAAATCGATATCCGATTTGGAATTGGCATAACCCTCAGCGACTGAGTTTATGAGGAAAACATGGCCATCTTTCTTGAGATCGATGGCTGATTCTTTTATTTTTTCAATATTCATTTTTTTTGAAAAGCATTGCTCGGAACTCCGAGCAATGCCTCTATCAAATGGGCAATTTACTGCTTGGAACGATTCGTACCGCCGTAAATCATCTCCAGATCTTCTGCTGCCAGTTCGATCACATCATCAATTTCCAGAAAATCTTCGTTATTAACGTTCATCATGATTCCTTTTATGGTTTGCCGAAATGGCTGTTTCATATTACAACGGCATATTTAAATTGTCAATCATATGTGGTATGTCGATCGAATTCAATATGCGGTTGTACTTATTAGTGGTTATTGCCGTTGTTGTTGTCTAAGCCGACTTTTCCCGCGAATCGCCCGCTGAGCGAAGTGGGGGCGGTAGGACGAGCTTTTAGGGCTGCGTTAATGACTCAGATAAGGTGGCTCGTGGCGAGTCGACGGTCTGTGAGGGGGGATGTCGAAAACGGCGTAAGGCCGCAAGCTGCTGGAGGCCATGGCAGCAGCATTTAGCGCCGCGGTTTTGTAACGGCGGGCTACATACAGCCACTTCAGCGGGCTTCGACTGTTGTGTTAACCAAAAAATGTAAGCATTTGGTATATCATTATTTTTATAGGGATTTCCTACCATTCCCCACCGGGCTGTCGCTGTTTGTACTTTCCATCGGAGCGAATGCATGCCGTGAATATTGCCGACTTCTCGACCGATGTTCCATCTGCGCCTATACCTTCGTACTTGACGCGTGGCGCGCATGAAGCGAAAGGGATGGGCAATCCGACTGTTTTGCTATTTACCCTGGCGCTGGGTGTGGGGGCGGCCGGCGTGACGGGGTATTTACGTTGGCACTGGCCTGACGCGGCCGTTCTGCTAATCGATGCGCTGGGTTTGTACCTGGGTTTTACCGTGTTGCACGATGCCGTTCACGGTGTCGCGCACGTCAATCGTCTGGCGAGCCGCCTCATGGCAACCGCGATCGGATTTCTGCTGACCTTTACCTATCCCTTCTTCCTGCGCATCCATTTGCGACATCACGCGCATACCAACTGCGCGGGAGCGGACCCGGACGCCATCCTCGCGGCGTTGCCGGCATGGGCCGCGCCTTGGTTGGGCGGGGTCTTGCTGTACGGTAGCTACCATTACAGCTTCTTTAGACAGAAATTGTGGCGCAGCCGGATGGAGTGCGTGGAGGTTGTCCTGTGCGATGCGGCGTACCTGGGTATTCTCGCCGGCGCGATTCACGGCGGCTGGCTGCACGGACTACTCGTTGTGTGGGTGCTGCCGTTGATCCTGACGCTACATTGGCTGGTCTATACCTTCGACTATCTGCCGCATGCGCCGCACGACAGCTCGGCCCGCCTGTACTGCGCGCGCGCTTATGGCGGTCGGTGGCTGGCCGTGCTGCATCTGAACCAGAACTACCATCTGATCCATCATCTCTGGCCTAAGGTGCCATGGTTTCGCTATCGGCAAGTCTACCTGGCGCAGGCCCCGGCACTGGCGAAGTTGGGCTGCCGGGTCGGCTGGAAAGAGAGGCCGCCGTCGTGACCCCGGCCTCCTCATGGCTCTCGGCCAGCGTGCGGTCGACGTAGTCGCGTAGCGCCAGCGCGTAGCTCCAGTTGGCGACGATCGTGCGCAGGCGGCGACTGAATTGACGCGGCTTAGCGAGCGCAAGCGCCAAGGACGCCAGGAAATATCCGCAGCGGCGCGGCCCGCCGCGCGCGATGCCATGGCGTAGGAGCCCGAAGAAGATCGATCCCCACTCCCTGGGCGGGAAATGGTAGTTCGGCGGAGATTCCAGATAGCGCAGCTTGTTCGCCAACCGCCGGTGGATGTTGCGGTCGTCGAGCAGTTCGCGATGCAGCGCGGCCGTGCCGTGCTGGAGCTCTGCCCGGGTCATTTGCAGCGGAATGATGTTGGTGGACATGCCCGCATTGATGAGGGCGCTTTGTACATCGTCCGAGACCAAACGTCCTTCCTTGGCGAGACGTTGGTAGAGCGGCGTGCGCGGCGGTGCCATCAGCATGCCGACCATGGCGAGGACGATGCCGGCGTCGACGATGAAGTCGCGTTGAATGTCGAATATGGACAGATCGTCCGCGTCGAAGCCGACGATGAAGCCCCCGAAAACGTCTATGCCATGGGCGTAGATGGCCCGGATGGCGGTCAGCATGTCGCCCTTGAGATTCTGGGTCTTGCGGGTCTCTGCCAGCGATTGTGCATTGGGGGTTTCGATACCGATGAACAGCCAGGCGAAGTTGGCCAGGCGCAGCAGCGTGAGAACATCCGGGTGGCTCGCCACATTGATGGTGATTTCGCCGCCGAACACGAAAGGGTAGCGATGACGCTGCTGGTATTCGACCAGAAAAGCCAACAGCGCTCGGCATGCCGCCGGGTGTCCGAATAGATTGTCGTCGACGAACACGACGTTGTGCACGCCGCGCAAGCGCATGGCATCCAGTTCGGCTTCGATTTGCTGTAGGTCTTTTTGTCTTGGCTTGCGGCTGAACATCACGATGATGTCGCAAAATTCGCATAGGAAGGGACAGCCACGCGAGTACTGGATGGCTCCGGCGAGATAGCGATCCCACTTGATCAGTTCATGGCGAGGGCAGGGGGAGCCGGCGAGGGGAACGTCGCCGGTTTCGACGTAGACCGACAGCGGGCGTTGCGCGGCGAAGTCCTGGCAGAACGTGGGCCAGACCTGCTCCGCCTCGCCCAGAACCAGGGTGTCCGCGTGCGGACCGTATCGTTCGGGGCACAGCGTGGCGTAGCTTCCGCCCGCCACCACATACCGACCTCGCTGCCGGAACGCATTCAATATTTCGATCTGCCTACCGGATTGAACCGACATGCCGCCCACCGCGACCAGGTCGACGTCGGCATCGAAATCGATCGACTCGATGTTCTCGTCGACCAAGGTCACCTGCCAGTCGCTGGGCGTGAGCGCGGCAAGCGTGGCTAGGCCTAGCGGCGGATTGACCGCCGCGCGGCCGGTGATGACATGCTTGAACACCCAATCGAACGTCCAGAAGCCTTCGGGGAAACGGGGGAGTACCAGCAGCAGACGCACCGGTCGGCTACCGATCCCGCTGAGCGCTTGGTGTTTCACCGTTGTGGCGAGCGGCACGCCGACGCTTCGCCCCTGCTTGCCGCCGCCGGCAACTATCGTCGCTCGCTCGGGTTTGCGGGCACTTCCCTGGGTATCCATATCCAACGCCATCCTCCGGGGTTGCAGGCATCCAAATTAACGCTAGGCCAGCGGCGGGGAGAGGGAAAACCGTCCTTATGGCCAGTACCTAAGAATTAAGCGGAACGGATGACGGACGGAGCCACGGCAGTGACCGGGGGTGGCATTGGCGACGCGAGTGATTAACCCCTTTCAGGGCAGACCGATAATCTCCGCTTGTCGTCGAAAACAAGCATCGACGCGTTTGATCGAAGCCGCGTCCGCTCCCAGCGACTCGAACAAGGGTTTCCAGCGACGGACACCTGCCGCAACCTCGCCGATGATCTGCTCGGCCTTGGACGAGTTAAGCCCAAAGTGGGGGGCTTGTTCGCGCGCGATATCCAGATGGGCATCCAGTTGCTCGCCTATGATGGCCATGCCCATATAGCCAAGATTAGTCAGTTGTGGAACCAGGTCGAACGCGGGAGACAAGGCATAACGATTCTCCCCGGTGTGTAGCACACCGTGGTTTTTGACGTGATCGTCGCTATTGTCGATGGCCATATTGAACACCATACGCCGGAACACTTGTTCCAGATCCGCGACGACCTTGCTGCCATATCGCCGCAATTGGTGTGCAAGTTTCATATAACTGCCTGCATTGGAGTGGTAAGGACTATCGGTAAATGCCGCCGCGGAGAGGTAGTGTATCCGGGCGCCATCCCCGATCTTGCCTGGGCGGTCGAAGCGTCGTAGCAGTAGGGCGTGAATTTTTCCAATGCGCGCCACTTCGAAGTGCGGAACCCGGATCCCACACTTCGCAGCCAGCGACAACGTGCACGCCTCGATCAGTTGGACATCGATCTCATCGTCTTTTGCCGGGAATTTGGCTATCCAAAGTTCATCGTTTCGCACTATCGACGCCTTCGGACGGGCGCCGCCAAGACTTCCTCCCTGGCCTAGCAGTCGCCGCAATGCCGGTGGCGCCTCCATATTGAATTCAAGCGCATGAGCGGCATGTGCCAGTTCTTCGAGGCTGAACGGTTGCAACGCGAGATCGAGTTCGAGAATTTCTTCCTGCTGCGAGGCAAAGACCATGGCACCGACACGGTCGGCATTGGTCTGCAGCAGAACATCCACATCGCTGATCGCCTGCCAGCCGTTTCGTGCTTGAATGACTAGCCGGCCCCAGGCGTCTGGCAGGGCATCTTTCAACGTTAGATTCAGTGCGCCGCCGTCACGGCTACGAGCGGCAGGCAGCGGCAAAATATCGGGCACGAGCGGCAGATAGGCGGGGTTGAGCGCAATGGCGTCATCCAATGCCAGATACTGCCGACCGTAAGCAAATATTCCCTCTTCCAGTACGCCGCGCTGCTGAAGTTTCGCTATGGCGGCCGGCACCGCCTTGCGCCGTCCTGGAAGCAGCATACCTGTGTAGATTGTGCGTTCCATTGTTAGAAGTCCAGGTCCGTACTTGATAGGGTTATGTTCCCGGATCGTACGCGTTTGGCCCGGCGGCCAGCGGCCAATGTGGCAGAAACCGGCGCAACCTCTTTCAGCGTTTCCAGTTGCCCAAGGAGCCAGAGCGCATTCGCGAAGTTACCCAGGCTGGCCGTTGGTTTTCCAGCTTCCAAATCGCGATAGGTATTGATCGCACACAGCATTTTTTCAGCCATCTGGGCAATCGTCAGGTTCTGGCCGATTCTGCTTGCTCGCAGTCGTTCACCCAGCGCCTCCAGTGCTTGTTTTGCCTCCGGGATAACTGTGACGGCGATATTTTTCTTAAGCATGATCAATTTGCTGATAGTTAGTCCTGTTAACGTTCACTATATTGCATATTTTTCGTGATAACAAGAAAGGATGGCGGTGATGCCCTGGTTGGGGGGGCTTGTGGCTTCGCGAAGGGTAATGACGATGGGGGTACTTTGATGCTTGATATCAATATACTAAATTTTATTGCCTGTAAATATCAATATAATGAACAATTTATCGGAATGGGCAGAAGAGGACGACGCATTTCCCGTTGCGGATCGATCCTGCCGGCCGGTGCCGAAAATGCAGGGCTATTACAGCAGCCGATAGCGGCAGCTCAGCGTCAACGTGTCGCCAGGCCTGAGCCAGTGGCCGCCGCGCAGGGCTGGCGCTGTGGCGGCGTGGTTGGCGAAGTCCGGCACGTGGGTGCAGGGCTCCAGACAGAAAAAATCCTGTCCCGCCGGGGTATAGAGCGCTACGAAGCGGCTATCGGCCTGCAGCCGTAGCGCGTGGCTGCCCCAATCGATGTCCGCATGGCGCTGCCAGCCGTAAAAGGTGCTGTCGAGCACGCGCCGGTCCGGCGACCAGCCAAATTGCAGTTGGCGTCGCAAGGCGGATGCCGGTACCGGCCGTAGCGGCAGAATGGCCTCGTCCACCTGCCAGAGCCCGGCGGCGTGGAGGCGGATGCGGCAGTCGGGCGAGCGTGGAAAGTATGGGTGCAAGCCGAGCCCGCAGGGGTGGGACAGCGGGTTGTCTCCGCGCAGGGTCAGCCGCAACGTGTGGCTAAAGCCGGCCTCGTCGAGGGTGATCGCCTGCTCGGCCAGGAAGGGAAACGGCCACTGGCCGCTGTCGACCGTCAACGACAGGATGGCGGCGTGCTCGCCGAGCTGCTCGGCCTGCCAGGGCAGGCGCCAGCCGATGCCATGCAGGCTATGGCGCGCGCCGTCCGGCAAGGTGCGCCATTGGCCGTCGGCATCGGGATAGCGGCCGTGACGCACGCGGCCGCAATGCGGCAGCAGCGGAAAACAGGCCATGCCCTCCACCGCGCTTTGACGCAACGCCTCGGCGCTCGCTGGCCGTAGCCAATGCCGCCGCTGGTCGCCTTGCTGGCTGTAACAGCGAGCGATGCTGCCGCCGATGTTTGGCGCCAGTTCCAGCCGCAGCGCGCCGTGGCGCAGCGTCAGCAGTGGCTCAGCCGCCATATTGCCATGCCGGCATGCCGCGCACCCCTTCGTTGTCCAGTTCGAACAAGCCGCCAGCCAGCGGCTCGCGTGCCAACTGCTCGGCACTCAAGCCGTCACGCGCGCTGGTGACGATCAGCCGATCGAGTCGCGGGCCGGCAAAGGTCAGGCTTGTCGGTTGCGATACCGGCAAGGCGACGCGGCGCAGCAAGCGGCCATCGTCGGCGAAGCGCGAGATACAGCCGGCGCCCCAGTGGGCGACCCATAGTGCGCCTTCGGCATCCACGGTCATGCCGTCGGGAAACCCCTCCGGCTTGCTGAAGCGCTTCCAGACGCGCCGCGGCCCCAGCGTGCCGTCGGCTGCCAACGGATAGGCATAGATGACGCGGCGGGCGGTGTCGCTGTGGTACAGCGTGCGCTGGTCGAGGCTGATCGCCGGGCCGTTGCAGATGCGATATCCGCGGTCGACGGTGTGTAGCACGCCGTCGGCGTCGAGTCGGTACAGACAACCGTCGGAACGGTCGGTGTCGCTGTCGTTCATCGAGCCCGCGAAGATCTGTCCGCCAGGGCCGGCCTTGGCGTCGTTCAGGCGCATGGCCGGGTCATGCGGATGCGGATCGACCAGTCGTTGCAGGCGCCAAGGATCGAGTTGCAGTAGGGCGATGCTGTCTTGCAGACCGACCACCAGACCGCCGGCGGCGCGTTCGATCGCCCAGCCGATCTGCGTCGGTAGCGTCCAGCTATCGAGCGCGCCGCTGTCGAGCGATAGCGCATGGAGCGTGGCCGCGCGGATGTCGACGAAGTACAGCCGGCTATCGCGTTCCGACCATAGCGGCCCCTCGCCCAGCGTGGCTTGGACGTCAAGCAGCAGGCGCGCTCCGGCGCCGTCGCGGGTCAGCGCGCCCATGCCGTCAGGTCCAGCCGGCATCGACGACGAATTCCTGTGCCGTGATCATGCGGCTATCGTCGGCGGTCAAGAAAAGCGCCATGTTGGCGATGTCCTCGCCTTGCAAGCGGCCAGGCAGACATTGGTTGTCGTCCAGCATCCTCTCGCCATTGGCGTCGACCCAAAGCCGCAATTGCTTGTCCGTCATGACCCAGCCCGGCGTCAGGGTGTTGACGCGCACGCCCTGTTTGCCCAGGTCGCGCGCCAACGCGCGAGTCAGGCCGATCATGGCCGACTTGCAGGTTTCGTATACCGGATAGCCGGCGCCTTTGATCTTCCAGCTGATAGAACTGAGATTGACGATGACGCCGGCGCCGGCCGCGGTCATGTCCGCCGCCGCGCACTGGGTCGCGAAGAAATGGGCGCGCAGGTTGATGGCGCTCATCTGCTCGAAATAGTCCAGGGTGACGTCTTGCAGCCGGTGGCGGTCGTCGTTGGCGGCGTTGTTGATCAGCGCCTGGATCGGTCCCAGCGCGGCGCGCGCCTGCTGAAACGCCTGGCGGATCTGCTCGACATCGGTCATGTCGCAGGCCAGGAACAGCGGTCTCGGCCCGACGGCGTCGGCAGCGGCGACGACCTTGTCGGCCGCGGCGGCGTCGCGGCCGGTGAAGGCCACGCGCGCACCCTGTCGGGCGAAGGCCCGCACGAGGTCGGCGCCGATGCCGGAGCTGCCGCCGCTGATGAAGACCGTTTTGCCGGCCAGACTGGGATAGCTAGCGTAGTGTGTCATGCCAAACCTTTGCTCGTGTCAGTGGGATTCGCGCGGTACTGGGGCGCCGCTGCCGCCCACTAGGAAATCGAGATCCGCGCCCAAATGGGCTTGTTGCACGTGATTGACGTAGAGGCGATACCAGCCGCGTTCGGGCTTGGCCGGCGCCACCCATTGTTGTCGCCGCCGAGCGAGTTCGGCCTCGTCGACGTGCAGATGCAGCTTGCGTGCCGGTACGTCCAGTTCGATCAGATCGCCGTTCCGCACCAGCGCCAGCGGGCCGCCGACGGCGGCCTCGGGCGAGGTGTGCAGCACCACGGTGCCGTAGGCGGTGCCGCTCATCCGCGCGTCGGACAGGCGCACCATGTCGGTGATGCCCTTTTGCAGCACCTTGGGCGGCAGTTGCATGTTGCCCACCTCGGCCATGCCGGGATAGCCTTGCGGCCCGCAGTTTTTCAACACCAGCACGCAGTGTTCGTCGACATCCAGTTCTGGATCGTCGATGCGGGCGTGATAGTCGTCGATGTCCTCGAACACCACCGCGCGGCCGGTGTGGCGCATCAGGGCCGGCGTGGCGGCGGAGGGTTTGATCACCGCGCCGTCCGGCGCCAGGTTGCCCTTGAGCACGGCGATGCCGGCATCGGGTTTGAACGGCTCTTGCAGCGGGTGGATGACGTCGCGGTTGTAGCAGGGCGCCTCGGCGCAGTTGGCGACCAGGGTACGGCCGTTGACCGTCCGCGTGTCGGCGTTGAGCCGGGGGGTGACTTCTCGGATGACCGCCGGCAGGCCGCCGGCGTAGTAGAAGTCTTCCATCAAGTATTTGCCCGAGGGCTGCAGGTTCACCAGGCACGGCATCTCGTGCCCGAGCGCGTCCCAGTCCTCCAGCGTGAGCGGCACGCCGATACGGCCGGCCAGCGCCAGCAGATGGATGACCGCGTTGGTACTGCCGCCGATGGCGGCGTTGATGCGGATGGCGTTCTCGAATGCCTGGCGGGTGAGGATTTTCGACATGATCAAGTCCTCGCGCACCATCTCGACAATGCGGCGGCCCGTGAGTTGCGCCAGACGGTTGCGTTGCGCATCCACCGCAGGAATGGCGGCGTTGCCCGGCAGCGACATGCCCAGCGCCTCGACCATGCTGGCCATGGTCGAGGCAGTGCCCATGGTCATGCAACTGCCCTTGGATCGCTGCATGCACGACTCGGAAGCAACGAACTCCTCCATGGTCATCTGGCCGCCGCGCACCATTTCCGACATCATCCACACGCCAGTGCCGGAGCCGACATCCTGGCCGCGGAACTTGCCGTTGAGCATCGGACCGCCGGACAAACCGATGGTGGGCAGGTCGCAGCTGGCGGCGCCCATCATCAGCGCCGGGGTGGTCTTGTCGCAGCCCATCAGCAGCACCACGCCGTCGATGGGGTTGCCGCGGATGGACTCCTCCACATCCATACTGGCCAGGTTGCGGAATAGCATGGCGGTGGGGCGCAGTTGGGTTTCGCCCAGCGACATGACCGGGAACTCCAGCGGAAAGCCCCCCGCTTCGTAGACGCCGCGTTTGACGAATTCCGCCAGTTCGCGGAAGTGGCCGTTGCATGGCGTCAATTCCGACCAGGTATTGCAGATGCCGATCACCGGGCGGCCATCGAACAGATCGTCGGGGTAACCCTGGTTTTTCAGCCAACTGCGATGCATGAATCCATCCCGGTCCTGCTTGCCGAACCAGCCCTGACTGCGTAACGGCTTTTTTGTTGTGGTCATGATGCGTTCCTTGGGTTCGCACGCGTTTGTGCATGATGGGCTGCATCTTAATCAGGGCTTGCGATGTTGTTCCAATGAATAAATCGGCTCAATAGATATTAAAAAACATATCAATTGGCCGGGGCGGCGGGATAGATCTCGGCGGCGACCTCCTTGAGCGCTGTCAGTACGATGTCGGCGCCGGGCGACAGGCGCTGGTCGCGCCGGGTGATGAAGCCGAACTCGTCCATTTTGCTGGGCAAAGCCAACGGCAGGATCTTCAGCATGCCGTAGCGGCCGTAATGGTCGGCAAGGCGCTGGGCGATCGCCGCCAACATGTCGGTGGACTCCAGGAGTGCCGTGGTCATCAGTTGCGCGGCGGTTTCCACCACGTTCATCGGCGGCTCGAGGTTTTGCTGACGGAAGGCCATGTCGACGCGATGGCGCAACACGCTGCCCGCTGGCGGCAGGATCCAACCCATGGCGGCCACGTCGCGCAGGCTCAGGCGGGGCACGCCGAGTAGCGGGTGTTCGGGACGGCAGGCGATGGCGATCGGCTCCTCGGCGATGCGTTCATAGATCAGATTGGTCTTGTCGTGTTGCTGCAGCAGGCGGCCGATGACGATGTCGAGCTTGCCGGTCAATAGCCGCGGCAGCAGCATGTCGCTGGTGTCGACCGCGACGTGAATGTCCAGTAGCGGGTACTGCTGTTTGACGCGGGCGATCGTGCGCGGCACCAATTGGGCGCCCGGGTCGGTGATGGCGCCGAGCCGTACCTGGCCCATGCGGCCCGACTTGAGCGCGCCGATCTCTTCCTGGGCCTGGTTTAGGTTCGACAGCACCATGCGCGCGTGCCGGATCATGATTTCGCCGTACCAGGTGGGTCTCATGCCGCGCGGCAAGCGTTCGAACAGGGCGACGCCCAGCGCATCCTCCAGTTCTTTCAGTAGCTTTGAGGCCGCCGGCTGGGTCATCAGCAAGGCCTCGGCGGTGCGATGGATATTGCGCTCCTCGTCCAGTGCCACCAATAGCAGCAATTGGCGCGTTTTCAGTCGGGCTCGGATAAACCAATTGGAATAGCTGCCTGCCATCTTCCCGCTCCTGTGATATCTATTTTGCTATTGATCTTAGTCATTATTTCATTAGAAGCATATCTTTCTGTCGGATAGCATGCAGCAGACATAGATCTCGTGCGGAAGGTGATCATGCTGTTGATTCAATATCTAGATCGGGGACGACTGCCCTGTGTCGGGTTGCTGTCGGAGGATGGCGAGCAGTGCCGCCCGGTGCTCGGCGCGGCGTCTTGTTATGACTTGGCCTGGGCCGCCATTGCCGCCGGGCGCGACCTGGCCGCCGAGCTGTCGACGCGCCGGCTGGGCGAACCGGTGGCCTTCGCCGAGCTTGCACAGGCCAGGTCGCTCTTGCCGCCGCTGACGCACGCGGACGCGGCGCATTGCCACGTCACCGGTACCGGGCTGACGCATTTGGGTAGCGCCGCCACGCGCGACCAGATGCATCAGGCTCAGGCCGAAGCCGACGGCAAGGCGCCAACCGACAGCATGAAGATGTTTCAGTGGGGCGTGGCCGGCGGCAAACATAGCCCCGGCAGGCCCGGCACACAACCGGAGTGGTTCTATAAAGGCGACGGCGGCATTGTCGTCGCACCCGGACAGCCGCTGCCGTCACCCGATTTCGCCCTCGACCACGGCGAGGAGCCCGAGCTCGTGGGGCTGTACCTGATCGGCCCAGACCGCCGCCCTTATCGGCTGGGCTTCGCCGTCGGCAACGAGTTCTCCGACCATGTGACCGAGCGGCAGAATTACCTGTATCTGGCTCATTCCAAGCTGCGGCCTTGCGCCATCGGTCCGGCGCTGCGTGTCGGGCCGCTGCCGGCGGACTTGACCGGCGAGAGCCGCATCGAGCGTGGCGGCAAGGTGTTGTGGCAGCGGACGTTCCTCACCGGCGAGGCCAATATGTGCCACAGCATCGCCAACCTGGAATATCACCACTTCAAATACGCACAGTTCCTGCGGCCGGGCGACGTACACCTGCATTTCTTCGGCACCGCCACGCTCAGCTTCGCCGACGGCGTGCACGTCGAGTCGGGCGACACCTTCGAGCTGCGGCTGCCGGGCTTCGGCCCGGCGCTAAGGAACACGGTGGCATTGGCGCCGACCCATTTCTCCATCGAAGCGGTGGTGAGCCTATGAACCTGCCTGTGTATCGCAACTACATCAACGGCCGCTGGGTGCACGGTTCCACCGTGGGCTTGGATGAGAACCCGTCCGAACTCGACGCGCCGGTGGGCGAGTATGTGCGCGGCAGCGTCGCCGATGCCGAGGAGGCGGTGGAGGCGGCCGCCGCGGCGCAGTCGGTGTGGGCCGATTGCGGCGTGCAGCGCCGCGCGGACATCCTGGACGCGGCCGGTACGGAGCTGTTGGCGCGCAAGCAGGAGCTGGGGCTGCTCTTGGCGCGCGAGGAGGGCAAGACCCTGCCGGAGGCGGTGGCCGAGGTGGCGCGCGCCGGACAGATTTTCAAGTTCTTCGCCGGCGAGGCGTTGCGCATTCCGGGTGAGAGCCTGGCCTCGGTGCGGCCGGGCGTCGAGGTGGAGATCCGGCGCGAGCCGGTCGGCGTGGTTGGCCTGATTACGCCGTGGAATTTTCCCATGGCCATTCCGGCGTGGAAGATCGCACCGGCGCTGGCCTACGGCAATACCGTGGTGTTCAAGCCGGCCGAGCTCGTGCCGGGCTGCGCCTGGGCGCTGGCGGATATCTTGCATCGCGCCGGGGTGCCGGCCGGGGTGTTCAACATGGTGATGGGCAGCGGCCGCCAGGTGGGGCAGGCCCTTGTCGCCCACGCGCAGGTCGACGCGGTCAGCTTTACCGGCTCGACCGCAGTCGGACGCCAGATCCGGGACAGTGCCGGGCGGCGCGGCGCGCGGGTGCAGTTGGAGATGGGCGGCAAGAATCCCCTGATCGTGCTGGACGACGCCGACTTGGAGGTTGCCGTCAATGCCGCCGTCAACGGCGCCTTTTTCTCCACCGGCCAGCGTTGCACCGCGTCTAGCCGCCTGATTGTGCAGCGGGGCATTCACGACCGGTTCGTGCAGGCGGTCAAGCAGCGCCTGTCGACGCTCAAGGTGGGCAACGCGGTGGCGCAGGGCGTGGAAATGGGCCCGGTGGTGGACGCCAAGCAGTTGCAGACCGATCTGGACTACATCCGCGCCGGGGTCGAAGAGGGCGCCAAGCTGCTGTATGGCGGCGACATACTGCCGCTCAGCCCGCGCGGGCATTACCTACAACCGACATTGTTCGCCGGCGCGCCGTCGATGCGCATTGCCCGCGAGGAAATCTTCGGGCCGGTGGCGGTGGTTTTGCCGGTCGGCTCTTTCGAACAAGCGATGCAATTGGCCAACGAGACCGAATTCGGCCTGTGCGCCGGCATCTGCACTCAGTCGTTGAAACTGGCCAGCCAGTTCAAGCGCCAGGCGGCGGCCGGCATGGTGATGGTGAACCTGCCGACCGCCGGCGTGGATTATCACGTGCCGTTTGGCGGGCGCAAGGCCTCCAGCGCCGGGCCGCGCGAGCAGGGGCGCCATGCCGTCGAGTTTTATACCACGGTGAAGACGGCCTACACCGCCGCCTGAATCGGGTTGTTGGGTCGTAAGGCCGTACCCGTCCCGCTTGCGGGGCATGAGGCAGTTCGCAGCCCGGTTGTGGCCGGCTGCACACTAAATAGAACAGACAAAGGAGATGACCATGAAACGACACGCCCTAGGCCTGCTGCTGGCGGCCGCCACCCTGATCCCTAGCTTCGCCCACGCCGCCGAGAAGGGGCTGGTGGCGATTTCCATGCCGACCAAGTCGTCGGCGCGCTGGATCTCCGATGGCAACAGCATGGTGAAATTCTTGCAGGAGCGGGGCTATCGCGCCGATCTGCAATACGCCGAGGACGATATCCCCAACCAACTGGCGCAGATCGAGAACATGATCACCAAGGAACCGAAAGTGCTGGTGGTCGCGCCGATCGACAACAAGTCGCTGACCGACGTGCTGAGCAAGGCGGCGAGCAAGGGCATCAAGGTGATTGCCTATGACCGCCTGATCCGCGACAGCAAGAACGTCGACTACTACGCCACGTTCGATAATTTCCAGGTGGGCGTGCTGCAGGGCGGGTATATCGTTCAGGCGCTACACCTGAAAGACGGCAAGGGGCCGTTCAATATCGAACTGTACGGCGGTTCGCCTGACGATAACAATGCCTATTTCTTCTACAACGGCGCCATGTCGGTGCTCAAGCCGTATATCGACAAGGGCAAGCTGGTGGTGCGTAGCAAGCAGATGGGCATGGATAAGGTGTCGACCCTGCGCTGGGACGGCGCCACCGCCCAGGCGCGTATGGACAATCTGCTCAGCGCCAACTACGGCAATGCCCACCTCGACGCCGTGCTGTCGCCGTACGACGGCATCAGTATCGGCATCCTTTCCTCGCTCAAGGGCGTGGGCTATGGCGGCGCCGGCAAGCCGATGCCGGTGGTGACCGGTCAGGATGCCGAGCTGCCCTCGGTCAAGTCGATCCTGGCGCATGAGCAAGCCTCCACGGTGTTCAAGGACACCCGCCAACTGGCGCGCGACACCGTCGGCATGATCGACACCATGCTGAGCGGCCAGAAGGTGCCGGTCAACGATACCAAGACCTACAACAACGGCGTCAAAGTGGTGCCGGCCTTGCTGCTCAAGCCGGTGAGCGTCGATATCGGCAACTGGAAGCCGGTGCTGGTCGGCAGCGGTTACTACCGGGAAAATCAGATTCACTGACGCCTTGCGCGATCCCAGGTCCGCCGCCGGCCGCGTCATGACGATGCAGCCGGCGGCGGTGGTTGACGCAGATCCGGGCCGGTTGGGCCGGACCCATCCGCATAGGTGGCAGAGTGGAAGCGATTCTGGAAATGCGCGACATCACCAAGGAATTCCCCGGTGTCGTCGCCTTGAGTCACGTTAATCTCAATGTTCGCGCCGGCGAGATTCATGCCATCGTCGGCGAGAACGGCGCGGGCAAGTCGACCTTGATGAAGGTGCTCAGTGGGGTCTACCCGCACGACTCCTATCGCGGCGATATCGTATTCGATGGCCAGGTGCAAGCGTTTGGCGGCATCGCCGACTCCGAGCGCCAGGGCATCATCATCATTCACCAGGAGCTGGCGCTGGTGCCGCAGTTGTCGATCGCCGAGAACATTTTTCTCGGTAACGAGCCGGCGCGATGCGGCGTGATCGACTGGGCATACGCCCATACCCGTACTCGGACCTTGCTGGACAGGGTGGGGTTGCGGGAGTCGCCGACCACGCCGGTATCCGAATTGGGCGTGGGCAAGCAGCAACTGGTGGAAATCGCCAAGGCGCTGTCCAAGAACGTGCGGCTCCTGATTTTGGACGAGCCGACCTCCAGTCTGAACGAAACC
This sequence comes from Paludibacterium purpuratum, assembly GCF_004363805.1. Lineage (GTDB taxonomy): Bacteria > Pseudomonadota > Gammaproteobacteria > Burkholderiales > Chromobacteriaceae > Paludibacterium > Paludibacterium purpuratum. The sequence goes on along the minus strand of NZ_SNZP01000006.1, from coordinate 186,938 downwards.
GACAGCGACGCCTTGCTGGACTTGCTGCTGGAGCTGCAGCGCGAGTCGGGGGTGACCTGCATCCTGATCTCGCACAAGCTCAACGAAATCGCCAAGGTGGCCGATCGCATCACCGTCATCCGCGACGGCGCGGTGATCGAGACCATGGATTATGCGGAAGGCGACATCAGCGAGGGCCGGGTGATTCAGCGCATGGTGGGGCGGGAGATGTCCGACCGCTATCCGCGCCGCACGCCGAAGATCGGGGACGTGGTGTTCGAGCTGCGCGACTGGCGCGTCCAGCATCCGGCGCATCCGGATCGGCTGGCGATCAAGGGTGTCGACCTGGCGGTGCGTAAGGGCGAGATCGTCGGCATCGCCGGCTTAATGGGGGCGGGCCGCACCGAACTGGCCATGAGCGTGTTCGGCCGTGCCTACGGCAAGCATGTCGGCGGCGAGGTGCGGCTGCATGGCCGTGCGGTGGATGTCAGCACCGTGCGTAAGGCCATCGACCACGGTATCGCCTACGTCACCGAGGATCGCAAGGCCTTGGGGCTGATTCTGCACGACGACATTGTGCGCAATATCACCTTGCCTAATCTCGACCGGGTGTCGAGGCACACGGTGATCGACCGCGGACGCGAGTTCCGCGCGGCGGAAGACTTTCGCGCCAAGCTGAAGATCCGTTCTTCCGGCGCGACCCAGCCGGTGATGGATCTTTCCGGCGGTAACCAGCAGAAAGTGGTGCTGAGCAAGTGGCTGTTCTCGCAGCCGGAAGTGTTGATTCTGGACGAGCCCACGCGCGGAGTGGACGTCGGCGCCAAGTACGAGATCTACACCATCATCAGCCAGTTGGCCGCCGAAGGAAAATGCGTGCTGATGATCTCGTCGGAGATGCCGGAACTGTTGGGGATGTGCGATCGCATCTATGTGATGAACGAGGGGCGGATGGTGGGCGAGTTCACCGCCGCACAGGCCTCGCAGGAAAATATCATGGGCGCCATCGTGCGTGCCTCGGGAGTAGCTAACTATGGATGAGACGGTTGTCATGCCCGCCGAGAAAAAACACTACGGCGGTTTCTTGCGCAAGAACCTGCGCGAATACGCCATGTTCCTGTCGTTGCTGGCGATCATGCTGTTCTTCCAGGTCAAGACCGAAGGCACGCTAATGATGCCGCTGAACCTGACCAATCTGCTGCTGCAGAACAGTTACATCGTCATCATGGCGCTGGCCATGCTGCTGGTGATCGTGGCCGGCCACATCGATTTATCGGTAGGGTCGGTGGCCGGCTTCATCGGCGCGCTGGCGGCGGTTTTGATGGTGCAGTATCAGCTGCCGGTCGCGTTGGCCGCCGTGCTGTGCCTGCTGGTTGGCGCGCTGATCGGCGCGGCGCAGGGGTATTTCGTTGCCTACCACCGCATTCCCGCTTTCATTGTCACCCTGGCCGGCATGCTGGTGTTCCGCGGCTTGACGCTGACGCTGCTGGATGGCCAGTCGATCGGCCCGTTCCCAGAGTTTTTCCAAAAACTCAGCTCGGGCTTCATCCCCGAGTTCATCGAGCCGCAAGGGCTGCGGCTGACCTCGCTCCTGATCGGTGCCGCGGTGGCGCTCTCGCTGTTGGCGCGCGGCATCCGCCACCGCCAGGCGCATCTGCGCCATGGCATGGAAGACGAGCCGGCGCCGTTCTTCTGGCTGAAGATGCTGGCCATTACTGTCTTCATCTTGTTTTTCAGCTACAAGCTATGCGATTACAAGGGGCTGCCAAACGTGCTGATCATCATGGGCGCGCTGGTGGCGGTCTACCACTTCGTCACTAATCACACCACCTTGGGCCGACGCGTCTACGCGTTGGGCGGCAACGAAAAGGCGACCCGCCTGTCAGGCATCGACACTCGTCGACTGGCCTTCTACACCTTCGTCAACATGGGTGTGCTGGCGGCGCTCGGCGGGCTGGTGTTCGCTGCGCGGCTGAACACCGCGACGCCCAAGGCCGGGCTCGGCTTCGAGCTGGATGTGATCGCCGCCTGCTTCATCGGTGGCGCCTCGGCCTCGGGTGGCGTGGGCAAAGTGATGGGGGCGGTGATCGGTGCCTTCATCATGGGGGTGATGAACAACGGTATGTCTCTGCTGGGCATCGGTATCGACTACCAGCAAGTGATCAAGGGACTCGTGTTGCTGGGGGCGGTATGGGTGGACGTGTATTACAAGAACAAATGACGCCGGCCGCCTTGATCGGGGTGGACTGGGGCTCCAGCAACGCCCGCGCCTTTCTGTTCGGTCGCGACGGCGGCGTGCTGGCGGAACGCGCCGCCGCTATCGGCATTGCCCATCACCAGGGCGAGGCTTGTGCTGGCGTGCTGGCCGACTGGCTCGGCGATTGGCTGAACGATTGTCCCGCCCTGCCGCTATTGCTGTGCGGTATGGTCGGTAGCCGCAACGGCTGGCGCGAATGCGGCTATCTGCCGACGCCGGCTTCCCTGGCCGATTTGGCCGCCAGCCTACACGCTTTCGACTGGCGGGGGCGCCAGGTGGCGATTGTGCCGGGCATCAGCCATGACAATCGTCGCGATGGCTTCCGCGACGTCATGCGCGGCGAGGAAACCCAGATCGCCGGCTTACCGGCGGTCTGTCCGCGGTTCGAACAGCTGGATTGGCTGCTGACGCCGGGCACGCACTGCAAGTGGATCCGGCTACGCCAAGGCGGCATCGCCGAGTTGGCCACCTATATGACCGGCGAGATGTACGCGCTGTTGAGCCGGCATAGCTTGCTGGCCGGGCTGATCGTCGAGGGCGACTGGCGGTCCGAGCCTTTCTTGCAGGGTGTGGAGGCGGCGGTGGCGCACCCGGACTGGCTGCACCAGCTGTTCGGCGTGCGCGCCCGCGGTGTGTTGGACGCCATGCCGGCCGAGGCGTTGACGTGGTGGCTATCCGGCTTGTTGATCGGCTATGAAATCCAGGCCGGTCTCGCGCGCGCCACCGACACGCCGGTTCGGCTATGCGGCATCGTTGCCGCGCCGCGCCTGGCGCACTGCTACGCCACCGCACTGCGGTCGTTCGGCGTCGATGCCGTCTGTATCGACGGCGACCAGGCTGCCGCGGCCGGTTTATGGTCGTTGGCCCGGCAGGCAGGGTGGTTATGAAGGGGAAAGCGATGGACAAGGTAGGCGATCCGCCGCTGAGCCTGGCGGCCGCCATGGCGGCGTTGCCGCTAGTGGCGATTTTGCGCGGCATCACGCCAGACGTGGTCGAGCCGGTGGCCGAGGCGTTGTATCTGGCCGGCTGGCGCATGGTCGAGGTGCCGCTCAACTCGCCCGAGCCGCTGGAGAGTATCCGCCGCCTGGCCGCGCGCTGGGGCGGGCGCATGCTGATCGGCGCCGGCACGGTGTTGTCCGCGGTTCAGGTGGGGGCGGTGGCGGCGGCGGGTGGCCGGCTGATCGTGGCGCCCAATCTGGACTTGAATGTGCTGGCGGCAGCGCATGACCAGGGCTTGGTCACGTTGCCGGGAGTGCAGACGGCCAGTGAGTGCTTCACCGCGCTGCGCCACGGCGCGCATGGGCTCAAGCTGTTTCCCGGCGAGGCGGTGCCGCCGTCCGCGCTCAAGGCGCTGCGCACCGTGCTGCCGGCCGAGGCGCGCATGTTGCCGGTGGGCGGCGTGACGTTGGAGAGCGTGCCGACTTGGCTTTCCGCCGGCGCGGATGGCTTCGGCATCGGCGGCGCGCTCTTCCGACCGGGGCAAGCGTTGGCCGAGACCCGCGAAAAGGCGGCCGCGTTTGCCGCGGCCATGCGTGAGCGTTTCCTGTGAGTTGGCCCGCCGTTTGGCGCGCCCATGAAAAATGGTTGAGCACTTGCTCAAGGTCGGGAGAGCGGTGGGTGCCTTGCCCCCGCTGTATTAAACGGTATTTAAAAAATTGACAAATCAATGATGTGGCATGCAAGATGCCACCATCTCTTCAAGGTGGCACGCCCGACCGCTGCCTGCCTCGCCTTAACTGCTGTCGTTCCGTACAGCACTTTCCGCCCAGGTTTACGAAGTCATCAACTACGCTGGCGTGTGTTCGTACGCGCTTGGCTCGCTACTTTTTCGTATTGGAACTACTGTGTCAAAAGAAGACATGATTGAACTGGAAGGCGTCGTTATCGAGATGTTGCCGGAATCCCGCTTTCGAGTCCGACTAGACAACAACGTGGAAATTCTCGCTTATGGCTCCGGCAAAATGAAACTGCACCGTATTCGTGTGCTTGCAGGGGATCGTGTCACTGTTGAAATGTCGCCCTATGACCTCACCAAGGGGCGAATCAATTTCCGACACCCAACAGCCAAGCTAGAGCATATGGCGCCAAGAAGGCCCAGACGTTAACAGCCACGCGCAGCGTGCTGGCTATAAGGTAAATAACTGAAAATAAATCGCTATTAATAAAAAAAGCCCCATGTGGGGCTTTTTATTATTGCAGAGGCAATGCTTACAGCGGCTGGATAGCGGTTGCAGCCGGGCCTTTTTGGCCCTTTGCTCTGGTGAAGCTCACTTTTTGGCCTTCATGCAGGGATTTGAAGCCATCCGCACGAATCTCGGAGAAGTGAGCGAAAAGATCATCGCCGCCATTGTCCGGGGTAATAAAGCCAAAACCTTTGGCGTCATTGAAAAATTTAACGGTACCTGTTTCCATAATGCACTCCTTGTTTCAGTAAGAGCAATACAATTGCCAGAAAGCATGATAGTCAAGGAATAGATATGGAAACAAAGAAGACCAACTTGGTGGGCAACGAGGTATCGATAGATATGGCACTTGAAAATCCTGCTGAGGCATTCTACTTGCCAATTGATAATCTGTCAATGGTGGTGTTTTGATCTTGAAATTTTTACCAAGTTTGTTGTTATGAGGTAACAAAGCAGTCGCTGCGTCTGATTAGGCCGCCTGTATTTGTCCCTCCGTTTCAAGCGTCCATTCTGTATCCAGTGCTGACGCCTCATTGCAAAGGCTGCGGCCGAAATCGTGCTGCCAAGCGTCAAAAGCCAAACGAACACTGTTCTTGACGAACGGTGTTCGTTTGGTTATTGTGCCGGAATGGAAAAGAAAAACTCCCCCTCTACCGTCAGCCGCCGCGCGCGGCCGGCCAAAGCGCCACTGAGCCGCGAGATCATCGTGCAGACCGCGCTCGACGTCCTCGCCCAAGGCGGCCTGGAAGGCTTGAGCATGCGCAAGGTGGCCGCGGCGCTCGATACCGGCGCGGCCTCGCTCTATGTCTACGTCGCCAATCTGAGCGAGCTGCATGGCCAGATGTTCGATGCCGCGGTTGGCGAGGTTTCGCTGGCGGCACCGGCCAACGAGACGTGGCGCGAAAAGCTCAAACGCGTGCTGATCTCCTACCTGGACGTGCTGATGGCGCGCCCAGGCATGGCGCAGCTGGCACAAGCAACGATCCCCTTCGGCCAGAACACGCTGCGGCTGGTCGAGTACATGCTGGGGCTGCTGCGCGAGGGTGGCATCGAGCAAGAGCGCGCCGCCTGGGGTTTTGACCTGCTGACGCTCTACGTCACCGCCATTGCGGCCGAACGCGGCTTTCGCGAGGCCCGCAGCGAGGTGCTGACGCACGTGAAGGCAACGCTGAGAAACATCTCCGCGGATGAGTTCCCCCACATCCATGCCACGCGCCACGCCATGACCTCGGGCGAATTCGCCCGTACTCCCTGGGCGATCGAGGTGATGATCGACGGCCTGATCCACTGCACGTTCCCACCGCTGGACACCCTCCCAGGCCAACCGGCAGAGAAGGGGCGTTCATGATCGACGCACGCTCGCCACGACGCTGGATCCTCGGTTTGCTCTGGGCCGGCCTCGGTACGATCGGACTGAACCAGACGATGGCGGCGACGGCGACATTGCCCGTGCCCAAGGCGGTCGACAGCTATGCCTCGACGCAAAGCCTGCTCTCGACGCCCTCATCCTGGCCCGGTGCGCGCTGGTGGACCCGCTATGGCGATCCGCAGCTCGATGGCCTGATCGACGAAGCGCTGGCCAATGCGCCGGATATCGCCGCCGCCCGTGCCCGCCTAACGCAAGCCGCCGCCATCGCCGGACAGACGGCCGCCGATCAGCACCCCAGCGTCACCGCCAACGCCGACGTCAGCGCCGAGAAGGCCAGCGTCAATATGCCAGCCTCGCGGCCAGGCAACTGGCAACACGCCGGGGAGGCCACGCTGGACTTCCGCTGGGAGCTCGACTTCTGGGGCCGGCAGCGTGCGCAACTGGCGCAAGCCATCAGCGAACGCGAGGCGCGGCGGGCGGAAGTCGCCCAGGCCAGCCTGACCCTGTCCTCCGCCATCGTCAGCGCTTATGCCGATCTGGCTCAGCGTTTCGCCGAGCGCGACGCGCAACAGCAAAGCACTCGCGTGCTGACACAACAAGAGGCCCTGCAACGGCAACGTGTCTCTGCCGGCATGGATAACCAGGTGGCGATGCTGCAAACGCAAAATCGCCTGGCGCAAGCCGAGGCGGAGACGGCGCGCATCGATGCCGGCATCGCCGAAACCCAGCATCAGATTGCCGCCCTGATGGGTGCCGGGCCAGACCGCGGGCAGGCGATACGGCGCCCCTCGGCCCGCATGCTGGTTGCCTACGCGTTACCGTCGCAGGTCACGCTGAACCTGATCGGACGGCGTCCCGACCTGACGGCCGCCAGGCTGAGGGTGGTGGCACACCGACAGCACATCGACGAGCGCCAAGCCGCGTTCTATCCCGATATCAGCCTGTCGGGCCTGCTTGGCTTGCAGTCGGTCGGCTTGAACGTGTTGACCCAGCGCGGGTCGCTGACCGCCAGCTATGGTCCCGCCGTGTCGTTGCCGCTATTCGATCGCGACGGATTGCGCGCTCAGCTGCGCGATGCGGAGGCGTCGTATGCCGAGTCGGTGGCGGACTACGACCGCTGCGTGGCGCAGGCGTTGCGCGTGATCGCCGACGTGGGCGCGGAGATCAACGCGCATCAGCGGATTCTTGCGCAACGGCAGGCCGCGCGAAACGCCACGGCTGCCGCGCGCGATATCGCCCGGCAGCGCTTCGCGCTGGGCATCGACGCCTATCTGGATGTGCTCGCCAGCGAACAGGACGCCATCGACAGCGAGCGCGACCTCGCGCAGCAGGAAGCGGTGGCGCTGAAATTGGACATCGCCTTGCAAAAGGCACTCGGCGGCGGCTACGCCGACCCGGCGACGCCGAACTAATCCCAAAAATTGATGACCACTTTGCCGCCACGCGCGGCAAAGCGGGATCGGTGTGCCCTCGGCACACGGAAAGGAGCTTCTCATGCCTCAGGAACACCCAACGACGGCGCCGCAAGATGGCACGGCCATGAAGGCGCTGCGCAAGAAACTGTTTCTCGCCCTGGCGGCCACGGTCGCGCTGGGCGCGGCAGCCGGCTACGGCTACTGGCGTCTGGTCGGCTCGCGCTACGTCGGCACCGACGACGCCTATGTCGCAGCGGACATCGCCCAGGTGACGGCGCAAACCGCCGGCGTGGTCAAGACTGTGCCGGTGGAGGATACGCAAGTGGTCAAAGCTTCCGACGTGCTGGCGCTGCTGGACGATAGCGATGCGCGTATCGCCGTGGAAGCGGCGGCGGCGGAACTGGAGCAAGCCAAGCGTCGGGTGAGGGGCTATCAGGCCACCGACAGTTCGCTGGCGGCGCAAACCCTGGCGCGCCAATCGGAAGTGCGGCGCGCCGTGGCGCAACTGGCCGCGGCGCAATCGGATGCGCAGCGGGCAACGGCCGAGTGGCAACGCCGCCAGGCGCTGGCCGCCACGGGCGCGGTCTCGGTGGAAGAGTTGGCCAAGAGCCAAAGCGCCATGGTGACCGCGCAAACCAACCTGACCGCCGCGCGCGCTGTCGCCAAACAGGCCGACGCGACCTACTCGGCCGCCGTGGGCACGCGTCAGGCCAATGCCACCCTCATCGACCACGCTTCGGCCGACGACAACCCAGAGGTGCTGTTGGCGCGCGCGCACTGGCAAAAGGCACAGCTCGATCTGGCGCGCACGGTGATCCGTGCGCCGGTGGACGGCGTTGTCGCCCGGCGGCAAGTCCAGCCCGGGCAATACGTGCAGGCGGGCAACCTGTTGCTCAACGTGGTGCCGTCGCGCCAAGTCCACGTCGATGCCAATTTCATGGAAGGGCAGCTGGCGCGCGTCCATGTCGGCCAATCGGTGCTGCTGACTTCGGACCGCTACGGCTCCGCGGTGCGCTATCACGGGTATGTCGAGGGCTTCAGCGGCGGCACCGGCGCCGTGTTCGCCGTCATTCCGGCGCAGAACGCCACCGGCAACTGGATCAAAGTCGTGCAGCGCTTGCCAGTGCGTATCCGCCTAGAGGTGGGGGAGCTCGCCGCCCATCCGTTGCAGGTCGGCCTGTCGATGACCGCCGCGATCGATTCGCGCTCATGAGGCCCGCCATGCCCGCCCACACGCCTCGAGACGAGACTGCCGGCAGTCTGCAGGGCTTGGCACTCTGGGCCGCGGCCTGCTTGCTTGCAATGGCCAACTTTATCGCGGTGATGGATATGACCATCGCCAATGTTTCATTGCCGCATATCGCCGGCGCCCTGGGCGTTTCGCCGACGCAAGGCATCTGGGTGATTACCGCCTATAGTGTCGCGGAAGCCATTGCCGTGCCGCTGGCGGGATGGCTTGCCGCCCGTTTCGGGCCGGTGCGCGTGCTGGTGACCGCGATGACCTGCTTTGCCGTCTTCTCGGCGCTCTGCGGCCTGTCCGTGTCGTTGCCGATGCTGGTGGGCGCCCGCGTGCTGCAGGGCCTGTCCGGCGGGCCGATGATTCCGATGGCGCAAACGCTGCTACGGCAGATTTTTCCGCGCAACAAGCTGAACACCGCCATGACCCTGTTCGCCATGACGGCCACGCTCGCCCCCATCGCCGGGCCGATGGTCGGCGGCTGGATCTGCGACCAGCTTTCCTGGCCCTGGCTGTTCTACATCACTGTGCCGATCGGCCTCGCCGGGGCCGTGCTCATCGCCAAGACGCTGCGCCGTTACGAAACGCCGAGCCAACGGCGGACAGTCGATGTCGTCGGCTTCGGCTTGCTCGTCGCCTGGGTTGCGCCGCTGCAAATCATGCTGGATCTGGGCAAGGATCATAACTGGTTCGCCTCCGCCCTGATCTGCGCCTTGGCCATCGCCGCCGCCATCGGCTTTCTGGCCTTTCTGATCTGGGAGCTGACGGAACCGATGCCGATCATCAACCTGCATGTTTTCCGCCACCGCAACTTCGCCATTGCCACCGTCACGCTCTGCGCGGTCTTCGGCGCCTTTTTCGGCGTCAACGTGATCGTGCCTCTGTGGCTGCAGACCAGCATGGGCTACACCGCCACCTGGGCCGGGCGCGCGACGGCGTGGGGCAGTATTTTCTCTCTGGTCATGGCGCCGCTGATGCCGCGCATCGTCGCCGTGGTCGACCGCCGCTGGCTGGTTTCCGGCGGGGTGGCCTGGGTGGCGGCGGTGACGATTTTCGCCCGGGCGGCCGCCACGCCCCAGATGGACTATTGGCACATCGCGTTGCCGATCATGCTCGCCGGCCTGGGCATGCCATTTTTCGTGGTGCCGCTCACCTCGCTATCGCTCTCCAGTGTCGAACCACACGAGGTCGCCTCGGCCGCCGGGTTGAATAGCTTTGTCCGCACCTTTTCCGCCGCTTTGGCCGCGTCGGTGCTGGGTACGCTCTGGGAAAGCGACACCACCGCCATTCGCGCCTCCCTGGCGGGACGGCTGCAGCCGCAGTGGCTGGCTGGGGATAGCAATCCGGATAGCCAGCGCGGCGTGCTCGATCGCCTGTTGCAAGACCAGGCGGTCACGTTGGCGACCAACCACGTCGTGTGGCTGCTTGGCTTTTCCTTCGTCGCCGGCGCCGCACTGATTTGGCTGGCGAAGCGGGATGATCACAGCGGACAGCCATTGCCGAAATGAGATCGCGACCGATCTCGTTTTTCAAGAAATCGCTATCGGAGATTTCGATACGATCGAGTCGAAAGTATTTCTTGTTCACTCCCGTTAAGCAGTGATCGTGATCAGACCCGGATGGCCGGCAAAATGGATCGCTGGCCTTATTCGCGAAATACAAAAAACCCCAGCCAAACCAATGGCTGGGGTTTTTACGTTGTAATAACTTCCGGGTCAGAACGGAATATCGTCGTCGATATCGTCCAGTTTCGGTGCCGGGCGCGATTCCTGACGGCGCGGTGCTGCCGGCGCGGCGGCAGGCGGCGGGGCATCGTTGCGGCCGCCTTGATAGCCGTAGTCGTCGCCGCCATCCATCGGGGCGCTGCCGCCGCCACCGCTCTTGCCGCCCAGCATCTGCATGCGGTCGCCGCGGATTTCGGTGCTGAAGCGATCCTGGCCGGTTTCCTTGTCCTGCCACTTGCGGGTACGGATCGAGCCTTCGACGTAAACTTGCGAACCCTTCTTCAGGTATTGCGCGGCGACTTCGGCGGTCTTGCCGAAAAACACCACACGGTGCCATTCGGTCTGTTCCTGGCGTTGGCCGGACTGCTTGTCCATCCAGCTATCGGTGGTGGCGATGGACAGCGTGGCGATCGCGTCGCCGGACGGCATGTAGCGCACTTCCGGGTCGCGGCCGAGATTGCCGACGAGAATGACTTTGTTGACGGACGCCATTTAGTTGGTCTCCTGAATCAATTGTTGTACCGAGGCTTCGTCCCAGTCCTTTTGGGACACCTTGAGGTAGGCCACGCGTTCTTCCAGCATGACGACCGCTTCCTTGACCCCGCGCTGCAATGCCAGCATGCGCGACAGCTCGCGCGGATTGCCGCGCCAGTTCTCGCCGATGTGGAACATCATCGACTTGACCGGCTCAGGCGGCACCATGGTCATGGCCATGATCAGCCAACTGAGCATCATCAGGCCGGTGAAGCAGAATACGCCGGTGCTGCCGAAGTGGGTATATAGCAACCCACCGGCGGCGGCGCCTAGGAATAGGCCGAAAGATTGGGCGGTATTATACACGCCAATCGCCGTTCCCTTGGCATCGGCCGGAGCGATTTTGGAAATGATCGACGGCAGAGTCGCTTCCAGGATGTTGAAGGCGATGAAATAGGCGCCGAGCCAGCCGACGATCCACCAAAACGAGGTCAGTGCGAAAGCCATGCCCAACTGCGCCACGGTCATCAGCGCCACGGCGCCGACGAACACCTGCTTGAGCTTATGCCGGGTTTCGCCGTAGACGATGGCCGGTACCATCAGCAAGAAGCCGCCGAGGGTGACCGGCAGGTAGACTTGCCAGTGATGCTGCTTGTCGAGATGCCCGGTGCTGATCAACGCGAACGGGATGACCACGAACATCGCCATCTGCGCGCCGTGCAGCGCGAAGATACCGAAGTTCAGCCGCAGTAGCTGCGGGTTTTTCAGAACATCCATCAGGCGGCTGGTGTTGGTTTCGGTGTCGGAGTGAAAGCGCGAGATCACCGGGTCGGGAATGATGTATTTGACGCCGACGAGCGCCATCAACGTCAACACGCCAGTGAGCGCGAAGATGCCGTTGACGCCGATCCAGTGTGCGAGCAAGGGGCCGACGACCAGGCTTACGGCGAAGGTGGTGCCGATGCTCATACCGATCATGGCCATCGCCTTGGTGCGGTTCTCCTCGCGCGTCAGGTCGGCCAATAGCGCGGTCACGGCGGCGGAAACGGCGCCCGAGCCCTGGATGACGCGGCCGGCGATCAGCCAGCCGATGTTGTGCGCTTCGGCGGCGACAAAGCTACCGAGCGCGAACAGAATCAGGCCGAAATAGATCACACGTTTACGGCCGATGCGGTCGGACCACATGCCGAACGGCAATTGCAGCAGCGCCTGCGTCAAGCCGTAGCTGCCGAGAGCGATGCCGATCCAGGTCGGGCTGTCGGCGCCGGGTAGGGTCTTGGCGTAGAGCGCGAACACGGGAAGGATCAGGAACATCCCGAGCATGCGCAGGGCGTAAATGCCGGCGAGGCCGAGACTGGCGCGAAGTTCAAGCGGATTCATGAGTAAATGGGGCAGTTCTCGTGTTATTCGAATTACAAAATTGATGCTCATCTAAGATGCGGGTGGAGTTGGCATCCACAACTCGGGTATATTATCAGGTTCTCCGACCCTGTGAGTGAGGCATGGAAACCATTCGTATACGTGGCGCCAGAACCCACAATCTCAAGAATATCAATCTCGACCTGCCGCGGCATCAGCTGATCGTGATCACCGGCCTGTCCGGTTCCGGCAAGTCGTCGTTGGCGTTCGATACGCTCTATGCCGAGGGGCAGCGCCGCTATGTCGAATCGCTGTCGGCCTATGCGCGTCAGTTTTTGCAACTGATGGAAAAGCCCGACGTCGATCTGATCGAAGGCTTGTCGCCGGCGATCTCCATCGAGCAGAAGGCCACTAGCCACAATCCGCGCTCCACCGTGGGTACGGTGACGGAAATTCATGACTATCTGCGCTTGCTGTATGCCCGCGTCGGCGATCCGCACTGCCCGGAACATGGCGTGCCGCTGTCGTCGCAGACGGTCTCGCAGATGGTCGACCATGTGCTGGCCATGCCGGAGGACACCCGGGTGATGATCCTGGCGCCGGTGGTGGTGGGGCGCAAGGGCGAAAACCTCGACCTGTTCGACGAACTACGCGCCCAGGGCTTTGTGCGCGTGCGGGTGGATGGCGAGGTGCTCGAGCTGGACAATGTCCCCAAGCTCGACAAGAACAAGAAACATACCGTCGAAGTGGTGATCGACCGTATCAAGGTGCGGCCGGATATGCAGCAGCGCCTGGCGGAGAGCTTCGAGACCGCGTTGCGCCATGCCGAGGGCCGGGCGATCGCCGTGGAGATGGATAGCGGCGCCGAACACTGGTTCTCGGCGAAATTCGCGTGCCCGGTGTGCTCGTACAGCCTGCCGGAACTCGAGCCTCGACTGTTTTCGTTCAATAATCCGATGGGCGCCTGCCCGAAGTGCGATGGTTTGGGCGAACTGACCTTCTTCGATCCGCGGCGTGTGGTCGCGCACCCCGAGCTCTCGTTGGCCGCGGGGGCGATCAAGGGTTGGGATCGGCGCAACCAATTCTATTTCCAGATGCTGCAGTCGCTGGCGGCGCATTACGGTTTCGATCTCGATCTACCGTTCGAGGTGTTGCCGGAGCGGGTACGGCACGCCGTGCTGCATGGCTCTGGCCGCGATAGCATCGAATTCATGTATATGTCGGAGCGCGGCACGCGCTTCGCGCGCAGCCATCCGTTCGAGGGTATTCTGCCCAACCTGGAGCGGCGTTATCGCGAGACCGATTCGAGTGCGGTGCGCGAGGAGCTGGCCAAGTACCAGAATAACCAGACCTGTCCGCATTGCCAGGGGACGCGCCTACGCCTGGAGGCGCGCCATGTACTGGTGGCAGGATGTTCGCTGCACGATATCAATCAGATGTCGCTCAGGGAGGCCGCGAGCTTTTTCGACGGTCTGACCTTCAGTGGGCAGAAGCAGGCCGTGGCGGAAAAGATCGTCAAGGAAGTGCGCGAGCGCGTGTCCTTCTTGAACAACGTCGGGCTGGACTATCTGTGTCTGGCGCGCTCCGCCGATACCCTGTCGGGCGGCGAGGCGCAACGCATCCGCTTGGCCAGCCAGATCGGTTCGGGCCTGACCGGGGTGATGTACGTGCTGGACGAACCGTCGATCGGCCTGCATCAGCGCGACAACGATCGGCTGTTGGCCACACTGGTGCGTCTGCGCGACCTGGGCAATAGCGTGATCGTGGTGGAGCACGATGAAGATGCGATCCGCAGCGCCGATTACGTGGTCGACATGGGGCCGGGCGCCGGCGAGCACGGCGGCGAAGTGCTGATTGCCGGTACGCCGAAAGAAGTGGCCGACTGCGCGACGTCGGTGACCGGCGAATTCCTGTCGGGTCGTCGCAAGATCGATCTGCCGTCGGCGCGCCGGCCGGTGGATCCGGAGCGGATGCTGCGCCTGATCGGCGCAAGCGGCAATAATTTGCAGGACGTGACCTTGGATCTGCCGTTGGGCATGCTGGTGTGCGTTACCGGGGTGTCCGGCTCCGGCAAGTCGACGCTGATCAACGATACGCTGTACAAGATCGCCGCGCGCGATCTGAACGGCGCCAGCGAAGAGCCGTCGCCGTACCGCGACATCGAAGGGCTGCAGCATCTGGACAAGGTGATCAATGTCGATCAAAGCCCGATCGGGCGCACGCCGCGCTCCAATCCGGCCACCTATACCGGTTTGTTCACCCCGATTCGCGAATTGTTTTCCGGGGTGCCGATTTCGCGCGAGCGCGGTTACGGTCCGGGGCGTTTCTCGTTCAACGTCAAGGGCGGCCGCTGCGAGGCCTGCCAGGGCGATGGCGTGATCAAGGTGGAAATGCATTTTCTGCCGGACATCTATGTGCCGTGCGATGTCTGCCACGGCAAGCGCTACAACCGCGAGACGCTGGAAGTGCGCTACAAGGGCAAGAGTATCGACGAAGTGCTGGAAATGACGGTGGAGCAGGCGCTCGAGTTCTTCAGCGCCGTGCCGACCGTGGCGCGCAAACTGCAGACCTTGATGGATGTCGGCCTGGGTTACATCCGGCTTGGCCAGTCGGCGACGACCTTGTCGGGCGGCGAGGCGCAGCGCGTCAAGCTGGGGCTCGAACTGTCCAAGCGCGACACCGGCCGCACGCTGTATATCCTGGACGAGCCGACCACCGGTCTGCATTTCCACGATATCGATCTATTGCTGAGGGTCTTGCATCGCCTGCGCGAGAACGGCAACACCGTGGTGGTGATCGAGCATAATCTGGATGTGATCAAGACGGCCGACTGGCTGATCGACCTGGGGCCGGAAGGCGGCGGCGGGGGCGGGCAGATCATTGCCGCCGGCACGCCGGAGCAGTTGGCCGCGCATCCACAGAGTCACACGGGGCGCTATCTGGCGCCTATGCTTAAGTAACCGGCGAGGGTGTGCCCGGTTGCGCAAAGTGAAAAGAAATAAAGGAACAGCATGTTGTCGTTAGGGAAGATCGATCACATCCATATTTGCGTGTCTGACGCGGCCCAGGCGATCGCCTGGTACCAACGGGTATTGGGGCTCAACCCCGACCCGCGCTACCGTCAACTGCAGGACGAGCCGCATGCCACGACCATGCTGGCCAATCCGAGCGGCACGGTGCGGTTTGCCGTCAGCCAGGAGGAGGCGACCAGCCGCCTGCCTGGCTCGATTGCCTTCGTGGTGAGCGGACAAGATTTTCTGGATTGGATCGATCGCTTGGCTAGCGAGCGCGTGACGAGTCGCGAGGGGGTGACCATCGCCCGCGACTCGGTGTGCGATCACCATTTCTTCTGTTCGATTTCCTTCGTCGACCCGTTTGGGAATCCGTTCGAAATCGTCAGCTACGACCATACCTGGCTGGTGGGCAAGTTGAAGCTGGCGAGGACCTCGGCCTAGCCCGACTTATACGATGACCCCGCCGCCCAGGCAAATATCGCCGTCGTACAGCACTGCAGACTGACCGGGCGTCACCGCCCATTGCGCGTCGCGGAAGGTCAGTTCGGCGGCGCCGTCGCGCACCGGTGTGAGCGTGCAGGCGGCGTCGGGCATGCGGTAGCGGTTCTTGGCGCTGTAGTCGCCCGCGTCTGGCGCGGCGTCGAGCGTCCAGCTCAGATCGGCCATTTTCAGTGTGTGCTTCAACAGCAACGGGTGATCGTGACCCTGCACCACGATCAGGCGGTTGGCCGGGATGTCCTTGCCGGCGACGAACCACGGTTCGCCTTGGCCGCCGATACCCAGTCCCTTGCGCTGGCCCAGCGTGTAGTACATCAAACCCATGTGTTCACCCATGATCCGGCCTTCCGGCGTCACCATTTCGCCGGGGTGGGTCGGTAGGTAGCGCTGCAGAAATTCGCGGAACGGACGCTCGCCGATGAAACAGATGCCGGTGCTGTCCTTCTTGGCCGCGGTCGGCAGCTTGGCCTCGGTCGCCAGGCGGCGCACTTCGCTTTTGCGAATATCGCCCAGCGGGAACAGTGCCTTGGATAGCTGCGATTGTTTGAGGCGGTAGAGGAAGTAGCTCTGATCCTTGGTGTCGTCGACCGCTTTCATCAGGTAGTGCCGGCCGTCGCGTTCGAGCTTGCGCGCGTAGTGGCCGGTGGCGATGCAGTCGGCGCCCAGCTGCATGGCATAGTCGAGGAAGGCCTTGAATTTGATCTCGGCGTTGCACAGCACATCCGGATTGGGGGTGCGGCCAGCCGAGTATTCCGCCAGGAAGTAGGAGAACACGCGATCCTTGTATTCTTTGGCGAAATTAACGATCTCCATGTCGATGCCGACGATGTCGGCGACGGACAGGGCATCGAGCGAATCCTGTTTGATCGAGCAGTATTCGCCATCGTTGTCGTCTTCCCAGTTCTGCATGAAGACGCCGATGACTTCGTGGCCCTGCTGTTTGAGCAGCCAGGCGGTCACCGATGAGTCCACGCCGCCCGACATGCCGACGACAATGCGCTTTTTGCCCGTCACGGGAAATCCTTCCTGCAAGAATGCGTTTAAAAACCGAACATTATACCAAGATGGGGGCTGACCCGGAAAGGATCAAGCCAGCGTCTGGATCAACGACAGCGGATAGCGTTGGCCCGCCAGGTAGTCGTCGATGCAGCGCAGTACGGTGGGGCTGCGAAGCTCGCGCTCGCGGACTTCCGTCGGCGTGAGCCAATGGGTGTCGAGAATGCCGTCGTCCAAGGGGTGGTTTGGCTGTTCCCGCTCGGCCTGGCAAATAAAGGCGAAACGCAGGTAGGTGATGGTGCCGTCGAGGGATTCCGCTTGGTAGATGCCGAGCAGCGCTTGCGGTTTGACCTGCCAGCCGGTTTCCTCCAGCGCCTCGCGCGCCACGGCGTCGATCAGCGTTTCGCCATGCTCCAAGTGGCCGGCCGGCTGGTTGTAGCGGATGCCGTCAGCCGTGCGTTCGCGAACCAGCAGGAAACGGCCGTCGCGCTCGATGACCGCCGCCACGGTGACATGGGGTTTCCAGCGTTCCATTGTGTTCTCCCAAAAGCAACAAGGGGGCTTGCGCCCCCTCGATCATTGGCCTGCAGTCATTGGCCTGTGCCGGCGGATCCCTCTGGGACGTCTTTTTCTTCCCATGGCAGCGACACGCGTTTGTCGCGCACACGCAATTCGCCGTTCTGGTAGTTGATGCGCGTGCTGATCTGCCCCTTATCGAGCTGGATGTAGCCTTGTTCGGTCCATTGCGACAACTGGCTGTCGAGCAGATTCTTCGCCAGGTCGTCGATCTCGTTCAAGTTGGGCTGGTCCTCGGCGCTCTGGTCGACCGTGAACAGATTACGCGCTTGGGTGACCACCAGGTTTTCCAGCGTGAGGCGCGGCAGTGCGACAGCGGCGTTCACCTGGACGCGCTTGAGTACCAGCAACGGATCCTTCAGATCGGTCTCGCGGAAACCCTTGAGCGCCAACTGCCCCTTGAGGGTGGCCTCGCCGCTCGGCATCTTCAGGTAGAAGTCGTTGACCACCAGTCGCGGATCGTTTTCCAACAGCGGGATACCGTATTTCTTGATGGTGTCGATGTAGCTCTTGCGCAGCGTGGCGGCATCCATGCCCTCGATCGGCAATTGCGAAATGGCCTGATCGAGCTTGACCAGCGTCGGGCCGTGCAGATGGTTGGCCGAGACGTCCAGCCGCATCGGGCCGTAGACCTGATCGTTATAGCTGAAGGTGTCGAAGCCGAGTTTGCCGCGCGAGTCGACGTACGGCTCTTCTTCCGAGGTGACGATCTGGTAGCGCAGCCCCTTGAGCGTGACGCTAGACGGCTTGAACTCGCCGGACGGATTGATGAATTCGCCGACGTGCATGCGGGTCAGCAGGTAGACCAAGTCGTTGAGCTTGATGCTGTACGGAATGCTGTCCTTCCAGTTGAGCTGGACGTTGCCGACCGTCAGTTCGCTGGTGCCGAGCTTGACGCCGGTGGCGCCCGGCCGAATGTCGGATACGTAGCGCACGCCATCGAAATGGACGGTGCCCTTGCTGGCGGCCTCGAGCGAGAACGAGGGCGAGTCGGCCTCGGTCTGGTACTGCTTGAAGCCCTGTTGGTAGTTGACCGCCAGATTGAAGCCCTGCCATTTGACCTTGACGCCGGACAGCGCCTCTTGGTAATCGAAGGCCGGAACGTTGACCTTGAGCTCGCCGCCGCCGCCGAAGCCCAGGCGGTTGATCACGGTGATCGGCTCTTTGTCGCCGAAGAACAGCGCCAAGGTCTTCCTGGTGCTGTCGCTCATATCGAACTGCGTGGTCACCAGCGCGCGGGCCGGACGCAAATCGAAGCTGGAGAATCCAGGGAACGGACCGTGCTTGACGATGTTGGTGAAGCGGATGGTCGAGCCAAGCAGCGGACGGATATTGTCCGGCAACATGCCTTCGTAGGGGCCGATCAGTCGACGGTTGAACACCAGCTCGGTGGTTTCTTGCGACGAGAACCATCCGCGTTCGTAGGTGTGCGACTTGACCTTGAACAAGGGCAGGCTGGCCAGCATGCGGTGTTGTTCTTCCAGGGTTTCTTCGGCTTTGACGCCGGCCCAGTAAGTGGCGCCGCCATAAAGAACGAACAGGCCGCCGAGGGCCGCTGCGGCGAAAGTCAGGCGTTGTTTTTGCAACACAGGATCTTTTCTGAAGTAATGAGGACCAGGCGCTAATGGTACACCATGTCCGCCCATGCAATGAACCCGTGTGGCGATGGTTCTGACAAAACAGGGCGAACCTTTATATAATAGAGCGATAACACTAACGAAAATCATTATCGCTGCGGACTTCACTCAGTCCTTCTTTTTCATCCCTGTACCGAGGAACCGGATAAGCATGTCTGTAATACTTTATGGTCTGACCGACCTGCCGTGGTGGGGCTACGTGGTGGCCGCCCTGGCGTTGACGCACGTGACCATCGCGTCCGTCACGATTTTTCTGCACCGTCATCAAGCGCACCGCGCACTCGATCTGCATCCGCTGATCAGTCATTTCTTCCGTTTCTGGTTGTGGCTGACCACCGGCATGGTCACCAAGGAGTGGGCGGCGGTGCATCGTAAACATCATGCCCGCTGTGAGCGCCAGGACGATCCGCACAGCCCGCAAGTGCACGGCATCTGGACGGTGTTTTTCAAGGGCACCTGGCTGTACCGCGACGCTTGCGCCATGCGCGAGGATATCGAGAAGTTCGGCCATGCCACGCCGGACGACTGGATCGAAAACAAGCTCTACACCCCGCATAACGGCAAGGGGATTTTTCTGTTGCTGGCCATCGACCTGGCGTTGTTCGGCTTGCCGGGTCTGTTGATCTGGGGGGTACAGATGATCTGGATCCCGCTGTTCGCCGCCGGCGTGATCAACGGCATCGGCCACTATTGGGGCTATCGCAATTTCGAGTGCGAGGACGCGTCGACCAACATCGTTCCCTGGGGCATCCTGATCGGTGGCGAGGAGCTGCACAATAATCACCATACCTTCGGCACCTCGGCCAAGCTGTCGCACAAGTGGTTCGAGTTCGACATCGGCTGGATGTATATCCGTATTTTGTCGATGTTCGGCATGGCCAAGGTGCGCAAGGTGGCGCCCAGGCTGCAGTGCACGGGCAGCAAGCTCAGCATCGACGCCGAACGCTTGCAGGCAATCGTCGCCAACCGCTATGCGCTGGCGGCGCGCTTCGCCCGCGATTTGGCACATGCCTGCCAGGAGGAACTGGTTCGGGTGCGCGCGGCCTTGCCCGAGGTGCACACGCCCGATTTGCCGGCCAAATTCAAGCGCTGGCTGAAGCAGGAGTCGCAGCAGACCCCGGAAGCCGAGCGGCACGAGTTGCAGCAACTACTGGAAAATAGTCCGCTGGCAGCCAAGGTCTACGCGATGCGCCAGGAACTCAGCCGGGTGTGGCTGCGTTCGAACCTGACGCGCGAGCAACTGCTGCAGGAGTTGCACGACTGGTGCGCACGTGCCGAGTCGAGTGGCATTGCCGCGCTGGAGCGTTTTGCCTTCGACTTGCGCCGGGTGGCCCTGGCCTAAGCGACGTACGCTCGCAAAGCAAAAGCCGATGCATTGCATCGGCTTTTGTTATTAAATTTGCGATTTACATTCCTTGTGGTTATATTTGTTTGCATTCAAACAAAATAGCAAGCTGCAAGGACTGCCATGACCGACTTCCATACCCTTTCGATTACCGCTGGCCTGCTGGCCGATCCGTTTGCCGATCCTTACGGTGCCGTGGTCCCGCCGATTTACGCGACTTCGACCTACCGTCAATATGCACCGGGCGAGCACACCGGCTATGAATATTCGCGTTCGCAAAACCCGACGCGCCAGGTGCTGGAGCGGGCCGTGGCCGAGTTGGAGGGCGGGGCGCAGGGCTATGCCTTCGCTTCGGGACTGGCGGCGATCGCCACGGTGTTGGATCTGTTACCGGCCGGCAGCCATATCGTCGCCGTCAACGATCTGTATGGCGGTACCTTCCGTCTGTTCGAGCGCGTGCGCGGTATCAGCGCCAATCTGACGGTCAGCTATGTGGCGGCCGACGATCTGGCGGCGCTCGCCGCGGCAATCCGGCCGGAAACGCGGCTGTTGTGGGTGGAGACACCCTCCAATCCGCTCAATCAATTGGTCGATCTGGCGGCGGTCGGCCGGCTCGCGCGCGAGCGCGGTATTCTGGCCGTGGCCGACAACACTTTCGCATCGCCGGTGGTGCAGCGCCCGCTGGCTCATGGTTTCGATATCGTGTTGCACTCTGCGACCAAGTATCTGAACGGCCATTCCGATGTCGTGGCCGGGGTCGCGGTGGTCGGCCACGACCGGCCGGAACTGGCGGAAAAACTGGCCTTCCTGCACAACGCCACCGGCGCGGTGCTCGACCCGTTCCCGAGCTTCCTGGTGACGCGGGGCTTACGCACCTTGGCCTTGCGCATGGAACGGCACAATGCCAATGCGCTGGCGCTGGCGCATTGGCTTGAGACGCATCCGGCGGTCGAGCGCGTGTTGTACCCGGGGCTCGAGAGCCATCCGCAACACGCGCTGGCACGAAGCCAAATGCAAGGCTACGGCGGGGTGGTGTCGTTTTATCTGAAAGGCGATGCGGCGGCGCTCACCCGTTTCCTGCAGCCGCTGAAACTGTTTACCCTGGCCGAAAGCCTGGGGGGCGTGGAGAGCCTGGTATGCCACCCGGCGACCATGACGCATGCGGCGGTGCCGCTCGAACATCGGCGTCAGATCGGCCTGACCGACAATCTGTTACGCCTGTCGGTGGGTATCGAGGGAGTGGAGGATCTGCGGCGCGATCTTGCTGCGGGTCTGGACGCTGCCTTGCCGGCGTAATGACGTTAGAATGACCGAACCTCTTTTACTTCGCAGGAGCAAAGCGTGACGATTTACCGCCATCAACCGGGTGCCCGGCTGTCCGAAGCCGTTGTGGCCAATGGCCTGATTTTTCTGGCAGGCCAAGTGCCGAACAATACCGATGTCGATGCCACGGCACAAACCGCCGACGTACTGGCACAGATCGATAAGCTGCTGGCCGAGCTCGGCAGCGACAAGAGCCGGATTGTCGATACCACCATCTTTCTGGCCGACCTGGCCGACTACGACGCGATGAACGTCGCCTGGGATGCCTGGGTGCCGGCCGGGCATACGCCGGCGCGCGCCACGGTGCAAGCCAAGCTGGCCAACCCGGCATGGAAGGTGGAAATCAAATTGGTGGCGGCGCGATAGCAGCGTCCGTGGGGGCTGTGGTACGAACCCATTTCTGACGGGAGTTGCGCTCAGTAGCCGCCGCTGTAGAGCAGGTTCGCCGGCAGTTCGTCGCCGGCGAGAAAGGCCGTGCACAAGGCAACGGCGCGTAGGGCCACGTCGTCTTGCTGTGCATCGAGCGGCAGCACGTCGAGTGAGCGCATCCAGGTGAGCTGACGCTTGCAAAGCTGGCGGGTGGCGGCGATACCGCGCTCGACCATCTCGTCGTAGCTGCAGGCGCCGTCCTGGTATTCCCAGGCTTGGCGATAACCGACGCAACGCATCGACGGCATGGCCGGCGCCAGCTCGGGGTACTGGCTGCGCAATGCGCTGACCTCGTCGAGGAAGCCGGCGGCCAACATTTGGCGGAAACGAAGCGCAATGCGCTCGTGCAACCAGCGCCGCTCGGCTGGCACCAGCGCCAGGTTGAGCGAGCGCCAGCGGCGTTCTGGGCGCGTGCTGTCTTGGAATAGTTCGGACATCGGCCGGCCGGCCAGCAGGCAAACCTCCAGCGCGCGCTGGATGCGCTGCGCATCGTTGGGTTTGAGGCGCGCGGCGCTGACCGGGTCGAGCTCGGCCAAGCGGGCGTGCAGCGCCGGCCAGCCATGCGCCGCGGCGTCTCGATCCAGTTGAGCGCGCAGGGCGGCATCGGCTTGCGGCAGTTCGGATAGCCCTTCGAGCAGCGCCTTGTAGTACAGCATGGTGCCGCCTGCCAACAACGGAATATGCCCGCGAGCGTGGATCTCGTCGATCAGCCGTTCGGCATCGGCGCAAAACTGTGCGGCGGAATAACTTTCCAGCGGGCTGATGATGTCGATCAGATGATGCGGGCAGAGCGCCTGCTCCTCGCGGCTCGGTTTGGCAGTACCGATATCCATGTCGCGATAAACCAGCGCCGAGTCGACGCTGACGATCTCGATCGGGAAATGGCGCGCCAATTCGAACGTCAGCGCGGTCTTGCCGCTGGCGGTCGGCCCCATCAAAAAGAGTACGTCGTGCTTCATCCCGTCATTGTCCCCGCATGAACAGCTCGTCGAGCTGTTTCATGGAAAGGCGCGACCAGGTGGGGCGGCCATGGTTGCATTGACCGGAGCGCTCTGTGGCTTCCATGTCGCGCAACAGCGCATTCATCTCGACCAGCGTCAGCTGGCGATTGGCGCGCACGGCGCCATGGCAAGCCATGGTGGCCAAGAGCTCATTGCGCCGTTCGGTCAGCACTCGCGTCAGGCCGAATTCTCGCACGTCGGCCAGCACCGCCCGTGCCAGGTCGACCGGGTTGCCATCCGATAGCCACTGCGGCACGGCGCGCACGGCAATCTGGGTCGGCGACAGCGCGGCGAGTTCCAGGCCCAGGCGCGTCATGCCCTCCTTGTGTTCTTCCACCGTCGCGACTTCCTGCGCACTGGCGCCAAACGACACCGGCAGCAACAGCGGTTGGGTGGGAATGCCTTCGTGGTCGAGCGCGGTTTTCAGGCGTTCGTAGACGATGCGTTCGTGTGCGGCATGCATGTCGACCACGATCAGGCCTTCCTGGCACTGCGACAGGATATAGACGCCATGCAGTTGAGCCAGCGCGAAACCGAGCGGGGGGATGCCGTCGTCGCTTTCGGGTAATGCCACTGGCGGCAGGTCGGTACGAGGCGTCCCGGTCTGCCGGTCTAAGGCGCGTTCTTCTTCGCGCACGCCGTCGAACAGTTTTTGATAGATCGACTGCGCGCCTTCCGCGACGTGCAGCGGCATGCTTTGCTGAACGAACACTTGGCCGCGGGCGGGCGGCGGCATCGATGGCCGTGCGGCGGACATGGCGGGGGAGGGCATCGTCGAGTCCGTCGCCGTCGCCGTCGGTTCGTGCGTCGCGTCGGCGCGATTACCGGCGCTGCCGGACAGCGTTTTGTTCAGGCTATGGAACAGAAACTGATGGACCGCCTGCGACTCGCGGAAACGAACCTCGATTTTGGTCGGGTGGACGTTCACGTCGACCGCGGCCGGGTCCATGGTCAAAAACAGCACATAGGCCGGGTGGCGCTCGTGGTGCAGCACGTCGCGGTAGGCTTGGCGCAATGCGTGTTGAGCGGTTTTTTCGCGCACGAAGCGGCCGTTGACGTAAAAGTATTGCGCGTCGCGGCTGGCCTTGGAGTAGGTCGGGTCGGCGATGAAACCGGTGAGTTGCAAGGGGCCGGCGACGTGCTCCAGCGGTAACGAGGCTTGGATGAAATCCTGCCCGAGGAGGGCGGCGACGCGCTCGGCGCGACTGCCCTGCGGCAAGCGCCAAACCACCTTGCCGTTGTGCCGCAGCAGAAACTCGACGTCCGGCCTTGCCAGCGCGATGCGCTCGAATACCGCGGCGCAATGGGCGTATTCGGTGTTATCGGATTTGAGAAACTTACGGCGCGCCGGGGTATTGAAATACAGATCGACGGCTTCGACGCTGGTGCCGGGCGCATGCGCCGCCGGTTCCACCGGATGCAGTCGGCCATCGATGGCCAATATCTGGTGCGCGTGCGCGGCGTCTTCTTGGCGGCTGATCAGCGTCAGGCGCGAGACCGACGCGATACTGGCCAAGCCTTCGCCGCGAAACCCCAAGGTGCCGACCTGCTCCAGTTCGTCGAGCGAGGCGATTTTGCTGGTGGCGTGACGATCCAGCGCCAGCGGCAGATCGTCGGCGGCAATGCCGCCGCCGTTGTCGGTGACGCGGATCAGCTTGATGCCGCCTTGAGCCAAATCGACGGTGATCTTATCCGCGCCGGCGTCCAGACTGTTTTCCAGCAGTTCCTTCAGTGCCGAGGCCGGTCGCTCGACCACCTCGCCGGCTGCGATCTGGTTGACCAGGTGGTCGGGCAGGCGACGGATCGGGCGCATGGTCATTTCCCCGCGCGGTGGCGCCAGGCGGCAATGATGCCGGGCAGGAACGACACCACGATGATGCCGATGATCAACAGCTCCAGGTTGTGGCGGATCACCGGAATATTGCCGAACAGGTAGCCGGCCAAGCAGAACAGGCCGACCCACAAAACGCTGCCGACGATATTGAACAGGGTGAAGCGCGCCAGCGGCATCTCGCCGATACCGGCCACGAAGGGGGCGAAGGTGCGCACGATCGGCATGAAGCGCGCGAAGATCAGGGTCTTGCCGCCATGCTTTTCATAGAACGCATGAGTGCGGTCCAGATAGGCGCGGCGGAAGATCTTCGAATTCGGGTTGGCGAATAGCTTATGGCCGAAAAAGCGTCCGATCAGGTAGTTGACCTGGTTGCCGAGGATGGCGGCAACGCCCAGTACGCCCATCAGCGAGCTCAGGCTCATGTTGCCGGTGGCGGCCAAGGTGCCGGCGACGAACAGCAACGAGTCTCCGGGTAGGAAAGGCATGACCACCAGACCGGTTTCGCTGAACACGATGGCGAACAGGATCAGGTAGATCAACGGGCCGTAGGCGGCGATCAGCGGCGGCAGGTGCTGGTCGATGTGCAGGACGAAGTCAATCAAGAAGGTGACGTAGTGCATGGGAACCAGAACTCCGGACGGATCATAACGTAAAAGAAAAACTGGCCGACGCTAGGCGCCGGCCAGTGGGGCGGGGTGGTTAGACCACCGCCTCCTGTTTCTGCTTGGGCGGCTTGACCAGATTCTCGCGCGAGACGCCGAGCCACAGCACGATCGGGCTTGCCACCAGAACCGACGAGTAGATACCGAACAGAATGCCGATGGTCAGCGCGGTTGCGAAGCCGTGCAGCGCCGGCCCGCCGAACAGCAGCATCGCCAGCACCATGGTTTCGGTCGAGCCGTGCGTGATGATGGTTCGGCTCATGGTCGAGGTAATGGCGTTGTCGATGATCTCCGCGACCGTGTGGTTGCGCATATTGGCCTTGCGGAAGTTTTCGCGAATCCGGTCGAACACCACCACCGATTCGTTGACCGAGTAGCCGAGCACCGCCAGCACGCCGGCCAGTACCGTCAGCGAGAACTCCCAGCGGAACAGCGCGAAGCAGCCGAGGATGATCACCACGTCGTGCATATTGGCGATGATGGCCGATACGGCGAAGCGCCATTCGAAGCGCAGGGCCAGGTAGAGCATGATGCCGAGGCAGACGATGCTGATGGCGGTCAGGCCGTGCTGCACCAGTTCCTCGCCCACCTGCGGGCCGACGAAGTCCACCCGGCGCAGATCGACTTGCTGGCCGCCCTGCTTCAGCGCGGTCAGCACCTCGTTGGACAGTTGGGCCGACGACTTGGCCTTCAGGTTGGGCAGGCGGATCATCACGTCGCGCGAGCTGCCGAGCGTTTGGATGGTCGACTCGCCGAGCTTGAGCGCTTCGACGCGGCTGCGCACGTCGGGCAGATTGGCGGCTTGCTGGTACTGCACCTCCATCACGGTCCCGCCGGTGAACTCGACACTGTAGTTCAGCCCGCGGGTGGCGAGGAAGACCACGGCCAGGATGAAGGTCACCAGCGAGATCGCGGTGGTGAGCCGGCCGTAGCTCATGAAGGGAATGTCTTTTTTGATGCGGAAGAATTCCATGGCTGGGTCCCTTACACCGAAATCGAAGTGAGACGGCGACGACGGCCGTACCACAGGTTGACGAGACCGCGCGACACCAGCACCGCCGAGAACATCGAGGTCATGATGCCGAGGCAGTGCACCACGGCGAAGCCGCGAACCGGGCCGGAGCCGAAGATCAGCAGCGCGAGGCCGGCGATCAGCGTGGTGATGTTGGAGTCGAGAATCGTCGCCCAGGCGTGCTCGTAGCCGGCCTGGATCGCCGAGTGCGGCGGCATGCCGTTGCGAAGTTCTTCGCGCACGCGCTCGTTGATCAGTACGTTGGAGTCGATCGCCATGCCCAGCGCCAGCGCAATGGCGGCGATACCCGGCAGGGTCAGCGTGGCTTGGATCATCGACAACAGCGCCACCAGCATGAACAGGTTGACCCCGAGCGAGATCGCCGAAATCACGCCGAACACGCGGTAATAGATCAGCATGAACACCGCGATGGCGGCAAAGCCCCACAGGGTGGAGTGGAAGCCTTTCTCGATGTTTTCCTTACCCAGGCTCGGGCCGATGGTGCGTTCCTCGACGATGTTCATCGGCGCGGCCAGCGAGCCGGCACGCAACAGTAGCGCCACGTCGCGCGCTTCCGCCGGGCTCATACTGCCGGAAATCTGCACGCGGCCGCCGCCGATTTCGGAGCGGATCACCGGCGCGGTCACCACTTCGGAGCGGTTCTTCTCGACCAGGATCATCGCCATGCGCTTGCCGACGTTTTCGCTGGTCACCTGACGGAAGATGTCGGCACCGGTGGCGTCGAGATTGATGTTGACCGACGGCGCGCCGTTCTCGTCGAAGCCCGGTTGGGCATCGTTGATGTTGTCGCCGGTCAATTCGACATCCTTCTTGACCAGGATCTTGTCGGAACCGTTGGCATTGGCTTCGTCCATCAGTTCGTAACCGGCGGGCACGTTACCGGCCAGCGCGGCGCTCACCTTGGCCTGGTCGTCTTCGACCATGCGGACTTCCAGCGTGTCGGTTCGGCCGAGAATGTCCTTGGCCTTGGCGGTATCCTGCACGCCCGGCAGCTCGACCACGATGCGGTTCGGGCCCGACTGCTGGATGATCGGCTCGGCCACGCCCAGTTCGTTGACGCGGTTGTGCAGGGTGGTGATGTTCTGCTTGACGGCGTCGTTCTGGATGCGGGTCATTTCATCCTGCGACAGGCTCAGCGTCAGCTTGAAGCCGGCGTTGTCGCGGGTCTGGGTCAGCGAAGTCAGGTTGCGCGACACCACGTCGGAGGCGGCGGCCAGGGTGTCCTGGTCGCGCAACTGAATCTCGATGGTGTTGCCGATGTGCTTGACGCTGCCGTAACGCACGTCTTTCTTCTTCAGCGCGCGGCGGATGTCGCCGGCGTAGCGTTCCATGGTCTTCTCGACGGCGGCCTTCATGTCTACTTCGAGCATGAAATGCACCCCGCCGCGCAGGTCGAGGCCGAGGAACATCGGGTAGGCCTTCATGCGCGTCAGCCAGTCGGGCGAGGCCGACAACAGGTTGAGCGCAATGATGTAGCTGTCGCCCAGATCGTGCTGGATGGCGTCGCGCGCCTTGATCTGGGTATCCGGGTCGTGGAAACGCACCTTCAGGCTGTTGTTGTCGAGCAGCATGCCGTCGGGGCTGATGCCCTGGGCGCGCAACGCGCCTTCGACGCGGCCCATCAGCGCGGCGTCGACCGGGATCGATTCGCGCGAACTGGAGACCTGAACGGCCGGCGTTTCACCGTAGAAATTGGGTAGGGTGTAGATCGTCGCAATGACGAGAGCCACCGCGATAATGATGTACTTCCAGAGTGGGTAGCGATTCATATGCGTGGTTCAAGGAAGTGTGTTCAGGCCCTGCCCGCCAGGCGGGCAGGGGCCGCAGACCCTAATCGGCGCTTACAGGGACTTGATCGTGCCTTTTTCCAGCTTGCCGGTGATCGCGGCGCGAGCCAGCTGGATTTCAACGCCGGAGGCGATCTCCAACGAGACATATTGGTCGGACAGCTTGCTGACGCGGCCGACGAAACCGCCTTGCGTCATCACTTCGTCCCCCTTGGAAAGCTGAGACAACATCTGCTTGGTTTCCTTTGCCTTCTTCTGCTGCGGGCGAATCAGCAGCAGGTAGAACAGCGCGAAGATGACGATCATCGGCAGGAATTGCATGATCGACGATTCGGCGGCTCCGGCGGGGCCAGCGGCAAATGCGGAAGAAATCAGAAACATTGTTGAAACTCCTGGTTAAGGGGTGTATTCGCAAACCGGTCATTGTAGCCAGCGCGCGCGGCTTTTCCAACCGCTAAGCCATTCTCGAGCGAGCGCGTTTAGACCGGGGAGCACTCATTTAGTGCCGCGTGCGCGTTTCGCGGCGAATTCGGCGCGGAAATCTTCGAAGCGGTCGGCCTCGATCGATGCGCGAATCTCGCGCATCAATTGTTGGTAATAATGCAGGTTGTGGATGGTATTGAGCCGCGCGCCCAGAATCTCGCCCACACGATGCAGATGGTGCAGATAGGCACGGCTGAAGTTGCGGCAGGTATAGCATTCGCAGGTCTCGTCCAATGGCCGGGTATCCTGCTTGTGGCTGGCGTTCTTGATCTTGATGTCGCCCCATTGGGTGAACAGCCAGCCATTGCGCGCATTGCGCGTCGGCATCACGCAGTCGAACATGTCGACGCCGTGCGCCACGCCATAGACCAGATCCTCCGGCGTGCCCACGCCCATCAGGTAATGCGGCTTGTCAGGCGGCAGCATGGGCTGCATCACCCTGAGCATGCGCTCCATCTCTTCTTTCGGTTCGCCGACCGACAGGCCGCCGATGGCGATGCCGTCGAAACCGATGTTCATCAGCTCGGTGAGCGACTCTTCGCGCAGATCGTTATACATCGAACCCTGCACGATGCCGAACAGCGCGTTGGGGTTTTTCAGATCGTCGAACGCGCGGCGCGAGCGCTCGGCCCAGCGCAAGCTCATGCGCATCGAGGCGGCGGCGGTGTCGTAGTCGGCGGGGAACGGCGTGCACTCGTCGAAAATCATGACGATGTCGGAGTTCAGTACGCGCTGGATCTTCATCGAGACTTCGGGCGACAGGAAGCAGCGGTCGCCGTTGACCGGGCTTTGAAAGGTGCAGCCATCCTCGGTCAGTTTGCGCAGGTCGCCGAGACTGAAGACTTGAAAGCCGCCCGAGTCGGTGAGAATCGGTTTGTCCCAGCCGATGAAACTGTGCAGGCCGCCGAATTGCTCGATCACTTCCAGGCCGGGGCGCAGCCACAGGTGGAAGGTGTTGCCGAGGATGATCTGGGCGCCGATCTCGTTGAGTTCCAGCGGGCTCATGGCTTTAACCGAGCCATAGGTGCCGACCGGCTGGAACACCGGGGTTTCCACGGTGCCGTGATTCAATTCCAGCGTGCCGCGACGGGCGCCGCCGGAAGTCTTGTGAACGGTAAACTTGAGCATTTGCAGACTGTGAGCAATTCGAAAATAGGTCGTCAGTATAACCGATGACGCTGAATTTCGCGTTTTATTCACCTCGAGAGGCTTGCGCGTTCGGTTAACTGTCGCTAATATGGCTGCCTCAGCGTTAGGCACGTAGCTCAGTTGGTTAGAGCACCACCTTGACATGGTGGGGGTCGTTGGTTCGAATCCAATCGTGCCTACCAAACGAATATCATGGGACGATCAATCATGTTGGCAGCACGAACTACCACAACCGGTTTCTCGATCTAGTCGAGCCACTGGTCGTTCCCTAATCGAAACAAAAGTGCGGCTCGAATGCCGCACTTTTTTTTTACCCGCGGCATCCGGGGCGATGCTGAAGCAAATAGAAACCAGACTATTGGAGAAATCATGCCTGACATTCGCCTGCCTGACGGTTCCATTCGCTCTTTCGAGCACGCGGTAACGGTTCACGATGTGGCCGCCTCCATCGGCGCCGGCCTGGCGCGCGCGGCATTGGCCGGTCGCGTCGATGGTCAGCTGGTCGACACATCCTATTTGATCGAGCGGGACGCCGAACTGGCGATCGTCACCGATCGCGATGCCGACGGCTTGGACATCATTCGCCACTCGACCGCCCACCTGTTGGCATATGCCGTCAAGGAGCTGTTCCCCGAAGCGCAGGTGACCATCGGGCCGGCGATCGATAACGGCTTCTATTACGACTTCAGCTACAAGCGTCCGTTTACCCCGGACGACCTCTTGGCCATCGAGAAGAAGATGACCGAGTTGGCTCGCCGCGATGTTCCGGTCGAGCGCTACACCTTGCCGCGCGACGAGGCGGTGGCCTACTTCAAGTCGCTCGGCGAACACTACAAGGCCGAAATCATCGGGTCGATTCCGCAAGGCGAAGTCGTGTCGCTCTATCGCGAAGGCGAATTCACCGACTTGTGCCGCGGTCCGCACGTGCCGTCCACCGGCAAGCTCAAGGTGTTCAAGCTGATGAAAGTGGCCGGCGCCTACTGGCGTGGCGACAGCAAGAACGAAATGCTGCAGCGTATCTACGGCACGGCCTGGGCCAAGAAGGAAGACCTCGACGCCTATCTGTACATGCTGGAAGAGGCGGAAAAGCGCGATCACCGCAAGCTCGGCACCCAGCTCGACCTGTTCCATTTGCAGGACGAGGCGCCGGGCATGGTGTTCTGGCATCCGAAGGGCTGGCAATTGTGGCAGAACGTCGAGCAATACATGCGGGCTAAGCTGCTTAAGGAAAACTACCGCGAAGTGCGCACGCCGATGATGATGGACGTGAATCTGTGGGAGCGTTCCGGCCACGCCGCCAACTATCGCGAGAATATGTTCATCACCGAATCGGAGAAGCGCGATTATGCTGTCAAGCCGATGAACTGCCCGGGGCATATCCAGATCTTCAATAGCGCGTTGCGTTCCTATCGCGATCTGCCGCTGCGCTATGCCGAATTCGGTTCCTGCCATCGCAACGAACCGTCCGGCGCCTTGCACGGCATCATGCGTGTGCGCGGTTTCGTACAGGACGACGGCCATATCTTCTGTACCGAAGATCAGATCAATCAGGAGGCCAAGGATTTCCACCGCCTGGTGATGGAAGTGTATGACCGCTTCGGTTTCGACAACGTGGCGATCAAGCTGGCGCTGCGCCCGGATAAGCGTATTGGCGCAGAGGAAGTGTGGGATCGCGCGGAGCAAGGCATGCGCGAAGCGCTCATGGCCTGCGGCGTCGAGTGGGAAGAGTTGCCGGGCGAGGGGGCGTTCTACGGCCCGAAGATCGAGTACCACATCAAGGACGCGTTGGGTCGCTCCTGGCAGTGCGGTACGCTGCAGCTCGACTTTATGCTGCCGGAACGTCTGGATGCCGAATACGTGGCTGACGACAACAGCCGCAAACGGCCGGTGATGCTGCATCGGGCGGCGCTCGGTTCGCTCGAGCGTTTCCTCGGTATCTTGATCGAAAACCACGCTGGCGCCTTCCCGTTGTGGCTCGCGCCGGTGCAGATTGTTGTCATGAATATTACCGAAGCGCAGGCCGATTACGCTTCGCTGGTTGCGGAAACGCTGAAAAAACAAGGCTTCCGCGTGGAACTCGACTTGAGAAACGAGAAGATCAGCTATAAAATCCGCGAGCACAGCCTACAGAAGTTACCGTATCAAGTGATTGTCGGCGACAAGGAAAAGGCTGGCGGACTGGTTGCCGTGCGTGCGCGAGGCGAAGATCTTGGTCAATTGACCGTCGACGATTTCGTTTCCCGTCTGCAGGCTGAGATGCCGGCAGACTGATAGGCCGCGCGGCAAACGTGATGAATTTTTTGAAGGAGAGCGGACATAGCTCAGGAACGTGAAGCACGGATCAACGGCGAAATTACGGCGCGTGAAATCCGTCTGGTAGGTATCGAAGGCGAAGCAATCGGCATCGTGAGTTTGCGTGAAGCCATGGCGATGGCGGAAGAGAGTGACATCGATCTGGTGGAGATCTCCCCGACCGCTCAACCGCCGGTTTGCAAACTGATGGACTACGGCAAGTTCAAGTACGAACAGTCGAAGAAGCGTCACGAAGCGAAGCAGAAGCAGAAGCAGATTCAGGTCAAGGAAATCAAGTTCCGTCCCGGAACCGATGACGGTGACTACCAGGTCAAGCTGCGTAACCTGATCCGCTTCCTGACCGAGGGTGACAAGGCCAAAGTGACCTTGCGCTTCCGCGGTCGCGAAATGGCGCACCAGGACATCGGCTTGGCGCTGCTTAAGCGCGTCGAGTCGGATCTGGCCGAGGTGGGCGTGGTCGAACAGTTCCCACGACTGGAAGGCCGACAGATGGTTATGATGATCTCCCCGAAAAAGAAATAATCGGGTATAATCATCGGTTTGACGCGGCGGAGATTCTCCGCCGGGTTCTTTTGTGGCGCGAAAGTGCCACATTAAAAAAGCGTGGCGTAGCGGTTTTCAAGTGCCTTCATGGCCACCCTGCGCCGGATTCACACAATAATCGCAGGAGTTTTTTTCCATGCCGAAAATGAAGACCAAGTCGAGCGCCAAAAAGCGTCTCAACGTTTTGGGCGGCGGCGGTGTAAAGCGTTCCAAGGCTTTCAAGCGTCACATCCTGACTAAGAAAACCACCAAGAACAAGCGCCAATTGCGCGGTACGACCATGGTCGATGCCACCAATATGGCTTCTGTTCGCGCTATGCTGCCCTACGCTTAAGGAGTTGAACTATGCCTCGTGTTAAACGCGGTGTCACCGCTCGCGCTCGTCACAAAAAGATTCTCGCCCTGGCAAAGGGCTATCGCGGCCGTCGCAAGAACGTCTATCGCATCGCCAAACAGGCGGTGATGAAGGCGGGCCAGTACGCTTATCGTGACCGTCGTCAGAAAAAGCGTCAGTTCCGCCAACTGTGGATCACCCGTATCAACGCCGCTGCGCGTCTGTCCGGTCTGAGCTACAGCAAGTTCATGAACGGTCTGAAGAAAGCCTCGATCGAAATCGACCGCAAGGTCCTGGCCGACCTGGCCGTGTTCGACAAGCCGGCTTTTGCCCAGATCGTTGAAAAGGCTAAAGCAAGCCTCGCTGCTTAAGCTGATGACGGTTAAAAGGGAGGCACGATGCCTCCCTTTTTTTATCCTCTTGCCGAGAAGATTGACCCGACCTGTCCCGCCCGGGGCGAGTGAGGCCAGCCTTCTTACGCATACGGTGTGAGATTCATGAAAAATGTAAACGATATTCTCGAGTCCGGTCTGGCGGCAGTGGCCGCGGTCGGCGACCTGATCGAACTCGAACAGGTCAAAGCGCGCTATCTCGGCAAGAGCGGCGAGCTGACCGATCTACTCAAGCAATTGGGGCAACTGCCGGCGGAGGAACGCAAGGCGGCCGGTGCCACCATCAACGCCGCCAAACAGACCTTCGAGGCCCGGCACAACGATAAGCGCGATGCCTTGAACGCCGAGAAATTGGCGCGCCAGCTTGCCGCCGACGCGCTCGACGTCACCCTGCCGGGGCGCGGTCAAGCGACCGGTGGCCTGCATCCGGTGACCCTGACTCTGCAGCGTATTACCGAACTGTTCGCCAGCATCGGCTTCGCCGTTGCCGACGGCCCGGAAATCGAGAACGATTTCCACAACTTCCAGGCGCTGAACATTCCGGAGAACCATCCGGCACGCGCCATGCAGGACACCTTCTATGTCGAGGGCGGCGACGTGCTGCGCACGCACACCTCGCCGATCCAGGTGCGTTACATGCTGGAACACCAGCCGCCGATCAAGATCGTGGCCCCCGGGCGCGTATTCCGCGTCGACTCGGACGCCACCCATTCGCCGATGTTCCATCAAATGGAAGGCCTGTGGGTGGACGAGGGCGTGAGCTTCGCCGACCTCAAGGCGGTGATGATCGACTTTTTGCGCCGCTTCTTCGAGCGCGACGACTTGCAAGTGCGCTTCCGCCCGTCCTTTTTCCCGTTTACCGAGCCGTCGGCCGAAATCGACGTGCTGGGCGAACGCGGCTGGCTGGAGGTCGGGGGTTGCGGCATGGTGCATCCGAACGTGCTGAAGAATGTCGGCATCGACTCGGAAAAGTACACAGGCTTCGCCTTCGGTATCGGCATCGACCGCTTCGCCATGCTGCGCTACGGGGTCAATGACCTGCGGTTGTTCTTCGAGAACGATCTCAACTTCCTCAAACAATTCAACTGAGCGCGGCGGAGAATAACCATGCAATTTTCCGAACAGTGGCTGCGTAGCTGGGTCGATCCGTCCCTCTCCAGCGAACAACTGTCTTATTTGTTGACCATGGCCGGCCTGGAGGTGGAAGAAACCGCCGCCGCTGCGCCCGCCTTTACCGGTATCGTCGTCGCGGAAGTCAAGGAAGTGGTGCCGCACCCGAACGCCGACCGTCTGCGCGTGACCAAGGTGGATGCCGGTACCGGCGAGCTGATTCAGATCGTCTGCGGTGCGCCCAACGTGGCCGTCGGTCTCAAGGTGCCGTGCGCACTGCCTGGCGCCGAGTTGCCGGGCGATTTCAAGATCAAGCCGACCAAGATGCGCGGCGAGGTCTCCAACGGCATGCTGTGCTCCGGTCGCGAGCTGGGCGTGCCCGACGACGTCGACGGCCTGCTGGTCTTGCCGCATGACGCGCCGGTGGGCAGCAACATCCGCGATTACCTGTCGCTCGACGACACGCTGTTTACCCTGAAGATCACGCCCAACCGCGCCGACTGCCTGTCGATTCGCGGTATTGCGCGCGAAGTGGCCGCGCTGACCGGCGCCGAGCTCAAGCCGGTCGCCATCGCCCCGGTCAAGCCGGCGCACGACGACAGCCTGCCGATCCGCATCGACGCGCCCGAAAGCTGCGGCCGTTACCTCGGTCGCAAGATCGTCGGCATCGATGCCGCCGCCAAGACGCCGGACTGGATGAAGCGCCGGTTGGAACGCGCCGGTCTGCGCTCGATCTCGGCCGTGGTCGATATCACCAACTACATCCTGCTCGAGCAAGGGCAGCCGATGCATGCCTTCAACGCCGACGCCATCCAGGGCGGCATCCAGGTGCGCATGGCTCGCCCCGGCGAGCAACTGCAGTGCCTGAACGAAAAAACCGTCGAGCTGGATGCGGACTTCATGGTCATCGCCGACAACGAACGCGCACTGGCGATTGCCGGTGTGATGGGCGGCCAGGCGAGCAGCGTCGATACGCAAACCCGCGACATCTTCCTCGAGAGCGCCTTTTTCGCCCCCGAGGCGATCGCCGGCCGTTCGCGCAAACTAGGGTTCGGCTCCGATTCGTCCTATCGCTACGAGCGCGGCGTCGACTATCAACTGCAGCATGCCGCCATGGAGCGCGCGACCCAGTTGGTGCTGGAAATCTGTGGCGGTCGCCCCGGCCCGGTCAAGGAGGCCGTCGGCAAGCTGCCGGCCGAGCGCGGCGTGCGTGTGCGCACCGAACGCGTCAACCGCGTGCTCGGCATTCGCCTGAGCACTGAAGCCATCGCGGCCATCCTGCGCCGGTTGGGCCTCGATTTCACCGCGCTTGCCGATGGCTTTGCGGTCAATGTGCCGTCGTTCCGTTTCGACATCGCCATTGAAGAAGATCTGATCGAAGAAGTGGCTCGCGTGCATGGCTACGACGCCATTGGCGCCGAAGTGCCGCGTTCCGGCCTGCGTATGCTGCCGTTGCCGGAAGAACGTCGCCCGCGCGAAGATCTGCGCCTGCGCGTCGCGCTGCGCGACTATCAGGAAATCGTCTCCTACGCCTTCGTCGACGAAGCCTGGGAGCGCGATCTGGCCGGCAATGCCGACCCCGTGCGACTGATCAACCCGATTGCCGCGCAGATGAGCGTGATGCGCTCCACGTTGTTCGGTGGGCTGATCAGCACGCTGTCCGGCAATATCAACCGCAAACAACCGCGCG
Organism: Paludibacterium purpuratum; assembly: GCF_004363805.1. Taxonomy (GTDB): domain Bacteria; phylum Pseudomonadota; class Gammaproteobacteria; order Burkholderiales; family Chromobacteriaceae; genus Paludibacterium; species Paludibacterium purpuratum. The sequence continues at coordinate 150,795 of NZ_SNZP01000006.1, read as the reverse complement.
TGCGGCTATTCGAGATTGCGCGCGTCTTCCTCAAGCAGGCCGAGTCGGTCGAGCAACCGGAAAAGCTGGCCATGCTGGCTTGGGGTTCGCGCCAGCCGGAACAGTGGGGTAGCAAGACCGAGCGCGTCGATTTCTTCGACCTCAAGGGCGACGTCGAAGCACTGCTGCATCCGCAACGCGCCAGCTTCCGTAAGGCGACGCATCCGGCGCTGCATCCTGGCCGTTGTGCCGAGGTGTTGATCGACGGCGAGGTGGTCGGGGTGTTCGGCGAGCTGCATCCGCAGTGGGTGCAGGCCTACGATTTGCCTAACGCACCGGTGCTGGGCGAGCTGGACTTCGCCGCCTTGACCCGTGCCGCGCGCATCGCCGCTCGACCGGTGAGCAAGTTCCAGGCCGTGCGCCGCGACTTGGCTTTGCTGGTCGATGAAGGCATCGAAGTCGGCGCCATGCTGCAGACCTTCGCCGACATGTCGGCGCCGATCGTGCAGCAGGTGGCCTTGTTCGACGTCTATCGCGGCACCGGGGTCGAACCGGGTAAAAAGAGCCTGGCTTTCAGCGTGCAGCTGCAGGATCCGGCCAAGACACTGACCGATGAAGAAATCGAAGAGGCCGTTGCGCGTCTGTTGAACGCCGCCGCCGAGCGGCATGGTGCGCAGCTAAGACTTTGATCTGAGTGCTTGCTTGCTATCGGTCTATATGTAATATTTTCACGTTGTTGTTTATGAGGGGTAGTCATGACTTTAACCAAAGCCGAGCTGGCCGACCTGCTGTTCGACAAGGTGGGCTTGAATAAGCGTGAGGCTAAGGACATGGTCGAGGCGTTTTTCGAAGAGATCCGCATTGCGCTCGAGTCCGGGGACTGTGTCAAACTGTCCGGCTTCGGTAATTTCCAGTTGCGCGACAAGCCGCAGCGTCCTGGCCGTAACCCCAAGACGGGGGAGGAAATTCCTATTACCGCCCGTCGTGTGGTAACGTTCCATGCAAGCCAGAAACTCAAGGGAATGGTTGAGAAGCACCATGCTGACAAGCAAGGCTGAACTACCGCCGATCCCGGCCAAGCGCTACTTCACCATCGGTGAGGTCAGCGAATTGGCCGGCGTCAAAACCCATGTGCTGCGCTACTGGGAGCAGGAGTTTTCGCAACTGCGCCAGGTCAAGCGCCGGGGTAACCGTCGTTATTACCAGCATCACGAAGTGCTGCTGGTGCGGCGCATTCGCGAGCTTTTGTACGACGACGGCTTTACCATTCAGGGCGCTCGCCAGCGCCTGGGGCAGGATGGCGAAGTCCAGGCGCCGCTCACAGCCCAGGACGTGCGCGCCGAGCTGCAGTCCATACTCGATTTTTTAGGTGCGGGGATTGGCAAAAGCTGAGTCCCCCTCTATAATGCGTCCTTCTTGAGTCGGAGTGTGGCGCAGTCTGGTAGCGCACTTGCATGGGGTGCAAGGGGTCGAAGGTTCGAATCCTTTCACTCCGACCAATTCAAAGCCTTACGTACAAGCATTTAAGCCCTGTCGCCACAGGGCTTTTTTTGCGCCCTCATTTTGCCGCGTGTGAGATTCGTGTGACTCATGCGGTTTTCCTCTAGATGATCGCTCACTCCGTTTGTCGGTATTTTATGTATATACAAAAATAGCTTGATTGCAATAATTGTCGTATATACAATAATTGCATGAAGATCACCTACGACGCCGCCAAGGACGCAGCAAACATGGCGTGTCGCTGTCCGAAGCCGAAGGCCTGGAATGGGATACGGCACTCAGCTCGGAGGACGGTCGCAAGGAATACGGCGAAGTGCGCATGGTGTCGTTCGTGATCATGTCCGACCGGCTGTATTGTGCGGTCTACACGGACAGGGGCGATTCCCGGCGTGTTATCAGCCTTCGCAAGGCAAACAAAAGAGAGGTGGCTTACTATGCCGAACACAGTTAAAACCCGCTCCGGGCGGGTTCTTATTGTCCCGGATGATGCAGAAGATGCGGCCATCAATGCTGGCATTGCTGCTGACCCGGATACCTTCGAGGCTAGTTCGGCCGACTTCGCCAAGATGAAACCTTCTAGAGGGCGTCCCAAGGCAGACAAGACCAAGGAGAGCATTAGTATCAGGCTGGATGCCGACGTGCTCGACGCCTTCCGCGCCACCGGCGAAGGCTGGCAGTCGCGCATCAATGACATCCTGAAGGACTATGTGCAAACTCACAAAGCCGCATGACGCTTCGTTGCTTCGAAGAGAAGGGGCGGTTGTTGGCCCGGCGGGCAGGAAATCAAAGGGGTGGATTTCGGATACTGTTTGACTGATGTTTTTCTTGCCCTTTGTTTTCCTGCGCGTGATGCCATTTCGTGAATGTAGCGAATTACCCGGTCGCGATCGCACCGGGTTTTTTATTGTCCGACTCCCGCCTGATCCGTTCGCGTAGCACGATCAAATCCAAGCGCATGCTTTCCACCGTATGGGCGAGGCGTCTTTCCATGACGCTCAAATTCATCAGTACGATTTCCAATTCCTGACCGACGGAGGCTGGCGAGTGCGCTTGTCTACTGTTCATTGTTTGTTTTCTCTCTACACATGATCGCTATCCGGTGGCCGGGGCGCCAGCCGGAGGACGTCAAGCCTAGGCCGAAGAGGGTGGGTTCGCTATCGTTGCGCTTACCTAGCTTTCATGGGTTTTGCCGCTCGCGGCGGCGAAATTCCAGCGCGGCGTGCAGCAGGATGGTGATTTGATAGGTCGAGAGCTGGGGGAGGGTGGCGGATAGGTCCTGCAGCAATTGCTGGCGCTGCGAATCGTGCGTGCCGTACAGCAGGTAGTCGGCCGATACGTTGAGCAGGGCAGCCAGCGAGCTCAGATGGTGCATCCGTGGGTGTTGTCGCGCGGCTAGCCAGTCGTATACGGTCTGCTGGCAGACGCCGACTTGTCGGGCGATATCTTTCGCGGAGAGTCGAAGCTTTGCTTTTTCGATGCGGAAACGGTCTTGGAAGCCACTCATGACGCGAAGAAGGGGAAGGGCGGCCGCCCGGCAAATCTTGGGATAAAAGCTTTCGGCTTTTCCCATGATATTTGCCGGGCGGCCGCTGTGTCTTGGGTTTATGAGGTTCGAAGTCGAAGGCTAGGTCGCGCTGCCGGCCAGTGCGACCACGCGGCCGATGATCTGCAGGCGATCCATGAACTGCGGCGAGACGATCTTATCCGGGTAACGGATTTTGTCCGTGTTGTCGCTGACGATGCGGATCGAGCCATCCACTTCTTTGAACAGGCGTTTGATGAACACTTCCGCATTGAGCGCGATGGCGTACACCTTGCCGTCGATGATGGTATCGCGTTGGCAGTAATCGACCACGATGCTATCGCCGTCCTGATAGCGCGGCTCCATGCTGCTGCCGCTGACCACCATGGTGGCGGCGCAGGTCGGGTCGATGCCGACCCGCGATGCCCATTTGCGCGTGTAAGCCTGGCGTTGTCCGGCTTCGTCCAGGTGCCAGATGGCGGTGCCGGCACCGGCTGACAGCTTCACTTCCAGTGAGGGAATGAACACATATTGGTCTTCCGACAACTCCTCTTCCTGTTCCCATAGCTGGATCGGCCGCAGCAAGGCCTTGACCTGCCAGTCGCCCTCGCCGGTGGAAAGCCAGGCCGGATCGCACTCCAAGTACTCGGCCGCCTTGAGCAGGTTCGAGCCTTCCAGTCGCTTGGTTTCGCCATTGATCCACTTGGTGACGGATGGCGCGGCGATGCCGGCATAGCGGGCGAGCCCTGCCTTCTTTTTGCCGGTTTGTTCGAGTCGCCAAAGGATGCGTTCGGAAAGCGTCTGCATAAAGTTAACCACAAGAAAGTATTTGCATAAAAACTTAACTACAGCTAAGATATGTATAACGTTTATAACTTGCTGTGCAGTTATCATTAAACCATAGTTTGCCTTTTTTGGTAGTGCTAACTGCAGCATCGTCCACATATTGCACGAAATCGGAAAGGGGCATGATGAATCTGGCGGATCTCTCGGTGGTTCGGATGGCGGGCGTCGATGCGGTGGAGGCTTTGGAAATGTGGGGGCGCTGGCAGCGCCTAGGTGCGACGCGCGGTCGTGCGCAAGGCGTGGAAGGGCGCTTTCGCAGCCAGCGCTGCGAGCAATGCTATGAAGCACTTGAGCCTTGCCTGGCCTGCCGGTCTGCCGGTGCGAGCTCGGCGCCGCTCGACGAACGGCTGGCGCTGGCGGTCGAGGCGGCCATCACCTATGGCGCAATGAAGGTTTCGCTGGGCGGCGGGCGGCAACGCATCACCGACGGCTGCAATAGCAAGGAGCAGGCGCTGCTGCTGGCGCATTATCGCGGCTTCCGCGGCCAGGATGGCCACTATCGCGATAGTCACCCGCGGGTGGTGTGCCGCCAGCTGGGCTTGGCGATCGCCGATTACGACGCGCAAGTGGCGCGATTGACCATGGCGGTATGGAATCGTGCTAAAAAACGAATTTCGACGAAAATGTCTTGACAATCGCCGAAGATCATGTATAATAGACTCACAATTTGATTCCGCCTCAGTGGCGAGTAAAAAACCAGCCGGATGGCTGGTTTTTTGCGTCCAGAACAAACCCGGCCACCGTGCCGGGTTTTTTTATTTCCCCTACGGCCCCGCGTTTTCGCGGGGCTTTTTTTATGCCCGGCGCGCCGCCGCGGGGCGAAGCGAGAACCGTCATGCATTACCAATTTGGCGTTCCCCGGCTGGAGGCCCTGCCGGTGCGGCTTGGCCAGCGCCTGCGCTTGCCCTCTGGCCGCGCGGCGGTGGTCGAGGCGCTGGCGCGGCACGACATCGCACTGCGCTATGCCGATACCGGCGTCGCGCTGGTGCTGGATCGCGCACTGTTAGTGCGCTGGCTCGCCGGCGCAGCGTTACCCCGTAAAGGAGATTCCCATGGCAGATTTGTCGGATGTGCTGTCGTTCCTGGTCACCCAGGCGAGCACAGTGCTGTACCCGAATGGCAGCGGCCAGCCGAGCCTGACCGGCGCCAACATCAAAATCTATAGCGGCTGGCCGTCGTCGGCCGACCTGGCCAACGACCTGCCGGCGGGCGTCGCGCACGTTTCGGTGTGTTCCTTACCGCGCGAGCGGCCATCCAGCCGTTTCCTGGGCCAAGCCTGGAGCGTGCAGCAAGCGCCCGCACCGACGCTGACCGCCGCTTTGCAAGGCAATGTCGTCACCCTGGGCGGCAGTGCGGGTCCGCACAACGTGCTGATCCAGCTCGCCGGCATCGACTATGTCTATGCGGTGCAGCCGGCCGACACGCTGGCGAGCATTGCCGTTGCCCTGGCCGCCATGATTCCGGGCGCCAGCTGCAGCGGGGCGACGGTGACCTTGCCACCGCGTGCCAATCCGCTGGTGCGCGTCGGCGCCGCCGGTAAGGTGGTGAGCGAACTTCGCCGGCAGGAGAAGCGCTTCATGCTCTCGGTGTGGGCGCCGAGCACCGCCTTGCGCGACCAGATCGCCAAGGCGCTCGACACCGCGTTTGCCGGCATCGGCAACATCGCTTTCCCCGATGGTTCGGCCGGCATCTTGCAGTACGCCTACACCATCCAATCCGAGCCGCCGGCGGTGGCCAATCAGTACCGCCGCGACCTGGCATACAACATCGATTACGCCACCACCATCACGGCTGGCGCAACGCAAGTCGTCGCCGTGCAACTCAACGGCAGTAACGCCCTCTCCGGGCAACCCTTGTTTACCCGTAACAACTGAGGACTCCCATGGAAAATCAACCAGCGCCGATCGCGCTCATCGTCAAACACGCCTTCGCCGACTATCGGATCGGCGACAAGATCGACGACCCGCAACAGGTCGACGCCATCCTGGCCGGAGAAAACGCCGGCCAGGTACTCAAAGTCCTGAATTGATCGCAACCGACCGCCGCCACGTTTTGGCGGCTTTTTTCTGGAGGAAGCCATGCCTATTTATCCGGCAGGCAGTTTGAACACCGCCGCGCTGTCCGCGCCCGATCTCTATGTACAGCAAGTTCCGCCCAAGACCCGCTACATCAACGGCGTGCCGACCGATATTCTCGGCATCGTCGGCGTAGCCTCCTGGGGCGCGGTCAACAGCCCGATGCTGATCGGCTCGCCGGCGGACGCCGCCTTGAAGGTGGGGGTACAGCAAGTGCGCAAGTACGACCTGGCCACCGCCATCGCGGTATCGATCCAGCTTGGCGCATCCAATCTCCGTGCGGTGCGCGTGACCGACGGCACCGACGCCGCGGCCACCACCACGCTGAAGGACTCGGCCGCCACGCCGGCGACCGGTGCCACCCTGACCGCCATGTATACCGGCTCGCTCGGTAACACGCTGTCGGCGGCGCTGACTGCCGGCACGGCGGCCAACAGCTTCAAGCTGATTGTCACCATGCCCGGCGTGCAGCCCGAAATTTTCGACAACCTGGTCGGCAGCGGCGCGGCGTTGTGGCAGAGCCTGGTCAATGCCGTCAATAACGGCATCAGCGGTATTCGCGGCCCGTCGCAACTGGTGGTGGCGACCGTGGGCGCGTCGAGCTTGGCGCCGCAACTGACCGGCGGCACGCAAAGCGTGACCTTTACCGGCGGCAGCGATGGTGCGGCCGGCGTGACCGATGCCATGCTGGTGGGGGCCGATGGCGTGACCGCTCCGGCGCGTAAGGGCATGTACGCCTTGCGCGGTGCCAACGCCCAAGTGGTCAACCTGGTCGATCTGACCGATTCGACGCAGTGGCCGGCTATGCTGAGCTATGGTCAGGGCGAGGGCGCCTACGTGGTCACCCAGGGCCCAGCCGGCGCGTCTTACGCCACGGTATCCGGCAGTCTCAACACTGCCGGCGTGGACGGTTACGGCCTCAAAGTGCTGGTAGGGGACTGGGTGTACTGGTTCGACACCGTCAACGGCCAAAACCGCATGCTGGCGCCGGCGACCTTCTCGGCCGCGCGTGTTGCCGGTCTGGCGCCGCACTTGTCGGTGTTGAACAAGTCCTTGTCGAACGCCACCGGCACGCAGCGTAGCCTGGCGCAACAGCCGTACAGTAACGGCGAGATCGGCGCCATCAATACCGCGCGGCTGGATGTGATCACCAATCCGTGTCCGGGCGGCAGCTACTTCGGCCACCGCAGCGGCCTCAACTGCGCCAGCAACCCGGCGCAGAACGGCGACAACTACACCCGTATGACCAACTACCTCAGCTTGACGCTGGCCGCGTCGTTCGGTTGGGTGGTCGGCCAATTGCATACCGCCGACCTGCGCCGCCAGGTGAAGTCGACCATCGAAAGCTTCCTGCAGAACCTGGTCGACCAGAACATGATCGGCGACCCGAACGGCGGGCCGGCCTTCTCGGTGCAGATCGACAAGCAGAACAACCCGGACAGCCGCGTGGCGCTGGGTTATATGCAGGCCGACGTGCAGGTGAAGTACTTGTCCGTGGTGCGCTACTTCCTCATCAATCTGGAAGGCGGTCAGTCGGTCAGCATTACCGTGGCCAACAACCCGCGCAGCTGAGCGAACCCACTTTAGCCCCGCCATGGCGGGGCATTTTTTATTTCCGAGGAGAGAGTAATGCTAGGTGGATTCAACACCGGCAAGGACGTGTCGCTGGACATCAATACCCCGAACGGTCCGATGCGTATCAGCAAGATCATGTCCTTCGATTCCAAGCCGAAAACGACCAGTACCGAAATCACCCCGCTCAACGGCCAAACCGACGAGCTGTTGGTGCCCAAGGGCTGGAGCGGTACTTTCGAGGTCGAGCGTACCGACGCCACCCTGGACAAATGGTGGGCGCAGTTCGAGTCCGACTATTACAACGGTGTGGCGCAGCCGCCGGCCACCATCACCGAGACCATCCAGGAAGTCGACGGCAGCACTTCGACCTTCCGTTACACCAACGTGATCCTGAAGCTGGAAGGCGCGGGCAAGAAAGAGGGCGACAAGACCATCCGTCAGTCGGTGACCTTTACCGCCCGCCGCCGTCTGATGGTGTAACGATCGATTGATTTGAACGGCACCGATGCCGGCCCGAGTGGGCCGGCATTTTCTTTTTGCGCGGCAGCCCGGCAGGGCGCGGGAAATCGTCACCCCGCCGCCGCGCCTTTCCCGACGACTCGAGACGAGAGGACCACGAGATGAATACCGTTACCTTGCGCGAACAATCCGATATCAACACCGACACCCGCCAAACCCGCCAACCGCAATTTCAGCGTGTCACCGACAGCCTGGGCCGCGTCATCCAACTACGCGAACTCGATCCGCTGCAACAAGCGCGGTTGGTCATGGCGGTCGGCAGCGAGCTGTCCACCAACGCGGTGTACATGAACGGCTTCGCCTTGCCGGCGGCCATGGTGGCGCACATCGACGACGATTTCTTCGGCTTCCCGGCCAGCATCGCCCAGATCGAGGACATGCTCAAACAGCTCGGCACCGAGGGCATGGTCGCCGTCAACGATCACCTGTTGGCGCGGCTGGAACAGGCGCGTAGCGATGCCGAGTTGGCCGCCGCAAAAAACTGACGCAGAACCCCGATTTTCGCGGCCGCTGTTGGCTGCTGAAAAACGGGGTTCCTTTCGATCGGGTCTTCGAGTGCGAGCGTCTGGCCGCGCATGAGCGCGTGGCGATGTCGATTGTCTTCAGCGAGATCGAAGGCAACGAATGGGACTGGAGTGCGATGAAATTCAAGGAGCAAGCACATGCCAATGGATAGTTTCGGCGCCTTGGCCGCGCACCTGAGCGCCGTCATGGACGGCCAGGAGCAGCACATGGAGGAAGCGGTGTCGCGCGGCATCGCTTTATTGGATCAACGCTACGGCGGCTTTTTGACCGAGCCGTCGGACGCGACCTACGAGCCGGCGCTGACCGCCAGCACCGGCGATTTATTGCAGGCTATCAGCCAGTCGACCCTGGCCGACTTCAACTGAGCGGGGGCAAAGACATATGGCTAACGAGACAACTCTTTCCGTTGCGCTCGCCCTGTCGCTCGACAACGGCATCAAGGTGGGACTGGCCGCTGTCATTCAGCAGGTCAAGGAAGCCGACAAGGCGTCGGACTCCTTTGCCGCCCGGCTGGAAAAAATCAACCAGATCACGCAGCAGATCAACCAGATCGCCTCGGGCGGCATGAAGCTCTATCAGCTGTACCAGGGCGGCGGCGAAGCCATGGACAGCGGCTTTGGCAAGGCCTTGGCGCGGGCGAAAACCGGGGGCAAGGGCAAGGCCGCCGCGGGCGGCAAGGACGGTGGCGCGGGCCCGGGCGGCGGTTTCGATTTCATGGCCGCCGCCAAACAAGCGGGCGAAGTCTACAAATCGGCCAAGCCGCTGATCGACCAGTTGTCCGGCGGCAAATCGGGCGGCAAGAAGGGCGGCTTCGATTTCTTGGCCGCCGCCAAGCAAGCCGGCGAAGTCTACAAATCGGCCAAGCCTTTGGTCGACCAACTGGCGGGCGGCAAATCGGGCGACAAGAAAGACGGTTTCGATTTCATCGCCGCCGCCAAGCAGGCGGGAGAAATTTACAAATCGGCCAAGCCTTTGGTCGATCAACTGGCTGGCGGCAAAGCGGATTCCTCGACAGCCGGGCGGAGCGGCGCGCGTTCACGGCGACGCGCACAAAGCGGTACTTCGGACCGCTCCGCCGGCGGCGCAGGCTTCGACCCCTTTGCCGTGGCCAAGAGCGTGGCCGATTTCTATCTCGCCAAGACCGGCGCCAAGGGCAAAGGTAAGGGCAAGGGCGGCGACAAGCTCGAAGGGCCGGTCGCCACCTTGGTGAAGGTCAACCAACTGGTACAGGCCATCCCCAAGCTGACCGGCAAACCGCTACCGGCCAACCTGGGGCCGTTGATGGACGGCATCACCAAGGCGGCCGTCAACATCAGCAAGGATCCGGCCATGCTGTCGGCGCTGTCGCAGACCTTCGGCGCCTTATCGAAGGTCTTCACCGCCAGCGGCTTGCCCGCCAAGTTCCAGGCGCTGGGCTCGGGATTGACGCAGATGCGCGGGATCATCGACAGCGGCATCGGCCCGGCCATCGGGCGCGGCGTCAGCGCGCTCGGTCAGGCCGGCAACGCCTTCAAGACCATCGGCGGCTTGATCAGCGGTCCGATCGGCAGCGCGCTCAACTTCGGCGTCAAGTTGGTCGCCCTGTTCGGCGAAACCTTGTCGACCTTGGGCATGACGTTGATGGCCAACCCGGTGGTCTTGGGGATTACCTTGGTGATCGCCCTGGTGGTCGGCGCGCTGTGGTACTTCCGCAATTCGCTCGGCGGGGTGGGCGATGCCATCCAGGCGGCCTGGGAGAAGCTGAAGAAGATGGTCAGCTTCTTCGGCGGGGGCGGCGACGACACGAGCGGCAAGAAGGCCGCTACCGCCGTACCGACGGCGCCCAAGATGCCGCCCGCGCCGATGGTGCCGCCGGTACCGCCGCGCGGTCGCGCCGCCCAGTCCGGGCCGGCCAATCTCTACATCACACACGAGGGCAAAACCGTGCTGGCGGCCACCGTCACCGCCGCCCAAGCCAAAGCGGCCAACCGGCCGGCGAGCGGCGGTCGACAGGCCGATCCGACGCGGGCGACGCGGCGGCCCGGGGCGGCCAACTACGGCTATGGAGGAGGTTGATCCATGCGATTGTTAGATCTAATGACGGCCGATGGGCCGAGCAACCTGACCCGGCTCACGCTGGGCGATTTCGAGTTCCAGGGGCTGGAAGTGCCCGAGGCCATCACCGTCGGCGCCCAACAGCAAACGGCGGTGCACAAATTGGTGGGCGGTGGCCGCATCGTCGATGTGCTGGGGGTCGAATACGACAACCTGACCTGGTCGGGCTGGCTGGTCGGCGCTTCGGCCCAGACGCGCGCCAAGCGCCTGGAAGCCTTGCGCGACGCAGGCAAGCCCTTGCTGTTCAACCTCGACCACTATGCGTTGACCGTGTTGATCGCCGGCGTGACCACACGCTTCGAGCATGCCTACCGGCTGGGCTACGGCATCGATCTCTTGGTGATTGGCCCGGCGCCGTTGCCGAGCAACGCGCCCGCCGCTGCCTCGCCCGACGACCTGATCGATAACGACATCGCCTCGGCGCTCGGCCTGAGCCAGGTACTGAACGATCCGACGGTGACCGGCATCGTCAACGATGTCCGCCAAACCGTCGATACCGTCAAGGCCCAGGCCGGTAAAGCCATCGATCAGGCACAGCAACTGTTGCAGAAGGTCGAGTCGGCGCAGCACGCCTTGGGCAAGTTGGCGCAAGAGGCGCAGCCGCTGGAACGCTATGCCACCTTGGGCGGCCTGTTGCCGGGTAATCCGGTGGCCTCGGCGGTCGATCGGGTGATCGCGCAGATGAACGATGCCGCGCGTCAGCCCGTCGTGCACCAACTGCAAAGCGTGCTCGGCCGGCTGCAAAAGAACCTGGCGGCCGGCCCGATAGCCAACGGCGTGCAAACCATCACCACCGGCAACACCAGCCTGCAACGGTTGGCCGCCGATGCTTACGGCGACCAGGCGAAGTGGCCGGGCATCGCCACCGCCAACGGGCGCGACGACCCGCAGATCGTCGGCATTCAGCAGATGCGCATCCCGAGGGAGCAGGCATGATACTCAACGACCCGCAACAGACCGCAAACGCCCGGGCAGTCGCCGGGCGTTTACGTCTCAATGGGAAGGCGGTGCCGTTCGCCTCGCTCGACATCGAGGCCAGTGGCGGTTTTAGCGCCGATACCTTCAGCGCCGTGCTGCCGCTTTCCTGCCTACCCAAAGACATGGGCCTGACCGATTGGTGGGCGAAGCAGCAGCAGATCGGCGTTTCCATCGATATCGGCGTGGAAGGCCCGTCCGGGGTCGCCTGGCAATCCATGCTGGTCGGCCAGATCGACCATTGGCGTTACCAGCCGGCACGCTTCGACATCGAAATCAGTGGACGCGATTTGACCGCGCGTTTTCTCGATAACAAAACCAGCGAGAAATTCGCCAACCGCACCACCAGCGACGTGGCGACACTGCTGGCCCAGCGGCGCGGCCTCAAGCCGGTGGTGACGGCCACCAAAACCCAGGTCGGCGGCATCTACAAGCACGACCAAAACCATGTCTCCAGCGACAGCTGCGAATGGGATCTGCTGACCTATTTCGCCGGCATGGACGGCTTTCGCGTCTACGTCCTCGGCGAGGAACTGCACTACGAGCCGGCGCCGGATCCCGCAAAAGCCGATCAGTACGTGATCCGCTATCGTCCGCCCGACGAGGCGCTCGCCTACCCGCAAGGCAACGTCGGCGACGACCTGCTGTTCGAACGGGACATGACGCTGGCGCGCGGTGTGAAAGTACATGTGCAGAGCTGGCTCAACGGCAAGGGCGTCGAGGCGTCCTGGCCGCCCGACGCGGCGTCCGATGCCCAGCTGTACAAGGTGGTGCGCAGCAGTCTCGATGTGCAGCGCGCCAAGGCGCTGGCCAAGACGCTGTACGAGCAAATCGCCGTGCGCGAAGTCAGCATGCAATGCAGCCTGCCCGGCGACAACCTGCTCACACCCGGTTGCATGGTGCGGGTGCAGGGCACCGGCGCCGGCTTCGACCAGTTGTATTACGTCGAGCACGTCAAACGCTCGCTCAGTGTCGACAACGGCTACGTCATGACGCTGAGCGCAACGAACCGCAACCCCGCCAACAAGGAGACGACATGAGAGAACTGATCCAGGCGCTGTCGGCCCATGCGGCGACCCAGGGCGCCTTCGAGCGCCTCGGCACCCTGACCAGCTACGACCCGGCCAACCACGCCGTCAAAGTGAGCATCCAGCCGGAAGGATTCGAAACCGGCTGGATCCGGCTTGCCGCGCCGGCGGTCGGGCAGGGCTGGGGCATCGTCGCCGGGCCGCAGATCGGCGACGAAGTGATGGTCGGCTTCGAGCACGGCGACATGAACGGCGGCGTGGTGCTGGCGCGGCTGTTCAACGACGGCCATCCGCCGCCGGCCGTGCCATCCGGCGAATTCTGGCTCATGCACCAGTCGGGCTCGCTGCTCAAGTTCCACAACGACGGCTCGGTCGAATTGACCGCCGCCGCCGGCGCCACTTACCGGGCGAGCCAGCACCACTTCGTCGGGCCGGTGCAGATGGACAACACCCTGCAAGTGACGCAGCAAATCGTCGGGCAGGGCGGCATGGCCGTCTCCGGCGGCTCGGGCGCCGCCATGCAGGTGTCCGGCGACATGCATTCGAGCGGCAAGATCAGCGCCGACGGCGACGTCGTCGCAGCCGGCAAGAGCGGTGCGAACCATACCCACCACGAAAATGGAGCGGGCGGCAATACCAGCGGCCCGAACTGAGCATGAGCGATCTCTACCATTACATCGGCGGCGACCTGACCACCTCGCCCACCGGCGACCTGGCGCTGGCCAGCGGCATCGAACGCGGCAAGCAGCGTCTGCTGCGCCGGCTCTTGACCAACCCGGGCGACTATCTGTTCGAGCCGGACTACGGCGCCGGCCTCGGACGCGAAGTCGGCGCCGCCAGCAATCTGGCGCGGGTAGCCGCCACCATCCGCGGCCAGCTCGCCCTGGAGCCCTGCGTGGCCGCCAATCCGCCGCCGACAGTCGAATTGCACGCCGAACGCGACACGCTGGCGGTCGACATCCGCTACACCGATGCGCCGAGCGGCGAGCCCACCACCCTTTCTTTCGATGTGAGTTAAACCATGGCAACGCTGAACCTGAAAGACTTCTCCACCCTGGTGAGCGACCAGGTCACGGCCATCCAGGGCCGCGCCGCCGCGCTGGTCGACTTTACCGTCGGCTCGTTGATGCTGGCGATCACCCAATCCAACGCCAGCGTGGCGCAATGGCTGCAGCAGCTGATTCTCAATCTGCTGGCGACCACCCGCGCCGCCACCTGTTCCGGCGCCGATCTGGACAGTTGGATGGCCGACTTCGGCTTCACCCGCCTGTCGGCGGTACAGGCCTCGGGCCAGGTCGCCTTCGCCCGCTTCACGCCGGGTAACGCCGCACTGATTCCATTGGGGGCTATCGTCGCCACCATGGACGGCTCGCAGCAGTACAACGTGATCGCCGACAGCAATAACCCGGCCTTCAACGCCACGCTCCGCGGCTATCTGCTGCCGGCCGGCACCGCCGCGCTGACCGTGCCGGTGCTGGCCTCGACCGCCGGCGCCGCCGGCAATGCGCTGGCCGGCACCGTCGGTGTGATCGTCGGCAGCATCGCCGGCGTCGATACGGTGAGCAACGCCGCCGCCTTCGCCAACGGTCAGGATCCGGAAACCGACGCCGCCTTCCGCGCCCGTTTCGTGCAATGGGTGTCCTCGTTGTCCAAGGCCACCAAGTCGGCCATCGGCTACGCGCTGGCCAGCATGCAGCAGGGCGTGACCTACACCCTGACCGAGAACCAGGACTACAACGGCAACACGCTGTACGGCTTTTTCTATGCCGTGGTCGACGACGGCAGCGGCAACCCGCCAGCATCGTTCCTGTCGGCGGCGGCCAGCGCCATCGACGCGGTGCGGCCGTTCACCAGCCGCTTTGCGGTCTTCCCGCCGCAAGTGGTCGGCGCCAACGTCGCATTGGCGCTGACCACCGACCCGAGCGGCAACCACAACGACGTGGTGCAGCAAGTCTCGGCCGCGCTGCAGAAATACATCGCCGGACTCAAGCTGGGCCAACTGCTGCCGTACACCCAGCTGGTGGCGCTGGCCTATGGCGCGAGCCCCCTGGTGACCAACGTCAGCGGCGTGCTGCTTAACGGCGCCTCGGCGGACTTGGCGGCCAACCAAAAACAGGTCATCCGGCCTGGCACGATCACGGTGAATTAAATGACAGGCGATCAACAAGACATGATGCAGCGCTTGCGCGGCCTGTTGCCGCCGGGCTGGTTCGGCGACGCCAACCCGGTGCTCGACGCCGTGTTGACCGGCTGCGCCCAGATGCTGGCCTGGTGCCACACCCTGTACCGCTTCGCCCGCGACCAGACGCGCATCCGTAGCGCCAGCGGCGGTTGGCTCGACATGATCGGGCTCGACTTCTTCGGTAATAGTCTGCCGCGCTACGCCAACCAAAGCGACGACAGCTACCGCAACCGCCTGCAGGCGAATCTGTTCCGCGAGCGCGCCACCCATGCCGCCGTGGCCAAGGTGCTGCTCGACCTCACCGGCCGCGCGCCGGTGGTGGTCGAACCGGCACGGCCGGCCGACGTCGGCGGCTTAGGCATCGGCTTCGCGCTCGGCGCCACCGGCCGCGTCGGCTCGGTCAGCCTGCCGTACCAGGCCTTCGTCACCGCCTACCGGCCGCCCTATAGTGGCCCGGCCGGCTGGCCCGGCGTCGCCAGCTGGTCGTTCGGCATGAATGGCACCAGCGCCGTCGCAGGCCCAGTGCAACTGACCCCGCCGGTGTCGGACGCCGATCTGTTCGCCGCGGTGGAGGCCGTCAAACCGGCCGGCAGCGTGGTCTGGCTCAGCATCGCCAATTAGCCGTCAATCAACGGGCCCGCGGGCCCTTTTTTCTGGGAACAACATGGACCGCCAACTTATCTATCCGGGCCAGATCCTGCCCGACACCACCTTGCTGCAAATGAGCAAGGACGCCATGCTCGGCCTGGCCAAACTGTCTTCCGCGCTGTTCGGCGGCAACACCCTGATCAACGGCTTCGCCACCGCGCCGAGCAACCCCGCCTCGCTGCAGGTGGTGGTCGCGCCGGGCGAAATCTACAGCTGGCAGAACCTCGACAACAACGCCTTCGGCAGCCTTGGCGCCGACAGCGCGCACAGCGTGATGAAGCAGGGCCTGGCGCTCGACGCCGTCTCGCTGACGCTCACCGCGCCCACCGCCTACGGCCAGTCGGTCAACTATTTGATTCAGATCGGCTTTCAGGAACAAGACGTCAACGCCGCGGTGCTGCCGTACTTCAACATCGCCAACCCGCAACAGCCGCTGTCCGGCCAGGGCAACAACAACCTGCCGCAATACACCGCGCGCAAAGACCTGGCGCTGGTGCAGGCCAAGGCCGGCATCGCCGCCGCCAGCGGCAGCCAAAGCACCCCGGCACCCGACGCCGGCTTCGTCGGTGCCTATGTGGTGACGCTGAACTATGGGCAGAGCCAGATCACCGCGGCCAACATCGCGCCTTTTGCCGGGGCGCCGTTGCTACCTTGCGGCCTTCTGCAAGCCATCCAGACCGAAGGCTTGTCGTTCGGCCTCGATAGCGGCAGCGCCAATGCCTACGCCGTGAACCTGTCGCCCGCGTTGACAGCGCGCGCCGAAGGCCAGGTGCTGCGCTTCAAGGCTAAAAACGCCAACACCGGCCCGGCCACGCTCAACGACGGACTGGGTGCCGCACAGCTGGTTGGCGGCGCACACGCGGCGCTGCAGGGCGGGGAAATCATCGCCAACGGCGACTGCTGGGCGCAGTGGAATAGCTCGATCGGCAGCACGGGCGGGTACATCCTGCTGTTCTGTACCGGCGGGGCGGAGCAGGTGGCGCCTGCGACGCAGAGTCAGCAGGCTATGCAGCTTGGGCAGTTCACCTCCGAGCCGCTGTCGTTCCGTAACTTGTTGGTGAATGGTGCGATGCGCGTGGCGCAGCAGTATGGGAATGCTAGCCAAACGCCGGCTAGCGGCACATTTGTTCTCGATCAGTGGCAATTTGGCGCAACACAGGCGGGCAAGATTAACTTCCAGCAAGTGGCCGGTCCGACCTCCATGGGCTTTGACGCCTATGCTCAGTTCACCGTGGCATCGGCCGTCACCCTGGTTGCGTCAGACAACATCAACCTGACACAGGATATCGAGTCACAAAATTTAACTGCGCTTGCCTGGGGCACGTCGAACGCGAAGCCGGTTAGCCTGCAGTTTGTCGTCAACGCCTCGGTGGCTGGGTTGTATTCCGTCTGTCTGCGTAACCCGATGGGAACCCGTTCCTATCCTGTTGCATTCAACATTCCGGTAGCTGGCGCGGATACGCTGATCCAAATCCCCAATATTCCCGGCGATACAACGGGTAGTTGGATATTGACGGGTACGGGTGGGGGCTTACAAGTGATTTTCGGTTTGGGCCAAGGCAGTGCCACCGTCGCGACGCCGGGTGCTTGGTCAAACGGTAATATCGTTGGCGCCAGCGGCACGACCCAGATCGCGCAGATGGCCGGGGCAACGTTCAAAGTAACTGGCGTACAACTTGAAGTCGGGCCGTTCTGCACGGCATTCGAGCGGCCGACGCCGGAAGCGGAACTGGCGCGGTGTCAGCGGTATTTGCCATGTCTGGCCGCTAGTAACGCGACATCTACGTTGCCGTCTGTGCTGTACACGCTGACAAACACGGTCAACATGGCGTGTATTTTTAAAGTGCAGACGCGTATACCCGTTACGGGAGCCGTTATATCCTCTCCGTCTCACTTTACCTTTACCCAGTCAGCGGCTGTATCTCCTGCAGTCGCTGGCTTTTCATTCGCAGGTGTCGATGCTGCATTGATTACATTTACCGGAGGTGGATTAAATTCCTCCACTGGAATGTCGTCCTACACTTACTTCAACAGCGTATCCGGCAAAATCGTTTTCACGGGGGCCCAACTATGATGCAAGGCACACCAACCGCATGGCAGTACACCGACACGACGAAAGCTGTGGTCATACGTACCTATCCTGACGGCTCGATGGAATCGTGCCTCGCCACCCGCGCCGACGTGGCCGCATGGGTCAAAGCGGGCAATACCATTCAGCCGGTACCGACCAGCAATTAAACGCTGCCAGAATTGATCATCCAGCCGCCCACGGGCGGCTTTTTTATTTGAGGTTTCCATGGACCGTCAAATCGTCTATCCCGGGCAGATCCTGCCTGAAACCACGCTGCTGCAGATGAGCAAGGACGCCATGCTCGGCCTGTCCAAGCTGTCTGCCGCGGTGTTGGGTTCCAACACTTTGATCAACGGCTTCGCCGTCGCGCCGACCAGTCCGGCTTCGCTGCAAGTCAACGTGGCGCCGGGCGAGATCTATAGCTTGCAGAACGTCGACTCGACTGCTTTCTCCACCCTTGGCGCCGACACCGCGCACCAAATCGTCAAGCAGGGCATGGCACTCGACGCCAGCGCGCTGACGCTGGCCGCGCCGACCGTCAGCGGTCAGTCGGCCAACTACCTGATCCAGATCGGCTATCAGGACAGCGACAGCAACGCCACCATGCTGCCGTACTACAACAGCGCCAACCCGGCGCAGCAGTTCGCCGGGCAGGGCAACAACAGCCAGGCGCAAAACACCGTGCGCAAAGGCGTGGCGCTGGTGCAGGCCAAGGCCGGCACGGCGGCCAGTACCGGCACGCAGACCACGCCGGCGCCGGATAGTGGTTTTGCCGGTGCCTATGTGGTGACGGTGGCTTATGGCCAGACGCAGATCACGGCGGCGAATATCGCTATCTATCCCGCTGCGCCTTTCTTTGCCACGTTGCCGAACGCTGTCTCTCGTGACGCGCCGACCGGTTCCGCACAGCTTCCCGCCGGCAATAGCGCGCAGCGCACGTCGGCGCCGGCCGGACCGGCGGTTCGTTTCAATACCGATACCAATCAGTTCGAAGGCTTTTATCCGAACGCGATGAACTGGGGCAACATCGGCGGCGGCGCAACCGGCGGCGGCAACGACCAGATTTTCGAATTGAACGGTCAGGTGGTCACGACCAACTACAGCATCCCGGCCAATAGCAACGCACAAAGCGCCGGGCCGATTTCGATCAACAATGGCGTGACGGTGACGATCCCGTCCGGCTCCGTATGGGTGGTGAACTAAATGGCGACGATTGTGACCGGTAGCGGCGTGAGCACGCCGCAATTGAACGTGTCGGGGACGGCGACGTTTGGCAGTACCCCGAATGTGACCACGCCGCAAAGCATGGTGCAGTTAAATACAGCGAACGGCTATGGCTCGACCAACGTCATGATCAGGCGGTTCTCGAACATGCAGGTAAACCAAGGGACAGATATTTCTTATATCGACAGCACGGTTAATGGGGCGTCTTTCTCGATCAACACGGCAGGGGTTTATTCAATTAGTTATACGGATCAATTCAGTGGCACGAATGCAAACATGGGACTTTCACTGAACTCCAGTCAGTTGACGACGCCGATTTACCTGCTCAATGCCGCAAATATGTTAGCGGCAAATACGGTTTACTCCACCAACACGCCAATGAGTTGTGGATGGACTGGCTGGCTACCGGTAGGGGCAGTGATCCGTGCCCATAACAATGGGGCCGTAAGCGGCACATTTACCCAATGCTGTCAGTTCACCATCGCGAGGGTCGCATAAATGAGCAAAGTCCTCGGTTCTCAAATCCAGGTCGGCGCCAGCGGTACCGCCGCGAATAATCTGGTGCTTGACGCTAGTGCCAATAATGGCACGGCCAGCCTTTACATGGGGGCGCCGGGTACGCCGTCAGTACCCGTTGCCATGATTAACTCACTCGGGCAGCTCGGCCTAGGCTCGCTCGGGGCGGGGTCGGGCGTGGTCACCAACGCAAATGGCACGGCTATTCAATTGCCGGGTGGGTTCATTTTGCAGTTTTGCACATCTGCTTTGATAGCGGGGAATAGCTCGACCACGATCACGTTCCCTACGCCATTTCCTACTGCCTTTGTCGCAGGAGTGTCCTCCTGCAGTGGTAGTGACAATTCCGCCAGAGGAGCAAATATTGGAAATCCAACCAAAACTCAGATGACTTTATTTAGTAATACCGCTGCTAGTGGCTATTACTTCTGGTTTGCTATTGGTAATTAAGGGGCAACGATGACTACTGGAATCAGAAGTGACGCCTCCGGCGTCATGGGGGCTCTGCAAATCGGCGGCGCGGATGTCATGCAGTTCACCAACAACGGCTCGTCCGGATCGATCTCGCCCTTCACCGCCAGCGTGAACGCGAATGCCATCACCGGGGTGCTCGCGCCGTACCCGAAGGTTTACCGCAGCTTGGCGCAAAGCGGCGGGCCATCCACTCAAACGACCAACACCGCTAGTTTGTGGTTGACCGTGCCGAGCGGCGCGACGCTGGGTAGCACCAATGGCAATCCGAGCATGCTGGTGTGGTTGTCGCTGTGGAATGGCGCGACCGAGTCGCTAGGTGTGGTCAATATTACCAGCGGGTCGATCAATCTGGACGAATCGTTGCTTATCAGCACGACGGCGATCGGTACCGGTGCCAACAGTGCTGGTGTGGTGTACAGCAGTGCTGCGTTAACCAATGCGGCATTCAAGATCGTCGGCATGACGACGGTTACGCAGGTAACGGCAGGGGCTTGGGCCAGTGCGCCGACAGTTGGTAGCGGTGTTGGTGGCTTTGCTGGTGAAAACCTGATCGGGCTGGGCGTTGGGCAGACCTGGCAGAATGTTGTGGCGAGTCGAGTTGCGGGTGCCATTTATTACAACACCACTGGCAGACCCATTATTGCGAATGTGGCTGCGACGCTTACATCCGCCGTTGGCATCGCAATGACGATCAACGGGACGCTCCTTCTCCAAGGGGCGACCCTTGCAACCGCTACCATTGGCGGCACTTGGCTGATCCCTCCGGGAGCATGGTATTCGTTATCGTCCAACGGGGTGTCCGGGATTAGTGTGTGGGCTGAGCTGAGGTAATCAAAATGACTATGCAATATTACAAAGATGCGATCGATGCCATTCACGGCTTCGACGACACCGACCCTGCGCAAGTGGCGTTGATGAGCAGCCTTGCCATTGCACAAGGCTGGGAGAGGGTTTCTGGTGACTGGCCCCCGGCGCCGACCGCCGCTGACCAGTGGACAAGCTACCAAGCCGCTGCCAAAGCCGCACTCGCCGACACCAGCGTCACAGTCGAGCGCATCATCGAGGCCGTCTCGCTCGGCAAGACCACGCTGACTACCGCCGACGTGGTGACGTTCATGGAATACCGTGCAGCGTTGCGGTCGATCGTCAATCAGCCGCAGCCGAAGACGATTCCGAGCACGCTACCGGTGAAGCCGCCATACCCGGCTAACACCTAGCCCTTTTGGGCCAATCAACCAGCCGCCCCCGGGCGGCTTTTTTCATGCCTGAAAGGAGGCGATGGGTGACCGAGCTGACCGAAGAACAAAAGCGGCGGTTGGAGGAGATTCTCGACACCTGGGATTCGGCGCATCGCGCCATCCGCATGTTGAATTTCATCGGCCGCGTGTTGAAGTGGATTGTCGGCCTGGCGGCGAGCCTGGCGATGTTGTGGGGCGCGCTGCATGGAAAGGGGCCGCAATGATCGATGTCGCCTTGATTTCCACCGCCACCGGTTGTCCGCCGACGCGGGCCTTGCGCTGGCAGGCGTCGTTGTCGACCGCTTGCGCTAAATACCTGATCAACACGCCGCGTCGCATCGCGGCGTTTTTGTCTCAGGTGGGCGTCGAGTCGGCCGGGTTGTCGGCCTTGGTCGAGAACTTGAACTACTCGGCCGACGGCCTGTTGGCGACGTTTCCGACGCATTTCGATGCCGCGCTGGCGGCGCAATACGCCCGGGCGCCGCAGAAGATCGCCAACCGGGTGTACGCCGGCCGCATGGGCAATGGCGACGAGGCCAGCGGCGATGGCTGGGTCTATCGAGGGCGCGGTTTGCTGCAGATCACCGGCTGTGCGGGTTATGCCGCCTGCGGCAAAGCGCTGGGGCTGGATCTGCTGGCGCACCCCGAGTGGCTGGAGCTGCCGGCCAACGCGGCGTTGTCGGCCGCCTGGTATTTCGCCGGCCATGGCTGCTTGGCGCTGGCCGATGCCGGCGACCTGCGCGGCGTCACGCGTGCGATCAACGGCGGGCTCAATGGCTATGCGGAGCGGCTGGCGCTATTCGGCGCCGCCGAGCGCGTTTTGAATGGAGGAAATCGTTATGCACAAATGGCTTGAAGCGGTGACCGGCGACGATAACCAGACGCTGGAGCCCTCGTATTGTTGGGGTGCGGTGTTCGCCTTGGCCGGTCTCGGTTTGCAGATCTACTGCAGCGTGACCGGCAAGGCTTTCGACCTGCAGGGTTACGGCATTGGGGCAGGGGCCTTGCTGGCCGGGCTGGGGCTCGGCAAGAAGTTGGGGAGCGGGCAATGATCGCGCTCATGACTTTGCTGCGCCGTTATTGGCGTGAAGTCGTGCTGCTACTGGTGGTGATCGGGGTGTTGCTGATCGGCTGGTCGTTGCGCGGCATCGCCGCCGAGCGCGATACGGCGCGCCAGGCCGACTTGCAGGACAAGGCGCGGCTGGCGCAGATCCAGCGGCAAGACGCGGTCACGCAGCGCATCGATGCCAGCGCCACGGCCACGGCTGAGCACACGCAAACCGTTTATCGAACCCTTCACGACGAGGTGATCCAGTATGTCGACCGCAAAGACAGCAGCGCTAGCTGCATGCTTGATCTTGGCTGGGTGCGGCTCCACGATGCCGCCGCCAACGGCATCGTTCCCGATGCCTCCGGCACAGTTGATGCAAGCCGCCCCTAAGCTGATGGCGATCGGCAAACGGGTCGACGCCAGCCAGGCGCTGGTCGTCATCGCCGATAACTACGGCGCCTGCAAGGCGACCGCCGATAGGTTGGCCGGCTTGCAGGCCTGGGTGGCCGCCATGTCTCGGAAGGACTGATGCCATTGCTGATGGCTTTGCGAGATTGGCATCAAGATTTCCGCTCGCCGCCACGGCATCATGGCTGTTTACGCATTTTCGTCGCTACGACAAAAACATGAACAAAACCAAAAGAGTACAGCAACCGCGTAAGCTCGACGTCGCCTCAGGTGCCGCCTACGCTGACGGCTCCTAAATTTGTGTCCCAATCGCCATGAGCCTCGGCTCATGGCTTTCCCGTGGTCGCGACATGTCTTCTATGGGGGCTGCGAGTATCCGCAAGGACTCGGCGCTGTTGGGATACAAAGCGTAGGACAGCCCCCGCCCCTGTATCGGGCGGATTGCCATATCCTGGAGGCTTGTCATGAACGCTGAACTCAATCTCACCCATCTATCCATGCTGTGCGCGCGTCTGACACGCATGCGCCATTCCAATGCCGAGTTGTTGCTGGCTACCGGGCTCGACGAAGTCTTGCCGGCGCTGGACCGCCTCACCGACACCCTGCCTACCCTGTACCGCGTAACGGACGAACTTGGCGACGCCACGTACGATATGCGCCAGGTCTTGAGTCGTTTGCACGACGCGGGAACGCAACCGTTGCCAGCCGATCAGCTGTACCTGCTCTTGGATCGGCCATTCCAGCGTTTGCGTGCTCAACATGGCCGTCTGGCCGCGTTGATCTAAGCGCTCAGGCCTTGTGCCATGGTGGTTGTGCGTTGCTTCGCGAACGCACACTACCAGACGCACCTTACCCGATGCGTTCCTGCACGCACACCCACGGCGAGACCACCACGGCCCACAATGCCGGCTGACGCGCGGCCAGGTCGGCGGCGGTTTCTGCCGACATGCGTTCGACCTCGCCCGATGTGAGCCACGCCGCCACCTGGGGCTGATCGTCGTTGGCGATGGCTGCGGCGGCTTGCACCAGATCCAGGGCGGGGGCCACCCAGAGCAGTTTGCCTTGCGCGAAGAAGCGTTCGAGTGCCGGCCAGTCGATCTGGGCGGTCTCGCCGAGCAGTTTGACGTAGAGCGGGTTAGGGGTATCGGGTGTCATGATTGTTCGGTGTGTGAAAGTTGGTCGGGGTTCAGTCGTCTAGCGAAATCAGCCTTGGCATGCGGTCGTGGATCAGGGCGACCTCGCCCTCGGCCGGCTCGGTGACGACGTAGACGATGGCGCGATGGTCGCTGCGTGCCACGCTCAGCATCTCGGGGTCGACCCGCACCAGGGCGCCTTGAATGGCGTGTCGGGCCGGCACGGGAAACCAGACGGCCTGCTTGTGCGGGTCGCGTTCCATGTACGCGCTGCAGGGAATCTTGACCGGCCTGGGCTGCAGTCGGTGCCATTTGCCGGCCAGCAGGCTCTCGCGCCGAGCGCAGGCGCCAGCCCACAAGCCGGGCATGTCCCTGCCGTAAGGGACGCCCCATTGCACCCAGTCGACCCCGCCGTCGCGGCGCAGGATGGGGAGGGTGGGGGTGTCTTTGAAGTACAGGCGTACACCTGCGTATTCGATGCCGGCACACATGGGTGAATTATGACATGCACGGCGCAGACCGGTTTGGCGAACTTAGGCGGCTTGGCCCGCGTTGGCGGCCATGCAAAGCCGGCAGCGGCCGAAGATGCTTTGGCCTTGTTCGATCCGCCGCCAAGTGTGGCGGTGCTGGCGGATGGTGTCGGCCAATAGCCGGCGCCTGGCCTCCGCCGCTTGGCCTTTTAGCGGTACCGAATACTCGAAATCCACACTGACGCCATGCGGGCAGCGCACCGTGACGCGTAACAATCGGCCGACTCGGCCCAGTGACAGTAGCTTCTGTCTCATTGCTTTTGTCCCCCATCGGGCGCGCGTATGTGCGCCCGATCCGAAAACCAACGCCTTGGAAGATCCGACTGACGATTGTAAAAAAGGGTGGGCGTGCTATGCCAGTGGGCTATTGTTGATTCATGTCAAAATTAGCGTTCTCTTGTTTTGGCAACAACTAGTTGTAAAACAATTTCTTAATATGACGTTTGTTGTTTTTAATGCACTAGTCATTTAATGAAATTTGGGTGACAATCTCTCGCTAGATAAAAAATTCTCGCAGATAAGACAGTGGGAATGGATGGGGGGAGAAACGAATGGCATGGTTCTGGCGCGTCTATCAATTTATCGAAAAAACCTTCTGGAACAGTTTGGGCAAGAAGCTGGCCAGCTTTTTGTTCATTAGCCTGTTTCAGTTGCTGCTGACGCTGTATCTGTACTGGCAGCTCGACAGTGTGCGTAGCGCGTTGCGCGCCGGCCCGATTGGCGAAGCGGCACGGCAGACCCTGGCGGGCACGGTGGATTCGGTGCTGTTCTGGACTTGGGGTTTCTGGCTGTTCTGTTTGGTTTTTATCGTCGCCCAGATCTGGTATCTGCGTTTTTTGATCGTGCGGCCGATCCGCATGATCATCACCATTTTCAACGAGATCGGCGACGGCGAGGGCGATCTGTCGCGCAACATCCCGACCGTCACTTTCGACGAAATCCGCGATCTATCGTTGTCCTACAATCGTTTCGTCACCAAGATGCGCGAGATCATCAGCCATGTTAGGTTGATGTCGGTGCGCATCGCGCTCGACTCGGCGCGCACGGGTAAAAACGTGGCCGAATCGCTCGGCATGGCCAAGGAGCAGGACTTGTGCGCGACCCGCGTGCACGAGACCAGCGACGAATCGACACGCGGCGTCGAGCAATTGACGGTACAGGCGCACAGTATTTCCGATACCACGCAGAGCAATCTCGCCGTGGCGCGCGCCTCCTTCGACGAGCTCAATCTGGTCGCCGAGCGTATCGGCGTCATCAGCGAACAGGTGCAGCATTTCAATACCACGGTGGAAGACCTGAGCCAGCGTTCGGCCAGCATCAAATCCATCGTCGATCTGATCCAGGCCATTTCGGACCAAACCAATCTGCTGGCGCTCAATGCCGCCATCGAGGCCGCACGGGCCGGCGAGGCCGGCCGCGGTTTCGCCGTGGTGGCCGACGAAGTGCGCAAATTGGCCGAACGGGTCAAGGTCGCGACCAACGAGATTTCCGGCAACATCGAAGGCATGTTGACCTTGGTGGGCAATACCGAGGTCGAGACCGGCGAGATCCGCGCCGGCACCACCGAAGCGAGCCAGGTGGTGGCGCGCGCCTCGCAGAACTTCAATGCCATGATCGGCGACTTCGAGCGGACGGCCGATAGCCTGAACCATATGGTGGGGACGCTGGATAATCTGGCCGATTCCAATCGGCAGATCAACAGCCATGTCAGCGAGATCCATTCGCTGGGACAGGATGTCAAACAGCGCTTGGATCTCACTCAGCACGCCGCCAACGAACTGGCCGGCGATACCGAGCAGGTGCAGGAGCTGGTGTCGCGTTTTGTGGTGGGAGAAGGGCCGTTCGACCAGATGGTCAATCGCGCACGCCACGCCCGCGAAGAGTTGCAGCGGCTGTTGGCGCAAAGCCAGGCCAGCGGCATCGATGTCTTCGATCAACGTTATCAGCCGATTCCCGACACCGTGCCGCAAAAGTATGCGACCCGATACGATAAGCAGTTGGAGCGTGCACTACAGGGGATTTACGATGGCTGCGCAGGCGATGTTCCCGCCAGTCGCTTCTGCGTGATGACCGATACCAACGGCTATGCGCCGACACATATGAGCAAGGCTTCGCAGCCCCTGACCGGCAAACCCGAGGCGGATCTCGTCAATAGCCGCGACAAGCGTATTTTCAACGACCCGGCCGGCCTTAAGTCGGCGCGCAACACCCGGCCATTCCTGCTGCACACCTACTGCCGCGATACCGGGGAAGTGCTGGCGGAAATATCGCTGCCGGTCCACGTCAACGGCAAGCACTGGGGCGGTTTGCGCCTAGGCTTCGACCCGATGGCGCTGTTGCAGCAAAGCGGGCAGTAACCGCGGCGGGCAGGGCGCCCGCCGCGCGATCGATCACACCTCCAATTGGTGGTGCATATGATCGGTCCAGTCCTCGAACTCGTTTTCGTCCAGACCGATTGTCCTGAGTATGTCCGCTTTGATTTCATTCCAGCCGGCGTCGATATTGCCGGGTGTCAGCGTGCGCCAGACATAGGTCGCGGCGCGGGTGACGGCCATCGACTGTCGTGTTTCGCTACTGATCGGCTGTTCGATCTGCAGGTCGTACACCATGGGATCGAATTGCAACAGAATCGCGCAGCAGAACTGTTCCGGCATGTTCCAAGCGCGCGCCACTAGGTAGCCTACCGTGTCATGGCTGGTTCCGTGCTGCTCCTGCTCGATTTTCGGTATCCGGCCATCGGGCGCCATCTCGATCAACTGCAGCGTGTGTCCGAATTTTTTGTAGCGCATCAGCATCAGCGCGATACCGCAACCGTGGAACAGCGCATAACTTTGGCAATCTTCCGGCGTGTGCAGGATGTGATGGCACAGCGCCTTGCTGATTTGGGCGATCAGCATGGCGCGCTCCCAAAATTGCTCGATGCTGGGCGGCGCTTCGCCGGTCAGGCGGCTGCGCAGCACCAGTCCGCTGATCAGATTGACCACGTTTTTGCTGCCGAGGATATTGATGGCTTGGGAAACCGAACTGATGGTGCGCGAGCGGGAGATCAGCGGGCTGTTGGCGGCTTTGAGCAGTGCCGCCGATAGTGAGACGTCCGATTCGATGACTTGGCTGATCTGCTGCCAATTGACGTTCGAGTCGTCGCGCAATTTGATCAGGCTATCCAGGACGGCCGGGCGCGGCGGAATGACCAGGTTTTTTAGCAGTTTGTCGCGTGCGTCCGGGCTGATCAGCACTTTCTCGTCTGGCATGATTGACCTCATGAAGCAGGATCTCTATCCCGTTTTCTCTCGCATCGATAGACAGGTAGGTCGGATGGCTGTTTGAGTTATAGGCCTCGTTCTGGCTGTTTAGAAAAAAAATCGGGCACCCTTGGGTGCCCGAATTGCCACTGCAATCGCTTACTCCTGTACTTCTGCCATCAACCGGCCACCTTGGTAGTCGATATCGGACAGCGGCACCACGCGAGTGCGGTGTTTGTACTTGTAGCCGAGCCAGAACAGCACGAACAGCGGGATGCCGAGGTAGGTGGCGACAATGCCGTTCCAGTCGATCTTGGTGCTGGTGAACGCGGCATAATCCTGGCCCAGCATGATCAGCATGCACAGCGAAAAGGCGAAGATCGGACCCAGCGGGAACCACAGCGCGCGGTAGGGCAGGCTTTGCAGCTCGATGCCTTGTGCGACCAACCCCTTGCGGAAACGGTAGTGGCAGACGGCGATGCCGAGCCAGGCGATGAAGCCGGTCATGCCCGCCGAGTTGAGCAGCCACAGGTAGACGTCGTTGTTGTTGAACAGCGAGGTCAGGAAGCACAGGCCGGCAATCGCCGTGGTGACGTACAGCGCATTGCGCGGTACACCGCTCTTGGACAGTTTGCCGAATGCCTTGGGCGCCATGCCGTTATGCGCCATGGTGTACAGCATGCGGGTCGAGGCATACATGCCCGAGTTGCCGGTCGACAGCACGGCCGACAGGATGGCGGCATTGATCAGGCTGGCGGCGAAGGCCAGGCCGGCACGCTGGAATACCAGGGTGAACGGGCTCGCGCCAACGTCTTCCATGCCGTTCTTCAACAGCGACGGGTCGTTGTACGGCAGGATCATGCCGATCACCAGGATCGACAGCATGTAGAACATCAGGATCCGCCAGAAAATCTGACGCACGGCGCGCGGGATGGTCGCCTTGGGATTATCCGCCTCGCCGGCCGCCACGCCGATCAGCTCGGTGCCTTGGAAGGCGAAACCGACGATCATCGAGACACTGATAAAGGCCGGGATGCCGCCGACGAACGACGAGCCGTTCATGGTGAATACCGCCAGGCCAGGGTGAATGCCGCGCAACGTCGGCGCGGTCATGATGCCGACGATCATCAACAGACCGAGGACAATGAAAATGATGATGGTGATCACCTTGAGCAGCGAGCACCAGTATTCGGCCTCACCGAACCCTTTGACCGAGAAATAGTTCAGCGCCACGATGATGCCCAGGAAGAGCGCGCTCCATATCCAGCCCGGGGTCACGGGAAACCAGTAATGCATGATGATGGACGCCGCGGCCAATTCGACCGCGATCGTTACTGCCCAGCTGTACCAATAGTTCCAGCCGAGTGCGAAACCGAAGGCCGGATCCACGAAATTGGATCCATAAACCTGAAAAGAACCGGAAACCGGCATGTATGCGGCCATTTCTCCCAGACTGGTCATCAGGAAGTAGACCATCAAGCCTACGACGCCGTAGGCAAGTAGGGCCCCGCCGGGACCCGCGGAGGCAACTGTCGCTCCAGAGGCAAGGAACAAGCCCGTGCCGATTGAACCCCCGATTGCAATCATGGACAGGTGGCGTGACTGGAGCTCACGCCGCAGTCCAGGAGTTTCCCGGTTTTTTTCCATAATTATTAATTCCTAGTTGTTATCGATGCGGCTTGCTCTGTATTTTCCGCACCGGTTGGGCTTGCCAAGGGACAAACCATCAATGACTCGGGACCAGCGAGACCCGAGGGCGCTTTACGACCAAGAACCCGCCTCCCACTCCCGCGTGGCGGACTCTCGCTCCCAACAACAACGGACCACCCATTAGCTGGGTGGGGGCTACGCACATGACGACTGCACCTATCTTCATTCAACACCGGAAAACGCAATCTGTAAGCCACGAATTTTCCTGTGCATGAGCACTGCGCGGCAAAATCGGCATACATCCTGACCGGGTGGGCAGTGATGCACGATAGATCCCGAATATTGCAAAGTAGCGACAGCGCTCGGAAAACACGTGTTACGTGTTAGCGATTCCGAAAGAAATGGACGAGGGAAAAATAGCTGGACGGGGGTACGGCAAGATCCCGGGACAACGATTCCACCTCGCTCATCTGGCGGAATCGGCTGTTCCGGTCAGATGAGCTTCGGCGTACTTAACCTATTCACCAGGCGTGCGGCTACCACCCCGCAAGCTGCGGGGTTGTGCGTGGTGGCGGTCAAGTAGATAGTCATCATGGGGCGCGATCCTAGACCACAAACATGCAGGGCGCAAGACGAAATATGCAACAAAAGTGGAGGTTTTTTTAGGGTGGGGCGCAAACCACGCTATATGGTCATCGCGCATGAAATTTCCGGCAGTAAAGCGTGGTATTTTTACCGCACTTTTGGCTAGGTGATATGAGCTCGTCGGAGCGGTTTTAACCGCGATTTGCCTGCATTCGCGGTTGAAACCGCTCCTAGGTGTGGACGAGCCTCTTTTCGTTACTTGCCGGCGCGTTCTCCGCTTTGCCACTCTCTGGCGAGTGCTTGCCAGCTCGCCTGGTGCGGCGCGAGGGACTGGCTGGCTTGCTGGATCAGCGGTTCGAGACGGGCGCTTTCCCCCGCCGCCCAACGGGCCTCGGCGCGCGCAAGCGTCCGCGCGGCATCGCTTGCCTGGAATGAGATGAAAGCCGGCAGGTCGGATCGGTAGCGCTGACCGATACGGTCGAGCGCTGCGCCGTCTTGTACGGCCAGCAAGTCGCTGATGACGCCGAACGCCGCCGGCATGCCCTTGCTGCGTTCGGCGGCAAGCGTGTTGGCGGCGGTCGATAGGGTCAACAGGCGCTGGCGCTGTTGCATGGTGGCGGCCGGCGGCATCTGATCGCGCCGGAATGCGAACGGCGTCGATGCCAGGCGAGCGAGGCCACTACCGACCAGATCGTCCAATTCGCGGTTGAAGCTCAGATAACGTTTGCCGACCGGCGCGCGCAGGAAGGCCAGCAGGGAGTCGGTTTGTGCCTGACTCAGCGTATCGGTCAGCGCCACTTCCAGCGAGGCGGTCATCTCGGCGGATTGCAAATGGGCGAAAGTTTGGCGCACGGCCGGGCGGATATCGGCGTCGAGTTGCGTCGAAAGCGCTTTGGTGCCTTCGGGGCCTAGCCGGTTATCCGGGTCGAGGGTGCGCAGGTTCTGTCGGATCAGCAGCGTGACGGCGCTGCGCTCGGCGGCGCTCAACTGGGCTTGGCTCATTCGGTTGGCGCCCAACAGCTGTGCCAGGGTGTGGGTGACGCCGGCAACGGGGCGGGGCGCCGAGGCATCTGCGGCGAATGTCGGCATCGCGCATAGCAGCGCGGCGCAGAGTGCGAAGTGACGTAAGTGCATACGACATACTTTTCATTAGCTTTCTAGGGCTATCAACATAACATAAAACCCTGTCGGGCCGAGGTCGCCCGATTGTCGATCATCGATTGTTTGACAGTACTGTTTGTTGTGAATAGATTCCGAGTACCTTACCCGTGACAGGAAATCACGGATTGCTGCATACAGAACTATCATTCAATAAGTAAAAACAGGGTTGAAGCCATGGCTATCAGTGTTTTCGATTTATTCAAGGTAGGGATCGGCCCTTCCAGCTCACATACCGTGGGCCCGATGCGCGCCGCCTGCCGTTTCGCCAATTGCCTGAAGAACCGCGATCTGCTGGGGAGCGTGGTGGCGGTCAAGAGCGAGCTGTTCGGTTCGCTGGGTGCCACCGGCCGCGGGCATGGCTCGGATGTCGCCGTATTGCTCGGTTTGGAGGGTGAAGAGCCCGATACCGTGGACACCGACAGCGTCCAGCCGCGCGTGGCGGAGATCCGCGCGCAAGGGCGGCTGACGTTGCTGGGCCAGCACCCGATCGCCTTCGACGAAAAGGCGCATTTGATTCTCTATCGCCGCGAGACCTTGCCCTACCATCCGAACGGGATGCGTTTCACCGCGTTCGATGCCGAAGGCCAAGTGGTTTTCACCCGGATCTACTATTCGGTCGGCGGCGGTTTCGTGGTCAACGAAGAGGCGGCCGGCGCTGACCGCATCGCATTGGATAGCACCGAGTTGCCCTATCGCTTTCACAGCGCCAAGGAATTGTTGGCACTGTGCCGCGAGCATGGCTTCAGCATCAGCCAATTGATGATGGAGAACGAAAAGGTCTGGCGCAACGAAGCGGAAGTGCGTAGTGGACTGATGCATATTTGGGAGGTCATGCAGGCTTGTGTGCGGCGCGGCGCCGAGCGCGAAGGCACGATGCCCGGCGGCTTGCATGTCAAGCGCCGTGCCGCCGAATTGTATCGCAAGCTGTCCAGCCATCCCGAGGCAGGTCTCAAGGATCCGCTGACGGTGCTGGATTGGGTCTCGTTCTATGCTTTGGCGGTCAATGAGGAAAATGCCAGCGGCGGTCGCGTCGTCACCGCGCCGACCAATGGCGCGGCCGGCATCATTCCGGCGGTGCTGCACTACTACACGCGCTTTTACCCCGGTGCCAGCGAGGAGGGGGTGGTGCGTTTTCTGCTGACCGCGGGCGCCATCGGCATCTTATACAAAGAGAACGCATCGATTTCCGGCGCCGAAGTCGGTTGCCAAGGCGAAGTCGGCGTCGCGTGTTCGATGGCGGCCGGTGCGCTGGCCGAGGTCATGGGGGGGAGCATCGAGCAGGTGGAAAATGCCGCTGAGATCGGCATGGAGCATAACCTGGGTCTGACCTGCGATCCCATCGGCGGATTGGTGCAGGTGCCGTGCATCGAACGGAATGCCATGGCGTCGGCCAAGGCGGTCAACGCCGCCCGTATGGCGCTGTTCGGCGATGGCCACCATTTCGTTTCGCTCGACAAGGTGATCAAGACGATGCGCGAAACCGGTGCCGATATGAAGGATAAGTACAAGGAAACGTCGCGCGGCGGCCTGGCGGTCAATGTGATCGAGTGCTGACGCGGCGATAGGCGATCCGGGGCGCGTCGCTCAGGATGGGCAGGGCGCGACGGGCGCCGGTGCGCGAGCGCGCGCCAGCGCCAGTCCGGCCGCTGCTCCCAATACCAGTGCGCTACCGGCGAGCGCGCTCGGGTTCAGCGTTTCTCCAAGAAAGGCCAGTCCCAAGCTGACCGTGACGACCGGCTCCAGGGTCGACAGGACCGAGGCCAGTGTCGGGCCGACGTGGCGTAGGCCCATCAGGAATGCCGAGTTGGCCAATGCCGAACTGAAGCAGGCCAGTGCCAGCAGCGCTCCCCAGCCGGTCGGACTGGCCGGCAGTGTCAAGTGCCAGGCGGCGATCAGGCCATCGATCACCGCCGCGCTGACGATCACGACCCAAGCGGCCCCCAGCGGATTCACCCCTTGGCCGAAGCGGCTGTTGCACAAGATGTAGATGGCGTAGAGCAGCCCTGACAGCAACGACAGAATCACGCCCAATGGACTGCCGGCATGCATCGACTGCCCCAGCAGCAGATAGAGTCCTACCGCGCAGGTTGCCAGCGCAATGGTTTCGGCCCGACCGAAACGATCCAGCCCCAGTAGTGCGCCAAGCACCGCCACCATGATCGGATAGACATAGACCAGCAGCGCCACCAGCCCGCTGCTGGCGTAGTGCAGCGCCGAGAAATAGGTCCAGGCCATCGAGGCGAACAACGCGCCCAATCCGGCAAATCCCCACAGCTCGCGACCGCGCGGCAATGCGATCCGCTGGTGTCGTACCCAGAAACCCAACACCACCGAGGCCAGCGCGAAGCGCAACGCCAAGAGCGAAGTGGTGTCGACACCATCCGCATAAGCAAGTCGCGCGAACAGCGCCATGCTGCCATAGCCGCATGCGGCCATGACAATCCACATTAATCCGGCAAGTTTTGAGCTCTTTGTCATAAATGATAACTATTTGTCATTGCATACTGTCAGTGTATCTAGCCGTCTCGGTAGTGACAACCCGTGGTTTTCGCGCGATGACGGCTAAGTAAACTGGTCGGATGGCCATGGCCATTCCGGCTGCCTTGTTCTTTGATTCAGCGGTAGTTCAACGAGAGCGAAACTAAGAAAGGAGGACGAATGCAGGCGAATAGACGCATGTTTCTGAAGGGTATGGCGGCCGCCATGGGGGCGAGCGCTTTGCAAGGCGCATTGAGCGCACCGATTTTACGCGCCTTGTCGTTGCCGGGGGCCAACCGGTATGGCGACTTGAGGGATGTCGAACACATTGTGATCCTGATGCAGGAGAACCGCTCGTTCGACCATTACTTCGGCACCCTGCGCGGGGTGCGGGGCTTTGGCGATCCACAGCCTATTCCGCTGCCCGGCGGCAAGCCGGTGTTCTATCAGCCTTGGTTGCCGGGGCCGGCCGGCAATCGGGTACTGCCTTTTCATCTGGATAGCCGCGCGAGCAGTGCGCTGTGCCTGCATAGCCTGGATCACAGCTGGAAAGTATCGCAAACCATTTGGCGTAACCACGATGCCTGGGCCTGGCTCAAAACCCCGCTGTGCATGGGGCACTTCACTCGGCAGGATATTCCGTTCTATCACGCCTTGGCCGATGCTTTCACCATCTGCGATGGCTATCACGCCTCGGTTCAGGGGCCGACCGATCCCAACCGGTTGTACTTGTTCAGCGGTACCTGCGGGCAGCACGTGAACAACGACGACGATGGCAACAATACCGCCGACATGGCCAACGACCGGGCCGGCTATGCCGGCTATACCTGGACCACCATGGCGGAACGCCTGCAACGCGCCGGTGTCAGTTGGCAGGTGTACCAGGAGTACGATAACTACGGCGACAACGCCTTGGCCTATTTCAAGGCGTTTCGCAATTTGGATCGACAAAGCGAAGCATGGCGCCGCGCCCGCTCGATTGTGCCGGGCTCGACGCGCGCCAATGCCGCCACGTCCGACGCCAGCTACCTGGTGTCGGCCTTCGCACACGATGTGCAGACCGGGAATTTGCCGCAGGTGTCGTGGATTGTCGCACCCGAGCGGCTTAGCGAGCATCCCGCGCATTCGCCGGCGTTGGGCGAGTCGTTGACCGCGCGCCTGTTGGCCGCGCTCGTGGCCAATCCGGATGTTTGGGCCAAAACGGTGTTCCTGATCAACTACGACGAGAACGACGGTTTCTTCGATCATATGCCGTGCCCGGTGCCGCCGTTGAATGCGCAGCAAGGAAAAAGCACGGTCAGTGTCGATGGCGAGCGCTATCAGCAAACGCCGATCGGTCTGGGGGTGCGGGTGCCGATGCTGGTGGTGTCGCCATGGAGCAAGGGCGGTTGGGTCTGCTCGGAGCAGTTCGATCACACCTCGGTGTTGCGCTTGATCGAACGGCGATTCGGTGTCGAGGAGACCAACATCTCTCCTTGGCGTCGTGCCGTCACGGGCGACCTCACCTCGGCCTTCGATTTCTCCCACTCCGATCTGTCCTGGCCGAGCCTGCCCGATCCGGCCGATTATCAGTCGCAGGCCGCCGCTTCGTGCCAACTGGCTATGCCGACCCCGCCCGCCAAGCCGCAACTACCGCGACAGGAGCCTGGCCGTCGCCCGTCGCGCGCCTTGCCCTACCGTCTGGGTTGTTATGCGAGCGTCGACGAATCGGGGCGGGCGCTGACCTTGAACTTCGTCAATCGCGGCGATGCGGGCGCGAGTTTGATCGTTTATGCGCCGCAACGGGTGGATGGCCCTTGGCATTACACCGTCGGCGCACGTTCGCGGCTGTCGGATACTTGGCATCAGCCGCTGGGCGACGGGAGCTACCGCTATGTGGTGCACGGGCCGAACGGTTTTGTGCGCGAGTTCTGCGGGGTGCACGACGATCCGAAGGTGGATTTGCGCGTGCACGAGGATCCGCAGCAGCATGCTTTGCGCCTGGTGCTGATCAACCGCGGCAGCCAACCCTGCGTGGCGATGGTCGCCGCGGCGGGCAGCGCTTCGTCGGCGAGTCGGCTGACCCTGGCGCCGGGGCAGCGCTACGAGTTGCCATGGAGCGTGCAGGATCGGGATGATTGGTACGACCTGAGCGTGACCTTGGAGGGACGGTCGCATTGGCTGCGCCGCCTGGCCGGCCGGGTGGAAACCGGCCGGCATGGTTGGAGCGATCCCGCGTTGGCGACCGGGCGTTAAGCGCCGGCCAAGGCCCACCGGCCTTCGCCTTGTAGCAGCAATTGCCGTGGATGGTGCCGCAGCAGCGTGCTGCGGTGCCCGACACTGACCAGAACCGCTTGCGGCAGGCTCTCGCACAGCATGCTGTACAGCGCTTGCTCAAGCTCTTCATCCATGGCCGAGGTCGCCTCGTCGAGGAATGCCGCCTGGGGCTGGCCGACGAGCAGACGGCCGAAGGCCAGGCGTTGTTGCTCGCCCAGCGATAGGATGTGGCTCCAGTCGGCGGCCTCGTCCAAGCGCTCGACCAGGTACTCCAACTGCACATCGATCAGCGCCTGGCGCGCCGCCTTGTCGTCGGCGGTGGTCGGGTTGGGGTAGTACAACGCATCGCGCAGCGTACCGAGCGGCAGATAGGGTTTTTGCGACAGGAACATCACATGTTGTTCGGGGCGCACGATCCGGCCTTCGCAATAGGGCCATAACCCCGCCATGGCGCGCAACAGCGTGGTCTTGCCGACGCCGGAGCGGCCACGGATCAACAGCGGCTCGCCGGCGCGCACTTCCAGCGCGGCATCCGCCACCAACGGTCGTCCGTCCGGCCGGCGCACGGTCAGGTTTTCCAGGGCCACGCGCGCCCCTTCTTCGCGACGCTGCGGCACGGGCAATGCATTGGCCTGATCGATCGCCTGATCGAAGCCCGACAGCCGGTTCAGTACGGCGCGGTAAGAGGCGAAATCGTCGTAAGCCTGGCGGAAGAAGGACAGGCTATCGTGCAAGGTGGAGAACGCTTGCGCCGTCTGCATCATGTCGCCCAGGGTGATCTGCTTCGAGAAGAAGCGCTTGGCCTGGATGATGAACGGAAATACCACGGCCGTTTGGCTGACAACGAAGTTGAAACCTTGGAACTTCAGCGACCGATACACGATGCGCCAAGCGTTGGCGATGACCGCGCCGAAGCGGCTGCGCAGTAGTGCTCCCTCGACTTTTTCGCCGCAATAGAACGCCATGTTTTCCGCGTATTCGCGCACTCGCACCAGCGCGTAACGATAGTCGGCATTCAACTGCTCGTTGAGGAAGTTCAGCCTAATCAGCGGCCGGCCGATACGGAAGGCGAACAGGGTGGCGATCAATACATAGATGAAGATGGCGAACACCATGCCGCGTGGAATCTCATGGCCGAACAGCGGCAATACGCCGGATAGACCCCATAGAATAAAGGTGTAGGCGACGATGGAAACCAGCGCGTTGACCACCCCCGTCGACAGGGCCAGCGAGCCGCTGACCAGGCTCGCGATGTCTTGTTGCAGACGCTGGTCGGGGTTGTCGGCCGGATTGTCGAGGTACTGGCTGCGATAATAGGCTTGGCGCTCAAGCCAACGGTTTAGCAGATGTTCGTTGAGCCATTCGCGCCAGTGAATGTTGAAACTCTGACCGACGTAGAAGTCCAGCAGACTGCGCACCACGTGAACGGCGGCCAGTACGCAAAATACCAACAGCTCGCGCCAGAACGCCGATTCGTTCAACTGCTGCATGGCGGTATAGAAGCCGTTATACCAATTGGAGAACAGGACATTGACCCGAACCGCCAGCAAGGTGAGCAGCAGAACCAGTGCCAGTATGCCGAGTACGCGCGGATGACGACGCGGCGAGAAGTAGCTGCCGGTCAATTTCCAGAACTGCTTGCCCCACTGCGTGCTGCGTATTAACAACATGACGCTGCCGGTGCACAACAACACGACGATCAGGTAAGTTTTAAGCAGCCAAAGGCCGCTGGCGAGTAGTTCTTGACGCCAATCCATCGATTGCCTTTCTTATTTTGGATGATTACATCGCATAGTTTGTGATACTAGCATAGTGATTGGCGTTGACTGGCAGGACAGGGCTTAAATTTGAGTGTATTAATTAATTTGTGCTTTTAAACGATTGCTTGTTAATGACGTCTGCCATCTTTAATGATTTTTTGGCGGCGAACGGGCTGGATCAGTATTAAATGTTATACGAGTGCGTTTGATCCGGGGCAAAGGTCGCACCAGAATGTTATTTAACTTTATGAATTGTTTGCGGTAGGATCGTGGCTTCGTCAGTTGCACGGCATGCCAGCGGCACCCCGGATTTCCAGGCTGTCCCTTTGTCAACTTTCTAACCGGCGTCGGTCAAGATGATCAAGAAAATCCCCGTCGAGCGCTTGCGCCCGGGCATGTTTCTGCACAACCTCAATTCGGGTTGGATGTCGCATCCCTTCCTGCGGAACCGTTTTCTGGTGACCGAGGAGAGCATGGTCGAAAAGATCATCGGCGCCGGCATTCACGAATTGTATATCGACACCTCGCGCGGGCTGGACGATGCCGACGCGCCGACCGAAGCCGAAGTCAACCAGCAGTTGATGGAGGAAATGCAGGCGGCGGTCAGCAGCGAGGCGCCCTATCGCTGCACCACCGTGGCCGAGGAACTGCCCAATGCGCGCAGACTGCGCGCCCGCGCCACCCGTATCATCCGCTCGGTCATGCAGGACGCCAAAATGGGCAAGGCCATCAACCTGGAAGAAGTCAACCAGTTGGTGGGCGAGATCATCGAGAGCATCCTGCGCAACGATAGCGCCCTGATGCTGTTGTTGCGCGTTCGCGCGCAGAACGACTACACCTTGGTGCACTCGGTGGCGGTGAGCGCCATGATGGTCACTTTTTGCTATGCCCTCAATTGCGACCGTGCCACCTTGCATCAAGCGGGTGTCGGCGGTTTGCTGCACGATATCGGCAAGGTGCGGGTGCCGGTGGAGATTCTCAACAAACCGGGCCGCTATACCGAATACGAATACGATGTGATGAAACGCCACCCGAAGCACGGGCTGGAAATTTTGCAGATGCTGGAAGGCATTCCGCACGAGGCGCTGGATGTGGCGCTCAACCACCATGAGCGGCTAGACGGCAGCGGCTACCCGCATGGCCAGGGGCGCGAGACCATCAGCCGCATGGCGCGCATGGCGGCCATCGCCGACGTCTACGACGCCATCACTTCGGATCGTTGCTACCATACCGCCATGCCGCCGACCGCGGCGCTGAAAAAAATGTGGGAGTGGAGCCGTCATCATTTCGACCCCGATCTGATGCGCGCCTTCATGACCGCCATCGGCATCTACCCGGTCGGTACGCTGGTCAAGCTGGAGAGCGGGCGTATCGCCGTGGTGGTCGAGCCGCACGAGCACGAAGTACTCAAACCCAAGGTGCGAGCCTTCTTTTCCACTCACTCCAACCTGCACATTCCCACCCAGTTGATCGATTTGTCGCGTCCGTTCGGCGCTGGCGGCGGCGACCGCATCGTCGGCTACGAAGACCCGCGCAAGTGGAATCTCGATCCGACACGCTACTTGTCGGATGCGCCGTAAATGTCGAGACGATAGCGATCGTGTTGCCGGGGCTGTCGCGCCCCGGGTCGGCAATCAATACCAATAGACGAGATAATGCGTGGGGACCGCCAGCGGGTACATCCAGCCTTGGCGAACCACGCGGATATCGACCGCTTGGCCCGAGCGGCCCTGTTGTCGCAACCAGTCCGTTGCCTGCCGTTGGCAAGATAGATCATCCGGGCGGCAGAGCAGCGCCCCCGCTTGACCGCGCCAGTTGGCCACCGGCGTCACGCCGGCCGGCAGGCGATCCGGTACGCCCGGCACCACGCGCACCGAGGTATCGGCGAAGAACGGCACGATAGCCACTTCCGGCCAACTGCCTCCCACCCAGGCCGGCGGCTTGCCCGGTCGCGCGGCCAGGATGGCGCGCGCGGCATCGGCATCGTCGCGGTAGTGGCACGCCTTGCCGCTGAACGCCTGACCGGCGTTGAAAGCCGCCGCTAGCAGCAACAGTCCCAGCCAGACGGCCGGTAGGGCACGCAGTAGTTCGCGCGCACGGGCCGGCTGCCAGTCGGTGGCGCGAGTGAGCCAGAACAGCGGGAACAGGTAGGCTAGCGGAATCGACCAGTGCAATGCGATCTTGACGTAGCCGCTGAGCGCGAACAGCGCCGTAATGGCGAGCGGCGAGAGGGTCAACCAGAACAGGACGTCGTCGCCATCGGTATGCCGACGGTACGACGCGCGCGCCCGTTCGAGCAGCGATCCCCGGAAGCCGCAGGCAAGCAGTAACAGCCATGCCAGGCCACAGTAGCCAATCGGCGAGAGCAGGAAGCTGAACAGGTGTTTCCAGTCCACATGATGATCCGCCTTGCGACCGACGTACTGCACCGTCGATTCGCCATGACGCAGCTCCCACAGCGCATGCGGTAGCAGGCAGAGCGCAAAGACGGCCAACGCCAGCCATGGTGCCGGCGTCATCAGCCAGCGCCGGCCGCTGTGCGTCGCCAGCGCCGCAATCAGCATGCTGACCAGCAGCACGCCGGTGTAGTACTTGCCAAGCATGCCCAAAGCCGACAATATGCCCAGCCCTAGTGCATAGCCCCAGTGCCTGCCGCGCAGGGAACGCACGAACATCAGTGCCAGCCAGGGCCAAATCGGCAGCAGGATACTGTTGGCGTTGAACTTGTACGCCAATGTGCTGAACGGCATCGTCAGGCTGAGCGCCATCAGGACCAGCGTACGGCGGTCGCGGGGAATGAATTCGTCGGCGAGCCGCAAGGCGCCCAGCATGCCGATCAGCACGCCAATGCAGGAGAGCAGATAGAACGCCCAAACGGTATGCGGCATGAACGCGAACCAGGCCTTGGCCACCCAGCCGGTCAGCGGCGGATGCTTGAAGGTGCCGAGCTCCCAGTTGGGGGTGAAGACATAGGCTTCGATCATGTCGCCGTAGGTATCGAGATTGGTGAACGCCACTTGGCTGATCAGATACCAGACGATGACGCTCAACAGGCAAAACAACGCCGGTCGATCGATGACGCAATCGGCAAAACGCGCCGTCCCGGCCGACCATGCTTGGCCGGCTTGTTGCCGCAGCTGCCGCCATCGGCATAGTAGCGTGTGCGCACCGAACTTCGGGGCCGTCGCCTCGCATTGAGGGCAGTCTCGTCGATGGAGTAGGGTGGTCGTCAGCGGCGTTGGCATCGTGTATCGTCTTGTGTGAAATTGGGTGGGAATAATTCCCACGCTTGGTATGTTATCGCACGTCGATACGCGGCTCAAGGTTTCAGGACAATTTCAGGACAATGTTAAGTGAACGATGCTTAACATTTGCTCAAGAATGCAACACCGCATCGAAATCATTGCCCGACTTGCCACGAAGGGGCTCCGCCACATACAATCGCCAGTCTTCACACGCTGGCTCCAGGCTGGCGTCTCTCTGCCCGAGTGGTGAAATGGTAGACACAGCGGACTTAAAATCCGCCGGCGGGAAACTGCTGTACCGGTTCGAGTCCGGTCTCGGGCACCAACATGATTATCCCCTTTGCTTGCTCTCGCGCTGCCAGTGTACGTGCTGCATTGTTCACCGACATGATTTATGCTGGTGTCACAAAAGAGGCCGCTGCCGCGCCACCAAGACAGAAATAGCCTTGCCATCGGCACGGCGAGCATCTTTCCTATCGGCGCGTTCCCGGCGTTGCCTGTCATCAAACCAGCTTGAGGGTATCGGCAGTGACCACGGCTTGTGTATCGATCTTCATTGGCGGCATTTCGCGGCTGCCGGAGTCCGGCAGTCTGACCGGCATGTACAAGGCCTTGGCGACGGGGCCGCTCGAACTGGGCGTCGAGGGCTTCGCGGGCGATGTGCAAGCCGACCGGCGCTTTCATGGCGGGCCGGAGAAGGCGGTTCATCTCTATCCTGTCGGGCATTACGAAACGTTGGCCCGCCAATTTCCCGAGGCGGCGGCCAGCCTGGTTGCCGGTTCGCTGGGCGAAAACCTGTCCGCCGATCTCGATGAGAGGCAGGTTCGCATCGGCGATATCTGGCGACTGGGCGACACCTTGCTGCAGGTCTGCCAGCCGCGCAACCCTTGTTGGAAAATCGACGAACGCTTTGCCTGCGACGGCATGGCGGCTTATATCGCACAGACGCTCAAGACCGGCTGGTATTGGCGTGTGGTGCGTACCGGCCGCGTCACCCCCGGGGGTACGCTCGATCTGGTCGAGTCCAACGCCGATGCCCATACGCTTTATGAGGCCATGTCGGTTTGGCGCGAGCATCGGCCAGCGGTCGACGCGCTTCTGCGTTTAGCCGGAACGCCTGGGATTGCGAGCGGTTGGCGCGACAAGATCGTCCAGCGCATTGCTTTTCTGAAAACAATTCCCTAAATACCACGGCAATCGTGCCGTCTATATTCGATGGCCAAGCGATTTCCCCTTCAGCCCCGCCACCCGGAGCGCATCTGCTGGGGATGCGATAAGTATTGCCCGGCCGATTCCTTGCAGTGCGGCAACGGCTCGAACTGTACCCAGCATCCCTCGGAGATTCAGGGCGAGGACTGGTACAAATATGGCGATTGGGGGTTTGATGATCTGCCGGATGATGTTCCGGCAGCATAAGCAGATCCAGAGGGATGGTTAGTCCACCCGCTCCAGTGCTGCTTTGTACGCAGCATTGCGCTCTCGTTTCCCGACCGACAGCACCAGGACCAGGATGTGCTCGTCTTGCACTTGGTACACCAGTCGATAGCCCACGGTTCGCAATTTTATTTTGTATAGATCTTTTCCTCCGTTCACCCTTGCGTTCGGTACCCGGGGGACTTCCAGCCGCTCTTTCAACTTGGCCTTGAACTGCTCGGCCGTCGTACGATCCAGTTTCTTGAATTCGGCTAATGCCTTTGGGTGGAAGACCAGTTCATAGCTCATCCAGCGAAACCTTCACCGGCTTGTTGCCATCATTCAGGCGCTTGTTGGCTATGGCGGTCAGCTCGATGTCTTCCAGTCGATCCGCAATCGCCTCCCATACCTCAGGGCTGATGATGTATCCGGCAGGTTTGTTGCGGTTGAGAATAGCGACCGGCTCCTCCGCGGCGGCAGTGAGGATTGCCGCGGGGTTTGTCTTCAGCTCGCTGATGCCGACTACCTTGTTCGCCAGAATTTTGTGCATGACCGATACCTTTATTGACCTATTGCTTGAGCTAATTATAGGTCTTTAATTTGGTATTGGATAGCGATGGCGGAGATACGTCCCCATCGATTCGATGGGGACGGCGGCTCTGTTGGCTAGTTTGCAACGGCGGCGTCGACACCCTCGATCAGCAGCACGCGGTAGTCCGCGCCCTTTAGGCGGTGCGTCAAGGCATCCTGGTAGGCCGGGCTGTGGTACCAGGCGCGCGCTGCGGCCATGTCGGGAAAGCGCAGGATGACGGCGCCCTCGATCGGCGCGCCTTCCAGCACTTCGAATTCGCCATAGAAGGCTAGCGGAGTCAAATCGTGTCCTTCGCGTGCCGCCGGCGCCTTTTGCTTATAGCGATCCAGTTCGGCGGCGTCGGTGGTGCGTTCGCGGGTAAAAACGACGTATGCGGACATGTGGATTCCTTTCAGGCTAGCAGTTTGAGTAGCGCATGCGCCGTCGCTTCGGACGAACCTGGGTTCTGGCCGGTGATCAGCAAACCGTCGGTTTCGACATGCGGTAGCCAGTCTGGGCCCTTGGTGTAGTGGCCGCCATTTGCCTTGAGCATATCTTCCACCAGGAACGGCACGATGTCGGTCAGGCCGACGGCGGCTTCTTCGCTATTACTGAACCCGGTGACCGTTTTGCCGGCTACCAGTGGTTGGCCATCGGCGCCCTTGACGTGGCGCAGTACGCCGGGAGCATGGCAGACCACCGCGACCGGTTTGCCGGCCTGGATGCTTCGTTCGATGAGCGCGATCGAGACCGGGTCTTCGGCCAGATCCCACAATGGCCCGTGACCGCCGGGGTAGAACACCGCGTCGAAATCGGCGAAGGCGACATCGGAGAGTTTCTTGCTGTGCGCCAGGGCGTGGGTGGCGCTGGCATCCGCCTCGAAACGCAGCGTGGCTTCGGTGCGGAAGGCCGGTTCGTTGCTTTTCGGGTCGAGCGGCGGTTGGCCGCCCTTCACCGATGCCAGCGTCAGTTCGGCGCCGGCATCGGTGAAGGTGTAATAGGGGGCAGCCAGTTCTTCCAGCCAAAAGCCAGTTTTTTCGCCAGTGTCGCCGAGTTGATCGTGAGAAGTGAGGACAAGCAGGATTTTCATGAGTAATACCTTTTATCCGTGATGGAAATAGAGCGTGCTGACAGCAATATACTATCGAGTAGACCGGTCGTCTAGTTGTTGTTGTCATCCTGTGGCGAATTTGAACGAACCCGGCCGCGGCCAGCCAGCGATGGCGGCGGCAACCGGGTTCTGTCTCTGTCTGCGCGGTTTTTAGATCTGGAAGCGCTCGACACCCTGATGCAGCGACTGCGACAGCTGCTCCAGGTGCGCCACCTCTTGCGCGGCATGATCCATGGCGCGGCGGGTTTCCTGCACTACGTTGGCAATGCGTTCCACTTGCTGGGCGATGTCGGTGCTTGCCTGGCTTTGTTCTCGGGTCGAGTCGGCCACGTCGCGCACGCGTGTCAACGTCAGGTTCGAGTTGGCTCGCAACTGTTGCAGCAGTTCGGCGGTGGCTTCAGTCAGTTCGGCGCCATCGCGCGCCTGCGGTACGGCATGGCTCAGCAGGTCGACCGCGGAGCGGGTTTCTTCCTGTATGGCCTGAATCATTTGCTCGATTTCGACCGTGGCGTTGGCCGTGCGCTCCGCCAGGCCGCGCACTTCGTCTGCCACTACCGCGAAGCCGCGGCCTTGTTCGCCGGCGCGCGCAGCCTCGATGGCGGCGTTGAGCGCCAGCAGGTTGGTTTGCGCGGCGACTTCCTTGATCACCGAGGTAATGGTGCCGATCTCATTGGCGCGCGCGACCAGCCCGCTGACGCTGTCGGTGGCGCCCTGGGCGGTTTGTACCAGTTCCTGGATGCGAGCGACGGCTTTATGTGCTTGTTCGGCGCCATGCCCGGCCTGTTCCGCCGAGGCGCTTGAGTCCGCTTCGGTATCGCGGGCGTTGTCGGCGATGTGATTGATCGCCACCGTCATTTCTTCCATCGCTGCGGCCATGGCACTGGTGCCGTCCGCCTGTTCGCTGGCCATTTTCAGTACGTTGCTCGACGTAGTGGCGACCACTTTGGCGCTCTTCTCCAGGTCGGCCGATGCTTGGCGCACCTCCTGTGCCAGTCCGCCCAGCCCTTGCAGCATTTCCTTCAGACGGGCTAGTACGCTGTCGGTGCCGCCGCGTACCGGGAAATGGGTGCTGAGATCGCCGGCG
Organism: Paludibacterium purpuratum; assembly: GCF_004363805.1. Lineage (GTDB taxonomy): Bacteria > Pseudomonadota > Gammaproteobacteria > Burkholderiales > Chromobacteriaceae > Paludibacterium > Paludibacterium purpuratum. The sequence goes on along the minus strand of NZ_SNZP01000006.1, from coordinate 106,126 downwards.
GCGGCGCGCTGCATGATGGCCATCAGTTGCGTCGGTTCGCCGCCCAGTTGCCGCACGATGCTGCGCGCGACGCTAAGCCCGATGCCGCCGGCCAACAGCAGGGCCAGTACCACGGCGATGGCGTAGTTGATGGCGTGGTGCATCAGGATTTCGTTGACGTCGTCGATATAGACCCCGGTGCCAAGCGACCATTGCCACTCGGGGATGGCGGCGACGTAGCCCAGCTTGGGGATCGGGGTGTCGCTGCCGGCGCGCGGGAACCAGTAGATCTCCAGGTAACCGCCGCCTTCTTTGCCCAGGCGCACGATGTTGTCCCACAGCGGATAGCCCTTGGCATCGACTTTGCCGAGCATGTTCTTGCCTTCCAGCTTGGGATTGCCGACCACCAGCTGGGCCTGGCCGTCGAAGTTGTAGATGAAGAAGTAGTCGTTGTTGCCGAAACGCATGGCGCGCACCGCTTCTATGGCTTGTCGCTGTGCTTCGGGCGTGCTGAGCTTGCCGCTTTGCGCCAACTTGACATAGTTGTTGACCACGGCGGTCGCCAGGTCGGTCAAGTGATGGATACGCGTGCGGTGAGCCTGCATTTCCGCCTCGCGCAAATTGGAGAGGGCGAATATCGAGAGGCCGATGAGACAAGAGAATGCGACTGCCAAGACAATCGCCAAGCGTGTTTTGACATCCATCCGATATAGGCGAGACATAGAACGCTCCTCAGGAGGGTATCTGACTAATACCCACTTTTATAATAGTGTTATTGAAGTGTTTGTCCTTTTGTCACCAACTGTCAACAAAAAGCATGGATTGCCATGGTCGGCGAGCCGTGCGCGGATTTCTGCATGGGCATCACTCCGAGTGGCTGTATCTATTTGTCATTGACTGCCGTTGTGATTATGCTTGGTCTGCATAAACTTTAAGGTATTACATGATGATAGAAAATGAAATGGCAACGAGCGATGTCGTTCTCACGTTGGCGGCGGATGCCGATGAAGACGCGCGCAGACTGATCAGCGACCGCCTGGACGCCTTCAACGTCGAAGAGACCGGCATTGCCGACAACCAGCCGCTCGATGTCTTGGTGTCCGATCCTGTCTCCGGCCAATGTCTCGGTGGTCTGGTCGGGCGCACGTCGCTTGGCGTGTTGTTCGTCAATTATGTGTATTTGCCCGAATCGCTCCGCGGGCAGGGCTTGGGGGGGGGGCGTCTTCTCGCCATCGCCGAGTCGGAAGCCTGTCGGCGCGGTTGTCGCGAGGCGCTGCTGTTTACCATGGAGATCCAGGCCCCTGGGTTTTACCTCAAGCAGGGGTACCGCGAGTTCGGCCGGATCGAATGCCAACCGGCAGGCAATGCCCGAGTTTTTTTGCGCAAAACGTTGATCTGACGGTACTTGTCGCAGGCAGGAAGCACAAGCTTCGAGTATGGTGAAATGGGGGGGATCTGGATCGGCGAGGCGGCGATGCGACTCATTCTGAGGCAGTGTTTATTCTGGCGGAGGGTAGGTGTCGTGATGTCGGCGATGGCGTTGGCGCTGCCGGCGTGTGCCGCGCCACCGGCCCTGCATGTGCTGTTTGGTCTGAATAAACCGCCCTACATTATAGAAGGAGAGCGCCGCGGGCTGGAGTATGAGTTGATCGACATGATCGTCTCGGACATGGGCTATCGCCTTGAGCCGACGTTTGTGCCGCCGGCCCGCTTGATCTCGCTGGTCCGTATCGGCGAATTCGACGCGGCGGCGACGGTGCGCGAAACCAGCGGCTTGCCCGGGTATTATTCCTCGCCGTACATCCAGTACCAGAACGTGGCCATCGCGCTCGCCAAGCGGGGTGTTGCCCTGCATTCGATCGACGACTTGTCCGCGTACCGCGTGGTGGCTTTCCAGAACGCCCATCTTGTCTTGGGCGAGACCTTCCGCCACATGACCGAGCACAATGCCAGCTACCAGGAAGCCTCGCCGCAATGGATCGAGAACAATCTGTTGTTCAGCGGGCATGTCGATGTGGCGATCGCCGACTGGAAAATCTTCCGCTACTTCAATGGCATTGTCGCGGGCCACGTGAATACGCAGCAACCGGTCAGCCTGTTCGCGATATTTCCGCCGACCGATTATCAAATGGTGTTCCGCGACGCGCATTTGCGCGACGTGTTCGACAAGGCGCTCGAACACGCCAAACGCGACGGGCGCTATGAGAAAATCATGGTGCGCTATTAACCCCCGCTGGCTGGAAGGCGACACAAAGCCCTAGCGCCGACAAGCCGGGGTGGTCGTCGGGGCGGCGCCCCAATGGCCAGAAGAATTTGCGCTCCTCCGCCCTGATCGGCTGGTCGTTGATGCTGGCGAAACGATGCTGCATCAAACCGTCGGCATTGAATTCCCAATTTTCGTTACCGTAGCTGCGAAACCAGTTGCCGGCGTCGTCGTGCCATTCGTAGGCGAAACACACGGCGATACGGTTTGCCGAGAAAGCCCAGAGCTCCTTGATCAGCCGGTAGTCCAGTTCTCGTACCCATTTACGTTCGAGCAGTTGCCGTGCTTGCTCCCGCCCTTGCGGAAATTCCGCGCGGTTGCGCCAGTTGGTGTCCATTGTGTAGGCCAACGCGACTTTGGCCGGGTCGCGGCTGTTCCAGGCGTCTTCCGCCAAGCGCACCTTTTGGATGGCGGTTTCGAGAGTGAAGGGAGGAAGTGGGGGACGGGTTTCCATGGTGTGCTCCAGTCGGATGGTTTATGTAGACAGGTCTGTCTACATCGCTAATGTAGCCGAGGTGGACAGACTTGTCTACAATCGGGGCATGACGACCTCACCATCCCTCCGATACGCCGATTTGCCCGCCCGCGAGCGGATTCTGCGTACTGCGCACGATTTGTTTTACCGCGATGGCATACGTGCCACCGGCATCGACCGCGTGATCGCCGAGTCCGGCGTGACCAAGGTGACGTTCTATCGGCACTTCCCGAGCAAGAACGAATTGATCCGGGCGTATTTGGATGACCGGCACGAACGTTGGATGGCCTGGTTCAAAGCCGCGCTGCAGCGTCATGGCGCCGGCGGACTGGCGGCGCTGCCGCCAGCCTTGGCGGAGTGGCTGGACGAAGAGACCTATCGCGGCTGTGCGTTCATCAATGCCGCGGTGGAGCTGGGCGGTTCGCAGCCGGCGCTGCTAGACATCGTCAAACGCCACAAACAGGAAATGACCGCCGAGATCGAGACGTTGCTGCCTGACAACGAGCGACGCACGCAGATCGCACGCCTGGCGGCGATGGCGATCGACGGCGCCATCGTCCAGGCGCAGTTCGAGGCCTCGCCCGAGAGGGCCTTGGCCAATTTGCGGCTATTGGTCGAGTCGCTTGTTTGAGCATTGACCAGGTGGGGCGATGCGACAGGGATGGCGGAGTCGTGCCTGAAGGCGCGGTGAATCATCCAAGCCTCATTACTAAACATTTTTGCTAAGCCTATTGACATAAGTGGTGGCGGTGGTAGAATGCGAGCGTGAGTTAAGCTGTGCATAAGTTGTTAAAGCCACGTAGTCCCCCTTTCCAAGCGGTACTTCCTTAGTTTTAATCCCGTAAGCGCGTGCTGTCGAACCGATGGTCTTTATGTCGCGCTCTGCCTGTTTACCTCCATTCACGAAAATTTAAATAAAGAAATGGATATTCCTATGATGATGAAAATCAGCCAATTGCGTCCCGGCTTCCGGGTCGACGAACATCACGACGATGGCCAAGTGACCTCGTTTGAAGTGACGCAAGTCCGCGAACTGGGCCGCAAGGTCGAAGTGACCTTTCGTTCCATGTTGGGCCTGGAAAGCGCCGTCTACATGGCCGATGCCTACCTGAACGCCCGCCAGTAACTGTCACGAGGGCCTTGGCCCATCCTCCTTATTCTTCCAGATGCGCCAATGCTTGGCGCAGGCGAGCCCAGAAGCGTCGGTTGATGTCGGACCACTGTTCGCGTGCCAGCGGCGTCAGCGCCAGCCTGCCTCGCGCATCCGTCTCTAGCCAGCCCAGACTTTGTAGCTTGTGCAGTTTGCGGCGCACGGTGGCGCGCGGAATACCGGTGGCCAGCGAGAGATCGTGGCATTGGTTATGACGCGCCGACGGGATGCGTCGACCGGCGTTGGTGCGGCCCAGCTCGCCCAACACCAGGGCCAGCGATAGGTCGTGTTCGAGTAGGTGATAGAGCTCGCGCAACAACGGTACCGAAGCCTCGCCTAGTTGCTGGCTGAGCATCGACAGATCGAGACGGGCTTCTGGATGATTCACGATATTCCTCGCGCATCAGGGCAAAGTCGGCGTTGCCGATACTTTATCCTAGCCCCGGATTGTCCGATTGACTGCCGAACTTGCGTTTTATGCGCGCAGGACGTTGCCGCCTGCGCTGCATAGCGGCGCGAGTAAAGCCTCGTCGCATCCCGGCTCGACCAGGATGGTACTGGCCATTTCCAGTCCGCCGATACGGTAGCGCGAGGCGGTGTGGAGTTTTTCCGTCGACGCCAAGACGATGGTTTCGGCGGCATGCGCGGCCAAGGCGCGTTTCATGTAAGCCTCCTCCAGATCGCCGGTACTCAAACCGGCACTCGGGTGCACACCCGTCACCCCCATGAAGAACAGATCGGCGCGGATCGGCGCCAAGGCGTCGAGCGCCGCACTGCCGACGCTGACAATCGAATGTTTGAATAACTTGCCGCCAATCAGAATGACCTCGATGCCGGGGTGGTCGACCAAGGCCACGGCGACGCTGGGACTGTGCGTCGCGACGGTGGCGTTGAGGGTGGCCGGTAATTGCCGTGCCAGCGCCACGGCGGTGGTGCCGCCATCGATCAGTACGGTCTGGCCGCTGTCGATCATGCGCGCGGCGGCTGCGGCAACCGCGCGTTTGCTGGCCGACTCGATCGGCAACCTGTGCGCGAAGTCGGCCGCGGCTCGCGAGGCGGGCAGCGCGCCGCCGTGCACCCGCTGCAGTTTTCCCTCTGCCGCCAGTTCGCGCAGGTCGCGGCGCACGGTATCTTCCGAGACGCCATAGCGCAGGCTGAGCGCGCCTGAGAATACTTGGCCTTCTTTGCCTAACAAGGTGAGGATGTCTTGTTTGCGCTGCTCGGTCAGCATGGCGAATTTCCTTTTTGCACGAAAATGCTTGTTATTGCACGAACATGCATGATAAGTTTTTGCCGTATCAATGACAATGGGGTATGGCATGAAGTTGGCGACTTCCGAACGCGTGCGCATTCTAAAAAGCGAAATCCTCTCCGACGATTGGTATGTGCTGAAAAAGACCACCTTCGATTTTCTGCGCCAAGACGGCGTCTGGCAGCGACAAAGTCGCGAGACCTACGATCGCGGCAATGGTGCGGTGTTGCTGTTGCACGACCGGCGGCGCGACACGGTGGTGTTGGTGCGGCAGTTCCGTTTTCCCGTCTTCGTCAATGGCCATGACGGCATGTTGATCGAGGCGCCGGCAGGTTTGCTGGACGATGCTGCGCCGGAAGAGCGTATCCGGGCCGAAGTGGCGGAAGAAACCGGCTATCGGGTGCGCGACGTGGAAAAGGTGTTCGAGGCGTATATGAGCCCGGGCTCGGTGACGGAGAAACTCTATTTCTTTGTCGCCGATTACCAACCCGCCGACAGTGTCGAATGTGGCGGCGGGGTCGAGGAGGAGGGCGAGGACATCGAGGTGATCGAGTTGCCGCTCGCCACGGCGCTGGACATGGTGCGCACCGGCGAGATCGTCGACGGCAAGACCATCATGCTGCTGCAATATGTGGCGTTACGGCGTGGCCAGGCGGCATGAGAGACTGTTTTCCGTCTATCGCCCCTGTATAATCCGCGAAATATTCCCATGCCGATCAACTTGAGCCTGCGTGCGCACCCGATAAATGATCATTCTTAACCAACGGCAACAAGAACTCCTTGGCATGGTTCAGCGCGAAGGCCATGTCACGGTCGAGGCGCTGGCCAACCACTTTGGCGTCACCCACCAAACCATCCGGCGCGACATCACGCTGTTGGCCGACAATCGGCTGCTACAGCGCATTCACGGCGGTGCCAGCGCGCAATCCAGTGTTGAGAATGTGGCTTACAACACGCGCCAGGTGATGTGTATCGACGAGAAGCGACGCATCGCCAAATTGGTGGCCGAGCAAATTCCCAATCACGCTTCGTTGTTCATCAATCTGGGCACCACCACCGAGGAGGTGGCGAAAGCGCTGCACAATCATCACGGCCTGCATGTGATCACCAATAACCTCAACGTGGCGGCGATGATGTGCAACTACCCGGATTGCGAGGTGATCGTCGCCAGCGGTGTGATGCGGCCGCGCGATATGGGCATCATCGGCGAGTCCACCATCGAGTTCATCCGCAAGTTCAAGGTCGACTACGGCATCATCGGCATTTCCAGTATCGAGACCGACGGCACGCTGCGCGACTACGATATGCGCGAGGTACGCACCTCGGATGCCATCATCAATCAGTCCCGCAATGTCTTCCTGGTGGCCGACCATTCCAAGTTCGGCCGGCCATCGATGGTGGAGTTGGGGCCGCTGTCCCGGGTGACGGCCCTGTTCACCGACCAGGCGCCGCCGGAGGAAATGGCGGCCGTCATCAAAGAGGCGCACGTGGAGTTGTACATCGCGCCCTAGCGGTCAGCCCTTCTTTTTCAATGTGCTGGCGTCGATATGGGTAAACGGCCGCCCGTAGATGAAGAGATCGGTCTTTTGGGTGTAAGACAGCGAGCCGTCGCCGTTTAATTTCATGCTGATCTCGAAGGCGCGGGTTTGCGCGTTCTTGGCGGCAAAAGAAGCCTCGGCGGCGCGCAGCATGTTGACGGCGAATTCGCCGGGATGCTTCAGCGGGCCTTCCGCCGTGATACAGACACCGCGCGGGATACAAAACGAATCGATGAGCTTTTGGTTCTTCTTATCCCAAATCCAGTAGCCGATCTGGTCGTGAAACTGTTTTTGATCCGATTTGCGAAAGACCTGCTGGTGATAAGCCACCGACACCAAATCCTGTTCGCTGGCGTTGGTGGCGCTCGGACCGTCGGTGATGGTGATACGCTCAAAATACGGGCTGGTGGCCGCCGAGCCAGGCGGCAGTCCGGTCTTTTTCTGTGCCGGTGCGACGTCGATACCGGCATCGCCCTCCCACACGCCGATCAACGGGCTGAGCGGATTGGGCGGGGCCGACGCCTCCTCGGCCAAGGCCGGGGTAGACACGGTAAACAGCAAGGCCATCGTTAAAATCATGCGCATTTTCGATCTCCATGGGGTTATCGCAATGCGCGCCATTGCAGCACAAATAATCTTTGCGGCAACTGACCCAAGAGACAGTCGTTCGACCGTTATGCAGTTTTGTTGCGTTGCATCCAAACTGACGACGTTGTCATTGTGCAACAGATTTGTCACAATGCGCCCGACCTCGACAATGGGGTGGCGCCAGCCGTGACAAGGCTTGTGGCGTAGGGCTTTTGCTCTAAATCGTCGGATTTTTGGATGGTTGCATCGCCGTTCCTGGCGTTTCCTCTGAATGGTTTTTCGTTCTATGTCAGATTGTTTTTCTTAATCTTCGAAATATTTTCCTTTTATGAGCATTTTGCCCTGTGTAGAATCCAAACCAAACATAAAACAACATGCTCATGTCATTGTCCGGGTCGGGTTCCGGGTGAAACTTGGGCGAGGATAAGCCGCAGGCGCAGCTGCGCGGCGTAATGCAGCACACTAGGAGAATGGACAATGCAAAAACAGTACATCCTGGCGCTTGACCAGGGCACGACCAGCTCGCGCGCCATCGTTTTCGACCGCATGGGTAATATCGTTTCGGTCGCGCAGAAAGAGTTTACCCAGCACTATCCGCAACCAGGCTGGGTCGAGCATGACCCTCTGGAGATCTGGGGCGGGCAAGCCGGCGTGGCGGCGGAAGCGCTGGCCTATGCCGGATTGGAGAGCGGCAACGTTGCCGCCATCGGCATCACCAACCAACGTGAAACCACCGTGGTTTGGGATCGCGAAACCGGCCAGCCGGTCTACAACGCCATCGTCTGGCAAGACCGTCGCACCGCCGATTACTGCGACAGCCTGAAGGCCCAGGGCCTGGAGGCATCGATCCGCGCCAAGACCGGCCTGATGATCGATGCCTATTTCTCCGGCAGCAAGGTCAAGTGGATTCTCGATAATGTGCCGGGCGCTCGGGCGCGTGCCGATGCCGGCAAGCTGGCCTTCGGTACCATCGACAGCTGGCTGGTGTGGAACTTCACCCATGGCCAGGAGCACGTCACCGACGTCTCCAACGCCTCGCGCACCATGCTGTTCAATATCCATACCCTGAGCTGGGACGAGGATCTGCTCAAGCTGATGGACATTCCCGCCAGCATGCTGCCGCAGGTGCGCTCGTCGAGCGAAGTGTACGGCACGACCCAAGGGACGCAACTGGGCGCCGGCATTCCCATCGCCGGTATCGCCGGCGACCAGCAGGCCGCACTGTTCGGTCAGCTCTGTACCCGGCCGGGCATGGTCAAGAACACCTACGGCACTGGCTGCTTCCTGATGATGAACACCGGTACCCGACCGACCGAATCCAGCAACAAGCTGTTGACCACGGTGGCCTGGCAGGTGAAGGGGGAAACCCACTACGCGCTGGAAGGCTCGATCTTCATCGGCGGTTCGGTGGTCAAGTGGCTGCGCGACGGTTTGGGCATCATCAAGCACTCCGGCGATGTGGACGAACTGGCGCAACAAGTGCAGGACAGCGGCGATTTGTACCTGGTGCCGGCTTTCGCCGGTCTGGGGGCGCCGCATTGGAATCAGAGCGCGCGCGGTTCGCTGTTCGGCGCGACGCAAGGCACCACCGCCGCGCATGTGGCGCGCGCCGCACTCGAGAGTATCGCTTTCCAGACCATGGACGTCCTCAAGGCGATGGAAGCCGATGCCGGTATCGCCGTGCCGGAATTGCGCGTCGACGGCGGCGCCACGGTCAACAACCTGCTGATGCAGTTCCAGGCAGACATCCTCTCCATCGATGTGATCCGCCCCAAGGTGACCGAAACCACCGCGCTCGGCGCCGCCTATCTGGCTGGCCTGGCGGTCGGCTACTGGAACGGCCTGGACGACGTGCAGGGGCAATGGCAGCTGGATCGCCGCTTCAAGCCCGATATGTCGCCGGCCAAGGTCGAACACCTGGTCAACGGCTGGCACCGCGCCGTCAAGGCCGCGATTGCTTGGGCCGATGCCTGATTCCTCTATAGATAAAGGATAACAATATGACTCCCTTGATCGCCGAATTCATCGGCACCGCGCTATTGGTCCTGTTGGGCAACGGCGTGGTGGCCAACGTGATCCTGAAACAAACCAAGGGCCACAACGGCGGCCTGATCGTTATCGCTTTCGGCTGGGCCATGGCGGTGTTCGTGGCGGTGTTTTGCGTGGCGGCCTATAGCGGTGCGCATCTCAATCCGGCCGTGACGCTGGCGCTGGCGGTGGCCGGCAAGTTCGCCTGGGCGCGCGTGCCGGGCTATATGTGCGCCCAGATGCTGGGCGGCATGTTCGGCGCCTTCCTGGTCTGGGTGATGTATCGCCAGCATTTCGCCAGCACCGAATGCCCGGACACCAAGCTCGCGGTGTTCTGTACCGGTCCGGCGATCCGCAGCCTGCCGGGTAATCTGGCCTCCGAAGTGATCGCCACCTTTGTGCTGGTGTTCGCCGTGCTCAACATGGTGTCGCCCACCGCTTCGCTCGGCGCGCTCAATGCCTTGCCGGTCGGCTTGTTGGTATTGGGCATCGGCGTATCGCTCGGCGGCACGACGGGCTACGCCATGAGCCCGGCGCGCGATCTGGCGCCGCGCATCATGCATGCCATCTTGCCGATTCCGGGCAAGCGCGACAGCGATTGGGGTTATGCCTGGGTACCGGTGGTCGGTTCGCTGATCGGCGGCACGCTGGCGGCGCTGCTCTATAGCAAACAATTCATTTGATCTTGGATGGTGCGCGCTCCTCGCATGGAGCGCGCTTTTTTTGCGCTTTTGACGAACATTTTCGAAAATAAATACAACATAAAACAACATTAAATGTTGTATCGGCCATGAGTTGTGACTAAGATTTCGTCTGCAAGTAACGGAAAAATCAGAGGAAAGTAGCGTGGAGAATCAAACCTGGGACTTGGTGGTGGTCGGCGGCGGCATCAATGGCGCCGGCATCGCCCGCGATGCCGCCCTGCGCGGCTTGTCGGTGCTGCTGTGCGAACGGGACGACTTGGCGCAGCATACTTCGTCGGCCAGTACCAAGCTGATTCATGGCGGCTTGCGCTACCTCGAATACTACGAGTTCGGCCTGGTGCGCAAGGCGCTACAGGAGCGCGAGGTGTTGCTGCGGTTGGCGCCGCACATCATCTGGCCCTTGCGTTTCGTCATGCCGCACGACGCGAGCCAACGGCCGGCGTGGATGATCCGCTGCGGCTTGTTCCTATATGACCACCTAGCGCGGCGCGAATTGTTGCCGGGCTCGGTCGGGGTCGATTTCGCCCGCCACCCGTCGGGCAGCCCGCTCAAGCGCGGCTTTAAGCGTGGTTTCGAGTACTCGGACGGTTGGGTACAAGATGCGCGGCTGGTGGTGCTCAACGCGCTGGACGCCGCCGAACACGGCGCGACCGTATTGACCCGTACCGCCTGCATCGCGGCGACCCGTGAACAGGGGCTGTGGCGTTGCACGCTACGCGATGCGAGCGGGGCGGAGCGCACGGTCTCGGCGCGCGCGCTGGTCAATGCCGCCGGACCATGGGTCGATCGCTTCCTGCGCGAGCAGGCCAAGGTACGCGTCAGCCAGTCGGTGCGCTTGGTCAAAGGGAGTCACATCATCGTGCCGCGCATGTTCGAGCATAGCTACGCCTATATTTTCCAGAATCCGGACAAGCGCATCATCTTCGCCATTCCTTACGAGCGCGATTTCACCCTGATCGGCACCACCGATATCGAATACCGCGGCGACCCGGCGCAAGTGGGCATCGACGACGACGAGATCCGCTACTTGTGCACGATGAGCAATCGCTATTTCGAGCGCCAGATCGGCCCGGAGGATGTGGTGGCCACTTACTCGGGCGTGCGGCCGCTGCTGGACGACGAATCGGATAATGCCGCCAGCGTGACGCGCGATTACTTCCTGTCGCTCGACAGCGACGAGGGGGCGCCGCTGTTGTCGGTGTTCGGCGGCAAGATCACCACCTATCGCAAATTGGCCGAGCAGGCCGTCGATATGCTGGCGCCGCAGTTGGGTTGCACGCGGGCTTGCACGAGCGGCCATTCCCCCTTGCCGGGCGGCGACCTGCCGCAGGCCGACTTCGCCGCCTGGTTCGAGCGCATCAAGGCCAGTTACCCGTGGATGCCGCTCGAACTGCTGATGCGCTATGCGCGTGCCTACGGTACCAGGCTTGCGAAGGTGATCGGCGCGGCCACAAGTCTGGCGGAGTTGGGCGCCGAGATTGCCCCGGGGCTATATGAAGCCGAGGCGCGCTATCTGGTGGACGTGGAATGGGCCTGCGGCACCGACGACATGCTGTGGCGGCGCAGCAAGCTGAAGCTGCACCTTGACGCCGAGCAGGTGGCGTCCGTCGCAGCGTGGCTGGCCGCTTATCGGCCGGCGGTCAAGGCCCGAAAGATTGCCCTTGAGAATGGCGCACCGGCATGAAATCCGCGGCGGGCGTTGCTGGACTGTAGTAATACTACGACATTAGACCGCAACGCCTTTGCTTGGCGCAAAACTGGCAAAAAGGCCTGATTGGCTTGTCCTTATTGCATTATGGCCAGTGTGTTAGTGGCGGTGCTGTACTTGAGCTGAAGCAAACTTTTGCAAAATTACAGTGTTTTCTGTTGGATCGATGGCGCATATTCTGTGGGAATATGATTAAAATTTGCCAGTGGCATAGCAATGCAACGGAAGATTGCATGTGCCTTGCCACTCAGGCGTTCGTTACTCACAGAGGAAAATAAGATGTCTTCGATTACACTCGTCGCGCCCTTCAGCGGTTCTGTCGTTGCCCTGGCCAATGTGCCGGATCCGGTGTTTTCCGGTCTGATGATGGGCGACGGCCTGGGCCTCAATCCCACTTCCAATACCCTGATCGCCCCGTGTGACGGGACCATCACCCAAGTGGCGCGCACCGGCCACGCGCTGACGCTGACCGCCGCCAACGGCGCCGAAGTGCTGATGCACATCGGTATCGATACCGTGAAGCTGAACGGCCAGGGCTTCAAGCCGCTGGTTCGCCAAGGCCAGCAAGTGAAGAAAGGCGACAAACTGATCGATGTCGACTTCGCCGGCATCAAGGGCAAAGTGCCGTCGTTGACCAGCGTGGTGGTGATCGCCAACAGCGACGAATACACCCTGTCGGCCAAGGCGACCGGTTCGCTCAGCGCCGGCCAGTCGGCATTCATGACCGTGACCTCGCGCTAAGCGTTCACGCCGTTTCGTCCGAAAGGCCCTCCGGCGAGCGAAATGCTGCGGAGGGCCTTGTCGTATCCGGCCGTGGGCCGGAGCAGGCTTGAAGGAGAGGGCATGTCGATCAGGATTCAAGTGTTGCTGCTGCAGTTGCTTGGCACAGGCGCGATGGCCGGGCTGGCGCTGGCCGCCGGTGCCGGACAAGGTGTGTGGCTCGGCGCCGTGGCCGTGGTATTGCTGGTGTCGCTGGCGCTGGCCTTTTGGCTAGGCGGGCGATTCGAACGGCCGCAAGACCTGCTTGCGCAGCAAGTCGCCGCGTTGCAGGCCGAGTTGCGCGGTCTGGCCGATCAGGCGCGTCTCAGCGCGCAAGCGGCGACCGATGCCGCGCATGCGCTGGCCGGTATGACCGACCAGGTGGGCAGTAGCGTGCAGCAACAAGCCGACTCGACGCGCGAGGCGGCGGCCACCATTCAGCAGATGACCGTCAGCATCAATCAGGTGACCAACAGCTCCGGCAAGGCATCGCGCATGGCGCGCGAAGCGGGCGAGATCGCCAGCCAGCGGGTGCAGGAAGTCATGGCCTCCTCCGAGCAGATGCGCGCGGTGGCCGACAAAGTGCAGGCGACCTCGCATCGTATCGAGGCGTTGACCGGGCAGGTGGAGAAGATCGGCAATATCGTCGGCGTGATCGTCGATGTGGCCGAGCAGACCAATCTGTTGGCGCTAAATGCCGCCATCGAGGCGGCGCGCGCCGGCGAATTCGGCCGCGGTTTCGCCGTGGTGGCCGACGAGGTGCGCAAGCTGGCCGAACGCAGCGCGGTGTCGGCGCAGGAAATCACCACCATGATCCAGACCATCCAGCAGGAAGCCGGCTCGGTGGTCGACAGCATGCAACAGAGCCTGTCGAGCGTCTTGGAAGTCAGCCAGGGCGCGGCGCAAAGCGCCGAATCGATGCAGGGTATTCAGGAAAGCTCGCAGACAGTGGTGGGCTCGATCGAAACCATCAACGGCAGCTTGCGCGAACAGCGCATGGCCAGCATCGAACTGGCGCAGAAGGTGGCGTCCACGGCGCAACTGGCCGAATCCAATATCGAGGTGGTGTCGCAGCTCAAGAGCACCTCCGGCGCCTTGCTGCAATTGGCCGATCAGTTGTCGACGAGCGCCAGGGGGATCGCGCCGGTGGCCGAACCGGCGTAGTACCGCGCCCGCTGTCCGGCATGTCTGCTAACGAGGCCCTGAGGGGCCTCGTTTTGATTGGGGTCTAAAATACCTGTTCGTTTGGATGGGGCTGGTTGTTGATGACGCCTCTTGGGAGGGCGGTTTGGGGTTTGCCTGCAACAAGCGGGCCTGACCCTTTTCTCGGGCTGCAGGGCGAGATTAGCTTCTAAGATGAAAGCGCTAGTCGTCCAGTCAGGAGACTTTATGAAACGCATTCTCTGCGCTCTGCTTGTCGCCACCTTGCCGTTGGGTAACGCCCTCGCGGCGGAGTCGAAGAACGCCAAGGTGACGCTCGTCTACCAGCACGAGTTGCCGAACGTTCCCGGAAAAAGCATCAAGGGCGTGCTCGTGGAATACGGCCCGGGCGGCTATTCGCCGGGGCACATGCATGCAAAATCCGCCTTCATTTATGCGACGGTGCTGGAGGGGGCGATCAAGAGCCAAGTGAATGATGGGCCGGTGATTGTTTACCAGGTCGGACAGAATTTCGCCGAGATGCCCGGCGACCGCCATGCGGTCAGTGCCAATGCCAGTGAAACGCAACCCGCCAAGCTCCTCGCGGTGTTTGTGGTGGATACGAACGAGGCGACGCTGACGACCCCCCTCGCGAACTGAGATCCGCTCCCTCTAAAGGGTCAGGCGGATCATCACATTAGACCAGGCCCTCGACTTTGTAGCTTAAAGCTAAGAGCCGATGCAATCTATCCGGTCTGAACGGCACTCATCTCTGATTTGGCATAGCGCCCGGGGGGCATGCCCACGTACCGGGTGAACGCGACCCCGAAGGCACTGACCGAGCCGTAGCCGACGCGCTCGGCTATCTCGGCAATCTGGAATTCCCTCCGCCGCAGCAGCTGCTTAGCGATCGCCATCCGCCAGGCCAGCAGATATTCCATCGGAGCGACGCCCACGGCTCGACTGAAACGCTCAAAGAAGGCCGAGCGCGACATTGCCGCCTCGCGTGCCAGCTGTGCGATGCTCCACGGAGACGCGGGGCGCTCGTGCATGCGGCGCAGAGCCAGCGACAGCTTGGGATCGGATAAGCCACGTAGCAAGCCGGGCGACGCCGCAGTGCTGGCTGTCGAGCGAAGGGCTTCGATCAGCAGCACCTCGAGCAGACGGGCCGTGACGATTTCGCGTGCGGGCCGATCGGCGCGGGATTCTTCGCCGACCAGCTGGACCAGCGTCGACAGACGCTGCTCGCCGCGAACATGCACCCATTGCGGCAGCAGCGACACTAACAACGCGGCATCCGGCGATCCGAACTCGCAATTGCCGACGAGCATGCGTACATCCACCGCGCCGTCCGGGTCGCCGACTCGTGCGCCGCCAGGCATCGGCACGATGGGGGTAGAGATGGCCTCGCCCTCTAGAGGCGGCTGTCGGTCGAGGCTGGATGTCGCGACCCCGCGCGCGGCCGGAATCAGCACAAAGTCACCTTCATGCAGCGTGATCGTGTCGCTGTGCTCCGGGCTATCGACCGTCAGATGGCAGCCGCCCTCGAGCACGACGAAGTAGAACGGCCGGCCCATCTCGGCGCGTCGAACCGCCCAGGGGGCCGTCGCCACGACGAGCTTCGAGAACGGAGCGCTCGGCTGCAACAAGGAAACGACTTCGGCCAGCGGATCGGTCATTTCGGACTGTCTCTACAAAAACATGGACTTGGAATTATAGATGATCCTGATTCGGCGCTCTACCATGGGAACCGTCATTCAACACACAGGAGATTCCGATGTCCAACTCACCCACTGTCCTGATCACTGGCTGCTCGTCCGGTTTTGGCCTTGAGACCGCGCGGCTGTTTCTCGACAAAGGCTGGCGTGTCGTCGCGACGATGCGTACGCCGCGTGAAGATCTGTTGCCGCGTTCCGACCTGTTACGCGTTCTGCCGCTCGACGTCACCGACATCGAAAGCATCCGCCGCTGTGTCGAGGCGGCCGGGCCGATCGATGCGTTGGTCAACAACGCCGGCGTTGGTATGCTGAGGCCGTTGGAAGGCACCACGCTGGACAACGTTCGCGAGGTCTTCGAGACCAACATGCTCGGCACGATCGCGATGACGCAAGCCGTGTTGCCACAGTTCCGCCAGCGGCGGGCTGGTGTCGTCGTGAACGTCACGTCGACCGTGACGTTGAAGCCGCTGCCGCTATTGTCGGTCTACACGAGCAGCAAGGCGGCGGTGAACGCCTTCACCGAGTCGCTCGCCTTGGAACTGGCTGCGTTCGATGTCCGCGTTCGGCTGGTGCTGCCGGGGCGCGCGCCCAGCACGAGCTTTGGCAGCAACGCCCGCCGGTTGATGGGCGATACCGTGCCGGATGTCTATGCCGAATTCATGCAGCGCGAGTTCGCCGCCGTGCAGGACACGAATACGCCGGTCACGCATGCGCAGGATGTCGCCGAAGCCGTGTGGCAGGCGGTGACCGATCCGGCCGCGCCGATGCGGATTCCGGCGGGGGCAGATGCGGTCGCCCTGGCCGGCGCCTGATGGATGGGCGGCGGATTGGTATTGGTGAACGTGGCAAGTCCCCCTCGGCGGCCCGGCCTTTGCTAACGCGTCAACATGGCGTTTGACCGCATTGCCCCAACGCAAAAAACCGCACGGCGTGCGCGACGCCGTGCGGTTTTCGTTGCTGGCCCGCAGGGTTACTGCAGCTTGGGATTGCGTTTGATTTCTTCCACCAGTTTGGCCTCCAGATCATCCGCGGCGCGGTTGCCTGCCAAGCCAAAGTTGCTCTTGAACTCGGAGAACTCGGCGCTGCCGCTGCCGACGGTGCGGATCTGCGTCACCAGTTGCCCGGCGCCGTCAAAGACATTGACGGCCATTTCGATGCGGAATTTGGTCGGCGGCCAGGTAAACAGCGACGGCGACTCGGAGGTGGTGGTGATTTCCGGCACAAACACGTACGACACTTGGTGTGCCTTCAAGACTTCAAGATTGCCCTGCTTGTCGACGACGGTCACATCCTTATAGGCCACATGCAAGGCATCGCGAATGGCTTTTTCCAGGTCGCGGTAGGGGTAGTAACTGATTTTGTCGCCACCGCCTCCGGGGGTGATCACCTCTTTGCTGCGGTCGGCATCGCTCATGACATAGGCTACATTCTTGCCAATGGGGTTGGCAGACTGCGGGTGCATGGCGTTGCTGGGCGAAATCATAATCGGATGGGCACAACCGGTCAGCAGGCCAGCCAACAGTACCAAGACCGCACTTAGGAAGCGTTTTTTCATTATTTCACTGCACTTTGTTGAAGAACATCAATAAACTGGTGATCGCTGTAAATGGTGGATAACAGCTTTTTCACCAGGCCGGGGTAGGCGTTTTGGCCATTGGGAATGGCCAGGGCGGCGGCAAAGGACGAATCAAATTGCGAATGGGCCGAATACTTTTTGTCCAACACCACCTTGCCATGCTGAAGGACTTGCAGGTTCACGACCAGCACCCCGGTGCCGGTGGCGAAGCCGGCGACATTGATGTCGTTTTCCAGCAGTTCGATCACCAGCTTGGTATCCGCGTTGGGGTCATAGACCCCGGCTTCCGTCAGGTCGCTGGTGATGGCTTGCTGCAAGTAGCTGGCGAATGTGCCGCCTTCCACCGTCAGGTGGCTGCCGCGCAAGTTGATGTGATTGACATCCGCCGCCGGATCTTCCGGTTGGACGGTGTTCACCGCGACTTTGCCGATTTGAGCGGCTTTTAAGGCGTCGATGGCGTTGTAGTCGGGGGTGTAACTGGGCGTGTTGAAACTGGCACACCCGCTCATGGTTGCGGCGCAAGCCAGCGCGCAGAGGGTGGATTTGATGTTCATCTGGAGATGATCCTGCTTGGGTTCACAAAGTCGATACGATGTCTTGAGGATTTTCTTTTGGACGCGAGCTTTGCCGCGCCACGTCTAACCGGGGGCGATCCTCATCGCGGGGCGCAACGCCCACAACAGATGCCTTCTTAATACAATATAATAATATGTAATAAATGGTCAAATAACCGACTTGCCCAGGGTTAACCGGGCGCACCGCTTGTCACCCAAGCCTGATTTAGCGCAAGACATGCCAAGGCGGATGGCTGGCGCCAGCGCTGTGTTGTCGCCGCACGCGGACTGCACTGGGCTGGTGGCGCATGCAACAGAAAGACCTGATAAACATCTAGCCATAAATCGCCGACCTCCGTTCACAGGAGCTATTGTTTGGTTGCGAAACGAACAATTGCACCCACGAAGGAGGCCGACATGGAACTGTACGCCGGAATAGACCTGCACTCCAACAATAGCGTGCTGCTGGTTATGGATGAGCAAGATCGCACGCTTTTTGCTAAGCGGTTGCCCAATCAATTGGGCGGCATTATTGATGCACTACGCAGCTGCTCTGGAACGGTGCGCGGTGTCGCAGTCGAGTCGACCTACAACTGGTATTGGTTGGTGGATGGCTTGCAGGATGCCGGCTTTGCGGTAAGCCTGGTTAATACGGCCGCGGTAAAACAGTATGACGGCTTGAAGTACGGCGGTGACTTCAGTGATGCCCGTCACCTGGCCCACCTGTTACGGCTGGGCATTCTGCCGACCGGCTATATTTATCCGCGCGAGCAACGCGCCTTACGTGATTTGCTTCGCAAGCGTAGCCAATTGGTTAGCCAGCGCACTTCGCAGATACTCGGCATCCAGAATCTGCTAGCCCGCAACCTGGGCGTTCAGCTAAGCGGGAATACCATCAAACATTGGACAGAGAAAGAAATCGCCACCTTACCCCTGTTCGAAGAACAGGCCCAAGCGCTGCAGGCCAACTTGGCGGTGATGAATTGTATCGATAAGCAGATTACCGGTTTGGAACGAGGCATCCTCGCCAAAGCATCACAGAGGGAAGACTTTAGTGTGCTGCAGACCGTCTGTGGCATTGGCAAGATTCTGGCGCTGACCATCGCGCTTGAGGTCGGTGATATTAACCGCTTCGCCAATGCCGGCCACTTTGCCTCCTATGCGCGCACGGTCAACAGCCGACGCGAATCCAATGGCAAGAAGAAGGGCGAAGGCAATGCAAAATGCGGTAATCGATATCTGGCATGGGCCTTCATCGAAGCAGCACATTTTGCGGTGCGCTATGACCCGACGGTAAAGCGTTGGTATCAACGCAAGTGCACGTCAGCACTCTCGGTGGTAGCGATCAAGGCGGTGGCGCACAAACTGGCGCGAGCCTGTTATCACGTTATCAAAGATGGCGTGCCATTCGAGGTCCAGAGGGCTTTCGGATGAAAAATTGACGCTCAATGGGACGATGTCGGCAGCGTCGCTATGGGGTTGGCAAAACCACCAGACCTGATTGCGCGCCGACATCGATCCCGCCCGTCGTTGACGAGTTCGTTGCGTCCGCGTTGTGAACCAACTGGGGTTGGAGCGCCAAATTGGCGCAGCCATAGACCTGTGCGATTGCTGTCTTGATCGCCTGAATTGGGCGCGACGGGGAACAGAGGGTTTTCTGGGGCTGCACAGGCAGCCAGGGGCCGTGGGGTAAGCATCACTCCCTGACTGAGCCTTGATCCTGATGGGTGACTGGTGCGCAGCGGCGACACCAAAACATCGAGAACCAAGAATGCAGCGGCATTGACGGCAGGAAAGAATCACTGCAGCAAGAATGCGACGGACGATCGCAGGTATTTGACCGTCCCTATTGACGGAGGGGCTAATGGGTGACCCTTTTGCCTCAACGCGGCACTCTGCGTTGCACAGGATAAAAGGCGCAGCCGAGTTCTTATGGATTAGCGATTGTTTGCGAGAAAGTCGGCCAGAGCGGCCGCGACGACAGGTCGGCTGTGCAGGTTGCCTTGGGATAGATTGCAGCTCAGGCTTTTCAGGAATCTGAACTGTGCTTCGGTTTCAACCCCTTCAGCCAAGACCTGCATATGCAGGTTCTGTCCCAAGGCGATTATGGTCTTGGTGATCTCGATGGCGCTCTCGTCATGTGGGATATCGCGCATGAAACTCTGATCGATCTTGAGCGTATCGATTGGAAATCGCCGGAGATAAGCGAGCGAAGAGTAGCCCTTGCTGATCACGATGCCGACCGGGCTGGCCTGGAAAACCGTCGCGAACCGCTCCTCGCTGCTGCGCAACGCCATTTCTGCAAGCTTGCGCTCGGTGATAACGTCGAAAACGGCCACGAAGTGCTCAGGTTTTGGGCTGTAGATCGAAATCTCGAACCACATCTGGAGGGCTTCGACGTAAGTCTCGAAGGTCTCGGGTGGCCCTCCGCGCGCAACACGGCCATAGATTTCAAACAGCTCCGGGTCGGCCTCCCGAATGCCCGGGATGACCTCGCTCACCCGGTGGCCCACAACGTCCTGAAGGCCCGTCTGCGCACCGAATGCTTGGTTGACGCTCAGATAGATGAAATCGACCGGCCGATCCCCCTCATACAGCATCCGGCAGTACGCCAGACCATTGAGCATGTGATCGAACAAGGATGTGTAAAGCTGTTCGGATTCCGATGGAGCGCTGTTTGCGTCACTCGTGGAAGACGGCGGCCGCGGACGTGCTTCGTGTGTGGGAGCGGTGGAGTCTTCGATTGACATCAGTCTGAGGCTTTCGTGGCACAGGTTGCTTGGTTGCCACCGTTGAAATCGCATCGATGGCCCCTAATCAGCGAGACTTCGCTCACTATAGCGCAAGTAGAGTGACTGCTTTGGAGTACAGGGCCGCAATGGCGGCTCCTGGCCGATAGTAGACCTTCGCGACATCCAGAGGCATTGTCGGCAATGGCCAAACCGCCGCCCCCACACACAAATTTTCAGCCTTTTCCGACAGCCGCGCTCGGTTGTCTATTTGCGTCTTGCTGGCTAAGGTAGCGGGTGCGGCGTTCGCCGCGAAGAGGCGCGGGCCCAGGGTGCTGTCACACCGCTGGGCCCGCTAACCAAACCAACTCGCTTCAGGAGTCAGAATGGCTACTCAAGATGGTAATGCAACCCTCGTTTCTTTTCCAAACCCGGATTCCCGCCAACAGCAGTTACTTTCCCTGATTTCCGTGTTGTGCTTGCCGCGCGGCAGTCGTGCAAATTCCGACAAGTGCCGTTTGATTGTCGATAGCCGCTTGCCGTGGGCGTTCGAGCCGATCGATGCCAACACTTCGTGGTTGTATCTGCCCAAGGCTGCGCAAGCGCGTCATATGGCGGGTTGCCTGGTGCTAACGGCCGACTAAGGCCATCAACCGGAGGCGAGGGGCGTAGCCCCTCGGCCGGGTAGGAGCGGTTTTAACCGCGACCTCCCCAAACCCACCGATCAGAGAATCGCGACGCCGATCAGACGTTGGTGCAGCACCAGGATGAAGGTCAGCCACGCCACCACGCCGATGGCGCAAACCAGCAGGTCGCGGCTGAGGCGGCCCTCCGGGTATTGCACGCCAGCGGCGCGGTCGCGCCGAAGTGACACCACCGTCAGCGTCAGCGACCAGGCGAGGAATGCGCCGAACAGTACCAGCGCGGCCGGACGGCCGTTGAACAGCAGGTGCATGCTCGACCACAACACCAAGCCCAGACTCATTGGATGGCCCACGCGCTGCTTGATATGCGAGCCGGGAACCTGGCTGGCGGTCAGTAGAATGAACGACAGCAGCATCACCAGCAGCATGCCATGGCGGGCGGCAAAGGGCAGTTGCCAGTACACGCCGGGCAGTGCGCGCGCTTCGGCATAGCCTTTGACGATCAGCACCAGGCCAACGAGTGCCGCCAGCGAATGGATGGCTCGCCAGTAAAGCCAGCCCAGGCGGGTGATCTGCGCTCCGCGCCAGGCGGGTGCCCAGATGCGCACCGAGTGCATTCCGATGAAAACCAGCAAACCGAGCAGCAATAGCATCATGGTGGCGATTCCCCGTATGGTGTCAGGCCAAAGCCTTTGCCAGCGCGCGCGCCAAGGCGGCCGGTTGGTCGTGCGGGATCGAGTGGCCGCAGTTGGCGATGAGGCCACGCTCGACCCCCAGTTCCGGCAGGCGGTCGTATTGCGCGTCCGGCAAGGTCTGTTCGCCATACAGCACCGTGCGCGGCATCGGCAACGCCTTCAATTGCTCTCCCCAGCAGGGTTCAGCACCGGTAATCAGGCCCTCGGCCGAACGGTAGATCGCCAGCGGCGACGCGCATTGCATGGTGCCGGCCCATTGCGAGTTGTCGGCGACGCGGATCAGTTCTGCGTGGCCCTGGCTCAGGTAGCGTTCCAGCGGCTGGCCGGCGATGTGTTTGCTGAAGGTGCCGCCGCCGTTGGCCAGATTCGGTTCGGCCAGCACCAGCCGGCGGATGCGCGCCGGGTTGAGCCGGGCCAGTTCGATGGCGACCGCGCCGCCCATGCTGTGGCCGAACAGGTCGATTTGCGTCAGTGCCAGCGTATCGAGCAGGGTGCTCAGGGTGTCGGCGTGCGATGCCGGGCGGTAGTCGAAGTCGACGGGTTTGTCGCTATAGCCATGGCCGAGTAGGTCGATGAGCAGGCAGCGTCGGCCGGCCAGCGCCGGATCGGTAACCACGCGCGGAAAATCGCTCGAACCGGCGCAGCCGATGCCATGCACCAGCATCAGCGGCACACCGTCGCCCGGAATGTCGTGGTAACGCAGAAAAGCATCGGGGTGTTGCAGCTTCAAAACTTGCACTGAAGAGCTCCTGGATAGAGGTGTTATTGTGCCTTGAGCGTCAACAGGCCGGCGCCCATGGCGACGAACAGGCTGCCGGTCGCGCGGCGAAAGCGGGCGGATTGCATGGTGTTGACCATATTGCCGCCGACCAGCTGACCCGCCAGCGCATAGGTCATGAGCGCGCTGAACGACATGGCCATGAAGGTCAGCGATAGTAGGATCAACTGCGGCAACAGTGGCTGGTCGCGCACGATGAACTGCGGAAACAGGGCTGTGATGAACAGGATCGCCTTGGGGTTGGAGAGCGCCAGCAGCAGGCCCTCGCGGTACAGGCTCAGCGATGCAGGCGGGCTGTCGGGGCGGGCGGCGAGTTGCCGGGCCTTGGCGCCGCCGGCACGCCACTGCTTGATGCCCAGGTAAATCAGATAGCCGGCACCGCACAGTTTGAGCAGCAAGAACAAGGTGGCGGAGGTGCGCAGCAACGCGCCAAGTCCGATGGCGCTGGCGCTGATCAAGACCAGCAAACCGGAAATATTGCCCAGCGACGACAGCGCGGTGCGGCGCCAGCCGTAGAGGGTACTGTTTTGCAGCGCCAGCATGACGGCCGGGCCGGGCGTGAACACGGCGGCCAGGGCGGTGGCGCAAAAGAGTAGGTAAAGCGGGGTGTTCATGCGGTTGTCCTAACGTGTGGATAGCGACAGTCTACCGCCGAATAGTACATAGGTGTAGAGGCCAGCATTTGGAACCGGCCCAGCTCGTAACCAGCGGCTCGAAGGGGGCAGACAAACATGACGGCACTGTCGATTGAACGGCTTGGCACCATGACGCCTGACGAAGAGCGGCGCTTCTGGAAAATTTTCGAGAGCACGCTGGCGAACGATGACGGTCAGGCGGCCAAGATGCACCTGTCGGCCGGACGGCCGATCTACTACTGCGATGACTTCTACCCCGACGACTTCATTCGCAAGTGGCCCGACGGCCGCCGAGAGTTGGTTGCGGTGGATTGCGAAGGTAATGTTTCTGTGATCCGTCCGCTGTGAGACCACTGCTCTGGGGGCCGGCCTGTATGGCGCCGGCAAGAGCACGCTGACCGACCGCTACTTGATTGGCCGAGTGTCGGTTAGCAACCCCGACAACATCGTCTGTGAGAACCCTGTATCGGCGTGATCCAGGCAGGCAAGATCGCAATCTGGTTTCAGCTGCAGCATTGGGCTACGCGTGACAATTTTGTCTGGGAAACAACGTTATCCAGCCACCGTGAACTCATTCGTTGCTTCGCGAACGCACGCTGCCCGAAAGACATTTCCTTGGCGCTTGTTAGCTACTGCCACGCACCATCAGACGGAACCCAAGATCGAGGCTCTGCGGTTGATCCTGGCCATCGATCGCCGCGCGCAACATGCGCGCCGCCAGACGGCCGATGTCGTAGCGTGGCGTGGCGATGCTGGTTAGTGCCGGATGCGTCCAGGCCGAGGCCGGCAGGTCGTTGAAGCCGCCGATCGCCAGCCGGCCCGGCACGTCGATGCCGCGCCGCTGGCACTCGTACAGCATCCCTTGCGCCAGGTCGTCATTGCAGCAGAACACCGCATCGCAATCGGGGTGCTGATCCAGTAGCTGCGCGAGTAGTGCCGCGCCCAATCCCACCGACGAGGGGGTTGCCACCCAGATTTCTCGGCGCGATCCATCGAGCCCTGCGTCAGCCAGGGCCGTGCGATAGCCTTCGGCGCGCTGCAGGGTGCGCGGATCGGATTGCGCCGCCACATAAGCGATGCGGCGATAGCCGCGTTCGATTAGATGGCGGGTCATGGCCAGGCCTGCCGCGCTTTGCGACAAGCCGACCGAGCGGCTGTTCGGGGTGGCGTCCAATTCCATCATGGTGACGGTGGGGCGTTGGCTTTGCGCCAGCAGCGTGCGGGTGTGCGCGCTGTGGTCGATGCCGGTCAGCAGGATGCCGTCCGGGTTGTGGCCGAGGAAGGCTTCCAGTTGCCGCTCTTCTTCCTGCGCCGAGTAGTGGGTATTGCCGATCAGTATCTGCGTGCCGTGCGGCTGAAGTTCGTCGTGGATGCCGTCGAGCACGTCGACGAACACGGCATTGGTCAGCGAGGGAATCAGCACCAGCACGTTACCGGAACGGGCGGTGGCCAGCGCGCGTGCGGCGTGGTTGGGCCGGTAGCCGAGTTGGCGGACGGTCTGGTCGATACGTTCGCGCAGCGCCGGCGAGACCCGCTCCGGGGTCTTCAGGGCGCGCGAGACGGTGATGGCGCTGATGTCGAGGCGCTCTGCCACATCTTGCAGCGTGACGCGGCCCGTGGCGCTGTTTCGGGGTTTTCGTTCGGCCATGAGGCAGATTTTACTGGAATCGTCCCGGCTGGAACATCTTGTCGAAAAACCGCTTTGCAATTACCGATGTTAGCGCTAACATTTGGTCGAATATCTTTATGGAGACGCGGCACGATGACTTCGCAATGTCTGGTGGTGATGGGAGTTTGCGGCAGCGGCAAGAGCGAGATCGGCTCGCGCTTGGCGGCGAGCCTGGGCTGCCGCTTTATCGAAGGGGATGACTTCCACCCACAGGCCAACCGCGACAAGATGCACGCCGGCACGCCGCTTAACGACGACGACCGGCGCGATTGGCTGCTGAGCCTTGCCCACGAATTGGCCGCCGCCCGCGAGCAGGGCGAGAGCGTGGTGCTGGCTTGTTCGGCGCTTAAGCGCCGCTACCGCGATCTGTTGCGCCAGGGCGATGCCTCGCTACGGCTGGTGTATCTGCGCGCTACGCCGCATCAGGTTGCGACGCGCATGTTGGCCCGTCAGGGACATTTCATGCCGGTCGAACTGGTGGCCAGCCAGTTCGCCGATCTGGAGCCGCCGCAACACGACGAGCGGGCACTCAGTTGCTCGGTCGATGCGGCGCCGGCGCAGATCGTCGAGTCGATTATGGTGGCGTTGGCAGCCTGACAGCCGCGCCGGTTTCGCAGCACATGGGGGGAGAGAATATGCATCAGGGCAATCAGGCCGCGGTTCCACGACTGCGCTGGGGTATCGGCGCTTTGCTGGGCATGGGCGTATTGATCAACTATCTGGATCGCATCAGTGTTTCTGTCGCGGGGCCGCAACTGCAATCGGCATTCGGTTTGAGCAACCAGGAGCTTGGTCTGCTGTTCAGCGCCTTCTTCTGGACCTACGCCATGCTGCAAATCCCGGTTGGCATGGTGTTGGACAAGTTCGGCGTGACCCGCATCGGTCGCTGGGGGGCTTTTTTGTGGGTGGTGGCGTCGAGCATTACCGCACTGGCCGGCGGCTTTGGCGGGCTGTTCGCCGCGCGTGCCCTGTTGGGCATCGCCGAGGCGCCGGGTTTCCCGGCTAGCGCCAAGGCGACCGGTTACTGGTTTCCGCGCCGCGAGCGCGCGATGGCCACCGCGCTGTTCGATGCCGCGGCCAAGTTCTCCAGCGTGATCGGCGTGCCGCTGGTCGCCTATGCCGTGGTGACGCTGGGCTGGCGCTGGGGTTTCGGCGTGACGGCTTTGCTGAGCTTGGCTTACTTCCTGGCCTTCTGGGCGTTTTATCGCGATCCGAGCCACCATCCGCGTTTGTCCGCGGCCGAAGCCGACTATATCCGCCAAGGCGGCGCCACGGCCGAGGGCGAAAGCCAGACCGGTTCGCTGGCGACGTTGGGCTATCTGTTGCGTCAACGCAAAATGTGGGGGCTGACCATCGGTTTCGCCGCCTACGGCTATTCCTTCTATCTGTTCCTGACCTGGCTGCCGGGGTTTCTGGTGCAGAGCATGCACATGAGCATCTTGAAATCGGCCAGCTTCGCCGCCGTGCCCTGGATGTGCGCCACAGTGTCCGACTTGCTGGTCGGCGGCTGGTTGATCGATCACCTGGTACAGCGCGGACTGGATGAAACGCGCGTGCGCAAGGGGGTGCTGGTGACCGGCATGTTGTTCGGCCTGTCCGTGTTCGGCGCGGTGTGGACGCACGACCCCTATTGGGCCATCGCCTGGATTTCGCTGGCCTTGTCCGGCCTGGCCGCCGCGGCGCCGGTCAGTTGGTCGCTGCCTTCGCTGATCGCGCCCAAGGGCGCCACCGGAACCGTGGGCGGCATCATGAACTTCGCCAACAATATGATGGGCGTGGTGGCGCCGATCGTGACCGGCTTCTTGGTCGGCGCGTCGCATTCGTTCACCAATGCCTTCTTGGTGGCGGGGCTGGTGCTGTTGGTCGGCATCTTTGCTTTCATCGTGCTGCTCGGCCGTATCGAACCGATCGCCGAGCCCTGAGCGCCATCTCGGCCGCAGATCATGCATACTTCATCGGATAAAGCGCATGTCATAAGACAGAGGAGATCCGATGAACACCCGTGCCGGCCTCGATTGGCCTAAAGCCCTACAACTTCATGCGCGCGAGCGCGCGGCCTTCGCCTCGGCGCGCCCGCGTTCGCGCGAATTATCGACGCAGGCCGCCGATCATTGGTTGTTCGGTGTGCCGCTACATTGGATGGATGATTGGTCGACGCCATTTTCCCTGTATGTCCGCACTGCGCAGGGCGCCGCTTTCGAGGACGTCGACGGCCACCGCTACAGCGACTTCTGTCTGGGCGACACCGGGGCGATGTTCGGCCACTCGCCGGTGCCGGTGGCGCGGGCCTTGGCGGAGCAGGGCGCGCGCGGTTTGACGGCGATGCTGCCGACCGAGGACGCGGTTTGGGTGTCGGCCGAGCTGGCGCGCCGTTTCGGTCTGCCGTTCTGGCAGTTCGCCATGACCGCCTCGGACGCCAACCGCTTCGCGCTGCGCTGGGCGCGCGCCATCACCGGGCGGCGCAAGTTGCTGGTGTTCAATGGCTGCTATCACGGTACCGTGGACGACGTGTTCGTCGATCTGGCCGACGGTCGACCGGTGGCACGCGCGAGTCTGCTGGGCCAGGTGGTGGATCTGACGCAAAACACCCGCGTGGTGGAGTTCAACGATCTGGCCGCCTTGGAAGACGCGTTGCGCGACGGGCAAGTCGCTTGCCTGTTGGCCGAGCCGGCGATGACCAATATCGGCATGGTGCTGCCGCAAGCGGGGTTCTGGCAGGCGGCGCAGGCACTGTGTCGGCGCTACGGTACCTTATTGATCCTGGATGAAACCCATACCATCAGCAGCGGCCCTGGCGGTTACACCCGCGCCCATGGGCTGGCACCCGACATGCTGGTGGTCGGCAAGCCGATGGGCGGCGGTGTGCCGTGCGCGGTGTACGGTTTTTCGGCCGAGGCGGCCGAACGCGCACAGACCGCCAAGCGACAGGCGCCGGTCGGGCATAGCGGCATCGGCACCACGCTGACCGCCAATATGCTGGCCATGGCGGCGATGCGCGCCAACCTGGCCGAGGTGATGACCGACGAGGCGTATCGCATCATGTTCGAACGGGCCGAACAGCTGGCGGATGGCCTAGAGGCGGCGATTGCCCGCCAGGGCGTGCCGTGGTGCGTGACGCGCATCGGCGCACGCACCGAATGCCAATTCACCCCGCATCCGCCGCAAAACGGTGGCGAAGCCGAGGCGATACTGGACGACGAGCTGGCGCACATGCTCCATCTCTATTTGCTCAATCGCGGTCTATCGATCACGCCGTTTCACAACATGATGCTGGTGTGTCCCGAGACCGCCCCCTCCGACGTGGATCGGCTGGTGGCGGCCTTCGAATCCTTCATTGCGGCGATTCGGGCCTAACGCCTATCGCACGTCGCGGTAGGCGCTGGTGCTCGGCCGCTTCAACACGACTTCGGACATGAAATTGACCACATAGCGCATGGCGGTGGTGACAAAGCCTTCTTCGTCGAGGCGGCGCGCCGAGGTCGGCATGACCAAGCCGAGGTCGAACAGCACCTTACCGACTTCCGCCAGCCGGCGCGCGATATTGGTGTCCTCGCCGTAGAAAGCGATGTTGGTGTCGAAGCCGCCGATACGCTCGAGCGCATCGCGCCGGGCGGCGAAGTTGCCGCCGACGGCCATGTACTGGGTGAACAGATAGGTCGGCTTGGCCAGCATCAGCCAGTAGAGCCGTACCAATGCGCTTTTGAACTTGGCCAGGTCGTAGTAGGTATAGGGACCGCTGACGCACACGGCGTCGGGGCGGGCTTGGTAGAGGTCGAGTACGCGGCCGAGCCAGCCGTGCGCCATGCGCGTGTCGGCGTCGATGTACGCCAGTATCTCGCCGCGCGCCTCGGCCAGTCCTCGTTGGCGCGCGTGGGTCAGCCCTTTTTTCTGCTCGGTCACCACGCGTACCGCGGGAAAGCCGGCGGCGATCTCGGCGGTGCGGTCGGTGCTGGCGTTGTTGATCACGATGACTTCGAACGGTCCTCGTGCCGATTGGCGCGCCACTTCGGCCAGGACGTGACGCAGGCAATCGGCCAGGTAACCCTCTTCGTTATAGGCCGGAATGATCAGGCTAAGCTTCATGCGTGGGCTCCTAGGGGGGGAAATCGAAATGCGGCGTCGTTGGCCGTGCGCGCGTAAACCGCCTCCCAGGCGGTGACGATGCTGTCGACCGAATAGCGTCGGGCGCGCCATGAGGCGTTGTCGCCCAATTGCCGGCATAAGACCGGGTCGGCGAGCAGCTCCGTCAGTTGCCGGGCGAAGTCTTCGGCATCGCCCGGCGCGGCCAGCCGACCGCAGTGGTTATCGACGTATTCTGGCAACGCGCGCCAGCGCGCCACCACGGCCGGCAGCCCGGCGCTCATTGCCTGCAGCATGACCATGCTCTGAGTTTCCGAGGTGCTGGCCAGTACGAAGATCTCGGCGGCTTGAAAGGCCTGGGCCAACGATGCTTTGTCGAGCGTGCCGAGAAAGCGCACGCGCTCGCCCACCCCCAGCTTTTCCGCCAACAGGCGCAAGTTTTCCCGCTCGCCGCCATGCCCGGCCAAAGCCAGCACGACATCCGGATGGCGCGCCGCCAACGTCGGCAATGCGCGGATCAGCACATCGATGTTTTTTTCGCGCGCTAGCCGACCGGCGTAGAGCAAGGTGGCGTCGCTGAACCCCCAGCGGGTTTTCAGCGCTTGACGCGCGTCGGCTGCGACCGGTGTGAACAGTGTGGTGTCGATGGGGTTGGAAATGACCTGGGATGCACTTTTCAGACCGTACTGCCGCATTTCGTCGATCACCGAGTGCGATGGGCCGCTGACCAGCCGGCAATGATTGTAGAACGCGGTGACCGCCTTGAGGCTGGCGCGCCGCACCCAGGCGGCGGGCAACGGCACGTAGCCGCTGAACTCGCCGATGGCCCAGTGATTGGTGCCGATCAACGGCACGTCGAGCCGGCGGGCGGCGATGCGCGCT
Source organism: Paludibacterium purpuratum (assembly GCF_004363805.1). Taxonomy (GTDB): domain Bacteria; phylum Pseudomonadota; class Gammaproteobacteria; order Burkholderiales; family Chromobacteriaceae; genus Paludibacterium; species Paludibacterium purpuratum. The sequence continues at coordinate 76,582 of NZ_SNZP01000006.1, read as the reverse complement.
TCCAGACCGGCGCCAAGGAAGGTGTGGGTGTGGATGACCTCAGGGCGGAAGTCGCGCAAGCCACGCCAGCAGCGCCCGGTCGGCAGCAATAGGCGCGATTGACCGGTGGAGCTGGCCACGGCGATCGAGGCGCGGCGCACGATGCGAATGTTGTCGCCGAGGTCGACCTCGCGCGGCGGCACTTGCGCCAGGCGATAGTCGTTGCGGGAGGCGCGCGGCGCGACGATGACCACCTCATGGCCGCGTTCTCCGAGCGCTTTGCCGGTCGCCAGGATCGAGTCCTGGATGCCGCCGAGTTCGGGATAGAAACTGTCGGTAAAAACGGCGATGCGCAAGGTTCAGTCCTCCGGGAGATAGGGCAGGATGCGGTAGCGCAGCCAAGCGCCGGCGACGACGAGGAGGGCGGCGAAGGCGGTGCAACCGAATAGCCATAGATAAACGTCGATGCGTTGGTAAGCGGCGCCGCCGAAGAAGCCCAGCAGGGCGAACAGCGCGGCCTTGGGTAAGGTGGCCATCAGGTTCCAGCCGAGGAAGGGCAAAAACGGCAGCCGCGCCGCGCCGGCGGCGATCAACACCAGAAAACCCAGCGCATGGGTCCATTTGCCGGCGATCAAGAGCCGTCCGGCATGCTGGCGTAAATGCGCTTGTAGCCATAAGGCGCGCCGTCGGCGCCGCAAACCGCGCGCGCCGCGCCATAGCCGAGTAGGAACGCGGCCGAGCCGGCCCAGCACATATAACAGGGTGTCGCCGGCCAGATCGGCGGCAATGGCCAGTAAGTAGACTTGCGGGAGGCTAATGAGGCCGCGCGAGGCGAGGAAGGCGCCCAACACCGTGGCGAGCGGGCCTTCCAGCACCATGGCGGCGAACAGGGCGGGCTGGCCATAGACGGGCAAGGCGGCGGGCAGCCAGGCAGTCAACGTCAATGCCTGGCCTCCTGGGGGCGGGGTCTAACCAACATGGCCTCCTCCTTGTTATGGATATCGCAAGGCCATGCTAGTCAGGATTTGTTTCAATTCCGAGAAGGTTGGGTGCAACGCCTGCGGCATTGCACTTGTCGCATTGCCTTCGGCGAAGGCGACCTACACGTAGGTGCGTTCGCGTAGGATGCGTTCGCGAAGCAACGCATCTTCCCGCCACCCCCGGCTAATGCTTGATCATGATATGCCGCGCCACGCTGTAATCCTCCAAGGCATACAGCGACAAGTCTTTGCCGTAGCCGGAGCGCTTGAGCCCGCCGTGCGGCATTTCGGTTACTAGCATGAAGTGGGTGTTGATCCAGGTGCAGCCGTATTGCAGCGCCGAGGAGACGCGCATGGCGCGGCCAACGTCGCGGGTCCATACGGAGCTAGCGAGGCCGTAGTTGGAGTCGTTGGCCCAGGCGATGGCTTGCGCCTCGTCGTCGAAGCGGGTGATCGATACCACCGGGCCGAACACTTCGCTGCAGACGATTTCGTCGCCTTGGCGCGCGCCGGCGATCACGGTGGGCTCGAAGAAGAAGCCCGAGCCGGGCGCGCGTTTGCCGCCGGCGGTGATTTCCATATGTGTCTGCTGCTGGGCGCGCTCGACGAAGCTGGCGACGCGGTTGAGCTGGCGTTCGGAGATCAGCGGGCCCATTTCCACGCCGTCGTCGTGTTGTTTGCCGAAGCGGATGCCGGACACCGCGCTCGACAGTTCGGCCACGAGCTTGTCGTAGATCTTGCTGTGAACATACAGCCGGCAAGCGGCGGTGCAGTCCTGGCCGGCGTTGTAATAGCCGAAGGTGCGAATGCCGGCCACCACTTCTTCCAAGTCGGCGTCGTCGAATACCAGCACCGGCGCCTTGCCGCCGAGCTCCAGGTGGGTGCGCTTGAGCGACTTTGCGGCGGCTTCCAGGATGCGAGTGCCGGTCGATACGTCGCCGGTGAGCGAGATCATGCGTACTTGCGGCTGGGTGATCAGCGGGCTGCCGACGGTTTCTCCGCGGCCGAGCACCACGTTGAAGACGCCCGGCGGCAGGATGTTGGCGCAGTATTCCGCCAACTTCAACGTGGACAGCGGGGTTTGTTCCGAAGGCTTGAGCACCACCGTGTTGCCGGCGGCCAGCGCCGGCGCCATTTTCCAGGCGGCCATCATCAGCGGGTAGTTCCACGGGGCGATCGAGGCCACCACGCCGAGCGGATCGCGGCGGATCAGGCTGGTGTGGCCGGGCAGATATTCGCCGGCCAACAGCCCGGTTTGCGCGCGCACGGCGCCGGCGAAGAAGCGGAACACGTCGACCACGGCGGGGATCTCGTCGGCCAGTACCAGTGCATAGGGTTTGCCGCAGTTGAGCGATTCCAGGCGGGCGAACTCGGTGCCATGGGATTCGATGGCTTCGGCGATGTCCAGCAACATCTGTGAGCGCTCTTTCGGCGTGGTGCGCGACCAGGCGTTGTATGCGGCGTCGGCGCTGGCCACCGCGGCCTGGACTTGCTCCAGCGATGCCTCGTGAATGCGGGCGATGTTTTCGCCGGTGGCCGGATTGACGATGTCTTCGCTATTGCCTTCGCCTTGGACGAACAGGCCGTTGATCAGTAGGCAGGTTTGCAGGGTTTTTTCCATGGTGCAGCCTCTTGATGGTCAGGGTTATTTGCCGCTACCGGCAATATCTTCGGTGCCGCTGGTCAAGCGCCAGGCGGCAATGATCGGCAGCGTGGTCAACAACATCACGATCATGGCGACCACGTTGGTGACCGGCACGTCGCGCGGCCGGGTCAATTGGTTGAGTAGCCAGATCGGTAGCGTCACCTCGTTGCCGGCGGTGAAGGTGGTGACGATGATTTCGTCGAAACTGAGTGCAAAGGCCAGAATACCGCCGGCCAACAGCGCGGTGGCGATCTGCGGTAGCAGGACATAGCGGAAAGTCTGCCAGGGGTCGGCGCCAAGATCCATCGACGCTTCGATCAGGTTGTGGCTGTTACGCCGCAAGCGGGCGACGACATTGTTGTAGACCATCACCACGCAGAAGGTGGCGTGGCCGATGGCGATGGTCCAGAACCCCGGCTGGATGCCGCCAAGACGGAAGGCCGACAGCAGCGACAGACCGGTGATGATGCCGGGCAGCGCGATGGGCAGCACCAGCATCAAGCCGATGGCTTCCTTGCCGGGGAAGGTATGCCGGTATAGGGCACCGGCGGCCAAGGTGCCGAGCACCAGCGCAAGCAAGGTGGCGACCAGCGCGATCTTGAACGACAGCCAGATGGCGGCGAGCACGTCGGGGTTGGCGAAGGCGACGCCGATCCAGTGCAAGGTGAAGCCTTTGAGCGGAAAACTGTAGGCCGAGGTTTCGGTGTTGAAGGCATAGAGCGCGATCATGGCGATCGGCAGATGCAGGAAACCCAATCCGCCCCAGGCCAAGAGGCGCAGCCACCATGGGGCCCGGTCGGCGCGGTTTTGGTCAGAGTGCATCGAAGGCTCCCAGTCGTTTGGCGATGCTCAAGTAAAGCGCGATGATCAGCACCGGTACCAGGGTGAAAGCGCCGGCCATCGGCAGGTTGCCGATCGCGCCCTGCATGGTGTAGACCATGGTGCCGATGAACAGGCCGGAGGGGCCGAACAACTGCGGAATGATGTAATCGCCGAGCGTGAGCGAGAAAGTGAAGATGGAGCCCGCCACCACACCGGGAAACGCCAGCGGCAGGATGATGGTGCGAAAGGCTTGCCACGGCGTGGCGCCCAGGTCGGCCGCCGCCTGTACCAAGCTGCCCGGTACGCGCTCCAGCGCCGCCTGGATCGGCAGGATCATGAACGGTAGCCAGATGTAGGTGAAGACGGTAAAGCGTCCAAGATTGGAGGTGGCCAGCGTGCCGCCGCCGATACCCGGCAGCGACAGCAGCCAGTCGACGACGCCGGAGAGCCCGAAGCTGCGGTAGAACCAATACACCAGTCCGCCCTTGGCCAGGATGACGGTCCAGGAGTAGGCCTTGACGATGTAGCTGGCCCACATGGGCAGCATGACCGCCACGTAGAAAAAGCCCTTCTTCCAACCGCGCGCATAGCGCGCCATGTAATAAGCGAGCGGGAACGCCAGGATAGCGGAGGCCAACGTCACCGCCGCCGCCATGCTCAGGGTGCGCAGGATGACATCGAGGTTGGCCGGCGAGAGCAGGGCGCGGTAATTGTCGAGCGTCAACACCGTACTGACGTTCATGGTGAAGTCGTCGAAACTGAAGAAGCTTTGGACCAGCAGGGTCAGTAGCGAACCGATGTAGACCAGGCCGAACCACAAGAGCGGCGGCGCGAGCAATAGGCACAGCCATAGGGTGGGGCTCAGGTAGACCCGGTCTGTCAGCCGCGACAAGCCGCGGCGGGCGGTGTCATGCGGCATGGCCGTTCTCCCCGGCATCGAGCGGATGCATGGCGCGCTTGGGCCAGGATAGGCGCACGGTGGCGCCGATGGCTTGCCCCACGTCGAGGTCGTCCTGATTGGGGTTGACCACGGACAGGATCTTGCCGTTGCCGGCCCGCACTTCGAAACGGCTGGTGGCGCCCAGGTACTGAATGTCGATCAGTTCGCCCGTCAGCCCGAGCTCGTCGTCGCGCGGGCTGTCCTGTCCGATGCGGATGCGCTCCGGACGGATCGAGAACGGGATGTCGCAGCCACACAGCGTGAGCGCGGCCGCCCGGTCGAAAACGTTGGAGGTGCCGACGAAATCGGCGACGAAGGCGGTCGCCGGTTGGGTATACAGCACACGTGGCGTGGCGACTTGTTCTATGCCGCCGCGGTTGAACACCGCCACGCGATCCGACATCGATAGGGCTTCGCCCTGGTCGTGCGTGACGTAAATGAAGGTGATGCCAAGTTGACGTTGCAGGCTCTTGAGTTCGATCTGCATTTGTTCGCGCAGCTTAAGATCCAGTGCGCCAAGCGGCTCGTCGAGCAATAGGACGCGCGGTTTCTTGATCAGCGCGCGCGCCAGCGCCACCCGCTGACGCTGCCCGCCGGATAGGGCGGCGGGGCGGCGGTCGCCGTAGTCGCCGAGTTTGACCAGTTCGAGCATGGCCTGGGCTTGCCGTTGCCGCTCGCGTTTGTCCACGCCCTGAACCATCAGGCCGTAGGCGACGTTGTCCGCCACACTCATATGCGGGAACAGCGCGTAGTCCTGGAACACTGTATTGACGTCGCGGCGGTAGGGCGGCAAGCCGGCGGCCTCCTGGCCGAAAATGCGCACCGAGCCGGCGCTGGGTTGTTCGAAGCCGGCGATCAGTCGCAGGCAAGTGGTTTTGCCCGAACCCGACGGGCCGAGCATGGAGAAGAATTCGCCTTCTTCAATCTGTAGGCTGACATTGTCCACGGCCCGCACTTTGTCGAAGGTGCGGCTCAGATGCTGAAACTCGACGGCGTAGGTCACGATTTAGGCCTCGATCGGGAAGATACCGCCGGCCAAGCGGCCGGCGGCGATACTCAGCGGCCGCCCATGACGGCGATATAGTCGGCCGTCCAGCGGCTGTAGGAAACACAGCGCCCCTGTTTGCACTGCGCGGTCGGCGTTTTCCAGAAATGGATCTGGGCGAACTTGTCGAAGCCGTTGCTCTTGCAGAAGTTGCTGCCGCCCGGCGCTTTGGTGTTGCAGGCTTCCGGCACGACCGGGTTGGAGCCGAACCATTCGGCCAGCGCCGATTGCAGATTCTTGTTCAGCGACCATTCCATCCACTTGTAGCTGCAGACCGGGTGCTTGGCGTCGGTGGCCAGCATGGTGGTGTCGGCCCAGCCGGTGGCGCCTTCCTTCGGGATGGTCTCGCCGATGGGGAATTTGTCGGCGGTCAGCGAATTGACGGTATAGCCCCAGGCGCTGGTGGCGGCGATGCCCTCGTTCTTGAAGTCGTTCATCTGCACGGTGACATCATGCCAATAGCGGTGGGCCAGCGGTTTTTGCTGGCGCAATAGCTTGAGCACCGCGGCGTACTGGGTTTCGTTCAGTTCATAGGGGTCGGTAATGCCGAGCGACGGATTTTTGGCCATCAGATACATCGCGGCGTCGGCGATATAGATCGGCCCGTCGTAAGCTTGCACCCGGCCTTTGTTCGATTTGCCGTCCGGCAGTTGCATCGGTTCGAATACCACGTTCCAACTAGTCGGCGCGGTCTTGAAGATGTTGCTGTTGTAGGCGAGGAAGTTGGCGCCCCACTGGTAGGGGGTGCCGTAGTGTTGGCCATTGACGGTGAACCAATTGCCGTTTTGCAGCCGTTTGTCCAAGGTCTTCCAGCTGGGAATCAGCGCCGTATTGATCGGCTGGACTTTTTTGCCGTAGATCAGCCGCAGAGAGGCATCGCCCGAAGCGGTGACCAGGTCGTAGTTGCCCGAGCCCATCAGCGAGACCATCTCGTCCGAGGTGGCGGCGGTTTTGACGTTGATCTGGCAGCCGGTCTGCTTCTCGAAGGCCGTTACCCAGTCGTAATTTTTGTCGCTGGCGCCGCGTTCGATATAGCCGGGCCAGGCGAGGATATTGAGTTGTCCCTCGCCGGTGCCTAGATGAGTCGGCGGTGCGGCCTGCGCGGCGGCGGCCAGGCCGCTTAACACCCAAAGCCCCATGCGGGGATGCATCGTCTTGAACATGTTTCTCTCCTGTGTCTCACGATATAGAGCGAATCGACATGCAAAAGCGTGGCCGATCTATGTTGGCCTATGCCTATAGCATCATATGCAAGGTGGATAGAACGAGCTAATGCAATGAGCCTATCGAGTCGTTCGCTTTTTTCGAATTCACAGGGCGGTCGCCGGCGAACCTTCGGCCAAGGGCGTCGAGGGAGGAGAGATGGGCGTGTGCCGCACAGGTTGCGGTCGTCGAGCGCGATATATCGTTCTGATTTGCCGAATGATGTTGGTGTGTATTTGGAAAAACAGATGGCTTGAGCGGCGTTTCAACCGCGACCGCGGCTGTGCTCGCGCGCAATCAGCAGAAAATTGCGCGTGGCCTCGGACAGGGTGGAGCCGCGTCGCCAGGCGATGCCCACCTGTAGCGAGGGCATGGATTCTTGCAGGCTGCGCACTTCCAGCCGGTCGCCGTCCAACGACCAGGGACGATAGAGCATGTCGGGCAGGATGGCCAGCCCTTCGCCGCTGGCCACCAGGCTGCGCGCGCCTTCGACCGATTCGGTGCGCAGCACCACATTGGGACGGTGCCCGGCCTGGCGCCACGAGGAGCTGATGCTGTCTTCCAATTCATCGAGCCGCAGCATGACCAGCGGTTCGTTGGCCATTTCATCGATCGAAATCGAGCCGAGCTCCAGCAGGGGGTGGTGGGTGGGAAGCCACAGCCGGTACGGCGAGGCCATCAGCGCCTCGGATTCGATGGCCTGGCGGTTTTGCAGGTTGGACACGATCAGCACGGCCGCGTCCAACTCGCCATTGACCAGCAAGTGCTCGATATAGTCGCGCTGATCCTCGAAGACCTTGATGTTCACCTTGGGAAAAGTGCGGCGGTAGCGGCCGAGCAAGTAGGGCAGAAAATAGCCGGTGACCAGGCTGGTGACGCCGATATTCAATTCGCCGGTCATGGTGTCGGGACGGGCGGACAGGGCTTGCTGGGCGTTGCGCACGCAGCCGAGGATCTGGTGGGCATGGCTGAGGAACTGGTGGCCGGCGTGGGTCAGCACCATGCCGCGGGCGTGGCGCTGAAACAGCGAGGCGGCCAAATCGGTTTCCAAGGCCTTGATGGCTTCGGTCAGCACCGATTGCGAGACGTTGAGCTCATGCGCCGCGCCGGTGATCGACTCGGCCTCGGCCACGGCGATGAAGTAACGGATGTTTTTTAGAGAGAGCGCCATGGTTGGGGGCTAACGGACGTGTACCGGCATGATCTCGGCCGACAATTGCACGTAGACGCCCATGCCATAGTAGTAATAAGTGGGTTGCGATACGGTGCGCAAGAACTGGAATAGCCGCAACCGCAGCCGCTTGACGCCGCCCATGGCGCGCGAGGGGAACAGGTTTTCGTGCGCGACGTGCACGATCCAGCGCCGGCGGTCGGTCGGCAGGGCGATTTCTTTTAGCTGGGCCATTTCCTCCAACAAGTTCTCCACGTTGGGTTCTTCCATGAAGCCGAAGCTGACATTCACGCTCAGGATACTGCCGCGGCCGGGCGTTTGCTCGAAGACCGTGATCTTGTAGCGATTGCCGTGCACATAGGGCGTTTTCTGATGATTGACGGTGACGAAAATCAGATTGCGCGGTAGGACGCCATAGCGATTCCAGATCAACTGCAGCAGTGCCGGCGTATGGTCGTGTGGTTTATGCGGTGCGCGCGGAATCATCAAGATGGCGTTGCGCTCGACGAAGTGTTCGCTGCCGCGATGTAGTTCGATCAGCTCGGTGATGTTCATGGTTTGCTTGCGCGTGTAGGCGGCCGAGGTGGCCTGACGTCCCCATTGCCAAGTGGCCATGATGACGAAGACCACCAGGCCGATACTGACCGGCACGTAACCGCCCTCCAGGAATTTGAGCGAACTGGCGGCCAGGAAAGTGCCGTTGAACGCGGTCAGCGGCCACCAAACCAGCGCTGCGCGGCGTGCCGACCACTGCCAGTGCTCGCGCGCCACCGGGTACATCGCCAGCGAGGTGATGACCATCACGCCGGACACCGCCAAGCCGTAGGCGGCGGCCAGATGGTTGCTCGAACCGAAAGAAACGGCCAGGACGATGCAGCCGAGATAGAGCGACCAGTTGATGAAGCCGATGTAGGTCTGCCCCGTGTGCTCCGCATGGGTGTGCACGATGTGCAGACGGGGAAACAAGCCGAGTCGCACGGCTTGGGTCATGAGCGAGAACGCACCCGAGATCAGCGATTGCGAGGCGATGATGGTGGCGAGGGTGGCCAATATCACCATCGGGTAGAGCGCGGCGCGCGGCACCATGCCGTAGAACAGGTTGTTGCCGGCGACGACCGGGTGCGTCAGTTGGAATGCCCCTTGACCGAGGTAGTTGCATATCAGCGACGGGAAAACCAGCACGAACCAGCCAAGCCGGATCGGCCGCGCGCCGAAGTGTCCCAGGTCGGCGTACATCGCCTCGCCGCCGGTGACGCACAACATGACGGCCCCGAGCGTCAACAGGTCGCCGTACAGATTGCCCCCGATCAGAAACCGTATTGCCCAGATGGGGTTGAACGCCTGCAGTATTTGTGGCGCGGCCAGGATCTGGCGTAGGCCGAAAAAGGCGATGGCCAGAAACCAGATAATCAGTACGGGGCCGAAAATTCTGCCGACGCTGCTGGTGCCGCGCGCCTGTAAGGCAAATAGCGCGGTCAGCAGCAGCACCGCGATCGGCAGGATGAACGGCGCGGTGCTGGGTGTGGCGACCGAGAGGCCCTCCACGGCCGAGAGCACGCTGATGGCCGGGGTGATGATGCCGTCGCCGAACAACAGACCCGCGCCCATGATCAGCGACAACAGCAATGCGCGGCTATTGTGTTTGCGCGTTTCGCCCGACATGAGGGCGTAGAGCGCGAACAGCCCGCCCTCGCCATCGTTGTCGGCGCGCAGTACCAGTAGTGCGTACTTGATCGCCACAATGACGATCAGCGACCAGATGACGAGCGATATGCCGCCAAGCACGGTGGCGTGATCCGGCGTTAGTCGGGCCGGGCCGTGAAAGATTTGGTTGAGCGCGTACAGCGGCGAGGTGCCGATGTCCCCGTAGACAATGCCGATGGCGCCCAGTGTCGTCATGGCGAGTTTGCGATGCGATGACACAGAATGGTCCCCGTCCTGTTGCCTTGGGCCGAATGGCGGCAGCGGCGTTTATGGTTCTGTTTGGATGATAGCCGCGTTTTATTCGGTTGCGCTATGCGCTCGACGGGTTTTTTGTGGCGGCACCGACGGCGGAGGAAAAAGCAAAGCGGGCGGCAAAACTTGCCGCCCGCTTTGCCGTTTGTCGATTGTCGGATGAGGTATCTTTGGGTTTTTATTTGAAAACAGTATGTTATTGGGTATTTATTTGCTGGCACGGTATGTGCTTATTGTTGGGGACTCAGGAGGGAAGCATGCTCGACAAACTCGCCAACGATTTCAAGTTCGACCAGCGCGCATTGAATCTGCGGGCTTATCGCACTGAGGTGCTGGCCGGCAATATGGCCAACGCCGAAACGCCTTATTACAAGGCGGTCGATTTCGATTTCGCGTCGGCGATGAAGTCGCAGATGAGTGGTAATGGTAGCGGCAAGGAGCTGGCGCTGATGGCGACCAATCCTCGGCATTTCAGTACCAATCCGGGCGATGGCAACGGCGCGGTGCCGCTGCAATACCGGGGTGCGGTACAGCCGAGCGTCGACGGCAACACCGTCGATATGGATCTGGAGCGTGGCGCCTTTATGGATAACGCCTTGCAGTACCAATCGACGCTGACCTTTCTGAATCATCGTATTTCGCTGCTGAATTCGGCCTTGAAGGATTGATCGCCATGTCACTGTCCAATGTGTTCTCTATCTCCGGCTCGGCGCTGACGGCGCAATCGATGCGTCTGTCGGTGGTGGCGAGCAACATCGCCAATGCAGAGAGCGCCACCAGCTCGACCGGTCAGCCTTATCGCGGTCGGCACGTGGTGTTTACCGCCATTCCGGTTACGGCTACGGATCCGAAAGTCGCCGGGGTGCGCGTGACTTCGGTGGTGGAAGATCAAAGCCCGCCGATTCTGAAATACGATCCGGCCAATCCGCTGGCGGATGCCCGCGGTTACGTCAATATGCCCAACGTCAATCCGGTGGAAGAGATGGCCGACATGATCTCGGCTTCGCGCTCTTATCAGACCAACGTTGAAGTGATGAACACCGCCAAGACCCTGATGCAGAAGACCCTGCAGCTTGGCCAGTGATTCTGAAAGGAAGCCATCATGACTGTCCCGTCCACCAATCAAAACAATAACTCCAACCCGTACGCGGTTCTGAACGGCAATACCGGTTCGTCCGGTTCGTCCGGCTCTTCCTCTAGCGGCAGCACGGTCGATCCGACCAGTGCTCAGGCTATCCAGGATCGCTTCTTGAAGTTGCTGACGACCCAGCTGCAGGCGCAGGACCCGATGAATCCGATGCAGAACAGCGAGATCACCAGCCAGATGGCGCAAATCAGCCAGGTGACCAGCATGTCGAATCTCAATACCACCATGCAGTCGATGCTGCAGTCGCAGATGGCGTCGCAGTCGTTGATCGCTTCGACCACGGTCGGGCATTCGGCGCTGGTGGCCGGCAATACCATGGGCTGGGATGGCAATACCACCGGCAACAAAACCATGGGCGCGGTGTCGCTGGCCGGTTCGGCGCAGCAACTGACCGTCGCGGTGCAGGATGCCAACGGCAATACGGTGCGGACGATCGATGTGAAGAACCCGCAAGCCGGTATGAATAGCTTTGCCTGGGACGGCAAGGATGCGCAAGGCAATATTCTGCCGGCCGGTAATTACTCCTTCGTCGCCACGGCAAGCAATCCCGGCACCACCGCAGCGCAGAGCGTCAAGGCGACGGCCTACAACTACAAAACCATCGCCGCGGTCAGCTTCACCAGCGGCGGCGCGCCGCAACTGGTGCTCAACGACGGCAAGACAGTGCAGATGTCCGACGTGGCGCAGATTTCCTGATTGAGATGACGGTATAGAGATCGGAGTAACAACATGGGTTTCCAACAAGGTCTGAGCGGTCTGAATGCCGCCTCCAAGCAGCTGGACGTGATTGGCAACAACATCGCCAACGCCAGCACGGTGGGTTTCAAGGGCTCGCGCGCCGAGTTCGGCGACATGTACGCCAACAGCTTCTACGGCGTTTCCGCCACCCAGGCCGGTATCGGCGTGCAAACGCTGGATGTGGCGCAGCAGATGACCCAGGGCAACATCACCACCACCAACAACAACCTGGATATCGCCATCAACAACAATGGCTTCTTCATGGTCAAGACCGGGGCTTCGACCAGCGGTACCAGCACCGGTACGCTGGAGTACACCCGTAACGGCGAGTTCCAGGTGGACAACCAGGGTTATATCGTCAACGGCGCCGATCGCCTGCAGGGCTGGGTGGCGAACAATGGCACGGTGACTCAGGGGGCGACCGGCGACTTGCAACTGCAGACCGCGCTGATCGCGCCGAACAAGACCACCAAGATCGCCATGGGGGTCAACCTCGATTCGCGCAGCACGCCGCCGGCCGTGGCATTCAATCCGACCGTACCGGCCTCGTACAACTGGTCGAACTCGACCGCGGTCTACGACAGCCTGGGCAATGCGCACAATCTGACCATCTACTACGTCAAGGGTACGCCGACCGCCGCCGGCACCCCCTGGACCGCCTATACCTACGTGGACGGTTCGGCGACCGCCACGCCGTCTTATAGCATCGGCTTCAATACCTCCGGTGCGCTCGATGCCGCGACCACCGCGGCTCAGCCGTTAGCGGTTTCTTTTACGCCGGCGTCGCCGACCGGTTCCGCTTCGCCGATCGCGTTCACGCTCAATTACACCGGGTCGACCCAATACGGTCAGACCGCGGGCACGACCTCGCTGACCAACGACGGTTATGCGGCGGGTACCGTGGCGTCGATCAACATCGACAGCACCGGCATCATGCAGGCGACTTATACCAACGGCCAGACCAAGACCATCGGCCAGATCGCGCTGGCGAACTTCACCAACCAGCAGGGCTTGCAGCCGCTGGGTAACAACCGCTGGCAGCAGACGTTCTCGTCCGGCCCGGCGCAGGTGAACGCACCGGGTTCCGGCACCGCCGGCACGCTGCGCGATTCCGCACTGGAGGCGTCGAACGTCGACTTGACCACCGAACTGGTCAACTTGATTACCGCGCAGCGCTACTACCAGGCCAATGCGCAGACCATCAAGGCCGAAGACACGATCCAGCAGACCCTGGTGAACCTGTAAGACTGCGATAGGAAAGCCCTGACCCATGGACCGGATGCTGTTTTTGGCGATGAATGGCGCGAAGCATGTCGAATGGCAGCAAGCGACCACCTCGAACAACCTCGCCAACGTCAACACCAACGGCTTCAAGGCCGAACAGGTTTCGTTCCGCGCGTTGCCGGTGATCGGCGACGGCGCGCCGACGCGAACCTACGTGGTCGACAATACCGTCGGCACCGACATGACGCAGGGCGCCTTGCAGCAAACCGGCAACCAGAACGACTTCGCGCTGGGTACGCCGGGCTTTTTCGCGGTACAGGCGCCGGACGGCACCGAGGCCTATTCCCGGGCGGGCGGCTATGTGATCGACAACGCCGGCACGCTGCGTACCCGCAGCGGCCTGCCGATTCTGGGCGATGGCGGCCCGATCGTGGCGCCGGCGGCGAGCAAGGTTCAGATCATGACCGACGGCTCGGTGGTGGCGATCCCGTTGGGCGAAAGCAATCCGACGCCGCAGACGCTGGGCCAGATCAAGCTGGTCAATCCCGGCGAGCGCACGATGTACAAGGGCGAGGACGGACTGTTCCGCATGAACGACGGCTCGACGCCGCAGGCCGACCAGAACGTCAAAGTCGTTGTCGGCTCGCTGGAGGCCAGTAATGTCAACGCGGTCGACAGCCTGGTGCAGATGATTTCGCACGGCCGCATGTTTGAAATGAATGTCAAGCTGATGACGACTGCCGAGCAGAACGATCAGCAGGCGACCCAGCTGCTCTCGATGAGCTAAACCGGATAAGAATAAGGAACCGACGCTATGATGCGCTCGCTGTATATCGCCAAAACCGGCATGGATGCCAGCCAATTCAAGCTGGACGTGATCTCCAACAACCTGGCCAACGTCAATACCGTCGGTTTCAAGCGTTCGGTGGCCGAGTTCGAGGATCTGTACTATCAGACGCTACGTCAGCCGGGTGCGCAGTTGCCGAACGGTTCGAACACGCCGACCGGTTTGTTGGTCGGTACCGGTGCCGCCGCGGTGTCGACTTCGCGCGACCACACCCAGGGGACGCTGACCAGCTCGACCAACTCCTATAGCCTGGCGATTTCCGGCGACGGTTTCTTCGATATCACCATGCCGGACGGCTCGACCGCCTATACCCGAAACGGCGAATTCCGCCGAGACAATAACGGCAATATGGTAACGCCGCAGGGGTATCAACTTAACCCGAATATCAATATTCCGGCCACGGCGACCAGTATCACAGTGTCGTTATCCGGGGTGGTGCAATATTACGTGACCGGCAGTACCACGCCGCAGACCGCCGGCCAGATTCAGACCAGTACCTTCATCAATCCACAAGGCTTGCAAAGCCTGGGCGAGAATCTCTATTCGCAGACCGCGGCCTCCGGCGATCCGCAGACCGGGAACCCCGGCACCGACGACCGTGGCCAGATCAAACAGGCTTTCCTGGAGGCCTCCAACGTCAACGTGACGCAGGAACTGGTCGACATGATTACCGCGCAGCGGTCGTTCGAAATGAATTCCAAGGCGATTACCACTTCCGATCAGATGCTGCAGCGTCTGACGCAGATGTAATAGCGACCCTAACGGAGGGGAGATGAAAATCAGTCGTTTAGGGGCTTTGTGCTTGTCGGTGTTGTTGGCTGGCTGTGCTTTTCAGGATCCGCCGCTGGTGCAGGGTCCGATGACCGCCCGGCCGCAGCCGCAGCCGCAACTGCAGGCCAATAACGGTGCGATTTTCCAAACCGGCAACTATCGCGCGTTGTTGGAAGACAATCGCCCGAGCCTGGTCGGCGATACGCTGACGGTCAACATCCAGGAGCAGACGACCACCTCGGCCACCGAGCAGGTGACCGAAAGCCGCGCCTCGACGCTGACCGAATCGGTCACCGGCGGGGTCAATCTGCCGTTTCTGCCGTCAGGCGCCGCATCCGGGCTCGCCGGTACCAACCTGAGTACCGCCGGCGGCGCCACGCAAAGCGGCAAGGGCAGCAATGCCTTGGCCACGTCGTTCGTCAGTTCGATCTCGGTGACGGTGATCGACGTGCTGGCCAACGGCAACCTGGTGATCAGCGGCGAGAAGCAGGTGCGCATCAACGGCGACGTCGAATCGATCCGCTTGTCGGGCGTGATCAATCCGCGCGACATCGATGCCACGCGCTCGATTTCCTCGCTCAAAGTGGCCGACGCTCGTCTTGAACAGGAAACCAAGGGCACCAACCGTCTGTATAATGAGCCGGGTTGGCTGACCAAAATTTTCCTGTCCATTCTGCCGTTCTGATTTTTGGCGACGCGCTATGAAAAAACTGATCTGTCTATTGTTGGGCTTGTTGCTGTCGGCGCCGGTGTTGGCCGACCGGCTAAAGGATTTGGCGAATATCGCCGGCGTGCGTCCCAACCAATTGACCGGTTACGGTTTGGTGGTCGGCCTGGATGGCACCGGCGATAAAAACACCTCGTCGCCGTTCATGGGCCAGTCGCTGACCAATATGTTGTCCCAATTGGGCGTGAATGTGCCGACCGGCACCAAGGTCGATCCGAAAAACGCGGCGGCGGTGGTCGTGACGGCCACGCTGCCGCCTTTTGCGCGCGCAGGTCAGGTGATCGATGTGACCGTGTCGTCGATCGGCGATTCGAAGAGCCTGCGCGGCGGTACGCTGATCATGGCGCCGCTCAAGGGGGCGGATGGCCAGATCTATGCCATGGCGCAAGGTAACGTGGTCATCGGCGGCGCCGGCGCGTCGTCCGGCGGCAGTAGCGTCGTGGTCAACCAACTGAGCTCCGGTCGAATTCCGGATGGTGCCACCGTCGAGCGCGAGATTCCGACCGCGCTGGGTTCTGGCGATTTCATCCGGCTGGAACTGGTCAATGGCGACTTCACCACGGCCGAACGCGTGGTGCAGGCGATCAACCGTAATTTCGGTTCGGACACCGCACGCGCGATGGACGGCCGGACGATCCAGGTGCGCGCCCCGTTCGATGCCAACGATCGGGTGCAATTTCTGGCTCGCATGGAAAATCTTGCCGTCGACCCGGCAGAAGTTTCCCCTCTGGTGATCATCAATGCCCGCACCGGTTCGATTGTCATGAACCAGGGCGTGCGCTTGACGCCCTGCGCGGTGTCGCACGGCAATCTTTCGGTGACCGTCAGCAATACGCCGCAGGTCAGTCAGCCCAACCCGCTTGCCCAGGGGCGTACCACGGTCACCAATCAGGCCAATATCAACGTCAAGACTGATAACGGCAAGGTGTTCAACGTGCCCGGCAGCGCCAATCTCGGCCAGGTTGTGAATGCGCTCAACGCGCTGGGCGCCACGCCGCAGGATCTGATCTCCATTTTGCAGGCGATGAAGGCGGCTGGCTCGCTCAAGGCCGATTTGCAGATCATTTGAGCGGCGCAGCTTTTAACGGCAAACGGCCCGTTTCGGGCCGTTTCATTTTCTGGCATGCAACTTGCTATAACTCCGGTGGGAGGATGCATGGGCATTTCGAACTTATCTGACAACACGATGGCGCAGACGCTGGCGGCGGATCCGCAGGCGCTGTCCAACATCTCGGCCAAGATCGGCAAGGATCCGAAGGCGGCCGTGCATGAAGTGGCGCAGCAGTTCGAGGCCATGTTCCTGGACAACCTGCTCAAGGGCATGCGCGAAACGCATTTCAGCGACGATGACCAGAGCAACGAGATGCAAACGTTCCGCGGGTTGTTGGATCAGCAGATGGTGCAGTCGATGACTTCGGGCCAGGGGCTGGGGTTGACCAAGGTGTTGGAGCAGCAGATCGGCCGCTTGGCGCACCTGGACGACGATGGCCAGGGCGTACAGCCGACGTCGCAGGTCGTGGGTGGCACGCCGCTGCCCGCTCGTGCGCTGGCAGCCTATCGGGCGGCATTGGCGCAAGTGCAGTCGGCACAGCAAGCGGCGACCAAGCCGGCGGCGACAGGCGCCGTCGACACGAGTTCGCCGAGTGCCGTTGGCGCCAGCGGCTTTGCGCGCGCCTTGCTGCCGCAGGCATCGACAGCGGCCGCCCGGCTGGGCGTGGCGCCCGAACTCTTGGTGGCGCACGCGGCGCTGGAGAGCGGTTGGGGCAAGCGCAGTATCAAGAATGCCGACGGCAGCGATAGCCACAATCTGTTCGGCATCAAGGCCGGTAGCGATTGGCGCGGTGCGACGACCAATATTGTGACGACGGAATATGTGAATGGTGTGGCGCAGAAAAAGGTCGATACCTTCCGCGCTTACGGTTCGTACGGCGAAGCTTTTTCCGATTACGCCAATGTGCTGAGTACGTCGCCTCGTTACCGCAACGTGCTTAACCAGGGGCGGAACATCCAGGGCTATGCCCAGGGATTGCAGAATGGCGGTTACGCCACCGACCCGCGTTATGCGCACAAATTGGTGGATGTCATGTCGTCTTTGGCGCAGTACATGACGCAGGCCTAAACGCTCGCCGCGACTCAAGCTCGGGCGAATCGGGTCGATAAGATTCTTGGAGGATTACCATGGCGGATATTTTCAGCATTGGCGTGACAGGGTTGAATGCCGCGAACGTGGCGCTCGCCACCGTGAGCCATAACATCTCGAATGCCAACACCACGGGCTATACGCGCCAGACGGTGCAGCAGTCCGCGCTGGTGCCGCAGAATCTCGGCTCCAATTTCGTCGGCATGGGCGTATCCGTCGATTCGATTACCCGCCAGTACAATAAGTATTTGAGCGACCAAGTGTTGACGGCGCAGTCGAGCAGCAGCTACTACTCGGCCCAGCTCACCCAGCTCAACCAGATCGACAACATCATGGCCAATACCTCCGCCGGCCTGAGCCCCAGTCTGCAGAACTACTTCACTAGTCTGCAGACCTTGTCGCAGAATCCGGCGTCGGTGCCGAGCCGCCAGAACGTGCTGGCCAGCGCCCAGGCGCTGGTGTCGCAATTCCAGTCGATCGACAGCCGTCTGACTCAGATCCAACAGGGCACCAACACCCAGATCGTTTCGGCGGTGGGGCAGATCAACACCTTGGCCGGCACCATCGCCAACCTGAACAAGCAAATCTCCGGCCTCGCGCCGGCCGGGGCCTCCAACCAGCCGAACGATTTGCTCGACAAGCGCGATCAGGCGATGAGCGACCTGAATAAGCTGGTCGGTGCGACCTATGTGCAGGAATCGAACGGCGCCTACGATGTTTTCATCGGCAACGGCCAGACGCTGGTGCAGGGCTTTAACACCCTGCCGCTGTCGACCCAGCCCAATGCCACCAATCCGGCCAACGTCGATATCACACAGCCGAATCCAAACGGCACGGTGACGGTCATGCCGGATTTCCTGTTCTCCGGCGGCTCGCTCGGCGGTTTGCTCAACTTCCGCGACAATACGCTGCTGCAAACGAAGCAGACGCTCGGCAACATCGCCATCGACTTCACCACCTCGATGAACTATCAGTCGAAGCTGGGTCTGGATTTGAACGGCAACGCCGGCACCAATATGTTCACCGACCTGAGCGGCTATGCCGGCCATCCCGAGAATGCCATCGCCAACCTGCAGTTGCTGACGGGCGACCCGCGCTTGATTGCCGCGGCGTCGGACATGAAACCCGGTACCATGACCTACACCGCGGGGGCCAGCGCGGGCTCGAATACCGGTATCGGCGTGACCAGCGTGTCGCCGACCTTGCCGGCCTCCTACGGCTGGACGGCGGCGACCCCTGCCGGCGCGCCGCAAGCCAGCACCCACCCGTCGCTGAACTTCACCAATATCCAGGTCAGCTCGAATGCGGGCGGGACGATCACCGCAGTGCTGACCAATGGCGCGGCGACCACCAACTACAACGTGGTGGTCGATCCGACCCGGCAGAACGGTTACAAGCTGCAGACGCTGGCCGGGGCCGATGCGGGCATCGCCTTCACCTTGTCGGCCCAGATGCCGAACAGCGCCACGTTCACCATTACGCCGAACACCGCGGCGACCATGGGCACCGGCGACAACAGCAACTTGTACCAGATGCAGAACCTGCAGACCAAGGCGGTGGTCGACCCGAACCGAAACGGCACCACCACCGGGCTGCAGTCGTTCCAGGACGCCTACGCCTCGGCGACCAGTATCGTCGGCAACAATACCAATACCGCCAAGTCGGCGGGGGCTGCGGCGGACACCAGTCTGCAGCAGACCACGGTGGCCAAATCGAATTTTTCCGGCGTCAATCTCGACCAGGAAGCGGCGGATCTGATCCGCTACCAACAAGCCTATCAGGCGTCGAGCAAGGTGATCAGCGTTGCGCAAACGCTGTTCCAGCAAATCCTGCAGATGAGCTGACGGATAGAAGGATATGAATCATGCAGATCAGTAGCTATTCCAAGTACGCCACCGGCACTTTCGATATCGATAACCTGCAGCAGTCCATCCAGAGTCTGCAGGAGCAGCTCGATACGCAGCAGCGGGTCAACAAGCCGTCCGACGACCCGGTTGCCGCCACGCAGATTCTGCAGATCAGCCAGTCGAGCGGACGCAATACCCAATTCGTCAGCAATAGCCAGAACGTCAAGTCGCAGCTTGGGTTGGTCGACACCGCACTGGGCAACACCGCCAATCTGCTTGCCAGCATGAAGTCGCTGGTGGTGCAGGCCGGCAACGGCACGCTGTCGGCGCCGCAGTTGCAGATGATGCAGCAGCAGGTGAACCAGGATCTGAACGAGTTGCTCAATTACGGCAACGCCACCGATGGCCGTGGCGACTATCTGATGGGCGGCAACAAGATCAACAATGTGCCGTTTTCCTTCAACGGGACGCAATACGTCTACAACGGCGACTCGGGGCAACGTCAGGTGCAGATCACCGATACCCGCTCGCTGCCGGTATCGCTAGACGGCTCGCAGGCGTTCGGCAATGCGGCCGACCCCGCCGCCTTGCTCAACGCGGTGCAGACGTTCAGTACGCTGTTGGGGCAGAACCCGAAACCCGCCACTTACCAGACCCAGCTCAACGCGGTCATGTCGAGCCTGGACAACGCTCAGCAGCAGATTCTGACGACTCAGGCTTCGGTCGGGGCCGCCGAGCAAGAGAACAACAACACCTTGAGCTCCAATCAGGGCTTGAGCGTGCAGTACCAGGATGCCATCGGTAATCTGCAGAGTCTCGACCTGCCCAAGGCGATCAGCGACTTCACCATGGCGCAGACCTCGTTGCAGTACAGCCAACTGACCTATACCAAGGTGACGCAGCTGTCGCTGTTCAACTACATCCAATAAGGTGCGACGCCTCTGGCGTTGCACCCCGCATTGGTTACCGAACCCAGTCTGGCGCCCGGTGCTCGATGAACGCGAGCACGCCTTCCCGTCCTTCCGCGCTGGTGCGAATCCGCAGCGAATTTTCCACCATGTGCGCCATCAGCGTTTCGTCGATCCGCCGGTGTTCGAGCTCGCCAATCAGGCGCTTGGTCTCGCGCATCGCCTGCGGGCCGTTGAGCAGTAGTTGGCGCGTCAGTTGTTCGATGCTGCTATCGAGTAGCGTGGCGCCGACATCTTGATGCAGTAGGCCCAGGCGCTTCGCCTTGCCGGCATTGAAACGCTCGCTGCCGATCATGTAGCGGCGTGCGGCGCGCTCGCCGATCGCACGGACGATGTAGGGCATGGCCACGCCGATGGTGACGCCCTGGCGGACCTCGGAGAAGCCGAACAGCGCATCGGTGACGCCGATGGCGAAATCGCAGCAGGCGATCAGGCCGATGCCGAAGCCGAAGGCGGCGCCCTGGACTCGGGCGATGGTCGGTTTGTCGTAGCGGTCGAGGGTGTCGAGTAGCTGAGCGTACTCTTGCACGATTGCGCGCATATCGCTTTCGTCCGCTTCGGCCAAACGGCGCATGGCGGCAATGTCGTGCCCGGCGGAAAAACTGATACCGCTGCCCGTCAGAATCACCACGCGAATTTCGTCATCTTCCGCCAGCGTCTGCAGATGAGCGGTCAGCAGATTTGCGCAGTCGTGATCGATGGCGTTATGGCACTCCGGCCGGTTTAGCGTGAGAGTGGCGACGCCACGCGGGTCGACGCTCAGCAAAATGGATTGGCTCATGGTCTCGTTGTTTTCTCTTGTTAGGGTGGGCAAAAGCCGGTAATGGCGCGGCAAAATGCCTCGGGCGCCTCCAGATGCAGAACATGGCCCGCGCCGGAGAGTAGCGCGAGCGTCGAGCCGGTGATGCGCTCATGCAGCAGTTCCGCTTGGTAGCGCGGTGTCAGACGATCCTCGGTGCCGACGATGATATGGGTCGGTACTTGCAAAGTATCCAGCCAAGTGCGGGCATCGTGCTGTTTGACGCCCGCCAGCAAGCGAACGACGCTCGGCCAGTCGGCGAGCGCCGCGATGCGCTTGAGCTCCGGCAGTATGGCGGCCTGCGACGCCAGGAAATGGCTGGAGAACAGCCAGGGGATGCTGATTTGGTAGCCGAGATCGAAGCCGCCGGCATCATGCGCCGCGATCCAGCTGTCGCACATGGCGGCGTTGACGGAATCCGACCAGGCCAGTGTGGATGCCAACAGTAGTTTCTCGATGCGCGAGGGGTAGCGACGGGCAAAGTGCTGCGCCACCATGCCTCCATAAGACAAGCCAACTAGATAGCAAGTTTCAATACTTAGCTCGTCCATGACGGCCAATGCGATTTCAGCTTGATCGGCCAGCGAGTAAATCGTTTCGGGCGGTTTGCCGCTTTCTCCCTGACCGAGAAAATCCAGGCGCAGCAGGCGGTAATGGGCTTCCAGCACCGGCAACATGAAGGTCCATGCCACGGTGGACATGGTGATGCCGTTGAATAAAACCAGCGTCTTGTCGCCGCGGCCACTCCACTCGTAATAAATCGAACTGTTATTCACCTGGATGCGCGGCATCGTACCTCCCTGGCCAATGGATTGGTTGCCATTCCGTCTTGGTGAAGGATAACTATAGCCACTGCAAATGTCATTTTTCTTGCTGTGTGCCGCATCTGTACAACAAAGGGGCGGTAGCGATCAAGACATGTAACTGTAGTGTCATCTTGTGGGCATAAAGTCTGATCCCAGTCTCTTTATGGCCAGGTCTTGATGGATATGTCATTAACCGGGGAAGGGAACACGACGCTAGAATTGAGCGTCAACTGCGACGAGCTCGACGGCATCATTCGAGAGCGGCGCTTGTTTCCTGTTTATCAACCGATTGTCGATTTGCACAGCGGTGTGACACTGGGGTACGAGGGGCTGATTCGCGGCCCGGCGCAAAGTCCCCTGCATCTGCCGACCCCTCTGTTTCAGCAAGCGGCGCAGTGCGGCCGCGCGGTACAGCTCGACCATTGCTGTCGCCGCGTCACCATGGAACGTTTTGCCGAGTTGGCGCTGCCGGCGCGGCTGTTTCTCAACGTCAATCCCGAGTCGCTGCTGTCGCCGGAACATCGCCCCGGCCATACCCTGAATTACCTGAAGCAGATAGGCCTCGAGCCTGAGCGCATCGTCATCGAACTGACCGAAACCTTGCCGTTCGCCAGCTATAGGGCATTGCGCGAGGCGGTCGATTACTACCGTCGCAATGGCTTTCATATTGCGCTGGACGACCTGGGCGAGGGTTACTCCAACTTGCGGCTCTGGTCGGAGCTGCGTCCGGATTTCGTCAAGCTGGACAAGCATTTTGTGCAGAACATCCAGCGCGATCCGTTCAAGGAGCAGTTCGTGCGATCGATGGTCGACATGGCACGCCAAGCCGGCACATTGTTGATCGCCGAGGGGATCGAATCGGCCGCCGAGTTGCGTTTACTCCGCAACCTGGGCGTCAAATACGGCCAGGGTTATCTGATCGCCCGGCCGGCGCGCGAGCCGAGTACGCAGATGCAGCACTCGATCGGCGGTATCGTCTGGAGCGGCGAGCGTCAGCGCGCCAGCAGCCGCCAGATCGTGGCGCGCGATCTGCTGGTCGAGGTGGCGCCGCTCAACAGCGTCGACATCAACGAAACCGCCTACCGCATTTTCGCCGAAGATCAGGACTGTTTCGCCATTCCGGTCCTGGAGCAGGGCCGGCCGATCGGGCTATTGCGGCGCCATCATTTCCTGGAAAGCTTCGCCCGACCGTTCAATCGCGAGCTCTACGGCAAGAAAAGCTGCGCGGTGATGATGGAGAAGCATCCGCTGATCGCTGCCGCCGATACCGATATCACCACCTTGTCCTCGCTGGTGCTGGCTGCCGGCAAGGACTATCTGGCCGATGGCTTCATCTTGACCGAGGAGGGCAGCTATCTCGGCATGGGCACCTGCTACGATCTGATGCGTAAGATCACCGAATTGCAGATCAGCGCCGCGCGCTATGCCAATCCGCTCACCGGGCTGCCGGGCAATGTGCCGATCAACGAGGCGATCGACCGTCTGATCGAGTCCGGCCAGCCGTTTGTGGTGGCCTATGCCGACCTGGATTACTTCAAGCCCTTCAACGATTTGTACGGTTATGCCGCAGGCGACGAGTTGATCGAGCTGGTGGCCAATATTCTGAGCGAGGAAGTCGATGAATCGGTCGACTTCGTCGGGCATGTAGGCGGCGACGACTTCGTCGCGCTGATGCAGTGCGCGGACTGGGAGCCGCGCTTGAAAAAAGTCTTGTCTGCCTTCGATCAGGCCGTACCGTACTATTTTTCCCCCGAGCATCTTGGCGAGCAGGGCTTCCGCTTGGCGGATCGCCGCGGCGAGATGACTTTCTTTCCGCTGACTTCGCTGTCGGTCGGGGTGCTCAAGGTCCAACCAGGACAATATCGCAGCCATGTGGAAATCGCCGCCGCCGCCGCCGAGGCCAAGAAAATGGCCAAGAAGCAAAGCGGCAGCAGTTTGTTCGTCGAACGGCGCTCGCCGGGAATGGCGATCGACCGAATCGACTGATCGAGGCGGGGCTAGGCCTGCTCCGGCTGCGCGGTCAGGGTTTGCCCGGCTTGTGCCGGCAGTTGCCGGGTCGGCAGCACCGAGAGGATGGAGAACAGGCCGATGAGGGCGAACGCCGGCCAGAAGTCGTCGCTGTGTAGGCCGGTATGGCCCTGCAGTCGACGGCTGGCCTCCACCGCCAGGCCGGCGATGGTGACGCCCAGGCCGAGCGACAGCTGTTGCACGACGCTGGCCAGGCTT
Source organism: Paludibacterium purpuratum (assembly GCF_004363805.1). GTDB lineage: Bacteria > Pseudomonadota > Gammaproteobacteria > Burkholderiales > Chromobacteriaceae > Paludibacterium > Paludibacterium purpuratum. The sequence goes on along the minus strand of NZ_SNZP01000006.1, from coordinate 52,601 downwards.
GTGACCTTGCTGATGTCCTGATCGGTGATGTCGGCGTAGATGATGGTGTTCAAGCAGGTGAACTGCAGCGAGGGGAACAGGCCGCCGAACAAAACCACCGCCATCATCAGCCACAGCGGCGTCGTCGGGCCGAATAGGCCGTAGCCGGCCAGCACCAAACCGCACAGACAGGCGTTGACCAGCATGACCCGGCGGTAACCGAAGCGCTGTAGCAGTGGCGCGGCGATGGTCTTCATGGTGATGGCCCCGATGGCGGAGGCGCAGGTGACCAGGCCGGCGACGAAGGCGCTATGCCCCATGCCGACCTGCAGCGACAGCGGGAGCAGGAACGGCGTGGCACCCAGCCCGAGCCGAAAGAACGAACCGCCGAGCACGCTGGCGCGCAAGGTGGGGAGACGCAGCAGATTCAGATCGAGCAAGGGCTGATCCGTGTTGGCCGCGTGGCGCCAGTAGGCGTAGAGCAACACCGCGCCGAGTAGGCACAGCAGCCAGATCCATGCCGCGGGTAACAGGCCGCTGCCGACCAGGGCGAGGCCCAGCATCGCCATCGCGCTGCCGATCCCCGATAGCAGAAAGCCCGGCCAGTCGAGCGGCGGGCAGTGGTCGTCGCGCCAGTGTTGCAGGTAGCGGCTCGATAGCCACAGACCGACGGCGCTGATCGGTACGTTGATCAAAAAAATCCAGCGCCAATCGAAGTAGGTGGTGATGAAACCGCCGATCGGCGGTCCGATCACCGGGCCGAGCAGCGCCGGAATGGTCAGATAGCCGATGGCGCGGATCAGCTCGGACTTCGGAATGGTGCGGAAAATCACGATGCGCCCCACCGGCACCATCATGGCGCCACCGATACCCTGCACGAAGCGCGCCAGGACGAACCCCGCCAACGATTGCGAAAGTGCACAGCCGAGCGAACCGGCCATGAACACCACGATGGCCGCGCTGAAGACACGTCGCGCGCCGAACCGGTCGGCCATCCAGCCGCTGGCCGGAATGAAAATCCCCAGCCCGGCGACATAGGCGGTCAGCGCTAGTTTCAGGATGACCGGGCTATAGCCGAGTTCATGGGCAATGGCGGGCAGGGAGGTGGTAATAACGGTGGCGTCCATGTTTTCCATCAACATGGCGCAAGCGACGATCAGTGGGACAAGCATGGGTGACAGAATTTTCTGACGGCAGACCGTCAGTTTGAGCCTGTGACGGCACTTTGGCAAATCGGTCGCTGGCGGCGCGATGAATTTCTCATGCTATTGTCAAAAATATTAAGCATGCGCTAATCTTTTTAGACACATCACCGCGCCATCCGAAAGGCCTTTATGCTCCAGTGCGCCCGCCAGCCTCATGTTGCGTCCTACTATGCCGCCACGGCGACCCCCAGACAGCCGCGACCGGCGCTGGATGGCGATGCCCATTTCGACGTCTGCGTGGTCGGCGGTGGGTTGGCCGGGTTGTCGACCGCGTTGAATCTGGCCGAGTGCGGTTTCAAGGTGGGATTGTTGGAGGCTTCGAGCATCGGCTTCGCGGCTTCGGGCCGTAACGGCGGGCAGGTGATCAGCGGTTTTGCCTGCGACATGGATACCTTGCGGCGCGAGGCGGGCGACGAATATGCCCGCGCTTTCTGGGATATGTCGGTCGAGGCGGTAGAGATCGTCGACGAGCGGGTACGCCGCCATGCCATCGAATGCGACTGGACGCGCGGTTATTGCACGGTGGCCGTCAAACCGCGCCATCTGCGCGACCTGGCCGCCTGGCAGCAGGAAGCCCAGTCGCGTTACGGCTACGGCCACTATCAATTATGGGATCGCGCACGTTTGAGCGACGAGGTGGCCAGCGAACGTTACCAGGGTGGGCTGTACGATCCGCTCGCCGGCCACCTGCATCCGCTGAATTACACGCTGGGCCTGGCCCGAGCCGCGGAAGAGGCCGGTGTAACGATTTTCGAGAATACGCCGGTATTGTCGATCGAGCGCGAACCGTCGCCACGGGCGGTCACGGCCAGCGGTACGGTCGCCTGTCAGTCGCTGGTATTGGCTTGCAATGTGTTCGTCGGCCAATTGGCGCCGGAACTTGCCGCGCGCATCATGCCGGTCGGCACTTATGTGATCGCCACGGAATCGCTGGGCCAAACGCGCGCACGCGGGTTGATCGCCAACAACTTGGCGCTATGCGACAGCAATTTCGTGCTGGACTACTATCGCCTGTCGGCCGACCACCGCATGCTGTTCGGCGGTAAAGTCAGCTATACCGGTCGCGAGCCGCGTCGACTGGCGCAAGCGATGCGGCTCGACATGTTGCGCGTGTTCCCGCAATTGGCCGACGCGCGCGTCGAGTATGCCTGGGGCGGCTTTGTCGACATCACCATGAACCGGGCGCCGGACTTCGGCCGCTTGGACAAGTCGATCTACTATCTGCAGGGTTTTTCCGGTCACGGCGTCAACATCACCGGCATCGCCGGCAAGATGTTGGCCGAGGCGATCGCCCAGGAAAGCTCACGCTTCGAGTTGTTTTCACGGCTGCGCCATCACCCTTTCCCGGGTGGGCAGTCGTTGCGCACACCGCTTCTAGCGTTGGGCATGCTGTATTACCGACTGATGGATTATCTCTGATAGGCGGTATCCAGGCCATTCTATACTTGGTGATATAGTCTTTCATGCCGTGGTGATATGACGGATAATCGGACGCAGATTGTTGCAGGCGGAGAAAACATGAAAACCAATTCCTCATCTCGACAAATGGCGCCCTGGTACCGGCAACGCTGGCCATGGCTACTGATTTCGATTCCCTTGGCCTCGGTATGCGTTGGCAGCTATTTCGCCTACATCGCTGCCCATGGCGCCGATCCGATGGTGCAGGAGCAGTACTATGCTGCCGGTCAGTCGATCAATACCGTGATCACTGCCGGCCGCCAGGCCGAGCAGATGGGGCTCGCCGGTCAGTTGACCATCCAGGGCGGCCAAGTGACGCTGACCCTGTCGCAGCGCGGCGCCGAGCCGCTGCCGCCGGCGTTGTCGCTACAGTTGTCGCACCCGACCATCGTCAGCCTGGATCAGCGTGTCAACCTGGTGGCCGGTACACCCGGGCATTACAGCGGCGTACTGACGCCCAGCAGCGCGACCCGCTGGGATGTGACCCTGAGCGCGCCGGACAAACGTTGGAGCCTGTCCGGCGAGTGGAATCGAGACGAGGGCAGCCAGGCGACGTTAACCCCGACGGATGTGCGCGAAGCGCAAAACTGACCGGCAGGGGTAGGGTGGGGTCGCCGAAGGCAACCCGCCTGGCGCGGTTGGTGCGTTGCTTCGCGAACGCACCCTACGGCTGCTCCTACAAGCTATTGAGCGGGGGGGGCATGAACGACAGGGCATCGACGACGGTGGTGGTTTGTCACGATTGCGATCTGGTGCAGCGCTGCGATCGGTTGGCCATCGGGCAGCGCGCCCAGTGTGTGCGCTGTGGCGCCATGCTGCATCGCGGGGCTGGCATGGGGCTGCAGGCGCGTTGCGCGCTGGTGCTGGCCGGCTTGCTGGTGTTTTGCCTGGCCAACGGATTCCCCTTGGTCTCCATGAGCGCGCAAGGCTCTCGTACCGCAACCACCTTGTTCGGCGCCGCGCTGGCGTTATGGCGTCAAGACATGCAGCCGGTGGCGGTGCTGGTGGTCGGCACGGCCATGTTGATTCCGTTGTTGGAACTCCTGGTGCTCGGCTATCTGATGTTTCCCTTGCTGTGGGATCGGGTTCCGCTCGGTTTCGACCGCATCTTGCGCCTGCTGCACTATCTGCAGCCCTGGGGCATGGCTGAAGTGTTCCTGATGGGGGTGCTGGTGGCGCTGGTGAAGCTGGCCCACTTGGCCGACATCGTGATCGGCGCCGGTCTGTGGGCGTTTGGCGCGTTGATTCTGCTGCTGGCGCTCAACGCCAGCCAATTCGATTCCCGGGAGCTTTGGGCGTGCTACCGCACACTGAAAACCGATTAGCGGGTGCGACGCTGCATCTACTGTCTTGCCCGGTCTGCGGCCAGACGGTGCGATATACCTCGGCCGAGGCGCTGGCTTGCCCATGCTGCGGCACACATCTCTTTGCGCGCAAGCACGCTAGTTTGAGTCGAGCCTGGGCTTGGCTCATTGCCGCCGTGCTGTGCTACATCCCGGCCAATGTCTTACCGATCATGGAAACCCGCACGCTGTTCGGCCGTCAGGACGACACCATCCTCAGCGGGGTGGTGTATTTGTGGGGCGCCGGATCGTGGCCGTTGGCGGTGGTGGTGTTCGTCGCCAGCATCCTGGTGCCGCTGCTGAAGATCCTGAGTTTGAGCTTCTTACTTCTGTCGGTTCATTTTCATTGGCGCTGGGCGCCGCTGCAGCGCACCCGGCTGTATCGTCTACTGGAAACCATCGGGCCGTGGTCGATGCTCGATATTTACGTGGTGGCGCTGCTGGTCGCCCTGGTGCAGTTGCGCGGTTTGGCGACCATTCAGGCAGGCCCCGGGGCGCTGGCTTTTGCGGCTGTGGTGGTGCTGACCATGCTGGCTGCCCACGCTTTCGATCCCAGGTTGATCTGGGATTCCGTCAAGGAAACCGTTCATGACTGAGCCCGATCCCTCGTCGCACGATACGCTGCCTGCGGCCAAGGTGTTGCCGCAACGACGTCTGAATCCCTCGCTGGTGTGGCTGGTGCCATTGCTGACGGCGCTGATCGGCGGCTGGCTGGTTGTGACGACGGTCTTGTCGCGCGGGCCGACGATCACCATCGCTTTTTCCTCCGGCCAGGGGCTTGAGGCCGGCAAGACCCGCATCAAGTACAAGGACGTGGATATCGGCGAAGTGACGGCGGTGACCTTGAGTCCGGATCGTCGCCATATCCTGGTTCGCGCCAGGTTGGTTCGCGACGCCATCCCCTACTTGGTGGCCGATAGCCGTTTCTGGGTGGTGAGGCCACGCATCAGCGGCGGTACGGTGTCGGGGTTGGATACCTTGTTATCCGGTTCCTACATCGCCATGGATGTCGGTCGTGCGAGCCAGACCAGCGATACCTTTACCGCGCTCGACGAGGCGCCCATTGTCAGTGGCGACCGCCCGGGGCGTCAGTTCACCTTGCTCGCCGAGGACCTGGGGTCGCTCGAGGTCGGCTCGCCGGTGCTGTATCGACGGGTGCCGGTGGGGCAGGTGGTCGGTTATCGCTTGTCCGCGGATGGACAGAGTGTGGCCGTCGCCGTGTTCGTCAATCAGCCCTATGACCGTTACGTCACCGCCACGAGCCGCTTCTGGCACGCCAGTGGCATCGATGTCAGCGTCGACGCGGCCGGCGTGAAGTTGGCCACGCAATCGTTGGTCGCGGTGGCGCTCGGCGGCGTGGCGTTCGATACGCCGGATAGCGACGAGCATCAGCCAGAGGCATCGCCGGAGCAAAACTTTGTGCTGGCGCGCGACCATGACCAGGCAATGCGGCGTGTCGAGACCGACGTCAAGCGGATGCAGGTGCGTTTCGCCGATTCGGTGCGCGGCCTGGCGATCGGTGCGCCGGTGGATTTCCGGGGTATCGTCATCGGCGAGGTGTCCGGCATCACCCTCGATCCCGCCACGGTCATCGGCCATCCGCAAATGCGGGTGAGTCTACAGATCTATCCGGGACGCTTGGTGGCGGCGGTCGGCGGCCGGTCGACCGCGATCCGGTTGAGCGACGAGCAGGTGGCGCGTGCCGTCGCCAAGGGGCTGCGAGCCCAGTTGCGCACGTCGAGTTTGTTGACGGGGCAATTGTATGTGGCGCTCGACTACTTCCCGGCAGCGGCCCCCGCCGCGCTTGGCCGCGCCGGCAGCGTGACCGTGCTGCCCAGTGTGCCCGGCGATATGGGCGAGCTGCAGCAGAGCCTGACGCGTATTGCGCATAGCATCGATCGCATGCAGTTGGATGTGCTATCGGCCGATGCGCGGCGCACGCTCGGCACGCTCAATACCACCCTTTCCCATGCCGACGGTCTGATGGGCGATGTGCGTAGCCAGGATCTACCGCAACTGCTCAGTACTTTGCAGTCCCTGCAGCAGACCTTGGATAGCGCGCGTCAGTCGCTACGCCCGGATGCGCCGCTACAGCAGGACCTGCGCGATGCCGCGCGCGAAGTGACTTCGGCGGCGCAGAGCGTGCGCAATTTGTCCGATACGCTACAGCGCCATCCCGAAGCGCTGATTCGCGGTAAACCAGGAGATGCGCCATGAACGCCTTGCGCTTGGGGGTGTGTTGTCTGCTGTTGGCGGCTTGCGCTTCGCCGACGGTGCGTTACTACCGGCTGCAGACAGCCGTCGCAGAGCCGGCAGCGAGCACGGAGGCCGGGCCGACTTTGCAAGTGGGGCCGGTATCGTTGCCCGCCTGGTTGAATCGGCCGCAGCTCGTGCGCACCGAGCCATCGGGGCGGGTGTTGCTGATGGCGCGCGCCGAATGGGCCGCACCGCTGCCGCAGCTGCTGGCCGGGGCGCTGGCGAAAGGGATCGGCGCGTATCTAGGTTGGCGTCAGGTGCGTGCCTGGCCATCCACCTCGCCCTATGCCGCCGACTGGCTGGTGACGCTGGATGTTCATGCGCTGTCGGCCGATGCCAAGCAACTGCGGCTCGATGCCGATTGGCGCGTATTGAGCAACGGCCAGCTACTGGGTCGCGGGGCCTTGGCGTTGGACGAGCCGCTGACCGGAACGGATGCCGACGCGCTGGTGGCGGCGCACAACCGGGCTTTGGACAAGTTGGCCGCGGCCATGGCCGCTTCGTTACGCGCGATTCCTCGTTAATGCAGTTTTGTTCCCGGCGCCAATCTCTTACAATACGGCTTGTTTAATTAGCAAGGCGATCCCGTCGGTATCGGAGATCGCCTTTATTGTTGGGAGTTCAGATGGAACCGGTACGTCTTTCCAAACGCCTTGCCGAATTGGGCATCTGCTCGCGCCGAGAGGCCGACAGCTATATTGAGCAAGGGTGGGTCAAGGTCGATGGAGAGGTGGCCGTGCTTGGGTTGAAGGTGCTGCCTCATCAGAAGATCGAGGTGGATGCGCGCGCGCGCGCCGCCCAGTCGGCACGGGTGACGATTCTGCTCAACAAGCCGGTCGGCTATGTTTCCGGCCAAGCGGAGAAGGGTTATCCGCCGGCGGTGACGCTGATCACCGGCAGTAGCCGCTGGGTGGGCGATACCGCTCGCCAGCGTTTCACGCCGGCCCATTTGAAGGGGCTGGCGCCGGCCGGCCGCTTGGACATCGATTCGGTGGGTTTGCTGGTGCTGACCCAGGATGGCCGGATCGCCAAGCAGCTGATCGGCGAGAACTCGCTAGTGGAAAAAGAATACCTGGTGCGCGTCACCGGCCAGATGGCGCCGGATGGTTTGGCGTTGCTCAATCATGGCCTGGAACTGGATGGCGAAGCGCTGCAGCCGGCGCAAGTCGGCTGGCAGAACGAAGATCAACTGCGCTTCGTCTTGCGCCAGGGGAAGAAACGGCAGATCCGTCGTATGTGCGAGCTGGTGGGCTTGCGCGTCACCGGCTTGAAGCGGGTGCGCATCGGTAAAGTGATGCTGGGCAATCTGCCGCCCGGACAATGGCGTTATCTGCGCGAAGACGAATCGTTTTGACATGGTGGCGCGGCCGGTTGCCGCGCCTTGAACCCGGACGACCTTTTCGGATGGGATGACAGATGCTGAGCGCCCTGATTCACAAGGTGTTTGGTGCCGCGTCGGCTCAGAGTGCTGCCGAGCAGCAGGCGGTCGACCGCGTGGTGGCGGCGACCGATGCCCGGTTGTCGCTGCTGCCCGGTTTTCGCAAGGCGTTGTTGCCCGGGATTCGTATCAGCCGCGATTATGCCGCATCGCTGGTTCGCGATTTGCCCGATCCGTTGGAACTGTCCCTGTTGGCCTTCACCCTCGATAGGCGCCTAGGTCTGTTTTTTTCCTCTCCCGCGAGCCTGCTCGCCATGCTGATGCGTTGCGAGACGCTGCAGGATTTCTTTCATACCCCGTCGCAAGGGGACGAGGCCCTGGCCTTGCTCTTGATGCAGCGCACCGACACGCAGCGCTACGGCTTGGCGAATCGCGACGGCGAGATCCGCAGCGATGTCGCACAGATCGTGGTGAGCTTCGACCATCACCGCATGATGATGCCGTGCCCGTCCATCGATGCCTTGCGCCAGCGGGCCACAGATCGCGGGCTGGATGTCATTACCCGGGTTATCGCCCGCCGGCTGGAGTTGCTCGCCAAGGAGCGTAGCGATCTGGAAAGCGAGTTGACGCGTATCCGTTTGCGTTTGACCGCACTGGTTCGCCCCGATGCCGTATTGATCGACGCCATGCCGGCCGACGACTCCCTGCCGCAAGATCGAGAAGGTCTGTTGCGGCGCCAGAGCAGCGCACAAGAACGCCTAGGCGAAGTGCGTAGCGTCACCGAACTTTCCGGCCTATTGGAATTGGTCGCGCATATGCTGTCGCATCCGCAGGATTATTTCCGCCTGGAGCAGGAAACGCTCAAGCTCGACCGTATGGGGGTGCTACAGGCCGAGGCGAGCGATGACGATTGTACCCAGGTATGTATGGAAGAGTTGCATCTCTCTCCCGGCGAGCCGGTTCGGCGCGTCATCCTGCCCGTGCGAGTGTGCCGCGCGGCCTTGGCCGAGTTGACGCAGTTCGTCTCTTCGGAAAACGGTCTCTGAGTAGGAAAATGCTTATAACGGCGTAAGGTTGTGGTGTTTTCCTGGTGGCTTGCTATTCGCGCCGCGCCGATCTGGCCATCATGAACCCTGGCTATTTTCTCCGAGGGTTCCATGCTCCCGCTGCACCGGAACGAAACCCATCTTTGCCTTTCCCCGGCGACGCGTGCGCAGTTGGTTGCAGCCAGCCACGACTGCTGGCGCTATCCCGGACGCGAAATCGGGCGTTTGCAACAGGCGCTCGCCTGTTTGCATGGCAAGTCCGCCGACCAGCTGTTGCTCGGCGCCGGCTCGACCAGCATTCTTCTGGCGGCCTTGGGCGACCGGCTGAGCCTTGGCGACGCCGTCTTGTTCTATGGTTTGCCGGTGTATGCGCCGGTCGCCGATTTTGTCGCGCCTTCCCGGGCTTTTCCCGTGGCGCCGTCGGCGGACGGGCGGCCGGATCTGGCGCGTTTGCAACAGTGCGTCGCGCGCCACGCCGGGCCGGCCGTGGTTTATCTCAGCAATCCGGATGGGCTGACTGGCGAAGTCTTCGCGCGCGACGCCTTGTTGCGCTGGGTGGCAAGCGCCGGCACGCAGGTGTTTTTCATTGTCGACGAGGCCTATATCGAGTTCATGCCCGATCATGCGCAACACTCCCTGATTGGCCGGCAGTCGGCGCTTCCGCCCAACCTGATGGTATTGCGTACCTTCTCCAAGGCGCGCGGCATGGCTGGCCTGCGCATCGGTTACGGCGTGTCGGGCGACCGGCCGCTGCTTTCGCGCCTTGGCGCGCCATTGGCAGCCGGTTTGAATTTGCCCGGTTTGTTGGCCGCGCTCGATGCGCTGGAGGATGACAGTTGGCTCGATCAAGCGCGGTTTTTGCTGGATGTGGCGCGTGAAGCGCTATTGACGGGCTTGGTCGAGTTGAGAATCCGCTACCGCAGCGGGCCGACGAATTTCGTGCTGCACGCGGTGCCGGGCGATACAGTATCGTTCCAGGCCCGGATGCGCTCGCAAGGTTTCCTGCTGGCCTTTCCGCTGCCAGGCTGGTGCCGGGTGAGTGTCGGGAGTTACGAGGCGGTGCAATCCTATTTGACCGCGTTGCGTCGGCTGTGCGCATGACGAAGCGGTGCAACAAAAACGCCGCGAGTGTGAACTCGCGGCGTTTTGTTTGGCCCGCCTTGGCGGACGGTGCGGCCTGGGCTTAACCGGCGCTTTGCTGGCGCGGGGCGCGCTTGCCGTAGCCGTTGCCGGGCTTGCGCTGGCCGCCATAACCGCTGCCGCCGTTACCGTTGCCGTGCGGGCGACGTTGGCCATTGCCGCCGTTGGCGTTGCGACGTTGGTTGCCATTGCCACCCTTGGGCGGGCGACGGGTCGGTTCCAGACCCTCGACGACACCTTCGGTGATCTTGCGCTTCAGGTATTGCTCGATGCGGCGCACGCGGTGGAATTCCTTGGTTTCCGACATGGTGATGGCCACGCCGTCACGGCCGGCACGACCGGTACGGCCGATACGGTGCACGTAGTCTTCCGCCTGCTTCGGCAGGTCGTAATTGACGACCAGGTCGATGGTCGGCACGTCGATGCCGCGTGCGGCGACGTCGGTCGCCACCAGCACCTTGATGCGACCGCGGCGCAGGTCGTTCAGGGTGCGATTGCGCCAGTTTTGCGGCATGTCGCCATGCAGGCAAGCGGCGGAGAAGCCTTGGTCGGTCAGTTTGTCGGCCAATTCCTCGGCACCGACCTTGGTGGCGGTGAAGATTACGGCTTGATCGAAGCCTGCTTCGCGCAGAACGTGATCGAGCAGACGATCCTTGTGCGCCTGATTGTCGGCGTACAGCAGGTGTTCTTCGATGTTGCCGCCGCTTTCCGCGCGAGCGATCTCGACGCGACGGGCATTGCGCGTCAGTTTTTCGGCAAGTTTGCCGACCACGCCGTCGAGCGTGGCGGAGAACATGACCGTCTGACGCGATTCCGGCGTGGCGCGTACGATGGTTTCGATATCTTCGATGAAGCCCATGTCCAGCATGCGGTCGGCTTCGTCCAGGACCAGCATTTCCAAGCGCGAGAAATCGACGCGGCCTTGGCGCATGTGATCCATCAGGCGACCCGGGGTGGCGACCATGATGTCGACCGGGCGCGACATGGCGCGTACTTGATAGCCGAAGGAGGCGCCGCCGACCAGGCAGACCGTGCGCAGCCAGCGCAGATGCGTACCGTATTCGGTGGCGTTCTTTTCCACTTGTTGCGCCAGTTCGCGCGTCGGGGTGAGAACCAGTACGCGCGGGCCTTTGCCCGACGCGGAAGAGCGCTCGGTCAGCTTGACCAGCGCCGGCAGCAGGAAGGCCGCGGTCTTGCCGCTACCGGTCTGCGCCGAAACCAGCAGATCCTCGCCTGCCAGGGCGGCCGGGATGGACTCGGCTTGAACCGCGGTCGGCTCGGTATAGCCGGCGTCGGTGATGGCACGGAGAATCAGGGGCGAAATGCCCAGATCGGAAAACGTCATGATGTCCTTTCGAACCGGAGGTGTCCGGTAGTCACTTGGCCTGGGGAGGCAGGTTGTGTGGCTTCATTTGGATGTTTGAATAGCCACATGGCTCATCGGCACCAACCTGGCAAGCGGCGAACAACAACGGTCCGAAGATGGGACATCTCGTGGACGAAGCCTGGAAAACGGTCAGGGACGATGAATACAGCAGGGTCCGCCGGGCAGAAGAAACTTGAAGAGGTCGCACGGCGAAATGCAAGGAATGGGAAGATACGCTAAATAAAACCGCCTGGCAAGCGAAATGAAAAAAAATGCTTTATAAGTGACTGATTCTTTATGGGTGTCTAAAGTGAAGAAGCAAGCTGTGCGCGGCGTGGCGCCGCGCACGGCGACATGCTATTCGCGATTCGCCAGTAATTGACCAACCAGTTTGCGCACGACCTCGGTGCCGAACGGCTTGTCGCAAATGGCCGATACCCCGGCCGCTTCGACGGCGGCCAGACGGCCTTGGTTGTCCTCGCTCGACACCATGAGGATCGGCACCGAGCTTTGCATGCTTTCCTTGCGGATGTATTCGACCAGTGCCCGGCCATCCATCTGCGGCATGTTGTAGTCGGTGAAGACCAGGTCGAACAACTGGCTGTTGATCAGCGGAATGGCCTCCAGGCCGTTGTTGGCCTCGAAGATTTTCTCGAAGCCGATTTTTTCCAGGATGGTGCGTACATGACGGCGCGCAGTGCTGCTGTCGTCGACCAATAGCACCACCAGGTCGGCGAAGTCGTCGGCGCTGTCGTTGTCGAGCTGTTCGGCGTTGAGGAAATCGAGCGTATTGCCTAGCGCCATGGTCAGTTGGGCCTGGCTGAACGGCTTGGGCAGGATGGCCATGGTGCCGGCCTGGCGCACCGGGTCGAGATAATAAGGGTTGGTCTCGCTGGAGATCAGGATGAACGGCAGGTCGGCCCAGGCTGGCGTGTCGCGCAAGGTGTAGACCAGGTCGGTGCCGGTCATGTCGGACAGGTACAAGGCGCTGAATACCAGGTCGGGCAATTTGACGGCGAGGGCTGTAAACAGGTCGGCGCCGGTTTCGTAGACGGTGACCTGGTCGATGCCGCGTTCGGCGAGTGCCGCCTTGATGATCTGCGCTTGCACGTGAGAAGGCTCAACCAGCGCAACAATCAGGTGTTCCACTTCCAGCATGGCCGTCCCCCCTGCCAATCGTGTTCTTTTGATGAATGTAGCTCAGCATACTGCATGCGCCAACAGTAAAGACTGATTTAAGTCATGCAAGTCATTTGATGGGGGGCTCCCGCCAGCCGGAGGGCCGGCGGGGCAATGGCGGCCGTTATGCCTGATGGTAGCCGGTGACGATCTCGACTTCTTCGCTTGAGCCGAGGAATACCGCGACCCGCTCGTGCAGGCCCGTGGGCTGGATATCCAGGATGCGTTGCTGACCGTTGGTGGCCAGGCCGCCGGCTTGTTCGATGATGAAGGCCATCGGGTTGCCTTCGTACATCAGGCGCAGCTTGCCCGGTTTTTCCGGTTCGCGCGCATCGCGCGGATACATGAAGATGCCGCCGCGCGTCAGGATGCGATGCACCTCGGCCACCATCGATGCCACCCAGCGCATGTTGAAGTCGCGGCCGCGCGGGCCGGTCTTGCCGGCCAGGAGCTCGTCGATATAGCGTTTGACCGGGGCTTCCCAATGGCGCTGGTTCGACATGTTGATGGCGAACTCGCCAGTGGCCGCCGGTACGTGCATATCGGGGTGGGTCAAGACGAAACTGCCTTGCTCGCGATCGAGCGTGAAGCCGTGCACGCCGTTGCCGAAGGTCAGCACCAGCATGGTTTGCGGCCCGTAGATGGTGTAGCCGGCGGCGACTTGTGCGCTGCCTTTTTGCAAGAAGTGCGTTTCGCGTGGCGCCAGATTGCCGTTCGGGTTATGCAGGATCGAAAAAATGGTGCCGACGGTGATGTTGACGTCGATGTTGGACGAGCCGTCGAGCGGATCGAACAACAGCAGGTAATCGCCCTTCGGGTATTCGCCGGGAATGTGATACGGCAACTCCATTTCTTCCGATGCCATGGCGGCCAGGTTGCCGCCCCACTCGTTGGCGTCGAGCAGGTAATCGTTGGCGATCACGTCCATTTTCTTTTGCGCTTCGCCCTGGATGTTGCCTGTTCCCGCCTCGCCCAGCACGCCGGCCAGCGCCCCTTTGTTGACGGAGAAGCTGATGGCCTTGCAAGCGCGCGCGATGGTTTCGATCAACAGGCGCAGATCGGGCGGTAGCGTACCGGCTTTGCGTTGCTGCTCGATCAGAAAACGGGAGAGTGTGATGCGGCTCATGACATTCCTTGTGTAGTGTCGCGGCGGAAAAAATTAGCTTACAGACCCTAAGTGGCCAGGATTATAGCGCAATGTCGACGCGCCCGGGATCATTGACCCGACTCCTCCAGCCAGCGGCAGAAGGCTGTGACCGTCGGGTCGTCGCTGCCGGCGCGCGGTACGATCCAACAGAAATCGCGCACGGGAACCACCGGATTGGCCAACGGCGCCACCAGCAGTCCCTGGTCGAGCAGGCGCTGCGCCATGGGCAACGGGCCGAGTACGACGCCCAGACCATCGCAGGCCGCCTGCAGCGCCAGCGAAAAGCGGTCGAACTGCATGCCGCCCGCCGGCTTGAGATCGGCCACGCCGGCCAGCGTCAACCAGCGCGGCCAGGCGGTCGGGCGGGTATCGGCGTGCAACAGGGTGTGCGCCGCCAGGTCGGCCGGCGCGCCGATCGGTAGCTTGGCGAGCAGCGCAGGGCTTGCCAGCGGCAGCTCCCACTCTTTTAGGAATGGCCGGGCGATGTGACCCGGCCAGTCGCCCGGGCCGCGACGAATGGCAATGTCGAATGGTGCGTCCAGGCGGCGGATATCCCGATCCGAGGTGACCAGGTGCAGTTCCAGATCGGGAAAGTGCTCGCGAAAACCGGATAGGCGCGGCAGCAGCCAGTAGCTGGCGAAGGTCGGCGTCGAATTGATCGATAGCCGTCGCTGGCGGTTAGGCTGCTGCAGTTGCGCCGTGGCATTGGCGATCAGATCGAGACCGTCTTGCACCTGCACCAGGTAGCGCCAACCGGCATCGCTCAAGCGCACCCGGCCGCCGCTGCGCTCGAACAGCGTCATGCCCAGCCAGTCTTCCAATTGCTTAATCTGTTTGCTCACAGCGCCATGGGTGACGAATAGCTCGCTGGCAGCGGCGGAAAAGCTTTCCAACCTTGCCGCGGCCTCGAAAACCCGCAAGGAGTTGAGTGGTGGGTAAGTGTTCATGCTGTGATTTTATCTCACAGTGCTTGTGGCGAATACTCGTTTGAATGCTGGCTGTGAAAGGCGTAATCTTCAGGCACTACAAAAGCATAATTATCGGGTCGGCAACGATCCGGTGGATGCGCAGAATCGACGATACGCCGGACCCAGCGTGCCGGCCAACCACAGCAAAGAAGGTCCATGTCATGTTAGAAGCCTACCGTCTGCATGTTGCCGAGCGCGCTGCGCTGGGCATTCCGCCCCTGCCGCTCACAGCGAAGCAGGTTGAAGAACTGGTCGAACTGCTGAAAAACCCGCCTAAGGGCGAGGAACAAGCTTTAGTCGAGCTGATCACCTATCGCGTGCCGCCGGGCGTGGACGATGCCGCGCGCGTCAAGGCTTCGTTCCTGGCCGCCGTGGCCGAGGGCGGCGTCAAAAGCCCGCTGCTCTCCCGCATCCGCGCGACCGAACTGCTGGGCACCATGCTCGGTGGCTACAACATCAAGCCGTTGATCGACCTGCTCGACGATGCCGAAGTCGCCGCGGTGGCGGGGGACGCACTGAAGAAAACCCTGCTGATGTTCGACGCTTTCCACGACGTGAAGGAAAAGATGGATCGCGGCAACGCCGTGGCGCGCGCCGTGATCCAGTCCTGGGCGGATGCCGAGTGGTTCACCTCGCGCCCGGAAGTGGCGCAAAAAATCACCGTCAGCGTGTTCAAAGTACCGGGCGAGACCAACACCGACGACCTGTCGCCGGCGCCGGATGCCTGGAGTCGGCCGGATATTCCGCTGCACTACCTGGCCATGCTCAAGAATACCCGTCCCGGCGCGCCCTTCGTGCCTGAGGAGGATGGCAAGCGCGGCCCGATCCAGTTCATCGACGACCTGAAGAAAAAGGGCCATCTGGTGGCCTATGTCGGCGACGTGGTCGGCACCGGTTCGTCGCGCAAGTCGGCGACCAACTCGGTGGTGTGGGCGACCGGCCAGGACATTCCGTTTGTACCGAACAAGCGTTTCGGCGGCGTGACGCTCGGCGGCAAGATCGCGCCGATCTTCTTCAATACCCAAGAGGACTCCGGCGCGCTGCCGATCGAAGTCGATGTGTCGACCTTGGAGATGGGCGATGTGATCGACATCTTCCCGTATAGCGGCAAGATCGAGAAAAACGGCGCTGTCGTTGCCGAGTTCAAGCTCAAGAGCGAAGTGATTCTGGATGAGGTGCGCGCCGGCGGCCGCATTAACTTGATCATCGGCCGCGGCTTGACGGCTAAGGCGCGCGAAGCGCTGGGCTTGCCCGCTTCCGAGACTTTCCGCCTGCCCAAGTCGCCGGTCGACTCCGGCCGAGGCTTCACGCTGGCTCAGAAAATGGTTGGCCGCGCCTGTGGCCTGCCGGAAGGCCGCGGCATGCGTCCGGGGACCTATTGCGAACCGAAGATGACCACCGTGGGCTCGCAAGACACCACCGGCCCGATGACGCGCGACGAATTGAAGGATCTGGCTTGCCTGGGCTTCTCCGCCGATCTGGTGATGCAGTCCTTCTGTCATACCGCCGCTTATCCGAAGCCGGTCGATGTCAAAATGCACAAGGAATTGCCGACCTTCATCTCCAGTCGCGGCGGCGTGTCGTTGCGACCGGGCGATGGCGTGATCCACAGCTGGCTCAACCGCCTGTTGCTGCCGGATACCGTCGGCACCGGCGGCGATTCCCATACCCGCTTCCCCATCGGCATTTCCTTCCCGGCCGGTTCCGGCCTGGTGGCCTTTGCCGCCGCGACCGGCGTGATGCCGCTCGATATGCCGGAATCGGTGCTGGTGCGCTTCAAGGGGCAACTGCAGCCGGGCGTGACCTTGCGCGATCTGGTCAATGCCATTCCGCTGTATGCGATTAAGCAGGGCCTGCTGACGGTGGCCAAGGCCGGCAAGAAGAACATCTTCTCCGGGCGTATTTTGGAGATCGAAGGCTTGCCCGAGCTGAAAGTCGAACAGGCATTCGAGCTGACCGATGCCTCGGCCGAGCGCTCTGCCGCCGGTTGCGCGGTGCACCTGAATAAGGCGCCGATCGTCGAATACATGCGTTCCAACATCACGCTGATGAAGTCGATGATCGCCAACGGCTATCAAGATGCCCGCACGCTGGCGCGCCGTATCCAGGCAATGGAAGACTGGATCGCCCACGGCACGCTGCTCGCGCCCGATGCCGATGCCGAATACGCCGCGGTGATCGAGATCGACCTGGCGGACGTCAAGGAGCCGATCGTGGCTTGCCCGAACGATCCGGATGACGTGAAGTTCATGAGCGAAGTGGCCGGCACCAAGATCGACGAAGTGTTCATCGGTTCGTGCATGACCAATATCGGTCACTTCCGCGCCGCCGGCCAACTGCTGGAAGGCAAGGCCGATATCCCGGTCAAGCTGTGGGTGGCGCCGCCGACCAAGATGGATGCCAAGCAGCTGACCGAAGAGGGGTATTACGGCATTCTGGGCCGTGCCGGCGCGCGTCTGGAAATGCCGGGCTGCTCGTTGTGCATGGGTAACCAGGCGCAAGTGCGCGAGGGCGCCACCGTGATGTCGACTTCGACCCGCAATTTCCCCAACCGCTTGGGCAAGAACACCAACGTGTTCCTCGGCTCGGCCGAATTGGCGGCGATCTGCTCCAAACTTGGCAAGATTCCGACCGTCGAGGAGTACCAGGCGAATATCGGTATCATCAACCAAAAGGCTGGCGAGGTTTATCGATATATGAACTTCGATCAGATTACCGATTACGCCGAAGAGGCGGAGTCGGTTAAGGTCTGATACGCCGTAAGGCGTCATGCCGAAATTCGACGCCCGGTGCGCTACGTTCAGCGCGCCGGGCGTTGTCGTTTCTGCTGGCGTTTGCCCTGGAAGGCGGCCTGCGCCGACTCCTCCCCCCGCCGGGTGGACTGCTGGGGATGGGTGGGGGGCGGGGGGGGAGTCAGGGCGTTTCATGGCCTCGACGGCCGTGGCGGGATCCTGCTGGGGCAGGGGCTTTGTAATCGATTACACTGTGTCCACTATAGCGGCTGAAACCTGGATGTATAGGGGCGGGAGCGGTGCCGAGTGCTATCTGGCATGCACTTGAGAATGACCTGTAAGCGATTGGCCGGCTTGTGGCTTTGCGCTCCCCGGATTTTCCGCCGACCACGCATGCCGACTGAAATCGTTTTATTGCACCAGGCAGTTGTCGCCTTGCGCCGCCTGTGTCGGGAAAAAACCGGTACAATTTGTGCCCGTTGCATCGGGTCGTCCAAATTTGGGCGGTTCGGCCTATTTATTTTTCATTCGATCTGTGGGTGTCCGCGTGTTTTGGCTTGTTCTATCGGTTGTGGTCGGTGCGGTAGGTTGGTTGATATTGACCGGGCGTTTGTTGCCGCTGTTGCGGTGGGGGTTGTCGTGGTGGCTGGACCCCGAGCGGGATCTTGACGCGGCGGCATCGCCATTGCCTGTGGCAGAAGCGCCGCCCGTCGCCGAGCCTCCGGCCTTGTGCGTCGATCCGCCGCTCGAATCCGTCCCCGAACGGCCGGTGGCCAAGCCCTTGATCGACCGCGAACAGCTAGGCCGCCATCTTGCGGCGCGCCAGTTGCGCGACAAGGCCCAAGCGGCGCGCCCGGTCGCGACGGCGTTGCCGTTGCTCGATCCGCGCACCTTGCGCGACAACGCCTTGGGGCGGCTCAAGACCGTCCCGGTCAAGCCGACCGCGGCCGAGCCGCTGCCGGTGATCGACGCGACGGAAGTGGAACAGAATCTGCAATCGGTCGGCATGCGACAACGCGCCGGCGGCGAGGCACCGGCGGAGCTGGATCTGCCGGTGATCGACGCTGAGCAGGTGCGAGCCAGCCTGCGGCAAATCCATGGACATCGTCTGCGCATGCGCAGCAGTGCCGATACGGCACCCGAGCCGGTACAGCCGCCGCCGGTGTCGCCGTTGTTGCGTCAGCCCGCCGTGCCGAGCCGGCCAGCCCGTTTTGTGCCGGCGCCGGTGGCTACAACGCAAACCGAACCCGAGTACCGCGAGCCGTCAAGTACGGTGGCGGTGGAAGCCGCTGCGCTGGCGCCGGTGCGACCGGTGACGCTGGAGGTGCATCCTACCCTGCCGGTTCGCCCGTCCGTGCCCGCCGTGCCGTCGGTACCGGTGGCTCGCGCGCCGATTCCGGAAATCCTGCCCGCCGTGTCGATGCCGCCCGTTGCGCCGCCGCCACCACCGCCACCGGAGCTGGAGCCGGAGCCGGAGCCGATTTTTGTGCCGGCGCCTAGCCTCGTCGAACCGGAACCTGCCGTTTTGCCCGCACCGTTCGAGCGCATACCCGATGCGTTGATCTGGACTTCGATCGAGGAACGCCAGGATAAAGCACGCGCGGAAATAGACGATGAGCCGCCCTTCGAATGGTCGGCGCCGGTCGTCGAGCCGCCCACGTCGCCGCGTCCGAGCCCGCTGCCGCGGGATTGGCGCCTGACAGGCTTGCCCAGCCTCGATCTGTTGCGGCCGGGCGAGGTCATGCAGGCTAGCTGCGACGAAGATGCGCTGCTTGAGCGCGGTATCGTCATCGAAGAAAAGCTGGCCGAGTTCAAGGTCAAGGTAAGCGTGGTGGATGCCTATGCCGGCCCGGTGATCACTCGCTTCGAGGTCGAACCGGCGGTCGGGGTGCGCGGTAGCCAAGTGGTGAATTTGGTCAAGGATCTGGCGCGGGCGCTAGGACTTGCGTCGATTCGGGTGGTGGAAACCATTCCCGGCAAGACCTGCATGGGGTTGGAGCTACCCAACCCGGTACGGCAGATGATCCGCCTGTCGGAAATTCTGTCGTCCCCGGCGTTCACCGACCCAGGCGTCCGCTTGACGCTGGCGTTGGGCAAGGACATTACCGGCGAGCCGGTCGTGATGGATCTGGCGCGCGCGCCGCATTTGCTGGTGGCCGGCACCACCGGTTCGGGCAAGTCGGTCGGGGTCAATGCCATGATCCTGTCGCTGCTGTACAAATTCACGCCGGAAGATGTGCGCTTCATCATGATCGACCCGAAAATGCTGGAGCTGTCGGTCTACAACGATATTCCGCACCTGTTGGCGCCGGTGGTCACCGATATGAAACTGGCCGCCAACGCGCTGAACTGGTGTGTCGGCGAAATGGAAAAACGTTACCGGCTGATGAGTGCGCTCGGTGTGCGCAATTTGGCCGGATACAACGAAAAGGTGCAGGCGGCGCGCGATGCCGGCGAGTCGCTGAAAAATCCGTTCACGTTGACGCCGGACGATCCGGAACCCTTGGTGACGCTACCGTGCATTGTGGTGGTGGTCGACGAGTTCGCCGATTTGATGATGGTGGCCGGCAAGAAAATCGAAGAATTGATCGCCCGTCTGGCACAGAAGGCGCGTGCGGCCGGCATCCATTTGATCTTGGCCACTCAGCGGCCGTCGGTCGATGTGATCACCGGCCTGATCAAGGCCAATATCCCGACTCGTATCGCCTTCCAGGTGTCGAGCAAGGTCGATAGCCGCACGATCCTCGATCAAATGGGGGCCGAGGCGCTGCTGGGCCAGGGCGATATGCTGTTTCTTCCGCCGGGCAGCGGCTATCCGCAGCGCATCCATGGCGCCTTCGTCACCGACGACGAAGTGCACGCGGTGGCCGAAATGCTCAAGTCGTTCGGCGAGCCGGATTATGTCGAAGGGCTATTGACCGGCGAATCGGAGTTGGAGGAAAGCCAGGCCGGGGGCGGCGAGCGCAGTACGGCGGCCGAATCCGACCCGCTGTACGACGAGGCGGTGGAAATCGTGCTGCGCACGCGCAAAGCGTCGATTTCGTCGGTGCAGCGCCACTTGCGCATCGGCTATAACCGCGCGGCGCGCTTGATCGAAGAGATGGAGTCGGCCGGCCTGGTCAGTCAGATGGAGAGCAACGGCAATCGCACCGTGCTGGTGCCGGACCGTTCGAATGGCGTATGAGGAGTCTTAACCATGCCGCAACGCGATGCGTTACTGAAATTGCTCGATGGGCCGCGCGATAACGCGTTGCTGCGTTTTGCCATTGCCGGCGAATGTCTGAAGGACGGCCTGTTGGTCGAAGCCGAGGCGCATCTGCGTCAGGCTTTGGCCTGGCAGGCCGACTATACCGCCGCCTGGAAATTGCTGGGCAAGGTGCTGACGGCCGCCGGGCAGGCGGCGGCCGCCGCCGATGCCTACCGCCAGGGGATTGAAGTGGCGACCGGGCATGGCGATATTCAGGCGCGAAAGGAAATGACGGTCTTTTTGCGCCGGCTGGCCTAGCTTGCGGTACTGGCTTGTGCCGCCAATCGTCGATATACCCCTTGATCCAACCGCTCCATCAGTCGATCCGGCGCGCTCAGCGGCGTGAAGCCGTAGCCGGCATACAGGCTGTGGGCGTCGGCGGTGGCCAGCATGAAGCGGCGCAGATCCTGCAGTTCGGGATAGTCGAGGATGAAGCGTACCAGCGCCTTGCCGATGCCCTGGCCGCGCCAGTCGGCGTGCACGAAGACGTCGGCCAGATAGCCGAAGGTGGCGCGGTCGGTGACCACGCGTGCGAAGGCCACCTGCGTACCCGCGTCGTCGTAGCCGCCGAAGCATAGCGACCCGGCCAGCGAGCGTTCGAAGATCGCGCGCGGCAGGTCGCGCGCCCAGTAGGATTCCTGGCTCAGAAAACGATAGATCGTTTCGCGGTCGAGCCGTTGGGGATCGGTATCGAAAGTGATGGGCATGATCAGCCTAAAAATATTATTTAGGCTGATAGCATACGTTATTGCGCGAGATTACATCAGGCGCATCTTGCGCGGCTTGCCCTTGATCTTGCAGTCGGTCAAGCGGGTGAAGTGCTGTTCAGCCACCTCGCGTCGCAATGCGACGAAGCTTGCGAACTCGGTGATCTGGATCTTGCCGATCGCCTGCCCGTCGAGCCCGCCCTCGCCGGTGAGCGCGCCGAGGATGTCGCCCGGGCGCAACTTTTCCTTTTTACCGGCGGCGATGCACAACGTGACCATCGGCGGCACCAGTCGACCCGTCCCCTTGACCATCAATTCCGCGCTGTCGCGCCAAGCCAGCGGTGCTTGCTGATAGCGCGAGATCTCATCGACCCAACGCTGATCGGCCGGCGCCGCCAGGGTCAGCGCCAAGCCTTGCTCGTCGCCACGGCCGGTTCGGCCGATGCGGTGGATGTGCACCTCGGCATCGCGCGCCACGTCGACGTTGATCACCATGTCGAGCCCCTGAATGTCCAGCCCGCGCGCCGCCACGTCGGTGGCGACCAGGATCGACACGCTGCGGTTGACGAAGCGCAGCAGGATTTCGTCGCGCTCGCGCTGTTCCAGTTCGCCATACAACGCCAACGCGGAAAAACCCTGGTCCGTCAGTTCGGCCGCCAGTTCGCGGCAGTGAATCTTGGTGTTGCAAAATGCCAACGTGGAGGTCGGGCGGTAATGTTGCAGCGCCTGGGCCACCATGGCGTTGCGTTTGTTCGCGTCGACCTTGTAGAAGCGCTGCTCGATCTTGTCGGTTTGGTGCAGCGACTCGACCTTGACTTCCAGCGGCTGGCGCAGGAATGGCCCGGAGAGCTTGCGGATGTTGTCCGGGTAAGTTGCGGAGAACAGCAGCGTCTGGCGCTTTTTCGGGCAGGCGCTGACGATCCCGGCGATGTCTTCGTAAAAGCCCATGTCGACCATGCGGTCGGCTTCGTCCAGTACCAGGGTGTGAACGGTCGACAGGTCGATCGTGCCGCGGCCCAGATGGTCGCGCAGGCGTCCGGGGGTGCCGACCACGACGTGGGCGCCGTGTTCCAGCGAGCCGATCTGCGGCCCCATCGGGCTGCCGCCGCACAGTGTCAGCACCTTGATGTTGTCGATATGGCGCGCCAGGCGGCGCAGTTCTTTGGCCACCTGTTCGGCCAGTTCGCGCGTCGGGCACATGACCAGGCCCTGAATGGCGAACCAGCGCGGATTGAGTTTTTCCATCAGCGGGATGCCGAAGGCCGCCGTTTTGCCGCTGCCGGTCTTGGCCTGGGCGATCAGGTCGCGGTTGTCCAGGGTGCCCGGCAGGCTCTCGGCCTGGATCGGCGTCATCGACAGATAGCCTAAGCTCGTCAAGTTGTCGAGCATGGCGCCGGACAGGGGGAGGGCGGAAAAATCGGTTTTACTCACAGGGACTTAGCTTCTTATTTAAGGGGCGCACAGTGTAGCACGTTCGGCTACCGTCATGCGCCTCATTGCCAGTCGAGCCGCTAGCCTGGCGTGCCGGCCGCCGAAGGATCAAGGGCGGAGGCCGGATAACGCAGGTTGATGGCTTTGATTTCCCGAGCGGTGAGCCCCGGTTTCCAACTGTCGATATCGTTGTGATAAAACCCTAGCGCATGTTGCAGTTCGTGTCGGGCAATAGGGGTTGTTTCGCAAGATCCCCACGATGGTCCGGGGTGAAACAGATCCAGCCGTTGCCGACCACCTACGCGACCAACAGTCGCCAGGCCGCACAACTCCGGCCTTTCCGCTTTGGTTTGCAGCGTCGAGATTGAAACGTAATCCGCTTCGGTCGTCCGTTCTCTGAATCTCACGTGGGTTTGGCTCTCGATGCCCTGCATGGCTTGCAAGATGACCTGTCGCGTCATTGGCGTGGCCAAACGGTCGAAAGCGTAAACGAGCGTGTTGCGCGGCCAGGTTGTGGCGCTAGATGTGCTTGGCTGCGCCGACGTCTGGCGCTTGGCGCGCTGCCCGGCGGCAATGTCGGGCGGATTTTCACGTAGGAGGTGCCAGTCCAAGACTTCCAACGGCGGTAGTCCCTGGCGCTGGATCGTGTCGTGCGAGCCCAGAATGATGTCGTCGAGCACGGCCATGCCGTCGACAACACAGTAACTTAAAGATCGCTCGCTATTGGCGATAGGCGCGCTGGCGGTTTGCGGGCAGGTCGGCGGGGTGGCGGCAATGGCCGCATCGAAAGCGGCGCCGAGTAGCGCGGGCAAGAAATATCTCATGTGTTCCCCCCAGATAAGGAATTGGTGACGTTGTTGTACGAATGACGCTGTTCTGCGTCAGGCATAGGCTTGGGTGGGGGGCAGGAAATTCCTCGGGCTGGCCGAGTGGCCAGTGGGGGGCATGACATCGCCCCCCGGTGCGGTACGCTCAGATGACCCAGAGGTCGGTGAAGCGGTTGACCGGCGTCGCCAGCAATCGCGCCGAGTCGTTGCACAAGTCGAAAATGGCCTGTTGCTGTTTTTCCGGGAAGCGGCGTGCCAGGTTGGTACGGAACTTGGCTTCCAGGAGTGGAATGCCGTCGCTGCGGCGGCGCTGGTGTCCGATCGGATATTCGCAGACCACTTCGGGCAACACGCGGCCGTCGGTCAATTCGACGGTGAGCGCGTTGGCGATGCTGCGTTTGTCCGGATCGTGGTAGTCGCGCGTGAACTGCGCGTCCTCAACGCAGACGATCTTGGCGCGCAGCGCGTCGATGCGCGGGTCGACCGCCACGGCGTCTTCGTAGTCGGCGGCCGTCAGACGGCCGAACAACATCGGTACCGCCACCATGTACTGGATGCAATGGTCGCGGTCGGCCGGATTGGCGAGCGGCCCTTGCTTGTCGATGATGCGGATGCAGGCTTCGTGGGTGCGGATGGTGATTTTACCGATGTCGTCCACCGTCTTACCCATTTCCTTCAGTTGTCGATGCAGATTCATCGCGCATTCGACGGCGGTCTGGCTGTGGAACTCGGCCGGGAAGGAAATTTTGAACAGCACCTTTTCCATCACATAGCTGCCGTAGGGGCGTTGAAAGGCGAACGGCTTGCCCTTGAACAACACATCGTAGAAGCCCCAGGTCGGCGCGGTCAGCACGCCGGGCACGCCCATTTCGCCCTTGAGCGTGAACAGTGCCAGGCGCACGGCGCGGCTGGTGGCGTCGCCGGCGGCCCAGGATTTGCGCGAGCCGGTGTTGGGCGCATGACGGTAGGTACGCAAGCTCTGGCCGTCGACGAAGGCCTGGGACGCCGCGTCGGCGATTTCGCTTTCGCTCGCGCCCATCAGTTTGGCGCATACCGCCGCCGACGCGACCTTGACCAGCACCACATGATCCAGCCCAACCTTGTTGAAGGCATTCTCCAGTGCCAGGCAACCCTGGATCTCGTGCGCCTTGATCATGGCTTCCAGCACGTCTTTCATGGTCAGCGGCGCCTCGTTGCGCGCCAGGCGTTCGCGGCTAACCCAGTCCGCGGTGGCCAGGATGCCGCCCAGGTTGTCGGATGGATGGCCCCACTCCGCGGCAAGCCAGGTGTCGTTGAAGTCGAGCCAACGAATCATGGCGCCAATGTTGAACGCGGCTTGAACCGGGTCGAGCTGGAATTGGGTGCCGGGCACGCGTGCGCCGTTGGGAACGATGGTACCGGGCACGATCGGGCCCATCAGCTTGGTGCAAGCCGGATAGGACAATGCTTCCAGGCCGCAGCCCAGCGTGTCCATCAAGCACAACCGCGCTGTATTCCATGCATCGAGCGAATCGATGGCGACATGGGCCACGTAATGGGCGATGTCCTTGAGCACCGTGTCGTGCTCGGGGCGAATGTTGGAGATGTGTGCGGACATGAGGCTTCCTTGTTAGCGATCCTTGAGCGGAATGAAGGGTTGTTCGTCCGGCCCGGTGTAATTGGCCGACGGACGGATGATCTTGCCGTCCAGGCGTTGTTCGATGACATGCGCGCACCAACCGCTGGTGCGCGAAATGACGAATAGCGGCGTGAACATGGCGGTCGGGACGCCCATCTGGTGATAGCTGACGGCCGAGAACCAATCGAGATTGGGGAACATGTGCCGGTCCGACCACATGACGGCCTCGATGCGTTCGGCGATTTCGAACAGCCGCATATTGCCGCTTTGCTGCGACAGGGCGAGCGCGACGCGCTTGATGACCTTGTTGCGCGGATCGGATTCGGTGTAGACCGGGTGGCCGAAGCCGATGATCACTTCCTTGACGGCGAGGCGACGCTGGATGTCGGCCTCGGCGTCGTCGGGCGAGGCGTAGCGGCTCTGGATCTCGTAGGCCACCTCGTTGGCGCCGCCGTGCTTGGGCCCGCGCAGCGCGCCGATGGCGCCGGCGACGGCGGAGTACATGTCCGAACCGGTGCCGGCAATGACGCGCGCGGCGAAGGTCGAGGCGTTGAATTCATGCTCGGCGTACAGATTCAGCGAGGTGTGCATGGCACGCACGTGCTCGGGGGACGGGGTCTTGCCGGAGAGCAGGCGCAGGAAGTGGCCGCCGATGGTGTCGTCGTCGGTTTCGGTTTCGATGCGGCGGCCGTTGTGGCTGAAGTGGTACCAATAGAGCAGGATCGAGCCTAGGCTTGCCATCAGCCGGTCGGCGATGTCGCGTGCGCCGGCGGTGCTGTGATCGTCTTTTTCCGGCAGCAGGCAGCCCAGCACCGACACCCCGGTACGCATCACATCCATCGGATGGGTGGCTGCCGGCAACAGCTCCAAGGCTCCTCGGACATTGGCCGGCAGGCCGCGCAGGCCTTTGAGGCGGGCCTTGTGGGCGGCGAGTGTCGTGCGGTCCGGCAGGCTGCCGTGCACCAGCAGATGGGCGACCTCCTCGAATTCGCATTGCTCGGCGAGATCGAGGATATCGTAGCCACGGTAGTGCAGGTCGTTGCCGCTGCGGCCCACCGTGCACAGCGCGGTGTTGCCGGCGGCGACGCCCGAGAGCGCGACGGACTTCTTCGGCTTTCCAGCCAGGACGGCTTCTTGCATCGGTTTCTCCTAGGTGTATGTCTTATTGATCCTGGCTCTGCGCGAACAGCGCATCCAGTTTTTGTTCGTATGCGTGATAACCCAGATGTTGGTATAGCTCGGCGCGCGTTTGCATACGGTCGACGACGTTGCGCTGGCCGCCATCTTGGCGGATGGCTTGGTAGACCGTCAGCGCAGCCTGGCTCATGGCGCGGAAGGCCGAAAGCGGATAGAGCACCAGGCCGACGCCGGCATCGCGCAGCGCCGTGGTGTCGTAGAGCTCTGTGGCGCCGAATTCGGTGATGTTGGCGAGAATCGGCACGCCGGTTGCGTCGGCGAAGCGCCGGTACATGGCGAGATCGGTCATCGCCTCGGGGAAAATCATATCGGCGCCGGCTTCGACGCAGGCGACGGCGCGCTCGATCGCCGCGTCCAGTCCTTCGACCGCCAAGGCGTCGGTGCGCGCCATGATCACGAAGCTTTCGTCCCGGCGCGCATCCACCGCTGCGCGGATGCGATCCAGCATTTCGGCCTGGCCGACGATCGCCTTGTTGGGGCGATGACCGCAGCGTTTCTGCTGTACCTGATCCTCGATATGCACAGCGGCCGCGCCGGCCTTTTCCAAACTGCGAACCGCACGGGCGATGTTGAAGGCGCCGCCCCAGCCAGTATCGATGTCGACCAAGAGCGGTAAGGGGCTGGCGTCGGTAATGCGGCGCACGTCGATCAGGACATCCTCCAGCGTGGTGATGCCCAGGTCGGGCATGCCGCAGGAGCAGGCGGCGACGCCGCCGCCGGAAAGGTAGAGCGCCTTGAAACCGCTATGTTCGGCCAGGAGTGCCGCATAAGCGTTGACCGCGCCGACGACTTGCAGCGGGTGTTCTTGTTCGACGGCCTGGCGGAAGCGTTGACCGGGTGTATTCATGCGCGGGCTCCAGAGGCATTAAGAGGGCGATGGTTTGAAATCGTAGGGTTGTCCGACAGACGTTAACTCGAATGTCATTCTAGCAAGTGCTTGGTATAATTGGAAGCCTCGCCATGAGCCATTCACCTTTGAGATCGGCTCTGCTAAGGTTCATTCTTTTCGATCCCGATGTTCGGGAACTCCCATCATGTGTAGTGGTCTAGCTACAGCCCGCTACGCAAATTTAGAAAGAAAATCTTGTGGGCTATTCAGGGAGCATTAAAAACGAATGAGTGATCGTGATATCGATCAACAGCTGGTGACGCGTGCTCAAAAAGGGGAAAAAAGGGCCTTCGATCTGCTGGTTGCGAAATATCAACGGCGCCTGGCTCGCCTTTTGTCACGATTTCTGCGCGACAGCGCCGATATCGAGGACGTGACCCAGGAGGCCTTCGTCAAGGCGTATCGCTCGCTGCCCGCGTTTCGCGGGGAGAGTGCGTTCTACACTTGGCTGTATCGCATTGGCATCAACACGGCCAAAAATTTTCTCAGTGCCAGCGCTCGTCGCCCGGTGGTGCATGCCGACTTCGAAGACGAAGACGGCGAAAGCTTCGACCTGGCTTCGCAGTTGCCGGATCTGAACACGCCCGAATCGGCGTTGATGAACAAGCAGATTATCGCCACCGTGAATGCGGCGGTCGAACGTCTGCCGGAAGAGTTGCGGACGGCTATTTCCTTGCGTGAAATGGATGGGCTGTCCTACGACGAAATAGCCAAGGTGATGGATTGTCCGATCGGCACCGTGCGCTCGCGGATTTTCCGTGCGCGCGAGGCGATCGCGACCGAGTTGCGGCCGCTCCTGGACACGGCCAAAAACAAAAGGTGGTAGAGATGAGACAGAGAGTTTCCGAACTGATGGATAGCGAGCTCGGCGAAAGCGCCGCCGCACAAGTGATGACCGCCATCGAGGCCGACGCCTCCCTGAAGCAGGCCTGGAACGACTACCACCTGATCGGCGACGTCATGCGCGCCAACACGCATGCCGCCATCGACGTGCGTCATGAAGTGTCGGTGAGGCTCAAGGCCGAGCCCACGGTGTTGGCGCCGCGTCGCTGGCATCGCGTGAGCAGAGTGCGCGTGGCCGGTGCGGCCGCGCTGGCGGCCAGCGTCAGCTTTGCCGCCGTGGTCGCTTGGCAGCAGTTGTCCGGTCCGCAACATGCCGCGGTGATGGTCAATGCCCAGGCACAGCAACCGGCGGCACTGCAGGCGGTATCCGGCAGCAATGCCGATGCCTATTTTCTCGCCCATCAGGAGTTGACCGCCGACCAGGGCCTTGTGCAGGTGGCCTACAGCCGGAGGGCGGCGCACTGATGAGAAAGATTGCGCTGAGTTTGAGTTTGCTGATCCTGCCGTTGTCGGCGCTGGCGGACGACGATTGGTCGTTGTTTCAACGAGTGACGGATGCCGGTCGGCAGCAGTCGATGAGCGGCACCTACCTGCATCAAATGAAGGACACGCTGGAAACTTTTCATATCGTCAGACTTGGCGGCGGAAGCTCGGTGCAGGAACGCCGAGTGGCGCTGGACGGCCCGCCGCGCGAAATTGTGCGCAACGGCGAGGCGCTGACCTGTTTCGCACCGGATAAACGCTCGCTGTTGGCGGCCAAGATCAGCGCCATGCGCCTGTTTCCCGCGTTGATGTCGGATGACGTGGCGGATATCTCCCAGTCCTACACCTTGCGTAAATTGGGTATCGACCGGGTGGCGCAGCGGGATTGCGCCTGGATCGAAGTGCGTGCGCGCGACCAGCAGCGTTACACCGAGCGTATCTGCGCCGACCAGACGACGTCGCTGCCATTGAAGATGATGACCCTCTCGCCGCGCAGCAACGATGTGGTCGAGCAATACACGTTCACCGAGATCGATCTCTCCCCGTCGCGCGACAGAAGCCAGCTTAGGCCGCAATACAAGCTGAGCAATCAGCTGCGCGGACCTGTGCAGTCGCCGTCGGCTGCCGATGGTCCGGCCGGACGTTCCGAAGTGACCGGCCTGCCATCAGGATTCAAAATGATCCGTTCGGTACAAAGAACCATGCCGGGAACCGGTAACGCCCAGCCGGTGCACCATATGGTGTATTCGGACGGTCTGGTGATGCTGTCGCTGTTCGTCGAGCCCGTGCCGCAGGACATGCCTGCGGCCATGCGCCGGGTGCAGAGCATGAACCTGCACGGCGCCATCAATATGGCAACCAACAGCCAGGGCGACCAGATGCTGACGCTGGTGGGCGATATGCCGGAGACCACGCTCGCATCGCTCGTGCGCGGGCTGCGCATCGTTTCCCGGCCTTGATGTTTGTCGCGGGGCGCGCCGTTGGCGCGGCCCGTTGTCGTGAACCTTGTGCTCTTCATTTCCGAGGTAAAACATGTCGCTGAAAAGCCTGATGGCCATTGCCGCGTTGGCAATCTCGATTTTTTGCGGGCCAACTTTTGCGGCGGGCGTCACCGGCCTGCCGGACTTTACTCCCATCGTCAATGCCGAAGGGCCGGCGGTGGTCAATATCAGCACGTCTCGCATCGAGCGGCAGGCGACGAGCGGCGTGCCGGATGCTTTTGCGAACGATCCCTTTTTCGAATTCTTCCGCCGTTTCGCGCCGCCGCAAATGCGTGAGCGCGAAGTCGGTTCGTTGGGGTCGGGTTTCATCCTTTCCGCCGACGGCTATGTGATGACCAATGCCCATGTGGTGTCGAAGGCCGAGAAAATTACGGTGACGCTGACCGATAAGCGCGAATTCCCGGCCCGGTTGATCGGTGCCGACGAGCGTACGGACGTGGCGCTGCTCAAGATCGATGGCACCAACCTGCCGGTGGTGAAGCTCGGCAAATCGTCGAGTCTGCAGGTCGGGCAGTGGGTGCTGGCTATCGGCTCGCCGTTCGGCCTCGACAATAGCGTGACCTCCGGCATCGTATCGGCGCTCGGTCGCCAGTTGCCCGACGACGGCTATGTGCCCTTCATTCAGACCGATGCCGCGGTCAATCCGGGTAATTCCGGCGGCCCGTTGTTCAACATGAACGGCGAGGTGGTTGGGATCAACTCGCAGATCCTGAGTCGTTCCGGCGGCTTCATGGGCATCTCGCTCGCCATCCCGATCGATGTGGCGCTGGATGTGGCGGGGCAGCTCAAGGCACGCGGCAAGGTGGTGCGTGGCCGTATCGGCGCCACGTTGCAGCCGCTGAACAAAGCACTGGCTCAATCGTTCGGCCTGTCGCGCCCGGATGGCGTGTTGGTGGTGAAAGTCGATCCGAACGGGCCGGCTGCCAAGGGGGGCTTACGCGTGGGCGATATCATCACCACGCTCAACCGACAGCCGGTGACGGGCAGCGGCGACTTGCCGCGCGCGATCGGCATGGCTAAGCCGGGCACCCGTTTCGACCTGCAGGTGTGGCGCGACAAGGCTTTGCACCCGCTGATGCTGGTGAGCGAGGAGCTGAAAGAAACGCCGGAGTCGGACGATCAGCCCGACAATGCGCCGCCAGCGCGCAGCGGCGAACGCAACTTGACGCAGCTTGGCTTGGTGATCAGCCCCCTCAATGCGCAACAGCGGCAGCAGTTGGGAATCGCCTTCGGCGTCCTGGTGCGCGCGGTTAACGACGTTAGCGCCCGCGCCGGCCTCGTGCCGGGCGACGTGATCGTCGGCATCGGCAGCGACCCGTTGACCTCGGTGAAGCAGCTCGAAAACGCCATCAAGGGCGGTAAGGGCAGCGTGGCGCTGCAGGTGATGCGCGAGGGCAGTCTGCTGTTCGTACCGGTGCCGTTGGGTGGCGGCAATTGAAGCTGACCCTCTATTTTCGAGAGTATTGCAGCCTGTGCCATCGCATGCTCGCGGAGCTCGCGCCGTGGCGCGAGCGCTATGGTTTCGAACTGGAAGTGCTGGACGTCGACGACGATCCGGTGTTGACCGAGCGCTTCGACGAGCTGGTGCCGGTACTGATGGCGGGTGAGACCGAAATCTGTCACTACCACCTCGATGCGGAGCGTTTGGCTGCACATCTGCGGGAAATCAGCTAAAATTCGCGCCAGTATCGAACTTAGCGACACGCCTTTGTGGCCGGGTGAGCCCCGGCCGCGTGTCGTTTTTGGCTGTCGAGGGCAGGCGGAACCTGCTCTTATTTTTTCCGGATCCCGATGAAACATATTCGTAATTTCTCGATTATTGCCCACATTGACCACGGCAAGTCCACGCTCGCCGACCGCTTTATCCAATATTGCGGCGGCTTGGATGCGCGCGAAATGAGCGCGCAGGTGCTCGACTCGATGGACATCGAGAAAGAGCGCGGCATCACCATCAAGGCCCAAACCGCCGCGCTGCAGTACCGTGCCCGCGACGGCGAGGTGTATCACCTCAACCTGATCGACACGCCGGGGCACGTCGACTTCTCGTACGAAGTCAGCCGCTCGCTGTCGGCCTGCGAAGGCGCCTTGCTGGTGGTCGACGCCTCGCAGGGCGTCGAAGCGCAGACCGTGGCCAACTGCTACACCGCGATCGAGCTGGGTGTCGAGGTGGTGCCGGTACTCAACAAGATCGATTTGCCCTCGGCCGAGCCCGAGCGGGTCAGCCAGGAAATCGAGGACATCATCGGCATCGAGGCGGTCGACGCCGTCCGTGCCTCGGCCAAGTCCGGCATCGGCATCGAAGATATCCTGGAAACCGTGGTCAGCAAGATTCCCGCGCCGGTCGGCGATCCGGACGCACCGCTCAAGGCGCTGATCATCGACTCGTGGTTCGACAACTACGTTGGCGTGGTGATGCTGGTTCGGGTGGTCGACGGTACGTTGCGCCCCAAGGACAAGATCAAGTTCATGGCCACCGGCGCCGAGCATCTGTGCGAACAGGTTGGTGTGTTCACGCCTAAGTCGGTGCAGCGCGACAGCTTGTCCGCCGGCCAGGTGGGCTTCATCATCGCCGGCATCAAGGAGCTGAAATCCGCCAAGGTCGGCGACACCATCACGCTGGTGTCGAAGCCTGCGGTGGCAGCGTTGCCGGGCTTCAAGGAAGTCAAGCCGCAGGTGTTCGCCGGGCTTTACCCGGTGGAGAGCCACGATTACGATTCGCTGCGCGACGCGTTGGAGAAGCTGCAACTCAACGATGCCTCGCTGCAGTTCGAGCCCGAGGTTTCTCAGGCGCTGGGCTTCGGTTTCCGTTGCGGTTTCCTCGGGCTTTTGCACTTGGAAATCGTGCAGGAGCGGTTGGAACGCGAATTCGACATGGATCTGATCACCACGGCACCGACCGTGGTCTACCAGGTTCTGATGAAGGATGGCGAGCTGATCGAGGTGGAGAACCCGTCGCGCTTGCCGGATCTGTCGAAAATCGACGAAATTCGCGAGCCCATCATTACTTCCACCATCCTTGTGCCGCAAGATTACGTCGGCGCGGTGATGACGCTGTGCAATCAGAAGCGCGGCGTGCAACGCAATATGCAGTACATGGGTCGTCAGGTGATGCTCACCTACGAGATGCCGATGAATGAAGTGGTGATGGATTTCTTCGATAAACTCAAGTCGACCAGCCGTGGCTATGCCTCGCTCGATTACGAGTTCAAGGAATTCCAGACCGCGGATCTGGTCAAGCTGGACATTCTGGTCAATAGCGAGAAGGTCGATGCCCTGTCGCTGATCGTGCACCGCGCGACTTCGGTATATCGCGGGCGGGAGCTGGCCGCCAAGATGCGCGAACTGATTCCGCGCCAGATGTTCGACATCGCCATCCAAGCCGCCATCGGCAGCCATATCATTGCGCGCGAGACCGTCAAGGCGCTACGCAAGAACGTGTTGGCCAAGTGCTACGGCGGCGATATCACCCGCAAGAAGAAGCTGCTGGAAAAACAGAAAGCCGGTAAGAAGCGTATGAAGCAGGTCGGCAATGTGGAAATTCCGCAGGCAGCATTCCTTGCCATCCTTCAAGTAGGGGACAAATAAGTGTCGGGTAATTATTTCTGGGTATTTGTCGCATTGATCGCGGTCGGGTTGATGTTGACTTTGTTCGGCGGCAAGAAGCAGCCGGGCGCTAAAGACTTTCCGCCTTCCGTGCAGTGGGGGGCGTTGTTCGTCGTTATCGGCGCTTTCGGCGTGCTGTCCGAATACATCAGCCTGACGGCGGTGTTGCTGCTGTTCGTGGTGATCACCGGCCTGATTTCGGCGTTGGATCGCTGGGTGCTGGCGCCTCGCCGCAAGGCCGGTTTGCCGGGGGCATCCCCGACCGAAACGTCGGCGCCGATTCCCGTCGAGGTGACGCCGAGCGCCAATCTGCTGGTCGATTATTCGCGCGGCTTCTTTCCGGTCATCCTGGTGGTGTTCCTGCTGCGTTCCTTCCTGGTCGAGCCGTTCACCATTCCGTCGAGCTCGATGCGCCCCGGCTTGGTGGTTGGCGATTTCATTCTGGTCAACAAGTTCATCTACGGCATTCGCGTGCCGGTGCTCAATAACGTGCTGATTCCGGTCGGTCAAGTCGAGCGCGGCGATGTAATGGTGTTCAATTTTCCGATGAACCCCAAGGTCAACTACATCAAGCGCGTCATCGGCCTGCCGGGCGACACGGTCGAGTACCGCGGCAAGCGGCTGACGGTGAACGGCCAGGCGATCCCGGACGTCAAGGACGGCACTTACGACTATCTGGAGCAGGGTGTGGCGACGATCCACAACGATCGCTACCGGGAAACGCTCTTGAGCGGCAAGCAGGTCGACGTGCTGAACATCCCCGAAGCACCGACCCTGGTGCCGTCGCAGGTGATGGATTTCCCCGACCGCGACCAGTGCCGCTACGACGATAACGGCTTCGTCTGCAAGGTACCGAGCGGCAAATACTTCATGATGGGCGACAATCGGGACAACAGTCTGGACGGGCGCTACTGGGGCTTCGTCGACGATCGGCTGGTGGTCGGCAAGGCCTTCTTCATCTGGATGAATTTTTCGCAGCCAAGCCGCATCGGTAGCCGCGTGCGCTGAGCGTGACTTGGTGTCGTGCCTGATGCGCGCTGTATTATCATTGCGTAGCCAAGCATGAGAATTTATACCGGCTCGGCCCTTGGGTCGGGCCGGAAACCATTGAATGGAACCCATGGCGACGTCCTCCGAATCCCGTTTTCGCCGTCTCAGCGAGGCGCTTGACTATGCGTTCAAGCAGCCGACGCTGTTGCGACAAGCGCTGACGCATCGCAGCTTCGGTACGCCCAATAACGAGCGTTTCGAATTCGTCGGCGATAGCATCCTCAACTACACCGTGGCGCGTATGCTCTACGACCAGTTTCCGGCCCTGAGCGAGGGCGAGCTGTCGCGCCTGCGCGCCAATCTGGTCAACCAGACGACGCTGGCCGAGATCGCCCATGAGCTGAAGCTTGGCGACTATCTGTATCTGGGCGAGGGGGAACTCAAGAGCGGAGGCTTCAATCGGCCGTCGATCTTGGCCGATGCGCTGGAGGCGACTTTCGCCGCCGTGAGTTTCGATGCCGACTTCTCCGCCGCCGAAGGTGTCGTGCGCGGGCTGTATGTCGGTCGTATCCGTGCGATCGACCCGACCAAGCACGCCAAGGATGCCAAGACCCGCCTGCAGGAAGCGCTACAGGCCCATAAATTGCCGCTGCCGAAATACCGGATTCTCGAACAGAACGGGGAGGCGCACGAGCAATGGTTCCGCGTCTCCTGCGATCTGGGCGAACTCGCTATCGAAACGGCCGGCGAAGGCGGCAGCCGCCGTGCCGCCGAGCAGCAGGCCGCCGAGGTGGCGCTCGAACTGCTGGCGCAACACATCGCCCGAGGTAAGAAATCCCGATGACTGATATTTCCTTTCACTGCGGCTTCGTCGCTATCGTCGGCCGACCCAATGTCGGCAAATCCACGCTGATGAACCACCTGATCGGCCAGAAGGTCAGCATTACCTCGAAGAAGGCGCAGACCACTCGCCATCGCGTGACCGGCATCCGCACCGAGGACGATGCGCAATTCGTCTTCGTCGACACGCCTGGATTCCAGACTCATCACCGCAGCGCGCTCAACGACGTGCTCAACCAGAGCGTGAAAGAGACGCTGTCCGATGTCGACTGCGTGCTGTTCATCGTCGAAGCCATGCGCTGGACCGGCGCCGACCGTGAAATTCTGCCCTTGCTGCCTAAGAACACGCCGGTCATCCTGGTGGTCAACAAGCTCGACCGTGCCAAGGACAAACTGGCACTGTCGGAATTCATCGCCCGCGTCGAGCAGGACTTCGCTTTTGCCGGTATCGAAGCGGTCAGCGCCAAGCATGGCCAACGACTGGCGGAATTGCTGGCGCAAGTGCGGCCGCACTTGCCGGAATCGGTGCCGCTCTATCCGGAAGACATGGTGACCGACAAGAGCGAACGCTTCCTGGCCGCCGAAATCGTACGCGAAAAGTTGTTCCGCTATCTGGGCGAGGAACTGCCGTATTCGATGAACGTCGAGGTCGAGCTGTTCGAACTCGACGGCGCCTTGCGGCGTATTCACGTGGCGGTTCTGGTCGACAAGGAAGGGCAGAAGAGCATCGTCATCGGCAAGGGTGGGGAAAAGCTCAAGAAGATTTCCACCGAAGCGCGGCTGGACATGGAAAAACTGTTCGACGGCAAGGTGTTTCTGCAAGTGTGGGTCAAGGTCAAGAGCGGTTGGGCCGACGACGTTCGCTTCTTGAAGGAATTCGGCCTTCACTAAGGCCTGGCTATGAATCCGGGCAAGGTCGATCGACAGCCGGCATATATCCTGCATGCCCGGCCCTACCGCGAAACCAGCCTGCTGCTGGAAGTCCTGACGCCGGAGCATGGCCGGCTCGGACTGGTGGCGCGGGGTGCTCGGCGCCCGCGCGCCGAGCTGCGCGGATTGCTGCTGCCGTTTCAACCGCTGACGCTATCCTGGTTCGGTAAGAACGAGGTGCGCACGCTGCACGCTGCCGATTGGCAGGGCGGAGTGCGACAATTGTCCGGGCTCGCACTGATTTGCGGCTTCTACCTGAACGAACTGCTGATGCGCTTGCTGGCGCGCGAGGATGCGCAAGGCGACATTTGGCGCATCTACGACCGCGCCGTGCGCGGTTTGGCGAGCGGCGAAGCGCCGGGCGAGTTGTTGCGGCGCTTCGAGTTGGCGCTGATCCGCGCTTTGGGCTATGCGCCGGAATTGACGCAGGACGAGGACGGCGCCACGGTCGCGCCCGAGCGGCTCTACCTTTGCCGGCCGGGCTTCCCGCCTGTGCTGGATCGCGGCTTCGAACCGGAAAATCACCAAGCGCTGGTTAGCGGCGCGACGCTGCTGGCCATGGCCGCCGGCGATTTTTCCACCGAGTTGACTCGGCGCGAGGCACGCGGCCTGCTGCGGCTTCTCCTGGAGGAACTGATGGGGCCGGACGCTCGCCTCGCGACGCGCGAATTACTGCAGTCGCTCAATTGGCAGACCGAGCAGGAGTCCGCATGATCGCCGGCATCGGTACCGACATGGTGGAAATCGCACGGATGGTCGACTTGCTCGCACGCCACCCGGACGGCCCCGCGCGCCATATTCTGGCGCCGGAGGAGCTTGCCGACTGGCAGGCCGCCGGCGACCCGGCGCGTTTCCTCGCCAAGCGCTTCGCAGTCAAGGAGGCGCTGTCCAAGGCGCTGGGTACCGGTTTGCGCGATCCCGTGCTGTTGACGGCCATTCGTCTGGAGCACGACCCCGCCGGTAAACCCACGCTGGCTTTTTCGCCGAAACTGTCCGCTTACATGGCGGCGCGCGGCATCGTCGCGCATCATGTCTCTATCAGCGACGAGCGCAGTTATGCGCTCGCCTTTGTCGTCCTCGAGCGCCTCGACGCGCCGACAACCCGAGAGATTCTCCCATGACACAAGCCCAAAACCTGCCGCTCGGCCCGGTGATGGTCGGCGTCGCCGGCCTGGTCCTGAGCGAGCAAGAACGTCAGACACTGAGCCACCCGAAGGTCGGCGGCGTGATCCTGTTCCGCCGCAACTTCGAGTCGATCGAACAATTGTGCGCCTTGACGCGGGAAATCCGTGCGCTACGCAACCCCGCCCTGGTGGTTGCCGTCGACCACGAGGGGGGGCGCGTGCAGCGTTTCCTGCCGGGCTTTACCCGCCTGCCGCCGATGCGTCGCCTGGGCGAACTGTGGCAACAGGACGCCGAACTTGCGCGTGCGCGCGCCGAAACGGTCGGCTATGTTCTGGCGGCCGAGTTACGCGCCTGCGGACTCGATCTATCGTTTACCCCGGTGCTCGACCTGGATTGGTCGCGTTGCGCGGTTATCGGAGACCGAGCGTTCGCGGCCGATCCTGAGGTGGTGGCGGAATTGGCGCTGGCGTTACAGCGCGGGCTGGCGCGCGGCGGTATGTCGAGCTGCGGCAAGCACTTCCCCGGCCACGGTTGGGTTGAGGGCGACTCGCACCATGTGACGCCGCGCGACGAACGCACGCTCGATGCGATCCGCCGCGCCGATCTGCTGCCGTTTGCACGCATGGCCAAGGCCGGCATGGGGTCGGTCATGCCGGCGCATGTGGTCTACCCGGCTGTGGATGCGTTGCCGGCCGGGTTTTCGCGTATCTGGCTGCAAGACGTACTGCGCGGCGAACTGGCGTTCGATGGCGTGATCTTCTCCGACGATCTGGGGATGGAGGGCGCGGCGGTCGCCGGCGGTATCGTCGAGCGCGCGCGTGCCGCCCTCGATGCGGGCTGCGACATGGTTTTGCTATGCAATCGTCCGGATTTGCTCGACACGCTGTTGGCCGAGCTGCCGGCACCGCCCTGCGAGGCGTTGGCACGCCGGCTGGCGCGTATGCACGGTCAGCGCGATGCGGCGCACTGGCAGGGGGTACTGCAGAGCGTGGAGTTCGCCGACTGTCAGCAAGTCGTGCGGGCCATGGCACCCGACGAGCGCACGATTGCCGGTCCGGCGGTGGGCGAGGCTCACTAAGGGGAGCGGCCGTGGGAGCGGTTTCAACCGCGATTGGCCGCCGCCAGTAAATCGCGGTTGAAACCGCTCTTACGTCAGAGTCTCCACAGGCGCCCGAGGTATCCCGGGCGCACGCCGCTCAATAGCGACGAGCAGGGCTCGAGAACCTTGTAGGCGGGGTTGCGCGACTCGCGGATCAACGGCTCGGCGTAGGCCGGGCCGTCGACCTTGCGTAAGGCCGCCACTTGCGGTGTGCTCGGCTTATTGCCGCGATAGGTGACCACGCCGATCTCGTTGCTGGCCAGTTTGACGAAACTGCCCGGCGGGTAGATGCCCAGCTCCTTGATCAGTAGCGTGGTGAAGGCTTCGTCGAATTCCGCATCCTTACGCTGGAAAATCTGCCCAAGCGCGGTGGCCGGCAACAGCGCCGAACGGTAGCGGCGCGGCGTCAGCTTGGCGCAGACGATGTCGGCCAGATGCAGAATGTGCGCCGGCGGCAGGATCTGCTCGCGCCCTAGAGAGAACGGGTAACCGCCGCCGGTCCAGGATTCGTGATGGGTCTGGACCAGGGTATGCCACAGTTCGTCCTCGACGCCGGCTTCACGCAGAATGGCCGAACCCAGTAGCGGGTGCGACTTGATCTCCTCCTGCTGGGTTCGGGTCAATGCGGCCTGCTGGCCGAACAGTTCGTTTTGCAGCTCGACCTGGGCGATGTTCATGGTCAACGCAGCGCACAGCAGGGTTTCTCGATGACGGGGCGGTAGCGACATGCGCCGCGTCAGGAGCGCCAGCATGGCGGCAGTATGTACCGAATGCGCCGGCGCATATTCGCGAAACGGCGCCAGCAGGATCGAGGCGACAACGGCATCGGGTTGGGTTTGCGCCAGCAGCAGAATGCTTTGTGCCACGCTGAGGACGGCGCCGGGGAAGTCCTTGACGTGCATGGCCTGACGCAGCAGCGCCCGCGTACGCTGATACAGGTGCGACATCTCGTCGAACGGACCGGGCAGCAGGTGCTTGCTTTCTTGCGTGGCGTCGCCGTAACCGCCTTCTTCGATTTTCTCTTCGGTGACGAATTGCGTGACGCCGATGCGCTCCAGCTTCTTCTTCTGCTCGTCGGTCAGGACATAGTGCCCCTTCTTCATCAACAGAAAGCCGTGCTCGGCAAAAATATCAAACGGCAGCGACTGGCCGACCTCGATCAGGTCGCCAGGTACTTTGGCCTGTCGCATCGTGCCCGTTTTTTCTGTCATGGCCCCGCTATTCCGCCTCGATATATCGCTAGTGACATTTTACTGACTGCGGCAAGCTTGGAATAGCCCGGCCACTTGTTCTATGTCATTTAATTCGCGGCTGGTGCGCAGCCGCGGCTTACTTGATATCGTGCCAGAGCTTCTGCAAGCGCTTGAGCGAAACCGGGTAGGGCGTCTTGAGTTCCTGGGCGAACAACGACACCCGCAGTTCCTCGATCTGCCAACGGAAATCGGCTAGCGCCGGTGAAACCTCGCCTTGTTGCCGGCGTTCGGCGACCTGCGCCTGCCACATGTCCCACAGCTGGCGAATTTCCGCCGCGCGCTGTCCATCGCGCTGCGGGTTGGCCGGCTGCTTGTCCATGCGTAGGCCCATGGCTTTCAGATAGCGCGGCAGATGCGGCAAGTGGCTCCAGGGGGTGGCGGCGAGGAAACCGCGGTAGACCAGTGCATCGAGCTGTAGGCGCAATTCCTGGCTTAGCCGGTGCTTTGCCAGACGCAGCGACAGTGTCTGGTATTCCTGGGCGATCTGCCCGAGATATTGCACTACTGCCTGGCTGACCGCCGGTAACCGGGTACGGGCGCGTGCTTTCTGCTCGTTGAATTGCTTTTCGCTACGCGGC
This sequence comes from Paludibacterium purpuratum, assembly GCF_004363805.1. Lineage (GTDB taxonomy): Bacteria > Pseudomonadota > Gammaproteobacteria > Burkholderiales > Chromobacteriaceae > Paludibacterium > Paludibacterium purpuratum. The sequence goes on along the minus strand of NZ_SNZP01000006.1, from coordinate 12,743 downwards.
AGCGGATCGTCGCCGATAAAGGCGCGATCGCAGATGGCGGCGATGGCGTCGGCCAACAATTCGTCGGCATTGGCCACTGTGCGCAATTGCAGTGCATTTTGGGTCATGCCCGGCAGACCTTTGCCCATTTGCTTCATCTGCTCCTTCAGTTGTAGCTGGAGCAGGCGGACGACCCCGCCGCGATGGGCGTGCTCGCTGGCGGCCTCGGTGTCGAACAAGCGTAGCGCGATGCGCTCCTGCTCCACCACCAGCGCCGGGTAGCCAGTCAGTTGCTGGCGGCCGCGTGCGAACTGGATCGAGGCCGGCAGATCGCCGAAGTCCCAGCTGGCGACATCGTCGCGCTCGAATTCGGCCGAGGTGTCGCGGAAGGTCAGCTGCGCCGCCTGGCCGAATTGGCGCTGAAGCAGAAGCAGGTCACGGCCGCTACCAAGCTCTTGCTTGCCGTCGTCGATGACGCGGAAGTTGAATAGCAGGTGTGCGGGCAATTCGGCCTGCGCGAAGGCATCGGCACCCGGATGCTCGCGGGTTTCCTTGGCAACGAAGTCCGCCAGTTGGGTGCTCAGCGGTTGTTGTCTGTCGGGTTGCGCATCCAGGAAACGCGTGACGAAGTCCGGCACTGGCACGCAGTTGCGGCGAATCTGCTTGGGCAGTGCCTTGATCAACGCCTGCACCTTCTCGCGCAGCATACCCGGCACCAGCCATTCGAAGCAGGCCGGTTGCAGTCGGTTGATGATCGCCAACGGTACGTCGACCGTCACGCCATCGAGCGGGTGGTTCGGTTCGAAGCGGTATTTCAGGCGCAGCCGGCCGTCAGCGGTTTCCATCCATTCCGGAAATTGGTTCTCGGTGACGTGCTGCGCGGCATGACGCATCAGTTCGTCGCGCGTCAGGAATAGTTTCTTCGGTTCCAGGTGCTCGGCGTCCTTGCGCCAGACTTCGAAGCTGGCGGCGTCCACCACCTCGGCGCCGATACGCTCGTGGTAGAAGCTATACAGTGCCTCTTCGTCCACCAGCACGTCCTGTCGTCGCGACTTGTGCTCCAGTTGCTCCACTTCGCGGATCAAGCGTTGGTTGTGTTGGAAGAACGGCGCTTGGCTAGTGTATTCCATGGCCACCAGCGCGCCGCGGATGAACAACTCGCGAGCCTCGGCAGGCGCGATGCGGCCGTAGCTGACGGGTCGGCGCGGTACCAGCGTCAGGCTGAACAAGGTGACGCGCTCGCTGGCGACCACCTCGCCACGCGCCTTTTCCCAATGCGGGTCGAAGTAGTGGTATTTGACCAGGTGCGGCGCCAGTTTCTCGATCCACTCCGGTTCGATCTTGGCCACCGAGCGCGCATATAGGCGCGAAGTCTCGACCAGTTCGGCCGCTACCAGCCATTTCGGTTTGCTCTTCTTTAATCCAGAGCCGGGGAAGATCAGGAAATGGCTGCCGCGGGCGCCGAGATAGTCGTCGCCCTCGGTCGATTTCATGCCGACATTGCCGATCAGACCGGTCAACAGTGCCTTGTGCAGGTTTTCGTAGGCCACCAGATCCAGCTTTTGCTTAGCCTTTTCCGTCGTTGCTGCGTTTGCCGGTACCGCTTCGGCGCGAAAGCCTAGTTCGCCGGCAATTTCGGCTAGTTGGCCATGCAACTCGCGCCATTCGCGCATGCGCATCCACGACAGGAAGTGGTCATGGCATAGATTGATCAGTTGGCGCGTCGATTTCTTGTGCTTGTGAGCCTCGTCGTAGAAGTCCCACAAGTGCAGGAACGACAGAAAGTCGGATTTGTCGTCGACGAACCGGGTATGCGCGCGCTCCGCCGCATCGCGTGCTTCGAACGGACGCTCGCGTGGATCCTGAATCGACAGGGCCGAGGCGATAATCAACATTTCGCGCACGCAGTGGAAGTCGCGTGCGGCGAGCAACATACGGCCGAGTCGCGGGTCGGTCGGGATGCGCGCCAGTTCTTCGCCGATTTTCGATAGTTCGCCCGACTCGGTGAGCGCGCCCAGCTCGGTCAATACCTGGTAGCCGTCGGCGATCTGGCGCGAGGAGGGGGGCTCGATGAAGGGGAAGGCATCGACTCGGCCGAGCCGCAATGCCGCCATGCGCAGAATGACCGCCGCCAGGTTGGCGCGCAGGATCTCCGGATCGGTGAAGGCCGAGCGCGCGTTGAAATCGTCCTCGCCGTACAGCCGGATGCACACGCCGGCCTCGACCCGTCCGCAACGGCCGGCGCGCTGCCGTGCCGCCGCCTGGGAGATCTTCTCCACCAGCAACTGCTCGATTTTGGCGCGCGGGCTATAGCGCTTGACGCGCGCGAGGCCGGTATCGATGACGTAGCGGATGCCGGGTACGGTCAGCGAGGTTTCCGCCACGTTGGTGGCCAGGACGATGCGCCGACCGCCGCTGGGCCGAAAGATGCGCTGCTGATCCTCGTTGGAGAGCCGGGCGAATAGCGGCAGGATCTCCAGTCCCCGTATGCCGGCCTTGCGCAGCTTCTCGGCGGTCTCGCGGATTTCGCGCTCGCCGGGAAGAAACACCAGGATGTCGCCGCTACCCAGCCGCATCAGCTCTTGCGCCGCCTCGACCACGGCGTCTTCCATCTCCATTTCGCGCTCGTCTTCGTCGCGTTCGGCCAAGGGGCGGTACCGCATTTCCACCGGGTAGAGCCGACCGGAAACCTCAATGACCGGCGCGTTGTCGAAATGGCGCGAAAAGCGGTCGGCATCGATGGTGGCCGAGGTGATGATCACCTTCAGATCGGGTCGGCGCGGCAGCAGTTGCTTGAGATAGCCCAACATGAAATCGATGTTCAGGCTGCGCTCGTGCGCTTCGTCGATGATGATGGTGTCGTAGGCTTCCAGTTGGCGATCGGTCTGGGTTTCTGCCAACAGAATGCCGTCGGTCATCAGCTTGATGACACTTTTTTCCGATAGTTGGTCGGTGAAACGCACTTTGAAACCGACATGCTCGCCAAGCGGCGAGCCCAACTCCTGGGCGATGCGCGTGGCAACCGAGCGCGCCGCCAGCCGCCGCGGCTGGGTATGGCCGATCAAACCGTGCACGCCGCGCCCCAGGGTCAGGCAGATCTTCGGGATCTGAGTGGTCTTGCCCGAGCCGGTTTCGCCGCACACGATCACGACCTGGTGCCGGTCGATGGCGTTGCGGATGTCTTCGAGCTTCTGGTTGACCGGCAGGCTGTCGTCGAAGGTCGGGGTGGGCAGATGCGCGCGTCTGGCCGCCACGCGCGCTTGCGAGCGGGCGATCTGGGCCTCGATCTGTGCGATCGACCGATCGGCCGGCTGTCCCTTGCGCGCACGCGCCTCGGCTTCGCGCAACTTGGCCGACAAGGGCCGGCGGTCGCGGATCAGGCAGTCTGCCAAGGCGGTTTTGAGGGCGTGCAAGGAGGAGTCGGATTTCATTGTGCTGCCGGTCGTCGCAATCAAAAGCGGCAATTATAACACTGCCGCTTTGCTCGCTTCCGGCGCATTTCAGGCCGCTGCGCCGGAGAATTGGCGCATCGATTGCCCCAGTTCGGCCATCAGCCCGTCCAGTTTCTGAATCGCCTCGGCAATGGTGTGGACTTCGTGGGTCAACACGCGGGTGGATTCGCCCACGGCGGTGATGTCGTTGGCGAATTGACCGAAGCCTTGGTTTTGCTTGGCTTCGGCGGTGGCGACCTCGCTCAGGATGCCCGCCAGTTCGCGCGTATCGCGGATGATGTCGCCCAGCTGCTGCTGCGCCGAGCTGCTGTTTTCCTGTCCGGCCTGCATCTGCCGGCTGCCGTCGCGCATCGCATCGATGGCTTGGCTGGTGCCATCGACGATCATTTTGATTTTCTGTTCCACACCCTCGGTCGCCTGCTGGGTGCGTTCGGCCAGCTTGCGCACTTCATCGGCCACCACGGCAAAACCGCGTCCGGACTCGCCTGCGCGTGCCGCCTCGATGGCTGCGTTGAGCGCCAGCAGATTGGTCTGGTCGGCGATGTCGCGGATCAATTGGACGATGCTGCTGATTTCGACGCTGCGTTGGCCCAGTTCTTCCAGTCGCTGGGCGGCGTTGGTGATGACCCGGGAGGCTTGATCGAGTTGGCCGACTGCTTGATCCATGGCCAGGCCGCCTTTATTGGCCTGTTCCCCAGTGCTTTGGGCCATGTTGGTGGCGGAGTGCGACTGCTCGGTATTCTGACTGGTCACCACCGCCATCTGCTGTGCCACCACCACCATGTCTTCGGCCCGTTCACGCTGATCGGTCATGGTCTGTGCCATCTTACGCGTCGCTTGGGCGATCTCGCGGCTGGCACTGGAGGCATCGTGGATCGAACGGGTGACCTGCTCGAGCATGGACTTGATCGCCAGGCTAGCTTCCTCCGCTTGGTTTCGGGCCTCGTCGAGCTTGGCAAAGCTTTGCACCTTGGCCTTATCGTAGGACATGGCCAGCACCAGCACCATCAGGGTCAGACCGGCCAGCGACTTGGCTTGCAGCGTCGGTACCAAACTACGGTCGATCGGTACTGTCGGTAGCCAGCCCGCCTGGCCGGACAGCAGGAAGAACATGCCGATGGCAGCGAGTGCCAGTAGCGTCCAGACCACGCCCGAACGTCTACCGCTGACGAAGATCGAGGTGAAGGGGATCGATGCGAACCAGACGATGCTGGTCGACATGATGCCGCCGTTGACATAGACCATCCAGCACACCATGCAGAACATGGCGCCGATGATGAATTCGGCGGTAAAGCGCAGGGCGCCGGTCAACTTGAGAATCAGCGGGCCGGACAACAGCGCCATTCCGCCGCTGACGATCCCCCAGGCCATGGTCGGATGGTTGAGTTTGAAGTATTCGATGGCGAACAGTGGCGCGATGATCCCGGCCAACAGTGCCACGCCCACCACGGTGCGCGCCTTGATCGATTGCTCGGGGGATTGCCGGATCGATTCCGGAATGAACCATGCGGTGAGGGTGGATGCTGCCATCGATCGATTACTCCTGGATTGGCTATTGCGGTTTGCGGTATCCCAATTGAATATATTTTTTTGCAGACTTTAAAACAAATGTTTGCTTGAATCAATGGCCAAATCATGCGATGTGCATGTTTCCAAACGCAAAAAAGCCCCTGTCGAAACAGGGGCTTTAGCGGACGGAAAGAGAAGTGCGCTTACTTTTGTCCCGCTTGCAAGGCCGTCAGGGCGATGGTGTAGACGATATCGTCGACCAGGGCGCCGCGCGACAGGTCGTTGACCGGCTTGCGCAGGCCTTGCAGCATCGGGCCGACGCTGATGACGTTGGCCGAACGCTGAACCGCCTTGTAGGTGGTGTTGCCGGTGTTCAGGTCGGGGAAGATGAACACGGTGGCGCGGCCGGCGACTTCGCTGCCCGGCGCTTTCTGGCGTCCGACGCTTTCGACCGAGGCGGCGTCGTATTGCATCGGGCCGTCGATAATCAGATCCGGGCGCTTCTCGCGGGCGATACGCGTGGCTTCGCGCACCTTTTCCACATCGCTGCCGCTACCCGAGCTGCCGGTGGAGTAGGAGATCATCGCCACGCGCGGTTCGATGCCGAAGGCCTTGGCCGAGTCGGCGGACTGGATGGCGATATCGGCCAATTCTTCCGGGTTCGGATCGGGGTTGACCGCGCAGTCGCCGTAGACCAACACCTGTTCCGGCATCAACATGAAGAACACGCTGGATACCAGACGAGCTTCCGGTGCGGTCTTGATCAATTGCAGCGCGGGCCGGATGGTGTTTGCGGTGGTGTGCACGGCGCCGGAGACCAGGCCGTCGACTTCGTCGAGCGCCAGCATCATGGTGCCGAGTACCACGTTGTCTTCCAGTTGCTGCTCGGCCATCGGCGCGTTCAGCCCCTTGTTCTTGCGCAGTTCGACCATCGGCGGCACGTAGCGGCTGCGGATCTGGTTCGGGTCGAGAATTTCCAGCGAAGCCGGCAGCACGATGCCCTGGTTGTCGGCGATACGCTGGATCTCGATCGGGTCGCCCAGCAGCACGCAGCGGGCGATGTGCTTTTCGTGGCAGATGGCGGCGGCACGGATGGTGCGCGGCTCGTTGCCCTCGGGCAGCACGATGCGCTTGTTGGCCTGACGGGCCTTCTCGCGCAGTTGGTAGCGGAAGGCCGGCGGCGGCAGGCGCGCTTCGTGCGGTTCGCCGACGAACTGCTTGAGCTTGGCGGCATCCAGGTTTTCCGCGATATGCTCGATGACCCGTTCCATACGCTCGGTGTCGTCCTCCGGCACGGCCTTGCCCATCTGGGTCAGGATGCTGCTGGTCTCGAAGGTGTTGAGCGCGCTGATCATTACCGGCAGGTCGCTGGTAAAGGCGTGGTGACACAATTGCTGGATGCGGGGGTCGGGCTGCGAATCGCAGGTGTACAGCAGGCCGGCCAGCGGCACGCCGTTCATGCTGGCCATGGCGGTTGCCAGGATCACATCCTCCCGGTCGCCGCTGGTGATCACCAGCGCGCCCGGTTTGAGCAGATGAATGAAATTCGGCGCCGTACGCAGGGTGACGACGATCGAGTTGACGCGACGCTCGCTGATTTTGCCAGGGTGCATGATGGTCGCGTTGAGATGGCGTGCCATGTCGAGCGTCCGAGGAGCCAGCAGCGAGTGTTGATCCGGAATGACGCCCAGAATCGGCAAGCCGATATCCTGCGCCCATTTGCTACCGGCCAGCACTTGTTGGCGTACCGCCTCGACATCGCGCTTGTGACTTTCGCGGTTGAGAATCACACCGGCAATTTGGCCGCCGTGTCCGCCGAAGGACTGGACGCTCAGGTCGATCTGTTCGGCGATCTCATTGTCGCTAAGCTGGCCTACCGAGCCGACCAGAATGGTTTGCGCTTCGAGGTTGCGAGCGATCTTGGTATTAAGGAAGGTCGAGAAGACATGCTTCTGGTCGGGCACCAGGCCTTCGACCACCACGACGTCGACATTTTGGTTGGCGACCTTGCGATACAGACTGACGATTTCTTCCATCAACTGATCGACTTGGCCTTGGCCCAACAGTTTTTCCACATGCTCCATCGGGATCGGTTGCGGCGCGTCTGCGCGGCAGATGGCACGAGCAAAGTGGGTGGAACGCTCGGTTTCCTTGTCGTTGTTGCCTTGAGCGATCGGCTTGACGAAGCCGACCGACAGCCCGGCTTGTTCCAGCGAGCGGATCATGCCCAGCGAGACGGAGGTCAAACCGACATCGAAACCGATGGGGGCCAAAAAGAATGTATGCATTGTTCGGGTCCTTGAAGCCGGGTCGCCGCTTGGGCGAGCCTGTACGATCATCAACGCTTTGCTGCCCTATGTGGCCAAGACTCGTGCGGGCTCAATTCCCTGAATATCAGGTGGATCGGGTCGAATTCCGCCTGCCCGGACGAATCTTAAAAAAACCATTTGGCAAATGTGGTTTTAAGCCGTGTCGCTCGCGTCGAGTCGGGGGCTAAATGTCGCTGCCAGGCCCCGTTCGATGTTGCGATGCAGTATAACGCATCCGCCGAGTGCCTTCTCCCCGATGGTTTGACATGCAGCCCGCTCGCGCTGAACGAGTGCACTATTTACGCCTATGGCGCCTTGCTGTGCAGTGGTGGCGGCGCATGATTCTCTTGAGATTGATGCACATCAAGAGGCTGCGTATGTTGTGTTGCACAAAAGTTCCAATGTGGAAAATTGCCAAATCACTAATGTTTTTACGATTTGTGAAAGCGAAAAAAAGATAACCTATTGATGGAGTATGGGTTTTTGCTGCTCTTTTTGTGCTTAAATTGTGGTTTGGCAAAAATTTTTGGCATATGGGCCACGTTTTCTTGTTTTTTACAGCAAACTGCTTGCCCTTTGGGTGAAGTCGAGCCAGAATTCAACCCCTGGCCCGTCATATGGCCTTCATTCTGATTTGTAGCGTTCCGTAAACTCGTTTTAGGCGAGATTCGGCTGGTCTTATACTTCTTTATCCTGGAGGTGTGGGAATAATGTCTGATCTGGCTTCTTCGCAGCTGTTGCAACCGGCTGCTGCCCAGCTTCCCATTAATACTTATTTCGATCCCGCCATTCATCGACTGGAGCTGGAGCGATTGTTTGCCGATGCCCCTGTTTATTATGGGCACGAGCTGATGGTGCCTGAAGAAGGCGACTATCACACCATCGAGTGGCTCGATCACGGCAAAATGCTCAAGCGCGCAGGCGGCGAGGTGCTGTTGTTGTCCAATGTTTGTCGCCATCGTCAGGCGCGCATTTACCAGGGCCGTGGTAACGGCAATCACGTGGTGTGCAACCTGCACGGTTGGACCTATGACAACCATGGGCAACTGATCGGCGCCCCGTTGTTTCCGGAAACGCCCTGCCTCAATCTGGGGCAGACGCCGCTGGTCTCCTGGCACGGTATGCTGTTCGATGCCAAGCGTAATGTGCGCCAGGATCTGGAGCGGCTCGGCGTTGCCAAGTACATGGACTTCGCGGGCTTCGCCTACCACAGCACTCACGTCACCGAGTACGACTTCAACTGGAAAACCTTCATCGAAGTGTATTCCGAGGATTATCACGTCGACCCGTTCCATCCGGGGCTTGGTAATTTCGTCGATTGCGGCGACTTGAAGTGGGAGTGGGGTAGCCAATACCACGTCCAATCGGTTGGGATTAAGAACCGCTTGAGCCGGCCTGGTTCCAAGGTGTATGGCGAGTGGCACAAGGAAGTGTTGCGCCGCTACGCCGACCAGTGTCCGGAGTTCGGCGCGTTGTGGCTGACGTACTACCCGAACATTATGGTCGAGTGGTACCCGCATTCGTTGGTCATTAGCGTGGTTCTACCGCGCGGCCCGGAAAAATGCTCCGTCGTTACCGAGTTCTTCTACCCGGAAGAAGTGATCTATTTCGAGCCCGAATTCATCGAAGCCGAGCAAGCCGCCTATTTCGAGACAGCCAAGGAGGACGACGAGATCTGCTATCGCATGCATCACGGACGCCGCGCCTTGTGGCTCGACGGTCGAAACGAGACAGGGCCGTATCAGTCGCCGACGGAGGAGGGGATGCGGCACTTCCACGAGTTCTATCGCCGAAAGATGGGCGACTTGCCGCTGGCCTGACGCCGGCTTTGCGTGCACAATGAAAAGGCGTGGGTTTCCACGCCTTTTTTGTTGATGCAATGACCTGGTATACGCGTTTTATTACGGCCTCATTCTTGCTGGTGTCACTCGCCGTCTCTGCGGCCCCGCCTCCCGTGGTAGTGCAGCATGCCGCACGCTCTTCGGTTTCCTATCTCTACACCGATGTCGTCAGTGGGGTACAGTTGACTGTGCCGACAGGGTGGCGTGTACGCGCGGAAACCTTCAACGGTATGCGCCAACTGCGAGTGGTGCCACCCAAAGCCGACCAGCGCGAACGTGCCGCCATCGATGTGACGGTGCGTCTGCGTTCATGGCGTCAAGGCGAGACACTGGCCGGGCTCGCGGCCCAATTCCGGACTCAGGACGGTGATCGCGAGGCGGCGCAAACCATGCACTACTTGCCCAAGGCCGGCAGGCTGGTGTTGGATTATCGCGAGGGGCGCTATGTTTCCGGCCGGTTGTGGATCGTGCGGCGCAACTTGCACATCTTCCAGCGCAAGGATCGTAAAAAAGTCCTTGAGATGCGTTGCGCGGCCAATGCATCCGAATACAAGGGTTATCGCAAGAATTTGGCGTTGCTTTGTTATTCGGCGCAGTTCGTTAAACCGCGAACCTGACGCCAATTGGCTTTGAAGCTAGAATGAAATAACTGGGTTGATATTCAGGAGCTGACAAATGATCTCGATTCGTGAGCAGTCGTACGGACTGGATGTGGCGTTGTTCAACGAGTTCACCCTGGCCGATTTCAAGCTGTTCGAGGAGGCCTTGCTCAAGCGCACGGCGGAGATCGGTCATCCCCATGTGTTGCTCGATTTATCCGAACTGAAGGACTTTACCCTGGACATGGCGCTTGAGGAACTGCGCTTCGTGCGTGCCCATGATAAGGATTTCGGCCGGGTGGCGGTCGTGGTTAGCGATGTTTGGATTAAGCTGGCGGCTCATCTCGCCGGGCTCATGACGCGCGGTCACTCGCAATATTTCGACGATAGTGCGGTGGCGCAAGCCTGGTTGATGGCATCCTAGGTGTTTGACGTAGTGCGTTTTTTTAAGGCCGGCATGTCCGGCCTTTTTGTCGTGCCCGATAAGCTGCTTGATTTTGTTTCCCAACCGGCTACAGTAACGCCTTCCCCAAAAACACAAGATATTGCCGATGTTGCCAAGTATTGCCAGCCGGATCGCGGCAGAATTGCAGGTGCGTGAAAATCAGGTGGCCGCCACGGTCGAATTGCTCGATGGTGGCGCCACGGTGCCGTTTGTCGCTCGTTATCGTAAGGAAGTGACCGGCGGCCTCGACGATACTCAATTGCGCAAGCTGGATGAACGCTTGACCTATCTGCGCGAACTGGACGAGCGGCGCGAGGCGATCCTGCGATCGATTGCCGAACAGGATAAATTGACGCCGGCATTGCGGCAGGCCATTTTTGCCGCCGATAACAAGACCACCCTCGAAGACCTGTATCTACCCTATAAGCCCAAGCGTCGCACTAAGGCGCAGATCGCCCGCGAAGCCGGCCTGCAACCGTTGGCCGAAATGCTGTTGGCCGACTCTTCGCTTGAACCCGAAGCGACTGCGGCAGCCTATGTGGACGAAAGCCGCGGCGTGGCCGATGTCCGTGCGGCGCTCGACGGAGCGCGCGCTATTCTGATCGAAACCTTTGCCGAGGATGCCGACTTGCTCGGCACTTTGCGCGAGAAGCTGTGGTGCGAAGGCGAGATGGCGGCGGAGGTCGTGTCGGGCAAGGAGGGGGAGGGTGCCAAATTCTCCGACTACTTCCAGCATCGCGAGGCTTTGCACGCCATGCCGTCGCATCGCGCTTTGGCGTTGCTGCGCGGGCGCAATGAAGGTGTGTTGCAGTTGACGATCAAGTATCAGCCGGACGAGACGCCGCTGACCGAGCGTAGCGCCTACGAACGTCTGATGGCGGAGCGCTTTGCTGTGGCCGACCGTGGCAGGCCGGCGGATAAATGGCTGTTGGATTCGATTCGTCTGTGTTGGCGCGCGCGCGTGTTCCTTTCTTTAGAGTTGGAACTGATGTCCCGCCTCAAGGAGGCTGCCGAGGCAGAGGCCATCAAGGTGTTTGCCGGCAATTTGCGCGACCTGCTGTTGGCGGCGCCGGCTGGCCGGCGCGTCACCATCGGCCTGGATCCGGGTTTGCGCACGGGGGTCAAGGTGGCGGCGGTCGACGATACCGGTAAGCTGCTGGAAACGGCGACCATCTATCCACATGCGCCGCGCAACGATTGGGACCGCTCGATCGCCGAGCTTGCAAAAATGGCGGCTCGGCATCGCGCAGAGCTGCTGGCCATCGGTAACGGCACCGCCAGTCGCGAAACCGATAAGCTGGCGCAAGCGCTGATTCGGCAGCATCCGGAGCTTGGGTTGACTAGCGTGATGGTGTCCGAGGCGGGGGCCTCGGTCTATTCGGCCTCCGAGTTGGCTGCGGGGGAGTTTCCGGGGTTGGATGTCAGTCTGCGCGGAGCGGTGTCGATCGCCCGTCGTTTGCAAGATCCGCTGGCCGAATTGGTGAAAATCGACCCCAAATCCATCGGCGTTGGTCAGTATCAGCACGATGTGCACCAGGGGCAACTGGCGCGCGCGCTGGATGGCGTGGTGGAGGATTGTGTCAATGCGGTCGGCGTGGATGTCAATACGGCATCGGCCCCGTTGTTGACTCGCGTGTCCGGCCTGAATCAGACCTTGGCCGGTAATATCGTGGCGTACCGCGACCAGTACGGCGCTTTTCGCGCCAGAGGCGATCTCAAGCGCGTGCCTCGGCTGGGGGATAAAACCTTTGAGCAAGCGGCTGGCTTTCTGCGCATCATGGATGGCACTAATCCGCTCGATGGCTCGGCGGTTCACCCCGAGGCTTATCCGGTGGTGGAAAAGATCGTGGCCCGGTCGGGGCGCGATATGCGCGGCGTGATTGGCGATAGCGCATTTTTGCGTGGGTTGCGACCGGTGGATTTCGCCGACGAACGTTTTGGCCTGCCGACCGTGGTGGATATCCTAAAGGAACTCGACAAACCGGGGCGCGATCCTCGGCCGGAGTTCCGCACTGCGACCTTCCAGGAAGGAGTGGAGTCGTTGTCCGACCTAATGCCCGGAATGCAATTGGAGGGCGTGGTGACCAACGTCACCAATTTTGGCGCCTTCGTCGATATCGGGGTGCATCAGGATGGCTTGGTGCATATCTCGGCATTGTCGAAGCGTTATGTGGAAGATCCGCGAGCGGTGGTCAAGGCCGGCGATGTGGTCAAGGTCAAGGTGTTGGAGGTGGATGTGGCGCGCAAGCGCATTGCCCTGACCATGCGTCTGGATGACGAGGTGGGTGCGCGCGCGACGCCGCGCGGTGGCGAGAGCGCTAAATCGCGTCAACGGACGCAATCGAGTGCCCCGGCGTCGGATACCGCCATGGCGGCCGCGTTTGCCCGCTTGCGTAAATAGCGCCGGCTGGGCGCTGTGGGGCGGATTTTGCAGCTGGTGTAGGAAAGTGCTTGACCGGCTGGATCCGCCTCTGTATAGTTCACCTCCTTCGCTGCAGCAACAAACGCAGCACCGCTCTTTAACAAACAGAACAACCGATAGGTGTGAGTGCCGGGAAGAGCCGACACTTGCACTGCAAGAGACAGAAAGTAACCTTCGGGTTTCTTCG
>NZ_SNZP01000005.1:183989-261868 GCF_004363805.1 Paludibacterium purpuratum | reverse complement strand
GGCGCAAAATCTACGTCACAGGCATTAGGCCTAAGGAGCGGTACGGCATCCAGCCTCCCCCTTCTCAACTTCACTTCCCACAATACAAGGAGCGGTTTCAACCGCGAATGTCGCTCCCCCCAAGAATCACCGCCAAGGTGATTTCTTCAGCAGCATCAGCGCCTGGGGCGCGTCCGTCGGTACGTGCCAGTCGTCGGTGCAGAGGTCTTCCGCCAGCCGCTCGCGGGTCGTGTCGTCCCCGGACAACCGTTTCCAAATCGCGCGGGTGGATTCATACCATTTCTTGCCGAGGGTGTCGCCGAAGGCATAGGATCGGCTTTCCTTGCTCTGACAGCGAATGCCCTCATAGCTGACGTTTTCCGCCCCGGAGGGGCTGACCACGCGCAGCACGAAACGTACCACCCCATCCTGGCCGATGCTCAGGGTCTTGCTATCGACAAAGAATTGATAGTTTGTCTTGAGCGGCACGAAAAAACCCACCCAATCCGGCTTATCCGGGTAGGACGGCACGGTGACGTCGCCTTCCTTCCATGGGCCGAGATCTTCGAAAGCGTATTGCTGATTGTTGATTGGCTTGTATCCCGCCTTGGAAGGGTTGGCCAGCGTGGTCTGCGCCAGCAACCCGCACGCCAGCGCGGTGACAAAAAGCTTGAGATGCATGCGTTCTCCGTTAACGAAGGGCGGGCTGCGAAGGGCCCGGCCGCAGGGTATAGCGCCGTCGGCCGATCTCCTTGCCCGCCAGGCCAAAACTGCGTTCCGACATGGCAATGTCGCCACGGCTGCTGACGATCAGAAGGGTGGAGGCGCGTGTGCCGTAATCGCGTCCGGCGACAAAGATGGAGGATAGTACCCGTTCGAGCGCCGATCCGATACCGGTATTCGGCAAGTACCCAGGCGCGGCCTGAGTATTGTCTTCCAGCCAGCCGAAGGCTTCATCTTCGCGCGGCGCGGCGCGTAGTCCGCGCAGGTGGTCGGCCAGCCGCTCGGTCTTGAACCAGCGGGTGTCGAGCGTGGCATTCGATAGGGTGTGCAGGCCGGGGGTGACACGGCTGAGTTGGTCGCTGCGGCTATGGTAGTGATACAGATCGTCGGTGCTGCCGAACAGCAGATTGAACGGAGCATAATGCTCGCGCGCGCTAGCGATCCTGTTGGCGTAGTCCAGTGCCGGTTCGTCGCCCAGCACGAACTGGCTGACCAGCTCGCCACGCGAGCGTTCGCCCGAGCCGGCGTAGCCTTCGCGGATATGCGTGACGGCGGCGAAACGCCCGCTGTTGCGAATGGCAAGCCAACTGCCGCCCGCCTGCAGATCCCGGCCACCCAGCACATCCGGGCGATCCGGCCAGAAGTCCAGCGGCTCTGTGGGCCGGGTGTACTGTTCGTCCCGGTTGCCCAACAACACCAACTGTCCCAAGCCCGGCATTTTGTAGGCGAAGGCGAGAACACACATGAGTTAGTCACCACAACTAAAGTTGGGAGTCATACGCACTCAGCGTACACTATTAGATCCTGCTCAAGATGATCGGCAGGCGCTAATGTTTACATTGTATCGTGAATGAACCTGGAATACCCAAGATGCACATAGATCGATCGTTGGACTTGTCCGGCCTGAATTGCCCGCTCCCCATCCTGCGGGCAAAAAAGGCGCTGGCCGATATGCAAAGCGGCACCGTACTGGAAGTGATCGCCACCGACCCCGGCGCGCCGGCGGACTTTGCCGCCTTTTGTCGTCAGACCGGCAATGCCCTGCTCGAATCGGCCGCCACCGAGGATGGCAAGTTCAAGCTGGTTCTACAACGCAAGTAACGCTTCCAGGAAAGCCGCATGGATACCTTGACTCTGACTCGTCCCGACGACTGGCATTTGCATGTGCGCGATGGCGCGGTATTGGCCGACGTGTTGCGCGACACCTGCCGCCAGATGGGGCGCGCCATCATCATGCCGAACCTCAAACCGCCGGTGACCACGGTCGACGCCGCTCGACAATATCGCGAGCGTATCCTGGCCGCCTGTCCGGCGGGCAGTCGCTTCGAACCGCTGATGACACTGTATCTGACCGATGCCACGACGCCGGCAGAAATCCGCCGTGCGCACGATGCCGACTTCGTGCATGGGGTCAAGCTCTATCCGGCCGGTGCGACCACCAACGCCGACTCGGGGGTGACGGCGATCGATCGCGTGATGACGGTGCTGGAGGCCATGGCCGAGTGCGGACTGCCGCTCTTGGTACATGGTGAGGTCACCGACCCGAGCATCGACGTGTTCGACCGAGAAGCGGTGTTCATCGAACGCGTTTTGAGCCCGTTGTTGCAGCGTCTGCCCGAACTGCGCGTGGTATTCGAGCACATCACCACGCGCGAGGCGGCCGAATTCGTGGCCGAAGGGGGCGACAATCTGGCCGCCACCCTGACGGCCCACCATCTGCTGATGAACCGCAATGCGCTGTTCGTCGGCGGGATCCGCCCGCATCACTATTGCCTGCCGGTCCTCAAACGCGAGGTTCATCGTCAGGCGCTGCTGCGGGCGGCCACCTCCGGGTCGAAGAAGTTCTTTCTCGGTACCGACAGCGCGCCGCATGCACGGGGCGCCAAGGAGAGTGCTTGTGGTTGCGCCGGCATGTATACCGCCAACGCAGCCATCGAACTCTATGCCGAAGCATTCGACAGTGTGAACGCTCTGGACAGGCTGGAAGCCTTCGCCAGTTTCAACGGCCCGGATTTCTATCGCTTGCCGCGTAATACCGACCAGATCACGCTGGAACGGAAACCGCAGATCGTCCCGACCTCGCTGGCTTTCGGCAGTGAGCAATTGGTGCCGCTCTCGGCCGGCGAGACGATTCCTTGGACTTTGGTGCAAACCCTTACGCACCGCACACGATAGGTGAACAGATGCGCAGACATCGAAAAGCCAAAATTGTCGCCACGCTAGGCCCGGCGAGTTCTTCCCGCGACACGATCCTGGCGCTGGCCCGCGCCGGCGCCGATGTTTTCCGGCTGAATTTCAGCCACGGCACCCACGAGCAACACGCCGAACGCATGGCGGTCATCCGCAGTGTCGAAGCAGAGCTGGAACGCCCCATCGGCGTATTGCTCGATCTGCAGGGACCCAAGCTGCGCATCGCGACCTTCGCCAGCGGTAGTGTGCATCTGGTCGCGGGCCAGGCCTTCCGCCTCGATCAGTCGCTTGAACCTGGCAGTGCCGAGCGTGTCGGAATGCCGCACCCGGAAATTTTCGCCGCGCTCAAGCCGGGCAGCGAACTGCTGCTCGACGACGGCCGGGTCAAACTCGAAGTGGTGCGCTGCTCCCCGCAAGATGCCGAAACCGTGGTCCGGACCGCCGGCGATCTGTCTGATCGCAAGGGTGTGAATGTACCAGGCGTGGTACTACCGTTGTCGCCGTTGACCACCAAAGATCGGCAGGATTTGGCTTTCGGCATGACGCTCGGCGTCGATTGGGTGGCGCTGTCCTTCGTGCAGCGCCCGGAAGATATCGTCGAATTGAAAACGCTGGTTGCCGGCCGTGCGCTGGTGATGGCCAAGTTGGAGAAGCCGGCAGCGATCGAGCGCCTGGAGGCTATCGTCGATGCAGCCGATGGCATCATGGTGGCGCGCGGCGACCTCGGGGTGGAGATGCCGCCCGAGTTGGTGCCGCCGACGCAGCGCCGCATCCTGCGCGTATGCCGCGCCAAGGGTACGCCGGTGATCGTGGCGACGCAGATGCTGGATTCGATGGTGCACGCACCGGTGCCGACGCGTGCGGAAGCTTCCGACGTGGCGACCGCCGTCTATGACGGTGCCGATGCGGTGATGCTGTCGGCCGAATCGGCTTCGGGCGAGTACCCGGTCGAGGCGGTGTCGATGATGGATCGGATCATTGCCCAGGTTGAACGCGATCCCTTGCATCAGGCGATGCTGGACGCATCGCACAGCGACCCGCGCGGCACGGCGCCGGATGCCATTGGCGCCGCCTTGCGTCAGATCGCCCACACCTTGTCCTTGCCGGTAATGGTCACCTATAGCACCTCGGGGCATACCGCCTTGCGCGTGGCGCGCGAACGGCCGGAAGCGCCGGTACTGTGCGTGACGCCGCGTGCCACCACGGCGCGCCAGTTGGCGCTGGTGTGGGGGGTGCATGCCGTCGTGACCAAGGATGCCGAATCGGTGGACGAAATGACCGAAGCGGCCTGCCGCTTGGCCAAGTCGCATGGCTTCGCCGAGCCGGGGCAGATGCTGGCGATCGCCGCCGGTTTGCCCTTCGGCACGCCTGGCGCGACCAATCTGTTGCGTATCGCCACAGTCGGAGAGTAAAACTTGCCGGGAAGGTTCGACCTGCCGTCGTCGGTTATGTGAAATCCGATTCGGCGGGTCGCAAACAGCCCAGTAGGCATCGCGCCTACTGGGCTGTTTTTGTTGGTCGAATCTGGCGCTCGTCTTTTGTCGGACTGTAAGTCAATCCGATTGATGGATGCTAGGGCAGGAAAAAGGGCGCTGAGGCATAAAATATTAAGTTATTGGTTATAACAATAAATTTTTTGTCACTTGCATAAGCGGGTTTGGCGGTCGTTTCGACTGTGTTTACCGCCGGGTTTTTGCCGCGATGCGCGATCTTTTATGGGAATGAGTCGCGTTTTCGCCGAATATTGCGAAAGGCAAGGAAAGTGGTGGCATTTCATGCTCATGGGGTACGGGGATGGCACGGACATGTTGCATGTCGGGGAAATTGTCTCCGATTGCGTTTTTTTAAAATCTCCTGCCGTTCAATACTTGATGTCATAAAAAATGCAAGAGCATAATAGGCTCCATCCGCACGATTCAAAAAATCGATCGGGAAAACCTAAAAAGCTGCCGATCGGCAGCACTCAAGAAATACAGGAGAATAGACGAAATGAAACAGCAGAACGTGCTGAGTGTGATTGCGGCTTCTGTCGCTCTGGCACTGGCCGTACCTGGCGCCGCGCTGGCCGCCAAGGTACCCGCCGGTGTGAAACTGGCCGCCACTCAGGAATTGGTGCGCTCCAACGGTTCCGAGCCGGAATCGCTCGACCCGATGGTGGTCGAGGGCGTACCGGCCAATATCATCACCCATGACCTGTTCGAAGGCCTGACCTCCACCGACAACGAAGGCAAGCTGCATCCCGGCGTTGCCGAGTCGTGGAAGCAGACCAGCCCGACCACCTGGGTGTTCCACTTGCGCAAGAACGCCAAGTGGTCCGATGGCAGCAGCATCACTGCTGACGATTTCGTCTATGGTATCCGCCGCCTGGTCGATCCGAAGCTGGCCGCGCCCTATGCCGGCACTTTCGGCATTTTCTTCGCCAATGGCCAAGACATCGTCGACGGCAAGAAGCCGTTGACCGCCATGGGCGTCAAGGCACTCGATAAGAGCACCTTGGAAGTCACCACCGCCTTCCCGGTGTCCTACCTGCCCGAACTGATGTCCAACGCCCAGCTCGGCCCGGCGCCGAAGGCGGTGATCGACAAGTACGGCAAAGACTGGACCAAGCCCGGCAAGATGGTCAGCAACGGCCCGTTCGTCTTGAAAGAGTGGCAAGTCAACAGCAAGGTCGTGATCGCCAAGAACGCGCAGTACTGGGACGCCAAGAACGTGCAGTTGACCAAGGTCAGCTTCTTGCCGATCGAAGATCAGACGGCCGACGTTAAGCTGTATCAGTCGGGCCAAACCGACATGACCTACGAAATCCCGCCGGGCACTTTCGCCAAGCTCAAGTCCGACATGCCGAAGGATCTCAAGACCTCGACCATTCTCGGTTTGCGCTACTACAGCCTGAACAACAAGCTGCCGATGTTCAAGGACGTGCGCGTGCGCAAGGCGCTGTCGATGGTCATCGACCGCGACTTGATGGCGCAGAAGATCACCGCCGACGGTCAACTGCCGTCCTATAGCGTGATCGTCAAGGGTGTGAACGGCGCCAAGCCGACCACCTACGACTGGGCGACCTGGCCGATGGCCAAGCGCGTGGCCGAGGCCAAGAAACTGTTGGCCGCCGCAGGCGTGAAGCCGGGCACCACCCTCAATCTGTCCTACAACACCAGCGATTACCACAAGAAGATGGCGATCTTCGTCGCTTCCGAGTGGAAGACCAAACTGGGCCTGAACACTTCGATGGATAACTCCGAATTCAAGGTGTTCCTGAAGAAGCGTCACGACGGCGATTACCAAGTCGCCCGTAACGGCTGGTTGGCCGACTACAACGATGCCACCTCCTTCCTGGCCCTGGTTCAGTGCGGCAATACCCAGAACGACAACTTCAACTGCAACAAGAAGGCAGAGGATTTGATCGAGCAGGGCAATATGTCCACCGACCCGGTCAAGCGCACGCAACTGCTGACCCAGGCGACCAAGATGATCATGGATGACTATCCGTTGATCCCGGTGCTGCAGTACACGCTGCCGCGTCTGGTGAAGCCGTATGTCGGCGGCTACTCGCTGAAGAACCCGGTTGACCGTTATCGCAGCAAGGAACTCTACATCATCCAGCACTAAGCTGATTCGCAGGGGGCGTGAGTCCCATGTTAATGAGGCCGGTTGTTCCGCGAGGGGCAACCGGCCGATGATTGTCGAGTCTTCGTCTTATGCGTTTTGCATGGGCGGGCGTACGCCTGTCCGATAAGCGCGAGATGAACAGGAGTTCTAGCGATGTGGTCTTATACTCTGCGCCGCGTGTTGGTGACCATTCCAACCGTATGGGCCGTGACGACGGTCTGTTATCTGCTGTTGCACATTACCCCGGGCGGGCCGTTCGACGGCGAACGTAAGGTTTCTGCGGCCGTGCTGGCCAACCTGCAGGCCAAATATCATCTTGATATGCCTCTGTGGCAACAATACCTGTATTACATGAAGAGCCTATTGCAAGGCGATTTGGGCGCTTCGTTCCGTTATGCCGACTGGAGCGTCAACGAACTGGTCGCCCACGCGCTGCCGGTGTCGCTGACTATCGGTGGCAGTTCGCTCATCATCTCGCTGGTGCTGGGCGTCGTGCTGGGCATCGTCGCCGCCTTGCGGCAGAACAGCCCCATCGATTATCTGGTCATGCTGATCAGCAATATGGGTAGTGCCTTTCCCTCTTTCATTATCGGCCCGGTGCTGGTGCTAGTGTTTTCGATCCTGTTGAAGTGGCTGCCGTCCGGCGGCTGGGACGATTTCGCCGTCAGCTACATGGTGTTGCCGGTGGCGCTGCTGACCTTCATCAATGTGTCGACCATCGGTCGCGTCATGCGCGGCAGCCTGATCGAAATCATGAACAGCAATTTCATCCGCACCGCTCGCGCCAAGGGCTTGCCGATGCGTACCATCGTGTTCCGCCATGCGCTCAAGCCCGCGCTGATGCCGGTGGTGACCCTGCTGGCGCCGCTGGCGATCTCCTCGATCACCTCCGCTGTCGTGACAGAATCGATTTTCTCTCTGCCCGGCTTGGGCAAGCTGATCGTCAACGGTGCAGCCAACCGCGATTACACGCTGGTATTGGGGCTGGTGGTGTTGGTGACCTTTATGACCGTGCTGTTCAACCTCCTCGTCGACTTGGCCTATGCCTTGCTCGACCCGAAAATCCGTTATTGAGGAGGCAGAGATGTTTAAAAAGAAACAGGCGGCTGCCGCCGCCACGCTGGAAAATGTCCTGAACCAACCCGTCGTGCAGGGGCGCAGTCCGTGGCGCGACGCGCGTATCCGTTTCATGCGCAATAAGGCCGCCGTGGTCAGCCTGGTGATTTTGGTCTTGATCACCCTGGCCTGTGTCTTCGGCCCGATGTTGCTGCCGCACACTTACGACAGCACCGACTGGGATGCCATCAGCCTGGCGCCCACCCTGCAGAATTGGCACTGGTTCGGTACCGACGATCTCGGCCGAGACCTGCTGGTTCGCACCTTGATCGGCGGGCGTATCTCGCTGATGGTCGGGGCCTTGGCCACCATCGCCGCCGTGATCATCGGCGTGATCTGGGGCGCGACCGCCGGCTTCATGGGCGGCAAGATCGACAACCTGATGATGCGTATGGTGGACATGATGTACGCCGTGCCTTATCTGCTGATCGCCATTCTGATGGTGACCTTGCTCGGTCGCGAGTTCTACCTGGTGGTACTGACCATCACCATCCTAAGCTGGATGGATATGTCGCGCGTGGTGCGCGGGCAGACCTTGTCGATTCGCTCCAAGGAGTACATCGAAGCAGCGCATGCCATCGGTGTGTCGACGCCGACCATCATCCGGCGTCACATCGTCCCCAATCTGCTGGGCATTGTGGTGATCTACACTACCGTGACCGTGCCGGGCGTGATCTTGACCGAGTCTGTGTTGTCCTTCCTCGGGTTGGGCGTCCAGGAGCCGATGACCAGTTGGGGCGTATTGATCGGCGACGGTACCAAGACCATGGAATCGCAACCGTGGATGATGCTGTTTCCGGCAGCCTTGCTGTCGTTGACCCTGTACTGCACCAACTACATCGGCGACGGGCTGCGCGATGCCCTCGATCCGAAAGACCGATGACCACCCCGCGGGATAGATGAGATAAGCCATGAGTATTTTGAACGTCAGTAACCTCGGGGTGCAGTTTCGGACCAACGACGGCATGGTCAATGCCGTCAACGGCCTCACCTTCGAGCTGAACCAGGGGCAGACCCTGGGCATCGTCGGCGAATCGGGCTCCGGCAAGAGCCAGAGCGTGCTGGCCATGATGGGTCTGTTGGCCAAGAACGGCACCGCCAGCGGCGAGGCGCTGTTTCACGGCCAGAACCTGTTGACCATGAGCCCGCGCGAACTCAACCGCATCCGCGGCGATCGCATCTCGATGATCTTCCAGGATCCGATGACCTCGCTCAATCCCTATCTGACGGTCGAACGCCAGATGACCGAGGTGTTGGAGCTGCACAAGGGCATGAGCCGTCGCACGGCCAAGAAACGCGCCATCGAACTGCTGGATGCGGTGCGTATCCCCGAGGCAGCGCGCCGCGTCAACATGTATCCGCACGAGTTCTCCGGCGGGATGCGCCAGCGCGTCATGATCGCCATGGCGTTGTTGTGCGAACCGGAAGTACTGGTGGCCGACGAGCCGACCACCGCACTGGACGTCACTGTGCAGGCGCAGATCCTCAGCTTGTTGAAGGATCTGCAGCGCGACTTCGGCACCGCCATCA
Source organism: Paludibacterium purpuratum (assembly GCF_004363805.1). Taxonomy (GTDB): domain Bacteria; phylum Pseudomonadota; class Gammaproteobacteria; order Burkholderiales; family Chromobacteriaceae; genus Paludibacterium; species Paludibacterium purpuratum. The sequence goes on along the minus strand of NZ_SNZP01000005.1, from coordinate 252,721 downwards.
TCATGATCACCCATGACCTGGGCGTAGTGGCCGGCCTGTGCGATAAGGTGATGGTGATGTACGGCGGCCGCGTGATGGAACATGCCGACGCCGACCACATCTTCTACCGTCCGACCCATCCGTACACCATCGGCCTATTGGGCGCCTTGCCGCATCTCGAAGCCAATGACGACGAATTGACCAGCATCCCCGGCAATCCTCCGAACCTGGCGCACATGCCCAAGGGGTGCCCGTTCGCCGAGCGTTGCACGCATGCCCGCGCCGGTTGCGCCGACACCATTCCGCCGCTGGTGGCAATCGATGGCGGCGCGCTGCGCGCATGCCACATTCCCGTCGCCGAACTGACCGTAGACAACAAGGAGGCTGCCCATGTCTGAAGCTCAACAGCCGATCCTGTCGGTGCGCAATGTCAAAGTCCACTTTCAGGTCGCCCATGGCGACTCCGCCTGGCCCTGGGCTGCGAAAAAGACGCTCAAGGCGGTCGATGGCGTGTCGTTCGACCTGTATCCCGGCGAGACGCTCGGTGTGGTCGGCGAGTCCGGTTGCGGCAAGTCGACGCTGTCGCGCGCCATCCTCAATTTGATTCCGGCCACCGATGGCGAAATCGTTTGGATGGGGAAGGACTTGCGCAAGGGAGACGCCCGCGACTGGCATCGCGTGCGGCGCGATATCCAGATGATCTTCCAAGATCCGCTGGCCTCGCTGAATCCGCGTATGACCGTGGCGCAGATTATCGCCGAACCGCTACGCACCCATCGCCCGGAATTGGGTGACACCGAAGTTATGGCGCGCGTGCGAAAGATGATGAAGCGTGTCGGCTTGACCGAGCAGCAGATCAATCGCTACCCGCACGAGTTCTCCGGCGGCCAGTGCCAGCGCATCGGCATTGCCCGTGCGTTGATTCTCGAACCGAAACTGATCATTTGCGATGAGCCGGTATCGGCGCTCGACGTGTCGATCCAGGCGCAGATCATCAACCTGCTGAAGGAATTGCAGCGCGAGATGGGGCTGTCGCTGATTTTCATCGCCCACGACCTAGCGGTGGTCAAGCACATCTCGGATCGCATTCTGGTGATGTATCTGGGGCGCGAGATGGAGTTGGCGGGCAAGCACGCGCTCTACGACAATCCGACCCACCCGTACACCCAGGCGCTGTTGTCGGCGATCCCGTTCCCCGATCCGGAGCGCGAGCGCCACAAGACCATCCAGCTGCTCGCCGGCGATTTGCCCTCGCCGATCAACCCGCCTTCCGGTTGCGTATTCCGCACCCGCTGCCCGCAAGCCCAAGAGCGCTGCGCCAAGGAGCCGACCAAGCTGCATCGCGTCGATGACAAGACGCAGTGTTCGTGCCTGCTGGTGTGATGCCGCCTAAGCCGCCCCCCCGGGCGGCTTTTTCGTTAGGGTGAACAAATGGCAGGTAAATAAAATATTTTCATATTAAATGATGTCGATAATAAAATGGCGGGCTGTCGATAACCCTTTGCTTGGAAATACAAATGAAAAAAACAATGTTGTTCAGTGTCGCGGCGTTGCTGCTGGCGCAGCAGAGCCAAGCTGCCGGTGTCCTGTTGGAAACCCCGGTGCAATACACCGCGGATGCGGGGGTGGTGGATTCGGTCAAGGCCTCGTGCAAGATCGAGGAGATGCTGGCCAAGGATGTCGGTGCGGCGCTGGTTGACGATAACGACAAAAACGGCACCATCGATGCCAACGCGGATCACAGCGGCAAAACCGTGCTGCGTATGCGCATTTCCTTTGTGATGGGCGTAGGTGGCGGCGGTTGGAGCGGCCCCAAGGCGATCACGGTCAAACCGCAGTTGTTCGAGGATGGCAAGCTGGTGCGCGAGGGTAAGCTGACGCGCTGGTCGACCGGCGGTCCATTGGCCGCTTTCAAGGGCACCTGTTCGATTTTGCAACGTTGCACCAAGCAGATTGCGGAGGATATGGTCGAATGGGTCAAGGATCCGAGCTACGAGCTGGATACCGAGGAGCCGGCCAAGGACGCTGCCGCTTCCGCCGCCAAATAAACCATGTGTCTTACGGCGATAGTGCGGATTGCCGCGCTATCGCCGGCTCTTGGCCAGCGCCTTCAACGCTTGCGCTGCCGCGACCAGGCCGAAGCTGGCGGTGACGGTCATGCTGGCGCCGAAGCCCGCGCAGGACAATCCCTGCGGCGCGCCGGCCGTGGCCGTGTCGCAGGCCGTTTGCGGGTAGATCAATTGCTCGGTCGAGTAGACGCAGGGTACGCGCATGCGGCCTTCGCGCGCGAATCCATGCTGGCGACGCAGGTTATAGCGTAGTTTCGACAGCAGCGGATCGTAGCGCGCTTCGGCCAAGTCGTCGCACTTGATCTGTGTCGGATCCATCTGGCCGCCGGCACCGCCGCTGACGATGAACGGTTGGCGTTTCTTTACGCACCAGTCAGCGATGGCGGTTTTTACCCTGAGTTCGTCGATACAGTCGATGACAAAGTCGTAGCCGCGGTCGAGTAGGCTGTCTAGATTGTCGAGCGTGACGAAGTCTTCGATTTCGGTGACTTGGCAGGCCGGGTTGATGGCCAGAATTCGCTGATGTAGCGCGGTGACCTTGGCCATGCCGAAATTCGGATCGAGCGCCGGCAACTGGCGGTTGACGTTGGACTCGGCCACGTTATCGAGATCGATCAGCGTCAGCTTGCCGACGGCGCTGCGCGCCAACGCTTCCACCGCCCAGGAGCCGACCCCGCCTACCCCGATCACGCAAACATGCGCAGCGGCGAAACGCGTCAGCGCGTCGGCGCCGTACAAGCGGCCGATGCCGCCGAAACGGCGTTCAAGATTGGCAGATGATTGGTCCATGTCTTTGAATGCCCTAGGGTTCCTATGCAAGGCGGCCAAGCATACTGCAAAGGGTGGGCGCTGGCCACTCCTTGCCCGGGTGGCGCGCATACAACGCGCGTTCGGGTTTTTCTTGGGCGCAAGAAAAAGTGCTGGTGCGTTCTTCGCCCCCTCGCTATCGTACAGTTAGAGTCTTGCGCGCTTTACGGTCGGATCCCGATGGTTTTCGCCGTTGTGTCGTCGAGGTTTCCGTGGGTGCGCTGCAAGGCTTTTCGTCGTTTCTGCAAGGGAGAGTCCCATGAAGCAGTCGCCGAGATTCGATATCGACCTCGACAAGCATTACAACGCCACCGTGGTGATTGCCTGCGATACATGCGGGCATGAAAGCCGGGTCGACCTAAAGGTTCTGTCGCCCGATGTCCCCGTCCGATGCAAGTGCGGCACGCAGATCGGCATGACGCCGCACGCTATCCTCAAAGCGCAGGAACGCGTGAGCCAAATCAAGCAAGCTTATGGTGTCTGACGGCGTAAGCGCCGCGATGAACTAGCCGGTCAGTCCGGCACGGGTCGGATGTGATGTCTGACAGCAACGGCGACTTCGGTCGCCGTTGCGCCATTTTAGATATTCGAAGGGAAATACGATGCAGTGGATCGATGTGCGCAGCGATACCGTCACCCAGCCGACCCCGGCGATGCGCGAGGTGATGCAATACGCGCCGGTCGGCGACGATGTTTACGGCGACGACCCGACCGTGCAGGCGCTCGAGGCGCAGGCGGCGGATAAATTGGGGATGGAAGCGGCGTTGTTCGTGCCGACCGGCACCATGGGCAATCAGTTGGCGATCTTTACCCATTGCCTGCGCGGCGACGAAGTGATCGCTGCCGACGATTGCCATATCGTCTGGCATGAGGCTGGCGCGGCCGCGGTGATCGCCGGCGTGCAGCTACGCACCGTGGACAGTCGCGACGGCATGATGCCGACTGCCGAAGTGGCTCGCCGCATTCGGGTGGGGGACGATATCCACTGCCCGAAGACCGGGCTGATCTGCCTGGAGAATGCCCATTCGGGCGGCCGCGTATTGCCGCTGGCATACATGCGCGAGATCCGCGCCATTGCCCACGAGCATGGCGTGCCGATCCACCTCGACGGCGCACGGGTGTTCAATGCCGCGGTCAGTCTGGGCGCCGACGTGCGCGAGATCGCCGCGTTGGCCGATAGTGTGATGTTCTGTCTGTCCAAGGGCTTGGCCGCACCGGTCGGTTCGATCTTGGCCGGCCGCGCCGACTTCATCGCGGAGGCACGTCGTAAGCGCAAGTTGCTGGGGGGCGGTATGCGCCAGGTTGGCGTATTGGCGGCGCCCGGACTGATCGCGCTGAACGACATGAGCCAGCGGCTGGACGAAGATCATGCCAACGCGCGCTATCTGGCCGAGCAATTGGCTAGGCTACCCGGGGTCGAGGTCGATTTGGCCGCGGTGGAGATCAACCTGGTGTGGTTCTCGCTGCCCGCTTCGTTGCCGGTCGCGCCGCTGATGGCGGCGCTCGAGGCGGCGGGGGTCAAGGCCAACCCACCCGAGGCCGGCCGCATGCGCATGGTGACGCACTGGCAGGTCGGTCGCGGCGAAATCGACCGTATCGTCGCCGCCATGCGGTCGGGGCTTTAGCGGCGGCTTTGTGCTACCCTCGCCCTCTTTCACGATCGACCGACGACACCATGACCGAACACGCCGACCCTTACCTTTGGCTGGAACCGATCGACGGCGCGAAAGCCGTTGACTGGGTCGAGGCGCAGAACGCCCAGACGCGCTCGGTGCTCGATGCCGACCCGCGCTTCGAGCCGCTGGCGGAGGAGATTCTGCAGTCGCTACGCGACACTCGGCAGATTCCGTATTTCAACCAACATGGCGACTGGTTGTACAACTTTCACCAAAGCGCCGAGCACCCGCGCGGCGTGTATCGTCGTGCCACGCTGGCGGCCTATCGGGCTGGCGCGAGCGATTGGCAGGTGGTGTTGGATATCGACCGGTTGGCGGAGTCCGAAGGGCAAGACTGGTACCTGGAGGGCGTTTCGCATTACACGCTGGCCCCAAGCCGCTGTTTGCTGACGCTGTGCCAGGGCGGCAGCGATGCCGCGGTGACGCGGGAATACGACCTGGAGGCGGCCGATTTTGTCGAGGGCGGCTTCAGCCTTCCCTTCGGCAAGAACCATGTCGCTTGGCGCGATCCGGACAGTCTGTTCGTCTGCCCTGCGTGGGATGAGGCGCAGTGCACCAGGGCCGGCTATCCGCGCGAAGTGTGGATACTGTCGCGCGGCGCGGACTGGTCGCAGGCGCGGCGGCTGTTTGCCGCATCGCAAGACGCCATGATGGTGACCGCCTGGCGGTTTTTGGCCTGTGACGGCGGCTATCTGGATATGATCGAGTCGTCCGATAGCTTCTATCGCAAGACCTACCATGTGGTCGACGCCGATTTGACGACCCGGGCCTTGCCGCTGCCGGCCGAGGCCGAGGTGTTGGCCTGGCTGCATGGCGACTTGGTGGTCAAGTTGGCGCAGGATTGGCAGCGCGACGAACAGTTGCTGCCGGCCGGCGCGCTCGTGACCTATACGTTGGCGAGCGATCGGGTTGCCGTGTTGGTCGCGCCGGGCGAACGCGCCTCGGTCGACTCGGTGGAGTGCAGTCGAGGCTTCATCCTGGTCAACCTGCTGGAAAATGTACGCAGCCGACTGCTGGCTTTCGGACGCGAGGAGGGGGGCTGGCGCGAGTGGCCATTGCAGGCCCAGGCGGATGGTGTGATCGAGTTTGTCGACCAGCCCTGGGAGAGCGACAGCCTCTACTACAGCTATAGCGATTTCTTGACGCCGACTGGCCTGTATCGGCTCGAATTGCCGCACGGCGAGCCGGAATGCCTGCGTTCGCAGCCTGCCGCATTCGACGCAGATCGTTTCGTTGCCGAGCAGTGGGCCGCCTGCGCGCCGGACGGCACGGCGATTCCCTACTTCATCGTGCGTCCGCGCGATCTGCCGTTCGATGGCCGGGCACCGACCCTGCTTTATGGTTATGGCGGTTTCGAAGTGGCGATGCTGCCGTATTACATGGATAACTTCGGTCCGCATTGGCTGGAAAAGGGCGGGGTATTCGTGGTGGCCAATATCCGCGGCGGCGGCGAGTTCGGTCCGGCTTGGCATCAGGCGGCGCAAGGCGTGCGTCGCGCAGTGAGTTTCGAGGACTTCATCGCGGTCGCCGAAGATCTGATCGCGCGCGGCGTGACCGATTCGCGGCATCTGGCCATCGAGGGCGGCAGTAACGGCGGCTTGTTGGTCGGCGCGGCCATGGTGCGGCGGCCGGAACTGTTCCAGGCGGTGGTATGCGAAGTCCCGCTGCTCGATATGCTGCGCTACACCCGGCTACTAGCCGGTGCGAGCTGGATCGACGAATACGGCGATCCGGACGACGCCGACCAGCGGCCGCATTTGCAGGCCTATTCGCCTTATCATCAACTGCGGCCCGGCGTGACCTATCCGCAGGCGTTGTTCACCACCAGCCGGCGCGACGACCGGGTGCATCCGGCGCACGCCCGCAAGATGGTGGCGCGACTCAACGAACTGGGACAGCCGCCGTTGTTCTACGAAACCGATAGCGGCGGCCATAGCGGCAATGCCGGGCAGGTGCAGACGGCCACCGATCTGGCGCGGGTGCTGGTGTATTTGTATCAGCGGCTGTTTGATTGAGCGCTGTTCGCGGCCGCTCCTACGAAAAATAGTGTAGGAGCGGCGTCAGCCGCGATGACTCCCCCTACGCTAATCCTCTATACGCGCTTCGAGTTCGACCAGCCGCGTCTTGAGCGCCTCGACTTGAGCTTCCAGTGCGGCGACGCGCCCGGCTAAGCCGACGTCGATTTCACGGCATTCTTCCACCATCTGCAGAGGCTCGCCGCCGAGCAGGTGCATCCAGCGCGCTTCGCGCGCGCCGGGCTGGCGTGCCAGCCTGACCGTCATCGGCGGGTATTTGTCGGCTAGCGCGTTCAACGCGGTATCCACTTCCTCGATGCTAGAAAAACTGTAGATACGGCCGCTACGCGCTCGGATCTCGGCTGCGGTCTGCGCGCCGCGCAGCATCAAGAGCGCCAGTACCGTCAGGCGTGCGCCATCGATATTCCATTCGTAGTTGAGTCGGTGCTCGTATTTGGCGACCCGGCTGCCGGCCGGTGTGCGTTCCGCCACCAGCTTCTGCGCCAGCAGTCGATCCAGGGCGGCGAGGATATCGTGTTCGGCCAACTGCATGACCGGTTCGCGGCTGGTGAGCTGGTTGCAGGCACCGAGCAGGGCGTTGAGCGTTAGCGGGTAGGCATCTGGCGTGAGCGCTTGTTTTTCTACCAGCGCCCCGAGCACACGCACTTCTTCTGGACTGAGTTGATATCCATCCATGGGCCGTCTCGTCTCTCGCTTAAAAATGCGATTCTAACATCCGGCAGCGGCATTGCAGTTGACAGCTTTCGCGCGCGCCGCCACGCTGTCGGCTTTGTCAGAGCCTCATCGAAACCGACCATGATCCGTGCCGACCTCCTGCTCGTCGAATTGGGCCTTGCCCCATCCCGCACCAATGCCCAGCATCTGATCGATAGCGGGCGCGTCAGCGTGGAAATCGGCGGCAAGCGCGTACCCATGACTAAGCCTGGGCAGAAATTCGCCGACGGTTTTAGCGCGTTTTACATTACCCCCGATCCGGCCGATCGCTTCGTGTCGCGCGGTGGTCTGAAGATGGTCGGCGCGCTGGCCGAAACGGGGCTATCGGTGGCGGGCATGTCTGTGTTGGATGTCGGGCAGTCGACCGGCGGCTTCACCGATTGCGTGCTGCAGTCTGGTGCGGAAAGCGTTGTCGGCGTCGACGTCGGTCACGACCAATTGGCGGCTAGGTTGCGCGGTGACGCGCGGGTGCGTTACTTCGAGGGCGTCAATGCGCGTGCGCTGGATCGCTCTGCGCTGTTGGCGGCCAACCGGGATCGGCCGTTCGATCTGATCGTTTGCGATGTGTCGTTCATTTCCCTGACCCTGGTTTTGCCTTCGGCTTTGGCGCTACTCGCCGAGGGTGGCTATTTGCTGTCGCTGGTCAAACCCCAGTTCGAGGTGGGTCGGGAGGGGATCGGTCGGGGGGGGATCGTCCGCGATGCTCGACTGTACGACGGCGTCCGCCGCAAGATCGGCGATGCGGTGACGGCCGAGGGCTTGCAAGTGCTCAAGTGGTTCGATAGCCCGATCACCGGCGGCGACGGCAATCGCGAATTCTTCATCTTCGCCCGCAAAGGCCGCTGACCCTGCTCCGGTGCCTAAGCCACCAACGGCGTGTCGGCAACGGTTTCGCTCCCCGGGCTACGTACGATCATCAGTGGGCAGGGGGCCGTCCGGATCACATTTTCGATGAAACTTCCCATGAGCTTGTGCATGATGCCGGTGCGACTGTGCGTGGCCAGCACCAGTAGGTCGGCATCCACCGCGATCGCAAAGCGCACCAGTACCGAAGCCATATCGCGCTTGCCATGCCAGCTTTCCCCTAGATGCGCCAGCGGCTCGATGCCGTGTTGTTCGACCACTCGCCGGCGGGCTTGTTGCAACAGTGTTCGGCCACGTTGCAGTACTTGCTCGTGCAGCGTCTGCGTCGAGACCAATTCGCTATCCGCCCGTGCCAAATCCTGCAGATTGACGATGTGTACCACGGTCAAACGCGCGCCGATCATTTTGGCCAACTGGCCTGCGGCAAGCAGTGCCTTGTCGGTGTGCTGGTCGACATCAACGGCGACGATGATGTGCTGATACATGTAAGCGCCTATCTATTGTCATCTTGTCGCAGCGCCAAGAAAAATGCCCACCCGGGGAGGGTGGGCAGAAATGGCTGCGGGGGGCCAATGAGCCCTGTAACCAGGAGACTCACTAGCTGTTTTATGCAACTTACCGGGGCTTTGCCAAAAGAAAAGTGGCCTTTAAGTGGTAGTACTTAGGAATTGAGAATGATTCCCAGCCTTTGTTCACAGCTTGTTCACAGCTTGTGCACAGGCTGGGGATTTGTTGGCCATCTGTAGTGTGGCGTGCGCCTTAACCCCGTACCTGTCCGTCGCCGAGCACCACCCATTTTTGGCTGGTCAGGCCGACTAATCCAACCGGGCCGCGAGCGTGGATCTTATCGGTGGAAATGCCGATTTCCGCACCCAGGCCGTATTCGAATCCGTCGGCGAAACGCGTGCTGGCATTGACCATGACACTGGATGAGTCGACCTCGCGCAGAAAGCGGCGCGCTCGGCTGTAATCCTCGGTGACGATGGCATCGGTGTGATGGCTGCCGTAGTGGTTGATGTGGTCGATCGCCTGATCGAGGTCGTCGAGCACCTTGATCGCCAGGATCGGCGCCAGATACTCGGTGAACCAGTCTTCCTCGGTCGCGGCGGCGACTTGCGCCCCCAAGAGCGCGCGGGTGCGCTCGCAGCCGCGCAGCGCCACCCCTTTTTCGCCGTAGGCTGTCGCCAGGCGCGGCAGGATCTCGGCCGCCACCGCCTGGTGCACCAGCAGCGTTTCCATGGTGTTGCAGGTGCCGTAGCGCTGGGTCTTGGCATTGATGGCAATCGCCAGCGCCTGTTCGAGATTGGCACGCTCGTCGATGAATACGTGGCAGTTGCCGTCCAGATGCTTGATGACCGGTACGCGCGCATCCGCGCTGATCCGCGCGATCAGTCCCTTCCCCCCGCGCGGCACCAGCACGTCGACATACTCCGATAGGGTGATCAGTTCGCCGACCGCCGCGCGGTCGGTGGTTTCGATGACTTGTACCGCCGTATCCGGCAGACCGGCGACCCGTAGCCCTTCATGTACGCAGGCGGCGATGGCCTGGTTGCTATGGAAGGCTTCCGAACCGCCGCGCAGGATGGCGGCGTTGCCGGCTTTCAGGCACAGCGCCGCCGCGTCTGCGGTGACGTTGGGCCGAGCTTCGTAAATGATGCCGATCACGCCGAGCGGCACCCGCATCTTGCCGAGTTGAATACCGGAGGGACGATAGGAAAAATCGCTCATCTCGCCCACCGGATCGGGGAGCGCCGCAACTTGGCGCAGGCCCTCGGCCATGGCGGTGATGCCGGCATCCGACAGCGTCAGGCGGTCGAGTAAGGCCGCCTCCAGGCCGGCGCTGCGCGCCGCGTCCAGATCTTTGCCGTTGGCGGCGGTCAATAACGCGCGATCGCGTTCGACCGCCTCGGCCATGGCCAGCAAGGCCCGGTTCTTGCGGCCACTATCGGCGCGCGCCAGTTCGCGGCTGGCGGCGCGTGCCGCACGACCGACCTGTTGCATATAGCGTTTGATGTCCATTATTTTGTCCCGTTCTGATGCAATCGAGCGTAACCGACATGATGCGGAGCGGCAAGTGGCTCGCCGACTGGCTGACGACGTTGCTTGCGCACAAAAAATCGGCGGTTGCCGTAAAAAAACCTAACATTTCAATAGAACGTCCTGCAGCGGGATGCAAACCAAGGAGATCTAATTCAGATGGACGCACGCAAAATGATTCAATCCGCAGCACTGGGGCTGTTGGCCGTGGGCCTGACCGGCGTCGCGACAGCGGCCGAAAAAGTGCAATGTTACGGTGTCGCCAAAGCCGGCAAGAACGATTGCGCCAGCCAGTACAGCAAGCACTCTTGCGCCGGTCAGTCCAAGGTCGATAACGATCCGAACGATTTCAAACTGGTACCGGCCGGAACCTGCCAGGCAATGGGCGGCAAGCTCCAACCCGCTGCGAAGCACTAACCGGTGCCTCGTTATATGCCGGTTGTTCCCCGCGATTGCGCGTTGCCGGTACAGGCCGGTATCGGATTGCGTGCCGCCCACCTGGACGAGGTATGCGCCGATTGGCCGCGTCTTGCTTGGGTGGAAGTGCATAGCGAGAACTATTTCATGGCGGGCGGCCCCGCGTTGGCGGCGCTTGAGTCGGTGCGTCAGCACTATCCGGTCAGCCTGCATGGCGTCGGTATGTCGCTCGGCGGCGCGGATGCGCTCGATCCCGACCACTTGCGTCGGCTCAAGCGGCTGGTCGTACGCATCGAACCGGCTGCGGTGTCCGAACATTTGTGTTGGTCGGCCATCGGTGGCCGTTGCCTGAACGACCTGCTGCCCCTGCCGTATACCCGCGAAGCGCTTCAGCGGGTCTGCCAGCATATCGATCAGGTTCAGCAGGCGCTTGGACGGCGCATCTTGCTGGAGAACATTGCCAGTTATTTGCGGTTTTTGCCGGAAGATCTACTTGAGTGGGACTTCGTCGCCGAAGTCGCGCGTCGCACCGGCTGTCTGTTGTTGCTGGACATCAATAATGTGTACGTCAGCGCGGTCAATCACGGGTTTTCGGCGCAGTCGTTTCTCGACGCCATGCCGGCCGATGCGGTGGCCGAGATCCACTTGGCCGGTCACGAGGAAGTGGGTGGCCTCTTGATCGATACCCATTCCCGGCCAGTCGCGCAACCGGTGTGGGCATTGTTTTACGATGCCGTGCGACGTTTTGGGCCACGGCCGACGTTGATCGAATGGGATCGGGATTTGCCGACGCTCGCTGTGTTGCAAAACGAGGCCGCACAGGCCCAGGGCTATCTGGATGCTTACCGGGAGCGTCACGATGTACTCCCTGCGTGAGTTGCAGACGGCCTTTGCCGACGCGGTGTTTCAACACGACGAAGGGCCGCTGCTCGCCTGTTGCGCCGGCGATCCTGCGCGCGCCGCGCAGGCGTTGCAGGTGTACCGGGAGGGTGTGCTGACCAGCCTGACGGGTGCGCTGACGCTCGGTTTTCCGCTGGTGGGTCGCATCGTCGGCGACGATTTTCTGCGTGCGGTGGCGCGGCGTTATGCCTTGACGCGGCCGAGCCGCAGCGGCGACCTGAACCGCTACGGCGGCGACTTTGCCGATTTTCTCGCCGATTTCGCCCCGTTGGCCGAGTTGCCCTATCTGGCCGATGTCGCCAGGCTGGAATGGGCCATCCAGCAGGTCGGTGCGGCGGCCGATGCCGCGGCCCCCGATCTGTCGCGCTTGGCGGCAACGGCCGCGGACGACTGGGGCGAATTGTGTTTCGAACTGATACCGGCACATGCCGTGTTGGTGTCGGTGTGGCCGCTGTACGACATCTGGCGGGTCAATCAGCCGACCCACCATGGCTCGTGCCAAGTGGATTTCTCGTTGGCGCAGAGCGTGCTGGTGAGCCGCCGTCCGGACGCCGGTGTCGTCGTGACGGCGTTGGAAACGGCCGAGGCGGCGTTCGTACGCGCGCTGGATGCTGGTTGCAGCCTGTACCAGGCGCTGAGCGTCGTGCCGGACACGGCGAGCTTCGATTTGCAGTCGTCGTTATCGCGTCTGATCGGCTTAGGCCTGATCGGGCGGGTTCACTGTTAGGATTTGTTTCGTTTTATAACCCATTAGGCTATCGGTATTTCTCGATATTATTTATGGGAATAAAAATCGGGCGGTATAGTCAGCTATCGAATTGATTTCCTTTTCCAAATCCGTCGGATCATGAGCCTTCTCAATCGCCAATACAGTATGCTGCCGGGCTTTCGCTTGGCCTTCGGTGTCAGTCTGTTCTGGCTCGGCCTGATCGTGCTGCTGCCCTTCGCCGCGCTGATTGTGTCGACCGCCGGCATGGGCTGGGGCGCGTTCGCGCATACCCTGGCCGACGGGCGCGTGTTGGCGTCGATCCGGCTGTCTTTCGCAACGTCGCTATGCGCCGCCCTGATCAATAGCGCCTTTGGCCTGTTGGTGGCCTGGGTGCTGGTGCGCTATTCGTTTCCCGGTCGGCGGCTGTTCGACGCGATGATCGATCTACCCTTCGCCCTGCCCACCGCGGTGGCCGGCATTGCCCTGACGGGCCTGTACGCGCCGTCCGGGCTGATCGGGCAGTGGCTCGAACCGCTCGGCCTCAAAGTGGCGTTCACGCCCTTGGGCATCGTGGTGGCGCTGACTTTCATCGGTCTGCCTTTCGTGGTGCGTACCGTGGAGCCGGTGTTGCAGGGGCTGGAAAAGGAATGGGAGGAGGCCGCCAGCTGCCTGGGCGCATCGCGTTGGCAAATCGCTCGCCGGGTGTTGCTACCGACTTTGCTGCCTTCGCTCTTGACCGGTGCGGCGCTGGCTTTCGCCCGTGGTGCCGGCGAGTACGGTTCGGTGATTTTCATCGCCGGCAATATTCCACGCGTGTCGGAGATCGCGCCGCTGATCATCGTCGCCAAACTCGATCAATACGATTTACATGGCGCGACGGCAGTGGCCGTGGTGATGCTGGCCATTTCCTTTGTCTGTCTATTGCTGATCAATGCGCTGCAGTGGCGCGTGGCCCGCCGCCACGGCGTCGGTCGATAAGGAGGCGCGGATGGTCGAACGCCAGTTGTCGAATCGTGAAGGCCGCGCAACGCGCGGATTGTTGATTTTGCTCGCCATTCTGTTTTTGGCGTTGTTCCTGCTCTTGCCGCTATACGTGGTTTTCCAACAGGCGCTGAGCCAGGGGCTCGGCCTATACCTGGCGGCGCTGGCCGATAGCGATGCGCGCGACGCTATTCGCCTAACGCTGTTGGCCACGTCGGTGGCGTTGCCGTTGAACTTGGTGTTCGGTGTCTGTGCGGCCTGGTGTATCGCCCGTTTCGAATTTAGAGGCAAAAGTCTGCTGAGCACCTTGATCGATCTGCCGTTCTCGGTCTCGCCGGTAGTGGCAGGTTTGATGTACGTGCTGCTGTTCGGGGTGCATTCGCCGCTGGGCGGATGGTTGGAGGCGCATGGTTTGAAGGTGGTGTTTTCGACTGCCGGCATCGTGCTGGCCTCGGTGTTCGTGACGTTCCCATTCGTCGCGCGCGAACTGATTCCTCTGATGCAGTCGCAGGGTTCGGAGGAAGAGCAGGCCGCATTGGTGTTGGGCGCTTCGGGCTGGCAGACCTTCTGGCGCGTGACCGTCCCCAACATCAAGTGGGGGCTGTTGTATGGCGTGATCTTGACCAATGCGCGCGCCATGGGCGAGTTCGGCGCGGTCAGCGTCGTGTCGGGCCATATTCGCGGAGAGACCATCACCCTGCCGTTGCATATCGAAATTCTCTACAACGAGTACAACTTCGTCGGCGCCTTTGCCTGTGCATCGCTGCTGACATTGCTAGCCTTGTTGACCTTGCTGGCCAAGACGCTGGTCGAGTGGCGCCAGCATCGCGCCACGGTCCGTGCCGGCGAACAGACGCTTGATTTGCGCGCCCGCGCCTTGACCCATCTGAATCGGGAATCCGCATGAGTATCGAAGTCCGTCAATTGAGTAAGCGGTTCGGCGATTTTGTCGCGCTGGATCGGGTCGATTTGAGCGTCGATCACGGCGAGCTGCTGGCGCTGCTTGGGCCTAGCGGCTGCGGCAAGACGACCTTGTTGCGCATGATCGCCGGCCTGGATCGACCCGACGCGGGTCAGGTGCTGTTTTCCGGCGAAGATGCCACCGCACGTCATGTCAGCGAGCGCCAAGTCGGTTTCGTGTTTCAACACTATGCGCTATTTCGCCACATGACCGTGTTCGACAACGTGGCGTTCGGTTTGTCGGTCAAGCCGCGCGCCACGCGGCCGGGCAAGGCGGAGATTCGCGAACGGGTGATGAGTCTGCTCAAGCTGGTGCAGCTCGACTGGTTGGCCAACGCTTATCCGGCTCAACTGTCCGGCGGTCAGCGCCAACGTGTCGCACTGGCCAGGTCGCTCGCGGTCGAGCCGAAGGTTTTGCTGTTGGACGAACCTTTCGGCGCATTGGACGCCAAGGTGCGCAAGGATCTGCGCCGCTGGCTGCGCGATCTGCACGACCAGATTCACTTGACCAGCGTGTTCGTCACCCATGACCAGGAGGAAGCGCTGGAAGTGTCCGACCGGGTCGTGGTGATGAACCACGGCCGCATCGAGCAGGTGGGCGCGCCGGACGATATTTACGAAAGTCCGGCCTCGCCGTTCGTCACACACTTCCTGGGCGATGTGAATCTGTTCCACGGCCGTGTGGAGTCGGGCCGGCTGACCATCGGACCATTTGCCCATGCGGTCAATGGCGTCGACGACGCCGAGCGCGCCGTCGCTTATGTACGGCCGCACGATCTGGATATTTCTCGGTTGGCGGACGGCGCGCTGGCCGCGGGGCGGGTGGCGCATATTCATGCGGTCGGGCCGCTGGTGCGCCTGGAACTGCAGCGCGATGACGGCGCCGCCATCGAGGTGGCGCTGGCAAAGGAACGCTATCGCGAGCTGGGGATTGCGCCGGGGGATCTGGTGTATGTGAAGCCGCGTAAACTCGCGGTGTTTCCGGATGGGCAGGATTACGTTATTTAGCGGCGGTGATGCGCGATCAGTCGTGCCAGTGCATCGGCGACCAGCGGATTTGTCACCGTGGTGGCCGCCTGTTCGATACCGTCGAGCGCACTTTCGCTGATTTTCAACCGTTTTTCCCGCTTGGCGGGCGGCGTTCGCGGATTGACGCGTACTTTCACCCGTGTCGCCGGGTAGCCGAGCGTCGCCATGCGCGGCAACAATCCCGGTGCGATCATGCGCAGGCGGGCGGCGATCAGGCCGTTATCGGCGAATAGCAGTAGCTCGCCATCCTCGATGCGCACGGCGTGGCAGCAGGCGGCCACGGCTTCCGGCAGCAGTTTGCGGAACTGGCGATCCATCTTCATCAAGGCGCGCGCCTGTTCGGTCAACTGCGCCAGCATGCGGTCCCGGCTGGCGATCTGGTAGGGTGTACGGCTTTTCATCGATTTTCCGCTGAGGATTCGTCTGAATTCTACTGCATTGCGAGCCGATTGCGTTGTCGGCTCTCGCTCTCTCCCCCGGATGTCGGGTCGTTTTCTCTGCACTCGCACTTGATACAAAGCAATCATGCCCTGATATCCAGTTCATTGAATGTGCTAAACTCTCCGTCATTTTGGCCTAGCTGGCTCCCCTGGATTCGATAGATGATTTCCACGCTCCTCAAGAAAGTGTTCGGCAGCCGCAACGAGCGGTTGTTGAAGCAGTACCGCCAAGTGGTGGTTCGCATCAATGCCCTTGAAGAAGGGATGCGCGCATTGTCCGACGAGGCGCTTGCGGGCAAGACCGCGGAATTTCGCGAACGGCTGACGGCCGGCGCCGCGCTCGACGATCTGCTGCCCGAGGCCTTCGCTGTCTGCCGCGAAGCATCGCGTCGCGTGCTCGGCATGCGCCATTTCGACGTGCAGCTGATCGGCGGTATGGTGCTCAATGCCGGCAAGATCGCCGAAATGCGTACCGGCGAGGGCAAGACCCTGGTGGCGACGCTGGCGGTCTATCTGAATGCGCTCACCGGCCGGGGGGTTCACGTCGTCACGGTCAACGACTACCTCGCCAGTCGCGATGCCAGCACCATGGGGCGCCTGTACAACTTCCTCGGCCTGTCGGTCGGCGTGAACCTGAGCCAGATGGATCACACCGCCAAGCAGGCCGCCTACGCCGCCGACATCACCTACGGTACCAACAACGAATTCGGCTTCGACTACCTGCGCGACAACATGGTGTTCAACCTGGGCGAAAAGGTACAACGCAAGCTGGCGTTCGGGGTGGTCGACGAAGTCGACTCGATCCTGATCGACGAGGCGCGCACGCCGCTGATCATCTCCGGCCCGGCCGAGGACAACCTCGACCTCTATACGCGCATGGACGCGATTCCCGGGCAGCTGCGCCGCCAAGACAAGGAGGACGGCGAGGGCGATTACTGGGTGGACGAAAAGGGCCACGCGGTGATGTTGTCCGAGGCTGGCCACGAGCGCTGCGAGCAGTTGCTGGCCCAGACGGGCATGCTGCGCGAAGGCGACAGTCTGTACTCGGCCTCCAATATTTCGCTGATGCACCATTTGATGGCCGCGCTGAAGGCGCACTCGCTGTTCCTGCGCGACCAGCAGTACGTGGTGCAAGACGGCGAAGTGATCATCGTCGACGAGTTCACCGGCCGACTGATGCCGGGTCGCCGTTGGTCGGATGGTCTGCATCAGGCTGTCGAAGCCAAGGAGCGCGTGGAAATCAATCGCGAAAACCAGACACTGGCCTCGATCACCTTCCAGAACTACTTCCGCCTGTATGGCAAGCTGTCCGGCATGACCGGTACGGCCGATACCGAAGCCTACGAATTCCAGGAAATCTATGGCCTGGAAACCGTGGTGATCCCGACCAATCGCCCGATGGTGCGCAAGGACGCGCAGGACAAGGTATATCGCACTGCCGCCGAGAAGTACCAGGCGATCGTCGACGACATCGCCGATTGCCATAAGCGCGGTCAGCCGGTACTGGTGGGCACCACTTCGATCGAAAACTCGGAATTGATCTCCGGGCTGCTGACCCGCGCCAAGTTGCCGCATAACGTGCTCAACGCCAAGGAACATGCGCGCGAAGCCGAGATCGTGGTTCAGGCCGGCCGTCCAGGCGTGGTGACCGTGGCGACCAATATGGCGGGCCGCGGTACCGACATCGTGCTCGGCGGCAATCCGGAAAACGATATCCGCGCCATCGAGTCGGACGAGACGCTGAGCGATGCCGACAAGCAGCAGCGCGTCGAGACATTGCGCGCCGAGTGGCAGCAGCGCCACGATGCGGTGCTGGAGGCCGGCGGCCTGCATATCGTCGGCACCGAACGCCACGAGTCGCGCCGGATCGACAACCAGCTGCGCGGCCGTTCCGGCCGTCAGGGCGACCCGGGCTCCTCGCGCTTCTACCTGTCGCTGGAAGATCCGCTTTTGCGCATCTTCGCGTCCGACCGCGTCGCCGCGATCATGGAACGGCTCAAAATGCCGGCCGGCGAAGCCATCGAACATCCGTGGGTCAGCCGCTCGATCGAAAATGCCCAGCGCAAGGTCGAGGGCCGTAACTTCGACATCCGTAAGCAATTGCTCGAATACGACGACGTCGCCAACGACCAGCGTAAGGTGATCTACCAACAGCGTAACGAGATCCTTGAGGACGAGGATGTCAGTGCGATCGTGGCCAACATGCGCGAAGGCGTGCTGGGCGATCTGATCGATCTGCACATTCCGTCGGACTCGATGGAAGAGCAGTGGGATCTGCAGGGTCTGGAGAAGGTGCTGGAAGGCGAATACCAACTGCAAGCCCCGGTTGCCGAGTGGTTGCAGAACGAAGCCAACCTCGATATTCCCGAGATCCGCGAACGTATCCTACAGTTGGCCGAGGAAAGCTACGGCACCAAGGTCGAGCTGGTCGGCGAAGAGGGGATGCGCAAGTTCGAACACTCGATCGTGTTGCAGATGCTCGATACCAACTGGCGCGAGCACCTGTCGGCGATGGAGCATCTGCGCCAGGGCATTCACTTGCGCGGTTATGCGCAGAAGAATCCGAAGCAGGAGTACAAGCGCGAAGCCTTCGAACTGTTCGCCGATATGCTCGAACGTATCAAGCGCAGCGTGGTGGGCGTGTTGATGACCGTGCAGATCCGCAGTCGCGAAGAAGTCGAGGCGCTGGAGACGCACGAGGAGCGCGAGACCGCGTTGTTGCATGACAGCCCGGCCTCCAGTCTGTCCGAGGACGAACTGAGCCCGGAAGCATTGGCCAACCGCGGGCTGCGCATCGGTCGCAACGATCCGTGTCCATGCGGCAGCGGCAAGAAATACAAGCAGTGCCACGGTAAGTTGGCCTGACGCCGGTACTGCATTGCGACTGCGACGCCACGCCCATCGAAGCGTGGCGTTTTTCATGCGCTATCCCGATCGCCGGCGCCGCAAGTCGGAATGCGAGTAGTCCGCCCCTACCGTCGTCTGGTAGGCTTACAGTAAATCACCATAGCCCTGGCCAACATGACTGAAAACGAAACCCTGTACCTGGCGTCCGGCAGTCCGCGACGTCGAGAGTTGTTAACCCTGCTTGGGCTGCATTTCGAGCGGATTCACGCCGAGGTGGATGAGTCGGTGCTGCCCGGCGAGGCGGCGCGCGCCTATGCCGAGCGTTTGGCACGAGCCAAGGCCGATGCCGGCTGGGCGGTGGTGCAGAGCTGCGGCTTGCCGTCGCGGGCGCTGTTGGCGGCCGATACCACCGTGGTGCAGGACGGCGTGATTTTCGGCAAGCCGGTCGATGAGGCCGATGCGCGTCGCATGTTGCAGACTTTTTCCGGCCGCACCCACCAAGTGATCACCTCGGTGGCGGTGCGTCGGGGCGAACAGATCGAGTTGGCGACCTCGGTGACCGATGTCACCTTCCGCAAACTGGATGAAGACGCTATCCAACGCTATCTGGATAGCGGCGAGGCCTTCGATAAGGCCGGCGCCTACGGTATCCAGGGGCTGGCGGCGGTGTTCGTCGAGCGGATCGACGGCAGTTTCACCGGCGTGGTCGGCTTGCCGCTGTTCGAAACCGCCGAGCTGTTGTCGCGCTTCGGCTACGTCTTTCCTTAAGGGGGCATGATGCATCAGACCATTCCCCTGCCGCGCGATCTGCCGCGCCACAAGGAGCAGATCCTGGTCAACATTACGCCGCAGGAGACCCGGGTGGCGGTGTTGGAGGATGCCATCGTCCAGGAATTGCACATCGAGCGTTCGGCCAGCCGCGGGATCGTCGGCAATATCTATCTCGGTCAGGTCAAGCGGGTGTTGCCGGGCATGCAGTCGGCCTTCATCGAGATCGGTCTCGAGCGCGCGGCGTTTCTGCACATCGCCGACGTGCTGGAGCAGCGCCAGCACCCCACCGAGCCGCAACGCATCGAGAAAATGCTGTTCGAGGGGCAGACCGTGCTGGTGCAGGTGATCAAGGACCCGATCGGCACCAAGGGCGCGCGCCTCTCTACCCAGATCAGCCTGGCAGGTCGCTTCCTGGTGCATCTGCCGCAAGAAACCCACATCGGCATCTCGCAAAAGATCGAGAACGAGGAGGAGCGCCAGTCGCTCAAATCCCGGCTGGAGCTGTTGCTGCCGCCGGATATGCCGCACGGTTTTATCATCCGCACCAGCGCCGAGACCGCCAACGACGAAACGCTGGCCGCCGACGTCGACTATTTGTCGAAGTTGTGGTCGGATATCCGTTACAAGTCGAAGAATCTGCCGGCGCAATCGCTGCTGTACGAAGACCTGCCGTTGTCGCTGCGCGTGCTGCGCGATATGGTGAGCGAAGCCACCGAACAGGTGATTGTCGACTCGACGGAGAACTACAGCCGGATGACCGAGTTCGCCGAACAGTACGTGACGCTGGCGGTGGACAAGATCCAGCGCTATAGCGGAGAAAGACCCCTGTTCGAACTGCATGGCATCGAGGCTGAGATCGACAAGGCGCTGGCGCGGCGCGTCAATCTGAAGTTCGGCGGCTATCTGATCATCGACCAGACCGAGGCGATGACCACGATCGACGTCAATACCGGCGGCTTCGTCGGCAACCGCAACTTCGACGAGACGATTTTCAAGACGAACCTGGAAGCCACCCAGGCGCTGGCCCGCCAACTGCGACTTCGCAATCTGGGCGGCATCATCATTGTCGACTTCATCGATATGGACAACGAGGACCACCGCAGCGCGGTTCTCAACGAGTTGGCCAAATCGCTGGCGCGCGATCGTACCCGGGTGACGCTCAACGGTTTCACCAGCTTGGGACTGGTGGAGATTACCCGCAAGCGCACCCGTGAGAGCCTGGCGCACGTACTGTGCGAAACGTGTCCGCAGTGTCAGGGCCGCGGCGAAGTGAAGACGGCGCAAACCGTGTGCTACGAGATCCAGCGCGAAATCGTGCGCGAGGCGCGCCAGTTCGAAGCGCGCGGCTTCCGCATCCTGGCGGCGCAGCCGGTGATCGACATGTTCCTCGACGAAGAGTCGCAAAGTTTGGCGATGCTGGTGGATTTCATCGGCAAGCCGGTGTCGTTGTCGGTCGAGGCGTCGTACACGCAAGAACAGTTCGACGTGGTTTTGTTGTAACGAGCGGGCAGGGCGCCGTATCCCGAGCCCCCAGGATTGAGAGTTCCGATGTCCGATATGCCTTACGACCCCTTGTGGTCTGCGATTTTGCTGGAGGCCCAGGCTGCCGCTGAAGCGGAGCCGCTGTTGGCCAGTTTCTTGCACATGACCGTGCTGCGTCACCGTTCGCTGGAGGACGTGCTGGCGTTTCATCTGTCGAGCAAGTTGGCGAGTCCGGTGATGGACGCGCGCGCACTGATGGAGTTGTTTCGCGAGGGGTTCGATTCCGATCCGACGATCATCGCCAGTGTGCGTGCCGATATCGAAGCCTGCTATCAGCGCGACCCGGCCTGCGACGGCTATGCGACCCCGTTGTTGTATTTCAAAGGATTTCACGCTATCCAAAGCCAGCGCATCACTCACTGGCTGTGGCAGAACGATCGTCAGCCGCTGGCGCTGTTCCTGCAGAATCGCATCTCCGAAATCACCGGCGCCGACATTCATCCGGCCGCCAGGCTTGGGCATGGCATTTTGCTGGATCATGGCACCGGCGTGGTGGTCGGCGAGACCGCGGTGATCGGCAATAACGTGTCGATCTTGCATGGCGTGACGCTTGGCGGTTCGGGCAAGGAACGCGGCGACCGCCATCCGAAAATCGGCGACGGCGTCATGCTCGGTGCAGGCTCCGCGGTGTTAGGCAACATCCATGTCGGCGAGTGCGCCAAGGTGGGGGCCGGCAGCGTGGTGCTGGACGATGTGCCGGCGCACTGTACGGTGGCCGGCGTGCCGGCGCGCGTGGTCAGCCAGGGTATCGGCGGTACGCCGGCGCTGGATATGGATCAGCGGGTGTAATCGGCCATTCTGCATGCCGATGCGCTTCATGCCGGATCGTGCCGCCGGGGGTAAATGCCTTGTTCCGAGGGTCCCTGGTGTAAAATCCGGCTTTTCATGCTTGTGAGATGCACATGAGTTCAGATTTACTGGCCGGCCTCAACCCGGAACAATTGCGCGCGGTCACCTGGCCGGCGCAAAGCGCCCTGGTGCTGGCGGGTGCCGGTAGCGGCAAGACCCGTGTGCTGACCACGCGCATCGCCTGGTTGATCCAGACCGGGCAGATCAGCCCGGCCGGCGTGCTGGCGGTGACCTTTACCAACAAGGCTGCGCGCGAGATGCAGGCGCGGTTGTCGGCCATGATTCCGGTCAATGTGCGCACCATGTGGATCGGCACATTCCACGGTCTGTGCAACCGCCTGCTGCGCATGCATTACCGCGATGCCGGCCTGCCGCAGACTTTCCAGATTCTCGATAGCCAAGATCAACTGGCCGCCATCAAGCGGTTGCTCAAGAGCCTGGAGTTGTCGGACGAGAAATTCCCGCCGCGCACAGTGCAACACTTCATCAACGGCAATAAGGAAGCCGGCAATCGTGCCGACCGGCTGACCGCGCACGACTACTATGGCCAAAAGCTGATCGAGCTGTACGCGACCTATGACGCGCAGTGTCGGCGCGAGGGCGTGGTCGATTTCGCCGAATTGTTGCTGCGCTCCTACGAGCTGTTATCGGCCAATCAGGCGCTGTGCCAACATTACCGCAGTCGCTTTCGCTTTATCCTGGTCGACGAGTTCCAGGACACCAACCGCCTACAGTACGCTTGGCTGCGCCTTCTGGCCGGTACCGATAACGCGCTGTTCGCCGTTGGGGACGACGACCAGTCTATCTATGCCTTCCGCGGGGCCGAGGTCGGCAACATGCGTTCGCTGTTGCGCGACTATGGCATCGGCGACGCCATCCGCCTGGAGCAGAACTACCGCTCGGCGGGCACGATCCTCAAGGCGGCCAATGCGCTGATCGAGCACAATGACGGTCGCTTGGGCAAGAATCTATGGACCGAAGCCGGCGATGGCGAGGAGATCCGCTTCTACGAGGCCTGGTCCGATGGCGACGAGGCCGAATTCATCGTCGACGAGGCGCGCGCGCTCAAGCGCGAAGGTCTGAATCTGTCGGATATGGCCGTGCTGTATCGTTCCAACGCTCAATCGCGGGCGCTGGAACATGCGTTGGTCAATGGCCGCATCCCCTACCGCGTGTACGGCGGTTTGCGCTTCTTCGAACGTCAGGAAATCAAGCATGCGTTGGCCTACCTGCGGCTGTTGGCCAACCCGGAGGACGACAATGCGCTGCTGCGCGTGATCAATTTGCCGGCTCGCGGCATCGGCGCGCGCACGGTGGAAGGATTGCAAGCGGCCAGCGCCGAAGGCGGCATGTCGTTGTGGCAGGCGGTATGTGGCGCCGGCGGCGGCAAACGCGCGACCAGCCTGGCCAAGTTCGTGCTGCTGATCGACGCCATGCGCGAGCGCTCGGAAGGGCTGACATTGGCGGAGACCGTCAGCCTGGCCATCGACGACAGCGGGCTGCGCGCCATGTACGAGCAGGACAAGAAGGAGGGCGAGGAAAGGCTGGCCAACCTGGATGAATTGATCAACGCCGCCGCCGCCTTCGTGGCCGATGAGCCGTCGCTGGCGCTGATCGAATTTTTGACTTCGGCGGCGTTGGAGGCGGGCGAACATCAGGCCGAAGCCGGCGAGGACGCGTTGCAGTTGATGACCGTCCACGCGGCCAAGGGGCTGGAGTTCGACGCGGTGTTCGTTTCCGGTCTCGAGGAAGGGCTTTTCCCGCATGAAAATAGCCTGAACGACGATAAGGGGCTGGAAGAAGAGCGTCGGCTGATGTACGTTGCAGTGACGCGGGCGCGCAAACGGTTGTACCTGACCTGTGCTCAAGCGCGTATGTTGCACGGGCAAAGCCGTTACCCGATCCGTTCCCGTTTTGTGGACGAAGTGCCGGCGGCGTTGGTGAAGGTGTTGTCGAGCCAGAGTGCCTCGGCGTCGCCAGCCGCCCCGGCCGCTTGGCAAAGTGCGCCGGCGCCGCGTCGTTCGACGGCGGAAATCGGCGGTTTTCGTATCGGCCAATCTGTTTGTCACGCCAAGTTCGGGCTCGGCGTGGTGGTGAACGCCGAGGGTGCTGGCAGCGACGTGCGCCTGCAGATCAATTTTGCCGAACACGGCATGAAATGGCTGGATTTGCGCTATGCCAAGCTGCAGCCGGCCTGATCGCGGATATTGACTGAGGCAAATAATGGCAGACAAGCCGCAATCTCAGACTCCTGTCATCCAGTCGGCCCAATTGGGGGTGACTGCCGAGGCGGGCCACCGTGAAGAAGCTTATCGCAATAGCTTCGGCGGACGGCTGTTCTTGGTGGTCGACAGCGTGCCGGAAATGCAGCGCGCCATGGGCATGACGCTGTCGTCGTTCGGCGCGGAGAAAGTCGAGTATGCCAACCGCGCCAGCGACGCCTTGTCGAAAATGGGGCGTTATGACTTCGACGTCATCCTGTGCGACTACGATCTGGGCAACGGTTACGACGGCCTATACCTGTTCGAGGAGGTCAAGGAACGCAACCTGATCAAACAGTCTTGCGTGTTCATGATCGTCACCGGCGAGCGACGCTCGCAGCGGGTGATCTCCGCTGCCGAGCTTGCGCCGGACGACTACCTGCTCAAACCTTTTTCCGGCGAGATGCTGTCGCAGCGCCTGTCCAAGGCGATGCGCAAGCGCACCGCCTTCCGCCCGATCGACGAAGCCATCCTGCGCAATGAGTATCTGGCGGCCATCGAGATCTGCAATCGCAAGATTGCGGAGCGCGGCGAGTTCACGCTGGACTTTATGAAGATCAAAGGTTCGTTGTCGTTGCGTATCGGCGACTTCGATACCGCGCGTAGCCTGTACATGGAAGTGCTGCGGCTCAAGGACGTGCCCTGGGCCAAGCTGGGGCTCGCCAAGGCGCTGACCGGCCTCAAGTCGCATGACGAGGCGCGCATGCTGTTCGAGGAAGTGCTGGCCGACAACGACCGCATCATGGAGGCCTACGATTGGCTGGCGCGCCTGCATCGCGACGGCGGCGACTTGGTTCGCGCACAGGCCTTGTTGCAAAAAGCCACCGATCTGTCGCCGGTGGTGATTCGCCGCCAGAAGCAACTGGCCGAGGTGGCGTTCATGAACAACGATCTGCCGGTGGCCGAGTTCGCCTGCAGCGAAACACTAGAGATTGCCAAGTACACCTGGCACCGCAGTCCGAACCATTACGCCATGTTGGCGCGTGTCCAGTTGGCGCAGGGCGAGACGGGCAATGCCAGCCGCACGCTGGGACGATTGCGGCGCGATTTCCGCTACAACCAGGCCGGCGAGTGGATGGCCGATGTCATCGACAGTCAAGTGCAAGTGCATAGCGGCAACGGCGTGCGCGCCGAGCAGTTGCTCAAAGATGCCGAGACGCGCTTCGAAGTCTTGGTCGACGGGTTGGACGCCGAGGCGCAGATGGAGTTTGCCCGGGCCTGCTATGCCCAGCACAAGACGCAGTTGGGCGATCGGGTGATGCGCGACCTGGTGCGCAACCACCACGACGACGAGAGCATGCTGGCTCGGCTGGGCACGCTATTCGACGAAGTCGGACGCGGCGATGCCGGCCGGCAACTGATTGCGGAGAACGTGCAGGGTGTGGTCGATATGAACAACCTGGCGGTGAAGGATGCGCAAAGCGGTGCCTACGAGGCCGCCATCGAACGCTTCGCCCGTGCGTTGACCGAAATGCCGAGCAACATCCAGATCATGCTCAACTTGGTTAACGCCACCATGGCCTATGTGCATCGCAACGGTTGGCACGAAAGCTATATGCGCCGGGCCAGCGAATTGTTGATGAAGGTACGCGAGGTGGCGCCAACCAACAATAAATTTCAGAAACAGATGCAATCTTGGCGTCTATTGACGGAAAAACTGGGTAAGCCGCACTGGGGGTTGTGAGTTTTTCCTTTGCCGGGTCATAGTATTGTTTCATGCTTACGACATGTTGGTTTTCTTGTCTCCCAAATATCTAAATGAGCTGAAACCTGGGGCGATTTCAATTACAATATTCTGTTATTCCATCAAAATTATGGCATTGCCATGCGGATGAGACTGGTCTACCTGACCTGCACTTTGCTGTGGCTGGTGATGAGCGTTCTGATCGGGCTGTCTTTTATCAGCCGTTCGGTCTTTCTGGCCGAGCAGGACTTCCATGCTTTCGAGCAGCGCTTGGTCGAGCGGATCGGCCAGACGTTGGAAGCCAACGAAGTCGTGCTCTACAGTTACGCGGCATTTCAGTCGATTGCCCGGACGGATGTCGAAAAACAGGCATTTGCCGCACGGCTGATCGCACATAATCCACAAATCAAACGTTTGTTTTCTTTCGACGATTCGAATGCGGCGCCGCGCGATGGCTTCCTGTCGACATTGAGCGATGCCGATCGGCGTCAGTTGATGACGCTGCGCCAAGCGGTGGTGGCACGGCATGGCGCACCGGTTATGAAGATGGACGATCGGCCAAACAGCGAGCCGAGCTTCTACTTGGTGCGAGCCATCGACCCCAGCATGCGACATTTCGTGGCCATGCAGGTGATGGCCGCCGCGCTGTTGCCCGATCTGACGAAACTGCCGGCGGGCGGCTATCTGCGGCTATGGCAAGGCGAGCAGGGTAACCGCTGGCTATTGGCGCGCCAGACAGCGTCGCGCAGCGCGCTGGAAAACCTGTTGTTTCCTCAGTTCAACTCGCTGCATCAGCTTGGCGGGGTGGCACAGCCGTTGACGCTACAGCTGTCCTGGCAGTTGGGCTTCACCGAGGTTCGCCGGCTTGACTGCGTCGCGGCTGGCGTGATCTCGCTGGGACTCCTCATTGCGATGCTGCTTGGCTTGACGCGTTATGCGCGTTTCCTCGAGGGAAGCCAAGAGCGCGAAATGCGTCTGTTCTACCTGGCCAATCACGATCGGCTGACCAATCTGGCGAACCGCAACTTGTTCTACGATCGCCTGCAGCATGCGATCTCGCGTTTGAACCGCAAGGGTAGAAACTTGGCGGTGCTGTTTCTCGACATGGATCGCTTCAAACCGGTCAACGATACCTACGGGCATGCCACCGGCGACCGCGTCTTGCAAGTGATCGCCGCACGGCTCAAGGCCGAGCTGCGTACCGAGGATACGGTGGCGCGGCTTGGCGGCGATGAATTTGCGGTGCTGATCGAAGAAGTCGAGTCCAAGCAGGAGATCATCCTGGTGGTCGAGCGGCTGAAGCGGGCGATCGAACGCGCTTACGAATTGGATGGCCATACCATCCGCCTCGGCGTCAGCATCGGGGTCGCCTATTATCCGGAGGACGGCGTGTTGATCGAAGAGCTGCTGTCGGTGGCCGACCGCAAGATGTACGGCGAAAAGAACGAGCCGGTGCTGGCGGTATGACGGCGGGGTGGATGCGAACGGGATCGATTTGCAGTACAATCGGCCCAAATATTTGTTTCAGGAGTCGGCATGTACCAGTCTGATTTCACTAAATTCATGCAAGAGTACCTAGCGAGCAACCCGCAGGTCGACAGCGACCGCCAGGCATTGCGTTTGACCTGGTGGGATCGCCAACCCGACCTGGACGATCAGCGTCGCTGGCGCGAATCGCGCGTGCCGCAGAAGCCCTACGTTTATCAGCCGGACTGATCGGCCGCCTTCCTCGCCGCAACGCCCTCTGGGCGTTGTTTGTTTTTCCGTAGCCCCTTTATATGACCCGACAATCGATACCGCTTGACGCTACCCTGACGGATTATCTGCACGCGATTGGCGTGACCGAACACCCTGTGATGCGCGAATTGCGCGAATACACCGCCGCCCATCGATTGGCCAAGATGCAGATCGCCCCGGAGCAAGGGCAATTCATGGGGTGGCTGGCACGGTTGATCGGCGCCCGTCGCTATTTGGAGATCGGTGTATTCACCGGTTACAGCGCTTTGGCGGTGGCTTTGTCGCTGCCGGACGATGGCGAGGTGGTCGCCTGCGACGTCAGCGAGGAGTTCACCCGAGTCGCTCGCGAGTATTGGCAAAAGGCCGGCGTGGCCGAGCGTATCCAACTGACGCTGCAGCCGGCTGCACGAACCCTGCAGGAGTTGTTGGAGGCGGGTCGGTACAACGATTTCGACATGGCGTTCATCGATGCCGACAAGCCCGGTACGCCTGAGTATTTCGAAGCGTGTTTGCAACTGGTGCGTCCCGGCGGCGTCATCTTGCTGGACAATATCTTTCTTGGCGGGCGCGTCCTGGCGCCGCAGCCGAACGACCCGCCCGGCGTACATGTGATGCATACCTTCAATGCCGGGCTGGCCAAGGACGCGCGTATTCGCCTGTCGGTGTTGCCCATGGGAGATGGGATGACGTTGGCGATGAAATTGTGAACCAACACTGAATTAGCATGTCGGATAGCATTTTGGGTTCCTTGTGACGGCACGGCCTGCCATGGCCGGTGCTATGATGTCTGCAGACCCCCAACATAATCCGAACTATGCTGAACCGCCGTCCCCGCCGTCAAATCAATCAGATGAATGTCGTCCCCTATATCGACGTGATGTTGGTATTGCTGGTGATCTTCATGATCGCCACGCCGATGTTTTCGCCGGGCGTGGTCGATGTTCCCAGCGTCTCGCAGGCGCGTACGCCCGATATTCAGCCGGTTGAAGTAGCGCTCGATACGGCCGGCACGATTACCCTGAGGAGCGTCGACGCCACGCGCACCTTTACCAGTGTCGACGAATTGGCCTCCGCGGCGGCCGCCATGGCGCAAAGCGATCGCCCGTTTGCCATCTCCGCCGAACGCAACATGAAGTACGAAGATGTGCTCAAGGTTGCCGACGCCCTGCACAAGGCGGGGATCAAGCGCGTGGCGTTGACGGTGAAGCAAAGCCAATGAGTCCGGCGCGTGGATTGAGCCGTTCCATTCTTGTTTCCCTGTTGCTGCATGCGGCGTTGGCATTGCTGCTATGGTTTGCCGCCCGTGAGACCATTCTGACCGAGCCCGCACCGGTGTCGGTCGAGCTATGGTCCGCCGCCCCACCCACCCCCGCGGTCGTCGCCAAACCGGTGGAACAGCCACAGCCGCCCACGATGCCGACCCCCGAAGCGCCCAAGGCGGATGTGCAATTGGGTAAAAAGCCCGAGGTGAAAAAACAGCTAGCCTCCCAGCCCAAGCCGGAAGCCAAGCCCAAGGCGGAAACGAAGCCCGCCAACAAGGGCAAACAACCTGCCAAGCACTATAACGACGACAGTAACGATCTGCTGGCCGAACTGGGCAGTAGCAACACCTCGCGCGCACCCAACGCCCGCATCGACCAGGCCGGCGCCCAGGGCGGTGTGGCCGGCGGTTCCCCTCGCGGAACGAGCCAGGCGCGCGACAACTACGCCGCCAAGGTGCGGGCCAAAATTCTGCCGCTGGTGCAGTTGCCGCCAGGCCTGCAGGGAAATCCTATGGCGGTTGTGCAGGTGGTTCTGCTGCCAACGTTGGAAGTGCGTAGCGTGACGCTGCTGCAAACCAGCGGCAACACGGCCTACGATGAAGCGGTGCAGCGCGCGATTCGCGAAGCGGGCACTTTCCCATCGCTACCCGCCGGTACCCGGTTTGGCGATGTGCGTCAGTTGCGCCTTGAATTCAGACCACACTGAAAATGGGGCGTATGCCACCAAAAAATTGATCTCCGAGGGAACTAATGCTTAGCTTAAAGCCTCTGTTGAGGACGATATTTGTTGTTGTATCCCTGGCGAGTTCTTTAGCTAGAGCGGATATGACCATTGAAATTGTCGGTGGCGGGTCGACCCGGCATGCCATCGCAGTGGTGCCGTTCAAGGATGAAAGCACCCGTTTGCGCGACCCGTTGACGCTGGTGGTACGCAACGATCTGAATCTCTCGGGCATGTTCCGCGTGCTCGATACGTCGAACGTGAGCGATGTGCCGCATACCTCCGCGGCGATTCAATATCCGCTTTGGCAGGGTGCCGGCGCCCAATCGGTGGCGGTGGGGACGGTGAGCGACGCCGGCAACGGTCAGGTCACTGTGTCGTTCAGCCTGATGGATGTATCGCAGAAAAAGCAACTGACCGCCGGGCAGTTCACGGTGGGCCCGGATCAGGGGCGCCAGGTGGGACACAAGATCGCCGACATGATCTATCGGGCGATCACCGGGCAGCCGGGTATTTTTAGCACGCGGATCGTGTACGTGCTTAAGCAGGGCAACGCCAACTACCAGTTGCAGGTGGCCGATATCGATGGCGGCAGGGCACAGACCGTGCTGCGCTCGAAGGAGCCGATTATGTCGCCCGCCTGGTCGCCGGATGGCCGCTATCTGGCCTATGTGTCTTTCGAGACCCATAAGCCGGTGGTGTGGGTGCAGGATCTGGCCACCGGTCAGCGCCGTGCGGCCGCCAATTTCAAGGGCAGCAACTCCGCGCCGGCCTGGTCGCCGGACGGTCGGCAACTGGCGGTCGTGCTGACCACGAGCGGCAATTCGGAGATTTATTTGGTCGATGCCGCCGGTGGCGGTGCACCGCGCCGCCTGACCCGCAGCGATGCGATCGATACCGAGCCGTCTTGGTCGGCCGATGGCGCGAAAATCGTCTTCGTGTCCGACCGGGCGGGCGGGCCGCAGATTTATAGCATGGCGGCGACGGGCGGCGATGCGACGCGGTTGACCTGGCAAGGCAGCTACAACGTGTCGCCGCGCTTGTCGCCGGATGGCAATACGCTGACGTTTATCCAGCGCCAAGCGGGCGCATTCCGCGTAATGATGCAGGATCGCGCCAGTGGCGATGTGCGGGTGTTGTCGAGCGATCCGTACAACGAACGCCCAAGTTTTGCGCCTAATGGCCAAATGGTGCTGTACGCGAGTGTCCAAGGTGGCCAGAGCGTGCTCTATGCCGCGACGCTGGATGGCGGTAATAAGGCTCGTCTGGCCGTCTTGAACGGCGAAGTGCAGGATCCGGCCTGGGGGCCGTTTACCCATTGATTCGTTTTAGAAAGGGAGCAAACATGAACTGGAAACAATTGCTGATTGGTACCGCCGCGGCCTCCTTGTTGGCAGCGTGTTCGAGCACCAAACCGCCAGAAACCACCGCCCCCGTGGCTAGTCAGCCGACGACCGCGGTGGCGCCGACCACGTCGAGCGAGCAGAGCCAAACGGCGCTCGACCCCTTGCACGACCCGAACAGCCCGCTGGCACAACGTAGCGTGTACTTCGATTTCGACTCTTCGGTGGTCAAGGAAGATTATAAGGGTCTGATCGGTACCCATGCCGATTACCTGAAGGCGAACGGCAATCACAAGATCACCATCCAGGGCAATACCGATGCGCGCGGCAGTCGCGAATACAACCTAGCGTTGGGCCAGCGTCGCGCCGAAAGCGTGAAGAAGTCCATGGAGGTGCTGGGCGTGGCGGATAAGCAACTGGAAGCCGTCAGCTTCGGTAAGGAAAAGCCCAAGGCCACCGGCACCAGCGATGCCGATTATGCCGAGAACCGCCGCGCGGATATTGTCTACGACGGTCAGTAAGCTCGACGCCCGCGGGCGTCATGACAGCCGGGCCGGGTATCGCTAAGATATCCGGCTGTTCCCCTTCACGGAGCTCTCAATGAAACGCCTTGCCATTGGCGGTGCCCTACTGGCGCTGATTTCCGGCTGTGCAACCAATGCCGATCTGGAAGACACCCGTCAGCAGATCAACCAGGTCAATCAGCAGGCCAGCGCGCGCCTGTCGCAAATCGAGACCAAGTTATCCAACGATAAGCTGCTCGACATGGTCAGCCAACTGGACGATCTGCGTGCCCAGGTGGCCAAGCTTTCCGGCGAAGTCGAGGTGCTGAACTACAATCTGCAGAGCACGCAGAAGCGGCAGAACGACCTGTATGCGGATCTGGACGGCCGCATGAACAAGCTGGAGGGCTCGTCGTCGCCGGCGGCTGCCAGTAGCGCACCGGCCGCTGTCGTGCCGCCGGTCGCCGGCAATGGCGCTCAGACCGTGCCGGATTACGACCGCGCGTTGAATTTGCTGCGCCAGCGCGATTTCGCCAATGCCATCACGGCACTTGGCCAGTACATCAAGCAGAATCCCAACGATCCGCAAGCGGCCGATGCCCTGTTCTGGCAAGGCGTGGCGCACACTGCGCTGAAACAGTACGATGCGGCGATCGCTATTCACCGCCAGTTCGTCGAGCAATATCCGAATCACCCCAAAGCGCCGGATGCCATGCGCAATGTCGCCAGTTGCCAAATCGAACTTGCTCAGAACGACGAAGCCAAAGTGACGCTGAAGCGCTTGATCAAGCTGTACCCCAAGAGCGCCGCTGCGACCAAGGCCAAGGCGATGTTGAAGAAGCTGTAGCTAGGGGTTTTTTATTCCTTCCACATAAAGACACTACCCGACGTGAGTGCGCCATCGGTTAAAATCATGTTTTTTCACGCATCGGTAGCGAAAAGACATGATTGAAGTCGGCATCGTGATGGGCAGCAACAGCGATTGGGACGTCATGCAGCACGCGGCACGCATGTTGCAAGATTTTGGCGTTGGCTATGAGACCCGGGTGGTTTCGGCGCACCGTACACCGGATCTGCTGTTCGAATATGCCGAAAATGCCGGTGCGCGCGGATTGAAAGCCATCATCGCCGGTGCCGGCGGTGCCGCCCACTTGCCTGGGATGTTGGCCGCCAAGACGCCGGTGCCGATTCTCGGCGTGCCGGTACCCTCCAAATATCTACGTGGCGAAGACTCGCTGCTGTCCATTGTCCAAATGCCCAAGGGCGTGCCGGTGGCGACTTTCGCCATCGGCGAGGCAGGCGCCGCCAATGCCGCGTTGTTCGCGATTGCCATGCTGGCGGCGGGCAATCCGGCGCTGGCCGACCGGCTGACCGCTTTCCGCCAGCAGCAGCGCGACACGGTGTTGGCCATGACCCTGCCGGACGTACAGTAAGATGCGCGCGATTTTACCGCCGTCGATGCTGGGCATCCTGGGGGGCGGCCAACTCGGTCGCATGTTTGCCATTGCTGCCCGTACCATGGGTTACCGTATCACCGTGCTCGATCCCGATCGGTCAGCGCCGGCGGCCGATTTTGCGGATGTCCACCTCTGCGCCGCCTACGACGATGCCGAAGCGCTACGCCAGATGGGACAGACTTGTGCCGCCGTCACCACCGAATTCGAAAACGTCAGCGCCGAGTCGATGGCGCTGTTGGCGACGCTGACACGGGTTGCACCTTCCGCCGAGTGCGTGGCCATTGCCCAGGATCGCATGGCCGAGAAGCGCTGGATCAACCAGGCCGGTCTACCGACCACCGCCTGGCTGCCGGTGATGACCGACGACGATTTGCAAGGCGATTTGACTCGCTATCTACCGGGTATCCTGAAAACCGCGCGTCTTGGTTACGACGGCAAGGGGCAGGCGCGGGTGCACACGGCCGATGAGGCGCGTGCGGCATTCGCTGCGCTGGGCGGGCAGGCTTGCGTGCTGGAGAAGATGCTCGAACTCAAGCTGGAAGTGTCGGCGATCGTGGCACGCACGAGCCGTGCCCAGGTCGAAGTTTTTCCCGTGGCCGAGAACAGCCATCGCGATGGCATTCTCGATATTAGCCTGGTGCCGGCGCGTATTGCCCCTGACTTGGCCCGCCAGGCGCGCGATATGGCCCGCCGGCTTGCCGATGCCCTCGATTACGTCGGCGTGTTGGCAGTCGAGTTCTTCGTGTTGGCGGACGATTCGCTGGTCATTAACGAAATCGCGCCGCGTCCGCACAATTCCGGCCATTTCACCCTCGATGCTTGTTTGACCGACCAATTTCAGCAGCAAGTGCGCACCTTGTGCGGCTTGTTGCCGGGCAAGACGGCCCTGCTCTCGCCGGTGGCCATGGTCAACCTGCTGGGCGATTTATGGCAGCCGGACGGCACCCCGCCGAATTGGGACGTACTGATGGAGGCGCCAAATGCCCATTTGCACTTATACGGCAAGGCCGAGGCGCGCCCTGGGCGCAAAATGGGCCATTTCAACGTCTTGAGCGATAGCGCGGCGTCGGCGCTCGATCAGGCGCAGGCGTTGTACGACACACTGTAGCAACCGAATTTTCGAGCAAGGGTATCGAGCGATGAGCGGCATTAGCACCACCAATCTGAAGAGTCTGCAGAAAATCTATTCGGGCAAGGTCCGCGACCTGTATGCCATCGATGACCAGCGCATGTTGATGGTGG
The DNA here is from genome assembly GCF_004363805.1 of Paludibacterium purpuratum. GTDB lineage: Bacteria > Pseudomonadota > Gammaproteobacteria > Burkholderiales > Chromobacteriaceae > Paludibacterium > Paludibacterium purpuratum. Next base: position 218,884 of record NZ_SNZP01000005.1, on the reverse strand, counting down.
CGACCGACCGCCTATCGGCTTTCGATGTGATTCTCGACGACCCGATTCCCGCCAAGGGCCAGATCCTGACCGCGATTTCCAATTTCTGGTTCGAAAAGTTGTCCGGTGTCGTACCCAACCATTTGACCGGCGACCGGGTCGAGGACGTGGTTGGCGCGGAGGATCTGCCGCAGGTCACGGGGCGCGCCGTGGTGGTCAAGCGCCTCAAGCCGGTGCCGATCGAGGCGATCGTGCGCGGCTATCTGGCCGGCTCCGGCTGGAAGGACTACCAGAAGAGCGGTGCGGTCAGCGGGATCCCGCTGCCGACGGGTTTGGTGGAAGCTCAGCAACTGCCTGCCGCGATCTTTACGCCGTCGACCAAGGCGGCGGTCGGCGATCATGATGAAAGCATCAGTTTTGCACAGTGCGCCGAACTGATTGGGCCCGAGTTGGCCGAACAAGTGCGTGCCAAGGCCATCGAGTTATACCAAGTGGCTAGTCAATATGCATCAAGTCGTGGGATTATCATCTGCGATACCAAATTCGAATTTGGGCTCGATCGCGACGGAACGCTGACTTTGATGGACGAAGTGCTGACGCCGGATTCCAGTCGTTTCTGGCCAGCCGACCAGTATCGTCCAGGCAGTAATCCGCCAAGCTTCGACAAGCAGTTCGTTCGAGACTGGTTGGAGGCCAGCGGTTGGAACAAGCGTCCGCCGGCACCGTCCGTACCGCTCGAAGTGCGCCAGAAGACCGCCGATAAGTACCGCGAGGCGCTGACCCGTCTGACGGCCTAGGGGGGGTGGTCCCAGCCGACTGCTGGAGGGACAAGGGCGCAATCGCGGCGAGCATTGCGCCCTTTTTCATGGATGGAAGACATGCTATTACAACCGACGCTTGAAACGTTGCGGTTGCGGGTGGCGCCGGTCGATCCGATTCTTGCCCCTGCCATGCTTGACTACCAAATCCGCAACCGTGCGCACTTGGCACCCTGGGATCCGACGCCCGGCGCGCAGTTTTTCACCCTGGCCTTCTGGCAAAGTCGCTGTCGGTTGCGAGTTCGAGAGTGGCAGGAGGGGCGTTGCGCTTCGTTCGTGCTGCAAGCACGGCAAGCGCCACAGCAGGTGATCGGAACGGTGTCGCTGTCTCAAATCCAGCGCGGCGTGGCACAGTATGCGATGCTCGGGTACGGTTTGGATCAGCGCTGCGAAGGCAAAGGGCTGATGTTCGAGGCGCTGCAGGCGGTGTTGGCCTTCGCTTTCGACGACTTGAAGCTGCACCGGCTTCAGGCCAATTACCAGCCGGCCAATCTGCGCAGTGCCGCTTTGCTGGCGCGCTTGGGCTTCCAGATCGAGGGCCGAGCCAACCAATATTTGTTTCTCGATGGTGCGTGGCGCGATCATGTGATGACAGCGCTGATCAATCCAAATTTCGATGCCTCCGACATGCTGTAGTCCCTGCCAGGAGTACCATGGATTCCCTGCAACTGAAGGCGCCCGATGGCGCCGACATTTCCCTCTACCGCTGGCAACCAGCCGGTGCGCCACGTGGGGTGCTGCTGATTTCGCACGGTCTTTCCGAGCATGGGCAGCGCTACGACCGTATGGCGCGCGAACTCTGCCTGGCCGGATTCGTGGTTTATGCGCTGGATCACCCCGGGCATGGGCCGCGGGCGGAGGTGCCGGGCTTTTTTGCCGAACGAGACGGATGGCGGCGTGTACTCGACCGATTGGATGTGGTACGCCGCCACCTCGATGACACTCACCCGGGCCTACCGCTGACCTTGTTCGGTCATAGTATGGGTTCGTTCGTAGCGCGTTGTTATTTCTTGCAACACGGCGAGGGCTTGGCGGCGCTGGTGTTGTCCGCCACCGGTTATCGCCAGGGGGTGCTTGCGCGGGTGATGCGTCGTGTTGCTATGGCCTGGGGCGGGCTGGTCGGACGGCAAGTGCCGAGCCGCTTTTTGGCACGGCTGATCTTCGGCGGCTTCAATTTGACCTTCTGGCCCAAACGTACGGCGGCGGACTGGCTGTCGCGCGATGCGGACGAAGTGGATCGCTATTTGGCCGATCCGCTGTGTGCCGCTTTCCCCACGGCCGGACTATGGGTGGATCTATTTGGAGGCGTGGTGGCGATGGAGCGCTCGGAAAAGCACGCGCCCGACCTGGCCAGCGCCTGCCCGGTGCTCTTGCTGGCCGGTAGCCGCGATCCGGTCAGCCTGGGCTATTTCGGCCTCAACCAACTGGCCGCGCGCTATCGTGCCGCTGGCTTGAGCCAGGTTGAAGTCCGGGTCTATCGAGGCGGTCGCCACGAGATGCACAATGAGATCAATCGCGATGCCGTCATACGCGACTTGGTGCTATGGCTGGAGGGACGGGGCGCCTTGCTGCCGGTGCCGTTGGCAGTGGTGGCGCAGCCTACGTTCTGATCGAGTACCCTTGCCGGCTCGACGGTTGCGAGCCGATTTTATCCGTTCGCTTTCTATGCCATTGACAACTTACTTACTAGTCAGTATGTTGTTTTGCCATAGAGCAGGTTCACCGTTCCGAGCCTTGCCCGTTCGCCAACTGCGTTCACCGAGACCATGACATGACAGCTTATCCGCACTTGCTGGCCCCGCTCGATCTGGGATTCACCACGCTGAAGAATCGCGTTTTGATGGGGTCGATGCACACCGGCCTGGAAGAGGCCCCGGGCGGCTTCGAAAAAATGGCGGCGTTTTACGCCGAGCGCGCCGCCGGCGGCGTCGGCTTGATCGTGACCGGGGGGGTCGGGCCGAATGCGGAAGGCTGTGTCGGCGAGGGGGCTGCCAAGTTGGCGTCGGAAGAGGATGTGGCGCATCACCGCATCGTCACCGAAGCGGTGCATGGCGCTGGCGGCAAGATCTGCCTGCAGATCCTGCACAGCGGTCGTTATAGTTTCCAAGAGGGCTGTGTGGCGCCCTCGGCGTTGATTGCGCCGATCAATTTCTACAAGCCGAAGGCGCTCTCGGAAGAAGAGATCTGGCGCACGATCGGCGATTTCGCTCGTTGCGCGCGCCTGGCTCAGCAAGCCGGTTACGACGGCGTCGAAGTCATGGGCTCGGAAGGCTATCTGATCAATCAGTTCATCGCTGCGGCCACCAATAAGCGCACCGACGAGTGGGGCGGCAGTTTCGCCAACCGCATCCGCTTCCCCTTGGAAGTGCTCAAGGCCGTACGCAAGGCGGTCGGACCGAACTTCATCATCATCTATCGCCTGTCGATGTTGGATCTGGTCGACCAAGGCAGCCGCTGGGAAGAGGTGGTCGAACTGGCCCACCTGGTCGAAGCCGCCGGCGCGACGATCATCAACACCGGTATCGGCTGGCATGAGGCGCGCATCCCGACCATCGCCACCATGGTGCCGCGCGCCGGTTTCGCCTGGGTCACCAAGAAGTTGATGGGGCAGGTGAAGATCCCGTTGATCACGACTAACCGCATCAATATGCCGGAAGTGGCCGAACAGGTTCTGGCTGACGGCTGCGCCGACATGGTTTCCATGGCGCGTCCATTCCTGGCCGACCCGCAGTTCGTCAATAAGGCCGCCGCCGGTAAGAGCGATGAAATCAATACCTGTATCGGCTGTAACCAAGCCTGTCTGGATCATATTTTCCAGGGAAGGCTGACTTCTTGTCTGGTCAACCCGCGCGCTTGTCGCGAGACCGAGTTCGTTGTCCAACCCGTTACCCGCAAGAAAAAGCTGGCGGTGGTCGGGGCCGGGCCGGCGGGGCTGGCCTTCGCCACCGAGGCGGCTGCCCGCGGCCATCAAGTGACTTTGTTCGACGCGGCGGATCGGATCGGCGGCCAGTTCAATGTCGCCAAGCAGATTCCCGGCAAAGAAGAGTTCTATGAGACGCTGCGCTATTTCGCCCGCCGTCTCGAACTCACCGGCGTCGAATTGCAGTTGAACCGACGCGTATCGGCCGAGGATCTGTCCGCTTTCGACGAAGTGGTGCTGGCGACCGGTATCGCACCGCGCACACCGCCCATTCCCGGGGTGGAGCATCCGATGGTGCTGAGCTATCTAGACGTTCTACGCGACAAGAAGCCAGTCGGTAAACGTGTGGCAATCATCGGCGCCGGCGGCATCGGTTTCGATACCGCAGAATACCTGGCGCACCAGGGCACGCCGCCCTCGCTCGACGTCGCCGCCTTCATGCGCGAGTGGGGGGTCGATATGGCCGTGGCCGAACCGGGCGGGCTCAAGGCTTCCGGCCCGCACCCCGAACCCAGTCCACGCCAGATCTGGCTGCTGCAGCGCAAACCGGCTAAGCCGGGCGAGGGGCTCGGCAAGACCACCGGCTGGATTCATCGCGCCAGCTTGAAGATGAAACAAGTCGAGATGCTGGGCGGTGTGCAGTACGACCGTATCGACGACGAAGGTTTGCATGTGACTATCAAAAACCAGCCGCAGCTGCTGGCGGTAGACAATGTGGTGATCTGTGCCGGGCAAGAATCTCTGCGCGAGTTGCAGACACCGCTCGAGGCGATGGGCATGACCGTCCACCTGATCGGCGGCGCCGATGTGGCCACCGAACTGGATGCCAAGCGCGCCATCGCGCAGGGTACGCAGCTGGCCGCGGAGGTTTGACGGGCTGGCGCTGTGGGGCATAGCGGCGGCGAATGGCAGTCGGCGGGTTGTCTTCGGCGGGTCCGTTCTTCATCTCCGCCATAGAAAAAACGGCAGCCAATGGGCTGCCGTTCCTTGTGGCGGTGGAGCTTTGCGCGTTTAGTACGGCCACGCCCAGTTCTTGATCTCCGGCATGTCGTCGCCATGCGTATGGATGTACGACTTGTGTTCGATCAGTTTGTCCTCGAAGGCCTGGCGCACATGAGCGCCGGTGCGGGTCAGTTTTTCCACTCGGTCGATGACGTCGATGGCCAGCGTGTAGCGATCGACGCGGTTCATCACCACCATGTCGAACGGCGTCGTCGTGGTTCCTTCCTCGACGTAGCCACGCACGTGCATGTTTTCCTGGCCGCAGCGACGGTAGGTCAGTCGGTGGATCAGCCACGGGTAGCCATGGAAAGCGAATACGACCGGCTTGTCGGTGGTGAAGATCGACTCATACTCGTGGTCGTCCAGACCGTGTGGGTGCTCGCTCTTCGGTTGCAACGTCATCAGGTCGACCACGTTGACGAAGCGCACCTTCAGATCCGGGAAATGCTGGCGCAACAGGTCGGTGGCCGCCAGGGCTTCCATGGTCGGCACGTCGCCGGCGCAGGCGATGACCACGTCCGGCTCGACGCCGGCATCGGTCGAGGCCCAATCCCATATCCCCACACCCTTGGTGCAGTGCTTGATCGCCTGATCGATGGTCAGATATTGCAGCGCAGGCTGTTTACCGGCCACAACCACGTTGACGTGGTGGCGCGAACGCAGGCAGTGATCGGTGGTGACCAGCAGCATGTTGGCGTCCGCCGGCAGGTAGACGCGGATCACTTCGGCGCGCTTGTTGACCACGTGATCGAGGAAGCCCGGATCCTGATGGCTGAAGCCGTTGTGATCCTGACGCCAGACGTGGCTGGTCAGCAGGTAGTTCAACGACGGCAGCGGACGGCGCCAGGGGATGTCCAGCGTGGTTTTCAGCCATTTGGCGTGCTGGTTGAACATCGAGTCGATGACGTGGATGAAGGCTTCATAGCAACTGAAGAAACCGTGACGGCCGGTGAGTAGATAGCCTTCGAGCCAGCCTTGGCAGGTGTGCTCGGAGAGAATTTCCATCACTCGACCATCGGTGGACAGGTGGTCGTTGGTTTCGTCTTCCGGCTTGTAGTCGGCCAGCCAGACTTTGGCGCTGGCGTCCAGCACGTCGCCCCAACGGTTGGAGGCGGTTTCGTCCGGGCCGAAGATGCGGAAGTTCTGGGCGTCCATGTTGTCGCGCATCACGTCGCGCAGGAATTTGCCCATCACGCGTGTGGCCTCGGCGACTTTATTCCCCGGCTTGTCGAACGCGACGGCGTAGTCGCGGAAGTCCGGCATCTTCAGGTCGCGCGACACCAGTCCGTGTACATGCGGGTTGGCGCTCATGCGCAGTTCGCCGCGCGGCGCCAGCGCAGCCAGATCCGGGCGTAGCTCGCCGGATTCGGTGAATAGTTCGTCCGGCTGGTAGCTCTTGAGCCAGGTTTCCAGCGCGGCGATGTGCCCTGGGGTCATGTCGGAGAACGGTACCTGGTGGCTGCGCCAGTAACCCTCTACCTTCTTGCCGTCGATTTCCTTCGGGCCGGTCCAACCCTTTGGCGTTTTGAGGATGATCATTGGCCATTTCGGTCGCGACAAGGGGCGGCCGGACTTCTCTTCGCGCAGCGCACGTGCCTTGATCGAAGCGATCTCATCCATCACGGTGTCGAGCGTGGCGGCCATCTTGCGGTGGATGGCGGCGAAGTCGTCCGGATCTTTGCCAATCTCGACATAGTGCGGCTTGTAACCGTAACCCTCGAACAGCTTGGTCAACTCGTCGGTGGACAGACGTGCCAAAACGGTCGGGTTGGCGATTTTGTAGCCGTTGAGGTGCAGGATCGGCAGCACCACGCCGTCGCGCAGCGGGTTGAGGAATTTGTTGGAATGCCAACTGGTGGCAAGCGGACCGGTCTCCGCTTCGCCGTCGCCAACCACGCAGGCGGCGACCAACTCGGGATTGTCGAAGACCGCGCCGTAGGCGTGCGAGACCGAGTAGCCCAATTCACCGCCTTCATGCATCGAGCCCGGTGTTTCCGGTGCCACGTGCGAAGGAATGCCGCCCGGGAAAGAGAATTGCTTGCACAGTTTGCGCAGGCCTTCATAGTCTTGCGAAACGTTCGGATAGATTTCGGAGTAGGAACCTTCCAGCCAACTATTGGCGACCAGACCTGGACCACCGTGCCCCGGGCCGGTGATATAGATCATCGGTTGTTTGCGGGCGTTAATGACACGGTTGAGGTGGACGTAGATGAAGTTCAACCCGGGAGTGGTTCCCCAATGGCCCATCAGACGCGGCTTGATGTGCTCGCGTTGCAATGGTTGTCTGAGCAGCGGGTTGTCCAGAAGGTAGATCTGGCCGACGGAGAGGTAGTTGGCTGCACGCCAGTAGGCATGCATTTTATCCATCAGGGATTTGCCGAGTTGTGCCATGGAGAGTCCCGATAATTGTGCTAGAAGGCCTACGCGTCGCGACGGTAGAGTGAAAATGCAGTATAGGACGGTCGATATATCTTTATATGATGCAAATCAAATAGGCGGACATATCTTCACGTAGAAATAATAACGTGAGCGAGAAAAACGCCGGCAAAGTTGTCTTTTTGGCGGCGTTGTGTGTTTAGGAGTGTATTGAAATGGGTTTTTGTTGGCTATTTTCTTGTGTGGCCATCAAAAAATTTGAAATTTCTTTCACTTGGCGGGCGAAGAAAGTGCTTTTTTCAACGAAGCCTCGCTGACTTCGCCAACCCAGCGTTGCAAAATCGCCCCATTTTTGTCGATAAGTAGGGTGAATGGCACGCTGATGGCCGGATTGCCAAGTTGTGGTAGTAAATCTGTCGTGTTTTCGTCGCCAAGCCAGATCGGGTAGTTGATTTTTTGCTGTTGGATGAATTGTTGAACCGGTTTTTTTTCATCCAAAGCGATGCCGACCACCTCGACGTTGCGTCCTCGCCATTTCTGCCGCATGGCGTTCAGCATGGGCATTTCCTTGCGGCAGGGGCCGCACCATGTCCCCCAGAAGTTGACCAGCACGGTCTTGCCGCGTAGGTCAGTCAGATGAACCTGGCGGCCGGCCAAGTCGGTGAACGCGGCTTGATCGAGCGGTCCGGCCAGGGCGAAGTTGGCGAGCAAGGCAAGACTGCAGGCGAGTAAACGGGCGGGGGAGAGGCGCTGCGGATGGGGCATGGGGTTCTCTATGCGGATGATCACGGTGCGGACGCCGGCGAGCGGGCCGCGCTTGGTGCTAAAATGACATTCGTTTGAGGCATGCGTTCAATCATAGCGTGGCAAAAAGGGGCATGCGAGCGTGTCATGCCGATTTGTCATGCGGTTAGGGTTGAATATCCAGGGGTCGCCCCCAACACACTGCTATCGTATTTCTTCCTTTAGGAGGGCTTTATGCCCGTACCACACCTGTCGAACGTGCAAAACGGACCCTTGCTTGAGCTCGAACGCCGCATTCTGGAGGCGCAGCCGCAAATCGAGCACTGGTTCCGTAGTCAATGGTGTGCGCATGCGACGCCGTTCTACGGCTCGGTCGATTTGCGCAATAGCGGCTTTAAGCTGGCGCCGGTCGATATGAATATGTTCCCTGGCGGCTTCAACAATCTGAATACCGATATGACGCCGTTGGCCGTACAAGCGGCGATGAGCGCGGTGGACAAGGTCTGCCCCGAAGCCAAGAGCGTGTTGCTGATCCCGGAAAACCACACACGCAATACCTACTATCTGCAAAATGTCGCCGCGCTGGTGCGGATTTTCGAACTGGCGGGTCTCAAGGTGCGCTTGGGGACGCTGAACCCCGAAATTACCGAGGCCACCGAGTTGACCGCCGCCAACGGCGCACCGGTACGCCTGGAGCCGGTCGAGCGCCGGGGTAATCGCCTGGTGCTGGCCGACGGTTTCAATCCTTGCATGGTGCTGCTGAACAACGATCTGTCCGGCGGCATTCCGCCGCTATTGCAGAATATCGAGCAGAATTTGATGCCGCCCTTGCATGCGGGCTGGGCGGTGCGTCGCAAGTCGCATCATTTCCAGGCGTACGACGAGGTTGCACAAGACTTTGCTCAACTGATTTCCATCGACCCCTGGCTGATCAATCCGCTGTTTGCCAGCGCCGGCGGGCTCGACTTCCAGTCGCGTCAGGGCGAGCAGATGCTGGCCGATACGGTGTCCGATCTGCTGACTCGTATCCGGGTGAAATACCGCGAACAGGGCATCGAGCATGATCCGTTCGTCATCGTTAAAGCGGATGCCGGTACGTATGGTATGGGGGTCATGAGCGTCAAGTCGCCGGAGGAGGTGATCGGCCTGAACCGCAAGGCGCGCAACAAGATGTCGGTGGTCAAGGAGGGCTTGGCCGTTTCCGAAGTGATCGTGCAGGAAGGTGTCTATACTTTCGAGACGGTCGAGGAGGCTGTGGCCGAGCCGGTGGTCTATATGATGGATCGCTACGTGATCGGCGGCTTCTACCGGGTGCACACCGGTCGTGGGGTCGACGAGAACCTTAACGCGCCGGGCATGCACTTTGTGCCGTTGTCGTTCGAAACGGCCTGCCTGCCGGATCGCCAAGGCAACCCGGACTGTCCGCAGAACCGATTCTACTCTTACGGGGTGATTGCCCGTTTGGCGCTGTTGGCCGGCGCGCGGGAACTCGAAGCCACGGATCCCGATTACGAATAATAAGGAGGCACGATGAGAGTCCTGTTTATTGCCGACCCGCTGCAGTCGTTCAAGATCTACAAGGACACGACCTTTGCCATGATGCAGGAGGCCGCGCGCCGCGGGCACGCGCTGTCCGTGGCTCAGGCGCGGGATCTGGCGCTTGAGGGGGGACGCATCATGGTCGACGCGACGAATCTGACGCTGACCGGCGAGCAGGACCCCTGGTATCGGTTGGGCGATTGCTACCGCCAACCGCTGGCCGGCTTCAACGCTGTGGTGATGCGCAAGGATCCGCCGTTCGATTTGGAGTATCTGTACGCCTCGCAGTTATTTTCGCTGGCCGAGCAACAGGGAAGCCGGGTGTTCACCAGCGGGCAGGCGCTACGGGATTTCAACGAGAAGCTGGCGATTCTGCAGTTTCCCGATTTGATCGCGCCAACCATGGTCACCTGCGATATCGGGCGGTTGCACGCCTTTGTGAATCAGCATTTCGACGCGATCGTCAAACCGCTGGATGGCATGGGTGGGGATAGTATCTTCCGTCTGCGGCCGGATGACGCCAATCTCAACGTGATTCTGGAGACCATCACCCAGCGCGGGGCGCGTACGGTGATGATCCAGCGCTATATTCCGGAAATCCGCAACGGCGACAAGCGGGTGTTGGTGATCGACGGCAAGCCGGTGGATTACTGCCTGGCGCGTATCCCGAAAGCCGGGGAGACCCGAGGCAATCTGGCGGCCGGCGGCCGTGGCGAGGCGCGCGAGCTGACGGCACGCGATCGCGAAATCGCCGAGACGGTCGGCCCCGTGCTCAAGCGGCGCGGCATCCTGCTGGCCGGTCTGGATGTGATCGGCGATTATCTGACGGAAATCAACGTGACCAGCCCCACCTGCTTCCGCGAGATCATGGATCAGACCGGTCTGAACGTGGCCGGTCTGTACATTGATGCGTTGGAACGAGAATTGGCGCACCACTGATGAATATGCAAGATGGCGTACCGCCGCGCGAGAGCCCGTACAAGGGCAAGACAGGCCTGGTGCGGTTGATCAATGCGCTGGGCTATTCCTTCGATGGCCTGCGCGCAGCCTTTCGTCACGAGGATGCTTTCCGCCAATTGGTCTTGCTGGCGGCGGTGTTGATTCCGTTGGCCTTCTTCGTGCACGCTGCGCCGTTGGCGCGGGCCATGTTGGTCGGTAGTTCGCTGGCGACGTTGATCATCGAGCTGTTGAACTCGGCGATCGAGGCCGCGGTGGATCATACTTCGCTCGAGCGCCATCCCCTGGCCAAGCGCGCTAAGGACATGGGGAGCGCGGCGCAGTTGCTCGGCCTGATCAATCTGGCGGTGGTGTGGGCGATCGTGCTGTTCGGCTGAGTTCGGCGGGCCAGGATGCAAAAAAGCCAGTTCATCGCTGAACTGGCTTTTTTTGACCGGCGATGCCGGATTACTCCTTCGGTTCCGGCGGGGCGATGACTTCGCTGAAACCGCACTCCTTCTGTGGGCAAACCTTTTCCGTACCGCGACGCTTGGTGGTCTTGATGGTCAGAATCGGCCAGCCGCACTTCGGGCAGGGTTCCGCCACCGGCGGGTTCCAGGTGGCGTACTTGCACTTCGGATAGGTGTTGCAGCTGTAGAACAGCTTGCCGTAACGGCTCTTGCGTTCTATCAGCGTGCCGGTCTTGCATTCCGGGCACTGTACGCCGGTATCGCGCGGTTTTTCCAACGGTTCGATGTGCTTGCACTTCGGATAGTTGGCGCAACCGATGAACTTGCCGTAAGGCCCCTTCTTGATCACCAGTTGGCCGCCGTCATCCGGGCAGACGCGGCCTTCGACGATTTCCGGCTCGTCCGGCTCGGCCGCTTGTTCCGCGGTTTCGTTCATGTTGCGGGTGTAATCGCAATCCGGATAGCCGGAACAGCCGACGAAACGGCCGCGTTTACCGAAACGTATCATCAGGGGCTTGCCGCACTTGGGGCACGCCTCGTCCAGGCTCTCGGTGGTGACCTCGGCGCGTGAAATGGTCTCTTTCTCGGCAATTTGCTTGGAGAAGCCTTGCCAGAACGTTTCCATCACCGGGATCCAGGTGCGCTGGCCGCCGGCGATTTCGTCGAGCTGGTCTTCGAGCTTGGCGGTGAAGTTGTAGTCGACGTACTGGGCGAAATGCTCGGTCAGGAACTTGTTGACGATCTCGCCGGTGTCGGTCGGCATGAAGCGCTTCTTGTCCAGCGTGACGTACTCGCGGTCCTTCAGCGTGAAGATGATGCTGGCGTAGGTCGACGGCCGGCCGATGCCGAACTCTTCCAGGGCCTTGACCAGACTGGCTTCGGAGAAGCGCGGCGGCGGCTGGGTGAAGTGCTGTTCGCCGTAGAGTTTGTCGATCGGCAGCGTTTCGCCGGTCTCCAATAGCGGCAACTTGGCGTTGTCTTCATCCTCGGCATCGTCGACGTCTTCTTCGTATACGGCGAGGAAGCCGGCGAAAACCTGCACTTGGCCCGTTGCGCGGAAAGTACCGGGACCGACGGCGATGTCGACGCTGGTCGTGTCGAATTTAGCCGGCGCCATTTGGCAGGCCAGCGTGCGTTTCCAGATCAGGTCGTAGAGCTTGAACTGGTCGGCGGTCAAGAACGGTTTGACCGACTCCGGCGTGCGCAGGATCGAGGTCGGACGAATCGCTTCGTGCGCTTCTTGCGCGTTCTTCGATTTGTTTTTGTAGGTGACCGGTTGCTTCGGCAGGAAATCGGCGTCGAAGTTGGCGGTGATGTAGTCGCGGATTTCGGCGACCGCCTCGTTGGCCAACACGACGGCATCGGTACGCATGTAGGTGATCAGACCGACGGTGCCCTGGCCGATGTCGACCCCTTCGTACAGCTGCTGCGCGGTGCGCATGGTGCGGTCGGTGGTCATGCCGAGCTTGCGCACGCCTTCCTGTTGCAGCGTCGAGGTGGTGAACGGCGCGGTCGGGTTGCGGGTCTTCTTTTTCTTTTCGATATTGCCGACTACCGCCGGGTGGTCGATCAACTGCGCCAACGCGTCTTGATGGCTGACATCGTTGGCGATGTCGAACTGGTCGAGCTTCTTGCCGGCTAGTTCGATGAGCCGGGCACGGAACTTCTGCCGGCCCTTGTGGCTGTCGAGATGGAGGCTCCAGTATTCCTGCGCCACGAAGGCGCGGATCTCGTTCTCGCGCTCGCAGATCAGCCTCAGCGCCGGACTTTGCACCCGGCCAGCCGATAGCCCGCGGCGGATCTTCTTCCACAGCAATGGCGACAGGTTGAAGCCCACCAGGTAGTCGAGTGCGCGGCGGGTCTGCTGGGCATCGACCAGCGACTGCGAGACTTCGCGCGGGTTTTCGATCGCTTCCAGCACGGCGTTGCGGGTAATTTCGTGGAACACCACCCGTTTGGCAATTTTCCCCTTCAACAGCTTTTTGCCGTCGAGGATTTGTACCAGGTGCCAGGAGATGGCTTCGCCTTCGCGGTCCGGGTCAGTTGCCAGGTAGATGTTGTCGGCTTCCGCTACCGCTTTGACGATGGCGTCGACATGCTTGGCGTTCTTCGGAATGAGTTGATACTTCATCGCGAAGTTCTTGGCCGGGTCGACTGCACCGTTTTTCGGTACCAGATCCCGCACGTGACCGTACGATGCCAGGACTTCGAAGTCCGGGCCCAGGTATTTTTTCAGCGTTTTCGCCTTGGATGGCGATTCGACGATCAAAAGGCTCGAAGGCATGTTCGTATTCTTCAGTTAGTCGGCCGTATGGTCGTTGGCCCAGAGTGCTCAATATGCGATTATCAAAAATAAAACAAGAGCGCCGTCTTGCGCTCTTGGATACGGTCTGTGGGGCATGGCCGCGAAAGCCGGCGATGGTATGCCGACCAAGCCCGCTTGACAAGTTATTGCATGGTGGGCTCACCATGCACCGCATCCAGGAGTTCCTCTCCAAGCAGAATAGGCAATTCCGCCTTCTGCACCCACAACACCATCAGCGCGACGAGTTTGGCAGATGGTACCGTGATTTCGTCGTCCGCGAGCGCGAGCAGGCGGTCGATGACCATTTCCCGCCGAGCGCCACCCAACGCGCCATGATCCTCCAGGAACTGTAGCAGGCCACGCACTTCGACGGACAGTCGTTTTTGTTCGATGTCGCTGTAGATGCGCATGCCGGTGGCATTATCGGCGGCGGCAAAGGCGCCGTCCGAGAAGTGGCAAAGGCTATCGAGCCAGTCGAGCGCGTCCTGGATTTCCTCGTCGTCGAAACCGGCAGCCGCCAACTGGTGCGTCAGCAGTTTGCGATCGTCGAAAGACTCCGGGTCGCGGTACTGTTCAAAGAGATAGGCGAGAACATCAAACATGGTGCAACTTTACTTTTATAGAGGCGATTCGACCGGCGGCGGGTCGATGCGCTGGAAACGACCTCCGGGCAGGGACGCGACTCGGCCTTCCAGTTCAAGCTGCAAGAGGATCGCGTAAAGCTCCGCCACAGTCAACCCGAGTCTTGCGACCAGTTCGTCCAGGGTGACCGTATCGGCGCCGATTGCGTCGAGCAGCGGATGGCCGCCCAAGTCCGGCGCCTTGGGCGTGTAGGGCGTTGCCGATAGGCGTCCGACCTGATCGAGAACGTCGTTGACGGTTTCGATCAATGCCGCACCGTCTTTGATCAGGCGGTGGCAGCCGCGTGCGCGCGCATGGTGGATGGCACCAGGGATCGCCATGACGTCGCGTCCGGCGTCGAGGGCTTGCCGGGCGGTGATCAGCGACCCGGATTCGACACTGGCCTCGACCACTAGGCAGGCGGCGCTCAGGCCGGCGATGATGCGATTGCGGCGCGGGAAGTGTTGCGCCAGTGGCCCTGCCCCGAGCGGAAATTCCGATAGCACCAAGCCGTTGCATGCCAGCTGCCGGGCCAGATCCCGGTGGCTGGCGGGATAGACTCGGTCGATACCGGTGCCGATCACCGCCACGCTGGATGCGGGGTAAGGCAGGGCGCCGCGGTGCGCCGCGCCGTCGATACCGCTGGCGAGTCCGCTGACGATGGTGTAGCCGTGCTCCGCCAGCGCCGCCGCGAAGTCGTGTGCGGTGGCGCAACCTTGCGGTCCGGCACTGCGGCTACCGACGATGGCCAGCATGGGACTGGCGAGCAAGTCGCGCCGGCCCAGGCCGAACAGCAGAACCGGCGGGGACGGTGCTTGTGCCAAAGCCAACGGGTAGTCGGCATCTTGCAAGGTGAGCAGGAAGGCGCCGGGTGTGTGCGCCCAGGCCAGTGCCTGCTCGACGGCAGGCATCGCTATGCACTGCTGCAAGGCCTGGGCCGCGGCGGGGCGGATATGGCGGCGCAAGGCGGCAGGCTCCGCCCGGCGCGCGGCGCCGATGCTGCCGAATGCCTGGATCAGGGCCAGTATCCCGGCCGAGCCCAGGCCGGGCGTCAGGGCCGCCAGCAACCAGTCCTGGAGCGACGAGTCTGAGGGGTGGGTCATGATTGCCTCGCAGTGTGCGGCGAATGTCGGGATATAATGTAGATCGACGATGATTCAAACCTGCCGCCCCGCTTCCCGGGTGTGGCGAAGCAACGAATGGAGACTGTAAGCCAGATGGCGCTACTCAATATCCTGCATTACCCGGATGAACGCCTGCACAAAGTGGCCAAGCCGATTGAAGCGGTGGATGACGAGGTTTTGCAGCTGATCGATGATATGGTCGAGACCATGTACGCGTCCAAGGGCGTCGGTCTGGCCGCGACCCAGGTCAATGTGCACCGCCGGCTGGTGGTGATCGATGTTTCGGAGGAGCGCGACGGCGCCACCGCCTTCGTCAATCCGGTCATCATCGCGAAAAGCGGTGAAACCGAATACGAGGAAGGATGCCTTTCGGTGCCCGGCATTTACGAAACCGTCCGCCGTGCCGAGCATGTCAAGGTGCGTGCCCTGGGACGCGACGGCAAGCCTTTCGAGCTGGAAGCAGAGGGCCTGCTAGCCATTTGCCTGCAGCACGAGATCGATCATCTCGATGGCAAGGTGTTCGTCGAGTATCTGTCGTCGCTTAAGCAGAACCGCATCCGCACCAAGATGAAAAAGCTGGAAAAGCGCACGCTGTAACCGCCTCCCCGCAGGAACGCCCATGAAACTGATTTTTGCCGGTACGCCGGATTTTGCCGCTTGTGCGCTGGAAGCGCTGATCGCCGCCGGACATGACATTCCGCTGGTGCTGACCCAACCGGATCGGCCGGCCGGCCGCGGTATGAAGCTCAAACCCAGCGCGGTCAAGACCGTTGCCATGCAGCACGGGCTGCGCGTCGAGCAGCCGCCGACCCTGAAGACGCCGGAAGCGCAGGCGATGATCCGCGAGATCGGGGCCGAGGTCATGGTGGTGGCGGCCTATGGCCTGATTCTGCCGCAGTCGGTGCTGGATATGCCCGCACGCGGCTGTCTGAATATCCACGGTTCGCTGTTGCCTGCCTGGCGGGGGGCGGCGCCGGTGCAGCGCGCCATCCAGGCCGGCGACCGGCAAACCGGTATCACCATCATGCAGATGGATGCCGGGCTGGATACTGGGGCCATGTTGACTCGACACCCGCTCGAGATTGACGCGCTGGAGACCAGTGGCACGCTGTTTGCCCGTCTGACCCGCTTGGGTGCCGAGGCGATCGTCGCGACGCTGTCGCAGTTGGACGCATTGACGCCACAGGCGCAGCCGACCGAAGGTGTCAGCTATGCCCACAAAATCAGCAAGCAGGAAGCGCTGATCGACTGGTCGGCATCCGCCGACGCGATTGCGCGCATGATTCGCGCTTTTAATCCAGCACCGGGCGCCCATACCTTGCTCAATGGCGAACCTCTGAAGCTGTGGATGGCCGAAGCGTTGTCGGGTACAGCCGAACCGGGGCTGATAGTGCGGGCCGATACGGACGGGATTCTGGTCGGCTGCGGTGCAGGGCTGGTGTGCCTGAGCGAATTGCAGGCACCGGGTGCGCGACGTTTGCCGGTGCGCGATTTCCTCGCCGGCCATGCCGGTCTGACGGGAACCCATCTGGGATAGAACACTCCAACGTAAAATTTAGTTACGGAGGAAATACGGGCAATGAATAACTGGCTGAAAACCACAGTCTTGATGGCGGCGATCATTGCCCTGTTCGGCGTGATCGGCGGCATGATCGGCGGCAAGAGCGGCATGTTGCTGGCGTTGTTGTTCGGCGGCGCCATGAATCTGTTCGCTTATTGGAACTCCGACAAAATGGTGTTGCGTATGTACAACGCTCAGGAGGTCGATCAACAGACGGCGCCGGAGTTCTATTCGCTGGTGGCCGAATTGGCTCAGCGTGCCGGTTTGCCGATGCCCAGGGTCTACGTCATTCACGAAGAACAGCCGAACGCCTTCGCGACTGGGCGAAACCCGGAAAACGCCGCCGTCGCAGCCACGACCGGCATCATCCGCATGTTGGATCGGCGCGAGCTGCGCGGCGTGATGGCGCACGAGCTGGCGCACGTGCAGCACCGCGATATCCTGATCTCGACCATTAGCGCGACCATGGCCGGCGCCATTTCCGCCCTGGCCAATTTCGCCCTGTTCTTCGGCGGGCGCGACGAGAACGGTCGGCCGGTCAATCCGCTTGCCGGCATCCTGCTTGCTCTCTTGGCGCCGCTGGCCGCCAGCATGATCCAGATGGCGATTTCGCGTTCGCGCGAGTTCGACGCCGACCGAGGTGGGGCCCAGATTTCCGGCGACCCATTGGCGCTCGCTTCCGCGTTGCGCAAAATAGAGTATTATGCGCAGGGCTTACCGTTCCCCGCCGCCGAAGCACATCCGGCGACGGCGCAGATGATGATCATCAATCCGTTGGCGGGAGGCGGTATCGGCGATCTGTTTCGCACGCACCCGCGTACCGAGGAGCGTATCGCTCGTCTGACGGACATGGCACGTGGCGTGAGCTAAGCGATTCGATCGCCGGGGGGCGATCCCCGGCGGCGCCGTAAAACGGCGTGAACAGGCTCTGATGGGCCGCATTCGGGCCACAGCAAGGTTTCCCCGGCTGTGGCCCGACTATTTGAAGAAGGTCTATGCATCGCATTCAGGAACTGGCCGCCTTGACGGTCGAACAGGTCGCCGACGGCAAAAACCTCACCGAGGCGCTGGCGGCCCGTTGGCGCTCTGCGCCGAATCTGACGTCGCAGGAGCGCGGTGCGATCCAGGATATCGCCTTCGGGGTGATGCGGCACTGGGCCGAACTACGGCTGGTGCTGCGCCAACTGGTGCCCAATACGATTCCGCTGCCTTTTCTCGAGCATCTGTTGATCGTCGCGCTCTATCAGCTCTACTACAGTCGGACAGCTCAATACGCCATCGTCAACGAAGCCGTGCATCTCGCCGGCATGCAAGCGCGAGGCCGCTTCAAAGGCCTGGTCAACGGTGTGCTCCGCAATGCTTTACGTCGTCGCGAGGCGTTGATGCAAGCGGTGGCGGAGAACGACGAGGCACGCTGCAACCATCCCGCTTGGTGGCTAAAGGCACTGCAACAACACTACCCGGCCGATTGGCAGGCCATTGTCGCGGCCGATAACAACCACCCGCCGATGACCTTGCGTATCAATCGTCGTTTGACCGATATGCCGACCTTCCTGGCGCGGCTGGCCGAAGCGGGTATCGAGGCCGAGGCTCTGGACGAGGTCGCAGTGCGGCTGGCGCGGCCAATGTCGGTGCGCGAGCTGCCGGGATTCTCCGAGGGGGTTGTGTCGGTGCAGGACTGGGGGGCGCAACAGGCGGCTGTTCGGTTGGATCTGCAGGCCGGCATGCGCGTTCTGGACGCCTGCGCCGCCCCGGGCGGCAAGAGCTGCCACATGCTTGAACAGGCCGACCTGGCGCTGACGGCATTGGACATCGATGGCGAACGGCTGGCACGGGTGAGCGAAAACCTCGACCGCCTTGGCTTGCAAGCCACGCTGCTGACCGGCGATGCCTCCCATCCGCAGGATTGGTGGGATGGTAAGCCGTTCGATCGTATTTTGGCCGATGTGCCGTGCAGCGCTTCGGGCGTGGTACGGCGACATCCGGACATCCGTTGGTTGCGCCGACCGGAGGATTTTGCCTCGTTTGCGCGCCAGCAGGCACGGATGCTGGATGCACTTTGGCCTTTACTCGCGCCGTCCGGTAAAATGCTTTACGCTACGTGCTCGATTTATCCAGAAGAAAACTCGCAGCAATTGTTGGCCTTCTTGCAGCGCCGCGCGGATGCGCATTGCCTGGGTCAAGAACAACTACTGCCTACTGAATGCCATGACGGCTTTTATTACGCGCTGCTTGAGAAACGTTAGCTGGCTGGTGTGCCTGCTGGTTTGTCTATCCCATTTCGCTTGGGCAGACAGCATCAGTGCCCGCCGTGCCGAGGCCGAGCTAGTCGATGGACAGCTCGCCATTAGCACCCGTTTCGGCATCAAGTTGCCTCCCGGTCTCAGCGAGGCGCTCACACAGGGCGTCCCGTTGACTTTCCGGCTCGAATTCGAATTGACCCGGCCGCGCACCACCGCCTATTACCTGAACCTCAGTCAGTGGTTCGCGCCGCACGCCAGCATCATCTTCAAATTGTCCTATCAGCCGTTGACCGACCGCTACCGTGTGACAATCGGTTCGTTCTCCAATTACTACGCCAGTCTGAACGACGCCATGCGCGCCATCGGTGCGATCCAAAGTTGGCGCGTCCTCAATGCCGGCACCTTGTCGGGCGATACGCCCGATCAGGTGGCGGGTCGCGTGCGACTGGTGCTGGACATCAGCGAATTGCCCAAACCCTTTCAGCTCAACGCCCTGGGCTCCGCCGACTGGACACTTGGCTCCAATTGGGTCGCGCTGGACATGAAAGGACGTAGCTGATGCCCTATGCCGTGATCGCCGTCGCATCGGTCGCGGCCATTATGTTGTATCTGCTGGCGATCGCCACGGGCAACGCCAGCCGTCTCGAGGCCTACTACTGGTGGGTGTTCGGCCTGAATACGCTGCTGTTGGCGGCCCTGGTCGGGGTGGTGGGGCGTCAGGTGCTGCGGTTGCGCTCGCGAGTACGTAGTCGGATGTTCGGCGCCAAGCTGACGCAAAAGCTGGTGGTGATGTTCGCATTAGTGGCGCTGGTACCGGGCGTGCTGATTTTTACCATTTCCGCCCAGTTCCTGACCGGCAGTATCGAAAGCTGGTTCGACGTTCGGGTCGAGTCCGCACTTGACCGTGGGCTGGCGCTGGGGCGCAATGCCCTGGGGTTCGTGCTGCAGGACGTCAGTCGCAAGGGGCACGTGGTGCAGGAGAACCTGCAGGGCCTGGACGACGCGGCACTGCCCGGCCGCTTGGATGTCATGCGCGAGCAACTGGCATTACGTCAGATCGCCATCTACGACCGCGACGGTGGCCTAGTGGGCTATTCCGGGACGCCAGGCGTGCGGCGGCCAGTGCCGCCATCGCGCGATGTGCTGCGCTCGATCAGTCCGATGCAATCGGTGGATAGCATCGAAAACGAAAACCAGAGCGGGCTATTGCTGAAAGTACTGCTCGGCTACCGTATGCCGGACGATAGTGTGCGGGTGCTGATGGTGCAGCAAAGCGCGCCGGAGAGCATCGCTCGCGACGCCGATTTGATCGAAAGCGCACGCTCCGACTACCGTGGTCTACTGTTCAATCGGCATGGCCTGAAAACCTTCTACATGCTGACATTGGCGCTGGCCTTTTTGCTGGCGTTGACGCTGGCGCTTGCCTTCGCACTGTTCCTTTCTGAGCGCTTTTCCGCGCCATTGCTGGAATTGGCCGCCGCCACGCGCGCCGTGGCCCAGGGCGACTTCTCGCGGCGCCATCCAGTCTACCGGCGCGACGAATTGGGCATGCTGACCTCGATGTTCAACCGCATGACCCGGCAATTGGACGAGGCGCGCCAGCTGGCGGAAGAAAATCACCGCCAGTTGGAGGCCGGTAAAATCTACCTTGAGAGTATTCTGGCCAATCTATCGGCCGGCGTGATCGCCTTCGACGCAGGATGGGATCTGAGGGCATTCAACATCAGCGCCGCCCGCATTCTGAACGTCGACTTCGACGAGTTGGGCAAACAGCCCTTCCCGATGTGGCCCGAGCAGATTCCCAGTTTGCAGATGTTGGTGGATACGGTACGCACCCAGGCCAGCGATCAGGCGCAGCGCGATTGGCAACTCCAACTCGATTATCCGACGGCGCAGGGCGAACGTGCACTGTTGATCCGCGGTGCGCGCTTGTCGGAGTTCAGCAATGCCGGCTATGTATTGGTCTTCGACGATATTACCGATCTGGCTCGGGCGCAGCGCGATGCCGCTTGGGGTGAAGTGGCCAAACGGCTGGCCCATGAGATTCGCAATCCGCTGACACCGATTCAATTATCGGCGGAACGGCTAGCAATGAAGCTGGCGGATAAACTGGCGCCGGCGGATGCGGAAATACTGCGCCGCGCAACCGATACCATCGTGAATCAGGTTGCGGCGCTAAAGGGGATGGTCGATGCTTTCCGCGATTATGCCCGTTCGCCACGCACCAAATTACAAAAGCTTGATGTAAATGGGGTGATTCGTGAGGTGATGACGCTTTACGAATCCAATCCTGCTGTTAAGATTGACCTTTCCGACGGTCCGCTGATGATCATGGGTGACGCGGCGTTATTGCGGCAGGTTTTGCATAATCTGCTACAAAACGCGCAAGATGCAGTTCTTGACGTCGAAAACCCGATGATTCACATTAGCAGCCGACTAGAAGGAAGAAACGTGTATGTTTGCGTGGAAGACAGCGGTCCCGGTTTTTCGGCCGATATTCTTCCCCGTGCATTCGAACCCTATGTGACCAATAAGTCCAAGGGAACCGGGTTGGGGCTTGCCGTGGTGAAAAAGATCGTAGAGGACCACCAAGGGCAAGTCATTCTCGGGAGTGCCGATCCGCAAGGTGCGCGTATTCTTCTCATCTTGCCAATGCTGGAGGCCTAAGCGTGCGTAGCAGCGACATTTTGATTGTGGACGATGAGATCGGTATCCGCGAATTGCTGTCCGAAATCCTGCAGGACGAGGGTTATACGGTGGCGTTGGCGGAAAATGCCGAGGTCGCCAGACAGCTTCGGAACCAGACCCGTCCGGCCCTTGTTTTGCTGGATATCTGGATGCCCGACTGCGACGGCGTCACGCTGCTGAAAGAATGGGCCAAGTCGGGACATTTGAACATGCCGGTGGTGATGATGTCCGGTCATGCCAGCATCGACACCGCGGTGGAAGCCACTCGCATCGGCGCCTTCGATTTTCTGGAGAAGCCGATTGCCTTGCAGAAGCTGCTGACCACCGTGCAGCGCGCGCTCAAATATGGCGACATGCAAGCCAATACCTCCCTCAATCTCGACAAATTGGGCAAGAGCGAGCCGGTGCAGGAGCTCAAGCGTCAGTTGGAACGGGTCGCCAAGGTTCGTTCTCCGGTCTTGATGACCGGCGAGTCCGGTTCCGGCTTCGAATTGGTCGCGCGCTTCTTCCATCAGGGCAACACGCCGTGGGTGACCCCGGCCAAGCCGGAGCAACTGGCGGATGCGCCGCTGGAGCTGCTGCAGAAAGCCAATAACGGCGTATTGTTCCTGCCGGAAATCGGTCAATACAACCGACGCGTTCAGCAGGGTCTGCTATTTTTGCTGTCCAAGCTCGACCGTTTCAACGTGCGGTTGATCTGCTCGTGTAGCCGGCCGCTGCAGGAACTGCTGGTCGATCCGGAGTGCGACAACCGGTTGCTGACCTCGTTGTCGAGCGTCATCGTGCCGATTCCGCCGCTACGCGAACACGCCGAGGACATCATCTTCATCGCCGAACAGATTCTGACCGAACTGGTCGAGTCGAAGCAGGTGCCGGCACGCAAACTGACCACCGCCGCTCTCAATGCCTTGCGGCAATACGATTGGCCGGGCAATCTCGAACAGTTGCGCAGCATCATCAAGAGCTTGGCATTGACTGCCGAGTCCGACGACATCGATGCGCCGGCGGTCAACAAGGTGTTGGCGCAATTCCGCCACGAGAAGCCGATCGAGGAGACCGGCTTCGACTTCAATTTGCCGCTGCGCGAACTGCGCGAGCAACTGGAACGGCGCTATTTCGAGTACCACATCTCGCTGGAAAACGGCAATATGAGCCGCGTGGCGCAGAAGGTTGGTCTGGAACGCACTCACCTGTATCGCAAGTTGAAACAACTGGGCATCAAGTTCTCCCGTCGCACTGTCGAGGAGTGAGCCGGCGCGTTTCGCGCCTGCCTGAAAGACGCCGTTGCCTAAAGTCATGAACAGACTCTTAGGTAGCGGCGTTGTCATGAGAAGAGTGATGGAACTGGACGACAACGCGCTGTTGCGCTACAGCCGGCACATTCTGTTGCCGCAGATCGATGTGACGGGCCAGCGCCGCGTGAGCGCCGGTCGCGCCTTGGTGGTCGGCGCCGGCGGGCTGGGGTCTCCAGTAGCCCTGTACCTGGCCAGCGCCGGTGTTGGCCTTATCACCGTCGCCGACGACGACACGGTCGAACTGAGTAACCTGCAGCGTCAAATCGCACACGACATGGCCAGCCTTGGGCAAGCCAAGGCACAATCCGCTCAGGCGCGCATGTTGGGATTGAATCCGGACATTCAGGTGACGGCACTGTGCCGGCGGCTGGGACCGGACGACCTGCTGCAGCAAGTGGCCGCGCACGATGTGGTACTGGATTGTTCCGACAATTTCGCGACGCGCCACGCCATCAACCGAGCCGCCGTGGCGGCACAGGTGCCGTTGGTCAGTGGCGCCGCCGTGCGCTTTGACGGTCAATTGGCGGTGTTCGACAGCCGCCAAGCCGACAGCCCTTGCTATCACTGCCTGTTTCCGGAGGATGGGCCGGCTACCGACGGTCCCTGTGCCACCTTCGGCGTACTGGCGCCGCTCGTCGGGGTCATCGGTAGTCTGCAAGCGGTCGAGGCCATCAAGCTACTGGCGGGCATCGCCTCGCCGTTGGGGCGCTTGACCGTTTACGATGCGTTGGAGGGTGGTTTCCGCCAGTTCAAGGTGCCGCGCGATCCCGACTGTCCGGTCTGCGCGGGCAAGAAATAACGAAGCGGTACGCGCTCAGGCGCGCGTACCGCGTTCGATCAGTTGTCTCACCTCGTTGAAGTTCATCACGCCGACATAGCGCTTGACGATGTTGCCGTCGCGATCGATCAGGAAAGTGCTCGGCGTCAGTTGGATATCGCCGAATGCCTTGGCGATTTCACCCTGCGTATCCATGGTCACCAGAAACGGCAAGGCATTCTTCTGCACGAACGTCTGCACGTAGTTGGGCGGGTCGTAGTTCATCGCCACCGCCAATACCGTGAAACCGGCGGGACCGTATTGCTGCACCATCCGCTGCATTTGCGGCATTTCCTCGATGCAGCCCGGGCAACTGGTGGCCCAGAAGTTGACCAGTACCACCTTGCCCTTGAGCGAGGCCAGATCCATCTGCCGGCCCTGCAGTGTGGTAAAGCGCACGGCGGGCGCCGGTGTCGGACCGAACCACAGGGTATAGCCGGCGAAACCGGTGGCCAGCGCCAATACCAGGGCGATCAGGATTTTCTTCATTGCTCTGCGACTTCCAATCCGGGTTGTGAGGGCCTATGTGCCATCTTTCTTGAACGGCGCTGGTCGGTAAACAGCCCTTACTCGACCGTCGCCGGCACCTGCATGGATTCGAGCACGGTCTTCAATTCGCCGCTGATCGGGACCGCTTTGTTGGCTTTGCCATCGAATGCCACGAGCGTTACATCGGCTTCGGCCACCAGCGTGTCCTTGCCGGCCAACACGACGCGTTGGTGAATGACCGCGCTACGATGACTGATCGACTTGACCGACGATTCAATAATCAGCCCATCGCCCATGGTGGCCGGGTATCGGTAATCGATATTGATGTTGACCACGATCAGCGCCAGGCCCGAGGCCATATAGCGCGGCAGATCGGCGCGCTCTTCGAACAAGGTCCAGCGCGCCTCTTCGAGAAATTCGAGATAGCGGGCATTGTTGACATGGCTGTACAGGTCGAGGTGATAGCCCCGAACTTTGATGCGGGTGGTGTGCGGCATTGTGTGGTTTCTCCTTTTTTCCTCGTGGAAGCATGGTGTGGCCATGCCTATTGTTTGTTGTTTATTCGTCATCCAGGGCGAAAGGCTGGAAGCGATCGCGTTCCAGCGGTTCCGCGACAAGATCGGTCACGACACCGTGCACCTCGATATCGAACCAGCGCTCGAATAGCGCCTGCGACCGTTGTTGCGGCCACAGCTTGTCTTCCTCGCACCAGTCGGCCAGCTCGGCTTCGAACATCTCGATACAGTTTTCGGCAATGAATTCGGCCAGCTCATCGAGATCATCGACCGCCGGCACCAGCAGCGCATTGCCGTTTTCCCGCAGATCGTGCAGGGTCGGCTCGGTTTCGAAACCGCCAGGTAGGCTTTTCAGCCAGTCCAGAAACGGTTGTTTGGGACGGAGAATAGCGACACTGCGATTGACTTCGAACATTGCATCTTCCTGGTTATTGCACCGACAAATCGTTGCCGGTGGTGAAGTGCCATTTACGGCGGATTTCCAGCGATTGCGCCTGGGCCGCCAGCGCTGGCGGGAAAGGCGCGAACGGCGCCGCCGCGCGCACGATCTTTTCCGCTGCCGCATCCAGCGTGGCATTGTGGGAGCTGAT
Source organism: Paludibacterium purpuratum (assembly GCF_004363805.1). Classification (GTDB taxonomy): domain Bacteria; phylum Pseudomonadota; class Gammaproteobacteria; order Burkholderiales; family Chromobacteriaceae; genus Paludibacterium; species Paludibacterium purpuratum. The sequence goes on along the minus strand of NZ_SNZP01000005.1, from coordinate 193,852 downwards.
CGTTACACGCAACGCAGCCAGCGAGCCATCGGCATTGATCACCACGCTCAACGTCGGACCGCCGCTCAGTCCCTGGCTGCGCACTTCCTGCGGATAGTTCAGTGCGCCGATACGCTCCATTTTGTTGACCCAATCGTCCATGTATTGCCGCCACAGATAGCCGCGTGCCGAACTGCCATAGACGAGTCGAGTGCCGGCGGATGACGGTGGCTGAGCCGATTCTTCCGAACCGACGCCTGCGCCAACCTGGGACAGCAGGTTTCCTACCGACAGCGGTGCCGTGGCCGGCGTGGCGGCACGATGTGCGCGCGGCGCCGCGGAAGGGGGCGCGTACGCGGCGGGCTCAGGATGCTGCTGCGGCCTAGCCTCTGCGAGTGCCTTGAGTTGCCGGGATGCTGGCGCAATCGGTGCTTGGGGCGTCGCCGGCGAAAGCTGCAGTTGCAGCGGCTGTGTTTCCGCCACGGTCGGTGCGATTGCGGGGCCAGGCAACAGCAGCAGTAGCAAGTGTGCCCCAAGCGATAACGCCAAGGCGAGCAGCCAGGGCCAAACGCGGTCAAGTGGTCGGGAGCGGGCTGATGGCATTTCCTATCCGGGTGAAAGCGCCCCGCAAAGTGCTGTCGGCGGGGCCAAACGCTTGTTCCGCCTTATTTTTCCAGAAGACTGCGCAGCATCCAAGCAGTTTTTTCATGGACCTGCAGCCGCTGAGTCAGTAGGTCGGCGGTCGGTTCGTCGCGAGCTTCCTCCACGACCGGAAAGATGCTGCGTGCGGTACGGCACAGCGTTTCGTGCCCTTCGACTAGTTGGCGGATCATTTCTTCTGCTTTGGGTACGCCATTGGCTTCCGATATGGCGGTCAGGTGGGCATAATCCGCATAACTTCCCGGTGCCGGATGGCCCAACGCGCGGATGCGCTCGGCAATCAAATCGACGGCCAGCGCCAATTCGTTGTAATGCTGCTCGAACATTAGATGCAGCGTTTGGAACATCGGGCCGGTGACGTTCCAATGGAAATTATGGGTTTTGAGATAAAGGGTGTAAGTGTCTGCCAACAGGTGGGAAAGGCCTTCCGCAATCTGTTGTCGGTCTTGCTGGTTGATGCCGATATCCATGCTGTATCCTCCATGCGATCCCTGTCTTGGGACACTGTTGATGAAAGTTGCCATGAAATCCTGGCTGAAAAGCACTGAAAACGGGTTTACCTTGACCTTGCACGTCCAGCCGGGGGCCAAAAAAACCGAAATCTGCGGCGAACATGGCGAGGCGTTGAAGATTCGCCTGGCGGCGCCGCCGGTCGAGGGCAAGGCCAATAGCGCGCTGATCCTGTGGTTGGCCGACTGCTTCGACGTCCCCAGGCGTGATGTCACACTGTTATCAGGCGAGAAGAACCGCCACAAAATTGTGGCTATTGCGCGCCCCAGCGACGAATCGGCCATCCTGGCCCGACTCGGCCTCGCCGATTGAGCCAATGGGCTCTAGCGTTGCTCGTCGCGCGAGTCGTGCTCAAGTCGTTCGGATGGGGTATCGACGCGCTGGAACTCTCCTTCGATCACCTCTTCGTCCATCGGGTGCGCCGTCGGCTTGGCGCCCAGATTGACCCGCGGCCCCTTTAGCGGCAACAGCAATACAATCCCGACAATCTCGCTCAGCACACCGGGTATGATGAATAATACACCCGCCAACGAGTAGCGCAGTGGCCATAGAAGGGAATATATGGATATGCCCTCGCCATTGCGAAGCAGGCTGCCCAGCGTCAGCAAGGCGCCAACCTTCTGATGGCGCAGCATCCAACTGCCCAGCAAGGCGCTCAAGAGCAGGTACAATAGTGTGGCGAATAAACCGATATGGCTGGCGAGTGAAGCCAGCAACAGAATCTCGATAACGGGCAGTAACAACACGAAGAAAACGATGGGCATGATGGCGTCTTTGGAGGATTCTTTGCCATGAAGGCGTTGCTGGTATTCTGCAATGTACCGGATCGGGCGCAGGCCGAGCGCATCGCTCAAGCGCTGGTCGCCGGGCGCTTGGCCGCGTGCGTCAATATCCTGGCCCCTTGCCGATCGGTCTATCGCTGGGAAGGAAAGGTCGAGTCGGCTGATGAAATACCGTTGATCATCAAGACCACCGACGATGCCTATCCGCAGCTCGAGCAGCAATTGCGGGCGTTGCATCCTTATCAAGTGCCGGAAATCGTTGCTTGCGATATCGTCGTCGGCTTGCCTGATTACTTAACATGGGTAGGCGGACAGGTTTTTTCAAGAGAGTAGTGCGATAGCCGCCCATCGTCGTTGATTGCCGCCAATACACCGGCATTTTGTGCGCGCCAAGTCAAAAAATCGTTGACATGGGAAATCCCCCTCATTATAGTTGCGGTCTCTCGGGGGTCGTTAGCTCAGCCGGTAGAGCAGCGGACTTTTAATCCGTTGGTCGCAAGTTCGAATCTTGCACGACCCACCAACCAGTATTTGCCAGAAAATAGCCAACCTTGCGGTTGGTTTTTTTGTTTTTACTGTTCCTTGTCCCTGGTCTCCGAGTCGATTGCTGCGATGAGTTCGCGCGCACTTTCGAAAAAAATTCCGTCAGGGGCTTTACAGGTTACGGTCTGGCGATTAGAATTCCGCTCTCTGGTTTGTCGGCAACGACAAAACAGTGCGGTATACCAGAAGGGGGTCGTTAGCTCAGTTGGTAGAGCAGCGGACTCTTAATCCGTAGGTCGAAAGTTCGAGCCTTTCACGACCCACCACCTTTCCGGTTGCGCAGCAATATCGGGTTGTTAGCTCAGTTGGTAGAGCAGCGGACTCTTAATCCGTAGGTCGAAAGTTCGAGCCTTTCACAACCCACCAATTTCGAAAAAAGCCCAGACGCCAGTCTGGGCTTTTTTCATTTCTTTTTCCCATCAAGGGAAAATAGTCAGGAACAGGTAGGTCGCGAACAAAACCAGATGGACCACCCCCTGCAAAATGGTTGTGCGGCCGTTGCCCAGCGATAGCGTGGCGATCAGCAGCGATAGCAACAGCAGCACGGTGGCCTTGGCATCGATACCGAGCGTAAGGGGCCAGCCTTTGGCGATCGATACGATGGCAACGGCCGGAATCGACAGGCCGATGCTGGCCAATGCCGAGCCGAGCGCCAGGTTCAGGCTGGTCTGAAGCCGGTTGGCGCGTGCCGCGCGTAGCGCCGCCAAGCCTTCCGGCATCAGTACGATGGCGGCGATGATCACCCCGACCAGCGCGTGCGGGGCGCCGATTCCTGCAACGCCGGCCTCGATCATCGGCGAGATGGCTTTTGCCAACAGCACGACGGCGGCCAAGCCCGCCACCAGTGCGACGAGGCTGATCAAGGTCACTTGCGTCGTGGGTGGTGCTGCGTGGAGGTGTTCATTGCCGCTGTTGTCCTGCGGCAGGAAATAATCGCGATGCCGCACGGTCTGAACAAAGACGAATGCCGCATACAGCACCACCGAGGCGACCGCGACGAAAGCCAACTGGCGGGGGTTATACAGCGGTCCGGGGAGGGTGGTCGTGAAGTTCGGCAGTATCAGCGTGAGTGCAACGATTGCCGCCAAAGTGGAGAGCGCTGCATTGACGCCCAGTAGGCTGAAACGCTGTTCGCCGAAACGTTGACCGCCAGCCAGTAGGCATAGACCGACGATACCGTTGAGAATGATCATGACCGTGGCGAAGATGGTGTCGCGCGCCAGTGCCGAGGTGGCGCTGCCGCCAGCCACCATCAGCGTGACGATCAGCGCCACCTCGATGGCGGTGATCGCGCCGGCCAGCACCAGCGTGCCGAAGGGCTCGCCGACGCGGTGGGCCACGACCTCGGCATGGTGTACCGCCGCCAGAACGCCAAACAGCAAGCCGGCCACCAACAGCAGTTGCCAGGGGCCGCCCAGACCGGCTGCCTTGCCGGCCAGCAACAACCATCCGGCAATGGGGGTGGCCAGTGTCCAGAAGGGGAGCGGGGAAGTAGATGCAGTCATGAATCGTTCCAGTTAGGTGACGGTTGTCCGTCGTTGTCGATTTATAGCTTGTGCCGTGCGTTGCCGGCGGGTTGGTGCGTTGCTTCGCAAACGCGCCCTACACAAGCGTCGAAGCGGGGGCAATTGTGTCGACCACTGTGGTGACGCATAATTCAATCACTGAAAGTAACTGTATGGAGTTCATGCATGAAATACATGGCTTTGGGCCTGCTTTTGTCGATGGCCTCTGCGCTCGTTGCCGCTCAGACCGTGGACGAGCAGTTGCTGGCGGCTCAGATGGCCTACCAGCAGGGCGATGCCCAGTTGTCCCAGGCCACTAACCGTCGCGTGCAGGCGGAGGCCGGCAAGAAACTGGCCGACCAGCGGCTGCTTGATGCGCAGGCGGCAGTGGAGCGCAGCAATGCCGAGCTGGCTGCCGCCCAGTCCGCCGAGGGTGCGGCCAAGCAGACCATGGATCAGTTGAGTTCGGCGCTGAGTGCAGCCTGGAAGCGCAAGGATTCGGCGCAATAGACGCTTGATGGAAAGAGAAAGCCGGCATTTGCCGGCTTTCTCTTTGATGATCTGCGGGCTTAGCGGATGCCGTATTGCTGGCGATAGGCCTGTACCGCGGTCAGGTGGCTTTGCAGTTCCGGACTTTGCTGCAGATAGCCCAGCATGTCTTCCAGCGTGGCGATGGCCACGACCGGCAGGCCGAAGTCGCGGCTGACTTCCTGCACCGCCGAGAGTTCGCCCAAGCCGCGCTCCATGCGATCCAGCGCGATCGCCACGCCGGCGGGTTCGGCGCCGGCGGCGCGGATCAGGTTGACCGACTCGCGCACCGATGTGCCTGCCGAAATCACGTCGTCGATGATCAAGACCTTGCCGGCCAGCGGCGCGCCGACAAGCGTGCCGCCTTCGCCGTGATCTTTGGCTTCCTTGCGGTTGTAGGCGAACGGCAGGTTGCGGCCTCGTTCCGCCAGCGCCATGGCGGTGGCGGAGGCCAGGATAATGCCCTTGTAGGCCGGGCCGAACAGCATATCGAAGTCGATACCGCTCTCGATGATCGACTGGGCGTAGAAACGCGACAGCGTCAGCGTCGACAAGCCGTCGTTGAACAGGCCGGCGTTGAAAAAGTACGGCGATTGCCTGCCGGCCTTGGTGACGAAGTCGCCGAAGCGCAACACCTGTCGATCCAGCGAAAATCGAATAAAATCGTGTCGGAAATTACTCATTATTACCTCGAAAAACTGTCTGCATCATGCCGGCAAGCATAACATGGGAGAGCTGCGTGCTTCGAATCGTTTCCGCCAACCTCAATGGCATCCGCTCCGCGGATAAGAAGGGTTTTTTCAGCTGGATGGCACGCAGCGATGCCGACATCGTCTGCGTGCAGGAACTCAAGGCGCAAGTGCCGGATCTGGCGCAACACATGTTGACGCCGGATGGCTATCACGGCTTTTTCCATCCTGCGGAAAAAAAGGGCTACAGCGGTGTCGGACTGTATGCGCGTCGTGAGCCGGATCGTGTCGTCGAAGGGTTGGGTATTGCCGATATCGATGCCGAGGGGCGCTACCTGCGAGCCGATTTCGGCAATTTGAGCGTGATTTCCCTCTACTTGCCCTCCGGCTCCAGTAGCGAGGAGCGCCAGCAGGTGAAGTTCGCTTTTATGGCGCGCTTTCTACCTATCCTCGAAGCACTGCGCGCCGAGGGGCGAGAGATGGTGCTCTGCGGCGATTGGAACATTGCCCATCGGGAAATCGATCTGAAAAACTGGAAAGGCAATCTGAAGAACTCTGGCTTCCTGCCCGAAGAGCGCGCCTGGATGAGCGATCTGTTCGAGCGCGTCGGTTGGGTCGATACCTGGCGCTCGCTATACCCGGATGCCCCTGGCTATTCCTGGTGGAGCAACCGCGGTCAGGCTTACGCCAAGGATGTGGGCTGGCGCATCGACTATCAATTAGCTTCGCCGGATATTGCCGGTCGCGCCGAGCGAGCCTCGGTCTATAAGGATGAGAAATTTTCCGATCATGCCCCGCTGATTGTCGATTACCGGCATCCGGACTGGGCCTGAGGCGCGCACGATGACCTCTCTGGTGATCGTCCCCGGCTGGCAGGACTCCGGCCCGGCGCACTGGCAGACCTTATGGGAAAAAAATTTCCCCGGTTGCCTGCGCGTCGAGCAGGCCGATTGGCTGCGACCGCAATGCGCGGACTGGGTGCACGGATTGGCCGATGCCGTGGCGCAGGCCGACGATACCGTGGTGCTGGCGGCGCACAGCCTGGGCTGTAGCGCTGTCGTGCACTGGGCAGCGTCGCTGAGCTTGGCCGAGCAACGTCGTGTGAAGGGCGCCTTGCTGGTGGCGCCGCCCGATGTGCTTTGCTCGGCCTTTGCGACCGAAGTGCCGGCCACCGGTTTCGAACGGGAGCCGGCATGGCGTCTGCCGTTTCCATCCATTGTGGTGGCCAGTCGCGATGACCCGTACTGCACCATCGAGCATGCTCGGCAAAGGGCTGCGCATTGGGGGAGCCATTTTGTCGACATCGGCCTTGCCGGCCATATCAATGCCGATAGCCGGCTCGGTCAATGGGAGGCTGGGCAGCGGCTACTACAGCGTCTGATGCTCGGCGCTCTATGAAACCGACTGCCGCTTTGCGAGCGCTTTAATCAACGCGCGATGGGGCGCGTCGGATCGGCGCACCATTCGCTCCACGAGCCCGGGTATAGCCGGCTGCCGCTCAGGCCGGCCACTTCCATGGCCAGTAGGTTGACGCAGGCACTGACGCCCGAACCGCACTGGTGCACGATCTGCGCACCGTCCTCGATGGGACCGAGGACGGTTTGCCACTCCTGGCGCAGCGTATTGGCATCCTTGAATACGCCGTCGACAGTGAAATTGTCTCGGAAGAAGCGGTTGAGTGCCCCGGGGATGTGGCCGCCGACCGGGTCGAGCGTTTCGCCTCGTCCGGCAAAGCGTTCCGGTGCCCGGGCGTCGACCACGCTGAACTGAGGCTCGGAGAGATTGTCTAGCACTTGTTCGACGTCGACGTATTCCGCATGCGCCGATCGCATCGCAAAGCGGCGGGTGTGACGTGCGGGTTCTTCGCGGTTCAGCGTGCCGCCCGCCTTCAACCAGGCTGCCAGACCGCCATCCAGCACTGCCACGCGCTCGTGGCCCAGCCAGCGCAGCAACCACCAGGCGCGCGCCGCATACATCCCGGCGCCGTCGTCGTAGGCCACGACCTGTGTGTCGGGGCCGATGCCGCACACGCCGAGATCCACCGCCAGACGCTGACCATCCGGCAGCGGGTGCCGGCCGTTCAGACCGCTTTTGCTGCCGGATAGGTGATAGTCGAGATGAAGGTAATGGGCGCCTGGCAGGTGGCCGTCGCGCCAGGCAGCCTCGCCGGCTTGCGGCGCGTCGAGACTGAAGCGGCAATCCAGAATGACCCAGTCCGTGGCGCGCTGCTTTTGTAATTGATCGGCGCTGATAAGGGTGCGGAACATGATGACTCTCCTTTGTTTTGGCGCCTGTTCATGAACAGGCGCTAAGGACAGCCTATCGAGCCGGATGCGCCACGGCAAGCCGACATCAGGCCGGTAGCGCAGCCTTGAGTTTTTCCGCCAGAGCTGAATGCGTGCGCCGGCGCCCTTCGCGCCGGGCTTGTGCCCAGATCGGCGCAGGGAAATGGGGATCGTCGCTAAAGCGCGGAATGACGTGCCAATGCAGGTGCGGCACCATGTTGCCCAGTGACGCCAGGTTGATCTTGTCCGGGTTCAGCACGGCGCGCACTGCGCGCTCGGTATGCATGATCCAGTCGAACAGATGCCGGCGATCCGCCTCGTTCAGATCTGACATTTCTTTCACATGGTCATGCCAGATGACACGGCAAAAGCCGGGGTAATCGGCATCGTCGACCAGAATGACACGCAACTTCTCGTCGCGAAACAGCAGCGTTTCGCCACTTGAAAGACAAAGCTCGCAATTCATCAAGTTATTACCATCAAAGAAATTAATGTATCCTAACATAGGCTTCCTGTATCCGATCGTGCGGCAAAGATGGCATGCGGATGACGGATACTTTTGGGGGAGCCCTCATTCAGAGCAAGGAAAGTGTTGTGAGCCTCTCTAGTCATTTATTGATTATTTTTCTATTAATGTGCACCAGCGCATTCTTTTCCGTTTCGGAAATTGCGCTGGCAGCATCCCGTAAGATCAAGCTGCGCCAGATCCTGGAAGAGGGCGATTTGCGTGCAGAAAAAGTACTGGCGTTGCAGGAAAAGCCAGGTAAGTTTTTTACCGTGGTGCAGATCGGTTTAAATGGTGTGGCGATTCTCGGCGGTATTTTGGGCGAGTCCGCGTTGACGCCGTTCTTTGAAACCTGGATCGGCACGGTTTATCGCGGCGATTTGCTGCCTACCATCAGTTTTGCCATGTCGTTTGCGGTGGTGACATCGCTGTTCATTGTTTTTGCCGATTTGATTCCCAAACGTACCGCGATGATTCATCCGGAGAGAATCGCCGTGGTGATCGTCGGTCCATTGCTGTTGTCCCTGTCCTTGTTCAGCCCGCTGGTGTGGTTTTTCAATGGCACGGCCAACCAATTGTTCAAACTGTTCAATATGCCGTCGGTGCGTAGCGATGAAATCACCTCCGACGATATTTACGCCATCATGGATGCCGGCGCCGAAGCCGGGGTGCTGCAACGCCAGGAACATCACTTGATCGAAAACGTGTTCGAGCTGGAAAGCCGCACCGTTCCTTCTTCGATGTCTAGTCGCGAAAGCATTGTCTACTTCTCGCTGGCGGACACGGAAGACGAGATTCGCGAGAAGATCGCGACCCAGCCGCACTCGAAGTTCCTGGTATGCGACGAGACCATCGATCGTGTGGTCGGCTACGTCGACTCCAAGGACGTGTTGATGCGGCTACTGAAGGGCTTGCCGATCTCGCTGCGCAAGGAGCTGCCGATCCGTACGGTCATGGTGATTCCCGATTCGCTGACCCTGTCCGAGCTGTTGGAGCGTTTCAAGGCGTCTCGCGAAGACTTTGCCGTGGTCATGAACGAATATGCGCTGGTGGTGGGGATCATTACCCTCAATGATGTCATGAGCACCGTGATGGGCGACTTGGTCAGCCAAACCCAGGAAGAGCAGATCCTGCGTCGCGACGAGCACTCTTGGTTGATCGATGGCATGACCGCGCTACAGGATGTTTCGCGCGCGCTGGGGATCGACGAGTTTCCCGACGATGCCAACTACGAAACGATCGGCGGCTTCATGATGTATATGTTGCGCAAGATCCCCAAGCGTACCGATGTGGTCGAATATGGCGGCTACAAATTCGAAGTGGTGGATACCGAGAATTTTAAAGTGGATCAGCTACTGGTGACGCAGTTGGATGGACCGATGCCCGATGAGCCGAATGCCTGAGGCGGCATGTACACGTCGTTACATGACCTTACATACCACTCACAGACGAATAGACAAGGCATGCCTAGGATACCGACTATGGAAGCGCTAACTGCAGTGCTTCAGGAGTCAAATTCATCAATTGTGGAGATTTTCATGAAAAAGATCGCTGCGCTTATCCTGACCGCTGCATTCGGCCTGGTTTCCGCCAGCAGCTTCGCTGCTGACGCTTCGGCCGCCGCAGCCGCTCCGGCCAAGCATCACGTTGTTAAAAAACACGCCGCTAAAAAGCACGTAGCTAAGAAGGCTGACGCTTCGGCTCAGAAGGCTCAAGCTGCTGACGCTTCCGCTCCGGCCAAGAAGGCTGCCAAGAAGCACAAGGCTACCGCTAAGAAGGCCGTAGCTTCCAAGGCTCAAGCCGCTGACGCTTCCGCTCCGGCCAAGAAGGCTGCCAAGAAGCATCACAAGGCTGCCGCTAAGAAGGCTGTAGCTTCC
>NZ_SNZP01000005.1:157818-183891 GCF_004363805.1 Paludibacterium purpuratum | reverse complement strand
CGTAGCTTCCAAGGCTCAAGCCGCTGACGCTTCCGCTCCGGCCAAGAAGGCTGCCAAGAAGCATCACAAGGCTGCCGCTAAGAAGGCTGTAGCTTCCAAGGCTCAAGCCGCTGACGCTTCCGCTCCGGCCAAGAAGGCTGCCAAGAAGCATCACAAGGCTGCCGCCAAGAAGGCCGTAGCTTCCAAGGCTCAAGCCGCTGACGCTTCCGCTCCGGCCAAGAAGGCTGCCAAGAAGCATCACAAGGCTGCCGCCAAGAAGGCTGTAGCTTCCAAGGCTCAAGCCGCTGACGCTTCCGCTCCGGCCAAGAAGGCTGCCAAGAAGCATCACAAGGCTGCCGCTAAGAAGGCTGTAGCTTCCAAGGCTCAAGCCGCTGACGCTTCCGCTCCGGCCAAGAAGGCTGCCAAGAAGCATCACAAGGCTGCCGCCAAGAAGGCCGTAGCTTCCAAGGCTCAAGCCGCTGACGCTTCCGCTCCGGCCAAGAAGGCTGCCAAGAAGCATCACAAGGTTGCCAAGAAGGCTGTAGCTTCCAAGGCTCAAGCCGCTGACGCTTCCGCTCCGGCTAAGAAGCACGCTGCCAAGAAGGCACACAAGAAGGCTGCTAAGGCTGCCTCCGCTGCCAAGTAATCCCGAAACGGATTCAGGCAACAACGAAAAAGGGAGACGTTAGTCTCCCTTTTTTGCGTGTAAAAACGCGCAAAAAAAGAAAGGGGGCGAGCCCCCTTTCTTTTTTTTCTTTACAACAGAACCCGTTCGATACCACCCAACCTGGCTTGTTCCAGATACTGCGGCATCCAGTTTTCACCCAGGATGTGTCGTGCCATCTCGACCACAATGTAGTCGGCCTCTGTGCCCATGTCGGTGCTGTAGCGCGACAGACCCTGTAGGCAAGAGGGGCAGGAGGTCAGGATCTTCACCTTGTCGTCGCCGACGGGCAGGCTCGCCAAATCGCGTTCGATCTCTTCTTGCTTGCGAAAGCGCACTTGGGTGGCGATGTCGGGCCGGCTGGCGGCGAAAGTACCGGCTTCGCCACAGCAGCGGTCGTTGAGTTTGACGCCGCCTCCCAAGAGTTCGTTGACGACTTTGATCGGTTGATAGCTCTTCATCGGTGTGTGGCAGGGATCGTGATACATATAACGCTGACCGGAGACCTGGTCGATGCGCAGTCCCTTCTCCATCATGTATTCGTGGATATCGAGCACGCGGCAGCCCGGGAAGATGTCCTCGAAACGGTACTTGGTCAACTGGTCGAAACAGGTTCCGCAGCTGACCAAGACGGTCTTGATGTCCAGGTAGTTGAGGGTATTGGCGACACGGTGAAACAATACCCGGTTTTCGGTGGTGATGGCTTCGCCTTTGTCGCCGAAGCCCGAGGCGGCCTGCGGGTAGCCGCAGCAGAGATAGCCAGGTGGCAGCACGGTTTGCACATTCATATGCCACAGCATGGCCTGGGTAGCGAGGCCAACCTGGCTGAACAGACGCTCCGAGCCGCAACCGGGAAAGTAAAACACTGCCTCGGCATCGTCGGCAAGCTGGGGCTTACGGATCACCGGTACGACTGTCGGATCCTCCAGGTCGAGCAGCGCGCGTGCCGTCTTCTTCGGCAAACCGCCCGGCATGGGTTTGTTGATGAAGTGGATGACCTGTGCCTTGATCGGTGCGGGCGATACCGTGGCCGGCGGATGGCTGGTCTGATCGCTCAGTAGATGGAAACGGCGTGCGAGCGCGTGCGCGCTACGCTGCGCCTTATAGCCCCATTGAATCATGCCGGTGCGCAGCATCTTGATGGTGGCGGGATCTTTGGCATTGAGAAACGCCATGCCGAGCGCGGTACCGGGGTTGAACGACTTTTTGCCGGTCTTGCGCAGGAAGTTGCGCATGGCGATCGACACATCGCCGAAGTCGATGTTCACCGGACAGGGTTTGACGCAGCGGTGGCAAATCGTGCAATGGTCGGCCACGTCGGACAGCTCTTCGAAGTGCTTGAGGCTGACGCCGCGCCGGGTCTGCTCTTCATATAGGAAGGCCTCGGTCAAGAGGCCGACGCCCAGGATCTTGTTGCGCGGCGAATAGAGCAGATTGGCGCGCGGGACATGGGTCGAACAGACTGGCTTGCATTTGCCGCAACGCAGGCAATCCTTGACCGAATCGGCGATGTCGCCGATGTCTGACTGCTCGAGGATCAGCGACTCAACGCCCAGCAGGGCGAACGACGGCGTGTAGGCCCGCTTGAGATCGGCGCCCGGCATCAACTTGCCGCGGTTGAAGTGGCCATTGGGGTCGACACGCTGTTTGTAGGCCACGAACGGCGCCAGCTCCTCTTCACGTAGGAACTCGAGTTTGGTGATGCCGATGCCGTGCTCGCCGGAGATGACGCCATTGAGATCTCGGGCCAGTGTCATGATGCGCGCGACAGCTTGGTTGGCAAGGGTCAACATCTCATAGTCGTCGGAGTTGACCGGGATGTTGGTGTGTACGTTGCCATCACCGGCATGCATGTGCAGCGCCACGAACACCCGGCTGCGCAGCACTTTCTGATGAATGGCGTGGATGGCGGCCAAAATCGGTGCATCGATCTTGCCGGCAAACATGGTCTCCAACTCTTGTTGGATCTCGCTCTTCCAGCTGACGCGCAACTGGAAGTCGCGCATGGCGGTAAACAGCGTGCCTTCGTTTGGGAGGTCGCCAATGTCGGGCCAGGCGCTACGGTACTCGTGAATCGGACGGTCGAGATGCGCCAGCATCCACTGCCAGCGCAGGCGCACCTGTTCCAGCAGCATCAGCGCGCCATCGCGGCGACCGGCGATCATATCGTCGTCTGACAGCGTACTCCCCTCGCTGTCGACGTGTAGACGGCCGTGGAAATAGTCGCTCAACGTATCGAGCAAGCGGATCTTGTTGCCGATCGACAACTCGATGTTGATGCGCTCGATGCCATCCGAATAATCGCCGAGCCGGTTAAGCGGAATCACGACGTCTTCGTTGATCTTGAATGCATTGGTGTGACGCGCGATCGCCGCGGTACGCGAACGGTCGAGCCAGAAGCGTTTGCGCGCTTCGGGACTGACGGCGATGAAGCCTTCGCCGCAACGCGCGTTGGCGAGCTTGACCACATGGCTGCAGACCTCCGCCAGGGCGTTTTCGTCGTCCGACACGATGTCGGCCAGCAAGACCATTTTGGGCCGGCCGCGAGATTTTGCCTTGGTTGCATAACCGACGGCGCGCACGTAGCGCCAGTCGAGATGTTCGAGACCGGCCAGGCGTACGTCGGAATGGGCGTCGATAAAGTCCTTGATTTCCACGATGGCCGGCGTCGCCTGAGTGACGGTACCGAAGAACTCCAGGCAGACGGTACGGATATGGTCGGGCATGCGGTGCAAAACGAAGCGTGCGCTGGTGATGATGCCGTCGCAGCCTTCCTTTTGCACGCCTGGCAGGCCTGCCAGGAATTTATCGGTCACATCCTTGCCGAGTCCGGTTTTTCGGAAGGCGCGGCCGGGGATATCGAGGCTTTCGGTGGACAGGACGGTCTGGCCGTCGTCGGCAAGCCTGGAGAGCCTAAAATGCGCGGTCTCGACATCGTGGATCTTGCCATAGTGATGTGCCACACGTTCGATGAACAGCCAATTGCCATCCGGATCGACCATTTTCCAGCTGGCCAGGTTGTCCAGCGCGGTGCCCCAGAGCACGGCTTTCTTGCCGCCGGCGTTCATCGCGACGTTGCCGCCGATACAGGAGGCTTCCGCCGAGGTGGGGTCGACGGCGAACACCAGTCCCGCCGCCGCCGCCGTCTCCGATACCCGTGCGGTCACGACGCCGGCGCCACACTGGATGGTGGCGTGTGTCCCGGTCAGCCCCGGCAGCGGAATATATTCGACCCCCTGGTGGCGGTCGAGCTTTTCGGTGTTGATGACCGCCGAGCGCCAGTCGAGCGGCACGGCACCGCCGGTGTAGCCGGTGCCGCCGCCGCGCGGGATGATGGTCAAGTCGAGTTCGATGCAGGCTTTGACCAGCGGGGCGATTTCTTCCTCGCTGTCCGGACACAACACCACGAATGGGTATTCGACGCGCCAGTCGGTGGCGTCGGTCACATGCGAGACGCGTGCCAGGCCATCGAACAAGATATTGTCGCGCCGGGTGATGCGGGTCAGGCGCTTGAGGATTTTGCTGCGTAGCGTGCGCGTCGCGCCGAATTGCGCCTCGAAACGGTCGACTGCCTGCGAGGTGGCCTGAATCAGTGCCTGGACTTTTTCGTTGCCTTCGCGCCGCTTGTCGATTTCATGCAGGCGGTGGTGCATGGCGCCGACCAGTGCGTTCAACCGCTTGGGATTGTCCAGCAGATCGTCCACCAGGTAGGGGTTGCGGTCGACCACCCAGATATCGCCCAGTACTTCGAACAGCATACGTGCCGAGCGACCGGTGCGACGTTCGCCGCGCAAGACCTCCAGCAGGTGCCACATGTCTTCGCCCAATAGGCGAATCATGATTTCTCGGTCGGCGAACGACGTGTAGTTATAAGGTATTTCGCGCAAGCGCGCTTTTGCGGGAGCGTTCATTGTCTATTTCTGCTCGATCATCTTTGTCTGCAGAAAGTGTATCCCAAATGTTGCGCCGCGGAAAACGATGTTGTGATAGGGGATATTAGGCGAAATACTCCTTTAACATGAAGTATTTCGGCGTGATTGGAATATTGTCGGACAGCGCGCTTAAGTGCGCGCGCTGAGCTGCTCTGCCAACTGCACCGCTTCGTGCAGGCTGCTTGGATTGGCACGGCCTGTGCCGGCCAGATCGAGCGCCGTGCCGTGGTCGACCGAAGTCCGGATCAGCGGTAACCCCAAGGTGATGTTGATGCCATGACCGAAGGTGGCGTATTTCAGCACGGGTAGTCCTTGGTCGTGGTACATGGCCAGCACGGCATCGCAGCCGTCGAGCCGATCCGGGTTGAATAGGGTGTCGGCCGGCAACGGTCCGACCAAATCCATCCCTTCGGCGCGCAATTGTGTCAGCACCGGGGCGATGACGTCGATTTCCTCGCGTCCCATATGGCCGCCTTCACCGGCGTGCGGATTGAGTCCGGCGACCAAGATGCGCGGCTTGGCGATATGGAAACGATTTATCAGGTCGCGGTGCAGTATGCGGATCACCTGTTCCAGGTCGGGGCGGGTGATGGCATCCGCCACGGCGCGAAGCGGCAGGTGGGTGGTGGCCAACGCCACGCGCAGCCGGTCGCCGGCCAACATCATCACCACCCGGGCTGTGCCGGTTTTTTCCGCCAGGTATTCGGTATGGCCTGTGAATGGGATGCCGGCGTCGTTGATGACGCCTTTGTGCACAGGACCGGTTACCATGGCGGCGAATTCGCCGGACTGGCAGCCGGCAATGGCACGATCCAACGTGGCGAGTACGAAACCGGCATTGGCGGGATTCAACTGCCCAGCAGCACATGGCGCGGCAAGCGGCATGTGCAGCACTTCCAGCGCTCCAGCCGGGGGCTGCTGGCCGTGTTGGTAGGCGACCAGCTGCGGTGCGCGGCCCAGTGTGGCCGCACGGGCCTGCAACAGGGTCAGGTCGGTCAGGACGACGCGCCGCGCATGACTAGGCAGCTCGGCAAGGGTCAGAGTCAGATCCGGCCCGATACCGGCCGGTTCGCCCGCCGTGATGGCCAGTACGGGGCGCGTGTCGCTCATTGCTCGCTCAATCGATCGTCGACGAAAGCGGCATCGCGCAGTTGATGAACCCAATCGAGGTAAGCATCGTCCACCTTGCGGGCATGGATTTGCTGACGAACCATCGAGCGGCTGCGATCCGCGGTAACGTCTTGCGTGCGCTTGGCTTCCACCTTGATCAGGTGCCAGCCGAACGGGGTGCGCACCGGCTCAGACAGGGTGCCGAGCGGCAACGAAACCATGACTTGCTCGAACTCGGGAACGGTGTCGCCCTTGGATAGCCAGCCCAAATCGCCACCCTTGATGTTGCTGCCATCTTCCGAATAGAGCTTGGCCATCTCCTGGAACGAGGCGCCGCGCAAAATGCGGTCGCGAATTTGCAGGATCTTGGTGCGTGCATCGCTTTCCGAAACCGCCTCGTTGGTGCGAACCAGAATGTGGAAGGTGTTGTATTGCTCGGCAAGCTGCTGTACCTGCTCGCTGCGCTTATCGACCAGTTGGAAGATGTAAAAGCCCTGTTGGGTGCGAATGATATCGGTGATGCCACCGGGCTTCATCGTCTCCAGCATGGCGGCGAACTCCGCCGGCAGACTGGCCGCCGGACGCCAGCCTGCGTCGCCGCCGCGCATGGCATTGGGTGCGGACGAGTAGGCGGCCGCCACGTTACCGAACGGCTTGCCGGCATTCAACTCGGCCAACGCCTTGCGGGCTCGTTGCATGCGGTTATCGATCTGGGCGGCATCGGCGCGCTCGGGCACGTCGATCAAAATGTTGGCCAAGTGGAATTCGGTGTGGTTGGCGAACTGCGGATTTTTCAGCGCCTGGTCGATTTCGGAGTCGGTGACAGTCACGCGCGAGGCAATGACGCTTTCGCGCAGTTTCGACAGCAGCAACTCGCGGCGCACATCGGCTCGGAAGCTATCGAAAGCAATGCCCTGCTTAGTCAGGTTCTGGCGCAAACCGTCGAGATTCAGCTTGTTCTGTTTGGCGACGCGTTGCATGGCTTGCTCGACATCGCTGTCGGTCACCGCGATGCGATTGCTGTCGGCAAACTGCAATTCGACCGTTTCGGTGATCATCTGATCGAGCACCTGGCGGCGCAGCACGTCGGCGGCGGGCGGCGCGACGTGCTGTTCGCGTAAGGAGGCGAGGGCCTCATTGACTCTGGTGCTCAGATCGCGCTCGGTGATCACGCTCTTGTTGACCACGGCAACGATGCGGTCGACCGGTTGAACCGGCGCGGCGTGAACGATGGTGAGCGCGGCGGACATCAAGAGTGCTAGCAAAGTTTTATTCATGGTCATGGTTGGATATCGTTTGTCTGGGTATAGCCCGGAATGGCCAGGCGCAGGGTTTGGAGCGGATTGGTGCCCAGGGCGCCCAGTCCCTTGAGTTCGATTTGCAAATAGAAAGCGGTCTTGGTTTGGGTCAGCTTGGTAATGTATCGCTCGGTAACCAAGCGCAGCAGCCAGCAGCCGTTGTTGTACTCGACCCCCACCAACTGTTGCATCGCCTGGCGATCCTGCAGCGAATAGTCGGTACGCAACAGACCATACCACTTGGGCAGGATCGGCCATTGCACGCCGAAGTCGACCTCGTTCAGGTTCTCCGGCTGGCCTTGGGCGTTGACCTGGTTGTTGGTGTAAAAGCGGTAGCGCAGCGACACGACCTTGCCTGCAGCCGGCTGGTAGCGCAACGACACGTTGTATTGTACCGGCGCATGCGTGGTCGCGCTGTACTGGTACAAACTGTCGAGATTCCAGTTCTTGACGACTTCGCCGCCCAGGCTCGCCAGAAAGTCCGAGGCCCCGGTCGTTCGCTTTGACAGGGTGCCATCGCTGTTAAGCTGGCTCGAATCGAAATAGTAGCGCTGGCCGACGGCGGCGCGAATGATTTCCCGTCCGCTGTCGTTGTCGATCAACTGCGAGGAGAGTCCGGCGGTGATCTGGTTGGCCGGCGAAATGCGGTCGTAGCCCGAATAGTCGTTTTCGGAGAATATCTGGGCGAAGCCGAAGTCGTTCAGCGAGGAATCGAAGTTCGGGATGCTGCTTTGGTCGCGCGCCGGCACGTTCAGATAGTACAGGTGCGGTTCCAGCGTCTGGGTGCGCTCGCCGCCGAACATTTCCACCTGCCGGTCGAAGTACAGTCCGGTGTCGATGCTGGCGATCGGCAAGGTACGGGTGACGTTACTGCTGGGGTTGCCTTTGTAACTTTGCAGTTGGTATTGGGTGGAGTGAATGCCGATCTTCGGTTTGAAAAATCCCCAGCTGCGCTCGAACGGCAGCGTAATACTCGGATAGAGCACCCAGCGATTGCCTTCCTGCAACGTAGGGTGCGAGAACTGGGTCATCACGCTGGTCAGGTTGCCGGAGAGGCCCAACGGCAGATTCTGGTTGGCGGTGAGCGTCAGTTCCGGCAAACGGGCATACGGCGGCGTGACCGCGGTGCCGGTGGCTTGCAGGGTCTGGTAGCGCTGGGCCTGCAGATACAGGTTGGCCGAGCCGCCCTGCCAACTGCGGGCATAATTGACGTAGGCCTCGCGTACCAGGTTGACATTGGCGGCGACCGTGTAGCGGTCGCCGAAGTCGCTGAAGTAGTTGTCGTCCGAGACGGTGGTGCCGTCGTAACCGGCGGTCAGGCCGGGCGCCAAGGTCTGTTGGTGCGCGCCGCTCCACAGGTAGCGGTAGTGCTTGGTCGCCTGGTCGCGCTGGATCTGTTCGGTGTACAGCCAGCCGGAATAATCGGGCTGCAGATAGCGGAACTCGCCACCGAGGATCAACCCGTGCTGCGTGTTCAGGCGCGTGGTCAACGTGGCGTCGTAGTTGGGCGCCAGGTTGAAGTAGTAGGGAATGGCCAGTTCCAAGCCCCGGCTGCCGCCTTGCAGCGAGGGGTATAGGAAGCCGGATTTACGCCGGCCGTCGAGCGAGAAGTCCAGCCACGGTGCGTACAGGATCGGTACGCCCTGAAAGACGACATTTGCGTGGTAGGCCGTACCAATGCCGGTGGTGTAATCGAGGTCGAGCTGCGACGAACGCAGGTACCAGCTGTCGTCGCCGACCGAGCAGGTGGTCGCCTCGGACTGGAGGACACGGTAATTGTCCTTGCCGCGGAATATCACTTCCTTGCCATCGCCGCGCATTTCCTTGCCCGGCGTGCCGGAGCGGAAGACCGGTTGTTGGCCGGTGCCGGTGCGGCTATCGAGGTTGTAGTCGAGCAAAGTGCCGTCGATGCGATCCTGTTGGCGGGTGAGGGTAAAGCGGTCGCCCGCTTTGACGCGATTCTTCGCCTGGTAGTAGTCGAGCCAGTCGCTGGTCAACTTCTGATCGTCGCGCGTCACCACCACATTCCCCCGTGCTTGCAGGGTGTCGTTCATGGTGCCTTCGATGTGATCGGCGGTGACATGCGCCTCGCCCGGGACGGGGAGCGCCGGCGTGACGTAGTCGGCTGGCGTGTCCGCGCGAGCGAATTGCACGGAAAAAGCAGCGGCTAGCGCCAGGACAATTTGTGTTTGTTGAATTCGTGGCATGCACAAAACCATATCGTGGGTGCAATCGGCGGTATAAAATCGCACAATTCTACCAGTACCGCAATCAACCGACATGCAGCGATTAGCACAACTTAAAAAGTGGCTTTCTGATCAACACCCCGGAATCGACCTGCAGGTCGAGTTTGCGGCGGCCGACGCCGACTTTCGCCGTTACTTCCGCGCCACGTTTCCAGACGGTTCCACGCGCATTCTGATGGATGCCCAGCCCGACAAGATGGACACGGCACCCTATGTCCATGCACGCGAGGTGCTGTCCATGCTCAATGTGCCGGAGATCTATGCTCACGACCGCGAACAGGGGTTCATGGAGCTGCAGGATCTCGGCCGCGTGACCTATATGGCGGCGCTACAACAGGATCAGTCGGCGGAGACGGTGCGTCTCTTGCTGCTGGAGGCCGTCGATAACCTGATCGACATGCAACTGGGCAGTCGTAGCGGCGTGTTGCCCGAGTATGACCGCGCCTTGTTACAGCGCGAGGTCGACCTGTTTCCCGACTGGTTCGCCGGCAAACAGTTGCAAAAGCCGTTCAATTACGCGCAACGCAAGCTTTGGGACGAGAGCGTCCCCCGCGTGCTCGACCGTGTGCTGGCGCAGCCACGGGTCTTTGTGCATCGCGACTATATCGTGCGCAACCTGATGCTGTCCGAAGGTCGACCGGGCGTGCTTGACTTCCAGGATGCGGTCTACGGCCCGATTACCTACGACCTGGTGTCGCTATTGCGCGACGCATTCGTCGAGTTCGACGAAGAACTGGTGCTGGATATCGTGGTGCGCTACTGGGAAAAGGCGCGCAAGGCCGGGTTGCCGGTCGCGGCCAATATCGACGACTTCTATCGCGACTTCGAATGGATGGGCGTGCAGCGCCATCTGAAGGTGGCGGGGATCTTCTGCCGGCTGTGGCACCGCGACGGCAAAGAGCGCTACCTGGCCGAAGTGCCGCGCTTCCTCAAGTATTTGAAAAAAACCACCCGTCGTTACCAGGAGCTGGCACCGCTCTATCAACTGCTGCGCGAGTTGGATGGCGGCGACGAAGATGTGCAGACCGGGTATACCTTTTGATGAAGGCGATGATCCTGGCTGCCGGACGCGGCGAGCGTATGCGGCCATTGACCGACCACACCCCCAAGCCGCTGTTGCGAGTCGGCGCAGAAACCCTGATTGGCTGGCATATCCGCCGGTTGGCGGCTTGCGGCATCCGCGAGTTGGTGATCAATCACGCCTGGCTCGGTGAACGGCTGCAGGCGGCGCTTGGCGATGGCGCCGCCTATGGCGTGCGTATCGCCTGGTCGGCGGAGCATGAAGCGCTGGAAACGGCCGGCGGCATCGCCCAGGCGCTGCCGCTTTTGGGCGATGCGCCTTTCCTGCTGGTCAATGGCGACGTGTTGTGCGATCTGGATTTCGCGCGGCTGATGGCTGCGGCGCAGCGCTTGGACGGGCACGCGCGCCAGGCGCACCTGATCTTGGTAGACAATCCACCGCATCGTCCCGGAGGCGATTTTACTTTGCATCCGGACGGCCGCGTGACGCGCGAACCGGTCGAGGGGCTGCCACGACTGACCTATGCCGGCATCGGCGCCTATCATCCCTCCTTGTTGGCCGACCTGGCCCGGCGTTCGCCGGTGCGTGAAACACTGCTCAACGTGTTCATCGAGGCCATGGCGCGCGGGACCATCAGCGGAGAGCGTTTGTCCGGACTGTGGCTGGATGTCGGGACGCCCGAGCGTCTGCAGGAGGCCGATCGCATTGCCGCCGGCTGGGCGTGCCCGTGAGCCGGCGCATTCTCGGCATTGACCCGGGCTCGCGCATTACCGGTTTCGGCGTGATCGACGTGGTCGGTTCGCAACGCCATTACGTTGCCTCCGGCTGTATCCGCACACCGCAAGGTGCGCCGCTTGCCGAGCGCCTACGGGTGATCGCCGAACACTTGTTCGAGGTGATCGAGACTTACCGGCCGCAAGAGGCTGCCGTCGAGCAAGTATTCGTCAACGTCAATCCGGCGGCGACACTGATGCTGGGCCAGGCGCGCGGCGCGGTGGTAACGGCGCTGGTGTTGCGCCAACTGCCCGTTGCCGAGTACACGGCGTTGCAGGTCAAACAGTCGGTGGTTGGCCATGGCAAGGCCCCCAAAGAACAGGTACAAGCGATGGTGGTGCGGCTGCTGTCGCTGTCCGGCACGCCGCAGGCCGACGCCGCCGATGCGCTGGCGGTGGCGCTGGCGCATGCCAACCACAGCCACGACGCGCTGGCGGCGCTGAGTTCGCAGGGACTGCGTGTTAAGGGCGGCCGCCTGGTCTGAGTCGTCCTCCCTCCTATTGAAGAAAGAACCAAGATGATCGGACGCCTGAACGGTGTTTTGCTGGAAAAATTGCCGCCGCAAGTGGTGGTCGATGTCCAGGGGGTCGGCTACGAGGTCGACGTGCCGATGACCACTTATTATCAGTTGCCGGCTTTGGGCGAAAAAGTGGTGTTGTTTATCCACCAAGTGGTGCGCGAAGACGCGCATCTGCTGTTCGGCTTCGCCAGCCGCACCGAGCGCGAGACCTTTCGTCAGTTGATCAAGGTGACGGGCATTGGCGCACGCATCGCGCTGGCGATCCTGTCGGGAATGAGCGCCGACGAGTTGGCGCAGGCGATCGCCACCGAAGATTTGAAGCGCTTGTCCGCCGTACCGGGTATCGGCAAGAAAACCGCCGAACGGTTGGTGCTGGAACTACGCGGCAAGCTGGCCACCGGCGCCACATTGACGATGCCGGGTGGTTTGCCGTTCGCCGCCGCACAAGCGGATAGCCGCAGCGATATCCTCAATGCGTTGATGGCCTTGGGCTACAGCGAAAAAGAAGCGCAAGCGGCCATGAAGACATTGCCGGCCGACGTCGATGTCAGCGAGGGTATCCGTTTGGCGCTCAAGGGCTTGGCCAAGGGGTGATCGTTAAGGCTGTTAGGGGGCGCGTCGCGCTGACACGCCCCATCCTCGCGGGTTATTCCTCTCGTTCTGCGCGATAGCGCGCTAGATCCTCGATGGTCAGCCGTTCAATGCGGTAGCGGGCCAAATAGGTGTCGAGCGCAATGCCACGCATCATCGTGCCATCCGGGTTCATCAATTCGCACAACACCGCCGCCGGCGACAGTCCTGCCAAGCAGGCGAGATCGACGGCTCCCTCGGTGTGGCCGCGTCGTGTCAGTACGCCCCCCGTGCTTGCGATCAACGGAAACACGTGACCGGGACGAACCAGATCTTCCGGTTTGGCATCCGCTGCAATGGCAGCCCGGATGGTGGTGACGCGGTCGGCGGCGGAGACGCCGGTGGTGACGCCGTGACGTGCTTCGATCGATTGGGTGAAGGCCGTGCCGTAACGACTTTGATTGTGTTCGACCATCATCGGCAGCCCAAGGCGTTCGGCGGTGGCCTGAGGCAGGCATAGGCAGACGATGCCGCTGCAATCGCGGATCAACTGCGCCATGATCGGCACGCTTAGCCGATCGGCGGCCACGATCAGATCGGCTTCGTTTTCACGGTCGTCGTCGTCCAAAAGGGCGATGGGCAGGCCGCGTCGGAGTGCGTCGAGCGCCGTTTCCACGGCATGGGTGTGGGAATTTTGTAGCAGGTTCATTGCATCGGTCCTCTAAAAAATCATGAGAAACACGCATGCAGGGCAGACACCCGCCTGGAACAGGCGGGTGCGAGTCTTCTTTCATCCGGACTATGACCGTCGGCTCCGGCATTCGACCGGATCTGCTGTCCCTGGCTCGCCAGGCGCTCGCGGGCTCGCCGGCATTTGCCAGCCTACCGCCGGTGGGGAGTTTCACCCCGCCCTGAAGACGTTGTCTTGACCCGAAGGTCGGCAATCATCATATCAGGGTGATAAGATTGCAGTCTAACCACACTGTTGAATGGCCTGCCATGCTGGAAACCGACAATCTCATGGGCGATGCCCCGCGGCGCATCGTGACGCAGCAATCGCTGTCGGCGCAGGAAGAAGCGCTGGAGCGTGCATTGCGGCCCAAGTTGCTCGACGAGTATGTCGGCCAAGTCAAGGCGCGCGAGCAGTTGACGATCTTCATCCAAGCGGCCAAGAAGCGCGGCGAGGCGCTGGATCATGTGTTGCTGTTCGGCCCTCCGGGGTTGGGCAAGACCACGCTGGCGCACATTATCGCGCGCGAGATGGGCGTGAATCTGCGCCAGACCTCCGGCCCGGTCCTTGAGCGTGCCGGCGACCTGGCGGCGCTGTTAACCAACCTCGAACCGCACGATGTGCTGTTCATCGACGAAATCCATCGCTTGAGCCCGGTGGTGGAGGAAATCCTCTACCCGGCGCTCGAGGACTACCAGATCGACATCATGATCGGCGAGGGGCCGGCGGCGCGCTCGGTCAAGATCGATCTCCCCCCGTTCACGCTGGTCGGCGCCACGACGCGTGCCGGTATGCTAACCAATCCGCTACGCGATCGTTTCGGTATCGTGTCGCGGCTGGAGTTTTATTCGCCGGAAGAGCTGACGCGCATCGTGCAGCGTTCGGCCGGGCTGTTGAATGTCACGCTCGGCGCCGAGGGCGCTTTCGAGGTGGCGCGTCGCAGCCGCGGCACGCCGCGCATCGCTAACCGCCTGTTGCGCCGGGTGCGCGATTATGCCGAAGTGCGTGCCGATGGCGTGGTCAGCGTCGAGGTGGCCGATGCCGCGTTGTCGATGCTGGATGTGGATGTCGCCGGGCTGGATGTGATGGATCGCAAATTATTGTCGGCGGTGATCGAGAAGTTCGCCGGCGGTCCGGTCGGGCTCGACAATGTGGCGGCTGCCATCGGCGAGAGCACCGATACCATCGAGGATGTCATCGAGCCGTATCTGATCCAGCAGGGCTATTTGCAGCGCACGCCGCGCGGCCGTATGGCCACGGCGCAGGCGTTCACCCATTTCGGTCTGCCGATGAAAGACTGAGCGATGTTGCGCATCGGCGTGGATCTGGGCGGCACCAAGACGGAGATCGTTGCCTTGTCGACGCGCGGGGAGGTGTTGCTGCGCCAGCGCGAGGCAACGCCGCGCGGCGATTATGCCGCCTCGGTGGCGCAGATCGGTCGCATGGTGCGCGCGGCCGAGGCCGAACTCGGTGCGAGCGCTACGGTGGGCGTCGGCACGCCAGGGGCGCTGTCGGCACTGACCGGTTGCATGAAGAACTGCAATTCGGTCTGGCTCAATGGCCGGCCGCTTAAGGCCGATCTGGAACGCGAGTTGGCAAGGCCGGTGCGGCTCTCCAACGATGCCAACTGCTTTGCCTTGTCCGAGGCCATCGATGGCGCCGGGCATGGCGCGCGCGTGGTGTTCGGGGTGATTCTCGGTACCGGTGTCGGCGCCGGTCTGGTGGTGGATGGCCGTGTGCTGGACGGACCGAACCGCATTGCCGGCGAATGGGGACACAACCCACTGCCTTTGCCCGCGGCAGCCGATTTGCCGTTGCCGGCCTGCTATTGTGGCCGAGCCGGCTGTATCGAGCGCTATCTGTCCGGGCCGGCTTGGCACGAGGCCTGTCTGCGCGAACAGGGGTTCGACCTGCAACCGTACGAGATCGCCGAACGCGCCGGTAGCGGTGTCTGCATGGCGGCGCAGGCCTCGCTCGATACCTATCTGGATCGCTTGGCGCGCTCGCTGGCCGGGGTGATCAATATTCTCGACCCGGACGTGATCGTGCTGGGAGGCGGGTTGTCGAATATCGCCGCGCTCTATGAAGGCGTGCCCGCGCGCTGGGGGCGATACGTATTTTCAGACAGTGTCTTGACGCGCTTGGCAGCGCCCGTGCACGGCGATTCATCCGGCGTGCGCGGCGCGGCCTGGCTGTGGAATGAGGGGGCGTCCGCGGGCGCGGGCGACTAAAATGATCGCAGCAGATCAGAATATTCAGAGACGAGGTGACGCATGTTTTTAGTGATGTTGCTGGTAGCGCTGGTGGTGTCGATGTTGACCGCTACGCTGACCGCGCGCTTTTTCGACAAGGCGGTTGATCGTGTGCTGGCGAACATCGTCGGCGCCGATTTGGCCGAGGCGTGGCACAAGTACATCCAGTTCGCGATTGTGGTGGTGGGTGTGTCGGGTGGGGTGCAGCTGTGGGAGCTGCAGAAGTACATCGCCAATAAAGGCGACAATGGAACGCCGCCGCCGCTGAACTTCATGAGTTGGGTGTTGGAAATTTACCGCACCGTCATCGAGACGCTGCAATCGATTGTCTGGATGCTGCTGCTGTTCTTCCTGTGCGGCATGATCGCTATCGTCATCATGCGTAGTGTCGAGCAGAAGAAAAAGAACTCGAGTGCCGGGGACGACGAATCCTGATCGCCGACCCGCTTCTCCTGCCACTAAAAAAGCCGCATTCGCGGCTTTTTTCATGTTCGGCATGCGGGGTCAACCGCAGTTGGCCAACACCATATTGTCGCGGTGAATCAGCTCCGGTTCGCCGATGTAGCCGAGCACCGTCTCGATGTCGCGCGTGGCGACTTTGATCAGCTGGCGCGCCTCGTCGGAGCTGTAGTTGACCAAGCCGCGGGCCAGTTCGTGGCCTTGCGGGTCGATGCAGGCGACGGCCTCGCCGCGCAGGAAGTCGCCTTCGACCGAGACCACGCCGATCGGCAGCAGACTGGTGCCCTTTTCGCCGATGGCGCGCGCGGCGCCAGCGTCGACCGTGATGCGGCCCGACAGTTTGAGGTGGTCGGCCAACCACTGCTTGCGGGCCGCCAGGCGGCTGGTGACCGCTTGCAGCTGTGTGCCGATATGCTCGCCATCGGCCAGGCGAGACAACACGTGCGGTTCGCGACCGCAGGCGATCACGGTGTGCGCGCCGCTGTGTGCTGCTCGCTTGGCGGCCAGGATCTTGGTCAACATGCCGCCGGTTCCCACCTTGCTCCCGGCGCCGCCGGCCATGTCTTCAAGCTGCGGGTCGCCGGCGGTGGCGTCTTCGATCAGGCGTGCCTGCGGGTCTTTACGCGGGTCGGCGCTGAACAGGCCGATTTGGTCGGTCAAGATCACCAGCGCATCGGCTTCGATCAGGTTGGTGACCAGGGCGCCCAGGGTATCGTTGTCGCCCAGGCGGATTTCGTCGGTCACGACGGTATCGTTCTCGTTGATGATCGGTACGACGTTAAGGTTGAGCAGCGTTGTCAGCGTCGATCGGGCGTTCAGATAACGTGTGCGATCCGCCAGGTCTTCATGGGTGAGCAGGATTTGCGCCGTGCCGAGACCGAAGGCGCGAAAGGCCGATTCGTAGGCTTGGCATAGTCCCATCTGGCCGACTGCCGCGGCGGCTTGCAACTGATCCACGCTTTTGGGGCGCGTGGCCCAGCCCAAGCGCTGGCAGCCTTCGGCGATGGCACCGCTGGAAACGAGCACCACCTGTTTGCCGCGTCGCTTGAGTTCGGAAATTTCTTCCGCCCAGCGGCCGAGCGCCGCGAGATCGAGCCCCTTGCCGTCGTTGGTCACCAGGCTGGAGCCGACTTTGACGACGATACGGCTGGCCGAGTGGATAACCGAATGCATAATGAACGATGTCCGGGTAAAAGAAATAATTATAGGGAGTCGGAGCCGTCTCGCGAAGCCCCCCCGCTGTATCCTCAGGGCAGCGCAGGCTGCGATGTGGCCCCGCTCTCTGAGCGCGATAACTGGTCGAGCGTCTGTTGCGTGGCGTCGGCCAGTTGTTGCATTTCGTCGTCTTGCAGGCAATAGGGGGGCATGAAGTACACCGAGGTACCGATCGGGCGAACCAGGCAGCCGCGCTCGAGCATGGCGGCGAAGAAGGCCTGGGCAAAGTCGCCACGCGGGCTTTCGACGTCGAATGCCCAGATCATGCCTTGCTGGCGGAAATGGCGGACATCGTCGCGCGCGGCGAGCGGGGCCAGCAAATGGCTGAAGCGCGCGGCTTTGTCTCGGTTTTGCGCCAAAATATCTTCCTCTTGCAGCGTGTCGAGCACGGCGAGTGCCGCGCTGCACGCCAGCGGATTGCCGGTATAGCTGTGCGAATGCAGGAAACCATCGCGCACGTCGTCGCTGTAGAACGCTCGATAAACCTCGTCGCTGGTCAAGACGCACGAGAGTGGCAGAAAGCCGCCGGTGATGCCCTTGGACAAGCATAGGAAGTCGGGGCGGATGCCTGCTTGCTCACAGGCGAACAGCGTACCGGTGCGGCCGAAGCCGACCGCGATTTCGTCGGCGATCAGGTGAACCCGGTATCGATCGCACAGGCGACGTGCTTCGCGCAGGTAGTCGGGGTGGTACATGGCCATGCCGGCGGCGCCCTGCACCAGCGGCTCGAGAATCAGCGCGGCCACTTCGCCGGCGCGTTTTGCCAGCACGTTCTCCAAGGCTTGCGCGGCACGCCGGGCGACATCGCTCGCGCTTTCGCCCGGTGCGGCCAGGCGCGCATCAGGCGTCGGAACGCGCAGCGCTTTCTGCAAGAGCGGTGCGTAGGTGGCCGAGAACAGCGGCACGTCGGTTACCGCCAGCGCGCCAACGGTTTCGCCGTGATAACTGTTTTCCAGGCTGATGAAGCGGCATTTTTCGGCTTGCCCGTTGTTCTTCCAGTAGTGGAAGCTCATTTTCAGCGCAATCTCGGTGGCGCTGGCGCCATCCGAACCGTAGAAGGCGTGGCCCAAGCCGGTCAGCGCCGTCAGGCGTTCGGAGAGCTCGATCACCGGGCGGTGGGTGAAGCCTGCCAGCATGACATGCTCAAGCGTGTCGAGCTGATCGCGGATCGCCTGTTTGATCCGCGGATGGCCATGTCCGAGCAGATTGACCCACCAGGAGCTGACGGCGTCTAGGTAACGTTTGCCGTCGAAGTCGGTCAGCCAGGCGCCCTGGGCCGAGGCGATCGGCACCAACGGGAAGCGTTCGTGCCGTTTCATCTGGGTGCAGGGGTGCCATACGGCCTGGGTGCTGCGGCTCAACCAGTCTTGGTTCGACATGCCGGATTTCCTAAGAACAAAAGCAGGGTTGTGATGCTAACACGTCGGTGTACTGTCGGCGTACCGCGTAGCCGTGCCTGCGTTCAGCGGAGGCGCTAGCATGGCTCCTCCGCCCGTCCGGGCTCTGACAGCGAGGTGCCGTCATGCGGATAGATCGTTTACCTGTGGGGTTTTCGTTGATTGAGTTGATGATCGTGGTGGCCATTGTGGGGGTGTTGGCCGTGGCCGCGATGCCCAAGTACCAAGATTACAGTGTGCGAGCCCGTCTGGCCGAAGCGGTGCAGCTGCTGTCGGCAGCGCGCGTCAGCGTGGCGGAGTATGCGATCGCCAGCGGCGAGATGCCGCCTAATTTGCAGGCGGCCGGTCTGGGTGAGATCTCTTCCGATGTGGTGGAGTCGATCGGTTATGCGCAACGTAACGGCGATGGCATTCTGACGGTGAAGTTACGCAACACCGGCAGCGATGAGGTCAATGGGCGATTTTTTTCTATGGTCGGGCAGGATGCGCGCGGCGTGATCCGTTGGCGTTGTCAGCCGGGCGACAGCCAGGGGCTACAGCCGGTGCCGGTGCGTTTTCTACCGGCTACTTGTCGGCTGGGCGCCCCGGTGTCCTAGTCTGCCGATGTGCGTGCTGCGATTGACGTCAGGGGAGCGTCAATCGCCCCTCTGGCGTGCTTTGATGGAACAAATGAGATCCGGTTTGAGTCGAGCGTATGCTTTTAAGCAAATGAGATGAAAAAGTGTGCGGCTTTGGGTGATTTTTACGCTATCCTTGCGGCTTCAACGAAACGACCCCGAGCTATGCAATTCAGAACCTTGACCCTGTCGATGGCCACCTTGCTCTGGTGCCTGATTGCCATCGTGCCTTTTGCCTCGCCGATTCATTACGTGCCGTTGCCGCAATGGTGGGGGGAGATCAATACGGTTTGGCTGGCGTTGGGGGCCGGGTTGCTGTTGGCGACTAACGGAACCTTGTTCGAACGCCTGCCGCGCGCCACGATCTGGTGTCTGGCCTTGGCGGTGTGCTGGGCGGCGCAACCGTGGTTCGTCAAGATCCTGTTCCCAGGCATGAATTATGCGACCTCGTTGGCGTTCAGTGCGCTCGCGTTCCTGGCCGCCGTGACACTGACCTTGCGCGATGAGATGGGGCTCTCCCGGCTGACGTTCTGGTTGGCTTGGGCGCTGATCGTCGGCAGCCTGGTGCAGTCGTTGATCGGTTTCACGCAACTTACCGGGCTCGCGACGATGATGAACGGCGTCGTGTTCTACGACTCGTCTCATCCGACCACCAATATTTTCGGTCATATCGGCCAGCGCAATCAGTACGCGCACTATCTCATGTGGGGCATGCTCGCCGGCGTCTACTTGTTCTCCATCGAGAAGATGCGCGGCCGCTGGTTTTTGCTGTGGACGATGTGGTTGTCGCTGATGCTGGCATACGCAGCGTCGCGCACGGTACTGCTGTATGCGGTGGCGGTGGTGCTGATCGGTATCGTCTGGCATGCCCGCATCCGCACGGCGATCTCACGCCGCATGATGTTGGCCGTGTTCTTTGCTTGTAGCGCGATTGTCGCTGCGCAATTCCTGTTGCCTTATGCCAACCAGGCGGTTGCCTTCTTTACCCATAGCCATGCCGTCGTGTCCTCGGGCGTCGAGCGCCTGGCGGCTAATGGCGACGATATGTCGTCGCGTCGTTTCGCCGAGATGCACAAGGCCTGGCTGGTGTTCCGAGCTCATAGCGTCCGAGGCGTGGGCTGGTCGCAGTACGCCGCACAGAGCGTCACTCTGCAGGCGCTGCCGCAGTTTGCCGCCGATGGCGTCAACAGCGGGCTATTCACCAATGCCCATAACCTAATTCTGCAGTTGTTGGCCGAAATGGGCTGGGTCATCACCGCCATCGTGCTGTTGGGCTTTGGTTGGGCTATCTGGCCGTACTTTAGCCAGCGTGCCCAGATCGAGGGCGTACTGCCGCTGTCCTGCATGGCGGTTACCCTGATTCACAGCATGGTCGAGTATCCGCTGTGGTATCTGTATTTCCTGGCGATGCTAGTGATTTTCATGGCATTGGCGCCGTTGCCGGAGAAGGGGCGGGGAACCGGCCTGAGCGTGCTGTGGCGGCTCGTGCTGTTTGCCGGCATGGTGGCGTTGGGTGGGGTGTCCATCGCGGCGGTGAAGCATTACCACGAGTTGACTGGGTTGTATTCGCCCACCAATGTCGCCAAGATCGACGGCCAGCGTGCTGTGCGACTGGGCGAAATCGTCCGCACCGAGCCGCTGTACGCGTTCCATGCGCTCTACACCCTGGACAACTACATTGAGGCCACACCGGATAACCTGCCGCAGAAACGTGCCTGGGTTGACCTGATGGCGGCGTTCAGACCCTATCCGGATGTCTTGCTGAAACAAGCTGAAATGCAGTCCATGGTGGGGCAGGAAGCTCAGGCTGAACAAACGTTGGGCCTGGCGCTAGCCTCGTTCCCAACCTATGCGCACGACTTTATCGAAGATCTGCAGGACGGCCCGGCCTCCTGGGCGCGTCTGCGCGTCATGAGCAGCGAGGCCTACGCCCGCTTGCCGGCTAAGTTCCGCACAGCCAACGAGTAGCGGCGCTGTCGGAAGACCATAAAAAAACCTGCCGTCGGCAGGTTTTTTTTGTGCGGTGGGGTGCGTCGCAAAGCAACGCGCCTTTCCGCCGCTGTCAGACTTGGGCAGCCATGGTTTGCTTCATCTTGCCCAATGCCTTGGCTTCGATCTGGCGGATGCGTTCGGCAGAAACGCCAAATTCGGCGGCCAAATCGTGTAGCGTAGCGCCACCGTCGTCGGCCAGCCAGCGTGCCTCGATGATGCGGCGGCTGCGATCGTCCAGCGTCGAGAGCGCCTTTTCCAGCCCGACGGTCTGCAGACGCGCCAGAGCCTTCTTTTCCAATTGCAGTGTCGGCTCGGCTTCGGCGTCGGCCAGCCAGTCGATCGGCGCGAAGCTTTCGTCGTCACCCTCGTCGGCGACCAGTGCGATGTCTTGCCCGGTCAAGCGCGTTTCCATCTCCAGCACTTCTTCGCGTTTGACGCCCAGGTCGTCGGCAATGGCCTGCGCCTCGGCATCGGTCAGCGCCGCGAAGTTCTTTTTCATGCTGCGCAGGTTGAAGAACAACTTGCGTTGCGGCTTGGTGGTGGCGATGCGAACCAGACGCCAGTTGCGCAAGATGAATTCGTGTATCTCCGCCTTGATCCAGTGGATGGCGAAAGAGAAGAGGCGGACGCCGCGATTGGGTTCGAAGCGTTTGACGGCCTTCATCAAGCCGATATTGCCCTCTTGGATCAGGTCGGCCTGCGGCAGGCCGTAACCGGCATAACCACGGGCAATCGATACCACCACGCGAAGGTGCGATAGTACGAGCCTTTTCGCCGCATCCAGATCGTTGGATCCATGGTAGCGGGTTGCCAGCTCGATTTCTTCTTCGGCCGACAGCATCGAAACGCTGTTCACCGCCTGGATGTACTGCTCCAAGCTGCCGGAGGTGGAAGGAACGGGCAATGCGAAGGTTGTGGTCATATGGCTGTGATTCTCCATTCGATGCTGCAATGTTAGCACTCGAGTTAGTCGAGTGCTAGTCGAGAAAGTTGCATCTCCGGATGTATTTCTTTATCGGTTCAATAGCCTGCATGCATCAACGCGGCCCGACCCGCCGTAGGTGGTGGTCGGCAGCCATTCGGGCGCCGATCATGGCAAGCAACGCCGAGCCGGCGATGAACGCCGCCAATTCAGTCGGCCGCAGCATGCGTAGCGAGACCTGCTCGTTGTACAGCCGGGCGAACTCGCTGATCGCCGGATTGGCGGCAAGGGCTAGCCAGCAAGTCAGACCCCAGGCAATCAACGCGGCCACAAGACCTTGCCACAGTGCGTGGTACATGAACGGTCGGCGAATGAAGCTGTCGGGCGCGCCGATCAGCTTGGTTACCTCGATCTCGTCGCGACGCGCCAGGATCTGCATGCGAATGGTGTTGTGGGTGACCAGCACCAACGCCGCACCCAGTACCCCGGCCAGGAACCAGGTGAGTTGGTGGCCGAGCGAGATCAAAGCGAATAGACGCTTGGCCCAACTAGCATCGAACTGGGCGCTTTCGACCATGGGTAGGCCCGACAGCTCTTTTTGCAGCATGTCGAGCTCGTGTGGGTCGAGTGTGGTCGGGGTGACGACGAAGGCATCCGGTAGGGGGTTGCCGCCAAGGCCGTCGGATAGACCCTGCAGGCCGTTCTTCGTTTCCATCTCCTTCAGGGCTTGCCCTTTGCTGATGAAGACGAAGGATTGCACTTCGGGGTGCTTGTGCAGTGTGGTGTTGACTGCGGAGATGTCCGCGGCCTCCGCACTTTGTTCCATGTACAGCGTGATCTGCGGCGTGGCGGTCAGTCGGCCGGCCCAGTCCTGCAGACTGGCCACGGCCAGAAACAGCGATAGGGGCAGGGCGAGGGCCACGGAAAGCATCAGCAGGTTGAGCAGGCTGCCAAAAGGCTGGCGCAAGATCTTGATCAGGGCGCTGCGGGCGCTTTGCGCGTGCAGGTAGAAGAAGTGTCTCATGCGGCAAATTGTCCTTCTCGCAGGCGAATGATGCGGCGACCGTAATCTTCCATCAGGGTTTCGTCGTGTGCGGAAATGACCACGGTGGCGCCGACTTGATGGAAGGATTTGAACAGCTCCATGATATCGAGCGCGTAGGCACGGTCGAGGTTGGCGGAGGGTTCGTCGGCGAGCAGAATCGAAGGTCGGTGCACGACGGCGCGCGCAATGCACAGTCGTTGTTGTTCGCCGCCCGACAGTCGGATCGGCATCGATTTCTCTCGGCCGAGCAGGCCGACCTTATCCAGTGCGGCCCGGACTCGGCGTGCGGCATCGCGGCGGTCGAAGCCAATGATGTCCAGCGGTAACATGACATTGTCGAAGACATTGCGATCGAACAGGATTTTGTGATCCTGGAATACCATGCCGATATGCTGGCGTACGAAGCAGATCTGATTGCCGCGCATGCGGGTCAGGTTCTGTCCGTTGACCAGTACACCGCCTTGCGTGGCGCGTTCTATCCCGGCGATCAGCTTGAGCAGGGTCGATTTGCCCGCACCGGAGGGGCCGGCTAGAAATACCATCTCGCCGGTCTCGATGGAAAACGACAGGTTCTTTAATGCTTCGTTGCCACCGGGGTAGCGTTTGGTCACCTGGTCGAACTGAATCATGCGTGGTTATTCCTCAACGTGAACGGCTGCCCATCGGGCCGCTCAATCGAATAGGGCATCGATATATTCCCGCGCCGAAAAGGGGCGCAGATCATCAAGACCTTCGCCAACGCCGATAAAGCGCAGCGGCACCGGATGCTGTTTGGCGATGGCGGCGATGATGCCGCCCTTGGCCGTGCCGTCCAGTTTGGTCAGAATCAGCCCGGTCAGGCCGAGCGCTTCATCGAATACCTTGACCTGGTTGAGCGCGTTCTGGCCGATATTGGCATCCAGAACCAGCACAACTTCGTGCGGCGCGTCCGGAATGGCCTTCTGGATGACGCGCTTGACCTTGCGGATCTCCTCCATAAGGTGCAGTTGTGTCGGTAACCGACCGGCGGTATCGGCCAGTACGATGTCGATGCCGCGTGCTTTGGCCGAGTTAATGGCATCGAAGCAGACGGCGGCGGCATCGCCGCCTTGTTGCGCGATGACGGTAACGTTGTTGCGTTCGCCCCACTCGATCAACTGCTCGCGTGCGGCGGCGCGAAACGTGTCGCCCGCTGCCAGTAGTACACTCAATCCCTGACTTTGAAAATATTTGGCCAACTTGCCGATCGAGGTGGTTTTGCCTGCGCCGTTGACGCCGGCCATCATGATGACGAAAGGGGTGGCCGCGCGAGGCTCAAGCGGAACCTCCAGCGGTGAGATCAACTCGAACAACACCGATTTGAGCGTTTCCTTGAGTTCGGCGCTATCCTTGAGCCCGCGCAGAGTGACGCGCTCGCGCACTTCGCGCAGTAGGTGCTCGGTGGCGTCCACGCCCATGTCCGCAGTCAGCAGGACGGTTTCCAACTCTTCGTACAAATCTTCGTCGATCTGTCCGCCGCCGAACAGAGAGGCCAGATTCTTGCCGAGTTTGTTGCGCGTTTTAGCGAGGCCGGATTTTAACCGCTCGGTCCAACTGCGTGGCGACTCGACGGCGTCTTGCACCAATTCGGGGGTCGGATTTGTCGGCTGGTCGATCTGGTTTTCGGATTTCTTTTTGAAAAAACTGAACATGCGTGCCCTTGTCGATACTTTAATTAAGTGTCGGATGGCGAAATTGTACCTTTTAAAGCTGTGCCCCGAACACCGGTTCATGAAAGAATAGCGATCTTCTTGACGATAGTTTGATCAATGGCGGTGTCGGTCAGTCCGACACGCAGTAATATTGTTCTTATGGCAGATGGCATGAATCAGCAACGAAACAAGGTCAGAATCATCGGCGGAGAGTATCGCCGGCGCCTGTTGTCTTTTCCCGATGCGTCGGGGCTGAGGCCGACGCCGGATCGTGTGCGCGAAACGGTTTTCAATTGGCTTGGGCAGACGCTCAACGGCAAGCGCTGCCTGGATCTGTTCGCCGGTAGCGGCGCGATGGGTTTCGAGGCCGCGTCGCGCGGTGCGAGCCGCGTGGTGATGGTGGAAAAGGGGAGGGCTGTGGCCGAGGTTCTGCGGGCCAACCGAGAAATGCTGTCGGCGGCCAACGTCGAAGTGGTGTGCGCCGATGCGCTGCAATATCTGCGTAGCACGCGCGAAAGCTTCGATGTGGTGTTCCTTGATCCGCCCTACGATAGCGACCTGTTGTCTACCGTGTTGCCAATGTTGGCGCCGGTATTGGCGCCGCAGGCCGTCGTCTATTTGGAAAATAAGGTGTGGCCGGCGCTGGACGGGTGGGAAACGCTGCGCAACGGCAAGGCGAGCTCGGTGTGTTTCGGGCTTGTTGCGCGCGAAGTTGTCGGCTGAGTGATGTGTTAATGGATGAGGTCGGTCTGAAGGCCGGTCGAGTCTGTCGTGAAATGAGTAGAGGATTGAATTATGGCTTTGATGATTACCGACGAATGCATCAACTGCGACGTCTGTGAACCCGAGTGCCCCAACCATGCGATTTCGCAGGGGGAGGAGATCTATCAAATCGACCCCGAACTGTGCACCCAGTGCGTTGGGCATTACGACGAACCGCAGTGCCAGCAGGTCTGCCCGGTAGACTGCATTCCGCTGGATCCGGCGCGCGAAGAGTCGCCGGACGAGCTGATGCAGAAGTATCTGAAGATCTCCGGCAAGGCTTGATTGCGCTAAGTGTTTGATGCAAAAGACAACGCCCGCCAGGCCCGTAAAGCTTGGCGGGCGTTGTCTTTGCGGGGTGTGAAAAAATCCTAGAAAATTTTGTTTTGGGTGTTGACACCCCTAAGGGGCTTCTATAATATTCGGCTCTCTTCACGGAGGGATTCCCGAGCGGTCAAAGGGATCAGACTGTAAATCTGACGGCTCTGCCTTCGAAGGTTCGAATCCTTCTCCCTCCACCAGATTTATCTAGCGTCTTGTGCGGCGTGTAATTGGTCGTCCGTTCGTGCTAGGCGGGTGTAGCTCAATGGTAGAGCAGAAGCCTTCCAAGCTTATGACGAGGGTTCGATTCCCTTCACCCGCTCCAAGCGCAAAGCCTGTAAGAGGCCCATGTAGCTCAGGGGTAGAGCACTCCCTTGGTAAGGGAGAGGTCGGCAGTTCAATTCTGCCCATGGGCACCATACCACGTAACTTTTTAATTGTATTTCAGGGAAAAAGTTTATCATGGCAAAAGAGAAGTTTGAGCGGACCAAACCGCACGTAAACGTCGGCACCATCGGTCACGTTGACCATGGCAAGACCACCCTGACCGCTGCGATCACCACCATTCTGTCGAAGA
>NZ_SNZP01000005.1:0-157720 GCF_004363805.1 Paludibacterium purpuratum | reverse complement strand
GAGCGGACCAAACCGCACGTAAACGTCGGCACCATCGGTCACGTTGACCATGGCAAGACCACCCTGACCGCTGCGATCACCACCATTCTGTCGAAGAAGTTCGGCGGTGAAGCTAAGGGCTACGATCAAATCGACAGCGCGCCGGAAGAAAAGGCACGTGGTATTACCATCAACACCGCTCACGTAGAATACGAGACCGAAACCCGCCACTACGCACACGTAGATTGCCCGGGCCACGCCGACTACGTGAAGAACATGATTACCGGTGCTGCCCAGATGGACGGCGCGATCCTGGTTTGCTCGGCCGCTGACGGTCCGATGCCGCAAACCCGCGAACACATCCTGCTGGCTCGCCAGGTGGGTGTACCGTACATCATCGTTTACCTGAACAAGTGCGACATGGTAGACGACGAAGAGCTGCTGGAACTGGTTGAAATGGAAGTGCGCGATCTGCTGTCTTCCTACGACTTCCCGGGCGACGATCTGCCGATCGTCAAGGGCTCGGCTCTGAAGGCGCTGGAAGGCGACCAGTCCGAAATCGGCGAACCGTCGATCTTCCGTCTGGCCGAAGCGCTGGACAGCTACATCCCGACGCCGGAACGTGCCATCGACAAGCCGTTCCTGCTGCCGATCGAAGACGTGTTCTCGATCTCGGGTCGCGGTACCGTTGTGACCGGTCGTGTAGAGCGCGGCGTGGTCAAGGTCGGTGAAGAAATCGAAATCGTCGGTATCAAGCCGACTGCCAAGACCACCTGCACCGGCGTGGAAATGTTCCGCAAGCTGCTGGATCAAGGTCAAGCAGGCGACAACGTCGGCGTGCTGCTGCGCGGCACCAAGCGTGAAGAAGTGGAACGTGGTCAAGTCCTGGCTAAGCCGGGTAGCATCACCCCGCATACCGACTTCACCGCCGAAGTTTACGTGCTGTCGAAGGAAGAAGGTGGTCGTCACACCCCGTTCTTCGCCAACTACCGCCCGCAGTTCTACTTCCGTACCACGGACGTGACCGGTGCCGTAACGCTGGCTGAAGGCGTGGAAATGGTTATGCCTGGCGACAACGTCAGCATCACCGTCGCGCTGATCGCTCCGATCGCCATGGAAGAAGGTCTGCGCTTCGCGATTCGCGAAGGCGGCCGCACCGTCGGCGCCGGCGTTGTAGCCAAGATTGTTAAGTAAGTTGTTAAGGTTTTAGGCCAGTAGCTCAATTGGTAGAGTATCGGTCTCCAAAACCGAGGGTTGGGGGTTCGAGACCCTCCTGGCCTGCCAAGTAAGACTAACCGGCGCTATTGCGCCGGTTGGTCTTTTGTCACATACGCGCTGAGAACATTCCGTATGGAAATGCAAGACAAAATCAAGTTGTCCCTGGCTGGTCTGCTGGTTGCCGCAGGCGTGGTGGGTTTCTATGTGATCCCGGATACGCAGAGCTTTTTGCGTGTTTTGGCCATGTTTGTGGCGTTGGCGTTGGCTGCCGGTGTCGTCTGGGTGACGACGCCGGGGCGCGAATTCGTTGCTTATGCGCGCGAGTCCGTGGTCGAAGGTCGCAAGGTGGTATGGCCGACGCGTAAGGAAGCCATGCAGATGACGGGGATCGTCTTTCTGTTCGTTGCCGTCCTGGCATTGTTCATGTGGTTGGTCGACTCGGGTCTGACCTGGTTGGTCTACGACGTGATTCTCGGTCGAGGTTGATAGATAAATGGCAAAACGCTGGTATGTCGTGCACGCTTATTCCGGGTTTGAGAAGAGCGTGCAAAAAGCGCTGCGCGAGCGCATCGATCGCTCCGAGGTAGCTGATCAGTTTGGACAGATCCTGGTTCCGGTCGAGGAAGTGGTCGATATCAAGAACGGCCGCCGCTCGATTACCGAACGCAAGTTCTTCCCCGGTTATGTGCTGATCGAAATGGAGATGACCGACGAGACCTGGCACCTGGTGAAGAGTACGCCCAAGGTGACCGGTTTCATTGGCGGCACTGCCAACAAGCCGGCACCGATTTCCAAGAAGGAAGTCGACTCGATCATGCAGCAGATCCAGGAAGGGGTGGAGAAGCCTCGTCCGAAGGTGCTGTTCGAGGTGGGCGAGCGTGTGCGCGTAACCGATGGTCCGTTCAACGACTTCAATGGCACGGTGGACGAAGTGAACTACGAGCGCAACAAGCTGCGCGTGTCGGTTCAGATCTTCGGTCGTGACACGCCGGTCGAGCTGGAATTCAGCCAAGTAGAAAAAGTCTGATCATTACTTGGCAAGGTAAGGGGTATGTGTGTATAATCTACCCCTTTCGTCTGGGAAGCAGGCTTGCGCCTGCGCTATACCCGCTTTAGGAGTGTAAATCGTGGCAAAGAAAATTGTCGGCTATGTAAAGCTGCAAGTGCCCGCTGGTAAAGCCAATCCGTCGCCGCCTATCGGCCCGGCTCTGGGTCAGCGCGGCCTGAACATCATGGAATTCTGCAAGGCGTTCAACGCTCAGACCCAAGGCATCGAGCCGGGTCTGCCGATTCCGGTTGTGATCACCGCCTACGCGGACAAGTCCTTCACCTTCATCATGAAGACCCCGCCGGCCACCATTCTGCTGAAGAAGGCCGCCGGTATCCAGAAGGGTAGCCCGCGCGCTAACACCCAGAAGGTTGGCAAGGTAACCCGCGCTCAACTGGAAGAAATCGCTAAGGCCAAGCAGCCGGATCTGACCGCTGCCGACATGGACGCCGCCGTGCGTACCATCGCCGGTTCCGCTCGCTCCATGGGTCTCGAAGTGGAGGGCGTGTAAATGGCTAAAGTCTCCAAGCGTATGCAAGCACTGGTTGCCAAGGTTGACCGTAACAAGCTGTACCCGGTCGACGAAGCGCTGGCGCTGGTCAAGGAAGCCGCTACTGCCAAGTTCGACGAGTCGATCGATGTGGCCGTTAATCTCGGCGTCGATCCGCGTAAGTCCGACCAAGTTGTCCGTGGCGCCGTCGTGCTGCCGCGCGGCACTGGCAAGAGCGTGCGCGTTGCCGTGTTCGCCCAAGGCGCAGCCGCTGACGCAGCTCGCGAAGCCGGTGCGGACGTTGTCGGTTTCGACGATCTGGCCGATCAAGTCAAGGCCGGTCAACTGAACTTCGACGTTGTGATCGCTGCGCCGGACGCTATGCGCGTTGTCGGTCAGCTGGGTCAAATCCTCGGCCCGCGTGGCCTGATGCCGAACCCGAAGGTTGGTACCGTAACCCCGAACGTCGCCGAAGCTGTGAAGAACGCCAAGGCCGGTCAGGTTCAATACCGTACCGATAAGGCAGGTATCGTTCACGCCACCATCGGCCGCGCTTCTTTCGAAGCCGCCGCGCTGCGTGAAAACCTGTCCGCATTGATCGATGCCCTGCAGAAGGCCAAGCCGGCCGCTGCCAAGGGTCAGTATCTGAAGAAGGCCGCCGTTTCCAGCACCATGGGCGTTGGCGTTCGTATCGATACCAGTAGCTTCAGCGCTTAAGCGTTGGAGCTAGGCAGGTGCTCAACCTGCCATGGCTTTGGGCTGGCGGGCTTGTCCCGCCAGATTGTCAAAGACCGTAGGTGCCGCAAGGCTTAATCGCTGGCGACAGCATCCTACGCAGATGGTGTACCCGAATAGAAGGCTTCAGCGTTTCGAGCCCATGTAGCTCAGGGGTAGAGCACTCCCTTGGTAAGGGAGAGGTCGGCAGTTCAATTCTGCCCATGGGCACCACCGAATCGTTTGCATGATGTCTCCTGAAAGGTCGCCGCTGCAAAGCGGAGTGCGATGTTCGCACTTCATTTCAGACTAGGAGGTAGACCTTGAGTCTCAATCTTGAAGATAAGAAGGCGGTCGTTACTGAAGTATCTGCCAAGCTGGCCGATGCTCAGACCATCGTAATCGCCGAATATCGGGGGATCGAGGTTAGCAGCATGACCCAACTCCGTGCCAAGGCACGTGAGAACGGCGTGTATCTGCGCGTTCTGAAGAACACGCTGGTGCGTCGCGCCGTCCAAGGTACCGCATTCGAAGGCTTGGCCGACCAAATGGTTGGTCCGCTGGTCTACGGTATCTCGGTTGATCCGGTCGCTGCAGCCAAAGTGCTCCACCAATTCGCGAAGGCCGACGATAAGATCATCGTCAAGGCCGGTTCCTACGAAGGCAAGGTTCTGAATGCTGCTCAGGTTGCTGAGCTGGCATCGATCCCGAGCCGCGAAGAACTGCTGTCCAAGCTTCTGTACGTTATGCAGGCTCCTGTGTCCGGCTTTGCCCGCGCACTGGCCGCATTGGCGGAAAAGAAGCAGGCCGAAGCCGCTTAACTTTTTTGATATATACAGATTTCTGGAGATTTTCACATGGCAATCACCAAAGAAGACATCCTTGACGCCGTTGCCGGCCTGACCGTTATGGAACTGAACGACCTGGTCAAGGCGTTCGAAGAGAAGTTCGGCGTTTCCGCCGCTGCCGTTGCCGTTGCCGGCCCGGCTGCTGGTGGCGCTGCTGCCGCTGAAGAGAAGACCGAGTTCGACGTGATCCTGTCCGCCGTAGGCGACAACAAGGTCAACGTGATCAAGGTTGTACGCGCGATCACCGGCCTGGGCCTGAAGGAAGCCAAGGATCTGGTCGACGGCGCTCCGAAGGCCGTGAAGGAAGGCGTTGCCAAGGCTGAAGCCGATGACATCGCTAAGCAACTGACCGAAGCCGGTGCCAAGGCTGAAATCAAGTAATCTTCTTTGAAAAAAGAAGGAAGGCTGGCGGAGAAATCCGCCAGCCTTGTTGCGCTTGTAATTGGAACAATCAAGAAAATAAACGCCAGCAATTAATAAGCGTGTGGTTGCTGACATTTGGTTTCTTGCGCCACCCCACCTCGATGGAGACTCTATGAGTTATTCGTTTACTGAGAAGAAACGTATTCGTAAGAGCTTTGCGAAACGTGCCAGTGTTCTCGATGTCCCATTCCTGTTGGCGACCCAGATCGATTCGTATAGCGAATTTCTGCAGCTGGGTGCACCGGTTGAGCAGCGCAAGGATGTTGGTCTGCAGGCTGCCTTTAAGTCGATCTTTCCGATCATCAGTCACAACGGTTACGCCCGTCTGGACTTTGCACACTACATTCTTGGCGAGCCGCCGTTCGACATGCAGGAATGCCAACTGCGCGGCATTACCTACGCCGCACCGTTGCGCGCCCGTATCCGCCTGACGATCTTCGATAAGGAGTCGTCCAAGCCGGTGGTGAAGGAAGTACGCGAAAACGAAGTGTACATGGGTGAAATTCCGCTCATGACCACCAACGGTTCGTTCATCATCAACGGTACCGAGCGTGTGATCGTCAGCCAGTTGCATCGTAGCCCTG
Source organism: Paludibacterium purpuratum (assembly GCF_004363805.1). Lineage (GTDB taxonomy): Bacteria > Pseudomonadota > Gammaproteobacteria > Burkholderiales > Chromobacteriaceae > Paludibacterium > Paludibacterium purpuratum. The sequence continues at coordinate 152,416 of NZ_SNZP01000005.1, read as the reverse complement.
GTGTCTTCTTCGAACACGACCGCGGTAAAACCCACTCTTCGGGCAAGCTGCTGTTCTCTGCGCGCGTCATTCCCTACCGTGGCTCGTGGCTGGACTTCGAATTCGATCCGAAGGATCTGCTGTACTTCCGTATCGACCGTCGTCGCAAGATGCCGGTGACCATCCTGTTGAAGGCGCTGGGTTACACCGAAGAGCAGATTCTGGCCGAGTTCTACAGCTTCGATACGTTCTACCTGACCAAGAGCGGTGTGTTCATGAAGGTCGTGGCGGATCGCCTGAAGGGCGAAGTCGCTAAATTCGACCTGGTTGGGGCCGACGGCAAGCTGATCGTGGCCAAGGACAAGCGCATCACCGCCAAGCACATCCGCGACATCCAGACCGCAGAGCTTGATCGCGTCGAAGTGCCGGCCGATGCGCTGTTGGGCCGCGTGCTGGCGCGCGCCGTGGTCAACACCGATACCGGTGAAGTGATCGCTCGCGCCAACGAGGAAATCAGCGAAGAAGTGCTGGCCAAGCTGGCGCTGACCGAGGCGTCGGAAATCGACGTGCTGTTCACCAATGACCTGGATCAGGGCGCTTATATTTCCCAGACCCTGCGTGTTGACGACATCCTGGATCGGATGCAGGCACGCGTTGCGATCTATCGTATGATGCGCCCGGGCGAACCGCCGACCGAAGACGCTGTCGAGCAACTGTTCCAGCGTCTGTTCTTCAGCGAAGAAACCTACGATCTGTCGCGCGTGGGCCGTATGAAGTTCAATACCCGGACTTATCAATACAAGTTCGATGACAAGACCCCCGAGTGGTTCAAGGTACTGATCGGCGAGAAGTTCTCCGGACGTCGCGATGTCATGGATGGCACGCTGACGACCGAGGACATCGTTTCGGTCATCGCCATCCTGACCGAGTTGCGCAACGGTCGCGGCGAAGTGGACGACATCGATCACCTGGGCAACCGTCGCGTGCGTTCGGTGGGCGAACTGGCCGAGAACCAATTCCGCGCCGGCCTGGTGCGCGTCGAGCGCGCCGTCAAGGAGCGTCTGAACCAAGCCGAATCCGACAACCTGATGCCGCATGACCTGATCAATGCCAAGCCGGTCAGCGCCGCCATCAAGGAATTCTTCGGTTCGAGCCAGTTGTCGCAGTTCATGGACCAGACCAACCCTCTGTCCGAAATTACCCACAAGCGCCGCGTTTCGGCGTTGGGCCCGGGCGGTCTGACCCGCGAACGCGCCGGCTTCGAAGTGCGCGACGTGCATCCGACCCACTACGGTCGCGTTTGCCCGATCGAAACGCCGGAAGGCCCGAACATCGGCCTGATCAACTCGCTGTCGGTTTATGCCCGAACCAACGAATTCGGTTTCCTGGAAACCCCGTACCGCAAGGTCGTGGATGGTAAGGTCACCAGCGAGATCGACTACCTGTCGGCCATCGAAGAAGGCCGCTACGTCATTGCTCAAGCCAACGCCGAGCTCGACGAAGACGGTCGCCTGATCGACGATCTGGTTACCTGCCGCGAAAAGGGCGAAACCATCCTGTCGACCCCGGACCGCGTGCAGTACATGGACGTGGCTACCGGCCAGGTGGTGTCCGTCGCCGCTTCCTTGATTCCGTTCCTGGAGCATGACGACGCCAACCGTGCCTTGATGGGCGCCAACATGCAACGTCAGGCTGTGCCGTGTCTGCGTCCGGAAAAACCGTACGTCGGTACCGGCATCGAGCGCGACGTCGCCATCGACTCCGGCACCACCGTGGTCGCCCGTCGTGGCGGCGTGGTCGACCTGGTCGACGCCAACCGTGTGGTGATTCGCGTCAACGACGACGAAGCCACTGCTGGCGAAGTCGGTGTGGATATCTACAACCTGACCAAGTTCACCCGCTCGAACCAGAACACCAACATCAACCAGCGTCCGGTCGTGCATGTCGGCGACAAGCTCGCCAAGGGCGACGTGGTGGCCGACGGTGCTTCGACCGACTTGGGCGAATTGGCGCTGGGTCAGAACATGACCATCGCCTTCATGCCGTGGAACGGTTACAACTTCGAGGACTCGATTCTGATCTCCGAGAAGGTGGTGGCCGAAGACCGCTACACCTCGATCCATATCGAGGAACTGTCGGTGGTTGCCCGCGATACCAAGCTTGGGCCGGAAGAAATCACCCGCGACATCCCGAACCTGTCCGAACGCATGGCAGGCCGCCTGGACGAGTCCGGCATCGTCTACATCGGTGCCGAAGTCGAAGCCGGCGACGTGCTGGTCGGTAAGGTGACGCCGAAGGGCGAAACCCAGCTGACGCCGGAAGAAAAGCTGCTGCGCGCGATCTTCGGCGAGAAGGCCTCCGATGTGAAGGACACCAGTCTGCGCGTACCGACCGGCATGACCGGCACGGTGATCGACGTACAGGTGTTCACCCGCGAAGGCATCGAGCGCGACAAGCGCGCTCAGTCGATCATCGACGCCGAACTGAAGCGTTATCGCCTGGACCTGAACGACCAGCTGCGTATTTTCGAGAACGACGCCTTCAGCCGTATCGAGCGCCTGATTGTCGGCAAGCCGGCCAACGGCGGTCCGAAGCGTCTGGCCAAGGGCACTGTGATCGACGCCGAGTACCTGGAAAGCCTGGGTGCCAAGCACGACTGGTTCGACATCCGCATGAGCGATGAAGATATCGCCAAGCAACTCGAACTGATCAAGGACAGCCTGGCGCAGAAGCGCGAAGAGTTCGACCTCAAGTTCGAAGACAAGAAGCGCAAGCTGACCCAGGGCGACGAACTGCCCCCGGGCGTGCAGAAGATGGTCAAGGTCTATCTGGCTGTCAAGCGCCGCCTGCAAGCGGGCGACAAGATGGCCGGTCGTCACGGTAACAAGGGTGTGGTTTCGCGCATCCTGCCGGTGGAAGACATGCCGTTCATGGGCGACGGCCGTGCCGTTGACATCGTGCTGAACCCGCTGGGTGTACCGTCGCGGATGAACATCGGCCAGATTCTCGAGGTTCACTTGGGCTGGGCCGCTAAGGGTATCGGCGAGCAGATCGACGGTATGCTCAAGAGCCAACGTGCCGTGGCCGAGATCCGCCAGTATCTGACCCGCGTGTACAACGAAACCGGCAAGCCGGAAGAGATCGACAGCATGACGGACGACGAAATCCTGATGCTGGCCGACCATCTGAAGAAGGGTATGCCGTTTGCAACGCCGGTGTTCGACGGTGCCAAGGAGGCGGAAATCCGCCACATGCTGAACCTGGCCTACCTGGACGAAGATCCGCGTACCGCGCAATTGGGCTTCAACGAGTCCAAGACGCAGCTGACGCTGCACGACGGCCGCACCGGCGAGGCATTCGACCGCAAGGTGACCGTCGGCGTGATGCATTACCTGAAGCTGCACCACTTGGTCGACGACAAGATGCACGCGCGTTCCACCGGTCCGTACAGCCTGGTTACCCAACAGCCGTTGGGTGGTAAGGCGCAGTTCGGCGGTCAGCGTTTCGGTGAGATGGAAGTCTGGGCACTGGAAGCCTATGGCGCCGCCTACACGCTGCAAGAAATGCTGACGGTGAAGTCCGACGATGTGACCGGTCGGACCAAGGTGTACGAAAACATCGTCAAGGGCGAGCACAAGATCGATGCCGGCATGCCGGAATCCTTCAACGTGTTGGTGAAGGAAATCCGCTCGCTTGGCCTCGACATGGACCTGGAACGTTATTGATAGGCGTGTTGGCGCGGCTGTCGCCGCGCCGACTCCCTGACTGGAGACGCAATGAAAGCTCTGCTCGACCTCTTTAAGCAAGTAACGCAAGAAGAAGAGTTTGATGCGATTAAGATCGGCATCGCTTCACCGGACAAGATCCGTTCCTGGTCTTACGGTGAAGTTAAGAAGCCTGAAACCATCAACTACCGTACCTTCAAGCCTGAACGCGACGGCCTGTTCTGCGCTCGCATTTTCGGGCCGGTGAAGGACTACGAATGCTTGTGCGGCAAGTACAAGCGCCTGAAACACCGCGGCGTGATCTGCGAAAAGTGCGGCGTGGAAGTCACGCTGTCCAAGGTTCGTCGCGAACGCATGGGCCACATCGAACTGGCGAGCCCGACCGCGCACATCTGGTTCCTGAAGAGTCTGCCGTCCCGCTTGGGCATGGTGCTCGACATGACCCTGCGCGATATCGAACGCGTGCTGTACTTCGAAGGCTTTGTGGTGACCGATCCCGGCATGACCCCGTTGACTCGCGGTCAGCTGTTGTCCGAAGAGGACTTCCTGGATAAGGAAGACCAGTACGGCGAAGAGTTCAGGGCCATGATGGGTGCCGAGGCCGTGCGCGAACTGTTGCGCAGCCTGGATCTCGATCGCGAGATCGAAACCTTGCGCCGCGAACTGGAAAGCACCGGTTCCGACACCAAGATCAAGAAGATCGCCAAGCGCCTGAAGGTGCTGGAAGCCTTCCTGCGCTCCGGCATGAAACCAGAGTGGATGATCTTGGAAGTGCTGCCGGTTCTACCGCCGGAACTGCGTCCGTTGGTACCGCTCGATGGCGGCCGTTTCGCCACCTCGGATCTGAACGACCTGTATCGCCGCGTCATCAACCGTAACAACCGACTGAAACGTCTGTTGGAACTGCGTGCGCCTGACATCATCGTGCGTAACGAAAAGCGCATGCTGCAGGAATCGGTCGACTCGCTGCTCGACAACGGTCGCCGCGGCAAGGCCATGACCGGCGCCAACAAACGCCCGCTCAAGTCGCTGGCCGACATGATCAAGGGTAAGGGCGGTCGCTTCCGTCAAAACCTGCTGGGTAAGCGCGTCGACTACTCCGGTCGTTCGGTGATTACCGTGGGCCCGACCCTGCGTCTGCATCAGTGCGGCCTGCCGAAGAAGATGGCGCTGGAACTGTTCAAGCCGTTCATCTTCCACAAGCTGGAAGTGATGGGCTTGGCGTCCACCATCAAGGCGGCCAAGAAGCTGGTCGAACAGGAAGTGCCGGAAGTTTGGGACATCCTGGAAGACGTGATCCGCGAACATCCGGTCCTGCTCAACCGTGCCCCGACTCTGCACCGTCTGGGTATCCAGGCGTTCGAGCCGGTACTGATCGAAGGTAAGGCGATCCAGCTGCATCCGCTGGTTTGCGCGGCATTCAACGCCGACTTCGACGGTGACCAAATGGCCGTTCACGTGCCGCTGTCGCTCGAAGCGCAGATGGAAGCCCGCACCCTGATGCTGGCGACCAACAACGTGCTGTCGCCGGCGAACGGCGAGCCGATCATCGTTCCGTCGCAGGATATTGTCTTGGGTCTGTACTACATGACCCGCGACAAGGTGAACGGCAAGGGCGAAGGCATGGTATTTGCCGACACCCAGGAAGTGCACCGCGCCTACGAAACCCGCCAAGTGGAATTGGCCACCCGCATCACTGTCCGCCTGAAGGAATGGGAGAAGGACGAGCAGGGCGAATTCCAGCCGGTGATCAAGCGCTACGAGACCACCGTCGGTCGCGCGCTGTTGTCCGATATCCTGCCGAAGGGCCTGGGCTTCGAACACATCAACAAGGCGTTGAAGAAGAAGGAAATCTCCAAGCTGATCAACGCGTCGTTCCGTCGCTGCGGTATTCGCGACACGGTGATCTTCGCCGATCAACTGATGTACACCGGTTTCGCCTTCTCGACCCGTGGCGGCATTTCGATCTGTGTCGACGACATGCTGGTGCCGACCAAGAAGCCGGAACTGCTGGCCGAGGCGCACAAGGAAGTCAAGGAAATCGAAGAGCAGTATCGCCAAGGTCTGGTGACCCAGGGCGAGCGCTACAACAAGGTGGTCGATATCTGGGGCCGCACTGGCGACAAGGTCGCCAAGGCGATGATGGACGAGCTGTCCAAGCAGAAGGTTCTCGACCGCGACGGCAAGGAAGTCGATCAGGAATCGTTCAACTCCATCTATATGATGGCCGACTCCGGCGCCCGGGGTTCTGTGGCTCAGATCAAGCAGCTGGCCGGTATGCGGGGCCTGATGGCCAAGCCGGACGGCTCGATTATCGAGACGCCGATTACCTCGAACTTCCGCGAAGGTCTGACGGTATTGCAGTACTTCATCTCGACCCACGGTGCACGTAAGGGTCTGGCGGATACCGCGTTGAAGACTGCAAACTCTGGTTACCTGACCCGTCGTCTGGTCGACGTGACCCAGGATCTGGTGGTGATCGAGGACGATTGCGGTACGACCAACGGCTTCACGATGAAGGCCGTGCTGCAGGGCGGCGACGTGATCGAAGCGTTGCGCGACCGGATTCTCGGCCGCGTGGCCGCGGTCGACATCGTCGATCCGTCGAGTGGCGAAACCGTCATCGAAGCGGGCTCCCTGCTGGACGAGCACCTGGTCGACATGATCGACAATCTGGGCATCGATGAAGTCAAGGTTCGCACCCCGATCACTTGCGACACCCGTTACGGTCTGTGCGCCAAGTGCTATGGCCGCGATCTGGGCCGTGGTAAGGAAGTCAACGCCGGCGAAGCCGTCGGTGTGATTGCCGCCCAGTCCATCGGCGAACCGGGTACCCAGCTGACCATGCGTACCTTCCACATCGGTGGTGCCGCCTCGCGTAACGCCGCGGCAAGCCAAGTGGAAGCCAAGTCGAACGGTACCGTGCGCTTCTCCAGTCAGATGCGTTACGTCACCAACACCAAGGGCGAGCTGATCGTGATCACCCGCTCGGGCGAAGTGGTGATCCACGACGATATCGGTCGCGAGCGCGAACGTCACAAAGTACCGTACGGTGCCACGCTGCTGGTGACCGATGGTCTGGTGCTGAAGGCTGGCCACGTATTGGCGACCTGGGATCCGCACACCCGCCCGATCATCACCGAGTATGCTGGTCGCGTGAAGTTCGAGAACGTGGAAGAGGGTACGACCGTCGCCAAGCAGGTGGACGAAGTGACCGGTCTGTCGACCTTGGTGGTCATCGACCCGAAACGTCGCGCCGGCTCGCAATCCAAGCTGCTGCGTCCGTTGGTGAAGCTGCTCGACGAATCTGGCCACGAAGTGAAGCTGGCCGGTTCCGATGCTTCGGTGTCCATCACCTTCCAAGTCGGTGCCATCATCACCGTTAAGGACGGTCAGGAAGTGGGTAAGGGCGAGGTTCTAGCGCGTATTCCGCAAGAAACCACCAAGACCCGCGATATTACCGGTGGTCTGCCGCGTGTGGCCGAGCTGTTCGAAGCTCGCTCGCCGAAGGATGCCGGCATGCTGGCCGAAGTGACCGGTACCGTCTCGTTCGGTAAGGACACCAAGGGCAAGCAGCGTCTGATCATCACCGACCTCGAAGGCAATACCTTCGAAAACCTGATTCCGAAGGACAAGCACGTGCTGGTCCACGACGGTCAGGTGGTCAATCGCGGCGAATTGATCGTCGACGGCGCAGTGGACCCGCACGACATCCTGCGTCTGCAGGGTATCGAGGCGCTGGCCCGCTACATCGTTCAGGAAGTGCAGGAAGTGTATCGCTTGCAAGGTGTGAAGATTAACGACAAGCACATCGAGGTGATCATTCGCCAGATGCTGCGTCGCGTGATCATCACCGATGCCGGCGGCACCGACTTCATCCAGGGCGAACAGGTCGAGCGCGCCGACGTGCTGGAGACCAACGATCGCATGGCGGCGGAAACCAAGGAAGCGGCACAGTACGAAAACGTGTTGCTGGGTATTACCAAGGCCTCGCTGTCCACCGACTCGTTCATCTCGGCGGCTTCCTTCCAGGAAACCACGCGCGTGCTGACCGAAGCGGCGATCATGGGCAAGAAGGACGATCTGCGCGGCTTGAAGGAAAACGTGATCGTTGGCCGACTGATCCCGGCCGGTACCGGTCTGGCTTACCATCGCAATCGTCGTCGCGACCCGGATTCGCAAAGTATGTTTGTCGAGGCGATGTCGCTGGAAACGCCGCAAACCAGCCTGGAAAGCAACGAATAAAAGCCGTTTTTGTGGCTTTATGAAAACAACGCTGCCCCTTCAACGCTAAACCGTTGAATGGCAGCGTGTTTTCCATTGACGGTGGCTTATTGACTAAAATATAATCCACCCTCTTTCATGGCGGCGTGTTGCCGTTGTGTGGACTCAACTAGGAACTGAGAGTAATGCCAACCATCAACCAACTGGTCCGCAAGGGCCGTCTCGCCCTCACGGCGAAGAGCAAGGTGCCTGCACTGGAGGCCTGCCCGCAGAAGCGCGGCGTGTGCACCCGCGTGTACACCACCACCCCGAAGAAGCCTAACTCGGCACTGCGTAAAGTGTGCAAGGTACGTCTGACCAACGGTTTCGAAGTCATTTCGTATATCGGCGGTGAAGGCCACAACCTGCAAGAGCACTCCGTGGTTCTGATTCGCGGCGGTCGTGTAAAGGACTTGCCGGGTGTGCGTTATCACACCGTCCGTGGCTCGCTGGATACCGCTGGCGTCAAGGATCGTAAGCAGTCCCGCTCCAAGTACGGTGCCAAGCGTCCTAAGTAAGACGTTCGGTGCAACTGAAACGGCGGCCTTGTGTCGTCGAGTAAGTGGCCGCTCCAACATGGGCGCCATGAGCATAGAGCTCAACTGAATAGATTGAAGGAATCGAAATGCCAAGACGCAGAGAAGTCCCCAAGCGCGAGATCCTGCCGGATCCGAAGTTCGGCAGCCAGGATCTGTCCAAATTCATGAACGTCGTCATGATCGACGGCAAGAAGTCTGTTGCAGAACGCATCATCTACGGTGCGCTGGATCAGATCGAAAAGAAGACCGGCAAGAATCCGATCGAAGTGTTCAACACCGCGATCTCGAACGCCAAGCCGGTCGTAGAAGTAAAGAGCCGCCGCGTTGGTGGTGCTAACTATCAAGTTCCTGTTGAAGTACGTCCGTCCCGTCGCATGGCGCTGGCTATGCGCTGGCTGCGAGACGCCGCTCGTAAGCGCGGCGAGAAGTCCATGGATCTGCGCCTTGCCGGCGAGCTGATCGACGCGGCCGAAGGCCGTGGCGGCGCAATGAAGAAGCGTGAAGAAGTTCACCGTATGGCAGAAGCCAACAAGGCCTTCTCGCATTTCCGCTTCTAATTCAACTAACCGATAAGGCATAAGCCGTGGCTAGGAAAACCCCCATTGAGCGCTACCGTAATATTGGTATCAGCGCTCACATCGATGCCGGTAAGACGACCACTACCGAACGCATCCTGTATTACACCGGTGTGAACCACAAGATTGGTGAAGTTCACGACGGCGCTGCCACCATGGACTGGATGGAGCAGGAGCAGGAACGCGGCATCACCATTACTTCCGCTGCAACGACCACCTTCTGGAAGGGTATGGGTCTGCAGTTCCCGGAACACCGCTTCAACATCATCGATACCCCGGGACACGTCGACTTCACCATCGAGGTGGAGCGCTCCATGCGTGTTCTGGACGGCGCGGTCATGGTTTACTGCGCGGTCGGTGGCGTTCAGCCGCAGTCCGAGACCGTATGGCGTCAAGCGAACAAGTACAAGGTTCCGCGTATCGCTTTCGTGAACAAGATGGACCGCCAAGGTGCCAACTTCTTCCGTGCGGTTGAACAGGTTAAGACCCGCCTGCGTGGCAATCCGGTGCCGATCGTCGTGCCTATCGGCGCTGAAGACGGCTTTACCGGCGTGGTTGACCTCTTGAAGATGAAGGCCATCATTTGGGACGAAGCCTCGCAAGGCATGAAGTTCGAATATGGCGAAATTCCGGCCGATCTGGTTTCCGTTGCTGCAGAGTGGCGCGAGAAGATGGTCGAAGCGGCTGCCGAAGTCGACGAAGATAGCATGAACAAGTACCTGGAAACCGGCGAACTGTCGGAAGAGGAGATTGTTCACGGTCTGCGTCAACGTACCCTGCGCTGCGAAATCCAGCCGATGCTGTGCGGTTCCGCGTTCAAGAACAAGGGTGTTCAGCGCATGCTGGACGCGGTTATCGAACTGCTGCCGAGCCCGGTCGATGTGCCGCCGGTTCCGGGCGAACTGGAAGACGGTTCTCCGGCCGAGCGTCATGCTTCGGACACCGAGCCGTTCTCCGCCTTGGCCTTCAAGTTGATGAACGACCCGTACGTCGGTCAGCTGACCTTCTTCCGCGTCTATTCGGGCGTGGTGAAGACCGGCGATACCGTGCTGAACTCGGTCAAGGGCAAGAAAGAACGTATCGGCCGTATCGTGCAGATGCACGCCAACGACCGTAAGGAAATCGAAGAAGTCTTCGCCGGCGACATCGCCGCAGCGATTGGCCTGAAGGAAGTCACCACCGGTGAAACCTTGTGCGCCATCGATGCGCCGCTGATCCTGGAACGCATGGTGTTCCCGGATCCGGTGATTCACGTTGCCGTTGAGCCGAAGACCAAGGCCGACCAGGAAAAGATGGGCGTTGCCCTGAACCGCCTGGCTAAGGAAGACCCGTCGTTCCGCGTGCGTACCGACGAAGAATCCGGCCAGACCATCATTTCCGGCATGGGCGAACTGCACCTGGAAATTCTGGTTGACCGCATGCGGCGCGAATTCGGCGTTGAAGCCAACGTCGGCGCACCGCAAGTGGCTTACCGTGAAACCATCACCCAGACTGTTACCGACGTCGAAGGCAAGCACGTCAAGCAATCGGGTGGTAAGGGTCAGTACGGCCACGCCGTGATCACGCTGGAGCCGTCGGGCGAAGGCAATGGTTACCAGTTCTTCGACGAAATCAAGGGTGGTGTTATTCCGCGTGAATTCATCCCGTCCGTCGACAAGGGTATTAAGAACACCCTGAACAACGGTATCCTGGCCGGCTTCCCGGTGGTTGACGTCACCGTACGTCTGACCTTCGGTTCCTACCACGATGTCGACTCGTCGCAGATCGCCTTCGAATTGGCCGGCTCGCTGGCCTTCAAGGAAGCTATGCGTCGTGCCAAGCCGGTGATCCTCGAGCCGATGATGGCTGTCGAAGTGGAAACCCCTGAAGAGTACATGGGCGACGTGATGGGCGACTTGAACCGTCGTCGCGGTATCGTTCAGGGCATGGACGACGATGGTATCGGCGGCAAGAAGATCAAGGCCGAAGTACCGCTGGCTGAGATGTTCGGCTACTCGACCGATTTGCGCTCCGCAACCCAGGGTCGTGCGACCTACTCCATGGAGTTCAAGCACTACTCCGAGGCGCCGAAGCACGTTGCTGACGCGGTGATGAGCGCTAAGAAGTAATGCGCGCTGTGGCGGGGCTTTGGCCCCGTCCTGATCTACTGTTCTTTATTTAAGGATTTTGCAAAATGGCAAAAGAAAAGTTCGAGCGGACCAAACCGCACGTAAACGTCGGCACCATCGGTCACGTTGACCATGGCAAGACCACCCTGACCGCTGCGATCACCACCATTCTGTCGAAGAAGTTCGGCGGTGAAGCTAAGGGCTACGATCAAATCGACAGCGCGCCGGAAGAAAAGGCACGTGGTATTACCATCAACACCGCTCACGTAGAATACGAGACCGAAACCCGCCACTACGCACACGTAGATTGCCCGGGCCACGCCGACTACGTGAAGAACATGATTACCGGTGCTGCCCAGATGGACGGCGCGATCCTGGTTTGCTCGGCCGCTGACGGTCCGATGCCGCAAACCCGCGAACACATCCTGCTGGCTCGCCAGGTGGGTGTACCGTACATCATCGTTTACCTGAACAAGTGCGACATGGTAGACGACGAAGAGCTGCTGGAACTGGTTGAAATGGAAGTGCGCGATCTGCTGTCTTCCTACGACTTCCCGGGCGACGATCTGCCGATCGTCAAGGGCTCGGCTCTGAAGGCGCTGGAAGGCGACCAGTCCGAAATCGGCGAACCGTCGATCTTCCGTCTGGCCGAAGCGCTGGACAGCTACATCCCGACGCCGGAACGTGCCATCGACAAGCCGTTCCTGCTGCCGATCGAAGACGTGTTCTCGATCTCGGGTCGCGGTACCGTTGTGACCGGTCGTGTAGAGCGCGGCGTGGTCAAGGTCGGTGAAGAAATCGAAATCGTCGGTATCAAGCCGACTGCCAAGACCACCTGCACCGGCGTGGAAATGTTCCGCAAGCTGCTGGATCAAGGTCAAGCAGGCGACAACGTCGGCGTGCTGCTGCGCGGCACCAAGCGTGAAGAAGTGGAACGTGGTCAAGTCCTGGCTAAGCCGGGCAGCATCACCCCGCACACCGACTTCACCGCCGAAGTTTACGTGCTGTCGAAGGAAGAAGGTGGTCGTCACACCCCGTTCTTCGCTAACTACCGCCCGCAGTTCTACTTCCGTACTACGGACGTGACCGGTGCCGTAACGCTGGCTGAAGGCGTGGAAATGGTTATGCCTGGCGACAACGTCAGCATCACCGTCGCGCTGATCGCTCCGATCGCCATGGAAGAAGGTCTGCGCTTCGCGATTCGCGAAGGCGGCCGTACCGTCGGCGCCGGTGTTGTCGCCAAGATCATCAAGTAAACCAGGAAGCTATCATGCAGAGCCAAAAGATCCGTATCCGCCTGAAAGCTTTCGATTACAACCTGATCGACCGTTCGGCTGAAGAAATCGTTGAAACCGCTAAGCGTACCGGTGCTGTCGTCAAGGGCCCGGTTCCGCTGCCGACCAAGATCGAGCGCTTCAACGTGCTGCGTTCCCCGCACGTCAACAAGACGTCGCGCGACCAGCTGGAAATCCGTACGCACCTGCGCCTGATGGACATCATCGACCCGACCGACAAGACTGTCGACGCGTTGATGAAGCTCGATCTGCCGGCCGGTGTGGATGTGGAAATCAAGCTGCAGTAATTGAAAATCATGGCCGCAAGCACGCTAAGTGCTTGCGGTGCTTGATTTTTTGGTGATATAGTAGCGGACTCGTCATTTTGGCGAGTCCGCTATTGTTTTTGTAAGCCGGTCAATCGTAATCGGCCCTGCAAAAGGAAATAAACATGAGTTTAGGTCTTGTCGGTCGCAAAGTCGGCATGACCCGCATTTTTGCCGAAGATGGTGCTTCCATCCCGGTAACTGTGCTGGACATGTCCGCTAATCGCGTCACGCAAATCAAAACCCCCGAAGTGGACGGCTACAACGCCGTTCAAGTCACTTTCGGCGAACGTCGCGCTAACCGCGTGAACAAGGCAGCCGCTGGTCACTTTGCTAAGGCAGGCGTAGAAGCCGGTCGTGGTATTGGTGAATTCGCGCTGACCGCTGAACAGCTGGCTGGCTATAAGGCTGGGGATTCCATTACCGTCGAGATCTTCGCCGAAGGTCAACTGGTTGACGTAACCGGTACATCGAAGGGTAAGGGCTTCTCTGGTGCCATCAAGCGCCACAACTTCTCCTCGAACCGTGCTTCCCATGGTAACTCGCGCTCGCACAACTCGCCGGGTTCCATCGGTCAGGCTCAAGACCCGGGCCGCGTATTGCCGGGTAAGCGCATGGCTGGTCAATACGGCAACACCAAGAGCACCATGCAGTGCCTGGAGATCGTTCGTATTGACGTAGAGCGTCAGCTGCTGCTGGTCAAGGGCGCAGTGCCCGGCGCCAAGAACGGCGACGTGGTCGTACGTCCTAGCGTGAAGGCGGGTGCATGATGGAATTGAAAGTAATCAATACCCAAGGTCAGGCTCAAGACAGCCTGCAAGCTTCCGAGTCCCTGTTCGGTCGTGAATACAACGAAGCACTGGTTCACCAGGTCGTTACTGCGTTCCTGGCTAATGCTCGTAGCGCAAACCGCGCGCAGCTGACCCGTGCCGAAGTTAAGCATTCCACCAAGAAACCGTGGCGCCAGAAGGGTACCGGTCGTGCTCGTTCCGGTATGTCCTCCTCCCCGCTGTGGCGTGGTGGTGGTCGTGCTTTCCCGAACAAGCCGGATGAAAACTTCAGCCAGAAGGTTAACCGCAAGATGTTCCGCGCCGGTATGGCCGCGATTTTGTCGCAGCTGGTGCGCGATGAGCGTCTGATCGTGGTTGATAGCCTGACTGTCGAATCGCCGAAGACGAAGGAATTCGTTGGCAAGGTGAAGTCCATGGGCCTGGAACACGCCCTGTTCATCACCAAGGAACTCGACGAAAACCTCTATCTCTCGTCCCGTAACCTGCCGAACGTGCTGGTGATCGAGGCTCAACAAGCTGACCCGTACAGCCTGCTGCGCTTCAAGAAGATCGTGGTCACCCGTGACGCCGTGAAGCAACTTGAGGAGCAATGGGCATGAATCAAGAACGTCTGATGCAAGTCATTCTTGCTCCGGTTGTTTCTGAAAAGAGCACCATGGTGTCCGAGAAAAACCAGCAAGTGGTATTCCGCGTTGCTGGCGACGCGACCAAGCCTGAAATCAAGGCTGCCGTTGAACTGCTGTTCAATGTCAAGGTCGAGGGTGTGTCCACCGTGAATGTCAAGGGCAAAGTCAAGCGCTTTGGCCGCATGAGCGGTCGTCGCAAGGACTGGAAAAAGGCTTACGTTAGCCTCGTGCAAGGTCAGGAACTTGATCTGACCGGCGCAGCCGCTGAGTAAGGAGATAGAGCATGCCTATCCAAAAAGTAAAACCGACTTCGGCAGGCCGCCGCGCAGTCGTCAAGGTGGTTCATCCTGACCTGCACAAGGGCGCTCCGTTGGCGAAGCTTGTCGAGAAGAAGAACTCGACTGGCGGTCGTAACAACAACGGCCACATCACCACCCGTCATAAGGGCGGTGGTCATAAGCAACACTACCGTATTGTCGACTTCCGTCGCAATAAGGACGGTATCCCGGCCAAGGTGGAACGTATCGAATACGATCCGAACCGCACCGCGCATATCGCCCTGTTGTGCTATGTCGATGGCGAACGCCGCTACATCATCGCGCCGCGTGGCGTGAAGGTGGGTGCCGAGCTGCTGTCGGGCGCGGAAGCCCCGATCAAGGCCGGTAACGCGCTGCCGATCCGCAATATCCCTGTGGGTACCACGATCCACTGCGTAGAGCTTCAGCCTGGCCGTGGCGCGCAAATGGCGCGTTCTGCCGGTTCCTCCGCAATGCTGCTCGCTCGCGAAGGCGTTTACGCCCAGCTGCGTCTGCGTTCCGGCGAAATCCGCAAGGTGCACGTTGATTGCCGCGCAACTGTTGGTGAAGTGGGTAACGAAGAGCACAACCTGCGTAAGATCGGTAAGGCTGGTGCGAACCGCTGGCGCGGTATCCGCCCGACCGTTCGAGGCGTTGTGATGAACCCGGTTGATCACCCGCATGGTGGTGGTGAAGGTAAGACCGGCGAAGGCCGTGTGCCGGTTAGCCCGTGGGGCACGCCGACCAAGGGCTATCGTACCCGTCGCAACAAGCGTACCGACAATATGATCGTACGCCGTCGCTATTCCACTAAAGGGTAATTGACATATGGCACGTTCGCAAAAAAAGGGCCCGTTTGTTGATCTTCACCTTCTGAAGAAGGTGGATGCGGCGCGCGCGACCAGTGACAAGCGTCCGATTAAGACTTGGTCGCGTCGTTCGACCATCCTGCCGGATTTCATTGGTCTGACTATCGCCGTACACAACGGTCGTACCCACGTCCCGGTCTATGTTTCTGAAAACATGGTCGGCCACAAACTGGGCGAATTCTCGCTGACTCGTACCTTCAAAGGCCACGCGGCCGATAAGAAGGCGAAGAAGAAGTAAGGTGAAGCGATGAGAGTATCTGCATATCTGAAAAGCGTTCGCCTGTCGGCGCAGAAGGGCCGCCTGGTGGCTGACCTCGTCCGCGGCAAGTCCGTGGAAGAAGCCCTGAACATTCTGACCTTCTGCCCCAAGAAGGGTGCCGTTCTGGTCAAGAAGCTGCTTGAGTCGGCAATCGCCAACGCTGAGCACAACGAAGGTGCTGATATCGACACCCTGAAGGTGGAGACCATCTACGTTGACAAGGGCCCGAGCCTGAAACGATTCACGGCACGTGCTAAAGGTCGTGGCAACAAGATCGAAAAGCAGACTTGCCACATCATGTTGACCGTGGGCAATTAAGGGGTAAGAAATGGGTCAGAAGATTCATCCGACGGGATTCCGTCTTGCCGTTACCAAAAACTGGTCTTCGAAGTGGTTTGCCAGCAGCGCCAATTTCCCTGGCATGCTCAAGCAAGATATCGAAGTCCGTGAGTTCCTGAAGAAGCGCCTTGCGCACGCTTCGGTTGGTCGCGTGACCATCGAACGTCCGGCGAAGTCCGCTCGCATCACCATTCACAGCGCCCGTCCGGGTGTCGTGATCGGCAAGAAGGGCGAGGACATCGAGGTTCTGAAGGCTGAGCTGCAAAAGCGTCTGGGCGTACCGGTCCATGTGAACATCGAAGAAGTTCGCAAGCCGGAACTGGATGCTCAAATCATTGCCGACGGTATCGCCTCGCAGCTGGAAAAGCGCGTGATGTTCCGTCGCGCCATGAAGCGTTCCATGCAAAATGCAATGCGCATGGGCGCCCTGGGCATCAAGATCATGAGCTCGGGCCGTCTGAACGGTATCGATATCGCTCGTAGCGAATGGTACCGCGAAGGCCGCGTTCCGCTGCACACCCTGCGTGCTGATGTTGATTACGCTACCTCTGAAGCCAAAACGACTTACGGCATCATTGGTATCAAGGTGTGGATCTACAAGGGTGAGCTGAAGCCGGGCCAAGTACAGGCCGCCGCTCCCGCTGCTCCCGAAAAGAAAGTGAGAAAGGGCGCTCGCAATGCTGCAGCCAACTAGACTCAAGTACCGTAAACAGCAAAAGGGTCGTAACACCGGTATTGCCACCCGTGGCAACAAGGTGAGCTTCGGCGACTTCGGTCTGAAGGCGCTGGGTCGCGGACGTCTGACTGCCCGTCAGATCGAAGCTGCTCGTCGCGCTATGACCCGCCACATCAAGCGTGGTGGCCGCATCTGGATCCGTATTTTCCCGGACAAGCCGATTACCTCCAAGCCCGCTGAAGTACGTATGGGTAATGGTAAGGGTAGCCCGGAATACTATGTTGCGGAAATTCAGCCTGGCAAGATGCTGTATGAAATGGATGGTGTTTCCGAGGAACTCGCTCGCGAAGCTTTCCGTCTGGCCGCAGCCAAGTTGCCGATCCCGACTGTGTTTGTAATTAGACAGGTAGGTCAGTAATGAAAGCGTCCGAACTGAGAGCGAAAAGCGTGGACGAGCTGAAGGCCGAACTGCTGAGCCTTCTGAAGGCCCAGTTTGCGCTGCGCATGCAGCACGCCACCCAACAGCTCGCCAAGAACAGTGAACTGAAGAAAGTGCGTCGCGACGTTGCACGTGTTCGCACCATTCTGAAAGAGAAGGCTGCTTAACATGAGCGAAACCAAAGTGGTACGTACGCTGACCGGCAAGGTGGTCAGCGACAAGATGGACAAGACCGTAACCGTTCTGGTCGAGCGCAAAGTTAAGCACCCGATCTACGGCAAAATTGTTCGTCGTTCCAACAAGTTCCATGCACACGACGAAAACAACGAGTACAAGGCAGGTGATGTTGTAATCATCAGCGAATCCCGCCCGCTCTCGAAGACCAAGTCGTGGGTGGTAACTGCACTGGTCGAGAAGTCTCGTCAAGTGTAAAAAGCTTGCAGAGGGGTTCGCCCCTCTGTATAATGGCCGTTTTCCTGCCACCGTTTTGGCAGGACTCTGCCCTTACGGGGTCCAAAACTGGCCGTTTGATACGCCGCAGAGTTATCTGCGGCGTTTCGTCTGTGGTCGTAAATGGGGTATATCCCCGCTTGCGTAACCATAGGTGAAAGTGACGGGATAAGTTGGATAGAAAGGTAATCATACAATGATCCAAATGCAGACCATTCTTGAGGTCGCAGACAACACCGGTGCGCGTTCCGTTATGTGCATTAAGGTGCTGGGCGGCTCCAAGCGTCGCTATGCAGCTGTTGGCGACATCATCAAGGTGAGCATCAAGGATGCCGCTCCGCGCGGACGCGTCAAGAAAGGCGACGTATACAACGCTGTTGTAGTACGTACTGCCAAGGGTGTGCGTCGCCAGGATGGCTCGTTGATCAAATTCGACGGCAATGCGGCTGTGTTGCTCAACACCAAGCTTGAGCCGATCGGCACTCGCATCTTCGGGCCGGTAACGCGTGAACTGCGTACCGAACGCTTTATGAAGATCGTTTCGCTGGCTCCTGAAGTGCTGTAAGGAGAACACATGCGCAAAATTCGCAAGGGTGATGAAGTCGTAGTAATCACCGGCAAAGACAAAGGCAAGCGTGGTACCGTGTTGCGCGTCCTGGACGAAAAGCTCGTCGTTGAAGGCGTGAACGTTGCCAAGAAGCATCAAAAGCCGAACCCGATCCGTGGGATCGCCGGCGGTGTCGTCGAAAAGACCATGCCGATCGCCGTGTCCAACGTGGCTATTTTCAATCCGGCTAGCCAAAAGGCTGACCGCGTGGGCTTCAAGGTTCTTGAAGACGGCCGCAAGGTGCGCGTGTTCAAGTCTTCCGGCGAAGTCATCGGGGCGTAAGGAGTCAACATGGCACGTCTCTACGATTTCTACAAAGACACTGTTGTGCCGGACTTGATGAAACAGTTCGGTTACAAGTCGGTGATGGAAGTTCCGCGCATCGAAAAGATCACCCTGAACATGGGTGTCGGCGAAGCTGTGGCTGATAAAAAGGTCATGGAACATGCCGTGGGCGATATGGAAAAGCTGTCCGGTCAAAAGCCGGTCGTGACTACCGCCCGCAAATCGATCGCAGGCTTCAAGATCCGTGATCACTATCCGATCGGCTGCAAGGTGACCCTGCGCCGCGAACGGATGTACGAATTCTTCGACCGCCTGGTTACCATCGCGCTGCCGCGCGTACGCGACTTCCGTGGTGTTTCCGCCAAGTCTTTCGACGGCCGCGGCAACTTCAACATGGGCGTGCGCGAGCAAATCATCTTCCCGGAAATCGAGTACGACAAGATTGATGCTTTGCGCGGTATGAACATCACCATTACCACTACGGCGAAGACTGACGAAGAGGCCCGCGCACTGCTGGCAGCTTTCAAATTCCCGTTCAAGGGTTAAGCACATGGCGACACAAGCACTGATCAACCGTGAAGAGAAGCGCGCTAAGCTGGCTGCCAAGTTTGCCGCCAAGCGCGAAGCGCTCCTCGCGATCATCAACAACCAGAACCTCTCGGAAGAAGAGCGTTTTGCGGCCCGTCTGAAGCTTCAGCAACTGCCGCGTAACGCAAGCCCGGTTCGCCAGCGTCGTCGCTGCGCAATCACCGGTCGTCCGCGTGGTGTGTTCCGTAAATTTGGTCTCGCTCGTAACAAACTGCGCGAAATCGCCCTCAAAGGCGAAATCCCGGGTGTTACGAAGGCCAGCTGGTAATAGGAGACATATAAATGAGCATGCATGATCCTATTTCCGATATGTTGACCCGCATCCGCAACGCTCAGCGCGCCGCCAAGGTTGCTGTAGCGATGCCGTCTTCCAAGCTGAAGATTGCACTTGCGCAGGTGTTGAAAGAAGAGGGCTACATCGAGGATTTCGCCGTCGCAGGCGAAGCCAAGAAGCCGGTTCTCGATATCCAGCTCAAGTACTATGCTGGCCGTCCGGTGATCGAGCGCATCGAGCGCGTATCCCGTCCTGGCCTGCGTGTGTACAAGGGCACCACTGAAATTCCGAAGGTCATGAATGGCCTGGGCGTAGCGATCCTGTCCACCTCCCGAGGTGTGATGACCGACCGTAAGGCACGTGCTGCCGGTATCGGTGGTGAGCTGCTCTGCATCGTGGCGTAAGGGGAGGGTGTAATGTCTCGCGTAGCTAAGAATCCTGTAGCGATCCCGGCCGGCGTTGAAGTTAAGTTCAACGCAACCGAGGTGAGCGTTAAGGGCTCCCTTGGCACCCTCAGCACCGCGCTGTGCGATGAGGTGGATGTCAAGCTGGACAACGGCCAGCTGACGTTCGCAGCCAAGAATGACAGCAAGTTCGCTCGTGCCATGTCGGGTACGTTGCGTGCGCTTCTCAACAACATGGTCCAAGGTGTGAGCAAGGGCTTCGAAAAGAAGCTGACCCTGGTAGGCGTGGGCTATCGTGCCCAGGCTCAGGGCGAAGTGCTCAACCTTTCTCTGGGTTTCTCCCACCCGGTGGCGCACAAGATGCCCGCTGGCGTGAAGGTTGAAACGCCGAGCCAGACCGAGATCATCATCAAGGGCGCCGACAAGCAGCAAGTCGGCCAAGTAGCCGCCGAAGTCCGCGCGTACCGCGCGCCGGAACCGTACAAGGGCAAGGGCGTTCGCTACGCTGATGAGGTCGTGGTTCTGAAAGAGACCAAGAAGAAGTAACTGAGGCCCTGATATGGACAAGAAACAAGCTCGACTCCGCCGTGCACGCAAAACCCGTGCTCGGATTGCGGAGCTCAAGATGGTGCGTCTCGCAGTATTCCGCACCAACTGCCACATTTACGCTCAGATCATTGACGAGACCGGTAGCAAGGTACTTGCAAGCGCTTCCACGCTGGAAGCCGAAGTGCGCGCCGACATCGCCAATGGTGGCAACGTGAACGCAGCGGCCCTGATCGGCAAGCGTATTGCTGAAAAAGCCAAGGCCGCCGGCATCCAAACCGTGTCGTTCGATCGCTCGGGGTTCAAGTACCACGGCCGCATCAAGGCACTGGCTGACGCCGCCCGCGAACACGGTCTGGTATTCTAATTCGGAGTGAAGAATGGCTAAGCACGAAATGGAAGATCGTGGCGACGGTCTGGTCGAAAAAATGATCAGCGTCAACCGCGTCACCAAAGTGGTGAAGGGCGGTCGCATTATGGCTTTCTCCGCTCTCACCGTGGTAGGTGATGGCGACGGCAGTATCGGCATGGGCAAAGGTCGCTCGAAGGAAGTGCCGGTTGCCGTACAGAAGGCAATGGAACAAGCTCGCCGCAATCTGGTAAAGATTCCGTTGAAGAATGGCACTTTGCATCACGCCGTTCACGGTCAGCACGGTGCTACCACCGTTCTGATGCAGCCCGCTAAGGAAGGTACCGGTGTCAAGGCCGGTGGTCCGATGCGCGCAATCTTTGAAGCCATGGGCGTTCGCAACGTATCCGCCAAGATTCAGGGTTCGACCAACCCGTACAACGTGGTTCGCGCCACGCTGGACGGCTTGAACAAGATCTGCGTTCCGTCGCAGATTGCGGCCAAGCGCGGTCTGACCGTCGAAGAAATTCTGGGGGTGGATCATGAGTAACACCAAGACTGTCAAGGTGACTCTGGTGAAGAGCCTCATCGGCCGTCTGGAGTCCCACAAGGCTTGCGCTCGCGGTCTGGGTCTGAAGAAGATTCGTCAGACTGTCGAAGTGATCGATACGCCTGAGAACCGTGGCATGATCAACAAGATCAGCTACCTGCTGAAATGCGAGGGCTAAGCATGGAACTGAATACCATTCAACCTGGTGTCGGCGCCAAGCATGCCAAGCGTCGCGTTGGCCGTGGTATCGGCAGCGGCCTGGGCAAGACTGGTGGCCGTGGCCACAAGGGTCAAAAGAGCCGTGCGGGCGGTTTCCACAAGGTGGGCTTCGAAGGCGGTCAAATGCCGCTGCAACGTCGCCTGCCGAAGCGTGGCTTCAAGTCCCTGACGGCTGGCAAAGTGGCTGAAGTTCGTTTGTCCGAACTGAATCTGCTGCCGGTTGACGAAATCGATCTGCTCGCCCTCAAGCAAGCTGGCGTGGTTAATGCCGTGGCAATCACTGCCAAGGTCATCCTGTCCGGTAAGATTGAGCGTGCTGTCAAGCTGCGTGGTCTGGCCGCTACGGCCGGTGCTCGCGCCGCAATTGAGGCAGCTGGCGGCAGTATTGTTGAATAAGGCACACGTACGTGGCGAATACTTCGATAGTGGCAAAAGCCAATAAGTTTGGTGATCTGAAGAGCCGGATCTGGTTCCTGATCGGGGCGTTGATCGTTTTCCGTATCGGCGCGCACATTCCGGTTCCCGGGATCAATCCTGCCGAGCTAGCGAAGTTGTTCCGCACGTCGCAGACAGGGCTCCTCGACATGTTCAACATGTTCTCGGGGGGCGCCCTGTCCCGATTTACGGTTTTTGCCTTGGGCATCATGCCGTATATTTCGGCCTCCATCATTCTGCAACTTGCGGCTGAGGTTATCCCCAGTCTCAAGGAGCTGAAGAAGGAGGGTGACGCGGGACGTCGCAAGGTAACCCAGTACACACGTTACGCGACTGTAGTGTTGGCCTCGTTCCAGAGCTTCAGCATTGCGGTTATGCTTTATAAGCAGCCCAATCTGGTGGTAACTGCCCAATGGGAGTTTTACCTGACCACCGTGGTCACCCTGGTGACCGGCACCATGTTCCTTATGTGGCTTGGTGAGCAGATTACCGAGCGGGGTATCGGCAACGGTATCTCCTTGATCATCTGCGCCGGTATTGCCTCCGGTGTTCCCGCGGCGATCGGTAAGACCTTGACTCTGACCAGTCAGGGTTCGCTACCGCTTCTGTTTGCCGTCGTGCTGTTTGTCGGTGTTCTCCTTGTTACCTATGTCGTCGTCTTCGTCGAACGCGGTCAACGCAAGGTGCTGGTGAACTACGCCAAACGACAAGTCGGTAATCGAGTCATGCAGGGCCAGAGCACGCATTTGCCGCTCAAGCTCAACATGGCAGGGGTGATTCCGCCGATTTTCGCTTCTAGCATCATCCTGTTTCCGGCCACCGCACTCGGTTGGTTTGGTAATACGGATGGTCTGGGCTGGATGAAGAGTGTTGCCGATAAGCTGCATCCTGGGCAACCGATCTACGTCCTGCTGTACTCAGCGGCCATTATCTTCTTCTGCTATTTCTATACGGCATTGATGTTCAATCCGAAGGATACGGCAGATAACCTGAAGAAAAGTGGCGCGTTCATCCCGGGCTATCGTCCAGGTGAGCAGACCTCTCGTTATATCGAGAAGATCACGCTGCGTCTGACGCTTATCGGTGCGATCTATATCACGTTGGTTTGCTTGCTTCCTGAATTCCTGGTTTTGAAGTGGAACGCTCCGTTCTACTTCGGTGGTACCTCGCTGCTGATTATCGTAGTGGTTACCATGGATTTCATGGCGCAGGTTCAATCCTACGTATTGTCTCACCAGTATGAGAGTTTGCTGAAGAAGGCTAACTTCAAAGGCAATGCTCTTACCCGCTGATAAACGAGTTGACACTGGGTTCTATGGCTAAGGAAGACACCATCCAGATGCAAGGCGAGGTCCTTGAAAATTTGCCTAACGCAATGTTCAGGGTCCAGCTAGAGAATGGACACATAGTGCTCGGACATATTTCCGGGAAGATGCGGATGCACTACATCCGCATTCTTCCGGGAGATAAGGTCACGGTGGAATTGACCCCCTATGACCTGTCCAAAGCGCGCATCGTGTTCCGTGCGAAATGACGCACTCGCTCTTTTAGATTGAAAGGAACTGAAATGCGAGTACAGCCTTCGGTAAAGAAAATTTGCCGTAACTGCAAAATTATCCGTCGCAATCGCGTAGTTCGAGTGATCTGCACGGACCCCCGTCACAAGCAAAAGCAGGGCTAATATTTGTTAGTCCTGGGATTGCGTGTTACAATCGCAACCTTTTCAAGGTCTTAAGGCTTAAGGAAAGAGAATGGCCCGTATTGCAGGGGTAAATATCCCCAATCATGCACATGCCGTTATCGGCCTGCAGGCAATTTACGGCATCGGTCAAACCCGCGCTCAGCTGATTTGTAAGTCTGCTGGCGTGGCTGCCTCGACGAAAGTCAAGGATCTGACCGAGGCCGAAATGGAAGCTCTGCGTGTTGAAGTTTCGAAGTTCGTCACCGAAGGTGACCTTCGTCGCGAAGTCACGATGAGCATCAAGCGACTGATGGACATGGGCTGCTATCGCGGCATGCGCCACCGTCGCGGTTTGCCGTGCCGTGGCCAACGCACTCGTACCAACGCTCGTACTCGCAAGGGTCCGCGCAAGGCGATTGCCGGCAAGAAGTAACTTAAGGAACACAGATAATGGCTAAAGCAAACACAGCTGTCCGTGTACGTAAAAAAGTGCGCAAGAGCGTGAGCGAAGGCATCGTGCATGTGCACGCTTCGTTCAACAACACCATCATCACTATCACCGACCGTCAAGGCAATGCACTGTCTTGGGCTACCTCTGGCGGCGCTGGTTTTAAGGGCTCGCGCAAGAGTACACCCTTTGCTGCTCAGGTAGCAGCGGAGCACGCTGGTAAAGTTGCCCAAGAATATGGTGTGAAGAACCTCGAAGTACGGATCAAGGGCCCGGGACCGGGTCGCGAGTCCGCTGTTCGTGCTCTCAACGCGCTTGGTTTCAAGATTACCAGCATCTCCGACGTGACGCCGGTGCCGCATAACGGCTGCCGTCCGCCTAAGAAACGTCGTATTTAATTCGGAGAGTGTGAGACATGGCACGTTATATCGGCCCGAAATGTAAACTCGCGCGCCGCGAAGGCACCGACCTCTTTTTGAAGAGCGCGCGTCGTGCACTGGATTCCAAGTGCAAACTGGATAGCGTACCCGGCCAACATGGCGCCCGCAAAGGCCGCCTGTCGGAATACGGCGTACAGCTGCGTGAAAAACAAAAGATTCGCCGTATTTATGGCGTCCTTGAACGTCAGTTCCGCAATTACTTTGCGGAAGCTGTTCGTCGCAAGGGTTCCACCGGCGAAAACCTGCTGAAACTGCTCGAGTCCCGCCTCGACAACGTTGTATATCGCATGGGCTTTGGCTCCACTCGCGCCGAATCGCGCCAGTTGGTAAGCCACAAGGCCATCGTGGTAAACGGCCAGGTTGTGAATATTCCGTCTTTCCAGGTCAAGTCTGGCGACGTGGTTGCCGTGCGTGAAAAAGCCAAGAAGCAAGCTCGCGTCGCCGAAGCCTTGTCCCTGGCTGAACAAAGCGGCTTCCCCTCCTGGGTAACTGTTGATTCGAAGAAGATGGAAGGCGTTTACAAGAGCGCTCCGGAACGTTCCGAACTGTCTAGCGATATCAACGAACAGCTCGTTGTGGAATTTTACTCCAAGTAATCGCTAGCTCTTAGGGAATGACTATGCAAAACAGCGCTTCGGAATTTCTGAAACCTCGAATCATCGACGTCCAACCGATTTCGGCTACGCATGCTCGTGTGTCGATGGAGCCGTTCGAGCGTGGCTATGCCCATACTTTGGGCAATTCGCTGCGTCGCATTCTGCTGTCGTCGATGCCGGGTTACGCTCCGACCGAAGTGACCATCGCTGGCGTTCTGCATGAGTATTCCGCACTTGACGGCGTACGCGAGGATGTTGTCGACATCCTGCTGAACCTCAAGGGCGTCGTACTTAAGCTGCATGGTCGCGACAGCGTCGTACTGACCCTTCGTAAAGAAGGTGAAGGCGCTGTTTTGGCTGG
This sequence comes from Paludibacterium purpuratum, assembly GCF_004363805.1. Lineage (GTDB taxonomy): Bacteria > Pseudomonadota > Gammaproteobacteria > Burkholderiales > Chromobacteriaceae > Paludibacterium > Paludibacterium purpuratum. The sequence goes on along the minus strand of NZ_SNZP01000005.1, from coordinate 127,099 downwards.
CGATATCGAATTGCCGCACGACGTCGAAGTGATCAATCCGGACCACGTGATTTGTCACCTCGCCGCAGGCGGCAAGATCGAGCTCGAAGTGAAGGTCGAAAAGGGTCGTGGCTACCAGCCCGTCTCCGCTCGTTCCAATCATGATGACAACCGTTCCATCGGTACGATCCAGATGGACGCTTCCTTCTCGCCGGTTCGCCGCGTGAGCTATTCCGTGGAAAGCGCCCGTGTGGAACAGCGTACCGACCTCGACCGTCTGGTTCTCGATATCGAGACCAATGGCGTTGTCGAGCCGGAACAGGCAGTGCGTAGCGCTGCTCGCATCCTGATTGATCAGCTGTCGATCTTTGCCGATCTCCAGGGCACTGCGGTTGAAGAAGTCGTTGAAAAGGCGCCGCCGATCGATCCGATCCTGCTGCGTCCGGTAGACGATCTTGAACTCACGGTTCGTTCTGCAAATTGCCTGAAGGCCGAGAACATCTACTACATCGGCGACCTGATCCAGCGGACTGAGACTGAACTGCTCAAGACGCCGAATCTGGGCCGTAAATCTCTGAACGAGATTAAGGAAGTTCTTGCCTCCAAGGGCCTGACTCTGGGCATGAAGCTGGAGAACTGGCCGCCAGCTGGGCTGGAAAAGCCGTAAGGCTTTTGCCAAAAGCCTTATGGCTTTGCGGAACACCGCAAGGTTTGAGACTAAAGGACATTAACAATGCGTCATCGTTACAGTAATCGTAAACTGAACCGCACGACCAGCCATCGTCTGGCGATGCTGCGCAACATGGCTAACTCGCTGCTGCGTCACGAAGCAATCGTGACCACGCTGCCGAAGGCCAAGGAACTGCGCCGTGTGGCAGAGCCGCTGATCACCCTGGGCAAAGCTCCCTCGCTGGCTAACCGCCGCCTGGCCTTTGACCGTACCCGTGATCGCGAAATCGTCGTCAAGTTGTTCGACGTGCTCGGCCCGCGCTTCGCTGCCCGCAATGGCGGTTATCTGCGTATTCTGAAGTGTGGCTTCCGCAAGGGCGACAACGCGCCGCTGGCTCTGGTTGAGCTGGTGGATCGTGCTGAAGGCCTGGTTGCCGCTGACGAATCTGCTGAGTAAACACTCGGCGGTATTCGGAAAAAGCCAGCTCGCAAGAGCTGGCTTTTTTTATTGTGCATTCGACCGGCGCTGTGCGTCGTACAGCGCCGTGCACATACTAAGAGTCGACTTATGGGGGCTTCATCGATTTAGCAATAGCCTGTTCCTGTGCATTGACTAATGGAATGTGGCTATGTCAAACCGTAACACGGTAATCGCGCATCGCTATGCCTATGCGGCGCAGAACGAATTTCCCCTCCTGACGACCTCCCCGAGCCAAGATCCTCCAACATCGTTGCTCGACAAAGACTTGCAACTGATGACACAGGCGTGGCGTGCTTTATGTGAATCCTTGCTGACACACTGGGAAAAAGAGCAGGCGAGCGACACCCTGTCTGGCAGTGCTGCTCGTCGTTCTCCGCCCGAAGCATTCGTGCAGCTGCGCATCTTGTTGCAGAATCCTGCCAGCAGCTTGCTCGTGGGGCTTGGCCCGAAAGCCACAAAGCGCGAAGTGCTGGAACTGGAGGCTAGCCGCGAATTGATCGGTTGGCTGAAAGCATTGAAATCCCAATGGTTGTCTCAATTTGCCAGTCCATTGATCGATGCCCTGATCGTGCACGCGAGCGCAGGCCATAACCAGCAGGTATTCAACGAAAACGCGCGTTGCATGCTGCAGGCGCTACGCTGGATGAAACAACCCGGCAGTGGGGTCTCGGATAGCGTCAGCGGGCAATTGGGGCTGCGCTTGGGCGTAGGTGTGACGCTTGGCATCTCGGCGGCGGGCGATCTGACGCGTAGTAAGGCGCTCGGCAAAGGTGGCGTATTCACGGAAGAGTACATGCGGGCCGCCAAGCTTGGTGCCGATGTAAAGGGCACTGTTATCCCCGCGCTGGTCGATGCCGGTTTCGAACTGAGCGGGCGATATCGCACTGGGGAACGGCGCACATACCGTGATATGGAGGAATATGTCGCAAGTCAGAGTCCGCTACATCTCAATCGCGAGCTGAAACGCCTGTTGGTCGACAGCGGGCATGGGACGGATCCGCTCAAGCGGCACGTCAATTTGCTCAACCAGGCGCATAGCGGCCGCGAACGGCTCAATCTCATGTTGACCGTTATCGGTTGGCCTGGGCAGACAACGGAATTTCCGCTACTCCAAGAGGGTAGCCTGAGTCGCATCTCGGGTTATACCGGCGAGTTGAAATTTTCCGGCGGTGCATCGGTGTTACCGAACAAAAATCGGCTCGGCGTCGCCATGAGTGCCAACGTCGATGTCGCCACGACGGAGAAAGCCGAACCCCTGTCGTTTCTGCAGGTACTCGATCCTTCAACCATGTTGACCCGCGATGAACAATTGCAACTGGATCTGAAACTAGCGCAGTACAACTTGCCCGAAACCACTCGCTGGCCTGAGGTGCTCGATGCCTTGTCGACCCGCGTTGGCATGGTCGTGCAACTGATGGAGCTCACTAACGGTTTCTTTGACGAGAGCGTGCAGGCCCAGGCGCTGGCGACAACCCAGCGTTTCATGCGCGACGAGGGTGTCGCTTCGATCGAACAATTATTCGGCAAGTGGAGTGCAACGCTGTATCTCTCTTTAAAGACCATGCGGCAGCGCAATCCGGATTGGGTGGCAGCCGACGCCGATTTGGACAAGCTGGTGCGCCAGATGGATCAGCAGTTAGGCTCGCCGCGCTTCCCCCACGATGCCGGGCGGCTGCAGGAGGATAGAGGGCTGGTCAAAACAACCTCGACGAGAGAAGAGAAGTACGCCGCTTCGCTACAACTAGACCTCCCGGGCTGGCGCGGAAAGGCGCAAGCAAGCTGGCGAGACAATAAGAGCGACGACCCAACCCAAGACGGCGAAATACTTGAGATTTCCCTGGCGATGCAGTTGGGAACAAATATAGGCAAGTTGAAAGACGTGCTGAACCAAGCGCTGAAAAAAGCGTTTCCTCAGCTGATCATCAAGCTCGCTTCGCTTGAGTTGCCCTTGCAAGGCGGTGGAAATGTGACGCTGAATTATTTCAAGCCGCGCAATGGAGAGGATACCTCGTTTCGCTTGCAAGAAACCGGGGCTTCACTCAACGCGCTTTCCACGTTCGGCAGCGCCGTTGCGCTACCGCTGGCCACGGGTATCGCGCTGAGTGCCGGTGCGTCGAGAACCACTACAGTGACAAAAGCCGGGCCAAAGCAGTTTAGCGGGTGCGATATCTATTGGTTCTTGAACCAGTATTTCAATAGTGTGGCGGCCGGCACGCTGAGCTGGTCGGCGCTTTGCAATGCGCAGCAACCGGGGCTGACCCGCCTGCTGACCGAGCTGAGGAACCGGCAGAGCCTGGCGTTCGTCGACTTGGCATACTTCGTGACTCGCTATAATTTGCACCAGCGGGAAAAAGCGACACTACGCGATTGGGAAAGTATCCGTTCGTTAAATACCCTCGAAGCGCTGATGAAGGCGATGGTTCCTTATTGGCGGCATGATAAAGACGAGAAGGCGCAACTGGAACGACAAAGCACCAAGCTGTAGCGCCCGCCGCCGACTCGGTGCCGAGTCCGGCGGCGTCAGGTGTCGCATCAGAATGCGTAGCGGCTTTCCAGCACTTCCAGCTGGTCTCCCACGCGCACCACGCCTTCGTTCAACGCGCGTAGATTGATGCCAAAGCAGATTCCCTCCGGCAATTGCCGTGTGCGGATCAGCGTCTTGAGCGGCTCGGTGCCGGCGTCCTTTTCACCGGTCGCCGGGTCGACCGTGGTCAGTACGCAGCGCGAGCAGGGCTTGGTGACTTCGAACGAAACCTCGCCAATACGGATTGTCTGCCAATCATCCTCCTCGTAAGGCGCGGCGCCGCTGATCACCAGGTTCGGGCGGAAATGCCGACTCGTGACAGACTTGGCCAGCTCTTGATTCAGTGCTTCCAGCGACGACTGGTTGACCAGCAAGTAGGGATAACCATCGGCGAACGACAAGGCGTCGTCGCGATCTTTCTGGCATCGCGTCGGTTTTTGGCCAAGCCAGAGTAGCCGGCAAGGCTCTCCCATGACCTGACTGACCCAGCGATCCACCTGCTGATCGCCGTGATAGGCGACGAAGCCATCGCCCCAGACCTGGCATTCGACGGGCGTGTCATACACCGTCGCCATCGCCAATATCGGATCCATGGCCGGTGCTTTGAGCAGTGCCGCACCGGGGATCAGCTCAATCTCGATGCGCACCATCTGCGGGTGCGTGCGCCCAGTCAAAAAATTGCCATCCGCACCGACCACTAGCCACTCGCGATCGTGCAAGAGCCCAGAAATGCCGGCATACGCCTGCGAATACTCGATACCTCGACCCGACTTCAGCGGGTGTACATAAATCTCATCCAATTGCATGACCGATCCTCACGCGCCAACGGCGCGCATTAGAGATTGAATGTCCGCAGGAAGTCCCAAAGCGACGTGTCCTGACAGAATGCCACATTGAAGCGTAGCCAGGGCGAGACCTCGCTGCCTGGCCGAAACAGGTTGCCGGGCGCCAGCAGGAAGCCGGCTGCACGGGCGCTACGCGTTAATGCCAAGCTATCGTGCGGCACGGTCGGTCGTGCCAGCAGAAACAGGCCATTGCTTGGTCGCGTAAATACCTGCCAACCGATTGCCGCGAATTGGTCGGCACAACGGAACTGCGCTTGGGACAGACGATTGCGCAGGCGTTCGAGATACCTGCGCTGCCGCGATTCTTGCAACATGGCCAGGATGATTCGCTCATTCAGTTCGGGCGATGTCATGCCCGTCATCATCTTGAACCGGGTCATCTGCTCGTGCAGCGGGCCGCGCGCGGCCAGATATCCAACGCGTAGCGCCGGCGATAGCGACTTGGAAAAGCTGCCGATATAGATCACCCGAGCCAGACCATCCATGGCCGCCAAGGTCGGTTGCGGCCAGTCGGCCAGCTCTGCCGAGACATTGTCCTCGACAACGTAAAAATCGTGTTGCTCCGCCAGGGTCAGTACCTGATGCGCGGTCTGGGTCGTGTAACTGGCCCCCGTTGGATTTTGCAGCCAGGGGTTGGTAATGAACGCCTTGGGGCGATGTCGTTTGAGCAGCTCGGCCATTGCCGCGGTATCCGGCCCTTCCGACGTCCATGGCACGCCCACCACCTGGATGCCGTGAAACGCCAGGTTGGAAAGGATGTTGCAGTATCCGGGGTCGTCGACGAAGACGGTCTCGCCGGGGCGTGCCAAGCAGGCCGATGCGATGTGTAATGCGCTACTGGCACCCTGGGTCAACAGAATTTCCTGTTCGTTGAGCAAGATGCCCTTGTCGCTCAGCGTGTGTGCCAACCAGGTGCGCAAGCCGCGGAAGCCGCGTGGGTCGCCATATTCGGCGCTTGGCGCCGCGAGCCGGGCCACGGCGCGCAATGCTCGTTGCTGCGCCTCTCTGTCGTACCAGTCTGGCGGCAGCCAGCCACAGCCTGCCGGCAGACCTTGATCGGGTTGGTTGTATACGTTGCGCAACAGCCAGTGTTCATCCACCGGCAACTCGGTCATGAGGGGCGCGCCCGGTATTTGCCGCGGCGTTCGGCTTCGCACGAAGAAACCGGAGCCGCGACGAGATTCGATCATGCCGCGCGCCACCAGCCGGTCGTAGGCTTCGGCCACGGTGAACGGGCTGACCCCCAACAGGGTCGCCTGTTTGCGAATCGACGGTAGGCGCATGCCTGGCGCGCTGGCACCGTGTTCGATCGCGGAGGCCACCGACAACTCGATCTGTTCAACGCGAGTCAGGGGCGTTTTCCATTGCGGGTTCATTGCCATACTGTATCGCCATCAATGCTAAATGACTAATTTAAATCCTCGTCTATCGAAAGCCGGCTCTGTATGTTACAAATGTTGCATATTGGTCGCTATATGACTATTCATGGCCGGCAATTCTGTGTCTATAGTGGGAAGGCCAATGGTCAGCGATAAATGGTTTGCTCGGTAACAGGTTGGATGGGGGACTTAGGCAGTGTGGCAGCTATTTCGGCGGCTCGTCGGATAGTTGGAATAAATATAAAAGTTTCAGGGGAGCACCAATCATGCGGTCATTGAAAGTCAAACTTATCGTATTTGTCGCCGTGCTGATGACGATTCTCAGCGCAGTGATTGCCGGACTGGTCTATAGCCAGATGCGCAGTAGCATCGTCAGCGGGGTGGAGAATGAATTGGCGGGCACCGCCAATGGCTATGCCACATTCGTTAAAAGTTGGTATGACGATAAATTGCAAACCGTGGTGGCTGCCAATCCATTGGCCAACAGCCCCGATCCGGTTCCGGCGCTAGGTCGCATGAACGAGGCCGCGGGCTTCGCTACCACTTACGTCGGCTTTGCCGATCACCACATCGTCTACTCGGACGGCCACGCACAAAAGGCAGGCTACGACCCGGTCAAGCGCCCCTGGTATCAGCAGGCGGTCGCCATGGGCAAGCCCGGTGTTTCAGCGCCTTATGTCGACTTTGATACCGGTAAGCTCTGCCTGACGTTCGTCTCGCCGGTGATGGAAGGCGGCAACCTCAAGGCCGTGGTTGGCGGCGACGTGTTCATCGATGCGCTGGTCAAGGCCGTGTTGTCGATTAAGCTGCGCGGCGACGGTTATGCCTTCCTGGTCGACAAGACCGGCAACGTGATTGCCCACCACAATCAGCAATTGACGCTCAAGCCCCTGGCAACCGTGGCCCCCGAGCTGACCGCCGACAAACTGAATGCCGCCGCCGCGAGCGGCGACGTACTGCAAACCCAGCTGGAAGGCAACGACAACTACGTGAAGGTGGTGCCGATTGCCGGTACCGACTGGCTGCTGGGTATGGCGATGGGCTCCTCTGTGGTGACCGAGCCGATGACCAAGTTGCTGCTGACCATTGTCGGCATTGCCGTCATCGCGCTGATCGTCCTGGTGCCGATCGCAAGCTTCGTGTTGGCCGGCATGCTGGGCGGTTTGAAGCGCCTGAGCCAGGCCATGCGCGAAATTTCGCAAGGCGAGGGTGATTTGACCCGCCGCATCGATGTCTCCGGTCACGATGAAATCGCCGAGACCGCCCATGCGTTCAATACTTTCGTCGGCCACTTGCAAGACATGTTCCGCGCAGTCAAGGAGGAAGCGGATCGCGTGATCGAGGGCGTGGAGGAAGCCGGTACCACCGTGCGTCGCGTCGCCGACGATTCGCGTGAAATTTCGGATGTATCGAGTTCGAACGCCGCCACGCTGGAACAGATTACCGTCAGCATCTCGCATATTGCCGATGCCGCTCAGGAAGCGGACAAGCTGGTCAACCAGACCGGCTCGGTGTCGAGCGACAGCGCCGCCGACATGGAGAAGATTTCGCGCGAAATGGGTCGCACGGTCGATGCCGTCAAGGGCTTGTCCAGCATGCTGGAAACCCTCGACAATCGTTCGCAACAGATTACCGGCATCACCAACGTGATCAAGGACATTGCCGACCAGACCAACCTGCTGGCGCTCAACGCGGCGATCGAAGCGGCACGCGCCGGCGAGATGGGCCGTGGCTTCGCGGTCGTGGCAGACGAGGTGCGCAAGTTGGCCGAACGCACCGCCCAAGCGACGTTGGAGATCACCGGCATGGTCAACACCATCCGCGAAGAAACCAGCCAGGCGGTCACCAATATGCAGCGTACCGTCAGCTCGGTGGATGGCGGGGTCGAATTGACTCAGAACGCCGTGCAGCGCATCGAGGACATTCGTGCCGCCATGGAAAGCGTCGTGGCCAAGATGAATGAAATCTCCCTGTCCACCAGCGAGCAGCACAATGCGACCACGGTGATCGCGCAAAGTACCGAACGCATCAACGGTCGCATCATCGACAGCGACAATTCGCTGCAGGGCGTGCATCAGACCCTGTCGGTACTCAGCGACGCCGCGTCGAAAATGCGCGAAATGTTCGGCCGCTTCCGCGTCTAGCGCATCTCGATACACTGACGTTCTTACTCCGAACGCCGCCCGCCGTCAGGCTGGGCGGCGTTTTTCTTTCGGCATCCGCTGGGCGCAGAGGAGGCTCGGTGGTGCTGATGCATCTTACCCCTCGCTGTGGCCGATGTTGCTGGACATGCCGCCGTAGTGTCCATGTGGTGTGCGACGATCAAACGGCATAGTTCCATTAACTATTTGAATATAATGGAAAATGTGGATCGCCTTGGCGTGACCGCGTGCGTGCGTGCGCTTACAGTCGCAATGCACGTGCACGTAGGTTAATGGTTCATTTCCCCAAGGAGATATCATGTATAAGCCCTCAGCTTTATCCATTCCATTTGCCATTTCGCTGCTAACGCTCAGCCTGGGTTGCCATGCGCAGACCATGACGCGCATAACCTCGCTCGGCACGCTCGATGCGGCCTCTCCGCATACCATGGCGCAGGCGCAAGGGGTTTCGGCCGACGGCGGGATTGTCGTGGGGTACGGCACCCTGGCAGGAAACAATCGTCACGACCGCGCTCTCCCGCGTCTGGCCGCGTTTCGTTGGACACCCGCAGCCGGGATGACGAAGCTGGCCTTTTTGCCTGGCGGCGGAGAGCATGCGGCGGCGGAAGCGATCTCGGCCAACGGCAAGGTGATCGTCGGCGTCTGTGACGGCACCTTCGAAAACGGTCGCTACCTGTTGGCACGCGCCGTGCGTTGGGAGGCAGACGGCGCTGCGCATGCGTTGACGGTACCGCCTGATGCGGCGTTATCCACCGCGACGGGGGTGTCGAACGATGGCGCCACGATTGCGGGCTTTAGCGCCGATGCTCAAGGTGTACGCCGTGCATTGCGCTGGTCGAGTGACGGTGCAATGCGCGATCTGGGTTCGCTCGGCGGTCGTGCCGCTTACGCCGCTGGGGTGTCGCATGGCGGCAAGCATATCGTCGGCGTGGCGCAAAATGCGGCGCGGCAGGCGCGCGCTTTTCTCTGGAGCGAGCGTGACGGCATGAAGGATTTAGGGACGCTGCCAGGTCTATCCGGATCGGAGGCTTCCGCAGTTTCGGCCGATGGCAGCGTTGTTGTCGGTAGCAGTGCGAACGGCATGATTGGCGTGTTCTTGCCCGAGGAAGGGGCGATCAAGGGCTACATCTGGCGCCGAACTTCCGGCGCCATGCAAGAAATCGTCAATACGCTCGGTGGCGACGTGACCATGCCCACGGCGGTTTCCGACGACGGCAAGGTGGTGGTCGGGGTTGCCACGGACGGCCACGAACGGCGGCATGTTTTTCGCTGGACCCAGGAAAACGGCATGACGGCGGACACTTCTGCCGCGCAGCGTATGGTATTTGTCCGCGGTCTGTCGAAGGACGGGCGCTACGGTGCGGGCCGGCTGGCATCGGACGCCGCCTTCCGGGCGCAATGGTTCTGATCTGGCGCCGTGGCGCGGCGCGCTGTACTGGCCGCAACGGCAGTACGGTTAGGAGCGAAAAACGCCAACTGTATCTGTCATGGCCCATGCGCGGCGGGTAGATTTAAGCCATCGCTGGGATTCCGGCAGGACAGAGGAGAGGGGAGCGCAATGAATCGACCGAACATGGATGCCTATTGGATGCCGTTCACCGCCAACCGGCAATTCAAGCGCGCCCCGCGCCTTTTGGTGTCTGCCGACGGGATGTACTACACCGATGCCGACGGCCGCCAGGTGCTGGATGGCGCCGCCGGTTTGTGGTGCGTCAACGCCGGGCACAATCGCAGACCGATCGTCGAAGCCATCCAGCGCCAAGCCGGCGCACTCGATTACGCGCCGCCGTTCCAGATGGGACATCCGCTGGCATTCGAGGCGGCCGAACAACTGGTGGCCATGGCGCCGAATGGGCTGACCCAGGCGTTTTTCGTCAACTCCGGTTCCGAAGCGGTGGAAACCGCGCTCAAGATGGCGCTGGCTTATCACCGCGTGCGCGGCGATGCGGCACGGGTCAAGTTGATCGGCCGCGAGCGCGGCTATCACGGCGTCAACTTCGGCGGCGTGGCGGTCGGCGGCATGGCCGGCAATCGTAAGCACTTCCCGGTCACGCTGCCGATGGTCGACCATCTGCGCCATCCGCTCGACATCGCCAAGAACGCCTTCAGTCGTGGCGAGCCGGCGCATGGCGCCGAATTGGCGGAAGAACTGGAAAGCCGCATCCTGACACTGCACGATCCGTCCACCATTGCCGCAGTCATCGTCGAGCCGATGCAAGGCTCCACCGGGGTTATTTTGCCACCCAAGGGGTATCTGCAACGACTACGCCAGATCTGCGACAAATACGGCATCCTGTTGATCTTCGATGAAGTGATCACCGGTTTCGGCCGCCTGGGGGCCGATTGGGCCAGCAACAAATTCGGCGTGCTGCCCGATCTCTTAACCTGTGCCAAGGGCCTGACCAACGGCTCGGTGCCGATGGGTGCGGTGCTGGCCCGGTCCGCCATCTACCAGGCCTTCATGGACAGTGCGCCGGAGCAAGCTATCGAGTTTCCGCACGGCTACACCTATTCCGCTCATCCGCTGGCTTGCGCTGCGGCGATCGCGACCTTGGGCGTCTATCGCGACGACGGTCTGTTCCAGCGTGCCGCCGAGATGGCGCCTCACTTTGAAATGGCCGTGCACGCCCTCCAAGGCAAACCGCACGTCAAAGACATCCGCAACCTCGGCTTGGTGGCCGGCATCGAACTCGAGGCACGCCCGGGCGAGCCCGGCAAGCGCGGCATGGAGGTCTTTCTGAAATGTTGGGAGCAAGGGGTGATGGTGCGCGTCACCGGCGACACCCTGGCCGTTTCTCCGCCGCTGATCATCGAGGCCGAACACATCGACCGGCTGTTCGCCGTCCTTGGCCAGGCCATCGAACAAACCCCCTGATTGGAAACCGTATGAATACGCTCACGCACTACATTGCAGGCGAGCGCCATGCCGGCACCGGCGAGCGCTTTGGCGATGTCTACAACCCAGCGGTCGGTGCCGTTGTCGCCCGGGTACCGTTGGCGACCGACCGGGACGTCGATGCCGCCGTGGCGGCGGGTAGGCGGGCTTTCCCCGCCTGGGCCGATACGCCGCCGTTAAAGCGCGCCCGCATCCTGTTCCGCTTCAAGGAGTTGTTGACGCAGCACCAGCAGGCGCTGGCCGAGCTGATTTCCAGCGAGCATGGCAAGCTGGTGCCGGATGCGCTCGGCGAAGTGACGCGAGGGCTGGAAGTGGTCGAGTTCGCCTGTGGCATTCCGCATCTGCTTAAGGGGGAGTACAGCCCGCAAGTCGGCAGCGACATCGATAGTTACAGCCTACGCCAGCCGCTCGGCGTGGTGGCCGGTATTACGCCGTTCAACTTCCCTGCCATGGTGCCGATGTGGATGTTCCCGGTAGCGCTGGCCTGCGGCAATTGCTTCGTGCTCAAACCCTCCGAGCGCGACCCGTCCGCGGCACTGTTGCTGGCCGAGCTGCTGGCCGAGGCTGGTTTGCCCGCCGGGGTCTTCAATGTGGTGCATGGCGATAAGCAGGCGGTCGACGCGCTACTGCGCCATCCCGATGTGGCCGCGCTGAGCTTTGTCGGCTCGACGCCGATCGCCCGTTATATCTACCAAACCGGGGCAGAGCACGGCAAGCGTATCCAAGCGCTGGGCGGTGCCAAGAACCACTTGGTCGTCATGCCCGATGCTGATGTCGATCAGGCGGTCGAGGCACTGATCGGCGCCGCCTACGGCTCGGCCGGCGAGCGCTGTATGGCCATTTCGGTGGCGGTGGCCGTCGGCGACGTCGCCGATACGTTGGTGGCGCGGCTTGCCGAACGGGCACGCCAATTGAAGATCGGTAGCGGCAGCCAGTCCGGTGCCGAAATGGGGCCGCTGGTTACCCGGCAGCACCTGGAGCGCGTTCGCGGCTATATCGCCGCGGGTGTTGAAGCCGGGGCGCAGTTGGTGGTCGATGGCCGCGAGTATCGCCACCCGCAGGGCGCGGATGGCTTCTACCTCGGCGCAAGTCTGTTCGACCATGTGACGCCGGAGATGACCATTTATCGCGAGGAAATTTTCGGCCCGGTGTTGTGCGTACTGCGCGTCGACGATTTCGAGCAGGCGGTGGCACTGATCAACCGCCACGAATTCGCCAACGGCGTCAGTCTATTCACCCGTTCGGGCGGGGCCGCCCGCGAATTCTCGCAGCGTATCCAGGTCGGCATGGTCGGGATCAACGTGCCGCTGCCGGTGCCCATGGCATTCCATAGCTTCGGCGGTTGGAAGGCTTCGCTATTCGGCGATCATGCCATGCACGGCCCGGAGGGCATCCGTTTTTACACCCGCATCAAGACCGTCACCAGCCGCTGGCCCGACACGCTGAGCGCCGAGTTCGCCATGCCCACCATGAAATGAGTGGGTAGGGCGGTAACCGCTGTTTTAGCCCGGCGTCAGCCGGGCTTTTGCTTTGGCTCATGCAAAGAGGACGTAACACTGGTCAACGGCAGCAAATCATGCAATAACAATTAATTAGTGATCACAAATAACAATGGTACGGTGGTCAACCGAGACAGGGGGAGCAAATGGTGGTGTCTCAAATCAAGGGGGTTAGTCTACGTTTACGGTTGATGGCGCTGATGGCCTTTGCGGCGCTGATCCTCTGTATTCAGGGCGGATTCAGCATCTACGGCCAGCGTGCCAGTATGCTGCAAGACCGCCAGGACAAGACGCGCAATCAGGTCGAAGCGGCCGTCAGCATCGTCGCGCGCTTCGAAGCTTTGGCCGCGGAAGGCAAGTTGCCCACCGCCGAGGCGCAGACCTTGGCTCGCGCGGCGCTCACCGCTATCCGTTACGACAAGAAAGAATACTTCTTCGCTTTCGATTCCTCGATGCACTATCTGGTGCAAGGGGTCAAACCGGCGATGCTCGGCAAGGATGCGCACACGCTGCGCGATGCCGGAGGCAAGAACCTCGGCGATCTGTTCGATCAAACGATTGCCCAAGGCCAGGGTCAGGGCTTTGCCTCTTACATCTGGGAAAAGCCGGGTTTCGATGCGCCGCAATCCAAGATTTCCTACTTGATGACGACACCGGGCTGGCATTGGATCGTCGGCACCGGCATCTATCTCGATGACGTCGATGCGGCCTTCTATGCGCAAATGCGCTGGCTGGTCGTCGAGGTGCTGGTGTCGCTGGCGGTCCTGCTGGTGTTGGGCGCGCTGGTCACCCGGCGCATCCTGGCGCAACTGGGGGCCGAGCCTGCCATTACCACCGGCGTGGTGCAGCGCATCGCGGCCGGCTATCTGGACGAACCCGTGCCGATGCGCCCCGGCGATACTTCCAGTTTGCTGGCGGCGGTGGACGATATGAAAAACCACTTGCGCCAATTGGTGCACGACATTGTGGACGGCGCCAACCACTTGGGGCAGACCAGCGCCCAGGTGACCGCAAGCGCCGAACATGTCGCCGCCGGCTCGCGCGAGCAAAGCCGCTCGGCCAGCGCCATGGCTCAATCGGTCGAAACCATGACGCAGAGTATCCAGTCTATCGCCGAACATGCGCGCGAAGCGCGGCGACTGTCGGAGGTCTCCGGCGAGTTGTCGCGCGAGGGCAGTGCCGTGTTGGGACAGGCCGAGGGCGAAATGACGCGTATCGGCGCGTCGGTCAATGCCGCCGCCGGTACCATCGGCGACTTGGCTGCCCGTACCGCCAATATCACCTCGATCGTGCAAGTTATCCGTGAGGTCGCCGATCAGACGAATCTGCTGGCGCTCAATGCCGCCATCGAGGCGGCACGCGCCGGCGAGGCCGGTCGTGGCTTTGCCGTGGTGGCGGACGAGGTGCGCAAGTTATCCGAGCGTACCGCCATGGCCACGCGCGAAATCGCCACCATGGTCGAGGAGATCCAGCAGGGGTCCGATGCGTCGCACTCGACGATGGAAGAGGCCGTGGAGCGGGTGCAGAGCGGTCTGGCACTGATGCACCAAGGCGGCGACGCGGTGGCACGCATCCGCGACAGTGCCGAGGCCGTGCTGCATGCCGTGCATGACATTACCGAGGCTTTGCGGCAACAAGGCGAGGTCAGCCGCGATATTGCCCAGCACGTGGATCAAATCGCGGAGAGCAGCGACACCAATGCCTCTGCCACGCAACAGACATCGAAAGCCATTGAGGAAATCCACCGCCACGCCGAGCAACTGCGTGGCCTGGTGTCGCGCTTCAAGGTGTGAGCGGCCGACCCCGCTGCCGCGAACAGGCTGTTAGAGATGGTCGCGGTAGCGTGGCCGTTCGCTTGGCGCCCGACGGCGCAAGCGGATAAGCGGCGCGAACAACATCAGCACACCGGCGAGCAATACCGGCAGGTTGCCGTAGCGCATGAAGGGCGTCAGGCCAGTGCGGCCTTCGGCAAAACCGAGCAGCACCTGGCGGGTGAACGGTGCGGCGATCGCATCCACGGCACCGTCGGGGCGAATGATGGCGGTCATGCCGGTATTGGTCGAGCGTAGCATGAAGCGGCCGGTCTCCAGCGCTCGCGCTTGTGCCAGTTGCAGGTGTTGGCTCGCCGCCGTGCTTTTGCCGAACCAGGCCAGATTGCTGACGTTGGCCAACATGGTCGAATGCGCGGCCGGTCCAATCAATTCTTCGCCGAAACTATCCTCATAACACACGTTGAAGGCGATCTGCTGTCCGGCCAGCGCCAATGGCGCCTGCTGGTCTCCTCCGCGGCTGAAGCCGGACAAGGGCATGTTCATCCATTGATATAGCCAGCCGGTGAGGATCGGCAGCGGCACGAATTCGCCGAACGGCACCAGGTGATTTTTGGCGTAATACGGCATGCCGGGCGTGGTGAGCGCCACCACCGAGTTCAGATAGCCGTTCGGATTGCTGTCGCTACGGCGCGGTACGCCGGCGGCGACGGCCATGCCGTTGTGATTGGCCAGGCTTTGCAGGATTTGTATATAGTTCGGCGGCAGCTCGCTCAGCAGCGCCGGTAGCGCGGTCTCGGGCAGAATCATCAGATCGGCGCGCGTTTCGGCGATTTGCTGGCCATATAACCGCAATGTCGACTCGAAACTGATCGGATTCCACTTTAGCGATTGCGGAACGTTGCCTTGTGCCAGTGCGACGGTGATCGGCTTACCCACAGGGGTGGTCCAGGCAATCGGTTTGAGCGCCAAACCGCCGCCCCAAAGCGCGATCAGCCCGGCCGCGAGGCAGGCGCGACGCCACTTGCCGCTCGACACGGCCAATTGCAGCCCGCCTGCGCTGAGCGCCACCAACAGGGTCACCAACAAAATACCGCCGACCGGCGCGTAACCGGCCAACGGGCTTTCCGTGATCTGCGAGTAGCCGACCTGGCCCCAAGGGAAGCCGGATAGCATCCAGCCGCGCAACCATTCCATCAGTGTCCAGGCCGCCGGAAACAGCAGTAGCCAGCGTTCGGCCGCGCCGGCTCCGCACTTGTCGCCGATGCGGATGGTCATCCAGGCCGCCAGGCCGGGGTAGAGCGCCAGATAGGCCGGCAACAGCACGGTGAGCGGCACGGCGAGCCAGGCCGGCATACCGGCGACATCGTGCAGCGAGATGAAGATCCAGTTGAAATTGCACAAGTAGGACGATAAGCCCCAGGCATAACCGAGCCAGAAGGCGTGCTTGCCGCCGCGGGACAGCGTGTTGGCCAGAATCGCCAACGACAGCGGCATGATCCAATAGATGCGATAGGGCGCAAAGCCCAACACGGTCACAACGCCGGCCAGGGTGGCCAGGATCAACAACAGCGCCAGGCGCATGGCTTGGGAACGTTCAGGCGTCACGTTGGACTTTTTCCACCAAAAGGGTTTGCAGGCGCCGGCTGTCGGCTTTGATGACGGTAAAACGCATCCCGTCGGATTCCTGGCTGTCGCCGCGCTTGGGCACGTGGCCGAACATCTCCAGCACCAGGCCGCCGATGGTGTCGACGTCGTCGCTGGCGAAGCGCGAGCCGAAAAATTCGTTGAAGACTTCGATCTCGGTCAGTGCGCTGACCCGATATCGCTGACCGCGCACCTGCACGATTTGCTCTTCGGTCTCGGTGAAATCGGTCTCGTCTTCGATATCGCCGACGATTTGCTCGATCACGTCCTCAATGGTCACCAAGCCCGCTACGCCGCCATACTCGTCCACCACCACCGCCAAGTGGTTGCGCGTGCTGCGAAAATCCTTGAGCAGGACGTTCAGCGGTTTGGATTCGGGCACGAAAACCACCGGGCGCAGCACCTTGGCCAGGTCGAAGGTTTCCGGGTTATGGAAGTAGCGCAGCAGATCCTTGGCCAGCAGAATGCCGATGACGTCGTCGCGATCCTCGCCGATGACCGGAAAGCGCGAGTGGCCGCTCTCGATCACCATCGGCAGAAAGCGCTCGATCGGATCGGCTTGGCGGATCACATCCATCTGGCTGCGTTGAATCATGACATCGCCGACGGTCAGTTCGCCGACCGACAGCACCCCTTCGATCATGCCCAGCGCTTCGGCATCGAGGAGATTGCGCGCATAGGCGGCATGCAGTAACTCGACCAATTCCTCTCGGTCTTCCGGCTCGTGCTGGAACAGATCGGACAAACGTTCCAACCAGTTGGGGCGGGGTTTACTGGGGTCTTCCATGATGTTTAGGCGTGCTCCTCGCCGTAGGGATCCGGGTATCCTAGCCGCTTGACGATGACGGTTTCAAGCGCTTCCATGGCTTCGGCCTCTTCTTCCTCGAGATGGTCGAAACCCTGCAGATGCAACATGCTGTGTACCACCAGGTGCGCATAGTGCGCATCCAGCGTTTTGCCCTGTTCGCGCGCTTCGCGCTCGACGACCGGTGCGGTCAGCACGATGTCGCCGAATAGCGGCATGCCGGGCAGCGGATCCTCGCCCTCATTGAGTGCGAACGTCAACACATTCGTGGCGTAATCCTTGCCGCGATAGTCGCGGTTGAGTGTCCGTCCCTCGGCCTCGTCCACCACGCGCAGACCGATTTCGGCCGCCTGCACCTCGGGCAGCAGTGCCGCCTCGGCCCAGCGGCGCATGGCGGCCGCATCCGGCGTGTTGGGCCGTGCCGCCACATCGTCCACACTCAAATTGAGGCGTGCGGTTCTGGGTGTTCTAATTCTTTGCTTGGCGATTTTCATCCTGGTCCTGCCATTGTTCGTAAGCGTCGACGATCTTCTGTACCAGCGGGTGGCGCACCACATCCTCGCTCTGGAAGTGCTGGAAATGAATGCCGCGGATTTTGCCGAGTATGCGCTCCACCTCGACCAGGCCGCTCTTTTGGTGGCGTGCCAAGTCGATCTGGGTGACGTCGCCGGTGATGACCGCGCGCGAACCGAAGCCGATACGGGTCAAGAACATCTTCATCTGTTCCGGCGTGGTGTTTTGCGCTTCGTCGAGAATGATGAAGCTGTTGTTCAGCGTGCGGCCGCGCATATAGGCCAGTGGCGCGATCTCGATCAGACCCTTTTCGAACATGCGGGTCACCTTGTCGAAGCCCATCAGGTCGTAGAGTGCGTCGTACAGCGGACGCAGGTACGGATCGACTTTCTGTGCCAGATCGCCGGGCAAAAAGCCCAGCTTTTCGCCCGCCTCGACTGCCGGGCGCACCAGTACCAAGCGCTTCACCTGGTCGCGCTCCATGGCGTCCACGGCGCAGGCGACCGCCAGGTAGGTCTTGCCGGTGCCGGCCGGGCCGATGCCGAAAGTGATGTCGTGTTCGAGGATGGCCTTGATGTAGTCGGCCTGGCGCGGGGTGCGGCCGCGCAGTTCGCCGCGACGGGTGTGCAGTAGCGGGCGTTCGTCGTGGGTGGCGGACGGTGCCTGGCGCTGGATTTCCACTAGGCACAATTGTACGTCTTCGATATCCAGCGGCTGCTTTTCCGCCTGCAGGTAGAGTTCGGTCAGCGCCAAGACCGCGGCGTGCGCCTGCTCGCCCTGGATTTTGAAATGTTCGCCCCGGCGCTGGACGGCGACGTCCAGGCCGATTTCGATCTGTTTCAGGTTTTCGTCCAGCGGCCCGCACAAATTGGCCAGTCGCTGGTTGTCGACGGGGGAGAAACTGAGAGGTTCGGTGTGCAAGTTTTGGGGGTCTCCATTTCGTGCAGGAACGGCCCGTAGGAGCGGCTTTAGCCGCTCCTACATGTTATGCCGTTGTCAGTGCCTCGAAGCCGCTTGCGGCCATGCTCGGCACGAATTCGACGATATCGTAGCGCGCCACGCCGCCCACGGCAAAAGGATCCTGGGCAAGCCAGGCTTCAAGCTCGGCGCGCTCGCCGCGCGCCAGGATCACGCCGCCGTCGCGCGGCACCTTGCGGCCCGAGGCAATGGCCATCCCCGAGGCATAGCCGCCCTTGAGCCATTCGACATGGGCTGCCAGCAGCTTGTCTACTTCTGTTAGCGGTTGGATGTAGGTCAACGTCACAACGAACATAGCGGACTCCTTATGCCTCCGGCGATTATTCGGCGATCACCGCCTCGCCGAGTAGCGAATGCGGCAGTGCCTCGACGATGCGTACGTCGATCATTTGATTGATGAGCCGTAGCGGCCCAGGGAAATTGACCACGCGGTTGTTGGCGGTGCGCGCGGAGAGTTGCCCCGGTTCGCGTTTACCGGGGCCCTCGACCAGCACGCGTTCGACGCTGCCGACCATTGCGCGGTTGGTGCTGAAGTGCTTGGCTTCGATGACTTCGTTGAGCGCTTCGAGCCGGCGTACCTTTTCTTCGTGCGGCGTATCGTCCGACAGGTTGGCCGCCGGCGTGCCGGGGCGCGGGCTGTAGATGAACACGAAGCTCAGGTCGAATTCGAGATCGCGCACCAGTTTGAGTGTGGCCTCGAAATCGGCTTCGGTTTCGCCGGGGAAGCCGACGATGAAGTCCGACGACAAGCATAGATCAGGCCGCGCGGCACGCAGCTTGCGGATGACCGACTTGTATTCCAGGGCCGTATAGCCCCGCTTCATCGCCATCAGGATTCGGTCGGAGCCGCTTTGGACCGGCAGGTGAACGTGCGAAACCAGCTTGGGTAGCGTGCGGAAGCAGTCGACCAGGCGGTCGGTGAACTCGCGCGGGTGGCTAGTGGTAAAGCGAATGCGCTCGACGCCGGGGATTTCGTGTACGTACTCCAGCAGCATGGCGAAGTCGGCAATGCCGCCGTCGGCCATGGCGCCGCGATAGGCGTTGACGTTCTGCCCCAGCAGCGTTACTTCCTTGATCCCCTGTTGGGTCAGGCCCGCCACTTCGGTCAGCACGTCCTCGAACGGTCGCGAGACCTCTTCGCCACGGGTATAGGGCACCACGCAGTATGAGCAATACTTGGAACAGCCTTCCATGATCGAGACGAAAGCGGCCCCGCCAGTCACTTTGGCCGGCGGCAAATGATCGAATTTCTCGATTTCCGGAAAGGAGATGTCCACCTGGGCGCTGCCGGTCTGACGGCGGCTATCGATCAGCGCCGGTAAACGGTGCAGTGTTTGCGGTCCGAACACGACATCGACGTAGGGTGCGCGCCGGATGATCTCTTCGCCTTCTTGGGACGCGACACAGCCGCCGACGCCGATCAGCAGTTCGGGCTTGCGATCCTTCAATTGGCGGATACGGCCAAGATCGGAGAATACTTTCTCCTGTGCCTTCTCGCGGACCGAACAGGTATTGAACAGAATGACGTCGGCGTCTTCGGGCGAATCCGTCTTGACCATGCCTTCAGCTGCGCCGAGCACGTCGAGCATCTTGTCCGAATCGTACTCGTTCATCTGGCAGCCGAAGGTCTTGATAAACACTTTCTTCATTGCAATCGATCCAGCCTGTCTGGCCGGCAAGTCGCGTGTCCGATGCAAAAAGCCCGTTGAGCCGTCTCAACGGGCTTAGGGACGCTGTCTAGAGGGTCCTCGGGGCGCGCCTCTCTCCGGCGAATGCGTATTCAAACCGCTGATTATACGGTCAAAACCAGTAAAATCGCCAGCATTTATGCGCGCGTCAAGCGCAACAGGGTAATCTCCGATGGCGCGAACAGGCGGATGGGCGGCCCCCAATACCCGGTGCCGCGGCTGGTATAGACTTGTAGGCGACCGACGCGGTGCAGGCCGGCGACAAACGGCTGCTGTAGCGGTACCAGCCAGTTCCATGGCAGGAATTGGCCGCCGTGGGTATGGCCGGAAAGTTGCAGGTCGAAGCCGGCTGCCGATGCGGCCGGTGCGCTTCTAGGCTGATGAGCCAGCAAGATACGCACGGCGGCCTCGGCCGGGGCCCCCGCCAGCGAGGCGCATGGGTCGCTGGCCTGCCCGCCCTCGAAGTGACCGGCCGAGTAGTCCGTCACGCCAGCGAGCACCAGGCTGGCGGCGCCGCGCCGCAGGACGACATGACTGTTTTCCAGCACGGTGAGTCCTAGGCGACGAAATTCGGCGATCCATTCGCGCGCGCCGGAATAATACTCATGGTTGCCTGTGACCAGATGAACGCCGTGTCGCGCCGTCAGCTCGGCGAGCGGCTGGGTCTGTGCCGCCAAGCGACGTACGCTTCCGTCCACCACGTCGCCGGTGATGACAATTACATCGGCATCGAGCGCGTTGGCTGCTCGCACGATGCGCGCCAGGTAACCTTGCTTGATGGTCGGGCCGACGTGAATGTCGCTAAGCTGAGCGAGGGTGAAGCCGTCGAATTCGGACGGCAGGCCAGGCAGAACGATATCTACACGGCGAACGCGGGCCACGCGGCGAGCATTGAATAGGCCGACGAGGAGTAGCATCGGCACTAGCCACAGCACGCTTTGTGCCGAGAACTCAGACAGCCAGACCCGTCGGGATGGCATGAATGGCCACGTCAACACCAGCAGCACATCGCGTGCGGCGGTCAAGCTCAACGTCAGGGCAAATAATCCGAGCCAAACTAGACCGACCCAGGACAAAGCATCGGCCAGAAGGGGCGATTTCATGCCCCGCAGCAGTAGCGACGAAGGTACTGCCAGACTCGAAACCAGCAACACGGCGAGCTGCCAGCCAGGCCCGTTCGGCGATGCCAGTAGGCGCTGCCCGATATACAGGTGCAACAGTAGCGACAGCGAGAAAATTGTCAGCAACACGCGGCGGGGCGGCATCGCGATCTCTCTATATACTTAACTTATTAATTAATAATACCTGTCATATCGACTATAACGTCTTACGATATCCCACTTGTCATGGCGCACGTGCCAGATTGCGCGTCGCGCGAGGAGCTTTCGCAATGACGATGCCTTCTCATGTCTTGCTGTATGTCGATGATCTGGCTGCCAGCACGGCCTTTTATACGGAAGTGCTGGGCGAAGCGCCGGTGTCCGCCACCGCCTCGTTTGTCCTCTTCGAGCAAGAGGAGGGGGTGCGGTTGGGCTTATGGGCGCGAGAGTGCGTCGAACCCGCGTCGACCATTGCCGGCGGCGGCGCCGAACTGGTGATCGTGCTCGACGATGAGGACGCGGTCGATAGTCGTCACGATGAACTACAGCACCAGGAGCGATGCATCGTTATTCAGCCTCCGCTAGAGACGGAATACGGCCGCAGCTTTGTATTGCTCGATCCGGATGGCCATCGCGTTCGGATCATGATGCCATTTTGACGACGCGCCTCTGGCCCTATAGCAAGGTCTCGATGCGCGCCGCGAGTTTTTCCGGGCGCGTCATCGGTGCGAAGCGTGCCACCACCCGGCCTTGGCGATCGATCAGGAACTTGGTGAAATTCCAATGGATGCGGCCGAGGCCCAGCAACCCTGGCCGGGCCCGCTTAAGCTTGCGCCATAACGGGTGGGCATGGGCGCCGTTGACCTCGACGCGCTCGGCCATCGGAAAATCCACCCCATAGTTTTTCCGGCAGAAAGCACCGATGTCCTGGGGGCTGCCAGGATCCTGGCTCCCAAACTGGTTGCAGGGGAAGCCCAGCACCACCAGACCGCGTTCGCTATAGCGCGCATACAGCGCTTGCAGCTCGGCAAATTGCGGCGTAAATCCACATTTGCTTGCCGTGTTCACCACGAGCACCACCTTGCCGCGCAAGGCGGTCGGGTCGATCGGATTCCCGTTAAGCCCATTGATTTGCTGATCGAACAGATCGTGGCTCATGCCTATTCCCCTTGGATAATAGGCACATGCTGCCATGCGGTATGGGTGGTTAGCAATGAGAATCATTCTGGCAAAGTGTCGGCCGCGATCAAGCTACCTCATGCCCGCTGGCCGCCGACAGAATGCGATACCAATGCTGGCGCTCAAGTTGTAGCGCGGTCGCGGCGACAGCATCGCGCACGACGTCGATGCGACCGCTGCCGGTCAACGGCAAGGCCTGGCAGGGCAGCTGCATGATCCAGGCATACACCAGGGTTGCCGGTGTCGTACCCAGCTCCGCTGCCAGCTCGAGCAACACATCGTGCGTCGGATTGGCACTGTCCGTGCGGGTGAATAGCAGCCCGCCGCCCAGTGCCGACCAGATCATCGGCGCCACCTGGTGGCGTTGCAAGGTATCGAATTGCCCATCGGTCAGCGGCGCCAGATGCAGCGGCGAAAACTCGAGTTGGTTGGTCGCAAGGGCGATGCGGCTGTCGAGTGCCTCGAATTGCGCCGGCGTGAAGTTGGAGACCCCGAAATGCTTTACTTTGCCATCGGCGCGCAAGCGCTCGAAGGCGCCCGCCATCTCGTCATAATCCATCAGTGGATCTGGGCGGTGGATCAGCAACAGATCCAGCGTATCGACCTGCAGTTCGGTCAGCGTGCGTTCGGTCGAGGCGATGATATGCGCCGCGCTGGTGTCGTAATGCTTGATGCGGTGTTCCGGCCGGTGCGGCGAGACGAGCTTGATGCCGCATTTGCTGACCAATTGGATCTGGCGCTTGAGGCTGGGTGCCTGGGCCAGTGCTTCGCCGAACAATTGCTGGCACTGGTAGTTGCCGTAAATATCGGCATGATCGAACGTGGTCACGCCTAGCGCGATGCACTGCTCGATAAAGCGAATGCGCTCGGCCAGCGGCAGATTCCAATCGGCCAGGCGCCACATGCCGGCGACGATGCGGGAAAACTCGGGGCCATCTTGGCGTAGTGTGATTCGAGGGCAGTGCATGTTGTTCTCCATATAAAAATTACGCATGTCGTCAACGCTTCCGGTATCCTCCCGGCTTTGTTATCTCCGATTGGATCTCGCCATGTCTACGATTCCCGCCTGTCCGCAATGTGCAATGGAAAATACCTATCCGGACGGTGACAACTATGTTTGCGCCGATTGCGGCCACGAGTGGCCAATGCAGGCCGCGGCCGACGGCACTGAAGACGATGCGCCGGTGCGCGATGCCAACGGCACGGTGCTGCAAGACGGCGACGCCGTCGTGCTGATCAAGGATCTGAAGGTCAAAGGCAGCTCGATCACCCTGAAAATGGGCACCAAGGTCAAAAGCATCCGGCTGGTGAGCGGCGGCGACCACGAGGTCGATTGCCGCATGGATGCCGGTAGTTTCATGCTCAAGGCCTGCTTCCTCAAGAAGGTCTGATCCTCAGACCGTGGGCACGCTCTAGAAAATCGAATTACCCGCCAGGGTGGTAAAGCGCTCCAGCGCCATGCCGCCCGCCAGCGAATTGCCGTTGGCATCCAGTCCGGGCGACCAGACGCAGACCGCCAGCTCGCCCGGCACCACCGCCACAATCCCGCCGCCCACGCCGCTCTTGGCCGGCAGCCCCACCCGGTAGGCGAAATCGCCCGCCGCATCGTAAGTGCCGCAGGTCAGCAGAACGGCGCACAGGCGCTTGGCCTCGCTGGCGGTCAGCAGATGCTCACCGCTTTGCGGTACCACCCCGCGATTGGCCAGAAACAATGCCGCCGTTGCCAATTCGCGGCAGCTCATGGCGATCGAACACTGGTGGAAATAGCTATCCAGCAACACCTCCACCGGCGATTGAATCCGTCCGAAACTCTTCATGAAGTTGGCCATGGCGGCATTGCGATGCCCGGTGGCGGCTTCCGATTCGGCCACCTCATGGTCGAAGTTGATATCGTTCCGGCCGCTCAGCCGGCGCAGGAAATGCAAAATGGCCAGGTGGGCATTGACCGAATGGCTGCAAAGCACGTCGGTGACCGCCAATGCCCCGGCATTGATAAAGGGATTGCGCGGCTTGCCAGCCTCGTTTTCCAGTTGCACCAAGGAATTGAAAGGATTGCCGGACGGTTCGCGGCCGACGCGCTCCCATAAGCCATCCCCCAGCTGGCGGAAGGCCAGCGTCAGCGCGAACAACTTGGAAATACTCTGAATGGAAAAACGCTTGTCGGCAGCGCCCACCGCATAGTAGCGACCGTCCAGCGTAACCACGCACATGCCGAATTGTGCCAGTGGCACTTGGGCTAGCGAGGGAATGTAATCGGCGACGCGTCCTTGCCGCATCAGCGGCGCCACCTCTTCTGCGATGGCGTCTAAAATCGCTTGGTAATCGACCTGCATAGATAAGATAGACACTTCAGGCTTGCAAGACATTTAGCGTAGCGCATTTTTAATGACAAAGTCTTTGACTTGACTGGGTATTCGGCACGCAAGGCTGCTTTGATGGCAATGCCCCTCGCTGCGGGGGAAAGGGTTTGATCTACATCAACCACCCTCTGGCAGGGGGGCTTCTACACTGCGTCCTCAAGATAAAACAACGAGGTGGGGCAATGCACCGATCGATCGAGCGCCGCGAGGGCAACAGGATGTGGCCGGCGGGTTTTCTGCAAGACCAGCGCGGTGTGACCGCGCTGGAGTATGCCGTTATAGCGGGGTTGGTGGTGATGGCTGTAGTGGGCGTATCATCCCTTATTCAGGGTATTTTCTCCCATGGTTTTGCTCAAATTGCCACGCTAGTCAGCGACGCCTTTGCTCACTTCTAAACAGCAAACCTGAGCGCCCGCAGTTCGGGCGCTGTGCTGAACCACAGGCGACTTAGCCAGATCAATACTGCGCACAAAACTGCGCCAGCCAGCATATCTACCAGATAGTGACCACCATAGTAAGGTGTCGATAGCAGCATGGCGCCATTGAGTGCTAGCGATACCGGAAATAGCCATTTCCAGCCGCGCAGAGCGTAGCAAAATATAATCGCCATACAGGTATGGAACGAGGGAATCGAGACGAGTCCCTGTAAGTTCGTGAAATCGATGATATACGTAGGGCGGGTGCGCAACGGCAAAAACTGCGACGTCAACTCGCGAGCCGATTGGTTGGCCACTTCGTAGAAATAGTAGGTGCCTTGTGCCGGCATGAACCGCACTGTCACTACGGAAATGAAGCTGGATATCAATAGTAACGCGAGCATTTCCCTCATCCGCTGCGTGTGGCCTGTTATGGCCAGGAAAAACATCAGCAGCGACATCTGGCCCGGCGCGCTTGCGTAAGTCGCTCTCAGCACGGCACGCAGCATGGGGAGGCTGTTGAGCAAGCGATAGTAGCCAAGCCAATCGAAGTGGATGAGCCGATCCCAGTGGGCAAGATCTGCGTCGATGGCGGGTGCCCCTGCCCTGATGTTGACGTATGACAATACAACGATTGCTTTGAAAGCACTGGCGACATAGATGACAGCGAGCTGGAAATAGCCAAAGCGTTTGGCAAAGACCATTGCCTTGCAGAATGTGCGAGATGACGGTCTGGATAGACTGTTGGGTAGCTCTCCCGCCGCGAGAACGAGCAGCGTCAGCGCCAATAAACCTCCCATGTAAAGCGCGAAACAGGCCAATCCGGTGGGTTCAATGCTGCAGTTGACGCGCGGCAGCAGCCAGTAGTCCATGCCGATAAGCATGAATAGTCCGAGTAGCCACGGCGTGGCCTGACGAAAAGGGGTAGTGTTTTCGAACATGTCAGAAAACTCCGGGTATCAAACGGAATCGAACATGGCCGCAGTAATCGCGGTAATCCGGGTCATCGCGCAAAATGCACTCCTCCCGCCGCAGGCGGATGATCTGCACGCTATAAAGCACCGTGTAGACCAGCAGGTTTTGCCAGCAGTATGAAACCAGTAGAAACCCAAGATGATTGAACAGATAGCCGGCGTAGATAGGATGGCGCAAGACGCGGTAAGCACCCGTGGTCACAACGCCGCGATTGGCGGGTAGCAGGCCGAAGGCGCGGCGCAAAGACCATTTTGCATAGAGCGACCAACTCAGGCCCGTGCATTGCAATAGCACGCCAATCGATTCCGGTACGAGATGGATGCCCGGTGTGAGCCGAACCGCTAGAAAGTAATAGGTCGCGACCAACGTGCAAAACAGGCTGACTGGATGCCAATCGCGACGTTTGGGCACCTTGCTGATGAGTAATAGCAGCACAACGGTGCCTTCTCCCAGCATCAGCAGCAGCAGCGATAGACGGTTCGGCTGCAGCCGCCATTGGTGCCAACTGGCATGAACGAACCACGATCCCGCCAAGACTGCGCAGGCCCGCAGCAAGATCTCATGAAAACGCCAGATGTTCATTACATATCCCTTCACTATCCACGCCACTGGCCGCTAGAAGCCGGCAAGTTAGCTAAATTAAGCGCGGAACGATATATCGAATATGTTTTAAACGGCCAGTGAATTCACAAAATTGATGTAATAGCGCAACAATTTCGTCACAAAAGCAAAAAATGGCAGCTAGTTGGCTGAAGTTGCCGGCATGAAGGCGGATTTTGGCTGCACCTTCTCGCATTTTTCTCATTTCACATTTCTGAATTAGTAAGCAAATCCTTTAAAAATCAATATTTACGAATATGGCAAAAGACTTTGTCATGATATGTGCATCGAAATAAATGCCTATGGAATTATGATTTTGCGCAAAATAAGTAGTGATACGTACGTAATTTCAATTAAAAACAACATTGAATTATTTGTTTTTCATTTTTTTGCGCATCGCATTTTTGACTTAGATCAAGTTGCCGGGAGGGGGGTGGGGAATAATTGCGCCGTCACAGGGGGTGGCTGTAAGACATGCTTGAAAAAGACGTAGCGATTTATAGCTTATAGCAGTGCAAAGTGCACGGCTTCGCTCCCGAAGCATGACGCAAAGACGACTAACCAATATCGAGGGGTACCTATGAAACTCAAACAATTCTTCCAACTGTTCAAGAAAAACGAACGCGGCGTGACCGCCCTGGAATACGCCGTCATCGCCGGCGTGGTGGTAGTTGTGGTGGCAGGTCTGTCCGGCAAGATTTCCCAGATCTATACCACTGCGTTTACCAACATCAGCGCCACGATCAGCAACGCCACGACTCCGTCCTCGGGTTCGTAATCGGTCTTTGCCAATCGTGATCCTGTTAGGCGGATGTCTATGCTTGCCGATCGACTGATCGCCTACCTGCTTCCTCTGGTCGCCGCGGCATGCACATTGCTGTTGCTGACTTTGGCCTGGCAGGATCTGCGCCACAGGCGGCTGCCGAACAAATGGGTGGCCGCCTTGGGCGCTTTGTATTTGCTGGCTTCGCCAGCGCTGGCTTCCCCTCTGCTGCCGCATCTTCTCGTCGGATTGGTCACTTTGTTGTTCGCTATGGTGCTGACTGCCCGAGGCTTGATGGGCGGCGGCGATGCCAAGCTGATTTGCGTGCTCATGCTGTGGGCGGGGCCTGAGGGGGCGTTGGCCACTTTGTTCTGGATCACGCAATTTGGCTTGTTGCTGGCATTGCTGGGCTTTGCCGCACAAAAAGGGTTACGGCGTGGCACGCCACGTTGGTTGCGCCAACCGCTGCGCTGTCTGACGGCTAAGCGGGGTTTGCCTTATGGCGTGGCATTGGCCTGCGGCGGCCTGATCGCGATCGCATCGCAGTTGAACTGATTCAAGTCCCCGGATGACGGCTTCCATGTTGGGTTAAAAAACGAATGAAATCCTCCCAGAAAAATATTCTGCTCCTGCTGATACTGGCGGTCGTCGCCGCCATCGGCGTTCGCATTTTTATGGCCAACAACGCCGCGCATCAGGTCGCGGCACCGGTCAAGGTGCTGGTTGCGCACAGCGATTTGACTATCGGCACGCTGCTGCGGCAAAGCGATTTGAGCTGGAAGGAAATTCCCGCCAGCGAATTGCCCAAAAACGCCGTCGAACAAAGCAGCGACACGGCCAAAACCATGAGTGGCGCGCTGCTACGCAATGCGGTCAAGGAAGGCGATCCGATTTTGAGTACCGATGTGATCAGCCCGAATGCGCCTGAATTCCTGGCCGCCGCATTGGCACCGGGGATGCGCGCCGTGTCGGTGGCGATTACCGATGTCTCCGGCAATGCCGGTCTGATCCAGCCGGGCGACCGCGTCGATCTGTTGCTGACGCAGAACCTGCGTGACGAAAAATCGCCGGCGCATTCGGTGGTAGCCGAAACCATAGCCACCGATCTACGGGTGATTGCGGTCGGCTCCAGTTTCCAACGCCCGAAGGAGGGCGATAGCCAGCAGGCCAATCTGCAAGCGCGCACCATCACCTTCGAAGTCACGCCGATCGCCGCGCAGGCGGTGACCGTGGCTTCCCATCTCGGCGATCTGTCGTTGGCGCTGAAGAGCTTCGCCAAGACCTCCGCCGATGGCAATGCCAGCGCCCCAATGCAGCAAGCGCAAAAGAAATGGAGCTCTTCCGCGCCGTCGGATGGCCCGATCTGGGCTGGCGATATTTCGCAAGCAGTACGCGCCGAACCGAAGGAAAAGCCGGCGGCTGCGCCCGCGGCACCTGCTAACCGGGCGCCGTCGGCGACCGGTGGTTCCGTGCGCGTGTTGCGCGGCTCGACCGAAGGGACGGCGACGCCGACAGCGGCATTACCGCTGGCGATGCCGATTGGCAATTCTGCTCCAACCAAACTGCAATAAGCGGGTACTCCTCATGTTCGCAAAGAAAAACATTCCGCTCACGACCGCGTCTCTTTGTCTGGGGCTCTTTAGCGCGATGACTGCCGCGCATGCCGAGCCCGTCGGTTCCAGCGCGGGCGCAGCGTCAGCCCCCACGGCAACCATCAAGTCCGTGCCAGCCGCCAAGGCGGCTAGCCAGAGCGAAGCGATTTCCGCCTCGTTCAAGAAGCCGATTGTGTTGCCGGTGGGTAAGAAGACGGCCTCCGAGGGCGCTGCGGCGTCGAGCAAGGTGCGTAAGCCCGGTGCCAAGGGTGCCGTCAAAACCAATAAGGCCGCGTCGGCACCGAGCGATGCGCATGCCAAGACCGATAGCAGCGGTGCAGTCGCGCAGAGTGGGCCGATCAAATCCATTGGCGGCGGGATGAACAACGCGAGTGCCCCCACACAGGCTAAGAGCGCCGGCAAACTGGCAAAGGGCCAGGGCGGCAAAATGGGAAAGATTCAGGACTTGGCGGATGGCCCGAACCCGAATCCGCTGCCGTTCGATGTGTCGAGCGGCAAGGGCAAGGGCAAGGCCGGCAGCAAGATGGTGCCTGCCCGCCTGGCGGCGCGCTCGCTGCCTTTCGGCATGGGCGCCGGCATGCAGCAAGCCGAGCTCGACGAGGACGGCAATTTGAGCCTGGCCGTCGGTACCGGCAAGCTGCTGCACCTGCCTGGCGTCGCGCGCACGGTGTTCGTGTCGGATCCCAATGTCGCCGACGTGCAAGTGCCGAACGCCAACGAAGTGTTCGTGTTGGGCAAGAAGGTCGGTACGACCACGGTGTTCGCCTTGGATGGCGCCGGCCTGCCGCTATTGCAGCGTAGTGTGGTGGTCAGCCATAACGTGGCCGAGCTGCAAAAGGTGCTGACGCAACGCTTCCCCAGCCTGCATCTGGATCTGAAGTCCGCGCCGGGTTCGCTGATGGTGAGCGGCACGGTCAACCGCGCCGAAGATATCGCGGCGATCACGGAAACGCTCAAACCGTATATCGGCGACAAGGAAAACCTGGTCAATCGCCTCAGTCTGAATAGCCCGACCCAGGTCAACCTGCATGTACGCATGGTCGAAGTCAGTCGTACCGTGTTGCAGCAGATCGGCGTCAACTGGTCCGCGCTGGGGCAGAACGCGGGATTGTTCAGTGGCCGGGCTGCCTTCAAGCCCGGCTCACTCGGACAGCCAGATACTGCATTTTTGCCGGCTAATTCGGGGTTCATGGGCCTTCTGCGCGACAGCAATGGCCGCGGCACTTCCGTGATCGATATGTTGGATCGCGAAAGCCTGCTAACCACCCTGGCCGAGCCAAACTTGACGACCATCTCCGGCGAACCGGCCAGCTTCCTGGCGGGTGGCGAGTATCCGATTCCGGTGCCGCAAGGCGGCGATAGCAACACCATCACCGTGCAATACAAGGATTTTGGTGTCGGTCTGAAGTTCACCCCGACGGTACAGGCCAGCGACCGCATCACGCTGAAGGTCAACCCGGAAGTCAGTGAGTTGGATCCCGCCAACAGCATCACCCTCCTGGGCACCACAATTCCGGCGCTGACCGTACGGCGCCTGGATACTACGGTGGAATTGGCCAGCGGCCAGAGCCTGGTGCTCGGTGGCTTGTTGCAAGATAACTCGCGCGACGTGTTGTCGCAGATGCCGGGCCTTGGGCGTCTGCCGGTGTTGGGCAAATTGTTCTCCTCGACCGACTATCAACACAACAAGACCGAATTGGTGGTGATCGTGACGCCGTACCTGGTGCGCCCGGTCGGCCCCGGCACGCTGCAGACGCCGCTGGATAGTCTGATCAATCCGAGCGATGTCGAAGGCGCGTTGCAGCGGCAAGCCAAGCTGGACCCCTACGATAGCGCGACGCCGCATTTGGCCGGCAATAGCGGTCACGTTTACTGATTCCGGAGGCGCATCATGATTTCATCCCGACTTTTTTTCCGCCTGCTGACGCTGGCCGCGCCGCTGATGCTGACGGCTTGTGCTTACGACACCTCCATCGTCAATCAGACCGCACATATGCCCGATGCCACGGTGATCACGGTACGCGATGGCCAGGCCATCGGCCCGGACTGCAACAAGCTGGAAGACGAGCCCTACCTGAACAATGGTTGGTTGCAGGCCGTGCATCGGCCGGAGGTTGCCTTCGGTTGTGCCACCTACAACAACCTGGCGCGCATGATCGCCAATCCGCAGGACCTGGTCGATCCGAAGCGCTATCCCGGACCGGGGGCGACCAACAGCGGCGCGGCGGTGCAGCGTTATTACGATGACAAGGTCAAGGCGCCGACGACGGGCGGTTCGACCACGACCGCTGTCAGCGGGGGCGGGCAATGAGCCTGCTGGACTCACTGGGGCTGACCGATAGCAAGAAGGCGCCGCAGCCGCATGCCGAATTCCTGGCGGTGATCAGCGATGAGCAGAATGCCGCCACCATGCGGGCGTTCTTGTCGCATCGCATGCAGCCCAATGCCTTGGTGATGCGCGGCAAGGTGGCGCATGCCATCGCCTTTCTGCGCCGCGCCGAGCGTCCGCCGGCACAACTGCTGGTCGACGTCTCCGACGTCGACGCGCCGCTGTCGGTGCTCGCTCAGTTGGCCGAGGTTTGTGACCCATCGATCGAGGTATATGTACTCGGCAGCAAAAACGACGTCGGCTTGTATCGCAATCTGTTGCAACTGGGGGTGCGCGACTATCTGGTCAAACCGCTGACCTCGGATTTGTTGACCGCTACGCTGGGCGACGCTTCTTCGCCCAGCGCCGCCGAAGCGTTGCAACGCGCGCGCACCGGCAAGGTTCTTAGCTTCGTCGGTGCGCGTGGCGGCGTCGGCGTATCGACGGTGTGCACCCATTTGGCGCGCCACTTGGCCGAGGTGATGCAGCGTCGGGTGGCGTTGATCGATCTGAATCTATACGGCGGCGCGGTCAATGTGATTTTGGGACAACAGACCAACCAAGGCTTGGTCGATGTGCTGCAAAACGTGCATCACCTGGATCAGGCCTATCTGGAGCGCACCATGGTGCGCGCCAGTGCGCGCCTGTTCGTGCTGTCCGGCGAACTGGACTATCAAGACCGCTTCGCCATCCCGGAAGGCCATTTGGCCGATCTGCTCAAGCTCTTGAAACAGCATTTCCACTATGTGCTGATCGATGCCTCCCGGCCTGGGGCCGGGCTCCCGCAATTGACCGAGGAGGCGCTGGATCAGTCGCGCGAAGTTTATTTGATGGCCGACCGTACCGTGCATGCCGCGCGCATGGTGACCCGGCTGACCCGGCACGTGCTGGCGCGCGAGAGCGAGCCCGCGGTGTCGGTATTGCTCAATCAGACCGGGCCGACCAACGCCGCCATGGTGAGTGTTGAGGACTTTGGCCGCGCCACACAGCGCCCGGTGGCACTGGAGCTGCCTTTCGACGCCTCGAATCTAACGCTATCGCAAAACCTGGGTGAGCCGGTCAAGCCGCAATCGCCGTTTGGCAAGGCCATTGCGCGTCTGGCCGACAGCTTGAGCGGTGTGCAGCAAAAAGCCGAGAGTGCGCAACTGTGGGGCGGCGGCACGAAAGTCCGCCGGATGGTGCGTTAAGCCATGTTTGGACGAAAACTGAATGCCGGCGAGGCCGAGAAGGCGCGCCACTACGCGGTGACACCGCATCCGACGCATGGTCAGCCTCACGCGGCCACGTCGAGTCCGGCACCCACCGAGAGTGCACCCGCCGAGGTCAAAGCACCCGCGCAAGAGCGCCAAGCGACTGGCCGCAAAGAGGCGCAGGACCAACTGGTGCGCATGCCGGAGTTCCAGCAGATCCGTTCGATCGTCTTGGGGTCGATGAACGCCTCGGTGGCGGTGACCAAAACGCGTGAACAGGTCAAGACCGACATCGAACGCGTGGTGGCCGAACTGATCACCCGCGAGCGCATGCGTTTCAACAGCCAGGATCAGGTACGGATCGTCGAGGAAATGCTGAACGATATGTTCGGCGTCGGGCCGATCGAACCGCTGCTGGCGGACGATACCGTGACCGATATCCTGGTCAACGGCCCGGATCAGATCTACGTCGAACGTCATGGCCGACTGGAACTGGTGTCGCAGAAGTTCCGCGACAACACCCACGTGGTGAACGTGGCGCAGCGGATCGCCGCTTCGGTCGGCCGTCGGGTCGACGAAAGCAGCCCAATGGTCGACGCCCGTCTGGCCGATGGCAGCCGGGTCAACGTGGTAGTACCGCCGCTGGCTATCGACGGCGCCTGTATCGCTATTCGTAAGTTTTCCAAACGCAACATCACGCTAGCGCGCATGGCGCAACAGAGGAATATGTCGGCGGCCATGTCGCGTTTGCTGGAGGTCGCCTCGGCCTGCCGGCTGAACGTGGTGATCTCCGGCGGTACCGGTTCGGGTAAGACCACGTTGCTGAATGCGCTGTCACAGCACATCAGCGTGCGCGAACGCATCATCACTATCGAGGACGCGGCGGAATTGCAACTGCAACAGCCGCATGTGGTGCGTCTGGAAACCCGGCCGGAAAACGCCGAGGGTATGGGGCAGGTCTCGCAGCGCGACCTGGTGAAGAACGCGCTGCGGATGCGCCCCGACCGCATCATTCTGGGTGAAACCCGGGGCTCGGAAGCCTTCGACGTCTTGCAGGCAATGAACACCGGCCACGATGGTTCGATGACCACGGTGCACGCCAATACCCCGCGCGATGCCATCACCCGTCTGGAAAGTATGGTGATGATGTCGCACGGCAGTTTGCCGCTCAGTTCGATCCGTCGCCAGATTTCCAGCGCCGTCAATTTGATCGTGCAGGTCGAGCGTATGCGCGACGGTATGCGCCGCATCACCTACATCACCGAACTGGTTGGTATGGAAGGCGAGGTCATCATCACCCAGGATCTCTTCCGCTTCCAGCTCGACGCCAAACATCAGGGCGACGAGGTGGTGGGCAGTTTCGATAGCTCGCGCATGCGCCCGGCCTTTATGGCGCGCGCCGCCTATTACGGCTTGCAGGATGTGCTGATGGAGATCATGCAGCAATGAAGGCCATGATGCTCGATGTGTGGACTGCCCTGATTTTTTTCGGCGTGTTGCTGGCGGGGGGGCTGCTGATCTGGCGACAAGCCAGGCGTAGCCACGCGTCCGCGGGGCGGCTGAATCTCGATACGTCCCCATGCGTGCAAGCCGAATCGCAATTGGTGGAGGATCTCGCGCCATTGCCTTCGCGCGCATCAAAAAGCTGGTGCCAATGGCCGGCTTTCAAGCCGCGTAAGAGCTACTGGTGGCTGCTGGATCTGTTGATAAGGGCCATGTCTCAATGAATTCAATGATGATCAATCTGTGGACCGCGCTGACTTTCTTCGGCGCCCTGCTGGTGGGGTTCGTGGTGATCCGGCTGCGTGAGCAGCAAGACAACACGCCGGCCAACCGGGTGCGCGGTCACCTCAATACCATGTTGGGTCTGGATGAAGCCCCCAAGGCGGCGCCCGAGCCGGCGCCGGAAAGCAACGCCGCCTTGTTCGGCGACCTGCGGCGCGGCGAGAGCCCGATCGCCGCCTGGCTGGCGGAACGACGCGAACGGCTGCTGACCGTCAGCGGCGGCAAGCCGCAGATTTTCGTGGCGGTGGTGCTGACGCTGGCTGTGGTGCTGGGCCTGTGCCTAGCCTGGTTGTTGCCGCTGTCGACTTGGGGTTGGCCCGTGCTGTTGCTGATCGATCCGGTGTTGCTGCTGATGTTCTGTTATCGCTGGATGATCGGGCGTTACCAAAAGCGCTTTCTGAAACAGTTTCCCGACGCGCTGGATCTGATCATCCGCGCGGTGCGTGCCGGGGTGCCGGCCAATCAGGCCATCACCGCCGCCGGCAAGGAGTTCGATGCACCCTTGGGCACCGAGTTTTGCTTGATGGGGGATGCGCTGCAGTTGGGGGTCGATCTGCAGGAGGTGCTGAACGAGGCCGAGGCGCGTATCGAGGTGCCCGACTTCTCCTTCTTTTGCGTTTGCCTATTGTTGCAGCGCGAAACCGGCGGCCAGCTGACCGAGACCTTGGAAAACCTGGCGCAGATCATTCGCGTGCGTTGCGATATGGGCATGAAGGCGCGCGCGTTGACCGGCGAAGCGCGTGCAGCCAGTAAGGTGATCGGGGTGATCCCGTTCTTGGTGATGGGCATGCTCTGGTACATCAATCCCGACTACATCCTGCCGCTGTTCGTCACGGCCTCGGGCCTGGTGATCTTAAAACTTGCCATTGTACTGGTGGCCGGAGGCCTGTTCCTCATCAGTCATTTGTCGAATCTGAAGGTCTAACGCTATGTCATTCACCCTGAACGATATCTTGTTGGCGGTGCTGGTCTGGGTGGCTGCGCTGCTGTATTTGCGCCAGCGCATGAAACCCGATGGCCGGCGCATCAGCGAACGTTTGCAACAGGTGGTCAACGATGCGGTGGAAATCAAACCGGATCGCGTCGATACCGACGACGCCGAGCAGCCGGCGCTGACTCAATTCCTGATGCAACTGGGAAACAAGCTGCCGTTGTTCAGCGCGCAACAACAGAGAAACATGGCCAAGATGCTAGTGCGCGGCGGCTGGCGCTCGCCGATGGCGGTGCCGGTGCTGATCGGTAGCAAGCTGGCTTGTGGCGGTTGTCTGGCGCTGTTGTCGCTCTTGTCCACGCTGCCGGAAAAATACAACTCCATGACCGCCCATTCGCTGCTTTTCCTGGGGATGTTCATGCTGGGCATGATTCTGCCGGAACTGTATGCGCAAAACGTCGGTACTCACCGTCAAGAGAAAATCGAACATGCCTTGCCGGATGCGCTGGACTTGATGGTGATCTGTACTAATGCCGGTTATAGCCTGGGC
This sequence comes from Paludibacterium purpuratum, assembly GCF_004363805.1. Classification (GTDB taxonomy): domain Bacteria; phylum Pseudomonadota; class Gammaproteobacteria; order Burkholderiales; family Chromobacteriaceae; genus Paludibacterium; species Paludibacterium purpuratum. The sequence continues at coordinate 91,435 of NZ_SNZP01000005.1, read as the reverse complement.
AACAGCTTGCTGCGTGCGTCGCGCGAGCTGGAAAAAATCTGCCCGCCGCTTGCCGACGAGTTTTCGGTGACCCAAGGCGAGTTGCAATTGAGCGGCGATGTGGGCGAGGCCTTACGCCATCTCGGCGAGCGCGTCGGCAGCCTGTCGTTGCGTAGCCTGGTGGTGACCTTGCTGCAGTCGCAGCAGTACGGCACGCCGATTTCCCAAGCGCTGCGCCAATTAGCCAAGTCGGAGCGCACCGCGCGCATGATGCGGCTGGAAGAGCGCGCCGCCAAGTTGTCGACCAAGATCACCATACCGATGGTTTTGATGATTCTTCCCGCCGTGGTGTTGATCGCCGCCGGGCCGGCAATCATGAACCTCATGGCCATGACGGGGCATCAATAATGAATACACCGAGATTTTTTCGTACCCTGCGACTGCCGCTAGTGTTGGCCAGTCTGGGGCTGATGACCGCCTGTGCACAGGCGCCGCTCAACGTGACGCCGGTCAGCCGGATTGGCGGGCGCCCGGGGGATACCGAGCAACGCTTGGCGGATGGCGCGCTGCAAAGCGGCAGCCTGGATATGGCGCAGTCGCTCTACCAGAAAATGCTGGAAAAAGATCCCAACTCGCCGGATGCCCTGGCCGGCATGGGAGAGGCGCTGTTCCAGAGTAATGAGTTGCAACGCGCGCAGCTGACCTTCGAGCAACTGGCGCGCGTAGTGCCGAACAGCGATGTGGCCGAGATCGGATTGGCGCGGGTGGCGATCCGGCAGCACGACCTCGATCAGGCCATTGCCCATTATCAAATCGTCCTCAAACGCTCACCGGACGATCTGCGCGCCATGACGGGGCTGGGTGTGGCCTACGACCTGCAAGGTCATTACAAGCTGGCGCAACAGACTTATACGCAAGGGCTGATGATGCATCCGGAGGATCTGGGCTTGCGCAACGATCTGGGCCTGTCCTTGATTCTGTCGCGCCAGTATCGGGCCGGCATCGCCGAATTGATGAAGATCGTCGATACCCCATCGGCGCCGGCGCAGACCAAGCAGAACCTGGCGCTGGGCTATGGCCTGCTGGGCAATACCGATGCCGCCGAACGGGTGTTGAAGATGGAATTGCCGGAGGCTCAGGTACAACGCAATCTGCAGTTCTACCAAACCGTCCGCGAACGCCTGGCCAACAGCGCCGCGCAGTCGAACAAAGAGGTTCGCCCATGAAGGCATTCTGGCGCAATCAGCGCGGGGTGGCGGCGTTGGAGTTCGCGCTGATCTTTCCGTTTCTGCTGGTGGTCACGGTGGGGGCGATCGACGTCGCCCTGGAAACCTTCATGGACGCTGCGCTGGATCGAGGCGCTTCCGCGGCATCGCGTATCGGCGTGACCGTGGTGGTGCCGGCGGGCGTCGATCGCGATCAGGCGATCTACAACGCGATCTGGGGCACGGTCGGCCAATTTCTGCAGAGCCCGTCGCAATTGACGGTGTCGACCATGACCTATCCGAATTACAGCAGCATCGGCCAGCCCGAACCGTGCGGCGACGACTCGTATGCCAAGACCGGCACCTGTACCGGCCCTTTTACCGATATCAACGGCAACGGTCATTGGGATCGCGACATGGGCGCCAGTGGAGCGGGGGGCTACGGCGCTATCGTGCGCTACCAGGTCAAGATCACGCGCCCGACCTTCACCGGGATTCCCGCCTTTTTGAATATCAAGCAGTACAGTCTGCAACGCACCATCGTGGTACAGAACGAGTCATGAATCCATTTCTTCGCACATTCATCGCCGATCGCCGGGGCGTCGCCACGCTGGAACTGGTGATCTGGCTGCCGATCTACTTGCTACTGCTATTGGGCATGGTCGAGGCGTACGAATACTGCCGCACCGCCAGCGTGATCGACCGTACCGCCTATTCGCTCGGCAATCTGGTGGCGGAAAAGGCCGTGCTGATCGACAACGCCAGCGGTACCGATAGCAACGATATCGGCGTGTTCTGGAGCGTTGCGCCGCAAGTGGCGCAGCCGTTGGATATCCAGCATCGGGGAACGGTGATTGTCACGGTGGTCAAGGATGGCGGCGGCGCTTCGCCCACGCCGGTCATTGCCTGGCAGCGCAAGCCCAGTTGGGGGGCGGGGGACGTCAGCCGCGTCGCCCCTGGCAATCCGCTGCCGGCGGGGTTCTCTTTTAATAAAGACGACAACACCGTGATCGTCGAAGTGTTCTACCACTTCAGTCCGTTCAATGCCGCGCGCACTTTTTGGCCCTCGGCACCGGTCAATCAGGTGTTTTACCGGCGCGTGTACTTCCGTCCGCGTTTCCAGAACATCGACACCTTGCAAGCTCCGTAGGATCGACAATGCGTAACAACCTCTTTTTCAATGACCGCGGTCTGGTTTCCATGACCTTCGTGCTGAGCACCGGTGGACTGTTGCTGGCCTTGATGGGTGCCATCGACGTCATGCGCTGGGCCACGGTACAGGGACGGCTACAAGATGCCATGGATGCGGCCGTATTGGCCGGCGGACGCAATCTGAGCAACCTTTCCACCAACCCGACGCCGGATCAGCTGGCGGCCTGGAAGGTCGACGCCATGGGCTATTTCACCGCCAATCTGCCGACCGACTACATGGGCAGCATCCTGGATCCTAAGGATGTCCAGATCGATGTCAGCTATGCGCCGGCCAGTGCTAACGCGCCGTCGCATCAGACCATCAGCATGCATGCCACCGGCAAACTGCCGCTATTGGTGTCGGGCTTTATGGTCAGAAAAGACTTGCCGGTAGCGGGCTCTAACGAAGCCATCCGCATCCCGAAAAACAATCTCGAACTCTCGCTGGTGCTCGACAACACCGGTTCGATGAACGATGCGATCAGCGGCGGCGCGAGCAAGATGTCGGCGCTCAAAGGCGCGGCCACTTCCTTGATCGACGATCTGCAGTCGGGATCGGCGAGCGGCTCCAGCGTCAACATCGGCATCGTGCCGTTTACCTATACGGTCAAGGTTCGCGACGCCAACGGCGATGTGCCCTTCAACTGGCTCAACAATTCGCTGCCGTTCGGCAGTAGTTGGGCCGGCTGCATGACCGAGCCGCGCACAGGCGGTCAGTTGTCGCGACCGCCTGCCCTCCTTAACCCGTCAAGTCGACCGTTCTCGGCTTATTACGATACCAACGTGAGCCGTTACAGCTGGTACGGCCGGATCATGTATCGCGACTTTGCACAGAGTGGTTGCACGCGTACGCCGACGACCTTCTTGACGTCGGATACCTCGACGCTCAAGAGCAGCATCAATTCGATGACGCCGAACGGCGGGACCAATATCGCCTCCGGCGTATTGTGGGGATGGCGCATGCTGGCGCCGAGCTGGCGCAACGCCAACACGGCACTCGGCTGGGGTAGCCCGACCTTGCCGCAAGACAGCACCGCCTATTTGACCAAAGCGATGATCATCATCACCGACGGTGTCAACGATCCGCCCGGCTACGACACTTTCAATTCGCCCGGTACCGGTCAGTTGACGACCTATAGCGGCGAAATCGTCAGTCAAAGCGCCCAGGATGTGATCGGCAACTATGCCGCCAATTATCAGCCGTACGGTCCCTACTATCCGCACGCGTATTCGGGGGTCGACCCGCGTACTACCGCGTCGCTGAATTCGCTGACCTTGGCGGCCTGTAACGCGGCCAAAGCGCAGGGTATCAAGATCTGGGCGATCGCCTTCGGCAATTGGTCCGACGTCTCGGCCTCGATGCCGATGCTGCAGAGCTGTGTGAGCGAGCAGGCTTATTTCGCGCCGAGCAATGCGGATTTGAAGAAATACTTTCAAAGCATCGCCGGGCAATTAAGCCAGTTGAGGTTGACCAAATAAATTAAAGAGCAGAGCGGTGCGAGCCGCTGGTTGTGTGGTGCGGGCCGGGACGCCGGTTCGAGAGCGAAGGGTAGACAATGGAAAACGAAAAGCAGCTTGGATTATTTTCGCTGGTATCACTGATCGTCGGCGCCATCATCGGCAGCGGCATTTTCAGTTTGCCGCAAAACATGGCCCAGGGCGCCGGCGCAGGCGCCATGTTGATTGCCTGGGGGATTACCTTTGTCGGGATGTTTGCGCTATCCCAGACGTTTCAGTGGCTGTCGACCAACGCGCCGGAAATCGAGGATGGCCTGTACGGTTACGCTAAACACGGTTTCGGCGAATACCTGGGCTTCAATGCGGCTTGGGGGTATTGGGTTTCGGTGTGGATCGGCAACGCCGGTTACTTGGTGGTGATGTTCAGCGCATTGGGTGCCTTCCCGATGTTCTCGATTTTCGGCAATGGCACTACCCCGGCGGCCATTGTGTGCGAAATCGCCATTCTATGGATGTTGCATCTGATGGTGTTGCAAGGCGTGCGTTCCGCGGCGTTGATCAATACCTTGGTGACGGTGGCGAAAATCGTACCGCTTGGCTTGTTCATTCTGTGCGTGGTGCTGGCCTTCAATGTCCATACCTTCAACCGTGACTTCTGGGGCACCCCGGCGCTGGGCAGCGTGATGGAGCAGGTGAAGTCGACCATGCTGTTCACGGTCTGGGTGTTCCTGGGTATCGAGAGTGCGGCGATCTACGCCTCGCGCGCCAAGAAAATGGCGGACGTCGGCCGGGCGACGCTGATCGGTTTCGCGCTGACCATGGTGCTGCTGGTGTGCGTATCGGTGCTGTCGCTGGGCGTCATCCCGCAAAGCGAACTGGCGCATATGAAGAACCCGTCCATGGCCTGGGTGTTGGCCCGGGTACTGGGTCCGGTCGGTGCCGACATCATCAATATCAGCCTGATTGTGGCGGTCGGCGGCGCCTTGTTGGCCTGGACCATGCTGGGGGGCGAAATGCTGTACCTGGCCAGCCGCGGCGACGACAACACCATTCCGGCGATCTTCGGTCACGTCAACGACAACGGCGCGCCGACGCATGCGATGACGCTGACCAACGTCGCCATCACGGTGATGCTGATTCTCACCTACTTCAATGAGAATGGTTATAACGCGCTGGTGCAGCTGTCGACCTCGATGGCATTGATTCCTTATCTATTGTGTGCCGGTTTTGGTTTGCGTTTGTCGAACCAGATGCCATCGGCCAGTTTCATGGCGCGTATGCTCAACCTGGTCGCCGTTTGCTATGGCTTATGGTTGATCTATGCCGCGGGTCTGAAATATCTGATGTTGTCGATGGTGTTGTATGCGCCGGGTTTGCTGTTTTTCGCTCGCGCCAAGCTGGCGCGTAGCGACAAGCTGTTCGATAACAGTTTCGAGAGTGGTGTGTGCATGTTGATCGTGGTGTTGGGGATTCTGGCCGGTGCTCTGGTGTTCGCGGGCGGTTTGTCTCTCTGATTTCCGTCGTAACGCTCGCGGCGCCTCTCCTGCCGCGAGCGTTCTCTCTATATATACCTCTATCGTGTCCCACGATCGGCCAACTGCGGCGTAAGCGTTGCATGCCCCCCTGTTGTTGCTTATGCTTAACCCACTGTCATGATATGGCCACCGCCTCGGCGATGATTAGTGCGCGTGGCCTAGTCGGCGCCAACGATTTCAGTCCCCTTTTGCAAAGGAATCCCTATGACGAGATTGCAGCGCTGGCAGCCGCGCCGCCTGCTGTTGGCTCTTTTGTTTGTCGGCTCGGCGGCCCAGGCTGCCGACACCATTACCGTCGGCTCCAAGATCGATACCGAAGGCGCGTTGTTGGGTAATATCATTTTGAAGGTACTCCAAGCCCACGGAGTGAATACCGTCAACAAACTACAGATCGGCAATACCCAGGTGGTACGCAAGGGCCTGATTGCCGGTCAGATCGATATCTACCCCGAATACACCGGCAACGGCGCCTTTTTCTTCAATGTCGAGAAAGACCCGGCTTGGAAAAACGCACAAGCCGGCTACGACAGAGTCAAGTCGCTCGACTGGCGCGTCAACCGCATTGTCTGGCTCGACCCGGCACCGGCCAACAATACCTGGGCGATCGCGGTACGACAGGATTTGGCGCAGAGCCGGCATTTGAAGAGCCTGGCCGATCTTGGCCGCTATCTGAAGTCGGGCGGTGTTTTTAAGCTGGCAGCTTCGGCCGAATTTATCGAGCGGCCGGATGCATTGCCGGCTTTCCAGCAGGCTTATGGTTTCACGCTGAAACCGGATCAATTGCTGTCGTTGGCCGGCGGCGACACGGCGGTGACCATCAAAGCGGCCGCCGAGAAGACCTCGGGCGTCAATGCCGCCATGGCCTACGGTACCGACGGCCCCTTGGCGGCGTTGGGCCTGGTGGTGCTCGAAGACGTCAAGGGCGTTCAGCCGATCTATGCGCCGACGCCGATCATCCGCGAAGCGGCCTTGGCTCGGCAGCCAAAAATCCGCGATTGGCTGCGCCCGGTGTTCCAGTCGCTGACCGGCCCGACCCTGCAAAGCCTCAATGCCAAGATCGCTTTGGATGGCCAGGATGCCGGTCGCGTGGCGGCCGACTACCTGAAGGCCCGCGGATTCGTGAAATGAACGGCCGATGAAACGGTACGCACCGGTGCAAGGGGTGTTGGCGCTTTGTATCTTGATGTCCCTGTTCGGCTTGCCGTTTCTACGCTTTGCGCCGAATCGCCTGTTGACCGGCGAGGGGTTGTCTTGGTGGCAGGCGCCATTGGGGCCTGGGCACTGGGCCTGCGTGCTGCCGCTCGGATGGCTGCTGTCGGCACGGTGGCCCGGGAATCGTTTCGCGCGCGGCGCGGATATGCTGGTCGCCGTGCTGTGGTTACTGTTGCTGCCATGGCTGGCCGGCACGACAGCCCGGCAATGGGTGCCCGATGCCGACAGTCTGGCGCGCGTTTCGCTCGGCGCCGGATTTTGGTTGTCTTGGGGATTGGCCGCGTTACTGCTGAGCGAGCGCTTGCGTGAAGCCGGTTGGCCGCTCTGGCGTCGGGGGCTGATCTGGGGGGCGACGATCTTGCTGCTGGTCGGCGAAGGGCTCGTCGGTGCGCTCGATGATTTATCGCTATTGCGGGAGTACGGCAATCATCAGGATGCCTTCGAACTGGCCTTCGGTCAGCACATCCGTCTAGTGGTGTTTTCCGTGCTGCCGGCTGTTGTGCTGGGCGCGTTGCTTGGCATGGCCGCGGCCCGCCACAACCGTTTGCAAGGTCCGCTGTTCGCCGTGCTCAATCTGATCCAGACCTTGCCGTCGATCGCCCTGTTCGGCCTGCTGTTGGCGCCATTGGCCTGGCTCGGCGAGCGGCTGCCCGCTTCGGGCATTGCTGGCATCGGCATGGCGCCGGCGCTGTTGGCGCTGATGCTGTATTCGCTATTGCCCATCACTCGCGGCACGCTGGCCGGGCTGCAACAAGTGCCGGCGGCGGCCGTCGACGCGGCGCGCGGCATGGGCATGAGTCCACGGCAGATCCTGTGGCGCGTCGAACTGCCGCTGGCTTTGCCGGTATTTCTGGCGGGTGTGCGTATCACCGCCGTGCAGGCGGTCGGACTGGCCGTCGTGGCCGCGCTGATCGGCGCCGGCGGCTTCGGCACCATCATGTTCCAGGGGCTTTCCGGCAGCGCACTCGACCTAGTGCTGCTCGGGGTGATCCCGGTGGTGGCCATGGCGATCGCGGTCGATTTGCTCTTCAAGCTCATCAGTGCTGGGGTGGCACGCCATGATTGATATCTCGCAAGTCAGCAAGACCTTCGGCAGTGCGGGGCCGGCGGTGGACGACCTGAGCTTGCATATTGCGACCGGCGAATTCGTGGTGCTGATCGGTGCCTCGGGTTCCGGCAAGTCCACCACCTTGCGCATGATCAACCGGCTGGTCGAACCCGATCGCGGCAGTATCCGCTTTGCCGGCGTCGATATCCGCCAGATCAAGCCGGAGGCACTGCGTCGACGCATGGGATACGCCATCCAGTCGACTGGCTTGTTTCCGCACTGGACCGTGGCGCAGAACATCGCCACCGTACCGCAGTTGTTGAAATGGTCGAAGGCGCGCGTCGCCGATCGGATCGACGAGTTGTTGACGTTGCTGCATCTCGATCCGGACGCGTTTCGCGGCCGTTATCCACATCAACTCTCCGGTGGGCAGCAGCAGCGTGTCGGTGTGGCGCGGGCATTGGCCGCCGACCCGGATGTGCTGTTGATGGACGAGCCGTTCGGCGCCCTCGACCCGGTGACCCGTGCCACCTTGCAAGCTGAGTTGTTGCGCATCCATGCCCTGTCCGGCAAGACCGTGGTGTTGGTGACGCACGATATCGACGAGGCGTTGCAGCTGGGCAGTCGAATCGTGCTGATGAACCACGGACGGATCGTGCAGCAAGGCCGGCCGATCGATCTGTTGCGCCACCCGGCCAACACCTTCGTGCACGACTTCGTCGGCCGCACCGAGATCGGTATCCGGCTCTTGGCGCTCGACCGCGTGGCCAGCCGTCTGCGTCCCGGGGAGCGGGCGGCCGGCGAACCGATCTCCGCCGAGTTGTCGTTACGCGAGGCCTTGTCGGCTTTCGTGGCGCGACGGGTGGATCGTTTGCCGGTGGTCGACGAGCAGGGGCGGCCCGCCGGCGCATTATGCTTCGACGATTTGTTGGAGCGGTAAGGGGATCCTCGACGATGAGTCGGACGCAACGCGCTTTATCGTTTTGCCTGCTGGCGCTACTGGGGTTGGCGTACTGGCTGCCGCGTGCCGAACCGGTGTTCGCGGTGCTGTTTCCTGGTCGGGATCGGTTGATTTATCGCCAGGACACCTTCGTCGATCTGCTCGTGGCACACCTGTGGATCGTCGGTGTCTCCAGCGGGCTTGCCGCGCTGGCCGGCGTCGGTGTGGCGCTGGCGGTGAGGCGCGCGTGGGGGCGGGCGTTCCGCCCGCTGTTGGAGACGCTGCTAGCCATCAGCCAGGCGCTGCCCCCGGTGGCGGTGCTGGCGGTGGCCACTCCGCTGATCGGCTTCGGTCCGCTGCCGGCGCTGATTGCCTTATTCCTGTACGGACTGCTGCCGATTGCCCAAGGAACCCTGGCCGGCCTGGACTCGGTGCCGGCCAGCGCGCGCGAAGTGGCGTGCGGGCTTGGCATGACGCCGGCGCAGATCCTGCGGCATGTCGAGTTGCCGCTGGCTTCCCCGGTGATCCTTGCCGGCATCCGCACCTCGGTCACCATCAACATCGGCACTGCCGCGCTGGCCTCCACCGTCGGCGTGAAAACACTGGGGTTACCGATCATCATCGGACTGAGCGGGTTCAATACACCTTATGTGGTGCAGGGCGCGTTGATGGTTGGCCTGTTGGCGTTGACGGTCGATCAGGCCTTCGCGGTGCTGGCGCAGCCGCTGCGGCGCTGGCGCGAGCCGGACGGGCAGGAAACGCTCTCTGCGCTGACACTGTAAGCGGACGTAATTTCCCGTGCATTGCCATGCTAACGGCATGGTGCCAGAATGGCGTATTCCTTTTCCCCGGAGCATGCCATGACCCAGGCCGCCGCCCTCAATCTCGTGCGCGACTTCTGGCGCCGCATGGCCAGCAACGACTTCAATTCGGTGCGCACGCTGTTGGCCGCCGGTTTCGTCCTGGAGTGGCCGCAATCCAACGAGCGTATCCGCGGCGGCGAGCGCTTTGCGCGCATGAACCAGGAATATCCTGCGCACGGACCTTGGCGTTTTACCCTCAATCGGCTGATCGGCAGCGAGCACGAAGTGGTCAGCGATGTCAGCATTACCGACGGCGTACAGCATGCGCGCGCGATTTCCTTTTTTACCGTCGAAGACGGACTGATCGTGCGTTTGGTCGAGTATTGGCCCGAGCCCTATCCGGCCCCCGCCAATCGCGTCCATCTGACCGAGCCGCTGGACGGTGACGCGCAGGGGCGTTAGCGATCCTCACGCTGTATCCGTCATTTTTCGCAAACTGTGCCTGTCTGCCATTGGCGGGATTGCCTACCCTCGGGAGTCTTTTCACCAGAGGCAGATCCCGATGGCCACGCCATTGCAATTCCAGTCCATCAAGCTTTATCCGCGGCTGACCACCGGCCGTTACAACCGCTGGCGCGTCGGCTTCGTGCTGTCGACCCAAGCGGTTTTTTTTCTGTTGCCGTGGATCGACTGGCAGGGCCGCCAGGCGGTGCGCTTCGATTTCTCCAGCATGCGCGGTTACCTGTTCGGGTTGACCTTGCTGCCGGGTGATCTGATCTACCTGGCCGGCACGCTGATCTTGTGCGCGCTCGGCCTGTTCCTTTGGACCGCGCTGGCCGGTCGGTTGTGGTGCGGTTTCTCCTGTCCGCAGACCGTCTATAGCCAGATCATGCTGTGGATCGAACGTTGGATCGAGGGGCCGCCCAATGCGCGACGCAAACTGGATGCCGCGCCCTGGCGCTTAAGCAAGTTAGGCCGCAAGGGACTGACCCAGGGTGTGATGATCGCCTTTTCGCTCGCGACCGGTTGGACGCTGGTGGGCTATTTCACGCCGGTGCGCGAACTGGCGCCGCGGCTATTGAACGGGGCCCCCGGGCAATGGGAAGCGATGTTCGCGCTCGGCTACGCCGGCTTCACCTGGCTGCTGGGCGGCCACCTGCGCGAAAGCGTGTGCAAGCACATGTGCCCGTATGCCCGTTTCCAGAGCGCCATGTTCGATGCCGACACCTTGTTGGTGACCTATGACGCCGAGCGCGGCGAGCCGCGCGGCAGTCTGCGCCGGCAGGCTGGCGGCGCGTGCATCGACTGCGGAATTTGCGTCCAGGTCTGTCCGACCGGCATCGATATCCGGCAGGGGCTGCAATACGAATGCATCGGCTGTGCCGCCTGTATCGATGCTTGCGACCAAGTGATGGACAAGATCGGCCAGCCGCGCGGGCTGATCCGGCTTGATCGCCTGGCCCCGGCGGCACAAGCCGAAGCCAAGCCGCTTTGGCGCCGGCCGCGCGTGGCGGTGTACAGCGGCTCGATGAGTGTGCTGGTGCTGTTGATGGTCTGGGGATTGGCGGTGCGCGAGCCCTTCCGAGTGGATGTCTTGCGCGACCGGGCGGTGATGGCGCGCGAGACCGACGATGGCCTGATCGAAAACCTGTATACCCTGCGCATTCAGAACACGCGGCCGCAAGCGCGGCGTTACGCACTCAAGGTGCAAGGGGAGGGGGTGGTGCGCACCGACTTGCGCCAGCCGTTGCTGGCGCCGGCCGACGGGACCGCCAGCGTGCAATTGGCGGTGGCCGCCGATCCGTCGATTCTGGCGCGCGGCAGCCATCGCTTGACCTTCGAACTGGTCGACTTGAGCGAACCGCAACATCGCGTCAGCGAGCCGGGTCGCCTGCTGATGCCCTGAGCGGCGCAGACCCTAACGCTTGGATCAACCAGTCGAAGGCGCCGGCTTGCTGCGCCGGGTCGTAATAACTGGCATTGATGCGCAATGCGCGTTGTCCTGCCTCGTTCGGCTGGCACCAATATCCCGGTGCCAGTTGAATGCCGTGTTGCTGCGCCTGGGCGGCGAGCGCCGTGGTGTCGACCGGCAGGTCGCGCAGCCAGACGAAGTAGCCCCCCTGTGCCGGCGTATGGCGCAGCCAAGGCAGGTGGCTCGACAGCAGGCTTTCCAGGTGGTGCACCTTGCCCGCCAATTTGCTGGTCAGCGCATCGAGCAGCGGGCGCTGCTTGCCCTGCGCCAGCAGCTCGGCCAGTGCCATCTGATTCGGTAGGGGAGAGGCCAGCGTCTGCGCCAGTTTCAGCCGGCGGCAGATATCGGCGTAGCGTCCCGGCAGCAACCAGCCCAGCCGGTAACCCGGCGTCAAGGTCTTGGAAAAGGTTGCGCACAGCAATACGCGGCCGTCCCGGTCGGCGGCCTTGAGCGGTACCGGCGTCGCAGAGTGAAAGCCGAGCCAGCGGTAAGCGTCGTCCTCGATGATCGCCACGTCGTGTCGCTCGGCCAATTGCAGCAACGCCTGCCGTGCCATCGGCCCGAGAGTCAGCCCATGCGGATGACCGTAGGTGCTCATCAGGGCGATGGCCTGGATGCGCCCTTGCGCCAGCGCCTGTTCGAGGCTGTCCAGCGCCGGCATGCCGTCAGGCTGCAAGTCGAACGGCCAGATGCGCACCCCTTGTTCGGAGAGCCTGCTGAGCAGGCCGGGGAAGGCGGGCAGCAGCACGGCCACCCCGGGGTGCGCCTGTCCCTGCGTGACCGCCGAGATGGCGAGCGACAGCGCCTCCATGCCGCCGCACGTCACCAGCACCTCATTGGCGTGAACCTCCCAGCCCTCATCGTGCGCTAGCCGGGCGATCTGACGTCGCAGCGCCGGCAGACCAGCCAGCGCCGGGTCGGCCAGCACACGCTGGTAGTGGCGCATGGCATTGAAAAAAGCGTGGGTCAGTACGCGGGTATCGTGCAGTTGCGGATTGATGAAAGGCGCGCCCAGCGGCGCCGCCAGATGATCGTTCGCGCCGGCCGCGCCATGCGCGACCACATAACCGCTGCGCGGCCGCGCCTCGACATAGCCGAGTCGCTCCAGCTCCTCGTAAGCGCGGCGCGCGGTATTCAGGCTGACGGCAAAACGTTGTTCGCAATGGCGCAAGGAGGGGATCAGTTCGCCGGGTAGGTAATCGCCGTGTTCGATACTGTGGATCAGGTGCTGAACCAATTCGCCGTATTTGCTCACATGGGGTCCCTGTTAGGTCAGGCCTCATTATGCTGGGCAATGCAATGGCTGTCATGAATATGTCATGGGGTGGTGCGAGCGCACCCGGCCGGAGGGCTGAGCCCTCCGCCTCTGGTTGAAGGCCGTTAGTCGGCCGTTAGAATCAGGCAATTCGCCAGCCGGCGCACATGCGCGCCCTCGGGCAGAAACATCCACGACATGTTGGCATCGATCGGCTCGAACGCCCAAAACAACCGGTTATCGACGATCAAACGACACTTGTCGGAATTTGGACGACTCCGACGCGGCAAGCTCAACATGGAAAACAGCGAAAACAACTGCTGCGGGTGGGAATCCTGATTTTGAGAAAAGACAGGGACTGGATTAACATTTCGAGTAGCCACGCTAACTCCTTGTGTGAGTTGGTTTGGTCAGCGGATCCGGCGGTGTTACCGCACCCCGGGTTCGCGCCTCATACGGCAAATGCCGCACCGGTAGCCTACCCAGCCGCACACCAACTGACAACCAAGCGCGGCCGTCAGAAAATGCTGAAATTGTGCGCCCACCATTACTCTGTAGGAGCAGCTTTAGCCGCGAATAGCGGACCGGGAGGAATCGCGGCTCAAGCCGCTACAGCGCGTGGCCTGGCGCATATGCGAGTACAATGACAGTGTTTCGCTAGCCGTCGCCTTGTCATGACCACCCCCTCTTCATCCTCGACCAGTAGCAAACTCGTGGCCGGTTCGCCGGCATTTTGGCGCAGCGCGCGCGGCATGTTCGCCGGCGGTTTCGGCACCTTCGCCATGCTCTATTGCTTGCAACCGCTGATGCCGCAATTCAGCCAGGCATTCGGCGTCAGCGCCGCCCAGGCCAGTGGCGTGGTGTCTGCCTCTACCGCCAGCTTGGCGCTGGGATTGCTGCCCGCCAGTTGGCTGGCCGACCGCGTCGGACGCAAACCGCTGATGGTGGCGGCATTGAGCTTGTCGGCGCTACTGACGCTGGGATGTGCGCTGGCTTCCAGCTTCGGTCAATTGTTGGTGTTGCGCGCCTTGGTCGGGTTGGCGTTGGCTGGCTTGCCCGCCACCGCCATGGCCTATCTGGCCGAAGAAATGGAGCCCGCCTCGCTAGGCCGGGTGATGGGACTGTACGTCGGCGGCAATGCGCTGGGCGGTATGGGTGGGCGCCTGCTGGCCGCGCTGGTGGTTGAGCGTTATAGCTGGCGCGTCGCCCTGGTGTTGATCGGGGTGCTCGGGGTGCTGACGGCGTTGGTGTTCTGGCGCAATTTGGCGCCGTCGCGCCACTTTCGGCCGCTGCGCGGCTCCCTGGGGGGCATGTGGCGCGATGCGCGGGCGCATGCCGGCGACGCCGGTCTGCCTTGGCTATTTTTCACTTCTTTCGCGCTGATGGGCTGCTTCGTCAGTGTCTACAACTATCTGGGCTACCGGCTGGCGGCGCCGCCCTATTCGTTGAGTCCGGGTACCATCGGCCTGGTGTTCGCCCTGTACATGGTCGGCTCTTTAGCCTCGGCGTGGGGTGGGCGGTTGTCCGATCGGCTCGGGCGGCGCAACGTGCTGTGGCTGACGCAATGTATCGTATTGACTGGCCTGGGATTGACCTTGGCGGTCCCCTTGGTCGCGATCGTCGCCGGGCTGACCTTGTGTACCGTGGGTTTCTTCGCCGGTCATTCGGTGGCCAGCAGTTGGGTTGGCTTGCGCGCCCGCCAGGGCAGGGCATTGGCTTCCGCCTTGTATTTGGCCTGTTACTACTTGGGCGGCAGCATCGTCGGATCGGCTTCCGGTGTGGCTTTCGGCATGTACGGCTGGCACGGCGTCATCGGACTGTTGGCGCTGGTGCAACTGGCGGCGCTGGCGGCTGCGCTGCGTTTGCGCCAAGTCCAGCCCTTGCCGCGCCCGCCGAGCTGATGCGGGCTCAGGCGTGATCCGTCGCCTGTAGCAGCAGGTTTGTTCCGACCAGCAGGATGATGGCCCCGCCCAACGCCCATTCGGGCGGCAGCGGCAGCGCCGCCAGTGTGGCCGATAATGCCGAGGCGAACAGCATCTGACTACAGCCCAGTACGGCAGCGGCTCGGCCGGCCATGGCGCCGAAGGGGGCCATGGCCAGGCTACCGGCCGGTCCAAGGGTACAGGCGAACCCTATCCCCAAGATTCCCACCGGCAGCATGTAATGCCAGGCACCCGCCTGACCCGACAGCGCCAGCATCACCCCCCCTGCCAGCAGCATGCATGCCAGACCGGTTCGTAACACATGGCGCAGCTTGAAACGGCCGATGGTGCGCAGGCTGACGAAGCTCGCCGCCATGATCAGCAAAGCATTGCCGCCGAATAGCAAGCCGAAATCGGTGGTACCCACTCCGCCGCGTGCGATCAGTACGGTCGGCGCCAGCGTGACGTAGCTGATGATCAATCCCAGCGAGGTACAGCAGCAGAAACCATGTCGCAGCATGGCCGGGTGGGCCAGTACTTTGATCAGTGGCAGTGGCGCCCGATTCCCCGGCTGCTCGATTCGGGTCTCCGGCATCTGCCAGGCGAGCAGGCCGGCCGCGGCTAGCGCGGACACCGTCAGCAACCAGAAGCAGGACTGCCAACCCAATTGCAGGCTCAGCCAGCCGCCCAGTACCGGTGCGAGCGCCGGTACGATGTTGAGCGCGCCATTGAGTAAGTTGTAGCGCCGTGCCGCGGCATCGCCCGCGAAACGGTCGCGGATCACCGCGAAGGCGCAGACCGAGCTGGCGCTGGCGCCCAGCCCCTGTGCCAGACGCAATAACAGAAAGGCGCTCAGATGTGTCGTTAGACTGGCGAGCCCAGCGCTGGCGGCATACAGCACCAGCCCAAGCAATGCGACCGGGCGTCGGCCGAAGCGATCGGCTAGCGGGCCGAACAGCAACTGGCCCAGTCCGAGACTAAAGACGAATACGCTGATGCTGGCCGAGACGTTGGCCTGGAAATGCCGCTCGATCGCCGGTAAGGCCGACAGATAAAGATCGATGCCCAAGGGGTTGAACAGGATCAACAGCAGCGCGGCGACGGTGGCCGCATCAAGCGCACGGCGCGGGGAAATGGCTTGAGACAGCATGATATGCCGGCAAGTTAAAGCGCCATGCTAACAAAGCGCGACGTTCGGTGGAATGACCGAACATGCGATATGAAACGTCTCTGAAAAGTAATCGCCATCTGGCGGTCATGTTTATGTATTTATCATGGTGCCCCTTCGACGACTCAGGATGGGATGTCCATGAATAACGATAACTCTCTTTGCACCTTGATATTGGCGGCGCTGACGAGCGGATGGCTCGCCGGTGCGAACGCCGCCCCGGTCATTTCGCGCCTGACGCCGCCAAGCGAACTGTTCGCCAGCGGCCAGAGCGACCCGGTAGTGGCCCGCTTCCTGCCGGGTCAGCGTTTCGATCTGCAGGCCACCATCCGGCCGGATGCCGCCGGCAAATCGATTATCCAGGCCGATTTCGCCATCGATGGCCAGAAGCTGCCATTGCGCGTCGCCTACAAGACTTGCGACAGCGGTTGCGTGGCCGGTATGCCGGCCAATGCCACCATCGCCACCCTCCGGGCCGTCAGCGTGACGGCGCCCGGCCGGCATACGTTGACCCTGACGGCCACGCAAAACGACGGTCAGACCGTGACGGCCCGGGGTAACTTCGAGGTCGTTCCCTTGACGACCGGTGGCCGCAAGGTCAAGAACATCATCATCATGTTGGGCGACGGCATGGGCGCGTCCCAGCGAACCGCGGCGCGCATCGTCGGTGGCGGTTATGCGCAGGGCAAGACCATCCGGCCCTTGGCCATGGATAGCTTCCCGGTGACCGGCATGGTCAAGACCGCCTCGCTCAACTCGGTGGTGACCGACTCTTCCCCCGGCATGACCAGCTACGTCTCCGGCAACAAGAACAACAATAACGAAGAGGGCGTGTTTCCGGACGATACCGTCGACCCGTTCGACAATCCGCGTATCGAATATTTGAGCGAATACCTGCATCGCACGCAGGGCAAGGCGCTGGGGCTGGTGACCACCGCCGACGTATTCGATGCCACCCCGGCCGGCAACGCAGTGCATACCAGCAACCGCGGCGCCGGTACCGGTATCGTCGACCAATTCTTCGACGACCGCGGGCTGACCGGTCTGACGGTGCTGATGGGCGGGGGGCGCAAGTGGTTCCTGCCGTCGAGCATGCCGGGGTCGGCACGTAGCGAAAAGAATGGCTACGCGTTTTCCGCCAGCGACGCGCATACCGCGGAAATCGTCCGTCGCTGGGGCGCTGCGCCGGGCACGCGCAATCCGGCGCGCGATCTGTTGGGCGAGTTCCAATCGGCCGGTTTCGCCTACGCCCCCGACAAAACCGCCCTGGATCGCATCGATCCGACCAAGACCGACCGCTTGCTCGGCCTGTTCGCGCTGTCCAACATGAATGTGGCGCTGGATAAGATCGCGGGCCGCCGCGATAAGGCACGCGGTGCGACCGGCTCAGTGGTGGACGACTATGGTTTTCCGGATCAGCCGATGCTGGACGAGATGACCGATAAGGCACTGGCCGTTCTGGCGCGGCAACCGCAGGGCTTCGTGCTGATGGTGGAGGGCGCGTCGATCGACAAGCAGGCGCACAACATGGATACCGAGCGCTGGATTCTGGAAACCCTCGAATTCGACCGCGCCATCCGCCGGGTCAAGGATTTCGCCGCGCAGCGCGGCGACACCCTGGTCATCGTGACGGCCGATCATGAATGCGCCGGCGCCTCGCTGATCGGTGCATCGCGCGTGACCGATGCCCGCTTGCAGGCGCTGGTGCGAGAGGGGGGCGGCACGACGTTGCGCGACAAGGTGGTCGGCGTCTATGAACAGGCGGGCTTCCCCAAATACCGTATTGCCGCGGACGGTTATCCGGAAACCACCGATATCGACTATCGGCTGTTGGTCGGTTATGGCGCCAACGCCGACCGCCATGAGGACTATCGCACCAACGATCGCCCGTTGCAGGATTCACAGCAACCCTTCGTCAAACAGACGCCGCTGGCGACTTATCCGGCCTCGGCGCGCGAGCGCGACCTGGAGGGCAAGCTGCTGTTGATTGGGCAAGTGCCGGGTGAAAGCGCGGTGCACACCGCCACCGATATTCCGCTGTCGGCTTATGGGCCGGGCGCTTGGTCGTTCACCGGGGTACAGGACAATACCGATGTGTTTTTCAAGTTGGTGCAGGCCACGCGCGGCGTGGTGATGCCCGCTGGCCTCTTTCGATGACTAAAGGAACAAACCGGATGAAACGATCGACTCTCGGCGCCAGCCTGACGGTTTTGGCGCTGCTACTCGTCTGCCGGCCGGCGACGGCGGCGGACATGCCCCAACCCGGTGCCGGCAATGCCCGCGCCGCGACGTTGGCGCACTCGTCGCCGCTGGTCATGTCCGCCATGGATATGCTGCAAGAGCGGCTCAAATCGCTGCGTTCGACCACGCTCAGGGCCGAGCTCGACGAATTGATGCATGCGGAACGGGCGTGCATTCGCCAT
Organism: Paludibacterium purpuratum; assembly: GCF_004363805.1. Lineage (GTDB taxonomy): Bacteria > Pseudomonadota > Gammaproteobacteria > Burkholderiales > Chromobacteriaceae > Paludibacterium > Paludibacterium purpuratum. The sequence goes on along the minus strand of NZ_SNZP01000005.1, from coordinate 73,324 downwards.
CGCGCCGGACTGGGTGAAGCCGACAAACAACGCATCGTCGACGCGCTCAAAGCGGCCGGCCTGGTGGACGAGGCCGAGGGGGCGGCCTTTCCCGGCGGTTTGATGGCCGGTATCTTCCCGCCGGTGTCGCAAGACGGTAGCCGTTGTCCGCGCATGCCGCAGCCGTTCTATGCCGCACCGGGCGGCGCCAACGGCGGCCACCATTCCGAGCCGGGCGGCCTGCCGGTGCATGAGGCCTTCAACGATCTGAGCGCCCTGTCGTTGGCCGACAACTATGACGCCGTGTACGGTCAGCTCGGTCCCGACGGCTTGCCGATCGTGGTGCGCGGCCGGCGCACACCGAGTCGCGGGGTGAACCGAGGCGCTTTTGTCATCGATAGCGATATCGTCGCCGCCGCGCCGATCTGGCACGACTGGGCCAAGACGCTGGTGTTCCAATGGAACGCCGACGGCACGGAATTCCCCGAGCTGAATTTCGGCGGCAACGGCAAAACCGACAACCAGGGGCAGGAGGGCAATAGCAAGACCGGTGCCCACCACATCCTGGGTTTGGCCGAGGCGATGAAGCGCGGCATGCCGCCCGACTTCGTGGTGACCGTGGCTAGCGCGCATGCCGTACCCACTTACGGCGGCGAGTACAAGGTGGTCAACTGGCTACGCGCGGCGGCCATCCTGGCCGGCATCGATCCCTACGCGCGGGGCTATCTGCGACGCGACGCCCTGGGGGTGCCACGCCTGCCCGCCGTGCGCGCGCTGGGCGAAGTCGATCTGAATGCCGCGCCGAAGACGCAACCCAACGTCTTGGTCGAGTACATCCTGCATAACCTGTCGGATGCCGACTTCAACTTCACCGGCCCGGCCGCGGCCGCCGTCGGCCAGGTGATCGACCGCCTGGCGCCGGAGTACGGCCATACGCCGCAGGACGCCGACTACCTCTTCGCCTATCGTCATCCGGTATTGAGCTATTTGTCGGCCGAGCGTTTGTTCATCCTCTACAGCAACGGCGGTCTGGACGCCGTGCGCAAGGAGCTGAACAAACTGAAGCAGCGGAGGCTGATTTGAATAGGAAGATACATAGGCGTGCGTGGTTGCTCTTGTCGGCAGGGCTGTGGCTAGGGGCGGCGCAGGCTGGCGACGACCCTGCGATCCGGCTGGATTTCCGCGACTTCCTCGCCGCGCCCATGGGGCGCGAGGGAATCCGCTGGAGTCCGGCGCTCTTGGCGGCCGACGGTCGCTCCGTGCAACTGGTCGGCTATATGGTCAAACAGGAGTCGCCGCCGGCCGGCGGCTTTATGTTGACCCCGCGTCCGGTGCAGATGAGCGAAGACTCGGACGGCGCTGCCGACGACCTCCCGCCGACTTGGGTCATGGTGCATCTCGACCCGTCGCAGGCGCACCATCTGGTGCCGTACACGTCGGGCCCAATCCAGTTGACGGGTGTCTTGAGCGTGGGGCGCGCCGAAGAGGCGGACGGCCGTGTTTCCTGGCTACGGCTGCAGCTCGCGCCGGAGGCGGTGCGCGAGCTAAAACGGTCGTAGGGTGCGTTCGCGAAGCAACGCACCAACCCACCACCGTCGATGGCGGGTTGCCTCCGGCGAACCCTCCCTACGCGGGATGGGCCAACAGCCAGTACGGCCCATCCTCGCCATCTCCGAGTTCCAGGGCTTGAAAGCCTTGTCGATCGTAGAAGCGCCGTGCCGGCAGATTTAGCGCTAGGCATTTGAGCGTATAGCGGCGCTGTCCCCAATCCGGTAGCGCCCGCAATAACGCGGGGCCGATGCCGAGACCCTGGCGGTCGGGCGCGGTGTATAGGTGGTGGATGAAGTCGTTGGCGGGCCAGACGCTGACGAACCCGACAATCCTGCCATCGTTCTCCTCTGCCACCCAGATACACTCTCCCTCGCTTTGCGCGCGTAGTTGTCCCTGGATGAAGTCGGCAGACGATTGCCAGTGGAAAGCCGCCTGGCGCGACAGTTGAAAAATGAGCTCGAGCACCGGCCAGTCATGCTCGCTGGCTGGGCGGACGATTACGGGCGTTGGCATGTTTCTGTGCGGTCTTTAGCGAACGGTCAAAGCTCTATGATATTTGCATTGTCGCTGCCGGGGTAGTGTCGCCCCGATTATCGGGAATCCGACACCCGCAAGTGCGTATTGTCGGGAATCCGTCATCGGGTAGCCAGGTATACAATTCGTTTTTATATAAAACGCATTGGTATCAATGGGTTGCATTGTTTCTGTTTGGTGTGTGTCAGCTGGCATGCGCCGTGCTGTATGCAAGTGGGCAAGTTGTACTTGTTCGCCACAACACACAGCACAAAACAGGAGCGTGACCCATGTTTGCCTCTCTTAACCAGATCTTTCTATCGCTGATTCCGGTGACTTTCGTCATCGTGCTCGGCTGGCTCGCCGGCTACAAGAAAATTATCGACAACAAACACAGTAGCAGCCTGGCGACCTATGTGATGAATTTCAGTTTCCCGTGCGGGTTGTTTCTGCTGACCGCCGGCAGCAAGCCGGCACAGTTGTTCAACGGTAGCTTCGTGCTGGCGTTCTGGCTCGGCCTGATGGGGATGTACGCCATCAGTTTCCTGATCTACAAGTTCCTGCTGGGCCGCCAGAGCCACGAAAGCGCGCAGGGTGCCTTCGTTTGTTCTTTCCCTGATATGGCGTTCATGGGCATTCCGATCTTCACCGCGCTTTTGGGCAAGGAGGCCGTGCTCTCGGTGGCCATCGGCAATATCTGCACTAGTCTGATCATGATCCCGGTGGTGACTTGGTTCATGAATGCGCGCGGCGCCGAACAGGAGAGCCTGGGCAAGTTGCTGTGGAAGGTGGTCAGTAAGCCGCTGGTGTTCGCGCCGGTGCTCGGCATTCTGTTCTCGCTGGCAGGCTTCCCGCTGCCGGAAATGCTCAAGCGTTCGCTGACCCTGATCAGCAGTGCGACTTCCGGTGTCTCGCTGTTCGCCTTGGGCCTGATCATGTCGAGCTTCACCATCAAGTTCACCCGGCTGGTCGGCATCAACATCCTGCTGAAGAACATCGTCCATCCGGCGCTGATGATGGGTTTGATCCTGTTGTTCGGCCTGAGCGGCACCTTCGCCAAGCAAGCCTTCCTGCTGACCGCCATGCCGACGGCCACCATGACCACCATGTTCGCGTTGAAGTACGACACGCTGCAGATGGAAAGCACCAGCACCGCGATTCTCGGCACCATCCTGTCCTTCCTGACCCTGACCGTGTGCATGATGCTGGTCGGTGTCTGAGGGCGTGTCTGCAAGTTTTAGAACGAGGTTTGAAAAATGAACACTACCGTGAAAGTGAAGCAGGTTCGGATCACCGGGCATGAACTGCTGGAACACCCGTTACTGAACAAAGGCACCGCCTTCACCCAGGAAGAGCGCGACATGCTGGGGCTCAACGGCATGCTGCCTGCGCGGGTGGAAACGCTGCAAGAACAGGTCGAGCGGGCGCTGCAGACTTTGCGCGCCCAGCCCGACCCGCTGGCGGGCTACGTTTATCTGCGCAGTCTGATGGACATCAACGAAACGCTGTACTACGCCGTGGTGTCGCGCGACCTGTACGGCATATTACCGCTGATCTATACCCCGACCGTCGGCGCCGGCTGCCAGCAGTTCAGCCATCTGTTCCGCCGGCCGCGCGGCTTGTTCTTGAGCATGGCCGATCAGGACCGGCTGGACGAGATCTTCGCCAGCCCCAGGTTGGATGCCGTGCGTTGCATCGTGGTGACCGATGGCGAACGCATTCTCGGCCTAGGCGATCAGGGGACCGGCGGCATGGGTATCCCCATCGGTAAACTGGCGATCTACACCGCCTGCGGCGGCATCGACCCCGCCACCACCTTGCCGATCATGCTCGATACCGGCACCAACAATCCGGAACGGCTGGCCGATCCGCTTTATCTGGGCGAGCGCCACGAACGGGCGCGCGGGGCGGCCTACGACGATTTCATCGAGGCCTTCGTGCGCGCGGTGAACAAGCGCTGGCCGAACGTGTTGCTGCAGTGGGAGGATTTCCACAAAAACAATGCCACCCGCCTATTGGAGAAGTACCGCGATCGCTTATGTACCTTCAACGACGACGTGCAGGGAACGGCCTCGATCGCCGCCGGTGCCTTGCTCGCCGCGGTGCGCCAGATCGGCGCGTCGCTGACCGAGCAACGCATTGCGATTCTCGGCGGCGGTTCGGCCGGTATCGGCATCGCCGAGCTGATCAAGCGCACCATGATGCAGGAAGGGCTGACGGAAGCCGAGGCGCGTCGCCGATTCTATGTGGTGGGCAGCCGCGGTCTGGTGACCGAGCAGACCACCGGCCTCGAGCCGTTCCAGCAAGCCTGGGCGCAAGATAGCGCACAGCTCGGTGCCTGGACGCTGGATCGGCCGGGACCAGCGATGTTGCTCGATGTGGTGCGCAATGTCCGGCCGACGGTGTTGGTGGGGGTGTCGGGCCAGTCGGGCGCCTTCCCGGAAGCGGTCATCCGCGAAATGGCGCGCCATTGCGAGCGGCCGATCGTGTTCCCGCTGTCGAACCCGACTTCCTGCGTCGAGGCGTTGCCGTCGGATATCGTCGAGTGGACCGAGGGGCGCGCCATCGTCGCAACCGGCAGTCCATTCGAGCCGTTCGATTATCGGGGCACGCGCCACTATTTCGCCCAGTGCAATAACTCGTATATCTTCCCCGGGGTCGGGCTGGGCGTGATCGCCGTCGGTGCGTGCCGCATCAGCGACGAGATGTTCATCGCCGCCTCGCGCGCGGTGGCCGAATTGTCGCCGGCCATGCATGAACCGGGCGGTAAGCTGCTGCCGGATCTGGCCGATATGCGCCAAGTGTCGCGCCACGTGGCGCTGGCGGTGGCGCACCAAGCCCGGGCGGAAGGGGCGATGCCGACGATGACCGATCGGCAGATCGCCGAAGCCATCGACGCCACCCAATGGCAGCCGGTATATCAACCTTACGCGCTGGCTTGAATATTAGTAGATATGCAAAGGGGATGGCGTAGCCATCCCCCGATCAAGAACGGTGTTAGCCCTATTCCTTAAAAGCTGGCCATGTATTTCAACGTGGGTTGCTATGGCGTTTCAAGAATTTCTTCCGAGAGCTCTGTGAAAATTGGTTGATCCGCTCGCGAAATGTAAGAATGGGCCGCATGGTCAAAGAATGCAACATTGGTTATTTCTGATACCGGAATCACAACTCTGAATTGGCCCAAGTCAACATTATCAGTATTTTTATAGAATTCCTGATAATCGTTTGTGAGCATGATTTTCATTGTGTCTTTATCTCGATAGCCGCTCAGAAGAGGGAGGATTGATGTATATTCTCGCCTGGAGAAATCATCCCTCGTGATTTGAGTCATGGCAAAGCCAATGTATATTTTCCGTGATTTCGTTGTTATTTGAATAGGAATAGTACTAGTTATAGAGATATATAAAATTGTCTCAAGCTCGTCTTCCAGGGTGACATTGACAATGGCAAGTTTGATTTGTCTTTGCGTATTGGCTGCCAATCCACAAATCCAGCCAAGGATGCATGAGAGAATGGCCCAGTAGAAAAGTGCCAACCATTCAGGTTTTATTGCCTCGGCAACGATTGGACTAAACCCTTTGGCCGTTTTCATTGGGCCGTAGCCCAGCGCATCGATAATCCATGCCCCTGCCAACACAAGAAGGCCAGCCAGCATCGAGAAAAGGATTCCCCAGGCACCGACGTGGAAATATGCATCCCACCCAGATGATTTGGCTTGCTTAAAACGTGAAAGTGGCCGCCTTCCAACAAACAGATGGCCACAAATGACGACAATCAATAATGCTATTGCGGCCATTAAGCTGTCTTCTGTACTGTTTTGTAAAATGCGTGGGCAGAGTTGAGAATTTTCTGGCGGGCTTCTGGATCGGAAAGGTTGAGACTCATTTTGCCATTGGATTTATTGATATGCACGCCAGTGCTTTTGTCGAGCATTGCGACAAGTTTTTGCGTTTCTTCATTTGGTCTACGAGTGAACACCATGGATTAGCTCCAGTAACGCAAAAACCCAAGTAGCATGTGTACATGCCCTAGCTACGACCACTGTGACATGCATATGCGTCTCAGGTTTCAAAAGATCATTGCAGGTCTTGATACCAGATACGCTGTGGTTCGATTCTAGCAGTTTATGTTTCTCGCGCAACGGCCTTACCAACACTGACCGGTATTTTTTTAGTTGGCATACTGTTGATGTTGTGGGTAACTTTCCTCTTTTGCTCCTCCGAGACCAATGTGAGTCCACTAGAGGGCTCCTCCAGCCTGCTTGACGCAATTGCACGTTTTGTGAAATGGACGGCGTCAGCCGTCCTTGCCATCCAACCCGTGCTTACGGATCTTGTCGTGCAGCGTGGTGCGCGCCACGGCCAGCGCTTCGGCGGCACGCGACAAGTTGCCGTTGTGCTGCCGCAGCGCCTGCTCGATCAGCATACGCTCGAAGGCATCGACGGCTTCGGCCAGCGGCGCCCGCTTGACGGGCGTCTCGTCGTCTAGTTGCAAGTCCAGCCCCAGCAAGTAGCGTTCGGCCATGTTGCGCAGCTCGCGCACATTGCCCGGCCAGTCGTGCAGCATCAGGTCGGCGATGACCGTCGCGTTCGGCGTAGGCGGCGGGCAGTCATGACGTAGTGCGAACTGCCGCGTGAAATGGTCGAACAGTAGCGCAATGTCCTCGCGCCGGCTGCGCAGGGTCGGCAGCCGCAAGGTGACGACGTTGAGCCGGTAATAGAGGTCGCGCCGGAACCGGCCGGCATCGCTGGCGGCCAGCAGATCTTCCTTGCTGGCGGCGATGACGCGGAAATCGACGGCGATGCTCTGGTTGCCGCCCAGCCTTTCCAGCGTTCGTTCTTGCAATACCCGCAGCAGCTTGACCTGAAAGCTCAGCGGCATGCTTTCGATTTCGTCCAGAAACAGGGTGCCGTGGTCGGCGAACTCGATTTTGCCGATGCGCCGTTTGCTGGCGCCGGAGAAGGCCCCGGCCTCGTGGCCGAACATTTCGCTGTCGAACAGCGTTTCCGGCAGGCCGGCGCAATTGAGGGCCACGAACGGCCCGCTGCGACCGCTCAGGTCGTGCAGGCAGCGCGCGACCAATTCCTTGCCGGTGCCGGTTTCTCCCTGGATCAGCACGTCAGCCGAGGTTTTGCTGATGTGTTCGATCTGTTTGCGTAGCCGGGTCATCGGTTCGGTGTTGCCGATCAACCGCGCCGCCAAGCCGCCCTGTGCCGCGACTTGGCGGCGCAGATTACGCACTTCCCGGCTCAGCTGGCATTTCTCCAGTGCGCGCTTGACCACTTCGACCAAGTGCGGCGATAGAAAGGGTTTCTCGATGAAATCCCAGGCACCGTCGCGCATCGCCTGCACGGCCATGGCGATGTCGCCGTGGCCGGTGATCAGAATCACCGCGCGTTGCGGCGCCACGGCCGTTTGTTCGCGCAGGAAGGTCAGGCCGTCCATGCCCGGCAGGCGGATGTCGCTGACCAGTACGCCGTCGAAGTCATCGGTCAGCCATTGGCGCGCCGCTTCCACCGAGTCAACGCCATGCGCGCCGATACCTGCCAGCGCCAAGGCTTGCAAACAGCCCAACATCACATCGGGGTCGTCTTCGATGACCAGTACGTCAATGGGCTTCATGCTGATTCCCCACAGGCAGATCCAATTCAAATTCGGCGCCGCCTTGCGGCCGGTTGCCGGCTGTCAGGCTGCCGCCGAAATCCCGCACGATACTGGCCGAGATGGCCAGCCCCAGTCCCAGTCCTTGCGGCTTGCTGGTGAAAAACGGTTCAAACAGGTGCGACAACGCCTCATCGCTGAGTCCCGGGCCATTGTCGGCGACCCACAGGCGTACCCGCGCGCCCGTACATTGCCAGCCAATGTCGATGCTGCCGGATGGATGATCCTGGCAAGCATCGAGGGCATTGCCCAGCAGATTGATCAGCACTTGTTCCAGCCGCAGGGCATTGCCGTGCACATAGAGCGTTTCGTCCGGCGCCGTGCGGCGCAGCACCACCGATGTTTTACGCAGTCGGCTATCCAGGAGGGAGAGCGCGTGCTCGACCGCTACGGCCAGATCCACGGCGCCGAGCTCCGTGCCGGCGCGTTTGGCGAAGCTGCGCAATTGGCCCGTGATGTTACCCAGGCGTAGCACCAACTGTGAAATGCGTTCCAGGTTGAACTGTGCCGTCTGGCTGTCTCCGCGTTGCAGAAATTCGCGCGCGTTGTCGGACAGCGTGCCAAGCGCCGCCAGCGGCTGATTGATTTCGTGAGCGACACCGGCGGCCATTTGACCGATCACCGCCAGCTTGCTGGCCTGGATCAGCTCATCCTGTGCGGCTTTAAGATGGCGCTCCGCCTCGCGCCGTTCGCGGATTTCCTGCTGTAGACGGGTATTGCTGGCACTCAATTCGACGTTACGTAAAGCCGTGCGCCGCGCGCGCCGACGCGCGGCGATCAACAGCGAGCCGGCCAATAGCAGTGCCACACCGGCCGCGGCCAAGGCGGCGCTGGTATGCGCCAGATTGCGACTGATAGCCAGGTCGTAGAACACGGTCAGCTGCCAGGGGGTCCCTTTGATGGCGTGCGTTTTGGTCAGGAACAGGCCGGTGGTGGCGAAGGCGGGGGGCTGAGTCTGAATGTTGCGCAGTTCGACGATATGCGTGTTGTCGTCCAGCGTCTGCCGGGTGATCAGGCCCAGAGGCTGCAGCCGGCGGCGGTTGTATTGCTGCGTGTCGTCCAGCTGACGTTGCAAAGTCGGGCTCAGCGGCCGCAGCGTGCTGTATTTCCAACCCGTCACCGAGGACAGCACGATCACCCCGTTCTCGTCCGACAACAGCGCCGGCGATTCGGCCTGCAGCCAGGATTTCTCCAACTGATCCAAGCTGACCTTGACCGCGACCACGCCCAGCGGTTGGCCGGCGACGCTGACTGCGCTCGACAGGTAATAGCCGGGGGTATTGTGTGTGGTTCCGATGCCGTAAAACTCGGCCACTTTGCCTGGCTGGGCCTCGCGGAAATAGAGCCGGTAGGATAGATCGCGGCCGATAAAACTGTCGGGCTGGTTCCAGTTGCTGCTGGCCAGCACGTGGCCGTCATGGGCGATCAGGTAAATGTCGAGCGTGCCGACCTGGTCGTTCAAGGTTTGTAGATAGTCGTCGACTTGCCGCAAACGTGCGCGGTTGTTCGGATCGGTCAGCAAGGCGGCGATGCGCGGATCGAGGCTGACCGTTTTGGGCAGCACCGCGTACTGCCCGATATCGCGAGCCAGGGTGCTGCTGTATTGCGCCAGGCGCTGATCGCCGTCATTGCGCAGAGTCTCGACTTCGCGCTTGAGTACTAGCTTGTCGGTGATGGCGGCGCAGGCGATCACGAGCCCAAGGAAGCTCAGTAGGTAAGCGAGCTTGGCGGGACGGTAGGCAGGAAAGCGCATGGTGCGGCGATCCGCGAAAACGGTTGGACGGTTATCTTAGCGTAATTCATCCGCTGGCGCCGGCTGTTGTCATATTCTCTGATGGTATAACAGAGGATATTTTGATTATTTATCATAATATAAATCGGCTGGTAGATTGATGTCATTACTGTTGACCACTATTGCATAGGAGTTGCATATGACACGTCTACTCGCCTTCTTGCTGCTGGCTCTCGCTCTGCCGGTTTCGGCCCAGGAGGCACTGGCACAGATCCGGACGGCCGGCGTGCTGAAAATCGGCACCGAAGGCGACTACCCGCCGTTCACCTATCACGACGCGGCGGGCCAACTGGTCGGCTTCGATGTCGAATTGGCGCAGGCCGTGGCGCAGCAGTTGGGCGTCAAGGCGCAATTCGTCGAAGGCCGGTGGGATGGATTGATCGCCGGACTGGATGTGGCGCGCTACGATGTGGTGGTCAATGAGGTGTCGATCAGCGCGGCGCGCCAGGCAAAGTACGATTTTTCCCAACCGTACATCGTCTCGCGCGCCGCGCTGATCGTGCGCAACGATAACACCAGTATCAAGTCGTTCGCCGATTTGAAGGGCAAGAAGTCGCCCAACTCGCTGACCAGTAATTTCGCCAAGCTAGCTAAGGATAACGGCGCCGAGGTGATCCCGGTGCAGGGATTCAACGAAAGCGTCGAGTTCTTGGTGTCCGGCCGTGCCGACGCCACCATCAACGACAGCCTGTCTTTCCTCGATTTCAAGCGCCATCAACCGACAGCGCCGTTGAAGGCGGTCGCCTACGAGCAACATGCCGAATCGGCCGGCATCGTGCTGCGCAAGGGCAACCCGGGGCTACTCGATGCCGTCAACCGGGCACTGGCGCAAATTCGCGCAGACGGCACCTATCGGCGCATCTCGCTCAAATACTTTGGCCAGGATGTGTCGCGCTAGCCGGACTGCGCGCCTGGTCGAGCCCGACGTCTAGCCTCAGCCGGCTGTGCTCGGCGTCTATGCGCAGCGAGCGGTAGTCGTACAGCCAATACTCCTGTCCGAGCGCTTCGGTCGGTAAGGTGGTGGCCAATGCCACCACCTGCATGCCCGCGGCGTGGCCGGCCTGCAAGCCGACCGGCGCATCTTCGAACACCACGCAATCGGCCGGATCGACGCCAAGCCGACGTGCCGCCGCCAGATAACCTTGCGGATCGGGCTTGCCGCGCGTCACGTCCTCGCCGGAAATCAACACCGCAGGCAGCGGCAGGCCGGCTGCCGCAAGCCGAGCCTCGGCCAGCGCGCGCGGTGCCGAGGTGACCAGCGCCCAACGTTCTGGCGGCAGTGACGATAGCAGCGCCGATGCGCCGGCAATTTCAACCACGCCCTCGGTATCGGCGACTTCCTCTGCCGTCAGGCGCGCGGCTTCGGCGGCGACGTCCAACCCCGGGGGCGCGAAGGCCGCAACGCTGTCCTCGGTCTTGCGACCATGGATATTGGCCAGTAGTTGGTCGACATCGATGCCGTGGCGCTGCGCGAAGCGACGCCAAATTTTCTCCACCACGGCGGTCGAATCGACCAAGGTGCCGTCCATATCGAACAGTAGGGCACGGGCATTCAGGGACATCTCGATTGGCCATTGCATCTGATTATTTCCTGCGGGAAGCGGGTTGAAGGGGAGAGACTGTGGCCGAGGGTTCCTTGGCCTGGCCGGCGATCAGGTCGCGCAACAGTGCTTGAACGTCATCGGCACGGATGCCGAAGCGCGGCAAGTGCCGGCTCAGAGTGTCGGCGTAATCGCCGAGTAGCGTTTGCGTTTGTATTTGCATGGTGGACGCCTGCAGTGATGATGCGCTATTTTTGCCGATAAAAGAGGCAAGAAAAATTGCTGACTTACTTGCAAGGAATTTCCCCTTTATGCCCCAGCCACGATTGACTCAACAGTACACCCGCTTGCGCCAGGCCATGCCCGAGCCATCGGTGCAGACGTCTTTGCAGACCTTGGCCGACACCTTGCACTGTACCCGGCGCCATATGCGCAATCTGCTGCAGCAAATGCAGACGCACGGCTGGATCGACTGGCAGGCGACGCCTGGGCGCGGCGGGCGTTCGCGGTTGACGTTCCTGCGTTCGGTCGACAGCCTGCAGCGCGAGCGGGCCGAGCACTTGCTGACACAGGGGCGCATCGACCAGGCGGTCGACCTGATCGACGATCGCGACGCCTTGTCCGCCTTGCTGTTGTCGCGCCTCGGTCAACGCTGGGAGCAGGGGCGGCAGGTCTTGACCGTGCCCTATTACCGGCAACTGCCGGATCTACAGCCCGGCCAGCCGCTACGCCGTACCGAGCGCCATCTGGCCAGCCAGATCTTCAACGGACTGCTGCGGCATAACGAGGAAAAAGGGGAAATAGAGGCTGACCTGGCGCATCATTGGCGCCAGGTTTCTCCGACTGAATGGCATTTCCATCTACGTCCCGCCGTGCGATGGCATGACGGCACCTTGCTGACGGTCGAGCAGGTGGTGGCTTCGTTGCAACGGTTGCGGCGTTGGCCGCTATATCGGCACTGGCGCGGGGTGCGTGCGCTCTCGCCGCGTAGTCTAGCCATCGATTTGGCCGAGCCCGACGCTTGGCTGCCCTGGCTGGTGGCCGATGCCAACGCCATGATCGTACGCGAGTCGCTGTCCAGCCTGCCGATCGGCACAGGCCCCTATCGGGTGCTGGCCAACGACCGTTACCAACTGCGGCTGCAGGCTTTCGACGATTATTTCGGTTATCGCGCGCAACTGGATGAAGTGGACATCCTGATCGTGCCGGACCTGGCTGGCGATGCGCTGCACGAGCGGCGCTCCTCTTGCGAACTGCAAGTACTGGTTCAATCCGGTACGGACAATCTGGCGCCTGACGAAATGGTCAGCGAGCAGGGCTGCCACTTCCTGTTGTTCGATGCCCGTTCCTCGCGGATGCGCTCGCCGGCGCTACGTCAGTGGCTGAGCCGCGAATTGGCGCCGCAGAACTTGATCGCCGATTTGTCGCCGGCGGTACGGCGTTATTGGACCCCGGCGACCAGTCTGCTGCCGCAATGGTTCCATACGCCGCCACCCGCGGCCGTCGGTACGCAGGAGCATGGACTGACGCTACGCTTGGCCTACCATGCCGATCAGCCCGACTATCCGCTGGTTGTCGACGCGATGGCCCGGCGTCTGGCCGAGCGCGGTGTTCTGCTGGAGTGTCATTGCATTTCCTACGCCGATTGGGATCAGGGCCTCGGCGATTTCGACTTGTGGCAAGGCTCGATCAATTTTTCCGGCAACCCCGACTACGCGGTATCGGCCTGGCTGTTGGGCACGCCGCTGGTGCGGCATTGCCTGGACTCGTCCTCGGCCTTGCCGGTGACACAATGGCACGCGGCCTGGCGTAGCGGCGAAATGACGGCGCAGCAACTGGCTGCCGAAGTGGTGCGCCAAGGCTGGCTGCTGCCGTTGTTTCACCATTGGTTCCGCTTGCAGGGGAGTCAGCGGATGCAGGGGGTGCGTCTGAACAGTTTGGGTTGGTTCGATTTCAAGTCGGCTTGGTTGGAATCGTGATAGCAGCAAAAGTGTGAATGGTGTATGTATATGTCATTGTGCGCGACATGATCCGTGCTCGGCCCGGTGGGGCCTAATCGCCAAGGAGGGTTTTCAATGCAATTGATCGGTATGCTCGATTCGCCATTCGTCCGCCGTGTGGCCATTTCACTGCATCAACTGCAGTGCACGTTCGAACACCGTGCCATTTCTGTCTTTCGCGACATGGATCTGTTTCGCCAGATCAACCCGGTGATCAAAGTGCCGACATGGGTCTGCGACGACGGTACGGTGCTGATGGACTCGACGCTGATTCTGGATGCTGTCGAGGCGCAGACCGGCAAGAGCCTAATGCCGCACGAGTTGTCGGCGCGGCGGCATGCCCTGCGCGTTATCGGCCTGGCCCTGATCGCAGCGGAGAAGAGCGTGCAAATCTACTACGAGCAGAACCTGCGTCCGAGCGATAAACAGCACGAACCTTGGCTCGAGCGTATCGTCGAGCAAGCGGCGGCTGCCTTTGCGCTGTTGGAAATCGAACTGGCGGCACAGCCCCTGGATGCCGGCGCGCTCGATCAGGCCGGCATTACCGCGGCGGTGGCCTGGCGTTTCGCGCGAGAGCGGCTGCCGCAATGTTTCGAATGGCAGCGCTTCCCGGCGCTGTCGCAATGGAGCGAGACGGCGGAAGCATTGCCGGCGTTCCGGGCTGCGCCGTTTTACGGTTAGATCAGGCGTTCGCTGCCGGCCGAGTAGGCCAGCAGGTGATCGAGCAGTACCCGAACCCGGGCGGGCAGGGTGCGCTGCGGCGGCCACAGGGCATAGACCGGTAGCGAGATGCCGCGCCAGCCCGGTAGCGGGTTGCGTAGCCGGTCGTCGGCGAGCGCCGCTTCGGCGGCGCGCAAGGGACAGTAAAGAATTCCCTGCCCGGCGACCGCCATTTCGATGGCCAACTGCATATCGTTGACGCGCAAGCGAACCGGCCCATCCGGCTGGATCGTCATCCGCTCGCCGCTACTTTCATGCTGCAAGCGCCACGAGGTAAGCGGCTCGGCCATGAGTAGGGTATGGCCGCTCAGGTCGTTGGGTGCGCGCAAAACCGGGTGGCGAGCCAGGTAGTCTGGCGATGCAACCAGCGTGGTATGACCCCAGCCCAAGAGGCGTTGCCCGAACAGCGGGTCGTCCAGCTCTCCGACACGTAGCGCCAGATCCGCCCCCTGCGTCAGCAAATCCTCCCGCTCGTTGGCGAGCCGCAATTCCAGCTGGATTTCCGGATAGCGCGCCAGGAAACTCGCCCAGGCATCGCGATACATGATGCCGGCCAGGGTGATCGGCGCCAGTACGCGCACTGTGCCGGCCGGTCGGTTCAGTTCGGCGTCGAGCGAGGCGGTGGCCTGCTGTAGCGAGGCCAAGAGCGGGCGGCAGCGCTCGAAGTACTGCCAACCTTCGCCGGTAGGGATCAGGCGGCGTGCGCTCCGATGCAGCAGGCGACAACCCAGCGCCTGTTCCAACTTCTGTAGACGCCGCGTCAGGGTCGCCGCCGGCATGTCGAGCTTGGCGGCGGCCGCGTTCAGGCTGCCGTTCTCCACAATGCAAACAAATAAAGCCAAATCGTCGAGCATGATTCCATTTTTGCAATTTAATTCTGAAATTTTAGCGCTTTTTTTGAAATATGCAGCAAGTTATCTTGTCGTCCAGAACCACTAGCGAGAAAACGGCATGTCTCCATCCCTGCGATACCGACTGACCTTCGGCTTTTTGATGTCCGCGATCATGTCCGTGCTGATGTGCGGTTGGATCACCTGGCTCAATCTCGGTCTGCGCCCGGACTTCCTGGCGCGTTGGCTGCATGCTTTTCTCCGAGCGTGGCCGGCGGCCTTCGTCGCGGTGGTTCTGCTGGCACCCTGGGTGCAGCAAGCCACGCAGCATCTGCTGCGTATCAATCTCGCTTCAACAAGGAAATCATCATGACAACACTTCGCCAAAGCTATTTCACCCTGTCGCCGCAAGTCTTGGCCGGTTTTCGCCAGGCCAAGCAAGCGCTGGAGCAAAGCCCGTTGGGTTTGGAACTGATCGAGCTGGTTTATCTGCGCGTCTCACAGATCAACGGCTGTAGCTATTGTCTGGATATGCACAGCAAGGCACTACGACAGCGCGATGTGCCGCAGGCCAAGTTGGACGTGTTGGCCGGTTGGCATAGCAACGGACTATTCAGTGAAAAGGAACGCGCTGCGCTGCAGTGGGCCGAGTCGCTGACCGCGCTGCCGACCTCCCACGCGGCGGACGCCGATTATACGCCGCTGTTGGCGCATTTCTCCGATCAGGAGATCTCCGACCTGACCTTCGCCATCTCGTTGATGAATGCCTTCAACCGGCTGGGCGTGGGCATGCGCCAATAAACTGGGCGCTGGGCAAGGGCATGTGTTTGCTGGCGTTCTAGCAACTTGACTAGATCAGCCAGCGCACAAGCCCGTAGACACAGAAACTCAGCATGATGGCAGGCAAAATCTTGCCGCGCGGCAGTGCGATCGCGATCGAGACCAGTGTGCCCAGCAGATAGGCATTGTGCGGCGAAACATCGATGCGGCCTTGCGGTGCCAGCGCCATGGGGACGATCAGCGCGGTGAGGACGGCCACTGGTACGAAATGCAGCCCGCGGTTTAGCCAGTCGGGGAAGGTCACTTTGCCGCCGAAAACCAAAAAGCTGGTCCGTGCCGCCTGGGTGACCAGCAGCATACCCAAAATCATCCACCAGTTCGTCATCGCGGCATCTCCTTGGCTTGGCTTAGCATGCCGGCGGCAATGCCCGCTGCCGCCGCCAGCATCAGGTCGAGTTTATAAGGCAGACCGCGGGCCAGCAGTGCGACGCTACCGGCCGCTATGGCGGCCATCAAATAGGGGAACCGCTTCAACTGCGGGGCGACGATGGCTGAGAAGGTGCCGACCATGGCGAAATCCAGCCCCCAGTGCGCCAAGTTCGGCACCGCGCGGCCTAGCAGTACGCCGGCCAGTGTCCAGATCAGCCAGTTGAAGTACATGGCGAGCGACGAGCCGAGCCAATACCACTGGCCGGCTTGCGCACCATGGGTGCGTAAGCGGTGCTCCACCACCGCGAACGTTTCGTCGGTCAGCCAAAAGGCCAGCGACCCGCGCCAGGCTAACGACCAGTGGCGGGCATAAGGCAGCAGGGTGGCGCTGTAGAGCATATGCCGCAGATTCACCACCAAGGTGGTGAACCAGATCACCGGCAGCGCGGCGCCCGTGCCGAGCAGGCTGATGGCGATGAATTGCGACGAGCCGGCGAAGACCAGCGCGGACATGGCCAGCGTCACCGTGGGCGATAACCCCATCGCGATGGCAAAGGTGCCGAAAATGGTACCGAACGGCGCCGCGCCGATCATCATCGGCAGCGTGTCCCGCGCACCTTGCATTAGCGCGCTACGAGCAGAAAGCGAATTCATGGGGAGATCTCCTTGCTTGCCCATGTGTGGGGTTGCGACACATGCTTGACCAGTCTGACGGCCGAGTCGGGAGATGTCTTGAACGATTTTGCGCGTTATGCCGCGCGTGGCCGCATGGCGCGTTGATAGCTGGCGGGCGGTGCGCCGACGATCAGCCGAAAGGCTCGAGTCAGATGGGGTTGGTCGGCAAAGCCCAGGGCCAGCGCGACCTCTCCGGGCGGCATGCCCGATGCGAGCAGGCCGCGTGCGCGGCTGACGCGCAGTTGGTTGCGCCAGGCGACCGGCGAGAGTCCGACTTGCCGTTTGAATTGGCGGCACAACTGCCAAGGCGACAGCCCCACCGCACTCGCTAGTGTCTGTAGCGACAAATTGTCGCTCAAACAGTCCGCGAGCATTTGCTGTACCCGCGCGACCGCATTGGCGGCGGAGGCTTCATCGCGCGGACGTACCGCCATGTGTCGTTGCAGCACCTGGGCGAAAACCGCTTGCAGTGCCGCTTCCCGCAGCAGTCGATCCTGGCTGCTGCGTAACAATAGATGGAGCTGGTTAAGCCGTCGGGCCAGTGGCAGATCCTCGACCACGGTCTGGCGGAAATAGGGCGTGGCGCCAGTCTGGCCGCAGATATCTTGCGTCAATTGCCGCAGCAGCGCCGCCTCGGGGTAATAACCGCGGTAGGCCCAACCCTGCTCGTGTGCCGTTTCGCCGGTATGCACTTCTCCTGGGTTGATCAGCACCAGCGCCCCCACCCCCGCCAGATGCGTGCCGCCGCGATAACGATACGATTGGGCGCCCTGCGTCAACGCATTGACCACGTACTCCTCGTGAAAGTGCGGCGGGAAAATCCGCGCACGATAGCTGGCATCGAGGCATTCGAGTCGGCCGATGTCGTCGGCGCGGAAGAAATCGGAGCGGTCTTGGGCAGGAGGCGTCTTCATGGCTTCAGTGTAAGCCATGAGTCGGCGCCGAACGAAATGACATGCGAGCCTTGGGCGCGCCCGGGATCAAAGCCAGGTTTTGCGCTCCAGTACGCGTGAAAAGATCGATGGCCTGTCGCCGATGCGCGGTTGGAACAACCTCGTCACATTGCCGCCGCTGGAGAAAAGCGCCGCGACCAGTACGCCGTTGAGCAGTAGCTGGGCCACGCCGATGCCGATGGATCGATCCAGCCAGGGCAGGATGACGATGGCGCAGAAGGCGACAATCAGCAGGTAGGCCAGTGCGCTGGCCCAAGGCCGATGGCGGGAGGGCTCGCTGCGGGTGAAAAGGATCAGCCGCAGGCAGCAGGCGCCGCACAGCAGGTCGTTGATCAGATCGAGGAGGTTCATTCTTTGTCATCCTTGAGGCCGGACAGCAGCGTAGACGGGTTCTCCGCCCGGGCGATCAACCGGGTCAGCACCCTGATCACCAGCGCAGAGGCGAGCAGCGCGCCGACCGCAAGCGAGACCTGCACATGCTGAGGTAGCAGAGCCGACAATAATTCGGCCGACATCGGTGCCGCGATCAGGCCGGCGACGAAGGCCAAGATCAGAAAGACCAATTTCTTGAATGGGCCTAATTCGCGGCTCGACATGACGAATATCGATGCTCCGGCGAAGGCGCCCAATACGGTGCTGGCATCCGTGCCGGGGATCAGCGTCAAAAGGCTCGCGCCGGCTCCTGCCGAGACGACCATGGTTGTGATGGGTTCTGCCATGTTCAATTCCAGAGGTTGACCAACGACGGGTGGCGATGGCATCGGATGGCTTGCGCGATATTCCGCACTGCCGAATCGACCGTGGCTTCGCAGTATAGGGCGCGTATTTCGCGCTGGGCCATGGCACAGCGCCCATCGCCTTGTGGCTGGGATCGGGAGATCGCGTCAGGTCTTTCCCGGCGGCGGCCGGGTTGTCCGACAGCTCGCTTGCACTCCTGTCGTTTGTCTTCTATCTAAAGAAAACCAGCCCGGTTTGAATGCGACGACCGATGCGCTAGCACATGATCGAGTGTTTCTCCGCCCGCGGTCATGGCCTTCCCTCGGAACTTAGCGCCTAGGAACGACGATGCTCCATAGATTCACGATTAGACAGAAGCTGTTGGCCAGCTTTTCATTCGTCATTCTGCTGTTGCTGCTTCTGTTGTTGGCCGCCATTAACAATATGCAGAACGTCAATGGCAAGATCCACGATATGACGCAGGGGCGCTACCCCAAAATCGCTCTCGCGAGCAGCATTACCGTCAAGTCGATGGATATCGGCCGACAGATACGTAGCGCGGTGATTTTTAGTGCCGGCGACACCGAGGAGTACCTGACTAAAGTGGATAACCTGCTGGCCGCTCAAACCACCGATATGGATAGGATGGAAACGCTGCTGTTCGCGCCCAGGGGTAAGGAACTGTTTGCCGACGTACGAGAAAAGAGCGGTGTATTGCGTGCGGCACTGGCGGAATCCTACCCGCTGATCCGGAGCCATAAAATGGCTGAGGCGGCCCAAGTGGTCAAGCAGAAGATCGCCCCGGCCAACAATCGCTACATGGCTAGCCTGCAGGCGTTCACCGACTATCAGGAAGAGCAGATGCACAAGGGGATCGCCGATGCGGAAGACTCCTCCCACCAGGCCATTATCAATATGATGCTGGTGTCGGGCATTGCCATTGTTCTGGCTGCGGGCAGTGCGTTGTGGATTGCCCGCCTGATTTCCGTGCCGCTGCAGAAGTCGGCCATGTTAGTGCGGAATATCCAGAATGGCGATCTGTCCGGTGCCGATGAGGTCATTCCGCCCGCGCGCGACGAAGCCCTGGAAATTACCCGCGGCATCCAGGAGATGCGCAGCGGCCTACGTAGCATCGTGCAAGCGATCCAGTTGAATGCGCACAATGTCTCGGACTCTGCGCACGAGCTGTCCGGTATGGCCGAAGGCGTCGCCGGCAGTGCGCAACAGCAAGCGGAAGCCACCTCGGAAGCGGCTGCGACGATCGAACAACTGACTGTCAGCATCAATCACGTCGCGGACAATTCGGGCGAAGCCTCCCGGCAGGCGCAGGACACCGGCAGTCTGGCGCGTCATGGCGGCAAGGAAGTGATCGATTCCGTCGCCCGGATTCAGGACGTCAGCCATTCCGTTAGCGGTACCTCGACGCAGATGAATATGCTGACCGATGAAATTCGGCAGATTGGCAGTATCGTCACCGTGATCCGCGAGGTGGCGGATCAGACCAATCTGCTGGCGCTCAACGCTGCGATAGAAGCGGCGCGCGCCGGCGAGACCGGACGCGGCTTTGCCGTGGTTGCCGACGAGGTGCGTAAATTGGCGGAGCGTACCACTGCCTCGGCACTGGAAATTACCCAGATGATCCACTCGATCCAGCAAGGCGTTGAACGGGTCGTGGATAGCATGGGGGCCAGTTTGGAGAGTGTCGAGGCTGTCTCCGGCAGCACCGAGCAGGCCTCGCAAACCATCGAACGCATTGGTCGTAGCACCCTTGCCATCGAGCAATCCATCGGCAACATCACGGCGGCACTCGGCGAACAGCGCATCGCCAGCCAAAGCCTGGCGCAGAACATGGAGAAAGTTTCGCAAATGGCCGAAAGCAACAGCGCCACGGTCGAGGAACTGGCCACCACCTCAAGCCAGCTCAGTGCGCTGTCCAACAACCTGCAGGACATCACTGCGCGATTCCGGCTGTGACCCAGGTCGATGCCCCGCAGCGGCACCGCTTTCGACCAATCAATCAGAGTTCCGCTGCGGGAATGACGCGTAGCGGTTTCGGCGTGGCCCCTGTGGCGTGCCATGCCGCATTGAAGTGATCGATCACTTGTTCGCCGCTAAGCTCGAACGCACTGAGCGTCGTGTGCGCATCGCTGACGACGGTGACCTGATAGCCGCGCGACACGGCGTTACGCAAGGTGCTGTCGACACAAAAATCGGTTGCGCAGCCGCCTATCCAGAGCTTATCGATCCCCTTGTCTGCCAGAAGCCCGGCAAGCTCGGTTTCGCAGAAGCTGTCGCCGTAACGTTTGCCAATGCGGGCATCGCCCTCTTGGTCGGCGAGCTTGGCGTGAAGCTGCCAACTGGCTGAGCCACGTTCGAGCTCTTCATCCTCGTGCTGGATAAAGATAACGGGGTAGCCGCGCTGACGGGCCTTGGCGATGGCGGCATTCAGGTTGTCGAGCACAGCGTCGAGTCTGGCTGCGCGCAACTCGCCCTCGACAACCCCAACCTGCATATCAATGACAAGCAATGCGGTATCGGACATCTAAGCTTCTCCATGGCGGATCGGAACCGCCATATTAGCTCTGGCGGGCCAGCGACGGTAGGGCCGGCCCCGCGCCGAGCTTATTTGATCATTTTGACGATCTTTTCCATCGCACTATCGCGGTCGCACAGCGCCAAGAGCGACGCAGTCATGCAGGCGTTGCCCAGACCGTTGCGGCCGTCGCTGTTGGCCAATACCGACAAAATCATCAACGCACTGGGGCAGTGGTTACGCCACTGCGTTTGAATCGTCTCTTTTTCCTGCACCTGGGCGAGGAAGGACAGGCGCATGGGCGGGCGGTGCTGAGCAATGCCGTTGGCCCCCTCCCAGAGAATTTGCGCAGCTTGTTCATTGGGGGCCAACGCCCGTTGTCCGGTTGAACGCGGCGCGCTAAGTCCCAGCCGATGGGCGGCCTTGTGCGCGATGCCCCGCACGCCCTCCACGGCCATACTGCCCGCGCCGATCAGGGTCGTGGTCGAAGCATAATGCCCATTGAGGCTGGAGCCCGCGCCAAATGCGCGTTCTTTTTGCCGATCGATCAGCCAAGGCAGCGCCTGCGATACGCAGGGGCACACCGCGTTTTTTATGCTATCGGCGGCATAAGGATCGGCGTGTGGCACGCCATACCAGTTGCATAGCATCTCATAGATACCGTGCAGCTTGCTGTCCAGGCGCGGCACCTCGTAATCTGCGGTCAAAACCAGATGGGCGAGCAATGTGCCGGCGATGATCGA
The DNA here is from genome assembly GCF_004363805.1 of Paludibacterium purpuratum. GTDB lineage: Bacteria > Pseudomonadota > Gammaproteobacteria > Burkholderiales > Chromobacteriaceae > Paludibacterium > Paludibacterium purpuratum. Next base: position 51,907 of record NZ_SNZP01000005.1, on the reverse strand, counting down.
CGGCTCTTGATGCGCACCGGAGCCGTCGAAGATATTGTCGGCGAGATCGATAGGGCCCAAGGGAATCCCATCGATCGCCCCCGTTACCGAGGGCGGGGCGATGCCGGCGATGCCCAAAACCGGGGAGGCCACTGTGATGCCCGCGCCGAGGGTGTTGACCCCTGTGCTGGCAACATTGGCGATCTTGGCCAGGGACTTCACTTTACCGGCGATGTATTCCAGCGCCGCACCCGCCGGGTTGGCGACGATGGGCAGCCCCTTGGCTACGGTGCCCAGTGCTCTAAGCGGCAACGCGGGTCTGCCATGCTTGTCGATATAGTCGAAGGTGTTTCCCGCGTTCTGCCGCTTCAACTGCGTGGCTTGGGTTTTAAACGACTGATAGCTCTGGCCGGTTGAGGCTGAACGGTTCTTGAGAAAGTGGATGACGCCATAAATGGCGTCCATGCGATCCGTGTAGCGCAGTTCTTTATTCTCGGCCGCGATTTCGTCCGCCCATTCCGCCTTGGCGGCGGCAAGTGCCGCCGCCGTCTGCATTTCCTGCTCGACACCATGGACGCGTTTGTTATGGGCGGACATTAACTCAAGTCTGGTTTTGGCTAACTCTCTTTGTAACTCAGCGGGGTTTCGATCTTTGGGCATGGCATTACCTCTAGAACTGGAGTGAACGAAACATCGGGTATTTTCTTCGTTTGTGGGCCGATGACGCGGCGCCCTGAACGAGAGAATCTGGATGGTTCGCTCATTTTATGGATGTGTAATTTTGAAAATGGATAATCCAAATCCGATTCATGTCGATGCCATGAAACAGCCCCCGCCGAGAGCGGGTGATGAGGGGGCCTAATGCCTGTTGGGCTAAGGGGAAATGCTTGGCCTTGCAATGCCAGGAGCAGGAAGTCAGGCGATTCCCAGCTGCTCTTTGATCTCCGGCAGCAAGCGACGGCTGATCGGCAGGATGCGCCCGCTATGGGTGACGAATTCGGCCAGCCCGCTGTCGATATACTGCAATTTCGCCACCTGGTCGACGTTCACCAGGTATTGGCGGTGGCAGCGCATCAACGGCGTGCGCAGTTGCAGCACGTTGAGGCGCAAACTGGTGAGATGCTCCCGGCCCAACGTATCCACGACATAGACGCCGCTGGCCCGCGATTCGATGTATTCGACCTGATCCAGTTTGAGAAACACGATCGATTGCGAGCTGAAGCAAGGGATCTGCCGCAAGTGATTGACTTCGGGCAGGACGCTGAAATCCGGGTGGAACTGGCTATGGCGCAGGCGTTCCAAGGTCAGTTCCAGGCGATCGGGTGTAACCGGTTTCAATAGATAGTCGAAGGCGTTTTTCTCGAATGCACTGACGGCGTATTCGTCGTAAGCGGTCAGAAACACAATGGAGGGCATGTCCTTGGGGTCGAGCATGCTCAGCATTTCCAGGCCCGTGACCTGCGGCATTTGAATGTCCAGGAAGACCACATCCGGTTTGTCGGCCCGGATCCGCACCAATGCTTCCAGCGCATTGCCGCACTCGGCCAGGATGTGAATATCGCGGGCAGGCTCCAGGGCGCGGCGCAGCGCCAGACGAGCGTGGACTTCGTCGTCGACAATCAATGCGGTGATCATTTCAGCTCGTCGCCTCCAAAGGAATCCGGACCGTTGCCCGGGTGACAACATTGCTTTCGCAGCTCATGGTGACGCCAAACGATTCGCCATAGCGGTTTTTGATTCGCCGATCGACGATATTCATGCCCAGCCCGCCTCCGTTGTCGGCATCGTACAGCCCGGCGTTGTCTTCCACCACCAGTTGGACGCCCTGCTCATCCTGGCTGGCGCTAATCCGGATCTGGCCGGGCCGGATCATCTGCGACGTGCCGTGCTTGATGGCATTTTCGACCAGTGGCTGCAAGGTGAAGGCCGGCAGGCGGATGCCCAGCAACGGTGGCGGGATATCGAACACGACCGATAAGCGATCGGCAAAGCGCGCCAGCTGGATGCGCAGGTAGGCATCGATATGTTCGATTTCGTCCGAAAGTTGTACGTCCTCGGCCGGGCGCTTGAGGTTTTTGCGCAGATAGACCGCCAGATCGGTCAGCAGCGCGCGCGCCTGAGCGACGTCGTCATGGGTGACCGCGATGATGGTGTTCAGCGTATTGAACAGGAAGTGCGGGTTGATCTGCGCGTGCAGCAGTTTGAGCTCCGATTGCAAGAGCAGGCTTTTCTGGCGCTCGTAACGGCCGTCGAGAATCTGGTTGGACAGAAGCTTGGCGATCCCCTCGCCCAGGGTGCGGTTGATGGTGGAGAAGATCCGCGTTTTCGGTTCGTACAGTTTGATGGTGCCAATCACTTGCCGGTCTTCGCCCACCAGCGGAATCACCAGCGACGAACCGAGCTTGCAGTGCGGATTGAGCGAGCATTGGTAGGGGATCTCGTTGCCATCGGCGAAAAACACCTCGTTGTTGGCAATGGCATACAGGGTGTGGGGCGAGGTAATGGGGGTGCCGGGCAGATGGTGATCGGCGCCGATGCCGATAAACGCCAGGATCTTGTGGCAATCGGTGATCGCCACGGCGCCGACCCCGGTTTGGTCATAGATGATGCGAGCCACCCGCATGCTGTTTTCCTGATCGAAGCCATCGCGCAACACGCCGTCGACATGGGCGGCGATCTCCAGCGCTTTGGCGGAAAAGGCGCGCGAGTGCTGCTCCAGGCTATCGCGCCGATCGAGCAGAATCTTGGCGAAAATTGCGGCGCCGGCCGTATTGGCGATCAGTTCCGGCAGCGCGATCAGGGAAACGATATGTAAGGCCTGGGTCAGCGGTCGTGACAACGCCAGGTCGATGCCCATTTCCAGCACGATGGAGACGAAGGTCAGTCCACCGGCCAAGAGGGGGCTAAACAGCAGGCGGGTCTTGCCGCGCCGTATCAGATAGCGGTGGGTGAAACCGCCGATCAGCCCCTGCATGACGATGTCGAGCGCCGCCGCCAGTCCGAACGAACCACCGAGGAAATAACGGTGAATGCCGCCGGTGACGCCGACCGCCAGGCCGACGACCGGACCGCCCAGCAGGCCGCCCAACACCGCCCCGATCGCCGGGGTGTTGGCGATGGCATTGCCGCTGACCACCGGAAAGCCAAGCAGCGTCCCCATAATGCAGAACGCCGTGAAAATCACGTAGCACGCCAGGCGGTGCGGCCAGCGGATGGTGGCGCGGGTGAGGGGGATGAACAGCTTGGTCCGGCTGAGGGCATACGCCACGGCCAGGTACACGCACATCTGCTGCAACAGCATCACCGATAGCGTGATCACCGAGTGCAAATCCATCCTGTCCTATTCCCTTCCCTTGATTCGATCGCCGCCCGCCGCCGGATGCGTGCGTCTGGCTGGTGTTTACCGGGGCCTTACGGTGCCCAGCAAACGCATTCTTCCTCGTTTTCCGCCGCAGAGGCCGGCGTCGGCGCGGCCAGCTTGATGGCGAGACCGCCGCAAGAGGTTTCCCGGTACTTGGCGCTCATGTCCTTGCCGACTTCCAGCATGACTTCGATGACCTTGTCGAGGGGGACGATAGGGGCGCTGGTGCGGGCCAGGGCCATGCGCGCGGCGTTGATCGCCTTGACGGCACCCATGGCATTGCGCTCGATGCAGGGTATCTGCACTTGACCGCCGACCGGGTCGCAGGTGAGGCCAAGATTATGCTCCATGGCAATTTCAGCAGCAATGCATACCTGCTCTGCCGAGCCGCCAAGCAGCTCTGCCAGCCCGGCTGCGGCCATCGAGCACGCGACGCCGATTTCTCCCTGGCAGCCGACTTCCGCGCCCGAGATCGACGCATTGGTCTTGAACAGCGTGCCGATGGCGGCCGACGCCAGGAAGAAGCGGACACAGCTTTCTTCGTCCAGCGGGGTGATGAATTGATTATAGTAAGCCAGGACCGCCGGCACGATGCCGCAGGCGCCATTGGTCGGTGCCGTCACGACCCGTCCCCCGGCGGCGTTTTCTTCCGCCACGGCCAGGGCGAACATATTCACCCAGTCGACGATGTTCATCGGATCGCGCGTAAGCGATCCCCCAGTCGTCAACCGGCGGTGCAGCGCGGATGCACGGCGCGGCACACGGAATGGCCCGGGCAGCACCCCTTCGGCTTTCATGCCGCGTGCCATGCATTCCTGCATGGTCTGCCAGATATGGCCGAAATAGCCGTTGATTTCCTCTTGCGAGTGCAGATGCCGTTCGTTGGCATGTACCAGGCCGGACAAAGACAGGCCGCTGCTGTGGCAATGTGCCAGCAGGCCGGCTGCGCTGGCGTACGGGTATGGTCCTTCGCCGCTGCTGTCCTCCGCGGCCGCGCCATCGCCATCTTCGATCACGAAACCGCCGCCGATGGAGTAGTAATTCTTGTCCAGCAACAGCTCATCGCCGGCAAAGGCTTTGATCGTGAGCCCGTTTTCGTGCCGCGGCAGATTGGAGCGATGAAAGGTCATGGCCGAGTGGGCGAACATCACTTCGGGTCCGTCATGGCCCAAACGGATCCGCTCGGTTTTGCGCACTTGCTGAATCAGCCCGGGAATGGCGGTGACATCCACGGTATCGGGCAATTCGCCCATCAGTCCCAGCAGCAGCGCCACATCGGTCTTGTGTCCGAGCCCGGTCAGGGCCAGAGAACCGAAGACGTCGATCCGCAGCGCGCTGGCTCGGGACAACAGGCCGCGGGCGCGCAGGTCGTCGACAAAGCGGCGCGCGGCATTCATCGGGCCGAGCGTGTGCGAGCTGGAGGGGCCGATACCGACTTTATACAGTTGGAACATGCTGATCATGATTGGATTTCCTTATGCATTTCGCGCGCCGACCGGGCGCTCCGGACGCACAGGGCGCATACCGGAGCCGGGCGACGCGCGAGACGAGGCTTAGAGACCGAGCAGCTTGTAGAGGATGGCCGACATGGCGACGGCACCGATAAAGGTCACCAGTACGTTACCCGGCTGATTGGCGTACTTGCGCATTGCCGGCACCTTGCGGATGGCGTACATCGGCATGATGAACAGCATGGCGGCGATGATCGGGCCGCACAGCGAGTCGATCATATCCAGGATGCTCGGGTTGACCGTGGCCACGCCCCAGATCGACAGGAACAGGAACGCCATGATGCCGCGGTTGATGTTCTTGGCCTGACGGTCGACCTTCTCGGCGCCGATTTGTTGGCTGATCAGACCATGCAGGCCTTCGCGTGCCCCCAGATAATGGCCGAGGAACGACTTGGACATGGCGACGAAAGCCACGGCCGGAGCGACCCAGGCGATGACCGGGGTTTGGAACTTGTTGCCGAGGTAGGACAGGATCGAGATGTTCTGCGACTTGGCCAGCGCCAGATCAGCCGGCGACAGCGCGAAAACGCAGCTGAAGACGAAGAACAGCACCACGGCGACCATCATCATCACCGCATATTTTTCGATCTGCTGGGCTTTGCCGACGGCTTGCTTGCCATAGCGCTCCTGCTGAGCCACGGCGAAGCGCGAGATCACCGGCGAGTGGTTGAAGGCAAACACCAGAACCGGAATGCTGAGCCACAGGGTGTAGCTGAACTTGCCGGCGCTCGGTACGCCGCCTTGCAGCACGGCGCCGTTCCACGATTTGGTCAGGTACAACGCCAGGCCGAGCAACACGAAGATGAACGGATAAACCAGCCAGCCCATGACACGGACGACCATCTGTTCGCTGCTGGCGACGATGGCGATCAGCATGGCGGTCAGCACGAAGGCCAACGGCGCGCGCGGCAGGGCTTGCATCGCCAGTTGGTGCGTGACGAAGCTTTCGACCGTATTGGTCAGGCCGACGCCGTACAGGAACAGGATCGGCAAAATGGTGAAGAAATACAGCAGCGTGATCAGCTTGCCGGCGGTGGCGCCGAAATGCTCGCCCACCACTTCGGTGATGTCGCTACCGGGCTTGGACGAAGACAGAATGAAGCGGATCAGCCCGCGGTGGGCCAGATAGGTCATCGGGAAGGCCAGCACGGTCATGACCAGCAGCGGCCAGATACCGCCGAGCCCGGCGTTGATCGGCAAAAACAGCGTGCCCGCGCCGATGGCGGTGGCAAACAGGCCCAGTACCCAACTGGTGTCGTGGGAACTCCAGCCCTGTGCGGCTGCGGTGCGTACCGCACTGCCGTCTTGAATTACTTCGGTTGTCGAAGACATTTTTCTCTCCCTGATGATTCAGTGGTCGTCTTGTGTGGATTTCTGACGCCGCGAAGTGTAGTCAGGTTTTATCTACAAAAATTGAGAATGTTCCGAACGGCAGAATGGGCGATCGAACGGTCGCTGTGGCGCACGAACGGCGACGCGAAGCGGATTTGTCCGATCCACTGAGGAGAAAACCGGCTAGGCCCGGAACGAGTCGGAGGGCCGCGCCCTCCGCCTCCATGTGAAGGCCTTAGTGGGCCGTTAGCACCAGGCAACCGGCAATATGACGCGCTTGCGCGGCCTCGGGTAGATAGAGCCACGAGGTGTCGGCATCGATCGGCTCGAACGCCCAAGACAAGCGGCTATCGACGATCAGGCGGCATTCGTCGGAATTTGGACGACTGCCGCGCGGCACGCACTGCTGGGCAATCAGCGAAAAGAGACGCTGCTGGCGGGAGTCCTGGTTTGGAAAAAAGACAAGGGGTGCATTACTATCGCAAATAGCCATACTAGCTCCGGTGGAGAGTTGGTGTGGTCAGCGGGTTCGGTGGTGCTGGAATCACCCCGGGCCCGCGCCTCATGCGGCAAGCGCCGCGCCACAACCTTATCCGAGCCCCCCTGCCACTGACAACAGTGCGTGACCGTCAGAAAATGCCGAAATTCTGCGTAGGGTGCGTTCGCCGAAGGCAACGCACCAACCCGCGAACGGCAAATCTCTCTGTGCCATGCCAATGGGTTAGCATGTTGACCCATAAGCCAGCGTCAAATATTGGGGAGCATGATGATGCAGATGAATGACATTCCTTTCGGTACCACGGATTGGTCTTTGGTTGAAAAAACCGAGCATCAAGGAGAGACCGGCTGCGCTTATTGGCGCACCAAACATTTTGGCGACGTTCGCGTTCGCATGGTGGAGTACACCCCGGGATATTTGGCCGACCACTGGTGCGTCAAAGGGCATATCTTGCTCTGCCTCGAAGGGGAGTTGCATACCGAGCTGGAAGATGGCCGGCAATTTGTGCTTAAGCCCGGCATGAGCTATCAAGTCGCCGATCATGCCGAGCCGCATCGCTCATTCACCGCCATCGGGGCAAAGCTGTTTATCGTCGATTGATGGGCAAGTTCTGGGAAAAAATCCGATGCCGCAAGTGATGATCAGGCGCGCCGTGGCCGCAGACGCGGCGGCGATTCAAGCCTTATATCGAGAGCTGGTCGCCAATCCCGCTGTCTGCGTATTGCCTGAGCGCATTGCCGAAGTCGCGCAAAGCGCGAACGCCGCACTATTTGTCGCGGAGCTCGACGGTGCCGTGGCGGCAACGGCGCATGTCTCGTTGTGCTTGGACGTCATGTTCCAAAATCAGCCATTCGCCGTTGTCGAGAACATTATCGTGATGCCTCGCTGCCGCGGGTTGGGGGTGGGGGCAGCACTGATGCGGGAGGTCGAGCATTATGCCCGGTCTGCGCAGTGTTCCAAGATCATGCTGCTCAGCGCTGCCGAACGGAGCGAGGCACATCGCTTCTTTGAAAAGGTGGGCTTTCTCGGATCGGCAAAGAAGGGGTTCGTCAAATACCGCAGTCAGTTTGACGAACAGGAACCGTAGGGTGCGTTCGCGCAGCAACGCACCAAGCACCTCTAGCGGAGTGCTGTTGGCGGAGTGCCTGCGGCGAACCCACCTTACGTGCGCTCCTCATCGACAAGATCGCGCAAGATCAAGCGTGCGGTTTCCGGTTCTCCATTAAGAAAGAGCGTTGCGGTTTCATCGAGTAGTGCTTTGGCAAATGCGGGGTCGCGCTCGACGCGCTCGACCATGGTTTGCTTGAAGTCGCGTGTCAGTGCCATGCGGTTCACCTTTTTCGTTTGCCTGTTTTTGCTTCAGCTGCGATAGCTCGTTTTCTGCGCTTGTATTCGGCATCAGGGGTGGGCTGGTGCGGATGCATCGCGTGTTCGACTGACCAAGGTTGATGTCGTTCACAGCTGAAAGGGAGAGGAGGAATAGTCTGTGCGTCTGTTAGATGCGCGCAGGAATGTGCAGAAATGAAAAAAGCCCTTGATCGTCAGATCAAGGGCTTAAAATTCTTTGGTGGCGAATCCGTGACTCGAACACGGGACCTGCGGATTATGATTCCGTCGCTCTAACCAACTGAGCTAATTCGCCACTTGTTTCCTCGCGAAATCGCGAAGTGGGGCGAATTATGCCGTGCCCCTTTTTTACTGTCAACACCCTTGCTGCGATTTTTTACAGGGTGTGGCAGCGATCCCCTTGAGCGAAGCCCTGCCAGTCGATGGCGACGTTCTTGCCGAAGCCGATGGCTTTGAACAGTTCGCCCATTTCCGCCGGGGAGATCAACTTCTGCACTGCGGAGGCCTCTGGCGCCCATTGGCGAACGTCGGTCGGGTCGAGGCGCTGCATGACGTCGGCGATGCCGCAGTTGACCAGGAATTGCGCCTGGGCGGTGTAGCCGATCAGGTCGAGCCCGGCGTCGATGCCGGCTTGCGCGACGGCGCTGAAGTCGACATGACAGGTCAGATCCATCAGGCCCGGCAGGTAGAACGGGTCGTCGACGGTGTGGTGGCGGTAGTGGCCGATCAGCGTGCCCATGTGGCGTTGCGGGTGGTAGTACTCGCGCGCCGGGAAGCCGTAGTCGATCAGCAAGATGGCGCCGCGTGCGAGCCGGCCGGCCAGGGTGCGGATGAAGGCTTGGTTGCTCCGACTGATCTCCGACAGATAGCCCGGCTCGGCGATGCCGAGCGCTTCGACCTGTGCCCGCAGTGCCGGGTCGTCGATCGGGCGATCCTGCCATTCGAAACCGTTTTCGCCGAGCGACACGCCGCGTTGCATGGGCTCGGGGGTCCAATGGATCAGCTCGCAGGGCATGGCATCGAGCACTTCGTTGCCGATGACGATGCCGTCGATTCGCTCGGGCAGGGCGGACAGCCAGACGATGCGCTCTAGCAGATGCGGCATTTCGCGCGTCAGGGTGTCGCGCTGGCGTGCGATCAGATCGGGCGACAGGTCGACGATATAGTAGTGCTCGGGTAGCGCGTCGAGTCGTTCGAGTTCGGCCAGCAGGTCGACGGCCAGGCGGCCGCTGCCGGCGCCGAATTCGTATAGGTCGCCGGCGGTTTGCGGTAGCAGTTCCGCCAGTTGGCGCGCCAGCGCGGCGCCGAACAAGGGGGTCATTTCCGGCGCGGTGGTGAAGTCGCCGGCGCCGCCGAGTTTGTGGCTGCCGGCGGCGTAGTAGCCGAGTCCGGGCGCATAAAGCGCCTGTTCCATATAATACGAAAAGGGTATCCAGCCACCGCGCTCGCCGATGGCCTGACGGAGAGCCGCCTGCAAACGTTGACTAATGATCAACGCGTCGGCGGCGGGTTCGGGTAAAGTGTTCATCATCGGTGTCCTGCTACAATGACACGCGATTGTGGGCGAAAGCGAGAATAAGGAGAAGAGGGTGGGCCGATTTTTCCGCATGGCGCTGGCCGGGGGGGCGGCGCTATTGGCGCTGTCGGATTGGGGTTTTGCGCAGACGCAGTGGCGCGTCGCGACGCCGTTTCAGGACAACCCGCTCAAGGTGGCGGTGCTGACGGGCGAGGGGACGGTGTCGGGCAATACCTTCCCGGTATCGCTGGAGTTTTCCTGCCATCCCGCTGCCGGGGTGCCGCGTGTGGTGTTGCGCGTGCCGAGCATGGTGGCCGACTGGGATTTCCATGCCTATGACAGCGCCGCTACCAACATGGCGCCGCGGCGTCGATTCCTGACGGTGATGGCGTCCAATCGCCGGGTGCTGGATCGCCCCCGTTTTACCGGTATCGATGGCGAGAACGCCAGCTTCATGTTCAGTTGGCAGCCGAACGAGGCGTTGCTGTCGCGACTGGCGCGCCAGAACGATGGCGCGTTGATCGTGCTCGACGGCTTGCGTCGCGGGCAGGGTAATCTGGAAGCGCGCTTCGTCTTCCCCGCCGATGTTTCTGTGATGCGCGACGTTCTGGCGCCGTGCAGCGACGCGGTTGCCGGTCAGAAAAAGGTGGCCAGCGATGCAGAATAAAGTCGTGTTGATTACCGGCGCGGCGCGGCGGGTCGGGGCCCAGATCGCGCGCGAGTTGCATGGGCGCGGCGCCCGATTGATGCTGCACTATCGCCACTCCGCCGCCGAGGCGTCGGCGCTGGCTGCCGATCTCAACAGCCAGCGGCCGGATTCGGTCGATACCGTCGAGGCCGATCTGCTCGACACCGCGTGCCTGCCCGAGTTGGTCGATGCCTGTGTGCGCCGCTTTGGCCGCCTCGACGGACTGGTCAACAATGCCTCCAGTTTTTTCGCGACGCCGCTGGGTAAGATCGACCTTGCCGCCTGGCAGGATCTGATGGGCAGCAACCTCCTGGTGCCGATGCTGCTGTCACAGGCGGCCGCCCCGCATCTGGCGGCCAACGGCGGGGCGATTGTCGGTATCGTCGACATCCATGCCGAACGGCCGCTGAAGGATTTTCTGGTTTACAGTCTGGCCAAGGCCGGGCACGCACAGTTGATCCGCGCCCTGGCGTTGGAGCTGGCGCCGCGGGTACGGGTCAATGGCGTGGCGCCGGGCGCCAATATTTGGCCCGAAGGCGGTGCGCACTTCTCTGTCGACGCGCGTGCGGCGATCGAGGCGTCGATTCCGCTTGGGCGGGTCGGCTCGCCGGCGGATTTGGCGCGCGCGGTGGCCTGGTTGTTGTCGCCGGAGGCCGCCTATGTGACCGGCCAGGTGCTGGCGGTGGACGGTGGGCGTAGCGTGGTGTTGTAAGGCATTGGCTTACCTGTTGACCCCTTCTTGCCCGTTTTTCTGGCCTAGTCAGGTTTTTTTGCGCTAAAATCTCCCGTTTTTCAATCTGTTACGCGCGACCATGCAAACTCCCGTTTCCGATGCGGACGCCAAGGCGAAAAAGGCGGCCTTCGAGGCCGGCAAACTGACCAAGCGGCTGCGTCATTACGTTGGCGATGCCATCAACGATTTCAACATGATCGAGCAGGGCGACCGCATCATGGTTTGCCTGTCCGGCGGCAAGGATAGCTACGCCCTGCTGGATATTCTGCTGGGCCTGCAGAAGTCGGCTCCGATCGATTTTTCCCTGGTGGCGGTCAATCTGGACCAGAAACAGCCGGGGTTCCCGGGCGACGTGCTGCCGACTTATCTGGCCGATCTCGGCGTCGAATATCGCATCATCGAAGAAGATACCTACTCCATCGTCAAGCGGGTGATCCCCGAGGGCAAGACGACTTGTGGGCTGTGTTCGCGCCTGCGTCGCGGCATTCTGTACCGCGTGGCCGACGAGTTGGGCGCCACCAAGATCGCATTGGGCCACCACCGCGACGACATTCTGGAAACGCTGTTCCTCAATATGTTCTATGGCGGCAAGCTCAAGGCCATGCCGCCCAAGCTGGTGTCGGACGACGGGCGTCACATGGTGATCCGTCCGTTGGCTTATTGCCGGGAAAGCGATCTTGAGCGCTATGCGGCGCTGCGCGCCTTCCCGATCATTCCGTGCAATCTGTGCGGCTCGCAGCCCAATTTGCAACGGCAAGCGGTCAAGCAAATGATCCAGGATTGGGAAAAACGTTTCCCAGGACGTGCGGAAACCATGTTCAGCGCACTGCAGAACGTTGTGCCGTCGCACCTGGCCGACACCGGGTTGTACAACTTCGCCGGGCTGCAGTTGGGCGAGGTACCGGCCGGCGGTGGCGATCTGGCGTTCGATCGCGAGGAGTTCCAGCCGCCCAAGAGCATCAGCATCCTCGATTCGCGCCCGAAGGAGTCCGTCTGTGGCGAGTAAGGCACGACATCCGTTCCGGCGCCGGGTGCGGCCGGGCGTGGACGCCATGCCTGAGGTGGAGATCAGCGAGGCCGACGGTATTCGCTCGCTGCACCTGGGCTCGGAAACTGTGCAAAGTTCGATGAACCTGGACGACCCGACCGACTTGGTGCTGTCATACAGCCGGGCGATGATGGGATTCCTGTTGTTCAACGACGCGCCAGCGCATGTGCTGCAAATCGGCCTTGGCGGCGGTTCGTTGTCGCGTTTCATCGATTTCTACCTGCGCGACGCGAAGAGCGTCGCGGTGGATATCAACCCTCAGGTCATCGCCGTGGCCCGTGCTTTCTTCGAGTTGCCGCAAGAGGGAGAACGCTTTGAAATTGTCGAGGCCGATGGCGCCGACTATGTGAAGATCTTCCGCGACTCCACCGATGTGATCCTGGTCGATGGCTTCGATGGCCTGCAGATTGTCGACGCGCTGACCACCGAGGACTTCTTCGAGGATTGTCGCCGCGCGTTGACCGAGGACGGGATCTTCGTCACCAACTGGTGGAGCGGCGACAAGCGCTACATGAGCTTCCTCGAGCGTCTGCTCGGCGTGTTCGAAGGGCGGGTGCTGGAGCTGCCGTCGGCCAGTCACGGCAATGTGGCGGTGATGGCGTTCAACCGCACGCCCAAGCTCACGCGTTGGGCCTTGCTTGAGAAGCGAGCGGAGGCGATGGAAGAGCGTTTCGGGCTGGAGTTCGGCGAGTTTGTGGCGCGCATGCGGCTGATGAATCCGCAAGGCGAACATTGCCTTGGTTATTAGTTGGTGAGCATGTATTAGCACAAGGCGTTATGCGTAGCGCTAATGCGGCGTATAATGCCCGTTTTTTAATCCGTCAGGGTGTTGAGCAAGATCAGCAGCCGACGACGGACCTTGCGTCAGACTAAACGCCTTCAGATTGATGGGCTTTTGCCGCGTGGAGGTGGGAGTCCTCGGATTTTTATTAAGGAAAGTCATTGTGATCAAGCAGCAAGTACTCAACCGGGTTGCGGACAAGTCCGCGGTGATCGGTATCGTCGGTCTGGGCTATGTCGGCCTGCCGCTGATGCTGCGTTTCGCCGAAGTCGGCTACAAGGTGCTGGGTTTCGATATCGACGACAGCAAGGTCGATGCCCTGATGGCCGGCAAATCCTACATCGAGCACATTTCGGCCGAGTCGATCGCCGAGGCTCGTGGCCGCGGCTTCGAGGCCACCACCGATTTTGCGCGCGCGCCCGAGGCCGATGCGCTGATCATGTGCGTGCCGACGCCGCTCAATAAATACCGCGAGCCGGATCTGTCCTTTGTGCTGAATACCATCGACTCGCTGGTGCCTCACCTGCGTCCGGGGCATCTGGTCTCGCTGGAATCCACCACCTATCCGGGTACCACCGACGAAGAGTTGCTGCCGCGTATCGAGTCGCGCGGTCTGAAGGTCGGTCAGGATGCGTTCCTGGTGTTCTCGCCCGAGCGCGAAGATCCGGGCAATCCCAACTTCACCACCCGTACCATTCCCAAGGTGTGTGGCGGCGTGACGCCGGCCTGCCAGGAAGTCGGCGTCGCGCTGTATTCGGCGGTGATCGACAAGGTGGTGCCGGTGTCGTCGACGCGCGCGGCGGAAATGACCAAGCTGCTGGAAAATATCCACCGCGCGGTCAACATCGGTCTGGTGAACGAGATGAAGATCGTCGCCGATCGCATGGGTATCGATATCCATGAAGTGATTCGCGCCGCCGCCACCAAGCCGTTCGGCTTCGTTCCCTACTATCCGGGCCCTGGCCTGGGCGGCCACTGCATTCCGATCGACCCGTTCTATCTGACCTGGAAGGCGCGCGAATACGGCGTCAACACCCGGTTCATCGAACTGGCCGGCGAAGTGAACTCCAATATGCCGGATTACGTGGTCGGCAAGGTGGCCGCCGCGCTCAACAAGCGCCAAAAGGCGATCAATGGCAGCCGTGTCTTGGTGTTGGGGATCGCTTACAAGAAGAATGTCGACGATATGCGCGAAAGCCCGTCGGTCATGTTGATGGAAAAGCTACGCGATTTGGGCGCTGCTGTCGCTTATTCCGATCCGCATGTGCCGGTGTTCCCGAAAATGCGCGAACACAAGTTCGATCTGAAGAGCGTGCCGTTCAATGCTGAGACCTTGGCCAGCTACGATTGCGTGGTACTGGCGACTGATCACGACAAGTTCGATTATCCCTTGCTCCAGCAAGCGGCGAAGTTGATCGTCGACTCGCGCGGCAAGTTCCTCGAACCTGCCGAACATATCGTTAAGGCATAACCGTTTAACGCTGAACGAGGCGACCTATGGGGTCGCCTTTTGCCATTTACCGAGGCCGTTACCATGCAAACCGTCCAACATTCCCCCATCACCGGCCGCAAGATCCGCTTTGCGTTAGCCGGTTGTGGCCGTATCGCCGCCAACCATTTCGGTTCGCTGGAAAAGCATGCCGACCGTGCCGAGTTGGTCGACGTGTGCGATATCGATCCCGCCGCGCTGGCCGCCGCGGTAGAACGTACCGGCGCCCGTGGCCATAGCAGCCTGACCGCCATGTTGGCGGCAAGCACGGCCGATATCGTGATCCTGACCACGCCGTCCGGCCTGCACCCGCAACAGGCCATCGAGTGCGCGGAAGCCGGTTTCCATGTAATGACCGAAAAGCCGATGGCCACTCGCTGGCAGGATGGTTTGGAAATGGTCAAGGCCTGCGACCGCGCCGGCAAGCGGCTGTTCGTGGTCAAGCAGAACCGTCGCAACGCGACGCTGCAACTGCTCAAACGCGCCATGCAGGAAGGCCGTTTCGGCCGTTTGTTCATGGTCAACGTCAACGTGTTCTGGACCCGGCCGCAGGCTTACTACGATTCGGCTGCCTGGCGCGGTACCTGGGAATTCGACGGCGGCGCGTTCATGAACCAGGCCAGCCACTATGTCGACCTACTCGACTGGCTGGTCGGCCCGGTGGAGAGCGTACAGGCCTATACCGCCACGCTGGAACGCAATATCGAAGTGGAAGATACTGGCGTGGTCAGCCTTAAATGGCGCTCTGGCTGCTTGGGCAGCATGAATGTGACCATGCTGACCTATCCGAAGAATCTGGAAGGTTCGATCACCATTCTGGGCGAGAAGGGTTCGGTGCGGGTCGGCGGCATGGCCGTCAACGAGATCCAGCACTGGGAGTTCGCCGAGCCGCATCCGATGGATGAGGACATCAACAACGCCAGTTACGCCACCACCAGTGTGTACGGCTTTGGCCATCCGATGTACTACGACAACGTGTTGAACGTCATGC
This sequence comes from Paludibacterium purpuratum, assembly GCF_004363805.1. Classification (GTDB taxonomy): domain Bacteria; phylum Pseudomonadota; class Gammaproteobacteria; order Burkholderiales; family Chromobacteriaceae; genus Paludibacterium; species Paludibacterium purpuratum. The sequence continues at coordinate 36,632 of NZ_SNZP01000005.1, read as the reverse complement.
AGGGTACGGCCGAGCCGGAGACCGACGGGCGCGAAGGCCTGAAGTCGCTGGAACTGTTGATCGCCATGTACCTGTCGGCGCGCGACGGCCGTCGCGTGTCGTTGCCGTTGGACTACTGAGAGGCACGTCATGAACTACACCGTGCATGAAACCGCCATCGTCGACCAGGGCGCCGTGATCGGCGCCGATAGCCGGGTCTGGCACTGGAGCCATATTTGCGCCGGCGCGCAGATCGGCGAGCGTTGCTCGTTCGGCCAGAACGTGTTCGTCGGCAACGACGTGATCATCGGCAATAACGTCAAGGTGCAGAACAACGTGTCGATCTACGATGCGGTCACGCTCGAGGACGACGTGTTCTGCGGGCCGAGCATGGTGTTCACCAACGTCAACAATCCCCGCAGCCATGTCTCTCGCAAGCATGAATATCGTCGCACGATCGTCAAGCGCGGAGCCACCATCGGCGCCAATGCCACCGTGGTCTGCGGCCATACGGTGGGCGAATACGCGTTCATCGGCGCCGGCAGCGTGGTGACGCGCGACGTGCAGCCGTATGCGTTGATGGTCGGTACGCCGGCGCGCCGCTTGGGCTGGATGTGCCAGTGTGGCGAACGCCTGCCGACCCAGATTGGCGAGCATACCTGCCCGGTTTGTGCGCAACGTTTTGAAATCGGCGGCAACCACTGCACGCCGTTGGCCTGAGGACATGTAATGAGCATTCAATTCATCGATCTGAAAGCGCAATACCAACATCTGAAACCGGCGATCGACGCCCGCATCCAGTCGGTGCTTGATCACGGGCAATACATCATGGGGCCGGAAGTGGCGGAGTTGGAGGCGCAGTTGGCCGCCTTCGTCGGCGTCAAGCACGCGATCGGCGTGTCCGACGGTACCACTGCGCTGCAGGTGGCGCTGATGGCGCTGGGCGTCGGCCCGGGCGACGAGGTCATCACCACGCCGTTCACCTTCATCGCCACGGGCGAAATGATCGCGCTTTTGGGCGCGACGCCGGTGTTCGTCGACATCGATCCGGATACCTACAACCTGGATCCGGCACTGATCGAGGCGGCCATCACGCCGCGCACGCGCGCCATCATCCCGGTCAGCCTGTACGGGCAGTGCGCCGATTTCGACGCGATCAACGCCGTGGCCGAGCGTCATGGCCTGGCGGTGATCGAGGATGGCGCACAAAGCTTCGGCGCTCGTTATAAGGATCGCCGTTCCTGTGGCGCCACGACGATCGCCACCACCAGTTTCTTCCCTTCCAAGCCGCTGGGATGCTACGGCGACGGCGGCGCTTGCTTCACCAATGACGACGAATTGGCGCGCAAGATGCGCCAGATCCGTGTGCATGGCCAGGATCGTCGCTACCATCACCCGGTCATCGGCATCAATGGCCGTTTGGATACGCTGCAGGCGGCGGTGCTGCTGGCCAAGCTGCCGACCTTCGAGCAGGAGCTGGCGGCACGCGCGCGCATCGGTGCCCGTTACAACCAATTGCTGGGCGGTGTGGTGCGTACGCAGCGATTGGCAGAGGGTTGCGATTGCGTCTATGCCCAGTACACCATCGAAGTCGACCGACGCGAAGCGGTGCAGGCGGCGCTTAAAGAGGCTGGCGTGCCGACCGCGGTGCATTACCCGGTGCCGCTGAATCTGCAGCCGGCCTTTGCGCATCTGAACCAGCCGGCCGGTAGCTTCCCGCGCTCGGAAGCGGCGGCGCAACGTGTGATGAGCCTGCCGATGCACCCATTCCTGGACGAGGCGACCCAAGACGCGGTTGTCGAGGCGGTAAAGCGTGCCATTGGCTAATCTTCGGCCCTCGGCGCTGGCTGCCTCGTACCAGCGCTTTGTTCGCTCCGGGTTCGTGCGCCACATCGTGACGTTGGCCACCGGTGCGGCGCTCGCCCAGATCGTGCCGCTGTTGGCGCAGCCGATTCTGACGCGCCTGTATACGCCGCATGCCTTTGGCGTGTTGTCGTTGTACGTGGCGCTGATGTCGAACTTGGCGGTGTTGGCGACGGCACGTTACGAATTGGCCATCGTGCTGCCGGCCGAGGAGCGCCGCGCCAGCAACCTGATGGCATTGTCGATGTGCTTCGCCACGGCGTTGGCCGTGCTGGTGCTGGTGGCGCAGTTGCTCGGGGTCAACCATTGGTTGCTCAAGCTGATGGGCGATGCCGGTAGCGAGCACGATATCGCGCTCTGGCTGTACCTGTTGCCGCTGTCGTTATGGCTGGCGGGGATGATGCAGGCGTGGACCAACTGGAACAACCGCCATTCCCGCTATCGCGCCAATGCCTCTGGCCGCATGAGTCAATCGCTGGGCATGTCGGTGACGCAGTTGGCGGGCGGCATGCTGCACGCCGGTCCGGGCGGCCTGATTCTGGGGCAGTTCGCCGGCCAGGTCTCGTCGTTGCTGGCGCAAGCGCGAGAAGACTTCAAGCGTCGTTTCGCCTGGCGGCATGAGGTGGATCGCGCCTCGATGAAGCAGGTGGCATGCGACTATTCCGAGTTCCCCAAGGTCAATACGCCGCATGCGTTCGTCACCGCCTTGCAGGACTCGCTGACGCTGTCTCTGTTGGGCGCCTTGTCCGGCACGGCCACGGTGGGTTTTTACGGCATGATGATGCGGCTATTGAAGCTGCCGGCGGCCTTGATCGGCCAGGCGGTGGCGCAAGTCGCTTATCGGGAGCTTGCCGAGGCGCGTAATGCCGGTCGGCCACTGCGGCCGATCATCAAGCGCATGGCATTCGCCCTGGGTGGCATGGCGCTGGTGCCGTTTCTGGTGATCCAACTCGCCGGCGAGCCGTTGTTCGGGCTGGTGCTGGGCCAGACATGGCGCACAGCCGGACGTTACGCCGAGGCCATGTCGCCATTTATTTTGTTTCATTTTATTGCGTCGCCGTTGGCGATGGTGCCGTTGGTCATCGAGCGCCAACGCACGGCTTTCCTGCTTTCCTTGGTGCAAACCGCGCTGTTCGTCGGTGCATTGTGGTCCGGGTTCCACCTCTGGGACGATCCGGTTCGCGCGTTTCGACTGGTTTCCTGGGTGATGGTCGGGTATTTTATTTTCTATTTCACCTGGCTATATCACGCAGCTAATAAATGATTTTTACCAAACTACTGAACCGTCTGCGTTTCCGACTATCGGCCTGGATCCAGCCTCGCATGGTGTACGGCTTCCGTCGCTATGATGGGGTGTATTTGCGCAGAACCCGTTTGTCAAATCTGACGCGGGTAGAGCATGCACATCGCTTGGATATCGGCGATAACGTCTATATCGGCCATTTCAACTTTGTCGATGCCTCTGGTGGGCTGACCATCGGCGAGGGGTGCCAGATCACCAACTATGTATCGATTCTGACTCATTCCAGCCATATTGCCATCCGGCTGTATGGCCGGCATTACCTCGATCACCGCAATCATGCCGGCTATCTGCGCAAGTCGTCGGTGATCGGCCGTTACAGCTTTATCGGCCCGCATTCGGTACTGATGCCGGGAACACGGTTGGGTAAAGGGTCGTTGGTTTCTGCTTATAGTTTTGTCGCGGCGGGCGACTATCCGGATTATGCCGTGCTGGCCGGTAACCCGGCCCAAGTTGTGGGCGATACCCGTACGATGGATCAGGAGTGGCTGAGTGCCCATCCGGAATTGATGGCGCTTTACGAGGAGTGGGATCGTGACTGAGCAGGTTGCGTCGCGTCTCTTGATCGTCGGGTCGGCCTCGGTGCATACCTGGCGTTACCTGGCTGGCATCGCCCCCTATGTGGGCGAGGTCTGGCTGGCCAGCAACCGCGACGCCCCGGAGCAATATCGGCCGGCCAATCTGGCCGGCTTTCAACGTATCGACTTTCGCTTGTCTTCTCTGGTGGCCTCCGGGCGGCTGCGAGGTTGGATCAAAGCCATCAAGCCGGAGCTGGTGCATGTGCATCAGGCCAACAGCGTTGCCTGGCATGCCAGCCGTGCGATGCGCGGCCTGGCTATCCCGCAGGTGCTGACAGCCTGGGGGTCGGATATTCTGCTATTGCCCGCTTCCAATGCCTTGTTCGGCCGCATGGTGCGCAGCAATTTGCAGTCGGCCGACGTGATCACGTCCGATTCGCTTTATATGGCGGCGCGCATTCGCGAACTGGCCGGCGACGATTGCCGAATCGAATTGCTCAATTATGGTATGGATGCCTTGCCGCTCACGCCGGATCTTGCCGCCAAGGAGAAGCGCGTGCTGTCCTGCCGGCTGCATAAGCCGCTGTATCGCATCGATGCCATTTTGCATGCCTGGGCGGCGGTTGAGGCCAGCGGCCGTTTTCCCGATTGGCGTCTGACGGTGGCCGCCAGCGGCGATCAGACGCCGGAACTCAAGCGCTTGGCCGAAACGCTCGCATTGCGGCGTGTCGATTTCCCTGGTTTTATCCCGGGGCACGAACTGGCCGAGTTGTATCGCAAGAGCCGGGTGTTCATCAGCGTCCCGCGTTCCGATGCCACCAGTATCAGCCTGCTGGAGGCCATGGGCCATGGCTGCCTGCCGGTGTTGTCGAATCTGCCGGCCAATGGCGAATGGATCATCGATGGGCTTAATGGTTGCATCGCCGAGGATATGAGTCGCTTGTCGGACAACCTCGTGGCGGCGATGCAGCAGGCGGCAGATGATCAGCGGCTGCAGTTCGTCGCCGATATCAACCGTCAATTGGTGACGCAGAAGGCATTGCATGCCGACAATATGCGCCGCTTCGCCGAGCTTTATACCCGGACACTGCAAGCTGGCCCAAAACAGAACGCCAAGAAGAAAAAATGAGAGTTGCCCACCTGACCAGCGCCCATCCGCGCCACGATATCCGCATTTTCATCAAGGAATGCGGCACCTTGGCCCGCGCCGGCCATGACGTGACCTTGATCGTCGCCGACGGGCAGGGCGAAGAGATCCGCGACGGCGTGCGCATCCACGACGTCGGTGCCAAAACCGGCGGACGTTTGCGCCGCATGACCAAGACGGTCGACCGCGTGATTCAGGCTGCGTTGAAGCTCAAGCCCGATGTGGCGCATTTTCACGATCCCGAGCTGATGCTGGCTGCGCTAAAACTGAAGAATGCCGGCATCCGCGTGATCTACGATGTCCATGAGGATCTGCCGCGGCAGTTGCTGGCCAAGCACTGGATCCCGGGTTTGATGCGGCCGCTGGTGTCGCGCGTGTTCGAGTTGCTGGAGAACCGTGTCGCCAGCCGCTTCGATGCCATCGTGACCTCGACGCCGCACATCCGAACCCGCTTCGCCGCGGTCAATGCGCGCGCGCTCGATGTCTGCAATTTTCCGATTTTGTCCGAACTGGTGCGCGATACCGCATGGGACAGCCGCAAGAACGAGGTTTGCTATCTGGGCGGAATTACGCGTATCCGCGGTATCGGTCCGATTGTCGACGCCATGCCGGATGTACCGGCCCGCCTGAACCTTGCCGGCATCTGGGGCGAATCCGGCCTGCGGGAAGAGTTGGCTGCCGCGCCCGGCTGGGGCAAGGTCAACGACCTGGGCGTGCTGGATCGGGCGGGTGTGGCCGATGTGCTGGCGCGCTCCAAGGTCGGGTTGGTGACCTTATTCCCGACGCCCAATTACGTCGATGCCCTACCGATCAAGCTGTTCGAATACATGGCCGCCGGTCTGCCGGTGGTGGCCTCGGATTTTCCTGTCTGGCGCGCCATCGTCGAGGACGCCGGTTGCGGTGTGCTGGTCGACCCGCAGGATCCGGCCGCAATCGCCGCCGCACTGCGCACGTTGCTAGCGGATAACGAGAGCGCCGCCGCCATGGGCGCCAGCGGGCAACGCGCGGTGTTGGCGAAATATAGCTGGCAGGCCGAAGGGGAAAAACTGGTGGGGTTGTACCAACAGTTGGAGGCCGGACGTCCGGCACCTAGTCATTGAAAGTCGTTTGATTTTATTGGGATAGAGGCAGCGTACGGTCGGGAGTACTATTCCCGGGTAGCTGATCCCGAATCCCGCAACCGGGTTGAATATGCGCATTCTCTATCTGAATCATTATGCCGGCTCGCCGAAGCATGGCATGGAATACCGTCCGTATTATCTGTCGCGCGAGTGGTTGAAGTCCGGCGACAAGGTCAACATCCTGGCGGCCAGTTTTTCGCATCTGCGCCAAAACAACCCGCGCGATCTGCCCGGCCTGTTTGGCGAAGAGGAAATCGACGGCATTATCTATTCCTGGTATGCCACCCCGAAGTATGCCGGCAACGGCATCAAGCGCGTACTCAACATCTTCGCCTATCTCTTCCAGGTGTGGAATATGAGCCGCTTCTTCGTCAATAAGTGGACGCCGGATGTGGTGATCGCCTCCAGCACCTATCCGCTGGATATCTATCCTGCACGCTTCATCGCCAAGCACGCCAAGGCACGGTTGATTTTCGAGGTGCACGATCTGTGGCCGTTGACGCCGGTCGAAGTGGGCGGCATGTCGCCGCGGCATCCGTGGATATGGCTGTTGCAGAAGGCGGAGAATTTCGCCTACAAAGTATCGGATGCGGTGGTTTCGATGCTGCCTTGTGCCAAGGAGCATATGGTGGCGCACGGCATGGCGCCGGAAAAGTTCCACTATGTACCCAATGGCATCGTGGTGTCCGAGTGGGAGAATGCGACAGCCACGCTGCCGGACGAGCATGCAGCCCTGATTGAGCGCTTGAAGAGCGAAGGGCGCTTCCTGGTCGGTTATGCCGGCGGTCATGGCTTGGCCAATGCGCTGCAGGAATTGCTCAAGGCCGCCGATTGGCTGCGCGACGCTCCGGTGTCGTTCGTGCTCGTGGGCGATGGCCCGGACAAGATGGCGCTTGAGCAGATGGCGCGCGATTTGGGGCTCGACCATGTCCATTTCTTGCCGGCGGTGAGCAAGGCGGCCGTGCCGGCGCTGCTGTCGCGCATGGATGCGCTGTTCATCGGCTGGCGCAAGCTGCCGATCTACCGCTTCGGTATCAACCCCAACAAGCTATTCGATTACATGATGTCGGCTCGGCCGGTGATCCATTCGGTCGACGCCGGCAACGACAGCGTGCGCGAGGCCGATGCCGGCTTGTCTGTCGCGGCGGAAGATCCGGCGGCGATTGCCGAGGCGGTGCGTCAACTGATGGCGATGACCCCGGAAGACCGTCAGCGGCTGGGGGAGAACGGCAAGCGTTACGTGCTGGAAAACCACGATTACCGCGTACTGGCCAAACGTTTTCAGAAGCTGTTCAAGGCGAACGCGGCCAAGTAGCGCATAGGAAGCAACGGATAGCCAACTTACGCGAGATATGATCGCATATCTGGGATAACGAAAATCATGAGCGAGAAATTCTTACCGTTTGCCTTGCCGGAAATCGGCGAGGAAGAGATCAACGAAGTCGTCGATGCCTTGCGCTCCGGTTGGGTGACGACCGGCCCGAAGACCAAGCAGTTCGAGGCCGACTTCGCCGCCTTCATCGGCGATGACGTCGAGGCCATTGCCGTGAATTCGGCCACTTCCGGCCTACACCTGGCGCTGGAGGCCGTGGGAATCGGTCCGGGCGACGAGGTGATCGTGCCGACGTATACCTTCACCACGACGGCCGAGGTCGTGCGCTATCTGGGCGCGCACCCGGTCCTGGTGGACGTCGATCCGCAGACGCTCAACATCGACCCGCAGGCGATCCGCCGCGCCATCACCGACAAGACCCGCGCCATCGTGCCGGTGCACTTCGCCGGCCTGGCCTGCGAGATGGACGAGATCATCGCGATTGCGCGCGAGCATGGCCTGAAGGTGGTCGAGGATGCCGCCCATTCGCTGCCCACCAGTTACAACGGCAAGCTGATCGGCACGCTGGACACCGATGCCACCGTATTCAGCTTTTATGCCAACAAAACCATGACCACCGGCGAGGGCGGCATGGTGGTGTCGAAGAACCCCGATCTGATCAAGCGCTGCAAGGTGATGCGCCTGCACGGTATCAGCCGCGATGCATTCGACCGGTATGTATCCAAGTCGCCGGCCTGGTTCTACGAAGTGATCGAGCCGGGCTTCAAGTACAACATGCCGGACATCGCCGCCGCGCTGGGGCTGCACCAGTTGAAGAAGTTGCGTCGCTTCCACTTGGCGCGCATGGACATGGCCGAGCGCTACGACATCGAGTTGGCCGATCTGCCGTTGATCCTCCCGGCCAAGCCGCACGTCGGCGACGCCCACGCCTGGCACCTGTACCCGGTGCGCCTCAAGCCGGAAGCCGGCGTCGAACGTGGCGAGTTCATCCAGCGCATGGCCGATCTGGGGATCGGCTGTTCGGTGCACTTCATCCCGCTACACTTGCATCCGATCTGGCGCGATAGCTATCAACTGTCGCCGGCGCAATTCCCGCATGCGCAACAGGCGTTCGAAGCCGAGGTTTCGCTGCCGCTGTATACCCGCATGACCGAGGCGGATCAGACTCGGGTCATCGCTGCCATCCGCCAGATTCTGGGTGCGTGATGGCGGTAGGTAGCGCCAGCCGCGCACCCGGCTCGGACCGGGTCAAGCGAGGCTTCGATTTGTTGGCCGCCGGCATGGGGCTGGCGCTATTGTCGCCGCTGCTGTTGCTGTTGGCTTTGTGGGTACGGCTCGATTCGCCCGGCCCGGTGTTTTTCCGCCAGGAGCGGGTAGGGCGCTTCGGCGTGCCGTTCCGTATTCACAAATTCCGCACCATGCGTGTCGATGCCGAGCGCCAAGGGCAGTTGACCGTTGGGACGGATGTCCGCGTGACCGGCGCCGGCCGCTGGTTGCGCAAAACCAAGCTCGACGAGCTGCCGCAGTTACTCGACGTGGTGTTGGGGCGGATGAGCCTGGTCGGGCCGCGCCCGGAAGTGCCGCGCTATGTCGCGTATTATCCGGGTGACTTGCGCGCCAAAGTGTTGGCGCTACGGCCGGGTATCACGGATTGGGCGTCGATTCGTATGATCGACGAAAACGAGATCCTCGGCCGGGCCGAGGATCCGGAGCGGGCCTATATCGAGCAGGTGCTGCCCGAGAAGCTGGCCTATTATGCGAAGTATGCCGATAGTCACACGCTGTTTGAGGATATCCGCATCATCTTCGCCACTATGATGAAAATCGTTTCACGCTGACCGACATGCTGGAAAAAATGCTCTCGTTCTCGCGCCACAATAAGATGGCGCTATTGATGTTGCTCGACGCCGTGCTGCTGCCGCTAGCGCTGTGGAGCGCCGTAATCCTGCGTTTGGGCGGCAGTTGGGATCCCAAACTCAATCCCTATCTGTGGATCTTCTTCGTCCCGCCGTTCTGGGTGCTTCCGATTTTCATCCATCTCGGGCTTTACCGTGCGGTGCTCAAGTACCTGGACGATAAGATCGTCTACACCGTGCTCTCCGGCGTGACGTTGGCGGTACTGGTTTTGACCGCCGTGATCGCGCTGGCCGGCATGCATCCGTTCCCGCGTTCGTCGATCGTCATTTTCTGGGTGTTCGCCATGGCCTATATCGGCGGGAGCCGTTTCCTGCTGCGTGGGCTAGTGCGTCGCATCGACGCGGTGGATGCGCCGCGCGAACACGTCATCATCTACGGCGCCGGCCGCGCCGGGGTGCAGTTGATGTTGGCGTTGCAGGCCGGACGGGAATATCGGCCGATGGCATTCGTCGACGATAACCCCTCCCTGTGGCGCCGCACTTTCCGCGGCGTCGCGGTGCATGGCCCGCAAGAGCTGCCGATTCTGGTCAAGGAGACCGGCGCCAAGCTGATTTTGCTGGCGCTGCCGTCCGTCAACCGTGCGCGTCAACGTGAGATTCTGGAGAGTCTGGAGTCTCTGCGGGTGCCGATCAAGCGTTTGCCGGGCATGGCCGATTTGGTTTCCGGCGAGGTGCGGGTCGAGGAGTTGAAGGAAGTCGACATTGAGGATTTGCTCGGCCGCGAACCGGTGCCGCCGCGCCGCGAGCTGATGTCCGCCAATATCGAAAATCGTGTGGTGATGGTGACCGGCGCCGGCGGCTCGATCGGTTCCGAGCTGGTACGCCAGATCGCGCAATGTCGGCCGAAGCTTTTGGTGTTGTTCGAACAGGCCGAGTACAACCTGTATGCCATCGACCAGTCGTTGGCGAGTAAGGCGCCGGATTGCCCGCGCGTGGCATTGCTGGGGTCGGTAGCCGATCATGCGCGTCTGACCCAGGTGATGCGCACGTTCGGCGTCGAGACGGTATACCATGCCGCGGCCTACAAGCATGTACCGCTGGTCGAGCATAATCCGGTGTCGGGTATTCTTAATAACGCGTTCGGCACCGATACGGCGGCCCAGGCTGCCGAGGAGTGCGGCGTCGATACCTTCGTGCTGATTTCCACCGATAAGGCGGTGCGGCCGACCAATGTCATGGGGGCCACCAAGCGTTTGGCCGAGCTGGTGCTGCAGGCCCGCCACGCGCGAGGTAGTCGCACGCGTTTCGTCATGGTGCGCTTCGGTAACGTGCTGGGCTCATCCGGCTCGGTGGTGCCGCTATTCAAGCAGCAGATCAAGCTGGGCGGGCCGGTGACCGTGACGCACCCTGACATCACCCGCTACTTCATGACCATTCCCGAGGCGGCACAGCTGGTGATCCAAGCCGGCGCGATGGGGCTAGGCGGCGACGTGTTCGTGCTCGATATGGGGCAACCGGTACGGATTGCCGATTTGGCACGCCGCATGGTGCATCTTTCCGGGTTGGAGGTGAAAGACGGCAACCGGCCGCTGGGCGATATCGAAATTCGTTACACCGGTCTGCGCCCCGGCGAGAAACTGTACGAAGAATTGCTGATCGGCGACAACGTGCTGGATACCGATCACGAGCGCATCTTGCGCGCCCAGGAGTCGTTGATTCCCGAGGCCGACTTGCGCGCGCTGCTCGACCGGCTCAAGGCAACCTGCGATCGACTGGATGCCGAAAGCGCATTCGCGCTGATGCGGGAAGCGGTGCAGGAATTCAATGCCGCCGAGCGAACCCAGGACTGGGTTTGCCTGGCACAGACACGTTAGGTCGCACTTGTTTCTTGGCTAACGCCATTTTAAACTCCTATGGTGCAGTGCAACATAGGAGTTTGCCATGCCTATTCTTCGTCTCCTGGCCAACACATGGCCGATTGCTTTCTCCTGTCAGCTCGATTGTCTGCGCCGCCAGCAGGTGTTTCTGCGTTCGCAGTGGTTCTTCAATGGTCGAACCGCGTTCGGCGCTGCGCCCATGTCCGATAAGTTCGCGCGTATCCAGCGGCGTTGGCTCGGCGATGTTCTGTCCCTGTTGTATGACTGGGGCGAAACGCAGCGTCTCGGCTGTCGGCGTATGCAGGCTGTCGATGTACCCGAGTGGTGGCCATGGCTAGAAGCTGTCGAGCGAAGTCAGCGGCAGTCGCTGGATGGTTTGGTCGATGTCGGTCGATGCCTGCTGTGCACACCGGCGGGAGGAATCGACCCGGAGGGCGGGTAAGCCGTTTATAATATCCGCGTGTTTAGCGGAACGAGTCGAGAATGCATTATCTGTGGTTGGTGCTCAAAGGCGTGTTGCTGGCCTTCCTGCTGGTGCTGCTGGCAATGGGCGGCGTGGCGTGGAGCATCGTCAGCGATGGGGAACCGCCGGATTACCCTGCCAAAGCCGATGCGGCGCTGGTGCTTGGCGCCGCAGCGTGGGGCGATAAGCCGTCGCCGGTCTTTCGCGAGCGTATCCGCCATGCGGTCGAGCTGTACAAGGCGGGGCAGGTTCACTGGATCGTATTCACCGGCGGAACGCCGGTACCGGGCTATCCTTCCGAGGCCGATGTCGGCCGCGAGTACGCCCTCAAGGCAGGGGTGCCGATGACGGCAATGCTGGCCGAGCCCGATTCGCGCACGACTTGGGAAAATCTGCAAAACGCCAAGCAGCTGGCTGAGCCGTTCGGCATTCATACCTACCTGTTGGTCAGCGATCCTTGGCACATGCGTCGCGCCGTACTCATGGCGCGCGATCTCGGCTTGGCCGCGACACCGTCGCCCACCCGCTCGACGCGCTATCGCACCTTGTCGGCGCGCATCGCCTTCTTGTCGCGTGAAACCTGGTTGTATGTCGGTTACCGCATTTTCCGCATGGCCTCTTGACTGCCGGCTGCCTCTAATCGTTCTCCCCGCGCCACCAGGCCAAGTCCAATGATGCTGGCCTGACGGCGTGCCGCTCAAAGACACGGCATGGGCCGTCATCAATGGCCGACTCTCGGCCGCAAGCTCAAAGTACTTCATCTCCGCAGGATTTCACCGCAATAACCGCCGTGTACTGACACGTTGTACTGCTTGTCGTGGTCTAGGTGGCCACCGGACAGGTATGGCCATGCCTAATGAACTGTTTTATTAAAAATAGTCCAACCTAAATGTTTTAACTGCGAATCAGATTTTAATATCTCTATGCTGTAAATAATGCCAATTGCGCACTATCAAAGCTATCGGCTTGTGTGTCGATTACAACGAAAAAATATGAGTGCGACAGCAGGTTTTAGGTATATGTTAGTTAGGGTTAAGTTCGATGAAAAATAAATTTATTCTTTGTTGCTTATTTATCCAATCAATATGTTTTGCTGAACCTAAATCACCGCTGATGCTGACCATTGGTGGCAATGTGGCAAGACCGGTCGTCATTAGAATTGATGCGCTAAATGCACTGCCTATGCACACTATTACGACCAGAACGCCTTGGGCAGCACGCGCCTCCTATACGGGCCCGCTGCTAAAGGATGTGTTGGAGTGGGTCGGTGCGCACGGCCAAGCCGTGATTTTTTCTGCATACGATGATTATAGTGTCACAATTCCTGTCTCCGATTTCAATAAATACCAAGTCATTCTGGCGATAAAAAAGAATGGTAAGCCGCTGACTGTTAGAGAAAAAGGCCCGGTAAGGGTGGTTTACCCTATGGAACAATTCAAAGAATTGCAGACAATGAATACCGATTCAAAAATGATATGGTATGTCAATCAAATCTTTGTGCGTTGATTCAAGGAGGAGTCATGAGCCATAGATTTCATTATTTAATCATTGCCTTCTTGATTTCTATTATTATGGCTATGTTGTTTTTAATGTCTCTGCTTTATTTTGAAAATAATCGCTCTAGAAAATTTGTGGTCGATGCACATGAAAGCTACTACTGGCAAACATCGCAATTGTTGATTAGCTATGAAAAATTGCTGGTTGCCGTTCAGAAAGAAATGATTGACGAAAATATAGATGTTTCAAGTGTGGATTTGAAAATTGGAATTTTTTTGTCTCGTGTGGATATGTTGGTGGCCGATACAAAATACGCTAAAGAGCTGACTGCAAACGAAGGTTTTTCAGATGCAATAAATAAAATAATTAGCACAAGAAATAAATTGGAATCTCAGGTTCATGGCTTGAAAAAGTTTGATAAGTCCGCATTGCAGGCCGTGAGTCATGCGCTTTTTTCAATAAAAAACCAAGTCAATCAAATAAATATCATAGGAAGGAAATTGGCAGTTCGCTATGCTGAGATTAGTCGGGCCAATGATAGATATAGAGAAAATCAGCTGCGCTTGATGCAGTTTTCAGTGATATGCTGCTTTGCATTTCTCGTTATTTCTGTTTTGAAGCTTAGATGGCAACAGAAAAAGACAAAGGAGCAAACAAGATGTCTTGAGTTGGCCGAAAAAGCAAAATGTATTGCTGAAAGCACTAGTAAAGCTAAAAGTCAGTTTTTGGCAACTGTTAGCCATGAGTTACGCAGCCCTTTGCAGGCCGTACTGGGTGCGGTCAGTCTATTGGAAAATACGGCGATGGCGAACCAGCATTCATCCATTGTCGGTGTTATCAAAGAGTCAAGTTGCCAACTTAAAAAATTGGTCGATGATTTGATTGATCTGAGTGGGTTGGAGAATAGGCAGCTGAAATTGAATATGGCGCCGTTTGTGTTTTTTGATTGGCGCATGTCGATTTTTGAATCTTTGCGGCCTCATGCCGAACTGAAAAAACTGGAATTTTATTCTTGTAGTGAAAATGTGCCTGATCAAATAATATTTGATCGTGAACGTCTAAGTCAGATTGTTTCTAATCTCGTACTTAATGCAATTAAATTTACCGACGTGGGTTTCGTTAAGGTGGAGTATTCGTTCGTTATGGAACTTCCGCCGCGCCAAGGTTTATTGCTGCTCAAAGTGTCCGACACGGGATGCGGCGTTGCGGATGTCGATGCCGATGCGATATTTGAACCATTTACACAATTAAGTAAATTTGAAACTTCAAAAGATGGCATGGGTCTTGGGTTGGCTATTGTCGCGAATTTGGTCAGGCTGGCGCATGGCACAATCTCTATGACCTCCCATTTGGGTACGGGAAGTGTTTTTTGCGTCAGTGTGCCTGTGGAGATTCCAGTTGAAGAAACAGCAAGATCATTACCCCTTGTTTGCGAAACGCTGTCGACTGCGCACGCTAGCGACTCTCTCCGTATTTTGCTTGTCGACGATGATGCTGCTTTGCGGATGGTGATGTCCCTATTGGTCAAAGATATGGGCTATGAATGCCATACGGCCAGTAATGGTCAGGAGGCATTGAACCTGATTGAGCAAAATAATTACGCGGCCATCGTGACCGACATTCAGATGCCAGTTATGAATGGGTACGAATTGGCGAAAAAAATTCGCGTGATGCAACAATTCAATATCCCGGTTATTGCCATTACTGCATTCCCACAATCATTTGTCGATGAAAATGGAAGTCATTTATTTGACGAAGTGCTATACAAACCCATAGAGAAACAAGATCTTGAGCGGGTTCTGCAAAGCCTTATCGCTGTGACATGGGCGATTTAATTTTCGCGGGATTTCGATGGTATGCACGCCAACCCCGCCAGGGTGATCATGCAAAAGAGGGCTCCGGCATGGAAGGTGGCACCGGCACCGACCCGATCCCACAGAAAGCCTGCGATCACGCTGGCGAACAGCATGGCCAGGCCGCTGGCTAAGTTGAAGAGGCCGAATGCGGTACCGCGCAAGTTGGCGGGGGCGGTGTCGGCCACCATCGTCGCCAATAAGCCTTGAGTCATGCCCATATGGACGCCCCACAGTGTGACGCCGGCCAGCAGCAGCGGCCAATGGGGGGTAGACGCCAACATCAGGTCGGCGACGAGGAGCACCAGGAGGCCGAGCGCCAGCAGTCGGCGATGGCTCATGCGATCGGAGAGTTTGCCGAATGGGTAGGCGGCCAGCGCATAGATCGCATTCATGGCGACCATGACCAGCGGCACCAGGGCGATGGGTATGCCGGCTTGTTGCGCACGCAGTACCAAAAAGGCTTCGCTGAACCGCGCCAGCGTGAACAGCGTACCGACGCCGACCACCCACCAATACGGCGCATGCAGCCGGCGCAGATTGTCGCGCCGGATAGGATTGGCGCGTTTGCCGGCGGCGGTGGGGGTCGGTTCGCGCAATCCGAACGCCAATAGCGCGACGGCGGCCATACCGGGTACCACAGCGACCCAGAACACGGCGCGGAATCGGTCGTGCCACAGCAACATCAGGCCGGTGGCCAACAATGGGCCGAGGAACGCGCCCACCGTGTCGAGCGACTGACGCAAGCCGAATGCCGCCCCGCGCATTGGCGCCGGTGTGATATCGGCCACCAGGGCATCGCGCGGGGCGCCGCGCACGCCTTTGCCGATGCGGTCAAGCAAGCGAGCGGTCAATACGATGCCGGCGGATGACGCGATGGCGAACAGCGGTTTGGTCAGCGCGGCGAGCAAGTAGCCGAAAAGCGCCAACCCTTTACGCCGTCCCAAGTAGTCGCTGAGCATGCCGGAAAAGATTTTGACGATCAATGCGGTGGATTCGGCCAAACCCTCGACCAAACCGACGACCAGGGCGCTGGCCCCCAGGGAGGTCACCATGAACAGCGGCAGAAGGCTGTGGATCATCTCGGAAGAGATGTCCATCAGCATGCTGACCAAGCCGAGCAGCCAGATGGCGGCTGGCAGCCTTGTCGGTGAATTTGGGGCGCAGGCGCGCATAGACCGGTTAAGCGCTGTGCCAGATGTCGTACAGCTCGCTGGCTTGCAGATCGCCGACCTCGGCGCGCGCCTTGAGCCAGTCGAGCAAAGCCGTGCGCACGGCGGTTGTGACCGGCTGGCCGCCAATCGGGAATACCACGCCTTCCAACGCACCGCGCGCATCGAATTGACCGCCGAAGCTGACGCCGTGGTCGTCGACCACCCCGAGCCAGGCTTCAAGCAGGTCGTCCTGTGCCGCTATGTCCAGATCGGCGGCGATGGCGGCTTTCAGACTGAAGCCCAATTCGCGGAATTCGCCGACGCGCAGTTTCTTGCGCAAGCGCGGACTCATGCGCTTGACGTGGCTGGACAGGGATGGGTTGCGGGTTTTTCGCATGGTGCACTCCAGTTTGACGATGCGCGAATCATACCAGCCTTCCCACGCCTACGGGTCAAAGTCCCAGCTCTTGCCACATGGCGTCGACACGCGCCTTGACGGCTCGATCCATGACGATAGGCGTCCCCCATTCGCGCGAGGTCTCGCCCGGCATCTTGTTGGTGGCATCAAGCCCCATCTTGCCGCCCAGCCCTGAAATCGGGCTCGCGAAGTCCAGGTAGTCGATCGGGGTGTTTTCCACCAGCATGGTGTCGCGCACCGGATCCATGCGTGTCGTGATGGCCCAGATGACTTCCTTCCAGTCGCGCGTGTCGACGTCGTCATCCACGACCACGATGAACTTGGTGTACATGAATTGCCGCAGGAAACTCCAGCAGCCCATCATGATTCGCCGCGCGTGGCCGGGGTACTGCTTCTTGATGCTGACCACCGCCATACGGTAGCTGCAGCCTTCCGGCGGCAGATAGAAGTCGACGATCTCCGGAAACTGCTTCTGCAGGATCGGCACAAAAACCTCGTTCAGCGCCACGCCCAGCACGGCCGGCTCATCTGGCGGCTTGCCGGTGTAGGTGCTGTGGTAGACCGGATTCTCGCGCATCGTCATGCGGTCGATGGTAAAGACCGGAAAGCGATCCTGCTCGTTGTAGTAACCCGTGTGGTCGCCATAAGGGCCTTCCAGCGCCATGTCATTTGGATGAATGTTGCCTTCTAGCACAATTTCCGCTCGCGCCGGCACGCGCAACGCCGATCCGATACATTGGGTCAGCTCGGTGCGTGCGCCGCGCAGTAGGCCGGCGAATTGATATTCGGACAAAGCGTCTGGAACCGGGGTGACGGCGCCCAGGATCGTGGCAGGGTCACAGCCAAGCACGACGGCCACCGGGAACGGCTGGCCGGGGTGCGCGAGTTGGAAGTCGCGGAAGTCCAACGCGCCGCCGCGATGAGCCAGCCAGCGCATGATGACACGGTTCTTATCGATGACTTGCTGACGGTAGATGCCGAGATTTTGTCGCTTCTTGTTCGGCCCTTGCGTGACGGTCAAACCCCAGGTGATCAGCGGCGCTACATCGCCCGGCCAGCAGTGCTGGATCGGCAAGCGCGACAGATCGACCTCGTCGCCCTCCCAGACGATCTGCTGGCATGGCGCCTTGCTGACTTCCTTGGGCGCCATGCTCAGCACTTGCTTAAGCAATGGCAGCTTGTCCCAGGCATCTCGCCAGCCCCGAGGCGGTTCGGGCTCCTTCAGATAAGCGAGCAACTGACCGATTTCGCGCAAAGCCATCACATCGTTCGCGCCCATGCCCATGGCAACCCGGCGCGGTGTGCCGAAAAGATTGGTCAACACCGGAAAATCGTAAGTGCGATCGCCGTTTCGCGGATGCTCGAATAGCAGCGCGGGACCGCCGGCTTTTAACACGCGGTCGCCGATTTCAGTCATTTCGAGATGGGGTGAAACCGGCTGACTGATTCGCCGCAATTCCCCTTGTTGTTCAAGTTGTGCAACAAAATCACGTAGATCCGTGTATTTCATGACGCTCTCATGATCTAGGACAAAGTCTTAATTTTGTACGTTCACTACATTGCTCGTGAACGCTGCGCAGCCCGATGCATGATCCGGTTGAGAACAGGCGTGGCGGGATTCCAACTATTGTATTCCAGGAGAAAACATAATGAGAAAGATCGCTTTTGTTGCTGTGGCCGGCCTGTTGTCCGCTTCCGCTTTCGCCGACCAAGGCGACATCCTGGCGCGTTTCCGCGTCATCGACGTTCACCCCGAAGTGTCGACCAGTGGTACGCTGAGTGGCCTGAATGCTTCGGTCAACAACGACGTGGTGCCGGAAGTCGACTTCACTTACATGCTCACCAACAACATCGGCGCCGAGCTGATCCTGGGCACCTCGCGCCACGAAGTGAAGCTGGGCAGCACCAGCCTGGGTAAGGTGAGCGTGCTGCCGCCAACCCTGACGCTGCAATACCATTTCAACCCGCAAGGTACCTTCCGCCCGTATGTCGGTGCCGGTGTCAACTATACCCGTTTCTATAACAATGGCCTGCAGCTTGGCGGCACCACGGTGGACGTGGACAAGAATAGCTGGGGCGGCGCGCTGCAAGTCGGTGCCGATTATGCGGTCAGCAAGGACTGGTACGTCAACGTCGACGTCAAGAAACTGTACGTCAAGACCGATGTTCGCCTGGGCGGTGCGCCGATCGGCACCCTGACCCTCAACCCGTGGGTTTACGGTATCGGTATCGGCACCAAGTTCTAATCGCCATGCCGACAGACGTCGAGCGCACCGTGGGTGCGCTTTTTCTTTGTGTTAAATCGGGGCGCGTCCGGGAGGAGCGAGCTTTCGTTTCTGCCCGGGGTAGGCTTTAATGACAGGAATTTTCAAATTTCGAGGTTGATATGCTATTGACGGCATTGGTGGGTTACCTCGATGGCATGCTGGAGCCCTGGCGTTTTAAGGACTATGCGCCCAACGGCCTGCAAGTGGAGGGCCGCGCGGAAGTGCAGCGTGTGATTTGCGGGGTGACCGCCTCGCAGGCGTTGATCGACGAGGCGCTGCGCCAAAAGGCGGATGCCATCCTGGTGCACCACGGTTATTTCTGGAAAGGCGAGGATAGCCGGGTGGTGGGGTTGAAGAAGCGTCGTTTGCAGGCTTTGCTGAGCAACGACATCAGTCTGCTGGCATATCACTTGCCGCTGGATGCGCATCCGCTCGTAGGCAACAACGCCCAACTGGCCGAAGTGCTGGATCTACGTGTGGACGGGCAGGGGGGCGAGCAAGATCTGCTGTGGCACGGCAAACTGGCATTGCAGATGACCGCAGGTGCTTGGTGCGAGGATGTTTCGCGGCGCTTGGGGCGTCAGGCATTGCTGTTGGGCGACGCCCATAAGCCGATCCGGCGCGTAGCCTGGTGCACTGGCGGCGCACAAGATTTCTTCGATGCCGCGATCGCCATGGGCGTGGATGCTTTTTTAACAGGCGAGGTTTCCGAGAAAAATCAGCATATGGCGATGGAGTCTGGCTGTGTATTCGTCGCCGCCGGGCATCATGCCACCGAGCGCTTCGGTATCAAGGCGCTTGGTCGCTGCGTGAAAGATGACTTTGGCATTGAGGTGGCCTTTGTCGATCTGGAAAATCCGGTATAAAGATAATCATTGTGGGTAGTGGCAATTTATTTGCATAAACCCTTCTAGGAAATATGGGTAATCAGGTAGAATTTGCGGGGATAGACGCTCGAGTTTCCATGATTGAGGATGACTGTAATGAGTGAACAACAAGTCGATGCAGGGCGCCGTCGTTTTCTGACGGTGGCAACCAGCGCGGTAGGGGGAGTCGCGGCGGTCGGCATTGCCACGCCGTTTGTGCTGAGTTTCCTGCCTTCGGAGCGTGCCAAGGCTGCGGGTGCGCCGGTAGAGGTGGATATCAGCAAGATCGAGCCGGGACAAATGATCAACATCGAATGGCAGGGCAAACCGGTGTGGGTGCTGTCGCGCACCGACGTCCAGGTGAAGAATCTGGCCAAGCTCGACGATCAGATGGCCGACCCGACGTCCGACATGGATCAACAGCCGGACTACTGTAAGAATCGTCATCGCTCGATCAAACCGAACTTGTTGGTGACCGTCGGCATCTGTACCCATTTGGGCTGTTCGCCAACCTATCGACCGGATCTCGCGCCGGCGGATCTCGGGCCCGACTGGCAAGGTGGCTTCTACTGCCCGTGCCATGGCTCCAAGTACGACTTGGCCGCGCGCGTGTACAAGAGTATGCCTGCGCCGAAGAATCTATTGATTCCCCCCCACAAATACCTGTCCGACACGCGCATCCTGGTCGGCGACGATAAATAAGCCGAGGGCGAAACCATGAGCAAGGGACAAAAGTTGCTGGACTGGGTCGACGCGCGTTTTCCGCTGACGTCGATGCTCAAGGAGCACGTAACCGAGTATTACGCGCCCAAAAACTTCAATTTCTGGTACTTCTTCGGCTCGCTGGCTCTGTTGGTGCTGGTGATGCAGTTGTTGACCGGGATCTTTCTGACCATGAACTACATGCCGGACGCCTCGCTGGTGCCCGGTACCAAGATGTCGGTGGCGTTCTCGTCGGTCGAGTACATCATGCGCGACGTCAGCGGCGGCTGGATCATTCGCTATATGCACTCCACCGGCGCGTCCATGTTCTTCATCGTCGTCTATCTGCATATGTTCCGCGGTCTGATCTACGGCTCGTACAAGCAGCCGCGCGAGCTGGTGTGGATTTTCGGTATGTTGATTTTCCTGTGCCTGATGGCGGAGGCGTTTCTGGGCTACCTGCTGCCGTGGGGCCAGATGTCGTTCTGGGGCGCGCAGGTCATCGTCAACCTGTTCAGCTCGATCCCGGTGATCGGGCCGGATCTGTCGGTCTTCATTCGTGGCGATTTCGTGGTGTCGGGTGCGACGCTCAATCGCTTCTTCGCGTTGCATGTGATTGCCGTGCCGCTGGTGCTGCTGGCGCTGGTCGTGGCGCACTTGATGGCGCTGCATGAGGTCGGCTCCAACAACCCGGACGGTGTCGAGATCAAGGCGCTCAAGGATCCCGAGACCCATCTGCCGCTGGACGGCATCCCGTTCCATCCGTATTACACGGTGAAGGATGTGTTGGGTGTGGCGGTGTTCCTGATCGTATTCTCCGCCATCGTATTCTTCATGCCGGATATGGGCGGCTACTTCCTGGAGGCCAATAACTTCTTCCCGGCCGACCCGCTGAAGACCCCTCCGCATATCGCGCCGGTATGGTACTTCACGCCGTTCTACGCCATTTTGCGCGCAGTGCCGTCGTTCCTGGGTACTCAGGTCTGGGGCGTGCTGGCCATGGGCGCTGCGGTGGTGTTGATCGCCTTCTTGCCGTGGCTTGACCGCTCTCCGATCAAATCGGTGCGTTACCGCGGCCCGAAGTTCAAGATCATGCTGACGCTGTTCGTGATCGCTTTCGTCGGTCTGGGGATTCTCGGCGCATTGCCGCCGACCGATCTGCGCACCTTTGTGGCGCGCACGCTGTCGGTGATTTATTTCGTCTTCTTCCTCGGCATGCCGTTCTACACCAAGAACGATGTCGGCCGCACGCCGGTACCGAGCCGCGTGACCGAGTCGACGACGCGCGGCAAAGTACTGTTTTTCGTACTGTGGGCGGTGCTGATCGTGGCCGCGGCCGTGTTTGCCAAGCATATCTGACCGAAGGGATGACCATCATGAAAAAGCAAATCCGTCATCTGCTCGCGGCGCTGGTGCTGGTACTGCCGCTGGCGGCCGCCGCCGAGGAAGGCCCGGTGCTGCCGAAGGCGCCGATCGATATTCAAGACACCGAATCGCTGCAGCGCGGCGCGCAGATTTTCGTCAACTACTGTCTGTCGTGCCATTCGGCCACGGCCATGCGCTATAACCGGCTGACCGATATCGGTCTGTCGGAAGATCAGATCAAAAAGAACCTGATGTTCGCCAGCGACAAGATCGGCGACACCATGCATGTGGCGATGACGTCCCAGGATGCCAAGACTTGGCTGGGCAACAATCCGCCGGATCTGTCGGTCGAGGCGCGCGCCCGCGGTGCCGATTGGCTGTATGCCTATCTGCGCGGTTTCTACCGCGACGACACGCGGCCTACCGGCTGGAATAACCAGGTGTTCGACAAAGTGGCGATGCCGCATGTGCTGTGGCAATGGCAGGGCGAACAACAACTGCAGAGTGTGAAGAACAGCGAGGGCGTGGTAGAGCAGAAGCTGGTGCTGGTGAAGCCGGGCACCATGACTAAGCTCGACAATGGTCGCGCCAATACCGTGGAGTTCGATCAGCGCATGGCCGACCTGACCAACTACCTGGTCTATATGTCGGAACCGGCGCAAGTGAAGCGCCTGCAGATCGGCTACGGCGTACTGATGTTCCTAGCGCTGTTGCTGCTGCCGTTGGCCTATTTCCTGAAAAAGGAATTCTGGCGCGACGTGCATTGATCGGCGATTGCAACTGGCAAAAGGCAAGGTGGGAACCTTGCCTTTTTTCTTTTTATGTCAATGACTTAGATTGAATAACTGGAAACAGGGTGTGGGAAAATGCTAGAATCGATGCAATTTTCCAACCCGACCTGTCAAGGATTAGTGCCAAGCCATGATGACCCTGTACTCCGGCATTACCTGCCCCTTCAGCCACCGTTGCCGCATCGTGCTATACGAGAAGGGGATGGACTTCGAGATCATCGACGTGGATATCCACAACAAGCCGGAAGATCTCGCAGTGATGAATCCGTATAATGAGGTGCCGGTGCTGATCGAACGCGATTTGATCTTGCATGAATCCGACATCATCAACGAATATATCGACGAACGGTTCCCGCATCCGCAACTGATGCCGGCCGATCCGGTAATGCGCGCTCGTGCCCGGTTGTTCCTGTTCCGCTTCGAGAAAGAACTGTTCAACCACGTCAAGACGCTGGAAGCCGGTGCGAGCGGTAAGGAAGCGACCAAGGCGCGCGAAGCCATCCGTGACGGTTTGACGACTATCGCGCCGATCTTCGCCAAACAGAAATTCATGCTGGCCGACGACTTCTCGATGATCGATGTGGCCATCGCGCCGCTGATGTGGCGCCTCGAGCACTACAACATCGACCTTGGCAAGAATGCGGCGCCGATCCTCAAGTATGCCGAGCGTATTTTCCAGCGCCAGTCTTTCATCGACTCGCTGACGCCGTCCGAAAAGGCCATGCGCAAGTAAGAGGGATTTTTCATGACCACCAGCACCAAGCCCTATCTGCTCCGTGCCCTGCACCAGTGGTGCACCGACAATGGCCATACGCCTTATATCGTCGTCTGGGTCAACGAGCGGACCGATGTGCCGCGCGAGTATGTGCAAAACAACGAGATCGTGCTGAATATCAGCATCGATGCCACCAAGGAGCTGCGCATCGACAACGATCTGATCACCTTCTCGGCTCGTTTTGCCGGGGTGGCGCGCCAGGTGTTCGTACCGATCGGCAATATCATGTCGATCTTTGCGCGCGAAACCGGCGAGGGGATGGGGTTCGACGTCGAACTGGCCAATACCGAGCACTTGCATGCGGTGGATCATGCTCCTGCAGCCATGCCGGGCGAGAAAGGCAACGAGCCCGAATCGTCCGATAAGCCCAAGGGGCCGCCCAGCCTGCGCATCGTCAAGTAGTTGATGGAAACGGGAGCTTAGGCTCCCGTTTTTATTTTGGCTAAAAAAAGGGGCGCTTGTCGCGCCCCAAAGTCCCTTACCACGAATTCGTCGTTTATTCGATGCGCTCGCCGTGCAGCACCACGTCCAGGCCTTCGCGCTCTTCTTCTTCCGCGACGCGCAGGCCGATCACCAGGTCGATAATCTTCAGCAGGACGAAGGTGATCGCTGCGCAGTAGACCACGGTCACACCGACGCCCAGCGCCTGGGTGGCCAGGCTGCCGTCGGCACCGCCGATATGCTTGACGGCGAAGACGCCGGTCAAGAGCGCACCGAGAATGCCGCCTACGCCATGCACCCCGAAGGCGTCGAGCGAGTCGTCATAGCCCATCATGTGCTTGAGACCGGTAGCGCCCCAGAAGCAGACCACACCCGCTGCCAGACCGATGATCAACGCGCCGTGCGCATCCACGAAGCCGGAGGCGGGGGTGATGGCGACCAGGCCGGCGACGGCGCCCGAGGCGATCCCCAGTACCGACGGCTTCTTCTTGGTGAGCCATTCGGCGAACATCCAGGCGAGTGCCGCGGCGGCGGTGGCGATTTGCGTGGTGACCATGGCCATACCGGCGCGGCCATCGGAGGCCGCGGCGGAACCCGCGTTGAAGCCGAACCAGCCGACCCACAGCATCGAGGCGCCGATCAGGGTCAGTACCAGGTTATGCGGTGGCATGGCTTCTTTGCCGAACCCCACGCGCTTGCCCAGAACCAAGGCGCAGACCAGGCCGGCTACACCGGCGTTAATGTGCACGACCGTGCCGCCGGCGAAATCCAGCACACCCTTGTCGGCCATCCAGCCGCCCGGCGCCCATACCCAGTGCGCAATCGGTGCATAGACCAGGATCGACCACAGCGACATGAAGACCAGCATGGCCGAGAACTTCATGCGCTCGGCGAAGGCGCCGGTGATCAGCGCCGGCGTGATGATGGCGAAGGTCATCTGGAACATCATGAAGACCGACTCGGGAATCGTGCCGGCGCTCGGATGCACGGACAACTTTTTGCTGTCCTGGATGTAATCCATGCCGTTGAGGAGCAGCCGGCTCAGATCGCCGATGTACGGGTTGCCGACGGTGAAGGCCAGGCTATAACCGATGACCGCCCAGAGGATGGTGACCAGCGCGGTGATGGCGAAGCTTTGCATCAGCGTGGCCAATACGTTTTTCTTGCGTACCATGCCGCCGTAAAACAATGCCAGACCAGGAATGGTCATGAACAATACCAGTGCGGTCGACGTCAGCATCCAGGCGGTGTCGCCCGAATTGATGACTTTGAAGTCTTGCAGTGCCGGTCCCGCCGGTACATCCGCCAGCGCCGGCAGGGCAAGGAATAGCCCGACGAGGCCCAGCGCAGTCATTGCTTTTTTCATCTCTCTTCCCCCTGTCAAATATGTCAGACCGCATCCACGCCCGTTTCGCCGGTGCGGATCCGCACGACCTGCAGTAGGTCGACGACAAAGATCTTGCCGTCGCCGATCTTGCCGGTGCGGGCCGATTTTTCGATGGCTTCCACCACCTGATCGAGCAGTGCGTCGTCGATGGCGATTTCCAGTTTGACCTTGGGCAGAAAGTCCACTACATACTCCGCGCCGCGATAGAGTTCAGTGTGTCCTTTCTGACGGCCGAAACCCTTGACCTCGGAGACCGTGATACCTTGCACGCCGATGGCCGAGAGGGCCTCGCGTACTTCGTCAAGCTTGAACGGCTTGATAATCGCTGTGACCAATTTCATGACCTCTCCTTTGCTGTCCCTGTTCTTGCTGGATTTGTTGACTTCGCATGCTGCATTGCAGAAAGCGTGCCAGATGTCATGGCTGAGGCAAAAAAATGCGTACTATCAGTGAGGAAGCCTTACCGAACGGATCTTTAGACGGGTTGTCTTTTTTTGCCCAATGCAAATATAGCCCGGGCAATCGCCGGATGTTGCAGCGCAGCGCGATGATGGGGCAAGTTGGCGCACTATATTGGTGCGACAGGAGCGCGCATGGTGCATGACCACGCCCGCTGCGACGACAGGCGGTTTTTGCTACACTGCAATGCCGGATTTCCTTCCGATCGACCATGAACAAAGGGCGCGCCATGCTGAGCCAGAAAATCTTCGAAGAATTGAGCCACAAGATCAGTGAAACCATTGCCGCCAGCCCCGTGCGCGATGTGGAGAAAAATATCCGTGCAATGCTGGCCTCGACCTTCAGTAAACTGGATCTGGTGACCCGTGAAGAGTTCGACGTCCAACAAGAGGTGCTGGCACGCACGCGCGAGCAGCTGGCGCGCCTGGAGGACCGTCTGGCTCGTCTAGAGGGTGGACCGGCAGCTGCGCCAGGCGACGACGAGCAGGCCGTCCAAGGTCATTCTTGACTCGGCGGATGAACCTGGCCGTCGTTCATAGCCGCGCGCTCGATGGCGCCGCCGCGCCGGAGGTGGCGGTCGAGGTTCATCTTGGTACCGGGCTGCCCGCCTTCCACATCGTCGGATTGCCGGATACCGAGGTGAAGGAAAGCCGCGATCGAGTACGTAGTGCTATCCAAACCTCCGGTTTCGAGTTCCCCGCCCGCAAGATCATCGTCAGTCTCGCTCCCGCCGATTTACCCAAAGCCTCAGGTCGTTTCGATCTGCCGATCGCGCTGGGTATTCTCGCCGCCTCCGGCCAAGTTGCCAGCGAGCCGTTGACGCAGTGCGAGTTCGCCGGCGAATTGGCCTTGTCCGGCGGGCTTCGGTCGGTGCGCGGCGCGCTTGCCATGGCCTGGCGGGCGCGACACGCCGGCCGGGTGCTGATTCTGCCGACCGCCAGCGCACGCGAAGCGGCGCTGGTGTCCTCCGTGACGGTGCTGCAGGCCGACTCGCTGCTGCAAGTCTGTGCCCACCTGAATGGCCGGCAGCCGCTGCCCATCGCCGAATCGGACGAGGCGCGAGCGATGTGGCCCATGCCGGACATGTCGGAGGTCAAGGGCCAGGCCAGCGCGCGCCATGCGCTGGAATTGGCGGCGGCGGGAGGACACAGCCTGTTGATGATCGGTGCGCCGGGCACCGGCAAGAGCATGCTGGCGTCGCGTCTGCCGGGGATCTTGCCGCCGCTTGGCGACGACGAAGCGCTCGAGTGCGCGGCATTGCACTCGTTGAGTGCCCAGGGCTTCGATCCGGCCTGCTGGCGCCAGCCGCCGTTCAGGGCGCCGCACCATGGGTCGTCGGTAGCTGCATTGGTCGGCGGTGGGAGTGTCCCTCAGCCCGGCGAGATCAGTTTGGCGCATCACGGGGTGCTGTTTCTCGACGAAATGCCGGAATTCGAACGTCGTGCGCTCGAGGCCTTGCGCGAGCCGCTGGAGACCGGACAGGTGCACCTGGCGCGTGCGACACGCCGCGTCAGCTACCCGGCACGGTTCCAGCTGGTGGCGGCCATGAATCCTTGTCCCTGCGGCTATGCCGGCGATGAAACCGGCCGTTGTCAATGTACGCCCGAGCAAATTTCACGGTATCGCGGTAAAATCTCCGGCCCCCTGCTGGATCGTATCGACATGCAGGTGGAAATGGCCTCGCACTCCTCAGCCGAACTGTTGCGCTCGCCGGTGCCGGAATCTTCCAGCGCGATCTTGCAACGCGTCATGGCGGCGCGCGAACGGCAATGTGCCCGCCAAGGGAAAGTCAATGCCCTATTGAGGGTGGGAGAACTTGAGCAAATTTGCCAAGTCGAACCCGGTTTGCTCGAATTTTTATCCGAGCTACTGGCGCGTTTGCGCTTATCGGCCCGTGCTCTGCATCGTATCTTGCGCTTGTCGCAGACGATTGCCGATCTGGCCGAGGCCGGGCGGATCGGGCGGGCGCATGTGTTGCAAGCGGTGCAACTGAGGAGGCAGGCTTTTGCGCGGCAGTAGTCCATACGGGCGTTACGTTGGATAATGCCTGGGTCAATCAACCTGGTATGTCTTTAGATGGGTCATCGCGATTTGAAGAATTCTTCCCGGCCGGCACGCGCCAGCGCCTCTCGCAAACAGAGCGGCGGAGGCGGCGTCATGATGGGGGTCATCATCGGCCTGATTGTCGGTGTGGCAGCCGTCGTTGGCGTCGTCATGTATTTCAGCAAGGCCGGCACGCCGTTTACTAATTTGCAGAAACTGGAACGCACGGCGAGCGGCACGGCTTCGTCCACGCCGACGCAGATTCTTTCCCCGGGCATTACCCTCAACGATGCCAGTAGTGCCGATGGCCCTGTCGAGGCACCCCCGGCACAACCGGCTCGGCAGCAGGCCGCCTCGCAACCGGCGCCATCCGCCGCGGCGCCGTCGGCAACGACGCCTGCCAAGCCGGCGGCATCGGCCAATGGCAAGGATAAGAGCGGACAGCGCTTCGACTTCTATAAGATACTGCCGGGACAGGTCGAGGCGGTGACGGCGGACGGTAATGCGCCTGCCGGAGCGCACGCCGACAATGGCATCAAGAAGCCTTACCTGCAGCTCGGGGCCTTCCAGAATCAGGACGATGCCGACAACCTCAAGGCCAAGCTGGCCTTGATCGGCGTTGAGGCGACGATCCAGTCGGCGGACGTGCCGGGCAAGGGTATTGTCCATCGCGTGCGCGTCGGCCCGTTCGCGACCCAAGCCGATGCAGACCGCATTCGCAGCCTGCTCAAGCAAAATGGCATTGAGCTGGGCGCGCGCCCGGCCAACTGACGAGAACTGGCGCCGGCCGGGGGCCGGCGCTATCCGCACGTGATAACCCGGTTTCAGGAGAAAGCATGAAGAAGTGGCTATTTGCTGTACTGTTGACGGTCGCCGGTTTCGCCCATGCGGCGCTGGTGGAAGGTGATGGCAAGGATTACACCAGGCTGGCGACGCCCCAGCCGGTGGCCAATGCCAAGAAGGTGGAAGTCATCGAGTTCTTCTCGTACACCTGCATCCATTGTTATGACCTGGATGTCGCCCTGAGCCAGTGGGTCAAGAACAAGCCTGCCTACGTCGATTTCAAGCGGGTACAAATCGTATGGGGACCACAGTTCGTCCCGTTCGCCAAGTTGTTTGCCACCATGAATGCGCTGAACCTGACCGAAAAGCTGCATCATCCGGCGTTCGTCGCTATGGTGGATAAGCGCATCAATTTGGGTGACGAGAGCCAATTGACGGCCTGGCTCAAGAGCCAACCCGGTATCGACGTCAATCGCTTTATGCAAACCTACAAGTCTTTCGGCATCAGCTCCCAGGCGTCGAGTGCTCAGCGGATGACGCGCGATTATGCTATCCAGGGCACGCCGACACTGGTCATTAACGGCAAGTTCGCCCTGCAGCCGGTCAAGCCGGATCTACTGCTGCAACATCTGAGCGAAATGGTGGCGGTGGTACATGGCGGCAAGCTGAAGTAAGTCAATCGAATTCATCTTTGGCGGGCGCTATATGGCGCCCGATTCTTTTTTGGGGGAGCGCATGGACGCATTGCTGCTAGGTAAGGCCTTCTTGCTTGGTGTGGTTGAAGGAGTGACTGAGTTTTTCCCAATTTCCAGCACCGGGCATCTGATCGTCGCCGCGGATCTGATCGGATTCGATGGTGCCACGGCGAAGGTGTTTGAAGTGGTGATACAGTTGGGCGCAATCCTGGCTGTGCTATGGGTCTATCGTCAGCGCTTTGCCGATCTGGCACGTGGCATGTTGGTTCAGCGCGAGCAGCAGCGCTTTGCGGGCCACCTATTCTTGGCGTTCCTGCCGGCCGCCATCGTCGGGCTTGTGGCGGCAAAAGGGATTAAGCAGTGGCTGTTCAATGCCCCGAGTGTTGCGGTGGCCCTGGTGTTAGGGGGCCTGGTGATTCTCTGGGTCGAGCGCCGCCCACGGACGATCAGAGTGCGCTCGGTGGACAGCATGGGCTGGAAAGATGCCCTGAAGGTCGGGTTGGCGCAAGTGTTGGCATTGGTGCCCGGCACTTCGCGTTCCGGTGCCACCATCATTGGTGGCATGTTGTTTGGGCTGGAGCGACGGGTGGCGACGGAGTTCTCCTTCTTCCTGGCGGTGCCGACCATGTTCGCCGCGACGCTCTACGACGTCTATAAGCATTACAAACTGTTCTCGCTGGCGGACCTGCCGGTTTTTGCCATCGGCTTCGTCGCGGCCTTCTTCAGTGCCTTGCTGGCGGTGCGTGGCCTGATTCGCTATGTTTCGCACCATTCGTTCAATGTCTTTGCTTGGTATCGCATCGTCTTTGGTTTGGCGATCCTGGCGAGTTGGCATTACGGCTGGGTGGTTTGGTCGAACTGAATTTGTTGACATGATCAAAAGATCGCGCTAATATGCGTCTCTCTAACGGACGCGGGGTGGAGCAGTCTGGTAGCTCGTCGGGCTCATAACCCGAAGGTCGTAGGTTCAAATCCTGCCCCCGCAACCAAGAATTCTAGCCAGAGCCATTTTAAATAGTGGCTCTGGCTGTTTGCTTGTGCCGCGTTAGCTCGCGTTCATCTTCAGCTGGTTGAGCGCGTTCCTTAGAGTCATGTTTTTGGCCATGCCAGGCGGCATGGCTTTTCTTTTTATGGGGACGCCGACATGCAAAAAGGGACGTCTCCGTCCCTTTTGATGGTGAGTGCCCCGTTGCTTAGATGCGTTGGGCCAGCTCGGTTGCTTTGCCGATGTAGCTGGCCGGTGTCAGGGCAAGCAGGCGGGTCTTTTCGGCGTCTGGCAGATCCAAGGAGCGGATGAAGGCGGCCAGTGTTTCGCGTGTAATGCCTTCTTTGCCGCGCGTCAGTTCCTTGAGTTGTTCGTACGGGTTGGCGATGCCGTAGCGGCGCATTACCGTCTGGATTGGCTCCGCCAGCAGTTCCCAACTGCGGTCGAGATCCGCCGCCATGGCCGGTCGGTTGGCTTCCAGTTTATTCAGTCCGCGTAGGCAGGCACTGAAACCGAGCAGGGTGTAGCCCATGGCTACGCCCATGTTGCGCAGTACCGTGGAGTCGGTCAGATCGCGCTGCCAGCGCGAAATCGGCAGTTTTTCCGCCAGGTGCGCCAACAAAGCATTGGCCAAACCCAAGTTGCCTTCGGCGTTTTCAAAGTCGATCGGGTTGACCTTGTGCGGCATGGTCGAGCTACCGACTTCGCCAGCCTTGACCTTCTGTTTGAAGTATCCCAGCGAAATGTAGCCCCAGATATCCCGATTCAGGTCGACCAGCACCGTGTTGGCGCGCGACAGCGTCTGGAACAGCTCGGCCATGTAATCGTGCGGCTCGATCTGGATGGTGTACGGATTGAACGTCAGGCCCAGGCTGGCGACAAAGCGGCCGCACAGACTTTCCCAGTCGATGTCCGGATAGGCGGCAAGATGGGCGTTGTAATTGCCGACCGCACCATTGATTTTGCCGAGAATCTCCTGGTTCATCAGCTGTTCGCGCTGGCGCTCTAGGCGGTAGACGACGTTGGCCAATTCCTTGCCCATCGAGGAGGGGGTGGCCGGCTGCCCGTGCGTGCGGCACATCATCGGCGCGTCGGCCAGTTCGTGAGCGAGATTGCTCAAGCGGGCGATCAGTGCGTCAAGCGCCGGCAACATGACGGTGTTGCGCGCGGTCTTGAGCATTAGCGCATGCGACAGGTTATTGATGTCTTCGGAGGTGCAGGCGAAGTGGATGAACTCGCTGGCGCTCATGACCTCGGGGTTGTCGGACAGGCGCTCCTTCAACCAATACTCGATCGCCTTGACGTCATGGTTGGTGCGCGCTTCGATGGCCTTGACCGCTTGGGCATGGGCTTCGCTGAAGTGCAGGATGATGTCGTCGATTTCGGCGATGGTGGCGGCGGAGAACGGCGGAACTTCCTCGATACCGGGTTCCGCGGCAAGCATCTTGAGCCATTCGAGCTCGACCTTGATGCGGGCTTTCATCAGTCCGTATTCGGAGAACAGGTTGCGCAACGGCTCGGTTTGCCCGGCGTAACGGCCGTCCAGCGGGGAGAGTGCGGTCATCGTCGACAGATTCATGGCTTGCTTCCAATCTGGGATTCAAATCGGGGCGCGTGGCGCCCGGGTATTTCGATGGCTTACATGCCGGGCATCATGCCCTTCATGCCGCGCATCATCTTCATCAAGCCGCCCTTGGAGAACTGCTTCATGAGTTTTTGCGTCTGCTCGAACTGGTTGAGCAGGCGATTGACTTCCTGAACCGAAGTGCCGGAGCCCGCGGCGATGCGACGCTTGCGGCTTGCCTTGATGACTTCCGGCTTTCGACGTTCCAGCGGGGTCATGGAGTTGATGATGGCTTCGATGCGCGCCATGCTCTTCTCCGCCTCTGCGCCTTGGATGCCCTTGGCCATCTGGCCGATCTGTCCCGGCATCTTCTCCATCAAGTTACTCATGCCGCCCATTTTCTTCATTTGCTGCATTTGGGCCTTGAAGTCCTCCAGGTCGAAACCTTTGCCGCTTTTGAGCTTCTTGGCTACGCGGGCGGCCTCTTCCTGGTCGATGCCTTTTTGCACGTCCTCGATCAGCGACAGCACGTCGCCCATGCCGAGGATGCGGCTAGCCATCCGCTCGGGATGGAATGGCTCGATACCGGTGGTTTTTTCTCCGACGCCGATGAACTTAATCGGCTTGCCGGTGATGTGTCGCACCGACAGAGCGGCACCGCCGCGCGCATCGCCATCCATCTTGGTGAGAATGACGCCGGTCAGCGGTAGGGCTTCGTTGAACGCCTGGGCGGTATGCACGGCGTCCTGGCCTTGCATGGCGTCGACGACGAACAGCGTTTCGATCGGGTTGAGCGTGGCGTGCAGGGTTTTGATCTCCTGCATCATCGCTTCGTCGATGGCCAGCCGGCCGGCGGTGTCGACCATCAAAACATCGAAATAGTGGCGCTTGGCGTAATCGACCGCGGCGCGGGCGATGGCATCCGGTTGTTGGCTGGCGTCGGACGGGAACCACTCGACGCCGACCTGTTCCGCCAGCATCTTGAGCTGCTCGATGGCTGCGGGGCGGTAGACGTCGGCCGAGACCACCAGAACCTTTTTCTTCTGCGTCTCTTTTAACAGCTTGGCCAGCTTGCCGACGGTCGTGGTTTTGCCTGCACCCTGCAGGCCGGCCATCAAAATAATGGCCGGGGGGACGGCCGCCAGGTTGAGCGCATCGTTGTGCTCGCCCATCAGGCGGGTCAGTTCTTCGTTGACCACGCCTATCAACGCCTGGCCCGGCGTCAGGCTACCGATAACCTCCTGGCCGAGAGCGCGTTGCTTGACCTCGGCGATGAATGTCTTGACGACCGGAAGCGCCACGTCGGCTTCCAGCAACGCCATGCGCACCTCGCGCAGGGCGTCGGTGATATTGGTTTCCGACAATCGCGCCTGACCGCGCAAACTCTTGACGACGCCGGAGAGGCGATTGGAAAGGTTGTCGAGCATGGTACTTCCTTGTGTCTGCCAACGGAGGGCGGCTTGGTGTAGACTCTCAAACAGTCCATTTTACACTAGCGGCCCACCCCGTGTCCGGCCGCCGACGAAATTACAACGATGACCGGTTTTCTGCCCGCACTCAGCCTGACCCTGATCATGGCCTACGCCGCCCTGTCCTGGCATTTCATCGGCCACTGGAAAGGCCATGCCCGATTTGCGCGTAATGCACGTGCCGAGCATACGCTGCTGGGTCTTATGCTGCTGATGCATGCCGTGGCGGTGTTCGGTCCGATGCTGCAAGGCCAGTTGGTGGCGCTGGGGGTCGGGCATGCGCTCGCCGCCGTGGTGTGGCTGATGTTGACCATCTATTGGACATGCGGATTCTTCTACCGGGTCGAGGGGTTGCAGCTGTTCATGATGCCGCTTGCCTGCCTGACGCTGGCTTTTGCCTTGCTGTTCCCGGGCAGTCATGCCGTGCACGACTTGTTCAATCCTGCGTTCGCCTTACACATTTTAGTGTCGATGCTGGCCTATAGCCTGTTTGCCATCGGCGCCATGCTGGCCATTTTGATGCTGTGGCTCGAACGTGCGCTACATGCGCGCCGCGCTACCCGGTTGCTCAGTCAGTTGCCGCCGCTCTTGTCGCTGGAACGCATGATGTTCCAGGTGCTGTCGGTTGGGTTTGTGCTGCTGACCGCCACGCTGATCAGCGGCGTGGTGTTTTCCGAAGAGGTGCTTGGCCGTCCGGCGGCGTTTACTCACAAGACAGTCTTCGGTGTAATTTCCTGGTTGATGTTCGGCGCGTTGCTGCTTGGCCGCCAGCGCTACGGTTGGCGCGGTCGCGTGGCGATTCGCTGGACCTTGGCCGGGTTCGTCGCGTTGCTGTTGGCATACATCGGCAGCAAGGTTGTTCTCGAGTTGATTCTCCACCGCGGCTAGCCGCGTCGACTGGCCGCCCTCAAGCGAAGGAGCTGGCCATGAAGCCTTTTCTTACCGTGTTTCTGATGTTCATGTCGGCCGCCGCCCTGGCGGCCGTCAATATCAATACCGCCAGTCAGCAGGAATTGGAGACGCTCAAGGGTGTCGGTCCGGCCAAGGCGCGCGCCATCATCCAATATCGTGAGCAACGCGGTCCGTTCGCGACAGCGCAGGATCTGCGCAGGGTGCCCGGCTTTGGCGAGAAAACCGTGCGCAAGCTAGAGGCGGATCTGATCGTTTCCGGGCCGACCGTCGTCGAATCGCGTCGATGACTGTTTGATATATATATTAATATAAGGAGTGGGCTGCATGACATGCGGCTCGCTCCTTTATTTTTGCCCAGGAAACGTTGCTGCCGGCGATGGGGCTGTTGTTGTTTTTACAACACTATATCGTCGGTGTGGCTATTTTGTTGTTAATTGGCAACAAACGATGATTTCTGCAAAATTCATTAAAATCAACGTGTTACATGCTTTTGTTGCGATTTTATCTTGCGGCAAGGTCATGTCGCCCATGTCTATTTTGTATTTTAGCAACGGGCGCTTTATATTCCGCTCACAAACCACCGAAGTGTAACGGTGGTGACAAAATGTTCGGACAGATCATCGTTACGGACAAATTTAACTGACTTCGAAAGGAATGAGCGATGAACAAAAAGCTGATCGCTGTCGCACTGGCTGCTTTGCCGGTTGCAGCTATGGCTGACGTGACCCTCTACGGTGCCCTGAAGGGTTCCGTGCAGCACGACACCGTCTCCAACCAAGCTAGCCAAAACCGCGTTGACGACAACACCTCGATCGTTGGTTTCAAGGGTACCGAAGACCTGGGTAACGGCCTGAAGACCGTATGGCAAGTTGAAAACCGTCTGTACATGGATGGTTCTTCTGGCGGTACGCTGGGTTCGCGTCAAACCTTCGTAGGTCTGGATGGCGGCAACCTGGGTGTGATCCGCATGGGTTACATCAACAACACCCAAAACGATCTGGCTGCCGTTGACCAATGGCAATACAACAGCAACTACGGTACCTCTCAAACTAGTGGTGCCAATGGTTTGGGCATCTTTACCAATGGCGGGCAGCGCCTGAAGAACGCTCTGCGTTATGATTCCGCGACCTTCGCTGGTTTCCAAGGTAGCCTGTTCTACGGTATGGGCGAAAACAAGACGCAAACCGCTGCGGCTAACAGCTCCAATAAGGCTTCGGATGTTTACGGCCTGGGCTTGAACTACACCTACGGCGATGTCTCTGGTCACTATGCCTATCAGCATGAAAGCAATCCGGCTGGTGCGCTGGGTGCTGCTAACGGCGATACCGGCAACCAAGCTGCTACCCGTCACTATTTCGAAGTTGATTACAGTGCCAACAACCTGTTTGTCGGTGCCGCTTATCAACAATCGACCGGTTATGACTGGATCGATGGCATGGCCAATGATGCCAGCACCGATGGCACCAAGGCTTCCTACAATGGCCTGAACCCGGTTGCCGGTAAGTTGAAGGCTCGCCAAGCCGCTCTGTCCGTGGCCTACACCATCGGCGCGTTCACGCCGAAGGCTACCTATGCCAAGGGCTGGAACCTGAAGCAAGACGGCAACACCATCGACAACTCGGGCTATACCCAGTACATCGTCGGTGTTGACTATGCTCTGTCCAAGCGCACCACCGCTGGCGTGTCGTATGGTCGCATCAACTTCGGCAAGGGTACCTTCCTGGCTCAGCAAAACCAAGCCGGTTCGGACCTGACCGCGAAGACCTTCGGTCTGACCTTCGCGCACAGCTTCTAATCCGATATCCATCGGTTAGATCTGAACAAGGGCTGCTTCGGCAGCCCTTTTTTCATGCTTGGCGTTTATTGCCAAGTTGCGCGCGGCAAATCGCGCAGCGATCCGATGCGCAGGTCGACGTAGACCGGGCGGCGCGGCTGCCGGGTGATCCAGACGGTGCGCATGCCGAGCGATTTGGCGGTGCGCAGATTGTCCAGGCTGTCCTCCACCATGATGCAACGTGCTGGGATCAGTCGTTCGCGTGCGCATACGGTGACGAACGGGAGCGAGTGCGGTTTGGGGCGGTAGCCGACACGCTCGACGCCGTATAGTGCGTCGAACAATCGATCGATGCCCATTTTGCGGGTGATTTGCTCCACGTAAGTTTGTGGCCCGTTGGAGAGTAGGATTTTTCGGCCCGGCAAGCGCGCGAGCAACGTGCCGACATGACGATCCCACTGTAATAGCGGAATCAATTCCGCCACGCGATGCGTTTCTTTGAGAAATAGATCCGGATCGATGGCGTGATGTCGTTGCATGCCGTGCATGGTGGCGCCGTAGCGCTGGTAGTAGCGGTGACGTAAGGCTTGCGCGGCGGATTCGTCCAGCCCAAGCTGGCGCATGATGTAATCCGTCATGCTGCGATTGATGTGGGGAAAAATGCCGAAATCGGCATTGTGTAGTGTGTTGTCGAGGTCGAAGATCCAGGTAGGGTGCAAACCGATGCTCCATAGTGATATCAAGCGAAGCGTAGCGGTCTGCCGGCGCATTCGACAAGACTATTTCCCATGGCGCTAGATATTTTCTGAAGATGTGCTTGACGGCGCATTCTTCCTTGCGTATAGTTCGCCTTCTCCGCTGCAGCAACAAACGCAGCACCGCTCTTTAACAAACAGAACAACCGATAGGTGTGAGTGCCGGGAAGAGCCGACACTTGCACTGCAAGAGACAGAAAGTAACCTTCGGGTTTCTTCG